>NZ_BOOQ01000005.1 GCF_016863315.1 Planotetraspora silvatica
ACTTCGGAACCGATGGATGAAAGGGGGCGACGTCGCCCGCGAGAATCGGCCACGGTGGCCCTCCCTTCATACATCTACATCGAATGTCTGTTTGAATGGTCTCACGTTGAGTAGTCGGGTCGCTACAAATATCGAACACAATTTCTAAGCTGGGAGCGAACGGCTCGTCCGTGGTCAACTCGCCGTGGTCGACTCGCCGCGGTCGACCCGCGATGGCCGACCCCACGATGGATGCCGGGAGCTCCTGGCCATGCGAGCGGGCCTGTGGTTCGGCAGGCTGGACAAACCGGGCTGAACGACTGGCCTGAACAACCGGGTTGGGAGAAGCAGGCTGAACGACCGGGCTGGGACGTCAGGGCTGGGCGTGAGGGCTGGGGCGTGAGGGCTGGGGCGACAGGGCTGGGACAAGCCGGCTGAGGGCGCACAGGGCGATCCCGGAAAATGCGCGAATCCCCGGCTGCCGCGGCATCGAGCTGGGCAGCCGGGGAACCGGTCGAACCACGCGGATCTGACCGCGCGGATCTGGCCACGCGGATCTGGCCACGCGGATCTGGCCACGCGAATCCGGCCCCGCGAATCTGGCCCCGTGGATCCCGCCACACGGATCCGGCCGAGCTGTCAGGGTCTTTCCGCGTAGATCTCGAACTACAAGGTAGATCTCGAACTACGAGCGCTGGGCAACGGGCCCAGTCGACGGACCACCCGATCAGGCGCCGGGGAACCGGCCGATCCAGTAACGCGTGCGGTCCAGGTAGGCCGTCTCTGACGCGGTGCCCGTCGTCCCGTACGCGCCCTGGAACGTCTCGTAACCGAAGCCCGCCGGCGGGTTCGAGGCGGCAGGCTCGATCACCGAGCCCTCGTGCCACTCGTTGAACGAGGTGACCGAGACCCACGAGGGCGACGTGGCGATGGCGTTGCTCCACTCGGTGTCGTACGTCGAGCCGTTGGCGCGGCCGAGGGTCGGAGTGGTGTTGCCGGGGTTCGCCCGGTCGTCGATATAGCCGGGAGCCACGGAAGGCGCCCACACGAGCCCGTTGGCCTTGCAGTACGCGGCGGCGTTCTGCCAGCCGGGGGCGGTGGCCCCGGCGATGCCGTCGTAGGTGTACATGCCGCCGAAGTGCGCGACCTTCGAGGTGTCGGTGGTCTGTGCGAGCACGATGGCGGACGCCCTGACCTGGTCGAGCGCCGTCCAATCGGTGATCCTGAGGCTTTCGAACACGTAGAACGCCGGCCGATTGCCGTGCCGGATGTCGCGGTAGAACGCGGGGCTGGGGCCGTACCTGGAGTTGATGTAGTTGATGTCGGCGACCGTCGACGCGGCGGTGCGGCCCGTGTAGGGCTCGAGGTGCCAGGCGACCTTGATGCCGTTCTGCGCGGCGACGTTCAGCACTCCCGCGGCGAGTTGGTCCTCGTACGACCCCTGTCCCCACCAGCTGTAGACGATGACGCCGGCGCCGGACTGCTTGACCCAGGCCATCTGCTGACTCACCACGCGCGTGAGGTCGCCGGAGTCGTAGGCGCCCAGCTTGGGATAGAGGTTCGCGCCGATGTCGGCGGGCGGGTTGTGGCCGCCCTGCTGCCAGTGGCGGTAGCTGCCGTTGACGGCCGGGCTGCCGTACCACGGGTAGTAGAACAGGTGCACGTTCGCCGACAGCCCCGGGGGCTGCTGCGGTCCGGAGTTGTACGCGTTGAACTCGGCGATCGACCACCACCAGCTGGTGCTGCCGGTCTGCACGACTCTGATGTAGCGGGCGGAGCGAGCGGTGAAGGACACGCTGATCAGGGGTGCGGTACCGGTGCCGGTGGCCACCGCGCCGCCCCAGTTGGCCCCGTCGGCGGACAGGAAGACCTGGTAGCCGCGGGCGTAGTCGGTGGTGCTGCCGGCCGAGTCCATGGTGATCTGGTCGACGGTCTGCGACGCGTGCATGTCGATCGTGACCGACTGGCCGCTCGACATCGGCACGCCGGTGGACCATCGGGTGGAGGCGTTGCCGTCGAGCATCCTCGCGGGGACGTCGCCGCCGCCGGTGGCGGACGCGGTGGCCGTCCATCCGGTGCGCGGCAGGGCCGCGGCGAGTGCGGCCGTCGGCAGGGCGATGAGCGCGGCGGCGACGAGCGACACGGCCGTCAGCACGCCGAGGAGACACCTTCTCAAAAGAGGCTCCGTTCGGGGGTGGGGGGTCACAGGCCCGCCGTTCCGGGCTTGCCGGAGGACGGGACGGCGGGCATCGCCGAGTGCCACGCCATACGGGAGCGGGCCTTGCCGACGGGGGCGTCTCCCGGTGGAGCTCGGCGCGCCAGGTCAGATGCCGTGAACATCGCGCGCCGGTAGCGAGGTGATTGCCGATCGATCACACCCGCGCAGCAAGACTGTATTTCTGACTACGCAACAAGTCCATACGTCAATGCATATTTCCGGACATGCCCGCCGTGCCGGCCGTGCCCGCCGTGCGCACCGTGCCCGCCGTGCCGGCCGTGCGCACCGCGCGGGCGTGCTCACCGTGCTCACGCCGCCCAGCAGTCAGCCCGTCAGCCCTTGTCCGAGCCCTCGTTGGCCCCGCGGACGAAGTAGCGCTGGAACACGACGAAGATGAGCGCCACGGGGACGGTGGCCATCAGGGCCGCGCCGAGCTTGAGCGGATACTGCGTGCCCGTGCCGAGCGAGCCGCTGACCAGGTCGGCGAGGCCGCGCGGCAACGTGAACAGCTCGGGGCTCTGCACCGCCACCAGGGTGTGCGGGAACTCGTTCCACGTGCCCTGGAAGGAGATGATCGTCAGCGTGATCAGAGCGGGGCGTGCCATCGGCAGCACGACCGACCAGAACGTGCGGAAGACCCCGGCGCCGTCGATGCGCGCGGCCTCCTCCACGCTCACCGGGATCGACTCGAAGAACTGTTTCATGATGAAGACGCCGGCCGCGTCCACGATCACCGGCAGGATCAGCGCGGTGTAGCTGTCGTAGAGCCCGAGCTGGTTCAGCACGAGGAACTTCGGGATGAACAACACCACGCCGGGGACGGCCATCACCGCGATGATCGCGGAGAACAGCGCACGCCGCCCGCGGAAGCGCAGCCGGGCGAGCGCGTAGCCCGCCATGGAGTCGAGCAGGACCCTGCCGAGCGTGACGATGACGGTGACCAGCAGCGAGTTGCCGAGCCAGAGCGGCAGGTCGGTGTTGAGGAACGCCTTCTCGTAGCCGCTCGTGGAGAACGGGTCGGGGAACGGCGACAGCGGGTGGGCGGCCGCGTCCGGCTCGGTCTTGAAGGAGTTGCCGATCTGGATGACGAACGGGTAGAGGAAGACGAGCGCGAAGAAGATCAGGACGCAGTAGCCGGTGAATACGGACACCAGGGAACGAGCGGCCTCCGACCCCCCGGGGCCCTTGCCCGCGCTCTTGACTGTCGCCATCTCAGGACCTCCCCGTCCGGGCCGACGTGCGGGCCGATGCGTGGGCCGATGCATGGGCCGGCGTGTGTGCGTGACGGCGGGGGCGTGAGCCGCCGTTCCGCTCCCGCATGATCCACCGCTGGATCAGCGTCATCACCACGATGATCATGAAGAGAACGAACGAGATCGCCGTGCCCGAGCCGTAGTCGAAGCTCCGGAAGGCGGTCTGGTAGGAGAGGAACGCCGGGGTGAGCGTCGTCTTCGACGGTTTGCCCTGGCTCATCACATAGATCTGGTCGAACACCTGCCAGGTCGAGATCAGCCCGAGCGTGAGCACGAGGAAGAGTGTCGGCTTGAGCATCGGCAGGGTCACGTAGCGGAAGCGCTGCCACCGGCCGGCGCCGTCGAGCATGCTCGCCTCCTCCAGTGTCACCGGGATGTCCTGCAGGGCGGCCAGGAACATCAGCATGAACGTGCCGGACGTGGTCCACACGACGAGCATGATGATCGTGGTCATCGCCACGCTGGGGCCCGACAGCCACTCCCACCACGACAGCCCGAACGGCCCGCCGCTGGTGAGGGCCGCCGGGGGAGCCGACGGGTCGACGAGACCGACGGCGCCGAGCAGCAGGTGGAGTATGCCGCGGGAGTCGGAGAACCAGTCCGGGCCGTCGATCCCGAACACCCCGAGCAGGCTGGTCACCGCGCCCGAGTTGGCGAAGATGAACAGGAAGACGACGCTGATGGCCACCGAACTGGTCACCGACGGGAAGAAGAACGCCGCCCGGAAGAACGTCTTGCCCTTCAGCATCCTGCTGTTCACGATCACGGCGAGGCCGAGCGCCAGCACCGTCTGCGCCGGCACCACGATCGCGACGTAGTAGATGTTGTTGCGGATGCTCGTCATGAAGTCCTGGCGGGCCAGGCCGTCTTCGGTGAACAGCCGGGTGTAGTTGCCGGTCCCGACGAAGGGCACGCCGCTGCGGAACGGGCTGCCCTGGCCGTTCCAGTCCGTGAGGCTCACCCACAGCGCCATCAGGATCGGCAGCAGCATGAACAGGCCGAGGATGATCACGACGGGTGCGACGAACAGCCAGCCCGCGAGGTTGTCCCGCATTGCGGTGGAGCCGCGGAACCGCCCGCGGCGTGCGGGGATCGTGGTGCCGGCCACGTCCGCCTCCTTCCGGTCGGTACGGCCCGGCCCCGCCGTGAAGCGGGAGCCGGGACGTCCACGATGTGCTCAGGTCAGGGGTCGGGTCAGCCGAGGGCGGCCTGGGTGTTCTTCTGCACGCGCTCCAGCAGCGTCTTGGGCGCCGTCGAGGAGAGCTGCTGGATGCCGCTGTCGAAGTCGGCCAGGACGCTGTCCATCTTGGGAGCGTTGACCGGCCCCTGGGCGTAGTCGACGCCGTTCACGAACGGGGCGTCGTTGGGGAACTCCTTGACGTAGGCGTCCTTGGCGGACTGCCGCGAGGGCATGACGCCGAACGCCCGGGCGAAGGCCATCTGCTGGTCGGCCGTGGTCATCGCCTCGACGAAGCTGATCGCCTGCTGCTTGTACTTGCTCTTGGACGAGATGCCCCAGCAGTTGGTGAACGACAGCGTGCCCTTGCCCTTGGGCCCGGCGGGCAGCTCGTGCACCGTGTACTTCACGTCGGGGAAGTCGGCCTGGAGCGCACCCTTGATCCAGTTGCCCTCGATGGTCATCGCGGCCTTGCCCTTGCCGAAGGCCTCCCCGCCCCAGCCCGAGTCGAGCGCCTTGGGGTACTGGGCGAGCTTGTCCTTCAGCAGCGACTGGACGTAGTCGAGCGCGGCGACGTTCTCCGGAGAGTCGGCGGTGGCCTGCTTGCCGTCCGGGGTGGTGATCCAGCCGCCCGCCTCGACCATGAACGCGCCGACCCGGTCCCGGGTGTCCCCGATCGTGATCGGCGTGACGTCGGCCGCCTTGAGCTTCTTGCTGACCGCCGTCAGCTGGTCCCAGGTGGTCGGCACGTCGGCGTCGGTCAGCTTGGCCTTGGCCCACAGGTCCTGGTTGATGACCAGCGCGAGGGTCGAGAAGTCCTTCGGCGCGCAATAGAACGTGCCGTCGTGGGTGAAGGCCGTCCGCAGGCTCGGGTAGAAGTCGTCCGGGTTGGAGATCTTGTCGGCGTACGGCTCCAGCGCCCCGACGCTCGCGTAGTCGGCGAAGCGGGAGGCGTCCACGTAGAAGACGTCGGGCGGGCTGCTCCCGGCGAAGGCCTGGCCGAGCTGCTGGGCGAGGTCCTGCGCGGGGGTCACCGTCGCGGTGGCGCCGTTCGCCGAGGCCCACTTCGCCGCGGCGTCCTTGACGGCGGCGGTCTCCGCGTCACCGGACGAGCCGATGAGGATCTGCAGTTGGGCGGGGCCACTGGACTGCGGGGCCTGCTGGCCGCCCTTGTCGTCGAATCCGCTTCCACAGGCCGCGGACGACAGGACCACGGCGCATACGGCGGCGCCGAGCGCCGCGGTCCTGATGTTGCTGTTCCTGGAGACGTTACTGCGCTTCATCGCACTTTCCTGATCTTTCTCGGGAGGTGGGGACGGTTGCTGATGAATCACGCCGGATCACGCCGGATCACGCCGACTGCCGGACGACCAGCGAGGGCTCGAGCAGCACGGGCGCCGGGGACGCGGCCGACGCGCGTGCGGTCTCCGTCCCCTCCAGGATGCGCGCGAGCAATGTGACGCAGCTCGCCGCGGCCTCCTTGAGCGGCTGGCTGAGGCTGGTCAGCCCCACCGCCTTCGCCACGGGCGTGTCGTCGAAGCCGATCACCGCGATGGGCAGATCGGGCCGGGCGTCCACTCGCCAGGCGAGGCCGGGGGAGCGCGCGGCGTGGAGCGCGCCCACCGCGAGCGAGTCGCTCACGCAGACGAGTGCGGTGACTCCGGAGTCGGAGCCGAGAAGGTCGTGGGCCGCCGCCTCGCCGTCGGCGACCGCGTCGCTCGTCGCCCGGCCCAGGTCCGTGTGGTCGATCCCGGCCTCGGCGAGCGTGCGGGCCCAGCCCTCACGCCGGTCGTCGCCGACTCCGGAGGGGGACGGCCAGCCGAGGAAGCCGATGCGGGTGTGCCCCGCGTCCAGCAGGTGGCGGGTGGCCGCGGCGGTGCCCGCGGCACCGTCCACGTCGACCCAGGGGTGACGCGCCTCGGCCTCCTTCCCCCAGGGGCGGCCGAAGGTGACGAACGGCACGCCCTTGTCCAGCAGCCACGAGGCGCGCGGGTCCTGGTGGTGGGTGCCGGTCAGCACGAAGCCGTCGGGTTCGTACGCCCCGAGCAGGTCCTCGAAGGTGGCGACCTCCGAACGGTCGTCGTCGGCCGTGTAGAGCAGGACCCGGTAGCCCGACCTGGCCGCCGAATCGGTGAGTCCGTGGAGGAACCGGTCGAGGACCGACCCGTTGATCCCGTCGCGGTCGGGGTCGATCCGGATGGCGATCAGGCGGGAGCGGCCGGTCCGCATCTGGCGGGCGGCCTGGTTCACGCGGTAGCCGAGCTCTCCGACCACGTCGAGCACCCGCTGCCGGGTCTCCTGGCGGACGACGTCAGGGGTGTTCAGCACGTTGGACACCGTCTGGCGCGACACGCCCGCCACCCGAGCGACATCGGCGATCGTCACCTTGTCGGCCATAACGCGCCTTTCCATGGGTTTGAACGTTCAAGACGAAGTAAGGCATGATTGGATCGTTCAAGTAAAGGAAGTGTTTCGCAATGTGCACCTCCGGCGCGATTCTGTCAAGGTCATGCCTCGTCATGCCTCGGCGGATTTCAGGCCGGCGACTCGACCAGGGGGCCCCTCCGTTGCTCGCTTTCCCCGCTCACGACCGCATTCATGACGGCGCCGTCGCATGACGACCTCTGAGCTCGCGCAGGGAGACGCACTCGAGTCGGCCGATGACGTCACCGCGCCGCCGTACCGGCTCCAGCCGCTTCTCCACGACCTCGTCAGCACCGTCATGGCGCCCACCAGCGCGCTGAGCGGCCCCGACGGGCAGATCCGCGCCGCCGGGGTGCAGGGCGTGTTCCACGCGGACAGCCGGGCCCTGTCGCAGGTGAGGCTCCTGATCGACGGAGTGGAGCCCGAGGCGGTCGCGCACGCGCCCGCCGGCCCGGGCCGCACCCGCTTCGTGTCGCTGGCCCGCCACCTCGGCGACCGCCACCCCGATCCGACCGTACGGCTGGACCGCGTCCGGGAGGTCGGACGGTCGGGCATGACCGAGACCGTGGAGATCGCCTCCACGGCGTCGGCCGACGTGGCCGCCACCGTGACGATCGAGCTGAGCTGCGACTTCGCCCCCATCGAGGTGGTCAAGTCCGGCGGCCTCGCGGAGCCGTCCCCGCCCTCCGCAGGGAGGCCGGGCGAGCTGCACTGGCGGTCGGGCGCCATCCGCGTCGTGGTGACGGGGGAGGGCGCCGAGGCGGATCCCGGTGATCCGGGCACCGCCGCCGACGGGGAACCGGGCGGCGCCACCCGGCTGCGCTGGAACATCACGCTGGCCCCGCGCACCCGGGTGACGCTCCGCTGGCGGGTGGCGATCGACGATCCCGCCGCCGTCGTGGTCGCCCCCGCCGGGCAGCCCGAGTGGAGTGCTCCCGAGGTCGTCGCGGCCGATCGGCGGCTGACGCGGCTCCTTCACCAGTCCCTGGACGACCTGCGGTCGTTACGGCTGGCGGAGGCGGGCGCGCCCGGCGACGTGTTCCTCGGCGCGGGCGTGCCCTGGTTTCTGACGCTGTTCGGCCGGGACAGCCTCTGGGCGGCCCGGATGTTGCTCCCGCTCGGCACCCGGCTCGCCGGGGGCACGCTCCGGGTGCTGGCGCGCCGCCAGGGCGTGCGGCTCGACCCGGGTTCCGGCGAGGCTCCCGGCAAGATCATGCACGAGCTCCGGCGGCACGAGTTCGCCGTCGAAGGCAACAACCTGCGGTTGCCCGCCGCCTACTACGGCACCATCGACGCCACCCCGTTGTGGATCAGCCTCCTGCACGACGCCTGGCGCTGGGGCATGCCCGACCACGAGGTCGCGGCGCTGCTGCCGAACCTGGAGGCCGCGCTGGGGTGGCTCGGCGATCACGCCGACCCCGACGGCGACGGGTTCGTCGAGTACATCGACGGCAGCGAGCGCGGCCTGGCCAACCAGGGCTGGAAGGACTCCGGCGACGCCGTCCGCTTCCATGACGGCACCCGGGCGGAGCCGCCGATCGCCCTGGCCGAGGTGCAGGGCTACGCCTACGAGGCCGCCAGGCACGCCGCCGCGCTGCTGGAGGCGTTCGGCAGGCCGGGAGCGGCACGCTGGCGCGACCACGCGGCCGCCATGGCCGAGCGGTTCCGGGCCAGGTTCTGGGTGGAGGGCCCGCAGGGGCGGTTCCCCGCTCTCGCGCTCGACCGGGACAAGCGGCCGGTCGACTCGCTCACCAGCAACATCGGCCACCTCCTCGGCACGGGGATCCTCTCGGCCGCGGAGGAGGCCGACGTCGCCGCGCTGCTGGCGTCGCCCGCGATGGCCGAGGGGTTCGGGCTGCGCACGATGTCCTCGGCGGACGGCGGGTTCAGCCCGCTGTCCTACCACTGCGGCTCGATCTGGCCGCACGACACCGCCATCGTCATCGCCGGGCTGGCCCGGGCGGGCCACGGGGCCCAGGCCGCTTCGCTGGCCGAGGGGCTGCTGGCGGCGGGCGAATCCTTCGGGTACCGGTTGCCCGAGCTCTACGCGGGCGACACCCGGGAGGTGGTGGGCCGGCCCGTGCCGTACCCCGCGGCCTGCCGGCCCCAGGCCTGGTCGGCCGCGGCGGCGGTCACGATCGCGCATGTGGCGCTCGGCCTCTACCCCGACGTCCCCGAAGGGCGGGTGACCCTGCGGCCGCTCGCCGGCGCGCCGTTCGGGCCGGTGTCCGTCCAGGGGTTCCGGGTGGCGGGAACCGAGGTCCGCGTCAGCGTCGGCGCCGACGGGCGTGCCGACGTCACCGGCCTGCCCGCGGGGATGTCCGTCGTCGGGGACTGATCGCCGTAGGGTGCTCGTCATGACGATCGTCGAGCACCTCGGGGCCGAGAAATACGTATCTGTCGTGACCTTCCGCCGGAACGGGACGCCCGTCGCCACGCCCATCTGGGTGGTGCCGGACGGCGACGCGCTGGCGATCTGGACGGGCGCCGGCACGGGGAAGGTCAAGCGCGTCCGGAACAACCCGGAGGTGACGGTGACGCCGTGCGACGTCCGGGGCAACGTGCGCGGCGAGTCCGCCGGCGGGCGGGCGGAGGTGATGTCCGCCGAGGACACCGAGCGGGTGCGCGGACTGATCATCAAGAAGTACGGCCTGGTCGGCTGGCTGACCGTCAGGGGAAGCAGGCTTCGCCGAGGCCGGGAGGGGACGGTCGGGATCCGGATCAGCATGACGGCGGGCTGACGTCCCCGGATGCTTGTCCGCCCGGATAACCGGTGAGAACGTCAGGAGGTGGCATTTCCTGAAGGGAATCCTGACATGACCGAACTGAGGCAGTTGCCGTTCGACCGCGGCGACGCGCTGGAGATCTCACCCGCCTTCGGCGAACTGCGCGCGGAGCAGCCGATCGCCAAGGTGCGGACCAGGACGGGCGACGAGGCCTGGCTGGTCACGGGGTACGACGAGATCAGACAGGTCTTCGCCGACGATCGTTTCGGCCGGTCGCACCCCACGCCGGAGTCGGCTCCCCGCCTGTCCAAGAGCGTGCTCCTCGGGGGCCCGAACGGGGACTACGCCGGTGAGGCCGCCGCCCACCAGGGCATGCGGCGACTGCTGGCGCCGGCCTTCTCCGCCCGGCGCATGCGGAACCTGTCCGACCGGATCGGCTGCATCGTCGGCGACCTGCTGGACCGCATGACCGAGAAGGGCCCCCCGCTCGACCTGCACGAGGAGTTCTCCGTCCCGCTGCCCATCCAGGTGATCTGCGAGTTGCTCGGTGTGCCGTACGAGGACAGGGACCGGTTCCGGGCCTGGGCCGACACCATGTCCGACCTGGAGGACGCCGAGAGCGCGGCGGCGGCCCAGGCCGAGATGAGGGCGTACTCGTACTCGATCGTCCAGGCCAAGCGGGACGACCCCGGCGAGGACGTCTACTCCGACCTCGCCGCCTCGGACCTGCCCGAGGACGAGATCGCCCGGATGGCCGGGGGGCTCCTGTTCGCCGGCCATGAGACGACGGTGAACCAGATCGACTACGGCGTGCTGCTGTTCCTGCGCAACCCCGCACAGCGCGACGCGCTGCTGCGCGACCCCTCCCTGGTCCCGGCGGCGGTCGAGGAGATCATGCGGGTGGCCGCGCCGAGCGAGCACGGCATCCTCCGGTACGCGCGGGAGGACGCGGAGGTCGGCGGCGTCACGGTCCGCGCGGGCGACGCGGTGATGCTCGCGACCGTCGCGGCCAACAGGGACGAGCGGGCCTACCCCGAGCCGGACCGGTTCGACATCACCCGTGACGGCACCGAGCCCCATGTCGGATTCGGGTACGCCGCCCACTACTGCCTCGGCGCGAGTCTCGCACGGGTCGAACTGGAGGCCGTGTTCGGCTCGCTCTTCCAGCGGTTCCCCACGCTGCGCCTGGCGGTGCCGTACGAACGGCTGACTCTCCGGGCCGACCGGATCACGGGAGGGCTCGCCGAGGTCCCGGTGGCCTGGTAGCCGCCACCTCATCCACAATGATCGAATGCCTGTTTGAATAATGTGCGTAGACTGGCCGTATGACGGACGCGTTCCAGGGATCTCTCCTCGGCTGGTCCGAGGAGACCGGCCTCGGTCTCCTCGGATCGTCGGTCCGGCGCACGGTCCTCGACCACGGGGCCTGGGTGGACGTCAGGCCCGGCTGGCTCACCGGGGCCGACGCCCTGTTCGAGCGGCTCCTCGAGGCCGTGCCCTGGCGTGCCGAGCGGCGGCACATGTACGACCGGGTGGTCGACGTCCCGCGGCTGCTCAAGTTCTACGGCGAGGGCGAGCCCCTTCCCGACCCGGCGCTCGCCGAGGCGAGGGACGCCCTCGACGCGCACTACGCCCAGGAGTTGGGGGAGCCCTTCCGCACCGCGGGCCTGTGCCTGTACCGCGACGGCCGTGACAGCGTGGCCTGGCATGGAGACACCATCGGGCGCGGGAGCTCCGAGGACACGATGGTCGCCATCGTCTCGGTGGGCACCCCCCGGGCCCTGCTGCTCCGCCCCCGCGGCGGCGGCGCCGCGCTGCGCCACGAGGTCGGCCACGGCGACCTCCTGGTGATGGGCGGCAGTTGCCAGCGCACGTGGGAGCACGCCATCCCGAAGACCGCCCGGCCGACCGGTCCGCGGATCAGCATCCAGTTCCGCCCTCGCGGGGTTCGCTGACTCTTACGCCGTGGATGTCCGCTTTCCGGTGTCGCTGTGTCGTCGCGCGAGCTCATCTGGAATCGTTGTGCTGCCGCGGTCCATGTCCGATTCCGGGATCGCCGCATGAGAGACCAGGAGAGAGAGAAGGCATCCGGATGTCCCCGTTGACCTATGCCGCCGCGCCCGGCCGCTACGACACCATGACCTACCGGCGGAGTGGCCGCAGCGGCGTTCTGCTGCCCGAGGTCTCCCTCGGCTTGTGGCACAACTTCGGCGACACCGCGAACCTGGACGTCCAGCGCGCCGTGGTGCGCCGTGCGTTCGATCTCGGGATCACCCATTTCGACCTTGCCAACAACTACGGTCCGCCGGCCGGGTCGGCGGAGGAGAACTTCGGGCGGGTCCTGCATGCCGACCTGCTGCCCTACCGGGACGAGCTGTTCATCTCGACCAAGGCCGGCTATGACATGTGGGCCGGGCCGTACGGGGAGTGGGGGTCGCGCAAGTACATGCTCGCCAGCCTCGACCAGTCCCTGAAGCGCATGGGCCTCGACTACGTGGACGTCTTCTACTCCCACCGCCCGGACCCCTCGACCCCGATCGAGGAGACGATGGGGGCGCTCGACCGCGCGGTCCGCTCCGGCAAGGCGCTGTACGCGGGCATCTCGAACTACTCCGCCGAGCAGACCGCCCGGGCGGCGGCCGTCCTGCGGGAGCTCGGCACGCCGCTGCTGATCCACCAGCCGGCCTACTCGATGCTGGACCGGTGGACGGAGGCGGACGGGCTCCTCGACACGCTGGAGACGGCGGGCGCGGGGTGCATCGCCTACTCGCCGCTGGCTCAGGGCCTGCTGACCGGCCGGTATCTCGACGGGAACGTCCCCGAGGGCTCCCGGATGGCCCTCGGCCGCTTCCTCACGCGTGACCGGCTCACGCCCGCGCTGCTGGATTCGCTCCGCGGCCTGAACAAGATCGCCGGGACGCGCGGCCAGACGCTCGCCCAGCTGGCGCTTTCCTGGGTCCTGCGTGACCCCCGGATGACGTCCGTGCTCATCGGGGCGAGCAGCGTCGCGCAACTGGAGCAGAACGTCGCCGCGGTGGGGGCCCCGTCCCTGTCCGCCGAGGAACTCGCCGAGATCGAGGGCCTCCTCTAGGTCGTGTCAGACACTCCCTAGACGGCTCTCGCGGCGTCCGTCCGCGTCGCCGGCCGCCGGCCCGGGGTTCGTCTCCAGGCCGGCGGCCTGCTGTCAGTGGTCGTCCCAGTGCCCGTTGTGGGCGGCGTGGCGGTGACCGTCGTGGACGAAGTCCATGTGGTCGCCGTGCCGTACGGCCTCGTGACCGCAGCCCTCACCGTGCTGGTGGTCGTGCTGGTGCTCGACGTGCCCGGACGGCTCGCACTCGTCCCAGTGCCCGTTGTGGGCCCGGTGCAGGTGGCCGTCGTGGGCGAAGTCGGTGTGGTCACCGTGCTTCACGGCGGTGTGGCCGCACCCCGAGGAGTGCTCGTGGCTGTGCCCGCCGTGCTCGAGATGTCCCTTGGAGTTCATGGCGCTGGTCCTACCCCCGCGAGCGGGCGCGTCGCGTCCCGTTCCGCAACCTTTGACCAGGTAAAACGCCCTCAAAACGGAAGGTTGGCTAGTCGACCTCGGCGCTGCCGTTCACGCGGAGCTTGCGCCGCGCGCGTTCGTAGAAGTTCGTTGTGCCGAGCCGTACGACCTGGGCGGCGCCGCGCACGGCGGTCACGGTGAGCCGGTCGCCGGGGGAGAGGTAGCCGCCGATCGTGCCGTCGACCTCCATGGCCAACTGCCCGCTGGTGGGCAGCACGTCGAGCGTGACCTCCTCGTCGGCCGACAACACCAGGGCGCGGTTGAACGCCGTGTGCGCGGCGGCGGGCACGACGAGGAAGCCCTCGACGTTGGGGGACACGATCGGGCCGCCCGCGGAGAAGCTGTACGCGGTGGACCCCGTCGACGTGGCCACGATCAACGCGTCGGCCGCGTAACGGACGAACGGATGCCCGTAGACCGACACCGCCACCGCGGACAGGCCGTCCCCCGGGATCCGCACCAGGGCGATGTCGTTGAACGCCGTGATCTTCCGGCCGTCCGGAGCCGTCGCCTGTACGGCCATGCGGGGCTCGACCGTGTACTCGTGGTTGTCGATCGAGGACAGCGCGGGGGACAGGCCTTCGACGTCGATCTCCGCGAGGAAGCCCAGCCGCCCGAGGTTCACGCCGAGGATGGGCGTCGGGTGGCCCTCGATCAGCCGCATCGTGCGGAGCATGGTGCCGTCCCCGCCGAGGCTGACGAGGAGATCGGCCCGCTTCACCAGAGTCGTGGTGTCGACTGCGATCGCGCTGCAGTCGATGCGGCCGACCTCGTCGGGCAGCCCGAGGACCGTGCCGTCCCGTCCCCGCGCCCACTCGACGATCGTGTCGATGGCCTCCTTGGAGTCGCGCTGGGGATGCAGAACCAGACCGACGGTGCTGACCAAGCCCATGCCCACACTGTACGAGTTCCGGGAAGGCGCTCGGAACGGTCGGGCGGGCGCTAAGGCCGGTCCTGGTCGTCGATCGGCAGGTACACCCGGAAAGTGGTGGAGCCGGGCTCCGACTCCACCCGGATGTCGCCGTGATGCTTGTTCACCACGATGCGGTAGGAGATGTCGAGGCCCAGGCCGGTTCCCTCGCCGACCGGCTTGGTGGTGAAGAACGGCTCGAAGATCCTCGGCCTGATCTCCGGGGGGATGCCGCCGCCCGTGTCGGAGATCTCGACGGTGAGGCGATCGTCCTCGCGCCCGGTCCGCACGGTGAGGGTCCCGCTCCCGCCCATGGCGCCGAGGGCGTTGTCGATGAGGTTGGTCCAGACCTGATTGAGCTCGGCGGCGTACGCGGGGATCTGGGGCAGCGTCCGGTCGTACTCCTTGACGATCCGGACGCCCTTCGGGATCTTGGCCTGCATCATCGTCAGGGTGGCGCCGAGCAGATCGTGGACGTCGACCGTCTGGTAGGGCGCGCGGTCGAGCTGGGAGTACTGCTTGGCCGCGGCGACGAGGCCCGAGATGCGCGTGACGGAGTCCTCGATCTCGCCCATGAGGAGCTCGGTGTCGATGGTGTAGCCGAGCCACCGGACGGCGGCCTCCAGGTTGTCCACGCCGACGGCGCCCGCGATCTCGTCGAGCCATTCGACGTCGACGGCGCCCGCGACGAGCGTCGCGGCGAGGTCCCAGCTCCCGGCGATGTCGTGGTCGTCGAGCCAGTCGGCGATCGCGTCCTCGGCGTCGGAGGTGGCCATCGCCGAGAGGGCCGGCGCGGTGGCCGCCCGCTTGACGGCCTCGTCCTGGAGCCCGACGAGATCATGCAACTGGCTGCCGTCCAGCCGCCCGTCGGCGATCATGGCGAGCTTCTGCCGCATGCCGGACACCCGCTCCCGCAGCGTGGAGGTCGCCCGTACGGCCGCGGCGGCGGGGTTGTTGAGCTCGTGGGTCAGCCCGGCGGACAACGAGCCGAGGGCCAGCAGACGCTCCCGCTCGCCGACGATCGTCTGGGTGGCCCGCATGCCGAAGAAGAGGCCCTCGAGCAGGTGGATCGCCATGGGGAACCACGCGCGGACCGCCTCGGCGATGTCGTCGGCCGGGAGCACGAAGAACTCGGACTCGGTGATCGCCCGCAGCGTGTTGAGGTAGGTCTGGGCGACCCGCTCCCCGATGTAGGCCTGGGTGGCTCCGCCGTACACGCCGCGCTGCTCGGTGCGGTTGACCTCGACCTCGTCCCCGTGGACGCGCCTGCTCATCGCAACGGTGCCGTTGAGCAGCACGAAGAAGCAGGTCGCCGGCTCGCCTTCCGCGTAGACGACGGTGCCCGCGTCGCGGTGCTCGACCTCGCCCTTCTCCGCCAGGAGGGCCAGTTGGTCGTCGTCGAGCGCCTCGAACAGGAAGAGCGTGCGCAGCTCGTCCGGTGTCAGCCGCGTGGTCATTGAGCCTCCAGGTAGCGGTGGATGAGGGACACCGCCATCGCGCCCTCGCCCACCGCCGAGGCGACGCGCTTGACCGAATCGGCCCGCACGTCGCCCGCGGCGAAGACGCCGGGCATGCTGCTTTCCAGGTGGTAGGGGTCGCGGGGGAGCGTCCACCCAGCCGGTCGCCGGCCCTCTGCGAGGAGGTCGGGACCTGTGATCACGAAACCGTGCTGATCGCGGGCGATCACGTCGTCGAGCCAGTCGGTGCGCGGCTCGGCGCCGATGAACACGAAGAGCCAGGAGGTCTCCACGGTCCTTGTGGTACCCGTGCGCGAGTCGCACAGCGTGAGCCGTTCGAGATGTTCGGCGCCCTCGCCGCGGACGACCGCCGTGTGCGGGTGCACCTCGATGTTCGGGATCTCCTTGATTTGATCGATCAGATACCGCGACATCGAGCGGTTGAGATCGTCGCCCCGTACGAGGATGTGGACCCGCCGGGCGTAGTGCGAGAAGTACACGGCCGCCTGGCCGGCGGAGTTCGCCCCGCCGACGATGTAGATCTCCTGGTCCGTGCAGCCCGGCGCCTCGGTCGCGGCGGAGCCGTAGAAGACGCCCCGTCCGGTCAGCTCGTCGAGGCCCGGGGCGTCGAGCCTGCGGTAGGACACGCCGGTGGCCAGCACCACCGTGTGCGCGGCGATGGCCGTGCCGTCGCCGAACCGCAGGAGGCGGGTCGTGGTCCCTCCGCCCTCCAGGCCGATCACCTCGCGGGTGGTGAGCAGTTCCGCGCCGAACCGCAGGGCCTGCCTGCGGGCGCGGTCGGTGAGCTGGGCGCCGGACACCCCGTTGGGGAAGCCGAGGTAGTTCTCGATCCGGCTGCTCTGGCCGGCCTGCCCGCCGGTGGCGCGCTGCTCGACGAGCACGGTCCGCAGCCCCTCGGACGCGCCGTAGACGGCGGCGCCGAGGCCCGCGGGTCCCGCGCCGACCACGGCGACGTCGTAGAACTCCGAGGCGGGAGTGGTCGACAGGCCCACGTGGGCGGCGAGGTCCGCCTCGGTCGGCTTGACCAGCGACTTGCCGTCAGGCGTGACCACCACCGGCACGTCGGCCTCGGACAGCCCGGCCGCGGCGAGCAGGCGCGCCGCCTCCGGGTCGTCCGTGAGCAGCCACCTGTAGGGCACGAGGTTCCTGGCCAGGAAGTCCCGTACGGCGAATGACGGCGCGGACCACCGGTTGCCGATGACCCGGGTCTCGGGAACGGCTGTGTCGGGCGTCGCCAGCCACGCGTCGAGCAGGGCGTCGACCACCGGATAGAGCTTCTCCTCCGGCGGGTTCCACGGCTTGAGCAGGTAGTGGTCGAGGTCGACGAGGTTGATCGCGTCGATGGCGGCGTCGGTGTCGGCGTAGGCGGTCAGCAGGACCCTGCGCGCCAGCGGGAAGAACTCCATCGCCTGCTCGAGGAACTGGATGCCGTTCATGTGCGGCATCCGGTAGTCGGCGAGCATCACCGCGACCTGTTCGCCGCGCAGCTTGATCTCGCGCAGTGCGTCCAGGGCGGAGTCCCCCGACTCCGCGCGGACCACCCGGTAACGGTCGCCGTATCGGCGCCGGACGTCACGGGCGACCGCGCGCGAAACGGCCGGATCGTCATCCACGGTCAGAATCGCGGGGTTTGCCATGGAAACCATCCAATCACGTTCGTTTGAATGGGTGGTTTCAGAAAACTCCGTAGGGCCGTAGGTCCCGCCAAGCGGTGACTTTCGGCCCACTCCGGGGCCGGGACCCGAAGGCCAGGCTGGTGCTGAGGGGAGGAGAGCGCCGTGCCGATGACCGTGCGTGACGTCATGAGCAGGTTCGTGATCGCGGTCGAGACCGGCGCCTCGTTCTCCGACGTGGTCAACGCCGTGTGCCGCTTCAACGTCGACGCGGTGCCGGTGGTGGACCAGGACAAGTGCGTGCTGGGTGTGATCTCCGACGACGACCTGCTGCTCAAGGGGCTCGGAGGCGGGCGGACCGGAGACTCGATCTTCGAAGGCGCGGCGCGGCGCCGTCAGCGCAGGAAGGCCATGGGCCGCACCGCCGCGGAGATCATGACGTCCCCGGCGGTCACGGTCACGGAGGACACGGCCCTGCGGCACGCGGCGCACCTCATGCACGACAACAGGATCAGGCAGCTCCCCGTGGTGGACGCCCGTACGGGATGCATCCTCGGCCTCGTCCGCCAGGCGGACCTGCTGAAGGTCTTCTCGAGGTCTCCGGAGGACATCCGCGACGAGGTGATCGCGATGGTCGGGCCGTACATCCGGAGTTGCACGGTCCAGGTGGAGGACGGCGTGGTCTCGCTGGTGGGCAGCGTGGACCGCCGGTCGCGGATCGCGATCCTCCTCGACGCGGTCTGGCAGGTGGACGGCGTCGTCGACGTGGAGGCCGACGTCTCCTACGCGGAGGACGATCTCGGCAGGACCGTCCCGCCGCTCTACATCTGAAGGGGAGGTGGTGGACCGATGAAGGTCGAGACCATGGCGGCGGCCGACGTGATGAGCCGGATGCTCGTCACCGTCGAGCCGGACGAGTCTCCGCTGATGGCGTGGGAGCTCATGCGCCGTGCGGACCTGCACCACCTGCCGGTGATCGACGCCGAATCCCGGATCGTCGGCGTGCTGAGGCGCGAGGACCTCGCCTGCCACTGGTCGGGAGGGCCCGCGGAGCAGTCGAGCGTGCGGGTGGCGCGATTGCTCGACGGCCAGCCGTGCCCGTGCGCCACACCGGAGATGCCCCTGTCCGCCGTCGCCGCTCTGATGATCGACTCGGACGTCGACGTCGTTCCCGTGACCGGCCCCGCGGGGACGCTGGAAGGCCTCATCACCGCGCTCGACGTCCTGAAGGCCGTCGCCGGCAGGGCCACGCCCCCACGCGGTCCGATGGACGTGCGAGGCGGCCTGTTCCGCCTGGAGCCGGTGCTGCCGCCCTGCTAGACCGTCCCCCGACCACTTCCCACGATCAGTACGGCCGCGCCTTCGACGCGGTCGGCGGCGAGGTCCCGCAGGGCCCGGTCCGCCTCACGGAAGGGGTAGGGCGTGGTCGTCACCCGCGGCCGGTGGACGGACGCGAGCTCCAGGAACCGCCGGCCGTCCGCCCTGGTGTTCGCGGTGACACTGCGGAGAGTGCGCTCCTGGAACAGGTGGCGCTCATAGTTCAGCGCGGGGATGTCGGTCAGATGGATTCCCGCGACGGCGAGGGTGCCGCCCCGGTCGAGCGCGGCGAGCGCGACGGGCACGAGATCTCCGACGGGGGCGAACAGGATCGCCGAGTCGAGCGGCTCGGGCGGGCTGTCGGTGCTGCCGCCGACCGAGGCCGCGCCCAGTTCCACGGCGAGCTCCCGCGCCGCGGCCGACCGTGTCATGACGTGGACGGCGGCGCCCTCGGCGACGGCGATCTGGGCGGTCAGGTGGGCGGAGGCCCCGAAACCGTAGATGCCGAGCCGTCCACCGGGCGGGAGATCGGCGCGGAGCAGCGCGCGATACCCGATGATCCCCGCGCACAGCAGCGGGGCGAGGCCGGCGGCCCCCGCCTCTTCCGGAAGCGGGTAGACGTAGGCGGCGGGCGCGGTGAGGTATTCGGCGTAGCCGCCGTCCGCGTCCCAGCCCGTGTAGGTGGAGGACGGGCACAGGTTCTCCGCTCCGCGGCGGCAGTGGCGACACTCCCCGCAGGTCGAGCGCAACCACGCCACGCCGACCCGCGTGCCCGGCGGGGGCCCCGCCGTACCGGGGCCGAGCGCGGCGACCCTGCCCACGGCCTCGTGTCCCGGCACGGTCCGCGGCCTCCGCGGCGGGAGATCGCCCTCGGCGAGGTGGAGGTCCGTACGGCAGACCGCGCAGACCTCGACGCGCACCAGAAGCTCGCCGGGGGCGGGGACGGGCACCGGCAGCCTGACCGACTCCAGGGGGTGGGTGTCCATCGGCCCCGGGCGCGCCACGACCCAGGCGTCCATCTCCGCAGGAAGCCCCGCAGGGGCCTGAACGTCTCCCATGTCCGCGATCCTAGAAGCGCGAGACGCGACGGCCGCTGATCTCCACGGGGACGACCTTGATGTACAACTCCCGCTCGCCGCCCGCCCACGACTCCAGCCCCGAGGACACGACCGCGGCGTGCTCACTGTCGGAGACCACGTGGTGCGCGCCGCCCCGGATGAGGACGCTCCATCCTTCTCGCGCGGCGTAGTCGAAGTGGTCGACCTCGAAGGCGATCACCAGTTCGCAGCCTTCGACGCCGCTTCGCAGGTCCTGGTCCATCGGCCCGCCGAAGGCGGTGCGGATCAGGACGGCGCCTTCGACGATCACGTAGTTGACCGGGAGGATCACGGGCCCGGCGCACGCGCCGAAGGCGACCCGGCCCATGCCGCCGGGAGCGATCAGGCGCAGGCACTCGTCCGCGTCGAGCTTCTTCGGCCGGGACGGGGTGGCCGCTTCGGGATCGCGGGCCGGCAGGGCGCTCTCCGTCATGTGGGTCTCCTCCCGCAGTGAGTCAAGCGTGGTCCACCGCGTGCGTCCGCGGCACGGCCATCCGGCCCCTGTGGGAGGGACGAAAGGCCCGCCGTCTGTGCTCCGGCGGGTGACGACCCGGCGACGATGGGCAGGATTCACCCATGGAAGTCCTGAGCAGCCGGATCCTGCTGCGCCCCGCCGATCTCGATGCGAGCCGCCGGTTCTATCGGGATGTGCTCGGCCTGGCGGTCTTCCGGGAGTTCGGCCCATCGGACGACCCGGGTGTGGTGTTCTTCCTCGGCCAGGGGTTGCTCGAGGTCTCCGGGCGATCGGACGGCCCCTCGGGCCATGGGCCGCAGATCTGGCTCCAGGTCCGGGATGTCCACGCCGAGCACGACCGGCTCGTGGCAGCCGGGGTCGGGGTCGCCCGCGGCCCGGTGACGGAGCCGTGGGGTCTCGTGGAGATGTGGATCGAGGACCCGGACGGGACGCCCATCGTCATCGTCGAGATCCCGCCGGATCACCCGCTGAGACGGGACCATCGGGTGATCGATTGAAAATATCCGCGGTCCGCGACATCATGCCCAGACGCGCGGTGCCGTGGCCGTGGTGCGGTCGAGCCGATCCAATCAGGACATCTGGATCGCCGGGACCGTGAGGATGCGCACACGAAAGTATCCCTATTACCTACCAACAATATGGGACAATGAGGCATGAGCTCGTGGGCATGTGCTGAGACGCCGACCACCGCCGCCGTCATGGCCGCGCGCTGGGTCAGGTCCGCGGCAGCCGACGACGCGCTCGGCCGTCACTGGGCCGCCAATCCCGACCCCCAGGGCCGATCGGCGAAGGCCGGCCATCCGTCGTCCCTCTATTCCGGCGCGGCCGGGATCGTCCTGTTCTTCCTGGAACTGGCCGCCGCCACCGGGCACGAGGCCTACCTCGACGACGCCGGGGCCGGAGCCCGCTACCTCGCGGCGACCTGGCCCGACCAGGCCGACCTGACCCTCTACCACGGTCTGTCCGGCGCCGTCTTCGCCATGTCCGAGGTGGCCTGGGCGACCGACGACGAGCGGATCGGCGAGGCCGCCCGGGCGGCGGCCGACCAGATCGTCCGCAGCGTGCGCCAGTTGGGCGACGGCATCGGGTGGACCGGCGACCCGGCCCAGCGGGGCGACGGCGGCATCGTCCTCGCGCTGTTGCACGCGGCCGGCATCCTCGGCGTCCCGGTCTATGAGGAGGTGGCCGTCGAGGCCGGGGAGCGCATCGCCTCGCTCGCCGTGCCCGGCCACCGGTTCGGCGGCGACTCCTGCGCCGACCTGCCCGTCGACGCGGTCACCCCCGGCTTCCTGTCCGGTACGGCCGGCACCGCCTTCCTGCTCGCCCGCCTGTACGGCGTGACCGGGGACGAGCGGTTCCTGTCGGCCGCGCGGAGGGGGGCCGACTTCGTCCGTACGGTCAGCGTGGTCACCGACAAGTGCGCCGTGGTCCCGCACCACGTGCCGCAGGGGCGCAGCCTGCACTACCTCGGGTTCTGCTCGGGCTCCGCGGGGGTCGCCCGGATGTTCTATGAGCTCCACCGCGTCACCGGCGACCCCGGCGACCTCGACTGGGTCGAGCGGCTCGCGCACGGCATCGTCCAGAGCGGAGTGCCGCAGCGGCACACGTCCGGCTACTGGAACGTGGCGTGCCAGTGTTGCGGCAGTGCGGGGCTCCTGGAGTTCTTCATCGGCCTGTGGGCCGCCACGGGAAGCGAGACGTACCTGCAGTACGCCCGGTCGATCGGGCAGGACCTCATCGGCCGGGCCACGGCCCACGACCAGACCGGTTACCGCTGGTACCAGGCCTACCGGCGGCTGCGGCCGTGGGAGGTCACGGCGGACACCGGTTACATGGTGGGGGCGGCGGGAATCGGGTCGGCGCTGCTCCACCTCGACGCCGCCGACCTCGCGGCCGCGCCGCGCCGGATGATCCTGCTGCCCGACAACCCGTTCCCCGCCATCCCGTTGCCGGCGCGACTGCTCGGCGACGGCTCCTGACCGGCCGTCCGGCGCTGTTCGGCGCCGTCCGGCGGGTACGGCCCGCCGGACCGGGCCGGCGGGCCGTACCGCGCGGATCAGATCTTCTTCCAGAGAGCCGGCACGTTGGGCGGCTCCCATCCGGTCAGGGCCGTGTGAGCCTGCAGGCACTGGTAGGTGGACCCGCCGTAGGTGACCTTCGCTCCGACCGCGTAGGCCGTACCGGCCTTCCACGCGGGCGTGGTGCCGGGCGGCGTCTGCGTGGGTGTCGGGGTGGGCGTGGGTGTCGGGGTCGGCGTGGGCGTGGGGGTCCTCGTGGGCGTCGGGGTGGGTGTCGGCGTGGGGGTCGGCGTGGGGTTGCCTCCGCCCCCGAACGTGACGTCGGAGCAGGTGTAGAACGCCTCGGGGCTGTCCGAGCGCTGCCAGATCGAATAGATCAGGTGGCGGCCGGACCTGCCGGAGGGGATCGTACCGGTCATCGTGTACGCGCCGTTGGTCAGCGGCGGGTCGGTCACCCGCAGGAACGGGGTGGCGTCCAGGTCCGACCACTTGAGCGGCTGGGCGGGGTTGTAGCCCGCCTTGGTGAGGTAGAGCTCGAAGGTCCCGCGGTGGGGCGCGGTCGCGCGGTAGGTGAAGGTGAACGAACCGGGGTTGACGTTGGTCGCGGGCCAGTCGGTCCGGGCCAGGTCGAATCCCTTGTACTTGTCGCGGCCCGCGCTGCACAGCTTGCCGTCGGGGATGATCGAGCGGCTCTGGCCGCCCGCGTTCGCGAGGTTGATCTCGTTCCAGTCGTAGAGGGCCTGGGTGCCTCCGGCGGCGACGGCCGCCTTGCAGGCCGCCGACTTCGGGCTCTCGGGGCCTTCCAGGAAACACGCGTAGGCGCGGCTGACGGGGTTCTGCATGGTGCCGTGGGCGAGGGCCGCGGGAACGACCAACAGCGGGATGCTGCCGAGGGCGGCCACGATTGCGGCAGTTCGCTTCCTGCTCATCAGGCATCTCCTTTTGTGGGGGGTGTTCGTGCAGTTCACGGCGCCCTACTGCATTTAACTCTTAGTTAAGTTTCCTAAGAGTTTGCTCGAAGTTACTCCCAGACAAGACCCCGGTCAACAACCCCCGTCAACACCCCCCCTTTTCCCGCGTGATCATGCACACTTTCGTGATCAGGGCCGTTAACCTGCGCGATCTTCGGGCGTGATCATGCACAGATTCGTGAATTCATGCCCCGGCCTGGGCGTACGCCGTTCGTGATCATGCAAATCCTTGCGATGGCCACTCCATGAGCCGGTCGCGATCGGGGTCAGCCGATGTACGTGCGGGCCCCATGTGTGGCGAGAACCTGGAGGACGACCTCGGGACCACCGGTGGCCACCGCCTCGAAGAGCCGTCGATGCCGGCGGACGCCGTCGCCGGGATCGCCGACGTGCTCCGCCTCGCGCCGCAGGTTGGCGACCATGTAGAGCTGGAGCTTCCGGATGACCGGCTGGTACGCCAGGAGGAGTTGGCGGCTGCCAGCCAGGGCCACCATCGCGAGGTGGAAGCGGCAGTGGGCGTCGTTCTCCTCGCGCAGGTCGCCGATCTCGGCCGCGTCCGCCATCGCGGTCAGCGCCGATTCGAGTTCTGCGAGCCGGGAGGTGTCGGTGATCGGGAGCGCCTCGCCGACGGCGTAGCGTTCCAGCACGTCACGGACGGCGAACAGCTCATCGACGTCCCGCTCGGACAACTGCACGACCCGGACGCCCCGCCGCGGCAGATGCTCCACCAGGCCCTGCTCGTCGAGCAGGCGCAGCGCCTCGCGCAGGGGGGCGCGGCTGATGCCGAACCGCCTGGTGAGCTGCTCCTCGACCAACCGGTCGCCAGGTCGCAGGGCGCCGCTGAGGATCTCCTCACGCAGGCGATTCATGGACAACTCCACCAGGCTGACGGCCTCGAGCACTCCCGCACCTCCTCGCCCCAACTGTGGCAGATGACGCCGGTTCCTTGCGCGTACGGCCATGCCCGACGTTTATGCATGATCACGGAGAGAGTAGTGCCAGGTCAGGGCGTTTTCCGCGAAAGTGCGCATGATCACGGATTGCATCGGCGCAGGTCGGCCGGTGTTTCTCCGAACCTGTGCATGATCACGCATGGGGGGTGGTCGGGTGGGTGCTCAGGGCGGTAACCGTGGGTTAACACCTGGAGGCACGGCTCGTCACAATCCTGTCGACAATCGACAGATATGGATCGCAGGCCGGTCCGGCGTCGGGGGGCGTGAGCCGTACCGGGCCCCGGATGAACCGGAAGAAGGAGCCGGCCATGGTCGACCGACTGGTCGTCGACGCATCTCCCCATCCCTTCGCCTTCAGTCCCCCGCACACCGCGCTCATCGTCATCGACATGCAGCGCGACTTCGTCGAACCGGGCGGCTTCGGCGAGACCCTCGGCAACGACGTGAGCATGTTGCGGAAGGTCGTCCCGCCTCTCGTCGCGGTCCTGGCCGCGACCCGGGACGCGGGGATCGCCGTCATCCACACCAGGGAGGGCCATCTGCCCGATCTCAGCGACTGCCCGCCCGCCAAGCTCAACCGGGCCAGCCCGAGCCTGCGCATCGGGGACCCCGGACCCAGGGGCCGCATCCTCATCCGCGGCGAGTACGGCCACGACATCATCGACGAACTCACCCCGCTCGACGGGGAACTGGTCGTCGACAAGCCCGGCAAGGGCTCGTTCTACGGCACGAGCCTCCAGGAGCACCTCGAGGCCAGGGGGATCACCAGCCTCATCGTGACCGGCGTCACGACCGAGGTCTGCGTGCACACCACGGTCCGTGAGGCCAACGACCGCGGATACGAGTGTCTCGTCCTTTCTGACTGCGTGGGCTCCTACTTCGAGGAGTTCCAGCGCGCCGGACTCGCCATGATCGCCGCCCAGGGCGGGATCTTCGGCTGGGTCGCCCCTTCCGAGAACTACCTGAAGGTGATGTGAGATGACCGCCGTCTCCGAGGAGAAGACCTTCAAGCTCCCCTGGTGGGTGTCCGGGGACACCAATGCCTTCTTCGGCCTCGGCTTCAACGTGCTCGTGAACGTCCTGACGCTCACCGCGCTGTGCCTGGGCGTGGTGCACATCCCCCAGAACGACGTCTACTCCGTCATCCTGCCCGCGCTCGGGATCCAGTTGCTGATCGGCAACGTCTACTACACCTACCTCGCGCGGCGGCTCGCCAGGAAGGAGAGCCGCACCGACGTCTGCGCGATGCCGTACGGCCCGAGCGTGCCGCACATGTTCATCGTCACCTTCGTCATCATGTTGCCGACCTACCTGGCCACCAAGGACCCGCTGCGGGCCTGGCAGGCGGGATTGGCCTGGTGCTTCATCATCGGGCTCATCGTGCTGGCGGGGGCGTTCGCCGGCCCGCTCATCCGGAGGTACACCCCGCAGGCGGCCATGCTAGGCACGCTCGCCGGCATCTCGATCGCCTTCATCTCGATGCGTCCGGCGGCCCAGATGTGGGAGGCGCTGTGGATCGCGCTCCCCGTTCTCGTGATCATCCTGATCGGGTTCTTCACCGACCTCAAGCTCCCCGGCAACATCCCGGTCGGCCTGGCGGCCCTGCTCGTCGGCTCGGCCATCGGGTGGGCGGGCGGATACATGAACCCGGCCGACGTCTCCGCGGCGGTCGGCGACATCGCGATCGGCCTGCCCACACTGAAGCTCGACCTGCTCGCCAACGGCCTCAGCGAGGTGGCGCCGCTGCTCGCCACCGCCATCCCGCTGGGCATCTACAACTTCACCGAGGGCATGACCAACGTCGAGAGCGCGTCGGTCGCGGGGGACACCTACAACCTCCGGGCCGTGCTGCTCGCCGACGGCGCGGGCGCGGTGGTCGGCTCCGCGCTCGGCTCGCCGTTCCCCCCTGCCGTCTACATCGGCCACCCCGGCTGGAAGGAGGCGGGCGGCCGGACCGCGTACTCGATGGCGAGCGGCGTCGTCATCGCCCTGCTCTGCTTCCTCGGCATGTTCGGCCTGCTGAGCGCGCTGCTGCCGACGCCCGCGATCGTGCCGATCCTGCTCTACATCGGCCTGCTCATCGGCGCGCAGGCCTTCCAGGCGGTGCCGAGGGTCCACGCGGTGGCCGTGGTGATGGCCGTCATCCCCAACATCGCCTCCTGGGCCTCGGGCCAGATGAACAACGTGCTGGCCGCCGCAGGGACCACGGCCGAGAAGGTGGGCGGCGACGCGATCGCCGCCGCCGGAACCGTCTACGACGGCACCGTCCTGCTCGGCGGGGGCGCCATCCTGGCCGGTCTGGTGCTGGGCGCCATCGTGGCGTTCATCATCGACAAGAACTTCTACTGGGCGTCGGGCTACGCGCTGTTCGGCGCGGTGTTGTCGTTCATCGGCCTGCTGCACGCCGAGAAGGTCGGCTGGAACGTCGGCGGCCAGGTCTCCCTCGGGTACGTGTTCGCCGCCGCCGTGCTGGCCGCCTTCGGGCTGTGGCAGTCCCGGCGGCCTGCCGGTGATCCGGCGGCCGGGCCGGGCGCACGGGAGGCGGAGCCCGCCGAGGCCTGAGAGGTCCCGCTCCACGGCCGCCCGTGGAGCTGTGGGGCGCCCGTGAACCACCCGTAAGCCGCTCGTGAAGGACTCCGTGGACTCCGTGGAGCCCCTCTCGCATCCGCATCCCGCAGCCGCTACAGGGCCGTGACCGCCTGGTCGCGGCCTTTTGCGTGGAACCGGCCGCGGCCAGAGTGAGCTTTGTGACTGTATGTTGGCAAAAGTAAAATTTCGTGGCGATGACTTGGGGTTTGACTTGTTCTTGGCTTAATGTCCGATTACTCAACCGTGACCAGTCAGGAGATCCCCCATTTCCAGCATCGCGGCACAGCCTCCCCAGAGCCCCGTACAGACCCCGTCCGGCTGCACTGAGCAGCCGCTGCTCAAGGGCACCACGACCGCCTCCTACTTCTGGGACGACGGTTCGGGCGTCAACGGCGACACCGGCACCCCCGCCTCGGGGAAGCCGATGCAGAAAGGCCTCGCGGCAAGCCCGAGCTGGCCCCTGGGGACCAAGGGCTATGTCGTCTACCAGGGCAAGAAGGCGGACTTCTTCATCGGTGACCGCGGGCCCGGCATCCCGTCCGACCACGGCGTGATGCTCGACCTCGACGGCAAGACCTTCGCCGACCTGACCGGCGGCACGTGGGACGACTCCTCCATGACCGTCGAGGGCAACGGCGGAGCGGGCCACATCAATGTGACCTACGTCGTCACCGAGTGGGGCTCGAACCCGGGCAAGAAGGCCGCTCCGCGGCCGTTCTCGGCCGGAGCCTACGGCGTCCACGACGACTCGCCCAACGGGCCGGTGATGGTCTGCCCGTCCGCAGTGGCCACAGCGGCCACAGCGGCCACAGGGCCCGCGGCGGACTCCCCGGCCGCCGCGACTCCGGCCGATGACGCCGCGTCGGCCGCTCCGGGCTTCAGCACGGTGTCGGCGGCGGGACCGTACTCCGAGCCCGTCACCCCCTGCCCCGAGGTCTCGGCCGCCCTCATCGTCTGCGCGGTCGCCGCGGCGGCGGGCAGGAGCGCGCTTCGCCGCGCCGCAGGGCGCCGGTCCTGACGGGCGACGCAGTGCGCCGTGGGCCGACGGTCCTGAGCGACGCCGCCGGCTGCCGGTCCTGACGGGAACGGCGGCGCCCCCGCCGGTCCTGACGGGCGACGACGGCGCGCCCGCCTACTTCTTGCGGCGGCGCTTCAGCGTTCCCGCCACGCGCTGCAGGATGCGCTCCCAGTCGGAGCCGAACGGGTTGTCCTGAACCAGGTACGTCCACGTCGCGGTGGGCCGCTTGAGACCCTGATCGGCCAGGTCGGCGGTGACGTCCGCCGTCTCGAACGTCTCCTTCGACCGCTGCTCGACCTCGTCGAGCAGGCTGCGATAGGCAGGCGCCGCCTCGCGGTTGAACTCGTCGAGCGGGTTGAGCCGTCCGAGCGCCCGCAGATGGATGCCCTCGCGGAGATCCGCCAGATAACCGAGGTGCTCGGTCCAGCACCTGTCCAGATGGAACAGCACGATCTGCCGGCATGCCTGCTCGACGACGTCGGTGCCGGCCGTCTCGCTCAGCTCGCGGAAGCGGTCGGGGAATGCCTCCCGCAGCGCCTCCGCCGCGGCGTCGCCGTGGAGGACCCGGTCGCGCAGTTCGAGGACGTGCGTCCGCTGCTCCTCCATGAGCCGGGTGTAGCGCCAGGTGTTGCGGTGGATCTCCAGGTTGACGCCCTCCGCGACCCGCTGGGCGTGCGCCACGAGCTCTTCCGCCCGCTTGTGCCGTACGACGCCGTCGGGGTCGGAGGGGGGGAGTGACTCCCCGGCCGCGTACGCGGTGAGCAACTCGTCCTCGCCGCTGACGAAGAAGACCGAGCCGCCGGGGTCGCCCTGCCGCCCGGCCCGGCCGCGGAGCTGGTCGTCGAGCCTGCTGCTGTCGTGCCGCCCGGTTCCGATGACGTACAGCCCGCCGAGGTCCGCGACGGTCCGCTCCGTGGACTCATCGACATCCGACTCCGTGGACTCCTCGACGGACCCCTCGGGATCCCCGGCGGTCCCGTCGTCGTCCGCCGGCCGTCCGCCGAGCCGGATGTCGGTGCCGCGGCCGGCCATCTGGGTGGAGACCGTGATCGTGCCCTGGGCACCGGCCCTGGCGATGATCGCCGCCTCTTCCGCGTCGTTCTTGGCGTTGAGCACCACAGGCCGCAGCCCCCGGGCGCGGAGCGCCTCGTCGAGGCGCTCGGACTCCGCGACGTCGAGCGTGCCGATCAGGATGGGACGGCCGGTGGCGTGCTGGGCGTCGATCTCGTCCAGCAGCGCCTCCTGCCTGGCCTCGGCGGTGGCGAAGATCCGGTCGGGCTCGTCCACCCTGACGCACGGCTTGTTGGGCGGGATCACGGCGACCTTGAGGTCGTAGAACTCGCGGAGCTGCTCGCCGACGGCGACGGCCGTACCGGTCATGCCGCAGATCTCGGGATAGCCGCGCAGCAGGCCCTGGATGGTCAGAGAGTCGAGGATCTCCCCGGTCTCCGACGCGGGGAGCTTCTCCTTCGCCTCCACCGCCGCCTGGAGCCCATCGGGCCACCGCTGCAGCAGCGCGACGCGTCCACGCGACTGGTTGATCAGATGGACGCGCCCGTCCCGCACGATGTAGTCGACGTCGCGCGTGAGCAGCGCGTGTGCGTGCAGGGCCAGGTTGACCTCGGTCACCACGCCGGGGTCCTGATAGAGATCGACGCCGAGGGCCTTCTCGACCGTGTCGGTGCCCTTGGCGGTGAGGAAGACGCTCCGCCCCTCCTGGTCGACCTTGTAGTGGTAGCCGCGGGACAGCCTCCTGACCAGCGCGGCCATCTCCGGCACCGCCGTACCGGGATCGGCGGCTCCGGCCAGCACGAGCGGCACGCGGGCCTCGTCGACGAGCACGGAATCGGCCTCGTCCACCAGCGCGACCTGCGGTGCGGGGACGACCAGCTCGGCGGGATCGGTGACCAGCCGGTCACGGAGCACGTCGAAGCCGAGCTCGCTGACCGCCGCGTAGGTCACGTCCTTGGTGTAGGCGTCCCGGCGCTCCTCGCGAGTGGAGGTCTCGGAGATCCAGCCGACGGTGAGCCCCAGGATCTCGAACAGAGGCCGCATCCACTCGGCGTCGCGGCGTGCGAGGTAGTCGTTGACCGACACCGCGTGGACGTGCTTGCCCTGGAGGGCGAATCCGGCGGCGCTCAGGGCGCCGGCCAGCGTCTTTCCCTCGCCGGTGGCCATCTGCGCGACGTGTCCGTCCAGCATGGCCAGCATGCCGACGAGCTGGACGTCGAAGGGCCGCTGACCGAGCGCGCGGCGGGCGGCCTCGCGCATGACGGCGCAGAACTCCGGCGTGCCCACCTCTCCGGCCCGAAGTTCGGCGCGCTCGCGCACCTCGGCCTCGAGTTCCCCGGCCCGCTCGACCGTTCGCTGGAACGGCGTCAGATCGACGCTTCCCGGCCTGTCGAGAAAACGCCTGACGAAGTCAGCTACCGAGGCCATGCTCGCTCCAACGACTCACCTGCCGGACTGGTTCCGTCTGCCCGGTTCATGGTGCCACTATCCGGTCTCACAGCCTGACCGGGCACCCCGGCATTGCTGTCAGAGGATGACAGGTATGGCCGGAAGTATGGCCCGCATGACAACCATCGCGAAACTCATCGCCGTCACCATCGACTGCGCCGAGCCCAAGAAGCTGGCCGAGTTCTACGCCACGATCACCGGATTCGAGGTGCAGTACGCCGAGGGCGAGTACGCCGGAATCGGCGACGGCACCGCCGCCATCTACTTCCAGCGGATTCCCGACCGGAAACCGGCCTCGTGGCCCGGCGCCGACAAGCAGTTCCACCTCGACTTCCGGGTGCCGGACGTGGCCAAGGCCGTACAGGAGTACCTGGAACTGGGTGCGAGCAAGCCGGAATTCCAGCCCGGTGACGGGTGGATCGTCCTCGCGGACCCGGAGGGCCACCTGTTTTGCGTCTGTCCGGAAAGGTCATGACTTCATGCGGGTCGAGTGATCAAGCGGCCGGGACAGTGACCTTTGTCCCTAAGCTTGCGTGGTGACACTCGACTCGCGACTCACCGGCCGGCGCCCATGATCTTGATGGGAATCTCGATCGCCCTCATCGGAGCCCTGGGCTACGCCCTCGGTGCCGCCCTGCAGCAGCGCGAAGCCGTCACCGCGGGCGCCACGCTCAAACTAGTGAGGCGGCCGCGCTGGTGGATCGGCGGCGTCATCGGCTTCACCGGCGCGTCCCTGCACGCCGTCGCGCTCAGCATCGCGCCGCTCGTGGTCGTGCAGCCGGTGAGTGTGGCGACGCTCGTCTTCGCCGTCCCCCTCGCGGCGTGGCTCCACGGCAGGCGCCCGCGACGGGCCGAGATCATCGGCTCGGTCGCGGTCGCGGCCGGGCTGCTGGGCCTGATGGTGCTCGTCCCGGCCCACAACGTGACGCCGGTGTTGTCGAGCCGCGCCGCCATCGGGCTGATCGGAACGGTCGGGGTGATCGTCGCCATCACGTTCCTCATCGCACGGTGGTTGCGAGGGCCGCTCAAGGCGCTGCTGATGGCGATCGGCGCCGGCTCGGTCACCGCGACGGTGTCCACGTTCGTGCGGGTCGTGGGCGGCGGGCTCGGCGGTGACCTCGCACGGTTGCTCACCTGGTTCACCATCGCCATCCCCGTGCTGCTGGTCTGCGCCGTGGTGCTGCTGCAGAAGTCGTACGCCGTGGGCTACTTCGGCATCGCCTACGCCGGGGTCCAGGTGGTGGACCCGATCACCTCGGTGACGGCCGGCGCCGTGCTGCTCGGCGAGCCGCTGCCCACGGGGGCGGGGAACGTGATCCCCGCCCTGTTGGCGGCCGCGGTGCTCATCGCCGGGACCATAACCCTGGGCCGGATGGCGCCCGATCACTCCCAGGCCGCCCCGGAAGGCGTCCCGGTGAAGCTTCCAGACGGAGGGACCGGCGCCGTCGAGACCGCCCGGATCTGATCGGTGGTTCGCGCTGATTGACCGTTTCGGGGTCTCCGGCCTTCCTGAAGACACCTGCCGTTCCCCTGCAGGAATGCGCCGTTCACCTCGGAGGCCACGCTTCACAGCGGCAACATCGGGCGGCCACCGTCCGAGCCCTGGGGATTAACCGTCGCAGGCGAGCCTGCGGCTGCCCGGCAAATCGCGATCAGTACTCCCGCCAAGACTGAGAGGCCGACCGATGGGCGGCCAGGGTTTGCCGGGCTTCGGGCCCTGGGTCGTCTATCTGTGGTGGTTGGTTATGAATGGTGTACGTGCAAGCCGGCGACGACGAGCACGAAACCTGACGGTGCTCGCTGTCACGCAACTCGCCTTCGGAGCCATGGCCACGCTGGGAGCCATGGCCGCCAGCGCATCGGACATCCCCACGGCCAGAACGGTGACGGGCGGCACTCTCACCTGGGCGGTGAGCGACGTGCTCGGCCGGCCCGGAGACGGATCCACCGCCGACAAGGCGAAGATCGAGGTCTCAGGCGGCGCGGAAAAGCTCTCCGACGGTGCCGTGCGCTTCCCCGCGAAGGGCGGCGCCTTCGATCCCGCCACCGGGCGCGCGGTGGTGACCTATGCGGGATCGGTGACCCTCACCGTCGAGCATCGGACGGTGTCCGTCGCCGCCCCGCAGGTCCTCGTCGACGGCGAGCGATCCGCGCTCCGTGCGACGGTCACCGGCCCCGCCCAGGTCCACGGAACCGCGGTCGCCATCGATGTGGCGCGACTGGCCGCCACCCGGCCGCACCTCACGTCGGGGTCCGTGAGCTGGGCCGATCTCGCGGCGACCGCGACAGAGCAGGGGGCCGCGTCTCTGGCACCGCTCACCACTTCCACGGGTTCGCTCGGTCCCGTCTCGCTCGGCGTCACCGTCGGCGAGAGCGCCGACCCCGACGCCCAACGGGAGCTGGCCCTCGCCCTGGCCGCGGAAAGCCCCACGCCGAGCGCGAGCGCGTCGGTGAGCCCCAGCGGATCGCCGTCGGCTTCGCCCTCGACGTCATCGTGCCCGTCGCCGAGCGCGTCGACCAGCGGCTCGCCCAGCCCGAGTGCCTCCGCGAGCACCTCACCGAGCACCTCGCCGAGTGCGAGTGCCTCCGCGAGCACCTCGCCGAGTGCCAGTGCCTCCCCCAGCACGTCACCCAGTGCGAGCCCGTCCGCCAGCCCCTCCAACTCCCCTTGCGCGTCGCCGTCCCCGAGCCCGTCGGAAAGCCCATCGGAGACTCCGACCGACGGAGGGCCCTCCACGACGTACACCACCATCGAGGCCGCCAACTCCAACACGCTCGCCAAGACCGGTGACGGTTTCCTCGTCCCTCTCACGATGGCGGGTGTGGCCCTGATCGTGGGCGGGGTGTTCACCCTGAGGATCGCCCGTCGCGGCGGCTACGCCTCGGACGACTTCTGATCGTGGTCGCCGACCAGCGGGCCACGACCGGCGTGGTCGACGACGAATTCTGGGAGCCGCCCTGGCGACCGGTCGTCCGTGGCGCCGGCGAGATCCTGATCACCCTGGGCCTGCTCTTTTGCCTCTTCGCGGCCTACGAGTTCTATGGCAGGTCGTGGCGGATCGAGGCGGAGCAGGATCAGGTGGACAGCGTGCTCGACCGGCAGTGGAAGGAGCCCGGCTCGGCCGTGCCGGTGGACGGGCAGCCGATCGCGCGCGTGCACATCCCGAAGCTGCACCGCAAGTGGGCCGTCGTGGAGGGCGTCACCACCGGCGACCTGCGCAAGGGGCCAGGACACTACCCCGGTACGGCCAGGCCCGGCCAGGTGGGCAACATGGCGATCGCGGGACACCGCATTCCCTCGGTGTTCTGGGACATCGACCGGCTGCGTGACGGCGACGCCATCGTGGCGGAGACCAAGACGGGCTGGTACGTCTATCGAGTGGTGGGCCTGCGCAAGGTGCTTCCCACGCAGGTCGAGGTCATCGCCCCCGATCCGTTCCATCCGGGCGCGCGGCCACGGACGCCCATGCTGACTCTGACCACCTGCAACCCGAAGCTGCAGAACTGGCAGCGGCTGGTGGTCTTCGCGGAGCTCGATCGGGCCCAGGCCAGATCGCAGGGCCGCCCGGCGGAGCTCGAGGAGGCACGGTGATATACCCCTGGATCTGGGCGAGGCTCCCCGGGAGGTTCCTGGGCAAGCTGGCGACCGCGGTGCTTCTCGTGATCGTCGTGCTCGCCGTGTTGTGGTTCGCCGTCTTCCCGATGGCAGAGGCCCTGCTGGGGCTCGATGAGGTCACCGTCGGCCCGTGACCGGGCCGGCGAGCCGTCCGTGCGGACTGGCCAGGACAGGCCAGGCCAGGCCAGGACCGGGCAGGACAGGACCGGAGCGGCGAGCCGTCCGTGCGGACGGGACCGGAGCGGTCACCGATCCCGTCGCGAGCCGGCGAGCACCCGGTGGTAGAGCGCCTCGGTCATGTCAGCGGCCACGTCCCAGGAATAGCGCCTGAGCACGTCCTCGCCCCGGACCCGGCCGCTCTCCGACTCATGGTCGAGATTCGCCAGAACACGCGTCAGCACCTCGCGCAGGTGATGTTCGTCGCCCTCGCGGAACAGCCGGCCACCCGGGCCCTCCTCCGCGATGACCTCACGGTGGCAGCCGAGGGAGCTGGCGATCGTCGGAAGGCCGTACGACGCCGCCTCGAGCAGCGCGAGCGGCAGCCCCTCCAGGTGCGAGGGCTGCACGTAGACGGCCGCGTGGCGGTAGAGGGAGGCCAGCTCCTCGCCGTAGACGTATCCGAGCATGTGGACGCGGGGGTCGGCAGCGGCGAGGTCGTGCAGGTTCGAGACGTAGTCGTCGGTGAAGGACGAGCCGCCCGTGATCGCGAGCCGGATGTCGCCGGGCACCGCGGCGAAGGCTTTGATGAGGAGGTCGACGGCCTTCTCGGGCACGAGCCGTCCGACGAACAGCACGTACCGTCCCGGGCGCAGCCCGCGGTCCAAGACGGGCCGGGGCGAGACTACGGGCGAGGGCCGCTCCACACCGTTCGCGATGTGGACGGTGAGACGGTCGCGGATGGCCACGTACTCCTCGGTTATCTCACGGGAGACGCCGACCACGGCGTCGGGGACGCGCTCGCTGAGCCAGCGCGCGCTGCGCAGCACGGCCTTGGCCGTTCCTCCCCACTTCTGCCGCCGGTCGTCACGGCCGTGGATGGTCTGCACCACCCGGGCACCGGAGAGATAGCGGGGAAGCGGGGCGCACAGGCCCGGGCCGAGCGCGTGGTAGTGGACGATGTCGTGCCCCGCCCCGACGGCGGCCAGCGTCGAGACCAGGCTGTGGGCGAGCGCGTCGAGATGCTTGGTGCCCAGTGTCGGCAGGTGGCGCAGCCGCATGCCGTCCAGTGCGTCGTGGCGCTCGGGCACATAGTTGTCGCGGCAGTAGACGGTGACCTGATGCCCCCGGGCGGCGAGTCGCCGGCCGAGGTGGGCGACGTGGTGCTCGATGCCGCCGAAGGTGGCCGGCAGACCACGCTGGCCGATCATGGCGATGCGGAGCGTCCGGCGATCGGCGGCCACGGGGGAATATGCGATGGATCCTGACGTGTCGGCGACGGGCATGCCCGAACCCCTCATATAAGGAAAACGAGTAAGGCGTCTCTGGCGTGGACGCTAGGGAATTGCGACAGGGTGGAAAAGGGGGAATTGGGGTATTTCCGCGCTCTTCACCATCGGTTAGCTCCTTCGACCGCTCCGATGCGCACCGCTGGAAAGAGCTCCCGGCGATTTACCGGACGTTCATGTGTGAGACCGTTTCTAGTAGATCAACATGTCATAAAGCAGGGATAAAGACGCCTGCTCGCCTCTGCCGTGAGCTGGGCTCGCGGGGTCCAGGGGTGCGTGACGGCTGAAACATGCACTTAACATGCCCAAAGTCAAGGTGAACTGTCCCTGTTAACGCTCTTTGTCGCTTTTGGGTGGCATATCTTGTTCTCTAGGGAGGCAGAAAACTTTTCGTCGTCTGTCAGTTGCCTCGAGGTATCCCGCGGTTTGCCTAATGGAGACTGCAAAAACCTGACATATGGCGCTATAAAAGGCTGTCTGCCAGGAGGGAGCGAGTGTGATCCGGGGGGTAACGACCTTTTTCGCGATCCTGGCCGTCTTATGTGGCGCAGGCTGTACCGCCGACCCGGGACGGACCGGTTCCGGCCCCTCCGCCCCCACCATGGCGCCGGCCAAGGTTCTCCCCGAGCAGCCGTTCGGCCTGAAGTGGGACGGTTATCGCCATCCGCCGACCGGCGACGACCCGGTGATCGAGGAGTACGGCGGCGGCGCGACCTTCCACGAGATCGTCTGGTGCGCCGTCGAGCCGCGGCAGGGGGAGCGGAACTGGTGGCTCGACGACCGCGTCGTGACCGACCTGCTTTCGTACGGCTACCGCGTGATGGTGCGGATCCGCGTCGGCTCCTGTTGGGCGAGCGGGCAGCCGGCGGCCCAGCGCCCGAGGATGGCCGTCTCCTTCCCTCCCGTGGACACGGCGGCCTACCAGGCCTTCGTACGTGACCTCGTGGGCAGGTACGCGGCCGTCGGCGTGCACCTCTACGGCATAGAGAACGAGATCGACGCCAACAACATGTGGGGTGTCGACCCTCTCGCCTACCGGGCGGTGGGCCGTGCCGGGGCGCAGGCCGTACGGCAGGCGGACGCGCAGGCCCGCGTTCTCGACGTGGGGATGACGAGCGCCAGTTACGGGATCGCGGTCTCGAAGGCCTTCCTCGACGCGGGCCGGCCCGATCAGGCTCTCACCTTCTACCGGGACTTCTACGCGGGGCGGGGGGACGGCGGGTTTCCGCCCGCGTCCACCGCCGACGAGTTGCGCGCGGTCTTCGCGCTGCCGCGGGCCCAGCGGGCCCTCGCCGCACACGCCGCGGACCTGGAGCTCGACCAGGCCGGTGTCTTCGACATCTTCCAGTTGCACTACTACGCGGGCTGGGCGGCGGCGGCCGATGTGATCGACTACATCCGCGGCAGAGTGCCGGCCGGCATGCCCATTGAGGCGTGGGAACTGGGCTTCTACTGGCCGGGCGCGGACTACGATCCCGTGCGCCACGGTGTCGAGACCGCCAAGCTGCTCGCCGTGCTCCTCGCTCGCGGAGTCGATCGCCTCGTCTACCTGCCGCTCGATTACAGCCCCGGCAGCGCGGTCGTCGCGACCGAGCACTGGCGGGGGTTGTTCGGCGACGACGGTGCGGCCCGCCCCGCCAAGACCGTCCTCGAGGAATTCAGGAAGCACTTCGCGACGGGGACCTGGCGTCCTGTGGCGCGCCAGGGCCTGAGCGGCGGCGTCGCCGACCAGGCGGCCACGACGACGCTGGTGCTCTGGAGCACCGGCGGGAGCCCGATATCGCTGTCGAGACCGGCGAACGCGCCCGCGTCCTCGATCACCGTCACGACGTTGCCCGACGGCCGGCCACGGGACTGGACAAGCGGGACACTCGACGTGGGCGCCGACCCCCTCATCGTCTCGGTGCCGGCCTCGGCCGGCCTCGGATGGCTGGAGCCGGCGTGATCCCGCACACCGCCCCGGGCAGCCGTCTCCGCATCCCCCTCGAAAGGGGACTGGTCCTCGTCAGCGTCCCCGCGATCGGGCTGGCCGTCTACAGCGGGATCAGCTTCGCCTCCGGGGCGTCCCGTACGGCCGTGGTCCTGCCGATCGCGCTGGCCATGGCCTTCGCGCTGGTCGTCGTGGCCATCACGAGGTTCACCCTGTTCCTGATCATCGTCCTCGCGATCCGGGCGAGTCTGGACGCGACCAAGCTCGCCGCCATCGGCGACACGGTCGACGACGGCGGCGCCCGGTCGGCGTCCAGCCTGTTCGATCCCTCCTCGATGCTGGGCGCGCTGTTCATCGGCGCGGGCCTGGTCTGGCTCATCGTGCAGGGACGCAGGCCGGCCGCGGCCAGGCCGCATCCCGCGTTGCCTGTCGCGGTCGCGGCATTCTTCGGAGCCTCGTTGCTCAGCCTGCTCGGGTCCCGGGCTCCGGCGGTCAGCGCGGGCGAAGTGTTGCGCATCGGCGCCTTCATCATCATGATCTTGGTGGTCGAACGGCTCGTGTCCGACGATCGGGGCCGGACCGTTCCGATTCTCGTCGCGGTGTTCGCCTCCGCGGTGATCCCGATCCTGGTGACGCTCTATCAGGTCGTCACCGGAAACGGGCTGGTGGATCTCGACGGCCTTCTACGGCCCGTCGGCACCTTCTGGCATCCCAACTCGCTGGGCGACTTCTGCTACACGCTCCTGGTGATGGGCGTGGCCCTGTTGTGGCACGTGCACGGGCGGGCCAAGATCGCGCTGTTTCTGCTGGTCGCCGGCCTCGGCGCCGCTCTGCTCGCGACCGGCTCGCGTGGTGCGTGGATCTCCGCGCTCGTCGGTGTGGTCGTCGTGGGGCTGCTCCAGGACCGCCGTGTCATCTACGCGCTCGGCGTCGTCATCGCCGGCGTGCTCGTGGCGGTCCCCTCGGTGCTGAATCGGTTCTCCGACCTGTCGCAGTCGTACACGGCGGGAGGCCGCGAGGCCAACTCCCTCGTGTGGCGCATCGACCACTGGGGCGAGGCGCTCGGACTCCTGCCGGGGAATCCGGTCACCGGAACCGGCCTCGGGACCACACGCCTTCTCCTTTACAAGGAGATGCACAACGACTATGTGCGGGCGCTCGTCGAGTCGGGGGTCGTCGGCCTGCTGGCGTACGTCGGCCTGCTGGCCGCGCTGTTCCTGTCCGCGCGGCGCGCCGTGCGGGCCACGCGCCCCCGGCTCGGGGCGCCCGCGGTGAATTTGGACCGAGGGATCGCGGTGGGTGCCGTCGCGTGTGTGGCCGCCCTCGCGGTGTCGTCGCTGACCGACAACACGATGACCGCGGTCGCGGTCATGTGGTATCAGGCGGTGTTCGCCGGGCTGGCCCTGCGCATCGGGGCGCCTGGGAGGGAGACAGAGTGAGGGTCCTGCACGTCAACAAGTTCCTCTACCGACGCGGTGGGGCGGAGGCGTACATGCTGGACCTCGCTGAGATGCAGGTCAAGGGGGGCAACGAGGTCGCGTTCTTCGCGATGCGCCATCCGGACAACATCACCTCGGAGTACGAGGGGCACTTCCCGCGGCATCTGGAGATGAACCCGATGCCGAAGAACCCGATCGCGATGGCCAGGGGCGCCGGCCGGATGTTGTGGTCGACCAGCGCCAGGCGCGGGATGGCCCGGGTCATCGAGGAGTTCGCGCCCGACGTCGCCCACCTGCACAACGTCTACCACCAGCTCTCACCCTCCGTGGTGGCCGCGCTGCGGGACGCGGGCGTCCCCGTGGTCATGACGCTGCACGACTACAAGCTGGCCTGCCCCACCTACAGCTTCATCGACCACGGCAAGGTCTGCACGGCATGCGTGGACGGCGACCTGCGTGAGGCGGTGCGGCGCAGGTGCAAGGACGACTCGCTCGGCGCGAGTGCGATGCTCGCGGCCGAGACCTGGCTGCATCGCCGGTACGGGGCCTACGACGGGGTGAACGTCTTCATCAGCCCGAGCAAGTTCCTGGCAGGGCAGCTGACCCGTGCCGGGGTCTACCCGGACCGGTTGCGGGTGCTGAGCAACTTCGCCGACCCCAGCGGGGTGACGCCGAAGTCGCAGCCGGGCGGACCCCTGGTCTGCGTGGGACGACTGCACGAGACCAAGGGCGTGGACACGGCGATCCGCGCGATGGGGCTGCTCGGCTCCGCCTCGCGGCTCGTCGTCGCCGGCGACGGACCGGAGCGCGCGAACCTGGAACGGCTGGCCGAGCAGGTCGCGCCCGGCCGGGTGCGGTTCCTGGGCCGGATATCGCGGCAGGAGGTCCTCGACCTCCTGATCTCCGCGACGGCGCTGCTGGTCCCCTCCCGGTGGTACGAGAACCAGCCGATGACCATCCTCGAGGCCTACTCGTGCGGCGTGCCGGTGATCGGCACCTCGCTCGGCGGGGTCTCCGAGCTGGTCATCGACGGCGCGACCGGGCGGCTGATCCCGCCTGACGAGCCCATGGAACTGGCGTCGGCGGCGCTCGCGCTGCTGCGCGACCCGGAGCGGAGCCTGGCGATGGGCAAGTCGGCACGGGCGATGGCGAGCTCCCGGTACTCACCGGAGAGCCACCTGAGGGCCATCGGAGAGATCTATGCCGAGGCCCGCCGTCTCAGGGAGATCCAGACGACATGACATCCAAGGGAGTCGACATGGCAGTGGCCGGCGAAACTCGCCCCGACCTGGGAAGACGGATGCGGGAGGTCCTCATCGGCCGCCCCGGCTCGCTGAACACCCGTCTCAGGACGCGGCGGATGGGGATGTTGCTGGAGCGTTTCCCGGATCTGGAGCAGATGGAGGTCATCGACCTCGGCGGCACCGTGCGTACGTGGACCCGCGCCCCCAAACGGCCGAAGCACGTCCACCTGATCAATTTCGAGCCGCCGGTGGACGAGGTTCCCGACTGGGTGACGGTGGAGCTGGGCGACGCCTGCGACCTGCCCGGTCACCTGCGGGATCGCCGCTTCGACCTGGTCTTCTCCAACTCGGTGATGGAGCATGTCGGCGGGCACGAGATGCGCAGGAGGTTCGCCGACTCCGTCCACCGGCTGTCGGACCGGCACTGGGTGCAGGTCCCGTACCTCTACTTCCCGGTCGAGCCGCACTGGGTGTTCCCGATGTTCCAGTTCCTGCCGCTTCCGCTGCAGACCGCCTTCGCCGTCAAGTGGCCACTCTCGTGGGGGACACGGCCGCGGACCCGGGCGGAGGCGCTGCCCATGGTGCTGGAGATCGAGCTGCTGAGCCGTACGCAGATGAGGCACTACTTCCCGGACTCCACGCTGCTCGCCGAGCGTTTCGCCGGATTCACCAAGTCCCTCATCGCCTGCCGTACGGACTGAGCCGGCCGGCGAGCGCGTCAGGAAGCCGGGACCGGCACCTGGTCGCTCTGGGGCATGATCTCCACGACGCCCACCGGGTCGCCCGACTTGCCGATCCGGTAGGCGTACGACCCGGCCGTGTCGAAGACGTGGGTGTACGCACCGCCTGGCGGGATGGCGCCCGAGGGCTTGCTGCCGTCGATGAGCCCGACGGAGACGGTCTTGGCGGTGTCATTGCGCCACGAGATCGTCTCGCCGGTGCCCGCGATGAGCTGCCGGGGCACCGGGCCCGAGCCGGTGATGCTGACCAGGTTTCCGGCGGCCATCTCGTCGGACGGCGCCGCGGGCAGCGGGGAAGAGGTCACCGGGCGGGTCCGCTGCTGAGAGGGAGCCTGGTCCACCTCGCCGACCGCGCATCCGGTCACAGCGAGAATGCCGCTCATCGCGACCGTCATTGTGATCAGCATTCGTCTCATGGGACGGCACTATCCGGCCGTGAAATGCCGTCCGCCCATCTGTTAAGTGCTTTTCCGGTAAACGAACCGGAAAGTAATGGAACGGTACTGGAACTCCATCGATACCCGTACTTATTGCCTTACGTTCTCATGGCGGACATGCGGGGTTAGTTGGCTAAGAGCCGGGTCCCGATGATGATCCTCGAGGTGTCGCGACCTACTCTCCCGGCCCTCGCGAGGAAGGTCTCCTGATTTTTCGCGTGGGTGTCTTTTCGCAGTACCAAATTCGCTGTCCAACAGGATTGAGGATTCATGTCCGGCGAAATCCACCAGAAGAAGCCGCGTCTTGGCCGTGTGGGCAAGCGCGTAGCCGCGGTGCTCACGCTGATCACCGCGATCTGCGCGTTCGCACTTCCGGCCTCGGCGCTGCCCCCGTTCTCTGACGGCAAATTCAACTTCACGATGACCGGCGCCGGGTCGGACACGACCTATTTCGCCATGCAGGACCTGGACAAGCTGTTCAACCAGTCGCCTGGCTGCAATCTCACCGTGCCGCCGGCGACCCCCCAGTGGACCTGCCTGACTGACACCGCCACGACCGTCACCACCGAGAACTACGACCACGAGATGGCGGTCGAGCACTTCCCGCAGGGCTCGGGTGCGGGCCTGCGCATGCTGTGCCAGGAGAACGACGGCCTGACCGGCACCATCTTCTACAGCTACGCGCGGTCCTCCTCGGCGCCGGCCAGCATTCCCAACGAGTGCAAGAACGCCCAGGACCCGCTGACCTACGTCGGCTGGGCCAAGGACGCCGTCGCCGTCCCGCGGTGGAAGGGTGGCGCCTCCGACGGTGTCACCAACCTGACCCTCGCCCAGCTGAAGGAGATCTTCCTGGGCACGGGCCCCGGCGGCTGCAACCGCAACTGGAACGAGTTCGGCGGCGGCAACGGCGCGATCATCGTCAACGGCATCCAGACCAGCTCCGGCACCTACTCGGCGTGGCAGTCGTTCCTCGGTGGCGACCCGAACACCTGCGTCACCGCCACCGGCGGCCAGGTGCTGTTCGAGAACAACTGCGTTCCGATCAACAACCTCTCGGCGACCGACCAGGGCCGCTCGATCTGGGCCCTGTCGTTCGGCAAGTACGTCACCGGTGAGGCGAACTGCAGCAGCACCGACACCGCGCTCATCAGCGTGGGTGGCGTGGCGCCCAGCCCCACCACGATCCAGAACGGCACCTACCAGTTCAACCGGACGCTGTTCAACGTGGTCCGTCGCAACGGCCCGCCGTGGATCGCCGGCTACGTCGGCCCCGCCGGCTGGCTGTGCAAGCCCAACGCCCTCCACAGCAAGCCGGTGGGCGACCCCAACCCGGGCATCGAGAACGCCAACGTCGACCGTAACTGGGGTGTCGCCATCGACCAGGCGATCACCGCGAACGGCTTCGTGAAGGTCAACCCGACCGGCAACAAGTGCACCACCTTCGACGTCAACTGACGTAGCGGGCGGGTCGCGACATCAGTTCCGGGCCGGGCTCTCACGAGCCCGGCCCGGTTCCGCCGTATCGGCGGACCCCCGGGCACCACAGGCCGACCGGGGGTCCGGCACAAGTTCCCTCGAATTCCCTCGAAGGAGAGCCCCGTGCTCAGTTTCATCGTCGGCACCGGACGTTGCGGCTCGACCCTCGTCCACGAGGTGGTGGCCCGGCATCCGGACGTGGGGTTCGTCTCCAACGTCGACGACCGGTACGCGCGCTGCCCGCGCTGGATCCGCCGTCGCAGCGGCGCCGTCTACCGCAGGGTGCCGCCGCGGCTGACCACCAAGGGACGCCTGCGCTACGCGCCGTCCGAGGCGTACACCGCCCTCGCGCGCGAGGTCTCACCCCTGCTCGTGGACCCGTTCCGCGATCTGCTCGCCGGCGATGTGACACCCTGGCTCGCCGAGCGCACCAGGGCCTTCTTCGAGGGACGGGCCGCCGACGAGGGAGCCCCCGCCTACGTTCACAAGCTCACCGGCTGGCCGCGCACGGGTTTCCTCAGCGAGGTCTTCCCTGAGGCCCGCTACGTCCACATCGTGCGTGACGGGCGCGCGGTGGCGAACTCATGGCTGCAGATGCCCTGGTGGCGCGGACACCTCGGCCCGGCGGGCTGGCACTTCGGGCCGCTGCCCGAGCCGTACGAGAAGGAGTGGCACGCCGCCGGGCGCTCCCAGGCCCACCTCGCGGGGATCGCCTGGAAACACCTGATCGACGCCTACGCCGCGGCCCGTGAGGCGCTGCCGGACGACGCGTGGCTGGAGATCCGCTACGAGGACATCGTCGCGAGCCCGCGCAAACACTTCGAGGTGATCCTCGAGTTCCTCGGTCTCGCCTGGACACCGGGTTTCGAGCGCGGCTTCGCCAGATACTCCTTCTCCGCCGGCAGAGCCGATGCCTTCCGCCGTGACCTCGCTCCCGACCAGGTCGCCCTCCTCGACCACAGCCTCGCCGCGCACCTCCGCCGGCTCGGCTACCGGGGCTGAGCCGTACGGCAGGCCGTCAGCGAAGCTGGCGCTGCTGGTCGCTGCCGTTGCGGTCGCCGCGCTCGATCACCCGCACCTCCTGCGGGCTCACCGGGATCGGTGCGGTGCCGGAGGGCGTCAGCAGCGCGGCGGAGACCCGCGGGGGACCCAGGTGGCTGACCGGCCGGCGCTGCCGGACGAGCTCCCTGAGCAACAGGATGACGACGGCGAGCAGGGCGCCGACCCCGCCGGCCATCGCGACGACCCGGACGACGAGCGAGGTCTTGCCCTGGGCCACCCCTTCGGGGGTGACCGGTGTGATGGACGCCTCGGACTGCGTCAGGCGCGCCTGCGCGTCGTGCAGACCCTGCTGGACCTGAACCAGGTAGCGGTTGGCCTGATCGGCCTCGTTCTGGACGGACATGAACGGCACGAGGTCCGGGGTGAGCCGCGAAAGCTGTTTCTGCCGGTCGTCGATGGCCTTCAGGATGTCGTTGCGATCACGGTCTCCCGTGGGAGCGGCGAGTTCGGACTGCAACCGCGTGATCTCGGCGTAGAGCACCGTGTAGCGATCAGGCGCCAGGCCGCTCTTGGCGACGGCCTTGGCCAGGGCCTTCGCGGAGTCGTCGGAGGCCTTCTTCGCCCCCTTCACCTCCGACTCGGCCTGCGCGACGTAGGGCCGCATCAGATCGTCCACGGCCGCGAGCGCCGTCGCCCGCGTGATCACCGCAGCCTGCCGGGCGTCCTCCCCGACGTAGATCACCTGCACCACGGTCCCGCGCTCGTTGTCGGTGTTGGGGCGCTCGGTGGACAGGCCGCTCATCAGCGTGCCGGGATCGACGTCCGCCTTCTTGGCCACGGTCGCGATGACCGCGGACGAGGTGACGAGCGTCCGGAAGGTGGCGACGCTCTGCTCCGTCATGGCGGCGCCCGTCGTGTCCGTGGGCGAGGCCACCTGCAACTCCACGACGTGCCGGTAGGTGGGCGGTTGGGCGATAGCCCAGGCCGCGCCTCCGATCGCGGCGATCAGCGGGATGGCGGCGAGCGGAAGGATGATCCCGCGATGCCATCGCCCGTATTCGACGAGTTCCATCGTGTCTCCTCGGGAGATTGATCGGTTGGGGGCCGGAGCGCGCTGCGGAACTGCCAGATCCAGAGCGCCGCACCGGCGAGATTGGCCAGGCCCAGGCCCGCCACCGCGCCGACCGCCCCGTAGAGCTGACCTCCGGCCACGCCGCAGCCGATGGTGAGCGGGACGAGCAGCAGGCGCACCGCCGGGCTGCGGCGGTTGTCACCGAGGGCGCGCAGCCCCACGACCGCGCCCGTCATGGCGGCGACGCCCGTATAGATCAGGGCCGTCGGCAGCAGCACGGCCCTGGCCTGGTCCCAGGACCCGCCGAGCAGCGCCCTCCCGAGACCGTCGGGAAGGATCAGGGTCAGTACGGCGTAGCAGGCCGCCATCACGGTCAGGGCCGCCGACTGGGCGGTGACCGTGGCCCTGAGCGTGGCGGCCGAGCGCTTCAGGGCGCCCACCGCCTGGGGGATGGCGACCAGGTTGCCCGCCTGGAGGACGACGTTGAGCGGGCCGTACACGACCTCGGCGGCGCGGATCGCCCCCAGGGCGGGCAGGCCGTTCACCCCGCCGATGGCGAGCAGGGCCAGGTTGCGGCCCCCGATCCTCGCGAGGAACTCGACCAGGTAGGCCGGCAGCAGGTCGCGGTGACTCACGATCCAGCCCCGCGCCTTGAGGGGAGCGGGCAGCAGCCTGGCCTGCGCCGATCCCACGAGGGCCGCGACAGCGGCCGAGGCGGCCCAAGCCGTGACCAGCCCGGACAGTGTGGGGCGGCCGGAGGCGACGACCCAGCCGACCCCGGCGACCTGTCCTACCGCCCAGACGAGGTCGTTGACTATCGCCTGCCCGGGGCGGTCCGCGGCGATGAAGGCGAATCGCCAGGCGTCCTTGAGCAGCAGCCCGGGAAGGAAGATCGCCAGCGGGACGACCGCTTCGGCGACGGGTCCTCCGTACAGCGGCCGGGCGGCCAGCAGGAGGACTCCTCCGCCCACCCCGATCAGCAGGGCGAGCCCCGTCGACTGGCGGGTGCCGCGCCGGTGCTCTCCCTCGCTCACGTGGCTGAACCGCACCAGCAGCGGCTCGGACACCACCGTCCGGGAGAAGCTCAGGATGATCATGTAGAGGGTGTTGGCGATCGCGAACGCGCCCAGCGCGACGATGTCGACCTCGCGGGCGACCACGACGGTGAGAGCGATGCTGGTCGCGCTGGCGAGAGCCTGGTCGGCCAGCCCCCACGCGGTCTTCGGCGTGAAGGCGAGCCTGCTGCGGCGAATCGTGGTCTCCACGGGCTAGTACGTCGAGGGGATGAGGCGCGCGAGTGCTTCGAACCAGACCAGTGCCAGTGCCAGCAGCGCCGGAGTCGTGATCAGGTAGGTCGAGACCCGCCGCCATCTGCGGTAGAGCAGGAACGTTCCGGTCAGCAGGACGAAGAAGAGCCCGCCCCAGCCGAGTACGGGCCACCAGGCGGAGGGATCGCGTCCCAGGCCGAGCTCGTCCACCTTGAGCCCGTGGTCGTCGAGGGTCTTCAGGGACGCGGGTTGTCCGTCGAGCCGGGCGATCACGGCGAGCCGGCCGCCGGTGCTCGTGTCCGAGGTGGTCAGGAGCGTGAGCCGGTTGACGATCGTCGCCTGGGAGACGAAGTCCTGCTCGCCGGTCTTGGCGCGCAGCGTCCTTTCGACCGTGTAGGAGAAGCGGCCCTCCTGCGTGGTGGCGATCACCTTGTCGCCGGGCTTGAGTGCCGCGATGCGGGCCAGCGGTGCGCCGTACAGGTTCCGGTGACCGGCGAGGATGGCGTTGCCGATCTGACCCGGCATGGGCGACGGCCGGTAGTGTCCGACGGCCTCCCGCAGTTCGCTCGTCCCGGTCCCCTGCACCACGGCCTCGCGCACGCCGATCCTGGGTATCTCCAGCAGTGCCACGGGCTCACCGCGCGGGGGGAGCGCCGCGAGATCCCGGTCACCCTCGACGGGGGCGGCGGCGATCGCGGCGGCGACCTTGAAGTTCTCGTTGAGCCGGTCGACCATGATCCGCTGGTTGCGGTCGTATGCGAGGTGGCCGAACCAGGACGCGTACAGGGAGAAGGCGACGAGCAGCGCTCCCATCACGGTCAGGGCGTTGACGGCGAATCTCCCGAGCACGCGCAGTTCGGAGGGAAGGCCGGCGACGACCTCTCGCAGCGTCCTCCGCCTGGGCGGATAGCCGGGATACCCCACGCCGACCGGCAGGCCGGTCGCCGGCATGAGGTACATCGGGTGCGGCACGGGGCCCGGATAGCCGGGCGGCGGGGGATAGCCGGGAGGCAGGGCGAAGCCCGGTGGAAGTTGATGGCCCGGCGGCACCGGATAGCCGGGCGGCACCGGATTGCCCGCCGGGACGGGCCGGCCCGGCGGTACGGCATGGGCCGGCGGCGCCGGATGCCCGGGGACGGCGCCGGGGGGCATGGCGCCGGGTGGCACGGCGTAAGGGGGCATGGCATAAGGGGGCATGGCGCCGGGTGGCACGGCGTAAGGGGGCATGGCGTAAGGGGGCATGGCACCGGGCGGCGGGGCGCCCACCGGAGCCCACTGGGCCGGCCCGATCTGCACCCATCCCGCGATGGGCGGGGCCGGCACCGGAGGCGGAACCGCTCCGAGCCGGAGAAGGGCGTCGTCGTAGCGAGAGCGCAGGGCGGCGGCGGCGGCGCGGGTCGTCGTCTCGCCTCCGGCGACGGTGAGCTCGACCTGGCCGAGCAGCACCGACGCCGATCCGGCCAGGACGAGCGCGCTGGCGTGCTCGGGCCCGCCCCTGGCGCCGGCGACCCGGGCGACCGACTCCTCCAGTCGCTTGACGGCCTGCTGCGCCAACTCCAGGGCGGCGGAGACCGTCACCTGCCCGGAGTCTCCTGCCGCGGCCGCGATGTCCGAAGGAGTCATGCGTCGGCGTCCGGCCCGGTCTTACCGGGAGCGGTGGGAGCGGGTCCCGCCGTCGCCGGGGACCGACGGGAGCGCAGGCGCCAGAAGAGGTAACCACGCCACGATCCGCCCAGCGAGAGGGCGATCGCTCCGATGATGAGGAGGAGGGTGGTCCCCACCACCCACGCCGGAGCGGGGATCGTGCCGCCGCGCACCGTCCCCTCGTTCGCGAGGGGTGTCGGATTCGACACCGGAGCCGGCGCGGTCGGCGTCGGCGTCGCCTGCGGAGTGGGGGTGGGCGACTGACTCGGGCTGGCGGAAGGAGTCGAGTTGTTGCCCGTTCCGGAGCCGCCGCCGTTGCCGGGCTCGTGCGTTCTCGTGATCGTGACGACGGGTTTCGGCGTGTGCCTCGTGCCGCCACCGCCACCGCCACCGCCGCCACCGCCGCCACCGCCGCCACCGCCGCTCGCGGGGGGGTCCGACGGCTCGGGGCTCGGTGTGACGAGCAGCATGTCGGCGACCTGGATCGCCTGATCGTGGAGGGCCTTGGGAAGCGGCGCGCCGCCGAGTTCGACGATGCGGGCCTGCGCCGCGTCGCTCACGGCGTACTTGATGAAGAGCGACAGGGCCTGGCGCTTCGCCAGGGGGAGGGGGTTCTTGCCCTTCGAGTCCGCCTTCGGCACCGCGAGGTAGTGGACCATCGGCAGGGGATAGGCGGCGGGCTTGGTCGTGTCGTTGAACACGGCCTTGTAGGTGCCGTCCGCGTTCTTCTTCATCGTCTGGAAAGCGGCGAGGATCGAGTCCTTGGTGGGCGCGACGTACTGGCCTGCCGCGTTCTTCAGCGCGGAGACCCCGAGGGGGAAGTCCCGCTCGGCGAGGGCGTTGACCTCGGTGATGTCGACATATCCCAGGCCCGCCTTGGAGTCACGCAGCCCCATCGTGCTCGGGTCGGGGTTGCCGTCGTTCCCGAGCTTGGTGAGATCGCCGAACTGGGTCGCGATCTGACGCGCGGTCTCGGCGCCGGTCTGGGTGCCTCGGGTCCCGGCCTGGGTCGCCAGCAGTTCGAGCCCGCCGGGCTCGCTGTTGGCGAACTCGCGCTCGAACAGGCCCTGCGGGAGCGTCGCTCCGAACCATGCCGACAGAATCTGGTTCTGGGCCGACTGACCGAGGCGGAAGATCGGCACCACCGCCCGCGGAGGCAGCTCGCAGCCGTGGTTGTCGACGGCGAACAGGCTCTTGGCGCCGAGCGCGCCCCAGTTCTGGGTGTAGTCGTTGAGGTAGCTGAGGGGGCCGGTGCTCGGCGCCGACGACTGGCCCAGCATCCAGGCGAGGGTGAGGGGGCTCATCCGTGACTGGCGGATCGAGCGGCCCGCGACCTCGACCTCGTTGGCGATGGCGAGACCGGTGAGCGAGATGGGCGCGTAGGCCACGTCGCCGCCCACGGCGGTCTTGTCATACGGGACGCCGGTGACGGAGAAGTCCGCACCCCGGGTGAACTTCGACTGGAACCCCGACTTGAGGGTGCCCGCACCCTGCACCGAGGTCGTCCTGGAGAAGCTCACGTCGGCGGCCCGTGCCTGGCTGCGCACGCCGGTCAGCCAGGACTCGAACGCGGTGGCGACGTTGGAGGACCCGGCGCCGTGGATGGGGTCGCCCACCTGGGTTCCCGTGACGGGTTCCAGCACGGGTGGCGGCTTCTCCGTCGGGAACGGCGGCGACGTGAGCGCGGGTACTTCCTGCGTGATCGGTTGTCCGTCGGGGCCGGGGCTGAAGGTCAGGTCCTGGCTCGCGGCCGCGCGCGCGGGCTCGGCCACCCCCGCCGGCGGCGTGGCCTGCGGCTTCAGCGCCTGCGGCCACGTGGTCTGGTAGTCGAGCGGCTGCTGCCATTCGCACTCACTGGCGATGACGACGCAGGCTCCTCCAGCGGTGCAGGTGAAAGGCAGGTTCGCGGTCGTGGAGCCGGAGTTGTAATAGACGGTGGAGCGCGCCATGGTGCCCTGCCTCACCGTGAAGGTGGCCGTCCCCGTGCCGTCGGAATTCGTGGTGCCCGCCTGCCGGGTCTGGGGGGCGCACCAGTCGAAGGGGTGCCAATCCGTGTAGCCGAATGCCGCCCCGTTGTATTGGTACCAGGCCCTGCCGGGATTGACGCATTCAGTGAGGACGACAGATGAGTTCGGTGTAAAGCCTTTCCAGCGGACGGTGACCGACTGGTCCGCACCCAATTTCTGATTGACGTCCCCGTCGATTCTCGTACCGTCCGGTGCGGACCACACCTCCACCGCCGGCGTGTCCTCCGCCGCGCCCACCGCGGGCTGCCGGGGCACCGGGCCGACGGCCAGCGCGGCTGACGCAGCGGCCACCGCGATCGCCAGCAGGCCCAAACGCTTACCTCGCCACACGTCCGCACTCCCCAAATTTCCTGAACCAGGACCCGGCGTACTCGCGCGCGTAGCCCGAATACAGGGAAGCGCCACGAACTCCCTCCGTACAAGGGCCGCCGGTATTCGTCGAGGCGCCGTCCTGCTGCGTTCATCCACGCTTCGCGCACTGGAAATGAGGTGAAATTGGACCCGAATGCCGAAGCGAAGCTGTCGGGCATCTGTCCGCGGCCGTTAACGCGCCATTCGCGTATCGGCCATTGGCCTCGCCCGACACTTACCGCGGACCTCGGAAAAGCTCGGGACCGACCGACGCCGTGGGAACCCGCTGACGAAACTCCACCCGATGACGAGGGGAACGAACGTGCGGACAACTGGCCCCGAGGGGTCGGTCACGAGTGATGTGCCCGAGGCCGGGCCGCGCGCCGAGGAGCCACGAAAGCTCGAAGCCCGCCTCACCGACGCCGACCGCTTCTACCGCGCTTTCGTGGCGGCGGGTGCCGGGACGACGCTGGTGCTGATCACTCTGATCGGCCTGTTCCTTCTGACCGGGGCGTGGCCGGCGCTCAAGACGTCGGGATTCTCGTTCCTCACCACGCTGACCTGGGCCCCCGACGGCGAACCGCCGAAGTTCGGCGTCGCCGCGATGATGTTCGGCACGTTCGTCAGCGCGGCCGTGGCCATGCTGATCACCGTGCCGATCGCGGTGTGCACGGCGCTGTTCATCAACGAGTACGCCCCGAGGGCCGTTCGCAGGAGCCTCACGTCCCTCGTCGACCTGATGGCGGCCATCCCCAGCCTGATCTTCGCGATCTGGGGCCTGTTCTTCCTCGTGCCGCTGCTCGCACCCATCGAGGACTGGGCGGTGGCCCAGTTCCACGGCTGGTTGCCGTTGGCGGAGGCCTCGGCCACGGGCGGGTCCCTGTTCAACGCCGGCCTGATCATCGCGTGCATGGCCATCCCGATCACCACGTCGATCATCCGAGAGGTGCTCGCCCAGGCCCCGCGGCACGAGTGCGAGGGGGCGCTGGCCCTCGGCGGCACCCGCTGGGGAATGATCTCCTCGGTCATCCTCCCCTTCGGCCGCAGCGGCATCGTCGGCGGGTCGATGCTGGGGCTCGGCCGTGCGCTCGGAGAGACGCTCGCGGCGACGCTCATCCTGTCCATCGCCTTCGAGATCAAGCCCCGCATCCTCGAGAACGGCGGCATCACGGTGGCCAGCGGCATCGCCATCGAGTTCCGGGACGCCCAGGAGCTGGGGCTCAGCGCTCTCATGGCCGCCGGCCTCGCCCTCTTCCTCGTCACCTTCGCCATCAACCTCCTGGCGGCCCTCGTGGTCAACAGGTCACCGGCCGGAGCGCGCGCATGACCATGCCGGAGACCACCAAGGTCCTCCCGAATCCGCGCGCGGCGGAAGGGCGGCAGCCCGCTTCCCCGCCCGCCGCGGGTCCGCGTGGGAAGGTGCCGCCTCGGCGGCGGCCGAGGGCCTGGCGGTGGACCGACCTCGCGGAGATCGCCGGTGCGCTGGGAGCCTCCGCCGCGCTCACCTGGATGATCTTCGGTCGGCTGCTGCCGTTCCGGGTGATGCCCCTCGCGTACGTCGTGCTGGGGTACGTGCTGTTCCTGCCGATCTACTGGTTCGTCATCAGGGACGGCCAGGGCGCCACGGCGGCCAAGGACAGGCTGGTCACGATCCTCGTCGCGACGGGCGCGCTGTTCGCGTTCGCGCCGATCGTGTTCGTGGTCGGCTATGTCGTGAAGCGAGGCGCCGAGGTGCTGCGCCCGAACTTCTTCACCGAGACCATGCAGATCGTCGGTCCGTTGTCGAAGGCGACCGAGGGAGGCGCGCTCCACTCGATCATCGGGACTCTGGAACAGCTGGCCCTCGCCACGGCGATCGCGGTGCCGCTCGGCCTGCTGACGGCCGTCTACCTGAGCGAGATCCAGGGTCCCCTGGCACGTCCCGTCCGGCTCGTCGCCGACGCGATGACCGCGCTGCCCTCGATCGTCGCCGGCCTGTTCATCTTCTCCATCGTGATCAAGCCGCACATCTGGTTGCAGTCGGGCATCGTGGGCAGCCTCGCGCTGGCCATCCTGATGCTCCCGACGGTCACCATCGCCGCGGAGCAGGTGCTGCACGTGGTCCCCGGGGGCCTGCGTGAGGCCGCGCTCGCGCTGGGCGCGCCGTACTGGCGAAGCGTGCTGATGGTCGTGCTCCCCACCGCCAGGGCCGGGCTCTCCACCGCCGTGATCCTCGGCATGGCGCGGGTCGTGGGCGAGACGGCCCCCGTGCTGATGACCACGGGCGGCACCACGGTGATGAACCTCAACCCGTTCTCCGGCCATCAGGACAACCTGCCGCTGTTCGTCTTCACCCAGATCAGGAGCTCGCAGGAGAACCAGGTCGACAGAGCGTGGGCGGGCGCGCTCGTCCTGCTGGCCATCGTCCTGCTGCTCTTCGTGCTCGCCCGAATCGTCGGATCGGCGAGCCCGGGGCGGCGCCGAATCCGCGTCCGCCGCCGCCGCGGATCCCGGACCACATCCGATGCCGGAGGAAACCGTTCATGACCGTGCCAGAGGTCGACCAGTCCGTCGCCGCGGAGGCGGCGCCCGCTCCCGTGGGCGGCGTCCTCGAAGGCGTCCAGGTGAGCTGCTGGTTCGGCGCTCGCAAGGTGCTCGAGGGGGTGGACATCAAGATGGACGCGGGGGTCGTCACCGCGCTCATCGGGCCCTCCGGATGCGGCAAGTCGACGTTCCTCCGGACGCTGAACCGGATGCACGAACTCGTGCCCATCGCCACGCTCGCCGGCTCGGTGCTGCTCGACGGACACGACATCTACGGCGCGGGCCTGCGCCTGACCGAGGTGCGCCGCCGTATCGGCATGGTCTTCCAGAAGCCGAACCCGTTCCCCGCGATGACCATCGCGGACAACGTCGCGGCGGGCCTGCGCCTGACCGGGAGGAAGGTCCGCGACCGCGACGACCTCGTCGAGACGAGCCTGCGCAGGGCCGGCCTCTGGAACGAGGTGCGCAACCGGCTCGGCGCCCCGGCGGGCGGCCTCTCCGGCGGCCAGCAGCAGCGCCTGTGCATCGCGCGGTCGCTGGCGGTCAGCCCCGACGTGCTCTTGATGGACGAGCCGTGCTCGGCCCTGGACCCCACCTCGACCAGGCGGATCGAGGAGACCATCCTCGAGCTGAAGGACCAGGTGACGATCGTCATCGTCACCCACAACATGCAGCAGGCGCAGCGCGTCTCCCAGCACTGCGCCTTCTTCCTCGCGGCCGAGGACGAACCCGGCAGGGTCATCGAGCAGGGCCCCACTGAGCAGATCTTCTCCGATCCCCACGATCCGAGGACGGCCGACTACGTCAACGGCCGGTTCGGCTGAGCCAGGAGCACAGGTATGCGTATCGTCCGCCGGACCGGCCGCGTGATCATGGCGCTGCTGCTGGTCATGCTCATCCCGCTCTCGGCCTCGCCCGCCTGGGCCGCCACGACCGTGAACGGCTCCGGTTCGACCTTCGCGTACGTCGCGATCCAGCAGTGGATGTCCGACGTCGCGCGATTGAAGGGGCTGAGCGTCAACTTCGCGCCCAAGGGTTCGACCCAGGGGCGGCAGGAGTTCGCCTCGCGCCTGGTCGACTTCGCGTCGAGCGACGTCTCCTACAACTTCCCCGGCGGCCTGGGCGTCGAGCAGGATCCGCCGTTCAAGTTCACCTACATGCCACTGGTCGCCGGTGGGACGTCGATCATGTTCAACGTCAGGGACAACGCGGGCAGGCCCATCAAGGACATCCAGCTCTCGGGCAAGCTCCTCGTGCGGTTGTTCACCCAGAACATGTTCTCGTGCGCCGACAAGAACGAGCCGGTGATGTACTGGGACGATCCGGCGGTCAAGGCCGAGAATCCCACCCTCTCGAACCGGTTGCCGCACGTCCGGGTCCGGCCCGTGGCCCGCACCGGCGGATCGGGCACGACGGCCGTCTTCACGGACTACCTGAACCAGATGGACCCGGGCCGGTGGAAGGCGTACATGGAGGGCGTCGCCGGAAACCCGAACGGATGCTCCACCGAGAAGTCGGTCAAGTGCACCGACCGGGCCTGCGGCCCGACGGATGTGTGGCCGCAGCGGCCGGACATCGACCTCGTCGACGGCTCCGACCGAGTGGCGATCCAGGTGGCGAACGGCAACGCCAGCTGGGGCTGGATCGGGTACGCGGAGTACGCCTACGCCCTGCAGATCGACGTGCCCGTGGCGAGGATCAAGAACACCAACGGCAACTACACGTTGCCGACGGCGTGCAACCAGGCCATCGCCCTCACCGCGGCCCAGCGCAACGCCGACGGGACCTACAAGCTGGACAAGGTCCACACACACCCTGACCCCAACGCCTACCCGATCTCCAGCTACAACTACGTCATCGTGCCCACCGACGGGTTCGACCGGGGCAAGGGGGAGACCCTTTCCGAGTTCGTGCTCTATTCCATCACCGAGGGCCAGAAGAGCGTCGACGAGATCGGCTACTCCCCGTTGCCGGGAAACCTCATCAAGCAGGGTTTCGACGTGCTCGACCAGGTGCCGGGCCATCCCACGATCCCCAGCAGCCCGGACAGATGGGGGCAGTACTACAAGGACCTGACGCTTCCCAACGGGAAGAAATGCGCCGACTCCGGCCAGTCGTCCATCAAGGACCCCCCGCCCGCGAACGGTGGCGGCGGTAACGGCGGCGGTGGCGGCAACGGCGGCGGTGGCAACGGTGGCGGCGGCAACGGCGGCGGAGGCGGCGGCAACGGCGGCGGAGGCGGTAACGGTGGCGGGGGCGGTGGCGGCAACGGTGGCGGGGGCGGTGGCGGCAACGGCGACGGCGGAAACACGCCGAACCACCCGGGTTCCAACGGAGGAAACGACCCGAGCAACGGCCCGACCACACCGGGATCGGCCACTCCGGGGACCACGATCGGGCCCGACGGCGTCCCGGTGACGGTGGACGAGAACGGCCAGCCCGTGCTCGCCGCGGGGGGCAACGGTCAGATCGACCCGAACCTCGCGGCCGGAGCCGCCAAGGAACTCGACGCGGTGGCCTCATCGGCCGGCCCACCTTGGGGCCTGTTCGGGCTGGCGCTGGCCGTGCTGGCGATCGTCTTCGCCCCCCTGATCCTCGGCGGTCTGCGCCGGCTCATCCGGTTGGGCGGCCGGCCCGCCGAGTGAGCAGCAGTCCCTGCCAGGGCGCGTGACGGCACGTCCCTCCGGCGAGAACCACGGAAAGAGCACGATGAGACTTCGGAGACTTCTCGCCCGCGTGGTCGCGTTCGCCATGCTGACCGGCGGCCTGGTCGTAGTCGCCGCGGCCCCCGCGGCCGCGGCTCCGGCGGGTGTGATCGCGGAGCCGTCCTCGGACGGCGCCCTCTACACCAGGGCGCCGATCACGTTCGGCGGCACGATGAGCGGGGCGACCCGGATGGTGGTGGCCGTCTCCGACCGGGTCGGCAAGCTGTGGTGGCATTCCGACGGCACCTGGGGCGACTACGAGGGCCAGGACGCCCGGCTCGACGGTTCGGGCTCGTGGAGTTTCACCTGGCCGAACCCCGAGCCCGGCGACTATCTCGTCCAGGCCAAGGCGACGGCGGCCGACGGCTCCATCGACACCGCGCTGCCGTACAGGCGGTTCACCGTCGTCGACCTGCCGGCGACCTTGGGCACCCCGGCCGGCGCGGTCGCCGAACCGACGGCCGGCACGGTGACCAGGGCCGGAGCCACGATGACCATGCGCGGCGTGGGGCAGGCGTCCAGCGGAGTGACCTGGGCCGCCCTGACCATCTTCGAGCGGGACACGGGCGACTTCTGGCACGCGGACGGGACCTGGGGGGCGTTCGAGATGTTGCCGGTGACGATCGACTCGCCCGGGGCCACCAGGGTCACGTGGAGATACGACTGGACGCCCCCGCGTGAGGGGGACTACTGGGTGGCGATCCGGACGCGGGACGCCCAGGGGGTCACCGCCGTCTCGGCGTCGGTGCCGCTGTTCACCGACGCGACACCGCCGGTGGTGACGGTCGCCGCGGGGCAGGCCGCCTATCCGGCCCTGCACCCGATCACCTGGACGGGCGCCGTCACCGACAATCGCGGAGCCGCGTCCGTACGGGTCGCGATCATGGACCGGGTCAGCAAGCTCTGGTGGCGCAACGACGGCACCTGGGGCGACTACCAGGACCGCCCTGCCACGCTGACCGGACCCGCGACCGGTAAGTCCTGGACGGTGTCGGCGACGGGGCAGATGTCGTTCACCGGGGCCGGGTGGTCCTTCAGTTGGGTGCCGCCCGCTCCCGGGAGCTACGGCCTGGCGGTGCTTTCCAACGACGCCTCCGGTCGCCCTGACGCCGCGCATCCCTGGGTCCCCTTCACCGTCTCGCCGCCCGCGCCCGACGCGAGCCCTCCCACGGGAGCGATCACCGACCCGGCGGGGGGCCAGGGCTTCGCCTCGCCGGACATCCGCATGCGCGGCACGGCCACGGACGACGTGGCCGTCGCGAACGTCTTCGCCGGCGTTCAGGACAGGGACACCGGCAAGTGGTGGCAGGCGAACGGGACCTGGGGCGGCGTCAAGTGGTTCCCCGCCACGGTGACGGGTGAGACGTGGTCGTACGACTGGCACGCCCCGGCCGCCGGCCACTACGTCCTGGCCGCGAGGATCGTGGACACGGCGGGCAAGGAGGTCACGCGCTGGCAGTCCTTCGACCACGACCCCGGGACGAACGGCCGGTACGTCACGCTGCTCATGTCCCGCTCCCAGTGGGCCGCCACGGACGGGCTCTGCCGTCCCCTGCGGGGAGCGGTGCCGCTGGACGAGGCGGCCCGCCAGTTCAAGGCCAGGGGGTTCGCCGCCACCGGCACGGTCGTGGTCGACCGGACCCTCGACCAGGGCCGGCAGTGCCTGTCCGAGCTCGTCGACTACGCGAACTGGGCAGATCTCGCCGGCCTCCGCGACACGTACGGCTGGACCTTCGTGAGTCACAGCATGTCGTACCGCGACATGACCCTGCTGACCCCCGCCGACCAGCGCGCGGAGTCGTGCGGCTCGCTCACCCCGCTCGCGGCCCACGGCCACACGCGGGCGTGGGGGTTGTTCATCTACCCCAACGACAAGCAGACCGCGCAGATCCAGCAGGACGTCGTGTCCACCTGCTTCGCCTTCGGCCGGAAGTACGGAACGGGCCTCAACACCCCTCCCGGCACCCCCGGCGGCCTGGCCGCGCCGTACTTCCAGAGCACGTGGAGCATCCCGGGCGGCAAGTGCGCCGACCAGACCCTGCCCTGCAGCCGCTGGGTGCCCAGCCCCAACGGGGTGAACGACTACGCCTACGCCTCGCCCGACCGGCTGGCCGACTTCCTCAAGGGATACCCGGGCAGCTGGCGGTCGCTGCAGGCGTACAGGTTCGTGCGGGGAACGCACATCGTGAACCCGGGCCAGGGAGAGTCGTGGGACTGCAACGGGTCCGACTGGCGCACCCATTGGACGGGAAGCGCCGAAGCCTACTGCCTGACCGACTTCCTCACCGCCCTCAGCGCGGCCCGCGGCCAGGCCACGGTCGCCGATCCCGCGACCGTCGCCGAGTCGTGGGGCCGGGGCGCCCTCGCCTCCGTTCTGTGATCCACGACACCTCAGGAATCCGATGACGACTTCAGACGCAGACGCTCCCGGCAGCGCGGCGGGTCCCGGCCCGGTCACCTACGAGGCCGCGGGCAGGTCCCCGTTGCTCTGGTGGGCGGCCGGGCTCGGGATGGGCCTGGCCAACGCGGCGAGACATCGGATACGCGGGTACCGGACGCCGCGGCCGTTCTCCGCCGACGAGGTGGAACGCAGCGTCGATTACGTGATCGGCGTGGCCGACCGGTGGGCCGAGGACTCCGAGCTCGATTTCGCCGGCCGCCGGATCCTGGAACTCGGTCCCGGCCCCGACCTGGGGACGGGCGCGGTGCTCCTCGCGCGCGGGGCGAAGTCCTACGACGCCGCGGATCTCTTCTCCCTGGCGTCCGGCACGAACCCGGCGTTCTACGAGGCGCTCGGTGGCCGCCTCGGCACTCACGTGGAGCTGGATCAGATCGGCTACCACATCACCACATATCCAGAAATGTCGGAGGTGAACGGTCCGTTCGACCTGGTGGTCAGCAACGCGGCCCTCGAGCACTTCGACGACGTCCGCGCGACCTTCGCCCGCCTGGCGGAGCTCGTCGCTCCCGGGGGCACGATGTGCCACCACATCGACGGCATGATCCACATGCGCGGCATCCGGCAGCGTGACCCGCTCAACATGTTGCGCTACCGGAGGTGGGTGTACCGGGCCATGAGCTTCCCCGGCATCCCGAACCGGCTCAGGGCCGCCGACTTCCTCACCGCGGCGACCGCCACGGGATGGACGGCACGAATCGTGCCCCACCTGGTGGCGCCGGACGACTATGTCGATTGGGCGCGCCGCGGCCTCGCCTCCCCCTACGCGAGCATGGACGCCGAGGACCTGGCGCTGCTGACCTTCACGCTCGTGGCGGTCCGCTGATCGCGGAGGCGGTCCTCGCCCGCCCGCCCAGCCGTCGTTCCAGGGGCCGCTCGACCAGGCGGTGGAGCAGCCAGGCCAGGATGAGCGACACCCCGAGCATGGCGAACGCCGCCGCGATCAACATGGGGAGCGGGGAGTGCTCGCCGACGAGCAGGTGGGCCCCGAACCTGATCACCGGCTGGTGGACCAGGTAGAAGGCGAACGACACCTCGCCCAGCCATATCAGGGCCGGCGCCTTGAGCCACGATCGCCGCCCCACGGCGTCGGCGGAGGCGACGGCGGCGATCAGCAGCACCAGTGGCCCCGTCATCCATGCGACCCGCTGCCACTGGTCCCAGACGAACGGCTGCGTCAGATACGCCGCCAGCAGCAGGGCCGAGGACGCCGGCACGCCCGGCCCGCGCCATCGGCCCTCCCGGATCATCAGGGCGAGCGTCATCCCCAGTGCGAATTCGAGGACCTGCGTGCCGGGGAAGACCCAGATGAACCACAGGCCCACCGTGCCGGGCATGGGCAGGGAGATCAGCGGGACGAGCCAGGTTCCCGCCACCAGGGCCGCCGCGAGCACCCACAGCCGATTGCCGGGGATCCTGCGAAGAAGCGGCAGCAGGAGGGGGAAGGCGGCGTAGAAGGCCAGTTCGCACGAGAGTGACCAGGCCGGGGCGTTCCCGCCGAAGTGGTAGGCCTCGATCGGGATCCACGCCTGTGTCAGGAAGAGCCCGCTCAGCGCGGGGCCCGGTGCGGAGGCGCGTCCGGCCGCGGCCAGCACGACGAGCACCGCGATCCAGGTCGCGACGTGGCTGGGCACGATCCGGGCGGCCCTGCGCCGCCAGAAGGCGACAGGCCTGTCCCCGGCGCGGGCCGACCAGGTGAGGACCAGCCCGGAGAGGATGAAGAAGAAGGGCACGCCGACCGACCCCGGTGCGAACAGGATCCGCAGGCCGGTCTCGAAGGCCGTGTCGGTGGTCCTGACCGGTGAATGGTAGAGATGAAATCCGAAGACGGCGAATGCCGCGAACCACCTTAATCCGGTTAAAGAGGGGAGGCGTTTCTCGAGTGGCCCGTTCGGGCTCTCCCTGGCGGCCGGCTCGCGCGTTCCTGTGGCCCGGTCCACACCGCACCGCCTGTTCCGTCGGTCGTCGATCTTCGATGGGGGAACGTGAGCGTATCGGCGTCGGGTGAGCATTCAACGAGCGCTCACGGAACGTTTGTCGAACTCCGTGATGCGGGCGGTAGCACGCACCTGTGGCGAATTCCGCCGCGTCCGCGTGATCTGACGCTCCCAAACTTCAGCGATCGTTTACCGGAACAAGCCGGAAAAGACTGATTGGATCTTCAGTCTGAGCCGGTGAAACGATCATTTACCTGGCTTGTCGGAATTCTCGCGCTCGTCCCGTTGACGTTTCTCGGGGCGGCCCCTCATGCCGAAGCCGTTTCAGGCCTGCGGTTTCTGTCGAGTTTTGGAGAATATGGCCAGGTGTCCGGCATCATTACGCTCCTGGCGAACGGATGCCCGAGCAGGATGTCGCTGGCCGACGCCACGTCTCCGGCCACGTTCGAGTGGATCACGCCTGCCTGCGCGGAAGGCCGGCTTCGTCATCGTCTCGACACTCGGACCCTTTCCGAGGGCCATCCGTATCAGGTGAACATCTACGACGAGAACTGGACGGACGCCGGTCAGGTGAGGTTCGCCCCGCACAATCCGCTGGCCGGCGAGCAGAAGTCGTTGTCCAAAGGGGTGTACGTCACCGGCGGTTGGGCGGACTCGTCGCTGTACGACGCCTTCTCCTACATCGAGGAGGGCGGGTACGTGCCCAACTGGGTGCAGGGCATCGCCGTGGACGTGGCGTGGAGGCAACTGCAGCCGTCGGGGCCGTGGGATCTGGACACGTCGCGGATCAAGAGAGTGCTGGACTACGCGGAGCTCCATGCCGCACCGGACCGCGTCTCACCTCTGCCCGTCATCGTCGTCATCGAGGTCGGCGACAACGCGACACCACTCTGGTTCGTCCGGGATTCGGCCGACGGGTTCGGGCGGCGAGTCGTCCGTTATGAGGACGGGGACGGCTTGGCGTTCGGATTCACGCCGTGGGACACCGTGGCGGGGGACATGTTCAACAACCTGACCGCACGGGTGGCGGCGGAGTTCGACGAGGCGCCCGGTCTCGGGGGCGTCTATGTCGGCGGCGCCGGGACGCCGAGGTATCCGGAGATGTGGTACTCGCGGTTCACCGGTTGCGACGGCCGTTACGTCGGTGACCGGAACGGCGACGGCTACCTGAACGGGCCTGACTTCGATTGGACGACGCCCTGTCCGTCGCTCGGTCCCGACCCGATGCGGCAGGCCGCGGCGTGGAAGGACGCCTACACGGTGATGTCGTCGCAGTTCCCGCGCACGCCGTTGATCGGGATGCTCGACGTCACGCGGGAGAGCGACGACTACGGCGATCTGCGGCGTACGACGGCCGCCATGGCGTCCATCCTGGAAGACCCGGACGTCGCGGGAGACCGGCACCTCGCCATCGGCGTCACGAACATGTCTCCGCACACGTTCGACCGGCAGGACGTGGCGTCCTTCAGCCGGAACGACTGGAAGAAATATCCCGTCATCAATTCTTATGCCGAGAGATATCCGGATGTCTTCAGGCTCAATGAGGTCGACCCGGTGAGATTCTCCAATCTCTCGAACAGCCCTGACTCCGGCGCGTACATGCCCTCGGGCCGGACGGCCCCGGCGCAGGCGGGTGAGGAAGGCGGGAAGGATTACCGCAGGTGGCTGGAGAACGTCGTCGGATACTGCGGAGACGCGAAGGAGCCGAACGACGGAGACAACCCCTTCACGGTGACCTGTGACGCCGTCCTCGTGCACCGGAGCAATCTCGACCCCGGCTTCTACGTCCACGAATGGGTCTTCGACACGTGCACGTTGCGCGAGGCCTCCCGGCTCACCTTCGGGACGGCCGACGCCGGCGGCGACTGCTCCGATCCGGCGCCGGCACTGGCTCCCTGGCGCTGAACTCCGGCCGCCTCGCGATCGCCTCATACGGCTGAGGCGGCCTGCCGTCCAGAAAGGCGGTGCCGTTCCGGATCGCCCGTATCTGCCCCACTGTCCAGTTCGTCGTCCCGCTGGATCGGTATGTAGCGATGTGTAGCCGGACGTTCATGTTGGATTCGCCGATCAGCCGGGTCATTCGCTCACGATTGGCGTGATCGATTCCCGGGGCGTTTTTCCCACGAGCGCATTTCTCGTTCTCTTCTCTCTGACACATCGGCGTGCCTGTCGAATGGCGTCATGCCAGGGCACGGTCCCGTCCGTATCTCAAGGAGTTCGTGTGAAGCGCATGCGCGTCAGATCGGCCGAAGCCTTTCCGGCATTGGCCTTGACAGTCCTCACATTCATGTCGATATTCATGTCCCCGGTGCGCGCCACCGCGGAGGCCGGCGCGACGGCCGGCGCCCAAACCTTGCCGACCCCGCCGCTTCCGGCGGTCACCGTGGCAGGTCAGGGCCTCGCCGGCGATCTCGTCTACGCCGACGACCAGCACTACGACACGTATTACGCTCTCCCCTCCGCCATCAGCGCCGACGCCGTCACGATCGCTTACGAGCTCTTCGGACATTACGAGAGGCCAGGGGCTTCCACTCTCATCGGAAGCCACGTGCTGAACAGGAAGACAGGGGCGACCGTCGACTTGGGCGACGTGAAGATCGTCGGTCTCAGCCAGGATGGCAAGAAGGTCGTCTACATATCTCAATGCTCTGGTTGCAAGCAGGGCCTTTACGTGGAGGACCTCGCCACCAGAGTCGCCAACCGGCTGGACTGGAGCTACGGCGGTTGCTGCGTCCGCCTTTGGGCCTCCTTCGACGGGTCGCGAACGGCGGTGTTCTGGTCGGAGTTCCCGCACACCACCGAACCGGGGGACGACGGCCGTCGCTGGTACGTCCGCGATCTGCCGACCGGCGTCTACAAGATGCTGAAGGATCCCGAGGATCCGGGCTTCGACACGTTTCAAACAGGCTCCGCGGTGAGCCCAGGGGGCCGGTTCATCGCCTACGAGCGACAGGAAACCAGCTCAGGCGGACGAAGGGTCGTGGCCTTCGACCAGGTGACCGGGCAATACACCCGGGTAACCGTCACGATGGGAGGGATGGGGGTGGGCGGCATCAGCAACAGCGGCAAGCTGGTGTTCGAGACCTCCGAGAAGCTGGTGCCACAGGACACCAACTCCGATCTCGACATCTACGTCCGCGACTTGGTGAGCGGCGCCGTCACCTTGATCAGCACTGACGAGGCCGGAGCGGCCGCCGGTGCGAGCATCGTGAAACCGCTCATCACCGCGGACGGCCGGTACGTCACCTACGGACGCTGGCGCGGGGGTCTCGAGTCGGTATTCGCCAACCTGGCGACGGGTGCGCAGCGCGTGCTGACCGGCCTCGACGGCGACAAGTCAGCGATATATACGGATTTGTCAAGTTATGGCCACGAGGTCCTCGCGTTGTCGCGTAACGGCCGTTATCTCGCGATGAGCGCCCGTACCGAGGCGGGCCGGCCGGGCATCGTCCTTCGTGACCAGGCGCAGGACTGTGCGGGTGATTTCGTCACCGCCACCGGGTCCGGTTCCGAGCCGCTCTACGGTTCACCGTTCGACGACGTCCTGTACGGGTCTCCGGGCCAGGACACCATCTACGGCTACGGCGGGAACGACGTGGTCTGCGGGCTGGGCGGTGACGACGTCGTCGACGGCGGTCCCGGCGACGACGCCCTCTACGGCGGCGAGGGCGACGACCGCATCGAAGGCAACGAGGGCGACGACGTGGTCGAAGGCGGCGTGGGCGCCGACACCCTGAACGGGGGCATCGGCACCGACGCGCTGCTGTACCGCTACGCGACGGCCGGGGTGGACGTGAGCCTCAGCCGGGTGACCCCGAACGGCATGCCGGGGGAGGGCGACCTGGTCTTCAACGACTTCGAGCAGATCTACGGCTCGGCCCACGACGACACCCTGAGCGGCCGCGACAACAGTGAGAAGCTGGTCGGCCATGCCGGTGACGACCTGCTTCTCGGCATGGACGGAAACGACGAGCTATGGGGCGGCGACGGCCACGACGTCCTCGTCGGCATGGCCGGCGACGACTACCTCAACGGCGGCCCCGGCCCCTCGGACTCCTGCGCCGGTGGTCCGGGAACGAACGGTTTCGGCGACTGCAGGTTCACCTCGAACGTGCCCTGATCGCCCCCTCGGTCCGTCGGCGGCGACCCGGGGAGCCGCCGCGGAACCCGGGGACTGTTCGACATACATACCGGCTGGTCGGTACGCTGCTGGCGTGAGTGATCCAGGGGCGAACCATCCAGGAACGGACCTTCCGGAGGCGAATGGCCGGAAGGCAGGCGTTTCCGAGGGCGCCGCCGACCCGCCGGGCCTCGACCTGGGCCGGCTCGCGGATCACCTGTGTGAAGCGGGGCTTGTTCGCGGCCCGCTCTCCGCCGAGATGATCACGGGCGGGAAGTCCAACCTCACCTACGTCGTCAGGGACGGCGACGCGACGTTCGTCGTCCGCAGGCCGCCGCTCGGCCATGTGCTCGCGACCGCGCACGACATGAGCCGTGAGTACCGCGTCATGAGCGCGCTCCAGGACACGCCGGTCCCGGTGCCGCGGACCTTTCACCTGTGCCAGGACGCCGACGTGATCGGCGCTCCCTTCTACGTCATGGAGTACGTCGAGGGCGGCCAGCCCCCGATCGACCCCGCTCTGGCCCACCAACTCGTCGACGTGCTGGCGGCGCTCCACTCGATCGCCCCCGGCAGCGTCGGCCTCGGCGACTTCGGCAGGCCGGACGGCTTCCTCGAGCGACAGGTCAGCCGGTGGAAGCGCCAGCTCGACGCCTCGCGCAGCCGTGAGGTCACGGGCATCGACGAGTTGTTCGCACGGCTGTCGCAATCGGTTCCGCGCTCCGGCGAGCCGGCGATCGTGCACGGCGACTTCAAGCTGGGCAACACGCTCGTCGCGGACGGCCGGGTCAAGGCCGTCCTCGACTGGGAGATGTCCACACTCGGCGACCCGCTCACCGACCTCGCCCTGTTCCTCCTGTACGGCGACTTCAACCAGCTCGACAGCGACAACGCGGGCGAGTCGCCTCCCGCGGACGAGCTGGCCGCCCACTACGCGGAGGCGTCCGGCCGGGACATCTCCCGTGTGGGCTGGTACATCGGCCTGGCCTGTTTCAAGCTCGCGGTGATCGCCGAGGGCATCCACTTCCGCTTCACCCAGGGGCTCACGGTCGGGGAGGGGTTCGCCGAGGTCGGCGAGCAGGTCGCCCCGCTCGTCGCCCGCGGTCTCGAGGAGGTCTAGATGAATTTCGCGTTCGACGACACCACGGCCGAGTTGCGAGCGAGGCTCCTGGCGTTCATGGACGAGTGCGTCGTCCCGGCTGAGCGAGCCTACGAGGAGCAGGCTGCCACCAGCGGCTGGGGCCCGCCGCCCCTGCTCGAGGACCTGAAGGGGGAGGCGCGCAAGCGCGGCCTGTGGAACCTCTTCCTGCCGGGCGAGGAGGGCGCGGGGCTCACCAACCTGCAGTACGCGCCGCTGGCCGAGATCATGGGCAGGTCCCCGTCGATCGCCGCGTCCGCGACCAACTGCGCCGCGCCGGACACCGGCAACATGGAGTTGCTCGCGCAGTTCGGCAGCGAGTGGCAGCGCAAGGAGTACCTGGAGCCGCTGCTGAACGGTGAGATCCGCTCGGCCTTCGCGATGACCGAACCCGACGTGGCCTCCTCCGACGCGACGAACATCTCGACGTCGATCGTCAGGGATGGCGGGGAGTACGTCATCAACGGCCGCAAGTGGTTCATCACCGGGGCGATGAACCCGAACTGCAAGGTTCTCATCGTCATGGGGAAGACCGACCCCGAGGCCCCGTCGCACCGCCAGCAGAGCATGGTCCTCGTGCCGCGAGGCACCCCGGGCCTGACGATCAAGCGGGGCATGAAGGTCTTCGGCTACGACGACGCCAGCCACGGCGGCCACGCCGAGGTCGTCTTCGAGGACGTCAGGGTGCCCGCCGACCACCTGATCGGCGAGGAGGGCGGCGGCTTCGCCATCGCCCAGGCGCGCCTCGGGCCCGGCCGCATCCACCACTGCATGCGCCTGATCGGCGCGGCCGAGCGCGCGGTCGAGCTCATGTGCAGGCGGGCCCTGTCACGCAGCACGTTCGGCAAGACCATCGCCCAACAGGGAGTCGTGCAGGACTGGATCGCCGAGTCCCGCGTCCGGATCGAGCAGCTCCGGCTCCTGGTGCTCAAGACGGCCTGGCTTATGGACACCGTCGGCAACCGCGGCGCCCACACCGAGATCCAGGCCATCAAGATCGCCACTCCGGCGGCCGTGGAGTGGATCCTCGACAAGGCGATCCAGGTGCACGGCGCGGGCGGGCTCAGCCAGGACTTCCCGCTCGCCGGCGCGTGGGCGGGCGTGCGGAGCCTCAGGTTCGCCGACGGCCCCGACGAGGTGCACAAGAGGTCTCTGGCCTACCGCGAGCTCAAGAAGTACATGGACTGAGTGGAGGGGACGACTCGTGGGATGGGATGAGGCGGCGGTCGACGAGCGCGCTCAGGCGTTCCTGGCCGAGCACGATCCGGCGAAGATGGAACGGCTCGACTTCCTGCGCGCGCGGTTCGACGCCGGTCTGGCTTGGGTGCACTTTCCCGAAGGGCTCGGCGGCCTCGGCGCGGCGCGGGGTCTGCAGGCGGTCGTGGAGCGGAGGTTCCGCGGCACGCCGGACAACAACCCCGGCCTGATCACCATCGGTCTCGGCATGGCCGCCCCGACGATCCTCGCCTTCGGCACCGACGAGCAGCGGCAACGGTTCCTCCGGCCACTGTGGACGGGGGAAGAGGTCTGGTGCCAGCTCTTCAGCGAGCCGGGCGCCGGATCCGATCTCGCGACGCTCGCCACCCGGGCGGTCAGGGAGGGCGACGAATGGGTCGTCGACGGGCAGAAGGTCTGGACGTCGGGCGCCCACCACTCCCGCTGGGCGATCCTGGTCGCGCGCACCGACCCGGACGTGCCGAAGCACCGCGGGCTCAGCTATTTCGTGTGCGACATGGAGGCCCCCGGCGTCGAGGTGCGGCCGCTGCGCCAGATCACCGGTGAGGCCGAGTTCAACGAGGTCTTCCTCACCGGCGTCCGGCTGCCCGATTCGCTCCGGCTCGGCGAGGTCGGCGACGGCTGGCGCGTCGCGCAGACCACGCTGATGAACGAGCGGGTGGCGATCGGCGGCACGCCGACCAGGCGGACGATGATCGGCCTGCTCAGCGAGACGTGGCGCGAGCGTCCCGAGCTGCGCACCCACGCCCTGCACCAGCGGCTGCTCAAGCTCTGGGTCGACGCGGAGGTCATGCGCCTCACGGCGACCCGGCTGCGCGAGCAGCTCGCCGCGGGGCATCCCGGCCCCGAGGGGTCGGGGATGAAGCTGGCCTTCGCGCGGCTCAACCAGGAGCTGACCGGCCTGGAGGTCGAGCTGCTGCGCGAGGACGGCCTGGCCTACGACGACTGGGCGTTCCGCCGCTCCGACAGCGTCGACTTCCTCGGCCGCGGGTCCGGTTACCGCTACCTGCGGGCCAAGGGCAACTCCATCGAGGGCGGCACGTCGGAGATCCTCCGCAACATCATCGCCGAACGCGTCCTCGGGCTCCCGTCCGAGCCCCGTGTCGACAAGGACGTCGCCTGGAAGGACCTCCCCCGATGAGTCAGGAAGCGCAGAGCCCGATGACGCTGCTCTACACCGAGGTGGAGGAGGAGCTGCGGGCGGCCGTCCGCGGCCTGCTGTCCGGCCGGAGCTCCCCCTCCGAGGTGCTGGCCCACGTCGAGTCGGCGGCGTCGGACGGAGCCGTGCCGTACGACCTGGAGGTGTGGAAGGCGCTCGGGCGGGACATCGGCGCGGCCGGGCTGCTGATCCCCGAGGACCTGGGCGGCGCCGGCGCGACCGCGCGCGAGGCGGCCGTCGTCCTGGAGGAACTGGGCCGTGCGGTGGCTCCCGTGCCGTATCTCAGCAGCGCCGTCCTCGCCACGCGGGCGCTGCTCGGCGCGGAGGACGAGGCCGCGCGGGACCTGCTCGGACGGCTGGCGTCGGGAGAGGTCACCGCCGCACTCGCGGTGTCGTTCGCGGCCTCGCCGTACACGCCGCCGCTCTCGGCGGTGACGCTCGGCGCGGACGGCGCCCTCACCGGCAGGGTGACCGGGGTGATCGGCGCGGAGGTGGCCGACGTCCTGATCGTCCCGGTCGCGGTGGAGGGGAGCGGCTCGGCGCTCTACGCCGTGGACGCGTCGGAGGCGAGGATCAAGACCGTGGCGTCCCTCGATCTGACCAGGCCCATCGCGACGGTGTCGTTCTCCGGGGCACAGGGGCGGCCCGTCGGGAGCGCCGCCGGCGTCGGGGACGCCCTGCTGCTGGCGGCGGGCCTGCTGGCGTCCGAGCAGCTCGGAGTGGCCGAGTGGTGCCTGACGACGACGGTGGCCTACGTCAAGGAGCGCAAGCAGTTCGCCAGGCCGGTCGGCTCGTTCCAGGCGATCAAGCACCGGCTGGCCGACCTGTGGCTGGAGATCGTCGGCGCCAGGGCCGCCGCCCGCAACGCCGCCGCCCTGCTGGGCGCCGGTGAGGACGCGCACGTCGCGGTCGCGGTCGCCCAGGCGCACTGCGGAGTGGCGGCCGTGCACGCCGCGGAGGAGTGCGTGCAGCTTCATGGCGGTATCGGGATGACCTGGGAGCATCCCGCGCATCTCTACCTCAAGCGGGCCAAGGCCGACGAGATCGCACTGGGCACTCCCGGTGACCACCGCGAGGCCCTCGCCCTGATGGCCGACCTGCCGGGTCCGGTCAACTGATCGAGTGGCCGAGGGAGCCGAGCAGGAGGTCGGCGAAGTGCCTGCCGACCTCCTGGCCGGAGAGCGGCCCGTCGGGGCTGTACCACGTGCCGAGGTGGTGGACGGAGCCGAAGAAGAAGTCGACCACCATCTCGGCCGGGATGTCCTCGCGGAACACTCCGGCGCGCTGGCCCTCGGCGACCAGGTCGCGGAAGCGCTCGTGGTAGCGGCGGCGCTCGGCGCGGACGGTCTTGTACGTCTCGGGGGCGAGTTGGTGCATCGACCGGAAGAAGATCTTGGAATCGTCGAGGTTCTCGACCGTGGTGACGACCACGTCCATCGCGGTGGCGTGCAGGCGCTCGGCGACCGGCCCCTCCGCGTCGGCGAACCGGGTCAGGCGCTCCATCTGCAGACGGAGGACACGGCCGTAGATCTCGTGCAGGAGGTCATCTTTTGATCCGAAATAGTGGTACATGGCGCCCTTGGTGACGCCGGCGGCTGCGACGATCTCCTGGACGGATGTGCTCTCGAAACCGCGTTCGGCGAACAGCCGGGTGGCCTCGGCGAGCAGGCGCCGGCGGACCGGCTCCTCCACGGTGACTGCGCTGCGCGCCATCGTGTCCTCCTCGTTGTCTGTACGGCACAGCGTACCGACTGGTCGGTCGACGTGCTGGGGACGGGGCCAATCCCCGGTTTCGGAGGCGGGAATGGGCTAATTTCCTATCCCGAGGAGAGCTGGGGTTCCTACTTGGGTATCCCTGAGAAAGCCGCCTGCCTACCGTGGGGGAGTTTCGCCATGCCCAGTGGCTCGATCTACGTGCCTCAGGACGAGAAGTTCAAAGGAGCCTCGCCGCAGAACCTGTACGAGACCTTCTGGTTCGCCGGGCGCAAGAACCGGCTCCGTGTCCGCGCCGCCGTCGGGGTGGCCGGCTTCATCGCCGGCTACTACCTCGCGTACCAGATGGGGCTGGACAATCCCTTCGCCGCCGGCGTGCTGCTCGCCGCCGCCGCGGCCCTGGTCGACCTCCTGATCGCCTGGCGCTCCCACGAGCGCACTGCCGTGTGGCGGGGCAAGCGCCGCGGCGAGGTCAGGACCGGGAGGCTCCTGCGCCGAGGGCTGGCCCGGCACGGCTACCGCGTCATGAACGGCCGTGCCATACCCGGTGAGGCCTCGATCGACCACCTGGTCATCGGACCGGGAGGCGTGTGGATCGTGGACAACGAGGCGTGGGAACCCGACACCCACATCGCCAGATACGGCGAGCGCCTGTTCTTCGACGAGAAGTTCGGCACCTCGGTGGCCAAGGGGCTGATCGGCGCCGCCACGTCGATGGCGGGGCTGCTGAGCCGCGAGACCGGCATCACGGTCACGATCACGCCGGTGCTTGCGATCCACGGCGGCAAGATCGACTCACGCGGCGGGGTGCTCACGGGAGAGGGACTGACGGTCTCCTACCCGCGCAAGGTGGCGCGCTGGATCCGCTCGGAACCGACCGCCGAACTGACTGCGGAGCAGATCGAGTTGTTGTCGCGGACGGCCGCCCGCATCCTGCGCCGCATGATGTGATCCTCGGCCGGCTGGGAGATCGACGCGGGCGAAGGGTGTCGATGCGACCAGGGGCCGATGCCGGACATGGGCCCGATCGAGGTGGGGATCTCGATCCGGGAGACGGCTCGAGGGTTCACTTCAGCGTCTCGATGAACTCGGCCAGTTGGGCGACGTTCCGGCATTCGTACATCGGGACGACCGAACCGTAGCCGGTGGCGACCGAGTCGCCGGTGTCCCACTGCGCCCGGGGCTCCGGGTTGAGCCAGTACGCGTGCCGGGCGCGGCCGGCTATCCGCTTCAGCGTGTCCAGGGCGGGCGCCTGGTAGTTGGAGCGGGCGTCCCCGAGGATCAGCAGCGACGTCTTCGGGCCCACGGCGTCCGCGTAACGTTCGGCGAACCTCTCGAAGACGTTGCCGTAGTTGGTGCGGCCGAACCGGGTGATGTCGGCTTCCTGCGCCATCCGGGAGATCGCGTCGATGACGTCGGTGCCGGGCGCGAACATCTTGGTGATCTCGTCGACCGTGTCCACGAACGCGAACGCGCGCACCTTCGTGAACTGCTCGCGCAGGGCGAAGGTGAGCAGCAGCGTGAAGTGGGAGAACGTGGAGACGGAGTCGCTGGCGTCGCACAACACCACGAGCTCCGGCTTGTGTGGGCGCTTGGGCCGCAGCCGCGTCGTGAGAGGGACTCCGCCCGTCGACAACGAGGCCCTGACCGTGCGCCGGAAGTCGAGCCGCCCGCGACGGCCGAGCCGGTTCCTGATCGTGAGCCGGGTCGCGAGACGGCGGGCCAGGGGGTAGACCTCACGGCGGAGTTGTGCCAGCTCGGCCTTCGTCACGCGCAGGAAGTCGATCCTGTCGATCGGTGGCTTGACCGTCGAACGGGCGATCTTCTCGATGCCCGACTCTTCGGCGATCCTCCGCCGGACGTCGGTGGCCACTTCTTCCTGGAATCTAGCGATATTTCGGCTTATCCGCTGGCGGGCGATCTTCTCGGGGAGGCCGCCGCGTTCCGTCAGCATCCGGCCGAGCAGGCGGGCCGTCAGCGTCTCGGGGGACAGCGCGCGGATCACGGCGAAGGAGAACCACGACTGGCGTCCCGCCGCCGCCTGAACCCGGCCGAACCGCTCCACCATCGCGCGGGCGAACTCCCGGAACGCGGGGTCGTCCGGATCGTCCATCAGCAGGTCGGCGAGCCGGTCGCGTAACTCGGGGATCTCGGCGTGCTCCAGGTCGGCGGCGCGGTCCCGCCGCTCGCCCGTGTCCCTGTCGGGGTCCGCATCCGGATCCGCGCCTGTGCCGTCCGAGATCACGGGCGGGAACCACAGGTCGAACAGCATGTCGAAGCCGGGACGGTACGACGGGCGCTTGACCAGCGTCGCCGCGTACGCCTCGCGGAGCGTGTTCCGGTCCGCCAGGTCGATCACGGTGAGGGCGCCGGCCGCGTCGAGCCCTTCGGCGAGGGAGACGGGCAGCCCCGCCTCGCGCAGTGCCTGGACGAAGCCGAGATGCCGGTCGACCAGCGACTCCCGTGTCATGACCGTCTTCATGACCGGTTTCATGACCGGGCCGGCAGGCCGAGCTCCTTGGCGGCCCTGGCCTGGTCGGAGTTGTGCTTGAGCACCACGCCGAGCGTCTGCCCGATGACCGTCTCGTCGAGTTCCGTACGGCCGAGCGCGAGTAGGGTGCGGGCCCAGTCGATCGTCTCGGCGATCGACGGCGACTTCTTCAGCTCCAGGACGCGCAGCGCGGCGACCGTACGGGCGAGTTGTTCGGCGATGCTCGCGGGCAGTCCGGGCACCTGGGCCAGCACGATGTCGCGCTCGCGCTCGGGGGTGGGGTAGTCGAGGTGGAGGTAGAGGCAGCGCCGCTTGAGCGCCTCCGACAGTTCGCGGGTCGCGTTCGAGGTGAGCACGACGTACGGCGTGCGCGCCGCGACGATCGTGCCGAGCTCGGGGATCGTGATCTGGTAGTCGGACAGGATCTCCAGCAGGAGTCCCTCGACCTCGACGTCGGCCTTGTCGGTCTCGTCGATGAGCAGCACCGTCGGCTCGTCGCTCCTGATCGCCTTCAGCAGAGGGCGTTCGAGGAGGAACTCCTCAGAGAAGATGTCGTCCCAGGCGTCGTCGTCGGCCTGGATGCGCAGGAGTTGCTTCTTGTAGTTCCACTCGTAGAGCGCCCGCGCCTCGTCCAGGCCTTCGTAGCACTGCAGCCTGATCAACCGGGCGCCCGTGGCCGCCGCGACGGCCTTGGCGAGCTGGGTCTTCCCGACCCCGGCAGGCCCCTCGGTCAGCAACGGCTTGCCGAGCGCTCCGGCCAGGAAGACCGATGTCGTGATGCCGTCGTCGGCAAGGTAGTCCACGGCCGCCAGCCGTTCCCGGACCTCGTCAGGCGAGGCGAACCACATCTGCGCTCCCAGCGTCGCCGAATGTTGTTCTAGCGTAGCCCGGTTTTGAGTGGTCTGGGCATTGCGATAATCTTTAGGAGCTCTGCGCCGCTAGCTCAGTTGGTTAGAGCAGCTGACTCTTAATCAGCGGGTCCGGGGTTCGAGTCCCTGGCGGCGCACTTCTCCGAAACCCAGGTCGATCCAGCCGATCTGGGTTTTCTGCTTTCCACCCGGCCGTGAAGTCGCGGTCACGTCCCGGGAGTCGTCCTCGGTCTCATCAGCCCTCTCGTCCGTGGCCTCTTTACGGCTCCCGGGCCCCGTCGTAGGCGTCGCGCGCCGCGAAGACGTCATCCAGCCGGGACTCGACCCACCGGGTCAGCGTCCACACCTGCTCGGCGACCTGTCGGCCCATGGGAGTCAGGGAGTAGTCGACGCGCGGCGGGATGACGGGCTTGGCGTCGCGGTGGACGAAACCGTCGCGTTCCAGGGTCTGCAGGGTCTGCGCGAGCATCTTCTCGCTCACGCCCCCGACCTCGCGGCGCAACTCGCTGAATCGGTACGGGCGCTCGCGCAGCGCCGCCAGGACCAGCACGCCCCAGCGGCTGGTGACGTGTTCGAGCACGGCCCGCGAGGGACAGCCCGCGCGATTGACGTTCGGCGGCGGTGCGAGCGTCCCGGCCGCCACCGCCTTATCACTTACGTCCATTTCAGTACCTTACTTCAAGGTGGGTACTTACGAGTTTGACGGTACCAGCCGTAGGGTGAGCGCCGAGTGCGGGACCTGCACTCATTGCACACACCTAACGGGGAGAAGCACTGCGATGAGCATCGTCATCACCGGCGCGACCGGACAGCTCGGCCGTTTGATCATCACGGACCTGCTCGCCGCCGGCGTACCGGCGGACGGGATCACGGCTGTCGCGCGCAGCACGGAGAAGGCCGCCGATCTGGTGGCGAAGGGCGTCGGTCTGCACATCGCCGACTACGACCGGCCCGAGACGTTCGTGGGCGTGTTCCGGCCCGAGGACCGCGTGCTGCTGATCTCGGGCACGGACGTGGGCAGGCGCACGGCCCAGCACGCAGCGGTGATCGACGCGGCGAAGGCGGCGGGCGTGGCGCAGTTGGCGTACGTGGGCGTGTTCGGAGGACCCAAGACCGATCTCCTGCTCGCGGGCGATCACCACGAGACGGAGCGGCTGATCCTCGACTCCGGCCTGCCGTACACCTTCCTGCGCAACAACTGGTACTCCGAGATGTACACCGGCGACCTGGCCGGCATCGTGGAGCGGGGGGCGGTCGTCAACCACGTCGCCGAGGACGGCCGCGTCGCCACCGCCACGCGCTCCGACTACGCCGCGGCCGCGGCGGTCGTCCTGCGCACCGACGGGCATCTGGACAAGGCGTACGAGCTGGGCGGCGACACCGCGTGGACGTTCGAGGAGTTCGCCGAGGAGCTGACACGGCAGACGGGCACGAAGGTCGTGCACACGTCGGTGCCGGCAGCCGAGCTCAAGGCGATCCTCACCGGCGTGGGGGTTCCCGAGGGCTTCGCCGACGTCCTCGTGGACGTGGACGAGGGCATCAGCCGGGGCCTGCTCGCGGCCACTCCGGGGGACCTGTCGCGGCTCACCGGACGCCCGACGACTCCGATCGCCGACGCGATCGCGGCGGCCCTGGCGTCCTGACCCCCGGTGGAGACTTCGGCATAACGTCGCCGGAACGGCGCCCGCTAGATCCGATCTAGCGGGCGCCTCGCCGTTTCTCGCGCCTGTGAGGTGACGCCGGACAGCCGAGGAGGGGCGCCGATGTGGATCACGGAGGTCGTGCCCCCGCTGCGCATGGCAGCGATCATTGGAAGCACCAGGGAGGGCCGTGTCTGCGACGTCATCGGCCGGTGGTTCGTCGAACGGGTGCGAGAGCGGAAGGACATCCAGACGGAGGTCGTCGACCTGGCCGAGTTCGCCTTCCCCGCCAGATATCCGCATGAGGCGACGTCCCCCATGCGCAGGTTCACCGCGGAGATAGGCAGGGCCGACGCCTTCGTGGTGGTCACTCCCGAGTACAACCGCAGTTTCCCCGCGTCGCTCAAGCAGGCGATCGACTACGCCTACGACGAGTGGCAGGCCAAGCCGGTCGGCTTCGTGTCGTACGGCTGCAGGTCGGAGGGCATCTATGCGATCGAGCAACTACGGACGATTTTCACTGAGCTGCATGCCGTGACCATGCGCGACAGCGTGGGCTTCAACCTGCTCGGCGGCGGCGTCGACGACAGCGGCAGGCCATGCGGCACCGACGAACAGATCCAGGCGAGCAAGGCCATGCTCGACCAGCTCGTCTGGTGGGGCCTCGCGCTGCGGGCCGCGCGCGCCGCGAGGCCGTACGTCGCGTAACCGGAGAGGACAGATCGATGACGGAGCTTGGAACCGGCCCGGCGATAGAGACGTCGGGCCTGATCAAGATTTTCGGGAAGAACCGTGCGCTTGACGGCTTGGACCTCACGGTCCCCGCCGGGACGGTGTACGGCGTGCTCGGCCCCAACGGGGCGGGCAAGACCACGGCGGTGCGGATCCTGGCCACGCTGCTCCGCCCCGACGGCGGTGAGGCGCGGGTGTTCGGCCACGACGTCCTGCGTGATCCGGACGCGGTGCGCGGCAGAGTGAGCCTGACCGGGCAGTTCGCCTCGGTGGACGAGGACATGACCGGGATGGAGAACCTCGTCCTGATTGCGAGGCTGCTGGGCTACCGGAAGCCGGGCGCCAGGGACAGGGCGGGACAACTGCTGGAGGCGTTCGGGCTCACGGACGCGACCGACCGCCAGGTGAAGAACTACTCCGGCGGCATGCGCAGGCGACTGGACATCGCGGCCAGCATCCTCAGCACCCCCGAACTGCTCTTTCTCGACGAGCCCACCACGGGCCTCGACCCGCGCAGCCGCAACCAGGTCTGGGACATCATCCGCATCGTGGTCGCCCACGGCACGACGGTCCTGCTCACCACGCAGTATCTCGACGAGGCCGACCGGCTGGCCGGCCGCATCGCGGTCATCGACCACGGCAAGGTCATCGCCGAGGGGACGCCGGGCCAGCTGAAGGCCTCGGTCGGCGCGGGTTCGGTGCACGTACGGCTGCGCGACGCGTCGCAGCGGCCGGAGGCCGAGCGCGTCCTGTCCAAGGCATTGGACGCGCCCGTCCAACTCGAAGCCGATCCGGTGGCCCTGACCGCCCGTGTGGCGGGGGAGGGCATCGAGCACGCCGCCGCGGAGCAGGCCGCCCGCGCGTTGTCGGAACTGGCCGCGGCCGGCATCACCGTCGACGACTTCTCCCTCGGCCAGCCCAGCCTGGACGAGGTGTTCCTCGCCCTCACCGACCACCCGGCCACGTCAGAGGAGACAGCGGCATGAGCGCCACGACCACCGAGACCGGCACGACGTACGTCCCCGCCGCCGAGACGCTCGGCGCGGTTCTGGCACCGGGGGCACGCCCGCAGCGCCCCAGCGCTCTGTCGGCCTCGATCACGTTCGGCTGGCGCGCGATGTTGAAGATCAAGCACGTGCCCGAGCAGCTGTTCGACGTGACCGCGTTCCCCATCATCATGACGCTGATGTTCACCTACCTGTTCGGTGGTGCGCTGGCCGGCTCGACGACCGAGTATCTGCAGTACCTGCTGCCGGGAATCATGGTCACGAGCATCGTGATGATCACGATGTACACCGGCGTGGCGGTCAACACCGACATCGAGAAGGGGGTGTTCGACCGCTTCCGGTCGCTGCGGATCTGGCGGCCCGCGCCGATGGTCGGCTACATCCTCGGCGACATGTTCCGTTACGCGGTGGCGTCCCTGGTCATTCTCGTGGTGGGTCTGATCCTGGGTTTCCGGCCGGGCGGCGGAGCCGTCGGAGTGCTGGCGGGAGTGGGCCTGCTGATCGCCTTCTCGTTCGCGTTCTCCTGGGTCTGGACGATGTTCGGACTGCTGCTGCGCAGTGAGAAGTCGGTGATGGGCGTCAGCATGCTGGTGCTGTTCCCGCTCACCTTCCTCAGCAACGTCTTCGTCGACCCGGAGACCATGCCGGGCTGGCTGCAGGCGTTCGTCGAGGTCAACCCGATCACGCATCTGGTCAGCGCCGTCCGGTCGCTGATGGGAGGCACCACCGATACCGGAGAGGTCACCCTGGTGCTGATCTCCGGAGCGGTGCTGGTCGTGGTCTTCGGCACGCTCACGATGCGCCTGTACAACCGCAAGTGACAACCGACGGTGTCTACCTGCGGAAACGCCTAGGTTGATCTTCCAAGGGCACAGTCAGGGCACTCGACCCTTCCGCGAGGCTGGGCGCGAAGAAGGCATCCATGGCCTTCCGCGCCCGGTCTGCGGCGTCCGGCAGCAGGTGTGTGTACGTCCTCAGAGTGAACCCTGGGTCGTTGTGCCCGAGGAATTCGGCCACCGTGCGGATCGCGAGAGCGGCCTCTCACCGTTCCTGCTGGAGTGCGCCAAGCAGGGCAAGACCGGACGCTTCGAGGTCTTGAGTATCGAGCGCACCACCCCGCCGCCGGCAGTTGCCGACCGGCTTGGAATCTCCGCCAAAACCAAGTCCGTCTTGCAGCGCGACAACGTGTTCTGGGCTGATGACGACCCGGTCCAGCGCGTCACGACCTACATCCCGTGGACGATTGCAAAGGGCACCGGCCTACTCCAAGAGGAAGTCCCACACCAGTACGGCATTCACGGGATCTTCGAGGACAAGGGCCACACGATGAAGCGCATCCGCGAGGAGATCAGCACCCGGATGCCGCGCGCCGAGGAAACCCAACACCTCCGGCTACCGCCCGGAGTCCCCGTGATCGATGTCTGGCATACCAGCGTCGACCAGGACGGCCAGCCGTACGAGGTCACCCGGTTCGTCATGCGCGCTGACATGACCGGCCTGCTCTACGACGTGCCCGTGGAATGACCCGCGTCCGCGCTGAGGGCTTACTCCGCGTGGGTGCGCTCGCCTTGATCTGGGGGAGCGGATTCCTCTGGATCAAGGTTGCCCTACGTGGCTTCTCGCCTACTCAGGTCACCCTGATGCGCCTCGTGCTCGGAGCGCTCGTTCTGGTCATCATGGTCTACGCCCAGGGGCGACGGCTGCCCCGAGGCTGGAAGCTATGGGGACACCTCACGGTCGCAGCCCTGTTCGCTAACGCGGCGCCCTATCTGCTCTTTGCGATCGGAGAGCAGACCGTCTCATCATCGACGGCAGGCATCATCAACTGCACAACTCCTTTGTGGACGATGCTGCTCGCCTACACCATCGGTCATGACCGGACGATCGGGGTTCGCCGAACGGCTGGCCTCCTGCTCGGATTCGCTGGAACAGTCGTGATCTTCACACCCTGGTCCACGGGGACCCAGCTCATGACCTTCGGTGGATTCGCCTGCTTACTCGCCTCGGTGTGCTATGCGATCAGCTACATCTATATGGATCGCTTTCTGGTTAACCGAGGCATGCCGCCAATCGCGCTCTCAGCCAGTCAGCTCACCGCAGCATCCGGACTTCTGCTCGCAAGCACACCTATCGACGGCATGCGTCCGATCATTGTCCGGCCGGATGCCCTGGTCGCGATCGTCATCCTCGGTGTACTCGGAACAGGAGTCGCGTACGAACTGAACTACCGGATCATCGAAGAGGACGGGGCAGTGGTCGGATCCGTGGTTACCTATCTGCTCCCAGTTGTTGCCATCTCCCTTGGTTGGCTTGTCCTAGGTGAGGTGCCCACGGCCTTTACAGCCCTCGGAGCGGGTACCGTCCTTGTCGGGATCACTCTCACTCGCATACGGTCTCAACCCAGAAATTCTTGATTAGCAGCCCGACGCGGTCATGCCGATGAGCGGACGTTGTGGCTGATGGTGGTGTTGCGCCGACCAGGATAGTGAGATCGTGCCGAACCTCGACTTCTACGCCGCTGACGACGATTGGTTCTCGATCCTCGAGACGGTATTCGATCTCGGCTTGTTCCGTGTATTCGAACACGACTCGGAACCTGATTGCGAACTGCGGGAGTTTCAAGCCGCCCCAGATGTTCCCGACGGCCCAAGGGGACGACACCTGGCGTTGTTCGTCGTCGGGGCGGGCCCGGATCCCATGGCCAGGCGAATCGACCTGCTTCCGGGTGCGCTTGGAGATGCAACCTTCCGGTACTGCTGCGAAGGCTGGGGTCTCATTCAGCTCCACTACGGCGGATCGGTCGGAACAGAGGAACTGCGATGGAGCCACACGAACCACAACACGGAGAAGCGTGCCTCGGCGTGGGCGACAGCCCTGCAGCGACTCGGTGATCCAGCTGAGTGGAATTGGGCAGCGGTCACCAGCGCCTCTGGCCGACTCAATCGGGTCATTCGCCGGATGGCAGTGAGCAAGATCGGCTCACACCCCGTACTGCCGCACGCTGCGAGGGTCATCGCACACGCCAGCTTGCAATACGAGTACGGCATGGGTATCCACGCGACTCCGTTGTATGGCGTAAGTCGTCGGTGACGGTGCACGCTCATGCCGCGAGTCGCACCCCCGGCGCCACTCCGAGTTGACCATGTCAACCGTCCACTGGGGCCGCAGTGTCAAGCATGTGCCGGGACAGGACAAGAACCACAAGCGGTGCCCTGTGAGAAGTTTCTGTACGTCTTCAAGGCGGCCCTAACCGGGCCGCACGCGCCGCCGTCACGGCGCACGCCGCCGCCTCCCGCTGGCGCTCCCGGCGGACAGCGCGCAAAGAACGCCGGACGGCTGGCGCGGACGAGGGAAGGGCCGCCAGGCGACAGTACGAGTCCGCTCACAGGGATGTTGGGCTGAGCTGGAAGTGCCCGCCAGGTGCCGGCCGCGCGCGGTGGTGCCTCCGGCGGGGGCTCTCCGGCTCCGGGATGGCCTTCGAACACACGTGCGAGTTGCGGGATGGTTGGGGTGGTGCCCATCCCGCCCGCCATCGACCCAGGCAAGCCCAGCAGACCGCCTCCGCCGCCGCAAGCCCGGCTGTGACCGTTGGCGTCCCATCACCGTGGAAGGTGCACAGGCGAAGGGACACGTCAAGCCGGGCTTGCACCTCCGTCACCGGCCCGCTGCCGCTCCGCGGTGGGTCGACGGCAAACGGGATGGGACGGGGCTAGAGCGTGGCATGCGCCGGCTTGGTCACCGGCTTCTACAAGCAAAGGAGCTCGGCAGCCCGAATCTGCCGTATTCCGGTGGCACTCGCTGCGGTACGCGTGCAGTGAATTCAGCAGTACCGGTACACGAATGCCGCCTTATCGTTCGCGTCCCCGAGAGAAGGTTTTGCCCCAGGGTTGTAGTTGGTGAAGAGGTAAAAATGGGAGATATCCTGGTAGTTGATTGGGGTGGTAGTGCTGTTGTCGACCGAGGATACGCGGTTATTCCAGCCATAGTCTCCGAGATACTGCTGGCCACAGTCCGAGAGCTTGCCTCGTGGGTAGCCGAAATTAATGTTCTCGTAGAAGCAGAACCAGCCGGACGGGCAGTCGGCGACGCCGAGGGCGAGCTGCTGCCCAGGCAAAGCGTAGGTCACCACGAACTTACCGTTGTCATACGAAACCTCGTTGAGGCTCGTCTGCTTGCCCCCCGGGGCGATCTTCATCTGAAGTGCGATCTGGTCGCGCAACTCCGCATCCGAACGGGCCTGCCGGCTCAGCAGGGACGGCCTGTCAGTTGAGTTGGTCGATGCCGATGACGTTGCTGCTGGGGTAGGAGAAGGGGCTGCCGATGCAGGCGTTGCGGCGATGGCCGATGCGGCAATGAGCGCCGCCCCCATGGCCATGACAATACGCATGACTCGTCCGAGGTACAACTGCGTACTTCCTTCCACATTGATTCGCATTCCCTGTTTGGAATGCGTTGACTGGGATTGGGTTCGTGCAGTTGCGGTGATTGTAATAGCAACAGTGCTGGGTGTGGATCAATCTGTCCAGAACCGGACAACGCCAGACACAAGACGCGATTACGCACTCACTTCCCGTTACGGCCGCTGCTGACGGTGCCGCCGTAGGTCTCCCATGCACCGCCGTTGAGCCGTGGTCGGCGCACCCGGCTGGCTCACGCGGCCGGCGAGGGACGCCGGCGAGACGTGCCAGTTGGCGAGGAGGGACGCCCGGCGGGCCGGAAGCGAGGAGATTTAGGGGCTGTCGGTGGGCCGTCCGGAGGCGACCTGGGCCAGCAGCGCTCGCCCGCGCGAAGCCCCTGGGCAGGCTGAGCAAGGAGAGGGCAGGGCACAGCCAGGGCACATGACACCGTGAGCAGCTGCGAAATGCCGAGAACCACCGAGACGGCCGTTGCAGGTCATCGCGGTGGTTCAGGGTTTTGTCGCAGGTCACGACGAACGTTGATTACTTCAACCGCAAGTGACCACAGGCCGTCTCCACTCGCCAGGGCACTCGACCCTTCCGCGAGGCTGGGCGCGAAGAAGGCATCCATGGCCTTCCGCGCTCGGTCTGCGGCGTCCGGCAGCAGGTGTGTGTACGTCCGCAGCCTGCATTTTTGAGAGCGGTCTGCCACGTCCTCTCGCCGTTCCTGCTGGAGTGCGCCAAAGCAGGGCAAGACCGGACGCTTCGAGGTCTTGAGTATCGAGCGCACCACCACCACCACCCCGCCGCCGCGTGGGTGCGCTCGCCTTGCTCTGCGGAAGCGGCTTCCTCTGGATCAAGATTGCCCTACGCGGCTTCTCGCCTACCGCCAAGCTCAACGGCACCGCGCGTCAGGCCAGATCAGTTACACCCTCCGTCGGAAAGTTCCAGCGGTCACCGCTCGTTGGACGGGGGGCGCAAGGGAGGTCGACCGCGACGGACGAGCGAGCGGTTCAGCCAGTCGTAGACCGGCGTGAAGGGTCCTAACGGCGGCGGCGGACTGGGCTCGGGCTCCTGCTGGGAAAGGATCGGCACCTGCGGCGCCGCTTCCCGGACTGCCGATTCGAGCCGCCGCGAGTCGTAGCGGGCAAACAGGGGGCGGGCCTGCTCAACGGTGCCGTCCGCAAGCTCCACCTGAACCACCGGCTGCACCCGCGTTGTTTCCGCGCCACCGATGTCGGTCCAGGTCCGCACAGCCGTGACGTCGGCCCACTGCAGCCGCCGCGGCTTCGCGCCGCCGATGAGGAACCCGTCCCGGTCTACGGCTAGCACGACCTCCCGCCGGAGCGCCGCCCGCGCCCTGAGGATGCCGAGGGCGACGAGGCCGCCACCGCCGATCATGCCCAGTACGGCGAGTAGCGCATCGCCATCGGTGACGGCACCCCAGATTATCGCCGTACCGACGGGGAGCGGCAGGTAGGGCCGCGGGTCGAAGCGGCGCTCCCGGACAACGTACGGCAACATGGCCACCTCGGTCCGTGCGGAAGTACGACGGAATCCACGAGTACGGAACCCACGAGTATCGTCCTCCCGAAGTGAGGTCCCGTACACGGGTCGAGGGGACATGGGCCCGCGCATCCGGGCCGAATCCGTCAGCTACCAGCGTTGCCCAAGCAGAGCGGTGTGCGGCATGGTCTCGTAATGAGCGCGCTCCGCAGCAGAGGAGTGCATCGGGCAGCGTTCAGGATGGCCGTTCCTCATGAAATGCACCTGAGGCAGAATGCGGCGGTGGTGGAGATCCGGTTGTTCCGATCCGGCGACGGTCCGGCCGTGGCCGACGTCATCGAGCGGTGCCTACGCGAACTCAACAGCCGTGATTACCCGGAAGAGATCATCGAGCGCATGTGCGCACACTTCTCCGCCGAGCGGATCGTGCAGCTCGCCGACGAGCGGCAGATGTTCGTCGCCGAGTGGGCGGGGATCGCGGGCACCGTCTCCCGCGATGGCAACAAGGTCTTCACGATGTTCGTCCATCCCCGGGCGATCGGTCAGGGTGTCGGACGGCGGTTGATGCGCCACATCGAGGCGCTGGCTGCAGCCGAGGGGTACGACTACATGGAAACCGGCGCCAGCGTGACTGGGCACGGGTTCTACCAGCGGCTGGGTTACGTCGACGTGCGTACGAGCGAGACGGAGTTCGGCTTCAACTACATTCTCCGAAAACCACTGCGATGACGCCGCTGGAGACGCAGGCGGTAAGCCACGTCCCGTTCGGCGGCAGGGCAGACGAACAAGCGTGATCAAAGTAGGGTGATCGCCGTGAAAACACTGATCGGCCGTCTCGTCCTGCCCATGATCTGTGTGCTGCTCGGCTGGGGCGTCTACGCGTTCAGCGGAATTGGACAGAGCGACGAACTGCGCTGCGGCGATCGCGTCATGACGACCAGTGACACGTGCGAGCACGTCACCAATGGCGCGACGCGGACCAACGACTACTACCAGGAGAAGGCCGAGAACGAGCGCCTGTCCAACCTGGTGAAGAACGCCGGCCTCGGCATCATGGGCCTGAGCGGGCTGTCAATCCTGTACGTGCTGGCCAGCAGCGGCGTGCAGGCGGTCCGGAAGAGGGCACCCGCACAGCCCTAGCGGCACCAAGCGGACGACTTGATTAATACGGCGAGGTGAACGAAGGTCGGCGACGACTGCAGGTGCCGGCCGAAGATGACCGAGGGCAGCCGATGCAGTGACCGGCCGAAACGTCCGCTCATCGGCTACTTGTCAACTGGCGGTACGACCGCAGCCCGGCCAGGCTTGGCCGAGGTGACCGGCGGGGTGGCTCTCTCATGCGGCTGCCCACCGCGGTTTGGGTGGCTCACTCATGGCATGCACCCCGCCGGACCGAGACGGCCGGTGCAGGTCATCCCGGTTTGGGAAGGGCGACGCAGCGCCCGGCCGGTCATCCCTTCGACGACTCGTCTTCGGCAGCGAGAAGCTTCATCATCAAGGCGATGAACTGACGCCGCTGCGCATTCGTCAGAGGTTTCAGAACCTGCTCCTGAATGCCGTCGATGACATTGTCGAGTTCCAGGAGTTGTTCGACTCCGGCCGGGGTGATGGTGACGATGTTGCGACGCCGGTGATCGGGGTCGACGGACCGCTCGACGAGGCGGAGTGACTCGAGCTCGGACAGCACCGCCGTGACGTCACTGCGATCGATCCCGGTCCCACGGCCCAGGTCGGCCTGGCTCGCGGGCCCCCACTCGTCGAGTGCGGCCAAGAGGCGGTAGTGGTAACTGCGAAGGCCGCGGCCGTACGACTCGAACCCGGCGGCGAGGAGACCCGACGAGCGGGCGAAGGTCCGGCTGATGAGCCAGGTCGGACGATCCTTGATGCGGGCGGGAGTACGGCTTGGCGGGTGGTCCGTCGGCATGGGTAGACGCTATCAGTTGTTGGCGTGGCCAACGTTTGTTATGTTGGCCACGCCAACATTGGCCCAATCAAGGAGACCGGCTCATGGACGAACCGACCACCAGCGGACCCGAGCGGATTCTGGTCATCGGCAGAAGCCCCAGTGTGATCCTTGAAGCTGCCGACATCCTGCGAAGCAAGGGCTTCCACGCAGATGCGACGAACCAGTTCGACGAGGTGATGACGGAGTACGACACCGCGAACATCGATGTCGTCGTCTTCGGTGGCATGGTTCCGCCTAACGCCAAGCGGTACCTCAAAGAAGAGATCTCCAAGGTCAACGGCCATGTCACCTTCGTACAGGGACTCGCCGGAATCGCGGGCCTCATCGCCGCCCAGGTTGAGGGCGTCACGTCGGCCGCCGGAGACGACGACGGCGTGGCATATGACGCGACGAAGAGAACGGTGCGGCTCAACCTGCGGGAACCGGCCCGGGTGGTCGTCGAGGCCTGGTGGGGCACCTCATTCACGCCGCCCGAGCCGACGAGCACCTCGATGCGTGTGATCGACTCCCACTTCGATTCAGGGGAGTACGTCATTCCGCTCCCCGCCGAGGTTCCGCCAGTGGCGTCGTTCGTCACCGTGTCCGTCGGGCCGGCCGTCCGCGCGTTCACGGTCGGCGCGATCCCGGAGGCCGTGATGCGCATGGTTCCCACTGGCGACCCGGCCCAGCCCCCCGCGCTCCCACCCGTCCGGGCGGTGGCCACTCACAACGATGACTGACGAACCGGGCACCCCGGCCGTCTGCGAAGGCACCGCCTGCTGCTGAGGTGTCGTCGGCCGGCGCTTCAGAAGGGGCGGCACGCATTCCTGTTGTCAGGGGATCCCTGACAGTCTATGGTGTCAGGGACGCCCTGACACCTGAGGAGCATGCTGTGACATCGCCTGACGCCCTGACCGAACTCGCTCGGTGTTCCTTCTGCAACAAGTCGGACACCAAGGTCGACAAGCTGGTCGCCGGTGCTGGAGTGCACATCTGCAACGAGTGCGTGGCTCTCGCCGCGTCGATCATCGACGGGAGCCTCGGCGGCCCGGCAGGACCGCGCGTGCCTGTCTGGGAGTCGTTGACGGACGAGGAGATGCTGGGTCACATTCCCCGCGTCGCCGCACACATCGACCAGGCCGAGGCCGACCTCCGTTCGTGGGTTCAAGAACTGCGCCGACGCGGTGTCACCTGGAGCAAGATCGGCGAAGCTCTCGGGGTCACCCGCCAGTCCGCATGGGGGCGGTTCTCCGGCGAGGAGTGAACGCGACCCCGCAACCTGCTCACCGGACCGGAACGGAGGGACCCCTCGGTTCCGGTCCGGTTCCGTCCAAGGCTGCGAAGTGTGGAGGGCGCACTGTGGCCGGCTGCGCCGATTAGATACTCAGGGGGCTTGAATCTGTACTAAAAGGATCATTAGCCTCAACCTGGCCGGTCTGGGATTCCTGTTCCGTCTCGCGGGATCGCCATCTGGGCACCCGTGCTCTCGGAGTCAGGCATTGGAGGTACGGTGGCCCCCGATTCGATCTCCGCGATCGACCACATCTCGGCCGGATACGACCCGGACCCTGCGTTGTCGATGTCGTTGCACGCCGACGCCTATACCGATCCGAAGTGGTTCGAGGTCGAGCAGCGGGCGATCTTCGCTCGTTCGTGGCAGTGGCTGTGTCATGTGGAAAGGCTGCGGGAGCCGGGAAGCTATGTGACGGGCACGGTGGCCGGCATGCCCATCGTCGCCGTCCGGGACGAGGCCGGCACGCTGCGGGCGTTCTACAACGTGTGCAAGCACCGGGCGCATGAACTGCTGTCCGGTTCCGGCGTCCGGCGCAGCATCGTGTGTCCGTACCACGCCTGGAACTTCGACCTGACCGGCCAGTTGAGGCGAGCGCGCAACACCGGTGACATGCCGGGCTTCGACACCTCCGCGGTATGCCTGGACCAGATCCAGGTCACCGAGTTCGGCGGCATGGTCTACGTCAACCTCGACCCGGAGGCGGCCCCTCTGTCGGAGCAGGCCGGAGACCTCGAGGCGGAGATCGAGGCGAGGGCACCGGACGTGGCCAAGCTGACCCTCGCCCGCCGGCTCACCTATGACATCGCCTCCAACTGGAAGAACGTCGTCGACAACTTCCTGGAGTGCTACCACTGCCACGTGGCCCACAAAGACTTCGTGTCCCTGGTCGACATGAGCACCTACAAGGTCACCACCCACGGGATCTACTCCAGCCACATGGCCCAGGCCGGTAGAACGGAGAACTCCGCCTACGACGTGTCAGGTGCGACGGTCACCGAGCACGCGGTCTGGTGGCTGTGGCCCAACACCTGCCTGCTGCGTTATCCCGGCCGGGGGAACTTCATGGTGTTGCAGATCATCCCCGACGGCCCGCAACGGACTCGCGAGATCTGGGACTTCTATCTGGAGACCGCGGAGCCCGACGAGACCGAACTGGACAGCATCCGGTACATCGACGAGGTTCTCCAGGTGGAGGACATCGCCTTGGTGGAAAGCGTCCAGCGCGGGATGCGCACCCCCGCGTTCACCCAGGGGAAGATCGTTTATGACCCCGACGGGTCCGGGTTGTCGGAGCACGCCGTCCACCATTTCCACGGCCTCATCCTCGATGCCTACCGACACGAGCTTGGACGATCTTGACCTTTCACGGTGAGGCGCGCCATGACCACCCCCCAGTCCCGCGTGAATCCCGTCGCCGGCCACTGAAACGACCGGGATGGGGAATCGCCAGGCTCCTCACCTACGTGCTGTCGGTCGCCATCCACGCGCTGACCGCCGCCATCCTGGTCGCCGCCGTCGTCATCCTGGTCAACTGGTACGACACCGTCCAAGGCTGGCTCGTGGGAGGCGGTCTCGCCGCGATCGCACTGTGGCTCCGCCCACGGACGATCCGGCCGCCGAAACACGCCGTGACGATCTCCAGGACCGAGGCGCCCACGATGTTCGAGGTGGCCGACCGGATCGCCGAAAAGGTCGGGGCGTCGCCGGTCACCACGATCCACCTGCACGACCTCCTCTTCCGCTGCGCCCACGTCCGGATCGGCGTACGGCGAGAGCCCACCCTGGTGATCGGACTCCCTCTGCTGGTCGCCTCGACTCCACGGGAACGCGCGGCGATGCTCGGCGTCGCGTTCGCTCATGACGTGGCGGGCGATCCCGCGCGAGGCCCGCTCGTGCGCTCGGCTCTCGACACGGCCGCCGCGTGGCGGCGCTCCCTGCTGGACGTGCGCGTCGACCGGTACAGCATGCCCGACGACCCGGTGGTGGCCCTGTTCGCCCCCGCGTTCCCCGCCGAGCGGATGGGCTCCCAGATCATCGGGAAACTCGCCGGGTGGGTGCTGGGCTCGCCGCTGTTCCTGGCGGAGTTCGCACTGACTCGGCTCGTGTCCGGCCAGTCCAGGCTCGCCGTCCACCACGCGGACCAGGTCGCCGCCCGCGCCGTCTCGTCGCAGGCCGTCATCGAGTATCTCGATGCCCTCACGATGGCCGAAATCCGCCTCACTCCCATCCTGTCGGCGGTCAGGCGAGGGGAGACGCTCGGCGGGATCCGTGAGGCGGTGCTGAACCGAAACGCAGATCACGACATGCGGCGGGACGCCTCTGTCGCGAAGCGGACCTGGCGGGATCTCGAGCCGCCGACCGCACTGCGGGCGGCTCTCCTTGAGGCGTCCGAGGCCGAAGAGGGCTCCGTGGGCCTCGATCGGGGCGAGTCCGACCGCATCGACGCCGAACTCGAGCGTCACCTGACACGGAGCCTCCGGGAGCTGTCCCAGATCACCTGAAGGGTCGAGCCTAGCGGCGACTAGTTCCCAATAGTGATGGTTTGCCCTGCTTCGTGGCTACATGTCGATCGCAGATAGGATCACCGCGCCCCAAACCCGGGCTAACTTGTGGAGAACTCGTGTCTCAACCCCCCCTTGACCTGCCGGAACACCCGAATACTGACAGCGGATCGCATCCGCCGTTCCCGCAGCCGGAATACCTGGACAGCGGCCGGCCGCCCCACCCCGGCTACCCGCAACCTTCGGCGGCTCCACCGAAAAAGCGCAAGGTGGGCAAGATCGCCACCATCGTTCTTGCCGCGGTGGGCGCAGCCCTCGGCAGCGCCGTAGTCAATTACGCCTTCAAGGACCACACCGATAAGACGAACGACGTCCAGAGCAGTATCCAGACACACGTCGTCGAGCCGACGACGCTCGACGGCAGGGCCAAGGTCGTGGATCCCGACCTACAGGCGATGGCCGACGGGATGGTCGCCCAAATGAAGAAGGAGATACCGCAGGCGACTGGTGCGATCTCCGCCTTCTATGGCGACCCGGCGAAGCAGGACCTGGTCCTTATCATCGGCCTGTCCTCTCACCTCACGTCCCCGGCCGCCGAAGTCGACCAGGCCATCACCAGCATGGGAAGCGGTGGTGTGAAGGTCACCAACGTGAAGGCGGTCGCGCCGGGGTCGCTGGATGGCGTCGCCAAATGCGGTGACGCCGATCTCGGCGAGGTTCCGGCCGGCGTATGCCTTTGGGCCGATCACAACACCATGGGGACGATCTTCATCTACTTCAAGTCCGGCGACGAGGCCGGGGCCGAACTCGTGAAGCTTCGCGGTGAGATCGAGCAGCGCGACTGACTTCGGCTTTCTTGAATCCGCCTCCGGCGGCGTCGGGCGTCAACAGCGCCAGCTGATCTCCTGATCGGGCTGGTAGCGGCACGCGGCGCCGGTGGAGACGGTGGCGCGGAGGTGGGCGGCGAGTTCGGGGTGGAGGCGGTCGAGCTTCCGCAGGACGTCGCGGATCCGGGCGGTGACCGTTTTGCGGGCCCGCTCGGCCTCGTCACCGAGCCTGCGGTCACGCCCGCCGAGCCCGGCGGCGGACCGCAGTTCCGCGAGCAGCGCCTCCCGCTCCCGGTCGAAGTCCGCCGCCCTCCGGTCGTCGCCGAGCCCGGCCGCGCGGTCGATCTCCTCGTCGAGCCGGGCGAGGCGGCGCCGGTATCGGGCCTTGGCCTCCTCGTCGAGGATCGGGTCGCCGCCCATCCGCCGGGCCGCGACGACGAGTCGGCCTCCTTCGGGGTCGAGGAGTTCCACTGCGGACACGTCCGTCCCCGGGCGGCTCAGCAGGCGGTGGAGATCGCGCAGGCCCTTGGCGTCGGGCAGGTGGACGGTGCGGCCGGCGAATCCGAGTGACCAGACCTCGCCGTCCCGCCGGAACGTGTCGCCCTGGGCGGGCACATGGACGGCCTCGGGCGGGCGCGGCCGCACCTGTAGCCGCTGGACGCTCTCGACGATGTGGGTCATGCCGATCCGAGCCGCTTCGGTCGCGACGTCGTCGAGAAGTCTTCCGGCGGCCTCCGCGTCCCCGGTCCTGTTCCGCGCGAGCAATGTCTCGGCGAGATGGACTCTCGCCTCGATCGACCAGGGGCGCGCCTGCAGACGGTCGGCGGAGTGCCACGCGGCGGTGAACCCGTCGATCGCCTCGTCCCAGCGCTCCTGGGCCGCGTCGACGAGAGCCAGCCACAAGACCATCGGGCCGCCGATGTCCCAGCCGTGCATGGCCACCGCCCAGGTGCCGATGTGCGGCTCGAGGTCGGCCCGTGCCTTCTCGCACAGCTCGGGGTCACGCGAGGCCGCGGCGACCATGGCCTGGAAGCGCAGCCACAGGGGCTGCACCGAGCGCTCGCGCGGCTCGCCCTTCGCCGTCGCCTCGGCCAGGTAGCGCCGTGCCGGCTCGACGTCTCCCCTGCGCAGCTCGGTCATGGCCTGAAGAAGGCCGGGGCAGGGGTGTCGGCTCCTGAGGAGAACGCGGTGCACGTCCTCCAGATCCTCGAACCTGCCCTGGAGCAGCCGCACCGCCCAGCGATGATGATCGAGCATGTAGGCGAAATGGTCGTGCCCGAGGCGTCCGTTGACCTCGACGACCTCGTTCAGGTGGCTCTCCGCCTCGTCGAAGCGGCCGAGGAGCGCGGAGACGATGCTGAGGTCGGAAGACGTGGCCAGGCCGAGGCGGGGAGTCTCGTCCCGCCGGCCCAGCTCGATGTACGCGTCGAACTGGTCGAGGTAGCGGGGATCGCCCTGCTCCAGCAGGGCCACCCAGCGCAGGGCGGCGGCGTAGCTCTCCATCTCCACGTCGGCGGTACGGCGGGCAAGGGTCAGGATTTCGTCGGTGAGCGCCACCCTCTCCGGCGCGGTGCCGGGACCCCAGATGCTGTCGTGCCGGGCCCACAGGCCGAAGACCAGGGCCTCGTCGTCATCGTCGCGCCTGGCCAGCACGGCGACCTGGACGGCCAGGTCCTGGGCGACGCGGTCGAGGGGCAACGCGTCGGGCGAATCCCGGCGGATGAGCCTGCGGTGTGCCTGTCTCAGCAGGCCGGCGCCCATCTGGCCGATGTGGTCGCGGCCGCAGGTTCCGTGGACGGACAACGCCACCCGGGCCAGCAACTCGGGGTCGTCCGCCTCCTGCGCCACAGCGGCGGCCTCTTCGAAGGCGTGCCACCCGACGTCGCTGTCACCCCAGTGATAGAGCTCGCGGCCGAAGTCGATCGCGATCATGACCCGCCGGCGCGGGCTGCCGTCCACGGCCAGATCGAGCGCCCTGCGGTAGTGGCCGGCCGCCTCCTCCGTCGCCAGGCGCCGTACGGCATGGTGGGCCGCGCCGACCAGCAGTTCCACTGTTCGAGCCGTTCCGACGTGGTCGCCGGCGAGGTAGGCGTGACGGGCGAGATCGGCGGGGACCGTCCGGACGGCGAGGTCCGGCGTCCGGTCGACGGCCCGGATGACCGCGGCGTGCCGGCGGGGCGCCTCGTCCTCGTCGAGCGACTCGTAGAGCGTCTCGCGGACCAGGTCGTGCGCGAAGGCGAACTTCGCCCCGCCTTTCGCCACGACGAGCCGGGCCGTCACCGCCTGGTCGAGCAGCCGATCCACGTGCGCGACCGGTGCCGCCGCCGTGGCGGCCAGCACCTGGCGGTGGAAGTCGCGGCCGAGCACCGCGGCCGTGGTGAGGAGTTCCACGACCGGCCGGGGGAGCAGGGAAAGCCGGCGCAACAGGGTGTCGCGGACACCGGGGGTGATCGCGGTGACCGACCCGCCGCTGCGCCACAACCGTGCCGTCTGCTCCACGAAGAAGGGGTTGCCCCCGGTGCGCCTGTGCACCTCGGCGACCAGGTCGGGGGCCGGTTCGTGGCCGGCCGTCCGGGCCATCAGCGCCCCGACCCCGTCGCGGTCGAGTCCTGTCAGCGTGATGGTCGTCGCCCTCGACGCCAGTGGCGACAGGAACGGCCGAAGCGGGTGGTCGGCGTGCTCCACCTCGACGTCCCGGTAGGTGCCCACGAGCAGGAGTCGCTCGAACCAGGTGTGCTGGGCCGCGAACTCGAGCAGCTTCAGCGACGCCGCGTCCGCCCAGTGCAGGTCGTCGAGGACGACCACGACGGGGCGGCTCTGCGAGATCGACACCAGGGCGCTCGTCACCGCGTCGTACAGATGGAATCCGTCGACGACGTCGGAGTTCGGCGACTCGCCGAGCAGGGCGGCGAGACCGCCCCGCGCGGCGTCCTCGGCCGCCGACCACTCGCCGGGCGTGACGCTCCGCCGTACACCGCGCAGGACCTGCACCCACGGCCAGTAGCCCGGCGCGTTGTCGGAATCCCAGCACGATCCACCGAGAACCAGGGCGCCCAGCCGTCTGGCCGCGTCGGCCGCGTCGGTGACGAGCGTCGTCTTGCCGATGCCCGCCTCGCCGGTGACCAGGACCAGACCGCCGTGGCTCTCCGCGGCCCGGCCGATCTCGGCGCGCAGCATCGCGGCGGGATGGTCCCTGCCGATGAGCCCGCGAGTCACGTCGTCAATCCGCATCTCTATAGGAAGGTAGCCGTCCGTCCCGTCCGTGGTCCGGCGCTCACGGCGTTCGCCGGTGACGACGTAGAGGTTCGGCGGTGAGCGAGTTCCCGGAGGCCAGGAGTCGCCGCGGGGTTCCGATGAAGACCGTGATCTTGTTCTTCGGAATGCGCAGGGAAACGCCCTTGTGATTGTGCTCCCGGGCGCCGACGATCCTGATGGTGTCGTGGTCGGCCCCTGGTGGAGATGCCCGTCCCGGCTTCTCCTCGGCGACGCTCATGGGGGTCCTTTCTCCCGAATGCTTAACGTGAAGCAAGTAATTCGGCACGCACGATGACGCCCGCCGGAAATGCCATATTAAGATTTCTGACGTTTCTTCGCACATGCCGATCTTCGTGTTCCGCGTGCACGTCGATGCGCCGCCCGTGCGCAGGCTAATCAGAAAGCAACATATCCGCGAATATATGCTGCTTAATGGCGACAAATGCCGTCAGTTGGCGGACGTCATCACGTTCCGCATCACGTTCCGCGTCGCCACCTGAACAGCGAGCGTCCCTTGGGCTGCGACGGTGGCGGGGGATCGGCGGGCGCGGCGGGCGTCCGCCTGCCCGGAAGGCGGGCCTCCGGACGGTGCCGTACGGCTGGGCAGGGCCGTACGGCACCGATCACTCGGGAGGGCGGGGACCTAGACGGGATGGTGGAGGAACACACGTTCCTGGACGACGGGATAGCGGGCGCGTGCGAACGCGGCGGCCATCGGAATGTTGCCGACGTCGGTGTCCGCCCCGATCTCGGCGGCTCCGGCGTCCGCCAGGATGTGGGTGGCCTCGACGAGCAGGTCGTACCCGTAGCCGTGGCCGCGCTGTCCGGGGACGACGCCGACGTACCCGATGGTGGGGCGCGTGTGGTTCCTGCCCGGGACGGTGAGACCGGCCAGGTCTCCCTCCCTGGTGTAGGCCAGGCGCCACCATTCGCGCGGCGACGGCATCCAATGCAGGAACTCCAGCTCGTCCCTTGCCGAGGCGTCGACGCCTCCACGCGCCATCTCGGCCCGGGCGTGCGCGTCGAGCGTGTTGTGATGTGTGCGGCGGATGGCGTCGAGGATCACTTCGTCGTCGGGCTCCGGCCGGAACTCCAGCCGACCCGGCCGCAGGGGAACACCCGCGTCCGGAGTCCACAGGTAATTGAGGCGCTCGACCAGTGGCTCCATGCCGGCCTGCTCCGCCGCCGAGATCCGGACCTCGGCCTCCGCGCGGACCGTGGGTTCCTCCCGCCATCGCGGCGGCAGGACGAGGCAGTATTCGGCGGTGAACGGAGCGGCTCGGAGCAGCGCCGCACCGATCTCGACGTCGGATCCGAAGTCGAACCAGTCGAGGGCCACGGGTCGCGGGTCGTCCGGGCCGCCCCACCAGGCGGCCCTGCCGACGACCTCGCCGTCGCGCAGCGCCACCCAGGTCCACTCGGGGCGGTACTGCGCGGCCGCGGCGACCTCCAGATAGTCGCGGCCGGCCCACGCCATTCCGACGGACGCCGGGGCGGACAGGGAAATGAACAGGTGTTCTTCGCCCGCTGTGAGCGGGCGGATGACCAGATCGGTCATGGGGAGTCGTCCTCCAGGGGAGATGTGCGCTCCCCGGTCAGACCCGCGTGAACGCCCGAGCGGGAAGGGAGCGCATGAACGGTCGTGTCGACATGGCTCTCACCTCCTTGGCCTTCGAGGGCGTGGTCTCACCCAAGCACAGGCGCACGCGCCTGCTCAACTCATTTGTGATCGGAAATCCGATCGCCTCCCCGTCCGGGAGAGATCTATCGTCAGGGGGAATCCGCCCGCCCCTCTCGACCGTCGGGACGAGTACGTGAAGATCTTGGGCCTGGCCGCCGGGGGTGCGTACGTCACCGTGACGTGAATCGGCAGCCGTCAGAAATCTCCTGCCGGGACATGAAAATCTCCTGCCGGGACATGTCGAGAAACCTCCGGCGACTCCGACTCACTCATCGAAGGGCGTCCGCGGCGGGCGCAGAACGACGATCACAAGGAGCCGGTGATGAGGAACATCTTCCTTTTCATGATGACGAGTCTCGACGGCTACTACGCCGGTCCGAACGGGGAGATCGACTGGCACAACGTCGATGAGGAGTTCAACCAGTTCGCGGCCGACCAGTTGGCGGAGGTGGACACGCTCCTGTTCGGCCGGGTCACCTATCAGGGCATGGCGTCGTGGTGGCCGACGCCCATGGCGAAGGAGTCCGACCCCGTCATCGCCGAGAAGATGAACGGCATCGCCAAGCTCGTCGTCTCGACGACCCTGGACTCGGCGGACTGGGCCAACACCCGGCTCCTCAGGGACGGCATGGCGGACGAGATCGCGCGGCTGAAGCGGCGACCCGGCAAGGACATCGCGATCTTCGGCAGCTCCGAGCTGACGGTGAGCCTCCTGCGGCTGGGGCTCGTCGACGAGTTGCGGATCATGGTGGCTCCCGTCGTGCTCGGCGACGGCAGATCCCTGTTCGGGACGGCGGAGAACAGGATCGGCATGGAACTGCTGAGAACGAGGTCGTTCCGTTCCGGCAACGTCCTGCTCCACTACCGGCCCGACGGGCGCCGGGCCGGCTGACCTGCCCGGCGGCCGGGCGCCGGCCGCCCGGTGATCCGGCTTACCGTCCGAGCCGGGTCCTGACCACCAGGGCGTGCAGCACCTCATGCGCCGAGCCCACATCGGGGAGCGCGGACGCGTCCCTCGCTCCCTCAAGGTCGGCGGTGAGGCGCTCCACGTCGCGGCCGAGCCGTACGAGATCGGGGGCGTCGCCCGGCAGCGCGCCGTGCTCCGCGGACCTCTTCGCCTCGACCAGGTCCGGCAGGTAGGGCGGTGTCCAGCGCCCGGCGTCGCCGTACAGGCGGGTCAGGTCGGCGACGACCTCCCCGGTGCGCATCAGGTGGGCGCCGGTGAGCAGCGTCCTGAAGGTGTACAGCAGGGGCTTGAGCTCACCGGACTTCTCGAACAACCGCCACTGCGTCCGGGCGAAGCCCAGGTAGTGGTGCGCGTGGTGGCGGGTGACGCACGCGGGGGCGGCCGCGACGAGTTCCTCGTGGACGGGCGACGTGGCGACGACGAGGGGCGAGAGCAGTTGCTCCAGGACGTAGCCGTTGCGGCCCAGCAACATGCGGCAGAACTTGGCCAGGTCATGCGTGACCAGGTCGACCTCCACGCCGTCCCGGTCCCACATGCGGGTGACGGTCTCCTGGCCGTGGCGGAGCCCGACGACCTCCTCGACCGGCAGCAGGTGGACGCCGCGCAGGTCGAGGTCGGAGTCGTCGGAGGGGAAGCCGTACAGGTGGGCCCCGCTGACGGTGGCGAAGGCCAGCGGGTGGGTCTGCTCGCGCGGGATCTCGGCGAGCCAGGACGGCAGGGTGGCGGTCATCGGGCCTCGGGGACGTGAGCGGGGAGGGGGGTCACAGAGCGCCGCTCTCGATCGCTTCCTTGAGGCCTTCCTGGGTCTCCTCATGGGAGGAGACGCCGTTCGTCACCGTGAAGTCGATGAGCAGGACGCTCGCCTCGAAGGTGAGGTGCTCGGTGACGCGGGTCCCGCCGTCGCCGAGTTCCTCGAAGACGATCTTCTGGTGGGTGACCACGTTGGGCAGCGACCAGCTGTCGGTCTCGTAGTAGAAGCCGTCGGGGTGGATCCGCTGTTGTGCGTGGGTCTTGCTCGTGACCGGGATCCCGGCGACGACGGGGATGTCCTCGATGGCCGTGAAGTCGATGTAGTGCGTGCCGGCCTCGGTCCGGTCCTCGTGGGTGACCACGCGCTTCAGGAACGAGTGCAGGCCGAGGTGATTGTTGACGTTCGAGTACGCCGCGAACACGTGCTCGATGGGCGCGTCGATGTCGATGGAGATGTCACGTTTCACCTGGCTCCGCCCCGTCAACGGCAGGGGCGCGGTCGCGCACTCGTAGAACTTGTAGAATTCCCATGCGGCCTGCCATTCGGCGGCGAGCTGGGCGTCGGTCTCGACGACCTCGGCGTGGACGGGATTCGAGAACGCGCCGAGCACGACTGCGGCCGTGAACAGCTGGATCACGAGAAGTCGAAGGAGCTTCTTCACGGAACCTCACCGAGTTATGGCGAATGGGGCGAATGCCCTTATATCGCACTTGATCAAGCTTTATGAAGATGTTTTCCGGTGATGTCGTCGCGAGGTGATGACGTCCGGCCGTCCGGCCCGTGATGCGTGCGGCGGCGGGGTTGTCCGTGGACGCTGGCCCGCGTCCATCAGGAAATTTCAGCTTTTCGCACACTGCTCGCCCGGTTCTGCGGGAATTAGGCAACAGAATCGAAACGATAGGTTCACATGCCGGAACCCGTGTCATATCGTAGAGGTGGGAGCGCTCCCATGATTTGGAGTGAAGCCGTGACCCCCCCCGCGTACCGCCGAGTGCCTGTTGCCCGCCGTCGGTGCGAGCGTCTCCCAGGCCCGCGCGCTGGTGCGCCGGGAGCTGGACCGCTGGGGAGTCCCGTCCCTGATCGACGACTGCACGCTCATCGTCAGCGAACTCGTGACCAATGCCGTACGGCACGGCGGCAGCGCCCTCGCCCTCAGGCTCGTCGGTGGCGGCGGCTGGGTGTACGGCGAGATATACGACCCCGGTGACGGCGTGCCCCGCCTGCGCGAGGCGGGCGCCGACGCCACGGACGGCCGGGGACTGCTGATCGTGGCGACGCTGGCCGACGACTGGGGGATCGCTCACTCCTCGCGCGGCGGCAAGACCGTCTGGTTCGTGGCCGGCGAGGGGGTTCCTGCCTGCGGGGCGTCCATGGCGCCTGTCGCGGCCGATTCCCTCACCTCGGTGTGCTGACTCAGGAGGATCGGGTCGGGCGGGTATATGCGTGAAATCTGACAGTTCGATCACCCACTGCCGCAAAGGCGTGATCCTTGAGATCATCGCCGGATGATCCCCTTATCGATCACGCTGGCGATCGAGCCGCATCCCTACCCGCTGATCCGCGGGGGCGGCCTTTTCCTGATCTTCGTGGGACTCGGGTTCCTGCTGGGGTGGACCTTCCCGAAGGTGTGGATCCCGTTCGCCATCGGGGGTGGAGCCACCGGACTCACCGCCAGCGGCCTGAGCGCGCTGCTGCCCTCTCTCGGGACGCCGTCGTTCATCCAGATCGCAGCCCTCGTCTTCTCCTTCATCGTGGAACTGGGGCTGATCGCTCTCGTCCTCACCAGATACAAGACCGCCGACCAGCGGACGCAGATCCTCATGATCCTGCTCGTGGTGGGCCTGCATTTCATCATCATGGGCGTCGCCCACGGCCCGCTGATGGCGCTCCTGGGAGTCGTGAGCGTCGCCAACGCCCTGCTGGGCCTGCGGGCCAAGGCGCTGCCGATCTGGGCCTTCGGCGTGGCGGACGGCCTGCTCAAGTTCGGCTTCGGACTGGTGATGCTGCTCCTCTATCCGGCCCTCACGTTCACCTGACCGGGACCGGATCGGGGCCGCGGGGGGATCTCGGCTCCGGATGGCGGGAAACCGCCAGGCTAAGGTCGGAGACAGCGGAAGAACACGGCCTGTGGGCACCGGGGGGAGCGCCGATGGCGACGATGAAGGCGATTCGGCAGCATGAGTTCGGCGGGCCCGAGGTCCTCCGGTACGAGGACGTGCCCCGTCCCGAACCGATCGGCACCGAGATCCGCGTCAGAGTCCAGGCCACCAGCGTGAATCCGGTGGACTTCAAGACCAGATCAGGGCGTGGCCCGTTGGGCACTCCGCCGTTCACGGTCGGCTGGGACATGGCCGGCGTCGTCGACGCGCTCGGCGGCGGCGTCACGCGGTTCGCCGTGGGTGACGAGGTGCTGGGCATGCCGTGGTTCCCGCGCGAGGCCGCCACCTACGCCGAGTACGTCACCGCGCCGTCCCGCCAGTTCGTGCGCAAGCCGGCCGCGATGAGCGTCGCCGAGGCCGCGGCGCTGCCGTTGGCCGGGCTCACCGCCTGGCAGGCGCTCGTCGACACCGCCGGTCTCGCGGAGGGGCAGCGGGTGCTGATCCACGCGGCGGCCGGCGGCGTGGGACACCTCGCCGTGCAGATCGCCAAGGCGCGCGGCGCCCACGTCATCGGGACCGCGAGCCCGCGCAACCACGGCACCCTCACGGACCTGGGCGCCGACCAGCTCATCGACTACCGCACGACTCGTTTCGAGGACGCCGTGAGCGACGTGGACGTCGTCTTCGACTTGATCGGCGGTGAGACCGGGCTCCGGTCGCTGGGAGTGCTGCGGCCGGGCGGGCTGCTCATCGAGGTGCCCTCCGGCGCGAGCGCGGAGGTCCTGGCCGCCGCGGAGAAGGACGGCGTGCGCGCCACCGGCTTCCTCGTCGAACCCGACTCGGTCGGCCTCGCGGGCCTGGTCGGGCTCTACGAAAGCGGCCGGTTGAAGGTGCTCGTCAGCAAGCGGTTCCCGCTTTCCGAGGCCGCCGCCGCGCATGAGGCCGCCGAACACGACCACTCGATGGGCAAGATCGTCATCACCGTCTGACGCGGGCTGCGGCCGGGGGTACGGCGGGGCCGGCGCTATGCTCGCCGCGTGGAGTTCCAGGACGGCGCGGTGGACGCGCAGGTGAACGATCCGCACGACGCGCCCGCGCCGGTGTACGAGGTGTGGCGGACCACCGCCGCCGACCCCGCCTTCAGCGAATGGCTGCGTTCGGCGAGCGAGCCGGACTGGACCGCCGTGGTGACTCACCCGTTCGCGGCAGCGATCACCACAGGCGAGGCGGACATGCGCCGCTATCTCGTCCAGGACTTCCAGTTCGTCGACGCCTTCACGGCGTTGCTCGGCGCCGCGGTCGCCGGTGCCGACCGGTTCGAGTCGCGAGTGCCGTTCGGCCGGTTCCTCGGGCAGATCGTCACGGACACCGAGAGAAGCTACTTCCACCGTGCGCTGGACACCCTCGGCGTCGACGCGGACGATGTCACCTCGCCGGAGCTGGAGCCGGTCACCGTACGCTTCCAGGCGCTCATGGACGAGGCCCGGTTGAGCCAGGAGTATCCGGTGATCCTCGCCGTGTTGTGCCTGGCGGAGTGGATCTATCTCGGCTGGGCGAGCCGAGCGGCCGAGCCGTCGCCGGAGGAGTTCCTCTACCGCGAGTGGATCGACCTCCACAGCGGCCCGGACTTCGAGGCGTGGGTGGGGTTCCTCCGCGGGGAGCTCGACCGGCTCGGCCCCTCCCTCGGAGAGGCCGGCCAGGCCCGGGTGCTCGGGTTCTTCCGGGAGGCGGCCAGGCTGGAGCGAGGCTTCTTCGACATGGCCCAGGGCTGAGAGACCGCGTCAGGCGGCGCTGAGCTCGGCCAGGCGGCGCAACGACCGCTTGAGGAAGACGGCGCCGACCGGCTTGGCGAGGTTCCAGCCGAACCGTCCCGCCGCGCCGAAGGGCAGCTCCAGATCCTCCTCCCAGAGGATCGTGCTGCCCCCGCCCAGACGGGGGAGGACGCGGAAGAGCCCCGTGCCCCGCAGCGGCCAGCCGGTGTGGCGGACCGAGACCCCGTGGGGCGGATCCCAATCGGTGATCTCCATCGTGTCCAGGAAGCCGACCGGCCCGACTCCGGTGAAGGCGGCCAGGGCGCTGCCCGCGCTGTGACCGTCGCCGGCGACGACCCGCGCGCTCGTCAGCGACATCCACTCGTGGTGACGGTCCCAGTCGGTCAGCACGTTGAAGACCCGCTCGGGGCTCGCCTCCGCGTCGACGGTCACCGCAAGATGCGTCATGTCTGTCCCTTCGTGCCGCCTGCCCGGTCCGGATGCCGGGTCCGCGCTTCCGGCGGACGCGGACGCAGTCGCCGGAAGGGCCGCTGTTAGCGTTGGCAGCCGTCGCACCGAACGTCTCCGGAGGGACGCAGCACGATGTCGGCCGGTTCCACTCTTCCTTCTTCCCTGTCCCGGGTGCTTTCGCGGCCCGTCGCCCCCGGCGATCTGTCCGGCATCAGGCACGTGGTGTTCGTCATGCAGGAGAACAGGTCGTTCGACCACTATTTCGGGCACCTGCGCGGTGTGCGGGGGTACGGCGACCGCAACGCGGTACCGGGCCGGACGCTGAGGCCGGCCTTCGAGCAGGACGGCGTGCTGCCCTTCTCCGTCCGTGAGGCGGCCAGGCTCGCGGGAGCCGACCCCATGCTGCTCGACTCCCACGACCACAGCTGGCTCGGCACCCACAACGCCTGGGCGATGGGCTGGAACGACGCGTGGACGCCCAACAAGGGGCCCTCGTCCCTGTCCTACTACGACCGCGGCGATCTGCCCTTCTACTACGAGCTCGCGGACACCTTCACGATCTGCGACGCCTACCACAGCTCGGCGCTGACCTCCACGACGCCCAACCGCAACTACCACGTCTCCGGCCACACCGGCTTCGAGCCGGGCACGGGGCAGCGGGCCGTCGACAACGACGCGTGCGAGGAGGACGGGCACGCCGGATACTCGTGGATCACCGTGCCCGAGCTGCTGACCCAGGCCGGTCACTCCTGGCAGGTCTACCAGGAGTGGGACAACTACCAGTGCAACAACCTGGAGTTCTTCGCCACGTTCAAGGCCGTCATGGCCAAGCTCGGCCAGACCAGCATGCACGCCTTCTACCAGGCGGTCCAAGCGGCCGACGATCCCGCGCCGCTGCTCGCCGAGCTGGAGGAGCGGGTGGCCGGGCTCGACCCCGCCGACCGGGAGCTGTACGACCGGGCGCTGCGCCGTACCCGGACGGGCGGGCTGGGAGAGTGGTTCTCCGCCGACGTGGCCGCCGGGCGCCTTCCCGCCGTTTCCTACGTCGTGACGTCACTCGCCGACTCCGAACATCCGGAGGGGTCGTCGGCCGTCGAGAGCGGCAAGGTCATCTACCAGGTCCTGGACGCGCTCGCCTCGCATCCCGACGTGTGGGCGAGCACGGCGGTCTTCATCACCTACGACGAGAACGACGGCTTCTTCGACCACGTCCCGCCGCCCGTGCCGCCCGACGGAACGCCGGGGGAGTTCGTCAACGGACGGCCCATCGGCCTCGGCATGCGGGTCCCGATGATCGTGGTGTCGCCCTGGAGCGTGGGCGGTCACGTCTGCTCTGAGACGTTCGACCACAGCTCGACCGTGCGGTTCGTGGAGACCTGGCTGGGCATCAAGGCGCCCGACATCAGCCCGTGGCGCCGCCAGGTCGTGGGCGACCTGACCTCGGCCTTCGACTTCGCCTCCCCTTCCGCGCCGGTCGTCGCCCCCGGATCGTCGCCGAGCCTCGGCGACGGCCCCGCGCCGGCTCGGGGGGATACCGCCGCCGCCCGGTGGTACCCCGTGGCGCCCGCAGAGCAGCGGATGCCCGTCCAGGAACCCGGGACCAAGCCCGCACGGGCCCTGCCGTACCAGCCGGACGCCCATGCCAGGGCACGTGGGCGCGCCGTGGAGATCACCATGGCCAACCGCGGTGTGGCGAGCGCCCACCTCGCGCTCTACGGCTACATGGGCGAACTCGTGCGGCCGCAGCACTTCGACGTCGTCGACGACCTGCGGGAGGCGGTCTACTTCCCGTCCGACGCCTACGACCTCCTCCTGACCGGCCCGAACGGCTTCCGCAGGCACTTCCGCGGCGGGCTGGGCGACCGGGTCGAGGTCACGACGGAGATCGACCCCGCCTCGCGGACCGTGCTCGTCGACATCGTCAACACCGGCGGCTCTCCCGCCGACGTCAGCGTCACCCCCCTCGCCTACGGCGGGGAGCCGCGGGCTCTGCGCCTGCCCTCCGGAGGCGCGGTCCAGGTCGAGTGGCCGGCCGCGACCGGGTGGTACGACATCGCGGTGACCGTCGAGGGAGACGCCGGCTGGCTGCGCCGCCTCATGGGCCACATCGAGAACGGCAGGCCCAGCGTCACGGGCTGAGCCGCGAGGCGGGTTCACCGGGAGGACACCGGGTAGGGGAGCCGGGTAGGCAGGTGACCGCGATGCCCGCGACTCTCGCGCTGGCGGGGGACACGATGCTCGGGCGCGGCGTGGCCGAACGCGTCGCCCAGTCGGTGGACCCCGCGCATTTCTTCTCGGCGGATCTCCTCGAGGTGCTCGGGGAGGCGGACCTCCTCCTGCTCAACCTCGAGTGTTGCGTCTCCAGCCGGGGCCGGAGGTGGGACGCCCCGGGCAAGCCGTTCCACTTCCGCGCGCCTCCCCAGGCCGCCGAACTGCTCGCCCGGCTGGGCGTGGGATGCGTGACGCTGGCCAACAACCACGCGCTCGACTACGGCCAGGACGCGCTGCTCGACACGCGTGAATGGCTGAGCCGATCCGGAATCCGCTGTGTGGGGGCGGGAGCCGACCAGGAGGAGGCGAGGCGGCCGGAGGTCGTCACGGTGGGAGGCATTCGCGTCGGGGTGCTCGGCGTGAGCGACCACCCGGCCGACTTCGCGGCCACGGCCGTACGGCCGGGCGTCTCCTACGCCGATCTGATGACCGGCGTTCCGCCGTGGCTGGTCGCAGACGTCCGGGAGTTACGCGCGAGAACCGACGTCGTGGTCGTGTCGCCGCACTGGGGGCCGAACATGACCGGCCGGCCGAGGGCGTACATCTGTTCAGCCGCCCAGACCCTCGTCTCGGCGGGGGCGGCGCTCGTCGCCGGGCACTCGGCACACGTGTTCCACGGCGTCGCCCCACCCGTCCTCTACGACCTCGGCGATTTCATCGACGACTACATCGTGGACGCCCGGCTCCGCAACGACTTGGGCCTGGTCTTCCTCGTCACGATGGACGAGCACGGGCCCATCCGGCTGTACGGCGTCCCGATCGAGTTGCGGCACTGCCGCACGCGGCTCGCGCACGACGACGAATGGCGGTGGATCCGCGACCGGTTCGCCGCGGCCTGCGCCGATCTCGGCGCCCCTGGTCTCGGCAGTCCCGTCACCGAGGAGGACGGCCGGCTCGTGGTCGAGATGAGATGAGCCGCACCGCCGCCCCCGGAACAGGCGCGTGATCAGGTGTGGATGAGCGGGGTGTCGACGAGATGCTCGGCCAGGAACCAGGCCTGAAGCTCACCTGTACGGATGACATCGGAGACCAGCAGGTCGTTGGTTCCGTCGTCGCCCTTCTGGTCGGCGGTCGCGGCGGCGTCGTGCGCGGCGACGAGGATCATCTCGTGCGCCTCGAGCAGGCGCGACAACATCGCCGGAACCTCTTCCACGCCGTCCGGCGGCCGCTTGATCACGGTGATCTCCGCGACGTGCCGGGGATCGCCCACGGCGACGCCTCCGAGGGTCTGGACCCGCTCGGCGAGCTTGTCGACCAGTTCGAGCTGTTCCTCGGCATGTTTGTCCAGGAGCAGGTGGAGTTGGTAGAAGGTCGGGCCGCGCATCAGCCAATGGCACTTCTTGTAGAGGCTGTAGAGGATCTGGGTGTCGGCCAGGATCTGGTTGAGCCGCTGGCACGAGTGCATCCGGGTCTCCATGGCGAGACCGACGGGGAACTGCCGCACGGTCCCGAACTCCTGGATCTCCATACCCTTCTGATGCAGCCAGGGCTGGCTGCCGCCACCGGAACGGGCTTTGGCGGAAGGCTTGACACTCAAGGTCGTTCTCCTCCCTTTCGGGTGCTTCTTTCAAAGTGTTCCGGCTGTCACGTATGAGGAGCCTTGTGCGATATCCCGAAATTTCCCCTTATTGGGTAAAGACGTGACGGTGAACCGGGACCGCTGATCCCGCGTACCTCGAAGGTGATGAGAATTTCACGCCGAAGGGCGCGCGCCGGACGGTGCGCCACCCCCGCCCTGCTGATCGTCCCCGCCCTGCTTCTGGCCGTCGCCTGTACGGCGGAGCAGGCCGCCCCGGCCGCGGAGCAGGCGCCTCCGCCCACGGTGGAGTTGCTCGCCGCCGAGGCCGGATGCACCCCGAAGATCCAGATCGACGCCAAGGAGTTGCGCCAGGGCTACTGCACGACCTCCATCGGCCAGTTCTTCATCACGACGTTCGCGACCCAGAAGGGGAAGGACGAGTGGATGGACCAGGCCCCCGAGTACAGCCCCCACCTGGTCGGGAACCTGTGGACCGCACTTGCCCCCCGGCCCGTGCTCGACAAGCTCCGGCAGCAGATCGGCGGGGACCTCCACCTGATGGATCACAGGAAGAGTCCCACTCCGGCGGGATGACGACCGGGTACGCTCGACATCCCCGCGACCGGCGGAGCCGCGGCGAGGAGGTCGAACGTGGGACACAGGTCAGGGCACGGGGCCGGACGTCCGTCCAGGCTCGCGTGCGTGTTCGCGGCGGCCCTCGCCCTCGTCCTCGTCGCCTCGGGATGCGGCGGCAAGGAGAAGCAGACGCTGACGGTGTTCGCGGCGGCGTCGCTGAGCGGGCCCTTCACCTCGCTCGGGCACGCCTTCGAGGCCTCACACCCCGGGGAGTCCGTGCGGTTCGGCTTCGGAGACAGCCAGGCGCTGGCCCAGCGGATCGCCCAGGGCACGACCGTGGACGTCTTCGCGGCCTCGGGTGAGCCGGCGATGCGACGGTCGGGAGCACCCACGTCGAGGGTGTTCGCCCGCGATGGCTCCGGCGACTATCTGATCGGAGCGGCGCCCGAGACCGCACACCTGGTCCTCGCGCGCGAGTTCATCGATCTCGTCCTGTCCGACGAGGGCCGCCGTGCCCTGACGGCTGCGGGCCTCACGCCTGTCTAGACCCACGTGAGGGCCTCACGCCCCCATGGACCCGCGTGAGGGGCGCCGTGCCCTGACGGCCGCGGGCCTCACGCCTGTCTGGACCCCGCGGGGATCCGAGACGCCGATCCGCCGGGCTCGTCCTCGCCGGCCCGCTGAATCACCGCCACGATCCGGTCGAGGGCGGCCAGGTCGCCCGGTTCGAGCGAGAGCAGGGGAGCGGGCGGCTCGCCGAGGATCCGTTCGGCCAGCGCCGCGGCCTCCGCCCCCGCGGGGGTGATCGTCACGATCTTCGCCCGCCGGTCGCCGGGGTGTGTCGTCCGTTCCACCATCCCGCGCCGCTCCAGGTCGGCGACCACCACACTGGTGTACGGGGCGTCGGTGGCCAGTTGCTCGGCCAGGTCGCGCAGGGTCAGCGGGCCGGTGAGGAGGCGGCGCAGCGCCTTGGCCCGGATGAAGCTCATGCCGAGGGACTCGCAGACCTCCTTGCGCCGGTCGTGAGCGTCCAGGACCAGCGATCGGATGCCCTGCCAGGCTCTCGCCGCCGTCTCCTCGTGGCCGTTCATGAGATGGTCACCGCCTCCATGGTCTTGAGACGCTCGGCTGTGCGGGCCGCTGTGCCTCTCGCCCAGCGGCCGGTGGTCAGGAGGGCGAAGCCCAGGATGAGCGCGCCGTACCCCGCAATGATCCACCAACCCAGGTGGGCGGCCGACATGAAACCCTCGCCCTGGCCGGCCGTGGCCACGACGGATCCGGAGATCGCCACGCCCAGGGACTGACCGACCTGACGGCTGGTCGAGGCGACGGCGGCGGCCACCCCGGCCTGTTCGAGAGGCATCCCCGACACGGCCGTGTTGGTGATCGGCGGGTTCAGCATGCCGAACCCGAGCCCGAACACCGCGTAGACGGCCAGCAGCAGGGGGAGCGGCGTGTCGAGTGCGACCTGCGCGAGCAGGACTCCCGTCACGGCGATGAAGACGCCGGAGATCAGGAGGGACGGTCTCGGCCCGCGGGTTCCCACGAGCCGGCCGGACAGGGGCCCGCAGACCATCGCCATCAGGGCGATCGGCAGCGTGCAGAGCCCCGCGTCGAGGGCGGAGAGCCCGCGATGGCTCTGCAGGTAGAGCGTGTTGAGGAACAGGAAGGAGCCGAGGCCGGCGAAGCCGCACACCGCGATGGCCGCCGCCCCGGAGAAGGGGGCGCTCCGGAAGAACCGCACGTCGATGAGTGGTTCCTCTCTGCGGTACTCGTAGACGATCAGGCTCACCAGGGCGACCACGGTGACGGAGAAGCAGCCGAGGATCAGCGGGGAGGTCCAGCCCGCACCGGGACCTTCGATGATCCCGTAGGTCAGCGAGGCCAGCAGCGCGATCACGAGCGCCTGCCCGACGGGGTCGATCCTGCGTGCCTTCTTCGCCTTGGACTCGGGGACGAACTTCCACGTCAGCAGCACCGCGACGACGCCGATCGGCACGTTGATCCAGAAGATGGCCCGCCAGCCGACGGTGTCGGTGAGCAGGCCGCCGATGACGGGCCCGAGCGCCATGCTGATCCCGACCACGCCGCCCCACACGCCGATCGCCTGCGCCCGCTCACGGCGGTCGGTGAAGGTGTTGGTGATGATCGACATCGCGACGGGGTTGAGCATCGAGCCGCCCACCGCCTGGACGATGCGGAAGACGACGAGCCAGGTGAGGCTGGGTGCGATGCTGCACAACAACGACCCGACCGTGAAGGCGACCAGGCCGGTCTGGAACGTCCGCCGGCGGCCGATCCTGTCCGCCGTCGATCCCGACAACATGAGAAGGCTCGCGAGCGTCAGCGTGTACGCGTCGATCGTCCACTGCAGACCGGAGACGGGGGCGCGTAACTCATGACCGAGCGACGGCAGCGCCACATTCACGATCGTGTTGTCGAGCGCGACGATGAGCAGGCTCATGCAGCAGATCAGCAGGACGAGAATCCGCCTTCGGCGGGACATGCGGTGACCCTTCATTAGTTGTACTAACACAACGGTACAGGCCGCTCGGATGTGCTTGCCGGAGGGGTCAACAGAATGGAATTCTGTTCGCATGCGTGCGACGGCTAACGGGATCGAGATCTGCTACGAGACCTTCGGCGAGCCCGGAGGGAGGCCACTCCTGCTGATCATGGGGCTCGGAATGCAGATGATCGGCTGGGACGAGGACTTCATCGGCCTGCTGGTCGACAACGGCCATCACGTCGTCAGATTCGACAACCGAGACGTGGGTCTGTCCTCGCACATGCCGGAGGCGCCCGATCTCATGGCGGCGCTCGGCGGAGACACCTCGGGCGCGTCGTACCTGCTGGCGGACATGGCCGATGACTCGGCCGGGCTGCTGGACGCCCTCGGCTGGGCGAGCGCGCACGTGGTCGGCGCGTCGATGGGCGGCATGATCGCCCAGTCCCTCGCGATTCGGCACCCGGGCCGCGTCCGCACGCTGACGTCCATCATGTCGACGACCGGCCCGGGAGTCGGACAGCCGACCGAGGCGGCCATGGCGGCGCTCCTGACGCCGCCGTCCCCGGACCGCGAGGCCGCGGCGGAACGCGCCCTCGCGTCCTGGCGCGTGATCGGGTCACCGGGATACGCGATGGACGTCGAGCGCGTCGCCCGGGTGGCGCGGGAGGGCTACGACCGGGCGTACGACCCCCAGGGCGTGGCCCGCCAGCTCACGGCGATCCTCGCCTCCCCAGACCGGGCTGAAGGCCTGCGCGGCCTCACGATCCCCGCACTGGTGATCCACGGCGAGGACGATCCGCTGGTGACGCCGTCCGGCGGTGCCGCCACCGCCGACGCGATCCCGGGCGCCAAGCTGCTGACCTTCCCGGGGATGGGCCACGACATGCCGCGGGAGCTGTGGCCGGTGTTCGTCGAGGCCGTCACCGAGCTGACGGGCAGGTCATGACGTTCAGGTCGTGGTGGGCAGGTCGTGACGTCCCCGGTTGTGACGGGCGAGTCATGACAAACAGGTCGTGACGGGCGGGGAGGCCGCCGGCTGACGGCCTCCCGGGGTGTGCGCCCGCGTTCACACTTCGAGCTTGTCCTCGATCGTGCGGAGCTGGTGCCGGGCCATCGCGAGGTTGGCTCGGCTGCGGTCCAGGGCCAGGTAGACGAACAGGCCCTTGCCGCCGCGGCCCGCGAGCGGCCGGATGATGTGGTACTGACCGCCCAGCGTGATGAGGATGTCCTCGATGGTGTCCTGGAGCTGGAGGGCGTCCATGGCCCGCAGTTTCGCCTTGACGACCTCGGTGTTGGCCGCCGCCGCGACCTGGAGGTCGAGGTCCTTGGAGCCGCCGATGGTGCCGAGCGCCATGCCGCTTCCGTAATCGACGACCGCCGCTCCGATCGCTCCGTCGACGGCCATCATCTCTTTGAGTGAAATGTCCATGTTCGCCATGCGTTTTTTCTCCTGTTCGGATTATCTGGGGATTTCAGGGATTTATTCGCGTTCGACGATGGCGGCGAGTTTCTCCGCCGTTTTGCGGCCCTCCCTCCGGAGCAGGCCGAGATTGGCCCCCGGGCCCGTGAGAATGGTGAGGACGAGCTTGGCTCCCGCGGCGTAGCACGCGGCGTGCCCCTCCGTGCCGGACACCAGGGTCTCTTCGAGCCGGCCGACCTTGGCGAGCTCGGTCATCCGGCGGCTGAGCGACAGCAGCGCCGACGTGAGCGCCGCCGTCTGCTCGGTTTCCGTGGGCAGGTCCGTCGTCACGAGCATGCCGTCCACGGTGCAGGTGAGCGCTCCGGTGATCTCCGGTGCGCGACTCCTCAGCAGGATGATCTCCTCGTGTATGTCGCGGCGCAGATCCATCGGGACACCCTTTCCGGCCCGCTTGAGCCACGAGCGCGTGATCACTACAGCGCCTCCAGGGCGTCACGCAGTCTGATGAGCAGGTTCACATCGGTCGCGTCCGCCTCCGGTGGGCGCGGCCGGGACGGCGCGTCCGCGGCGGACTCGGCGGGGGTCCGCTTCGGCAGGACCGGGGCGGTCGCCTCCGCCTGTGTGGCGAGCAGTCCCGCCGCGGCGAGTTCCCGTACGGCGAGCAGGGTCGAGTAGGCCGGACGCCCGAGGCGGCGGGCCAGGTCGGCCGGGGTGGCCGTGGCGTCCGCGGCGAGCACCAGTTCCCACTGCGGTGCAGTGAGGAGCACATGCCCGCCGTTGAGGCGCCCCACGGGGACGACGGGCCGGCCGTCGAGCTCGTCGGACGGCCAGGCCTGCTCCAGCCGGGCCATCCTCCGATCGCACTCGCGGAACAGGCCGGCGACGTCGAAATACCAGTGCGGGCCGAGCCAGTGGGTGTCCCCCTCCTTGAACCTGGACCTGGGCGCTCCCGCTCTGAGCAGGAAGAACGATGCGTCCAGGGTCGCCCCCAGGACGCAGAACTCCAGCTCGCCCCGGCTGAGCACGCCCTTGCGGACCAGGAGGTCGCCGCCGTCGGCCTCGGGGCCCGAGGCCTGCCGTACTCCGCGTACCCCGCTGGTGCTGATCCGGCCGGAGGCGGTGAGCAGTTCCTCGACTCCCGGCGTGGCCGCGCACTCGACGTACGACACGCGCCCGCGGGTGAGGTAGACGGTGCCGTCCTTGCCCACACGCAGGGAGCCGGTGGCGTTGTCGTCCGCGAGGCCGGTCAGGACGGCGTCAAGAGTGGGAGGGGCCATGACTCACTTGGCCATCAGCTGGTCCGCGATGGTGCACAGCCGCCGTCGCGCGAGGGCGAGGTTCGAGCGCTCGAGATCCAGCCGGAGGCAGATCAGGAGCGGGCCGTCGAACACCATCTCTATCGGCCTGATGAGATGGTGGCTCGTCTCCGTGGTGATGATCATGTCGCCTATCCGCACGGTGCCCTCCGGGGAGGCCAGCGCGATCCCCTCGAGGGCCGCCCGGAAGGTCTCGGTGAGCCCGGCCGCCGATCTCGCGGAGTCGGGCAGCCCCTCCGCGAGGATCGCCATGCCGCTGATGGGTTCCACGAGGACCGCGTCGAGCGCGCCGGGAATCGACATCACCTCCGAAAGGCAGTCCTCGATCCCGATCACGTCGACTCCTCGCCGTGTAGCCCGATACAGCGCGGCCCACATTAGAGAAGCCGGTGGGCGGCACTCCGGTGCCGTGGGCGAGTCATAAAGAGATGAGATAAACGATTAGTCACCCGGAATAAGGATTGTCCTCCTAGGTGAGAAACATAGGTTTTTCGTGAGGTTTATTCATTTTATGGGTTTGCGACATCGGGGGAATGCCCCTGACAAATCGCCGAATGATCGATGGCCTCGGGCCCTGTCGCCGTCCTCGTCTGGCGGGGAGGGCTCGTCCGGTCGCGCGAGGTGGTCGCGAGAGCCGTACAGAATGGGGGGTATGGAGCGGATCCTGGTCAGCGCGTGCCTGCTCGGCAGCCGGGTGCGGTTCGACGGCGGCGCGAAGACCAGCGACGACGAACTACTCGCCGTCTGGAGGGCGGAGGGGCGGCTCGTGCCGTTCTGCCCGGAGGTCGAGGGCGGGCTGCCCGTTCCCCGTCCGCCCGCCGAGATCGAGGGCGGCGTGGGCGGCGCCGCCGTGCTGGCCGGGTCGGCCCGGATACTGACGCCGGGCGGCGACGACGTGACGAACGCCTTCCTGTCCGGCGCGCAGCAGGCGCTGGCGGTCGCGCTGTCGTTCGGCGTCCGGATGGCGATCCTCAAGGAGGGCAGCCCGTCGTGCGGCCCCCTGCGGATCCACGACGGCACCTTCCGCGGCAGGGTGACCCCGGGTCAGGGCGTGACCGCGGCGCTCCTGGAGCTGAACGGCATCCGCGTCTTCGGTGAGGACCGCCTCCCCGACGCCGCCCTCCACCTGGCGGATCTGCTCAGGGAGACAGCGGATCGGGAGCGGTGAGCAGGTCGGAAGGCGTGATGATGGCCTTCTCGTCGGGCTTGAACACCAGGACGTTGTCGACGTAGGACCGCACCGCGGCGTCGAGCCCCACGTCCTTGCCCGCGGCCTCGGACATGTACCAGCGGTGGTCGAGCACCTCGTGGAAGAGCTGAGCCGGCTCCAGCTTGCGCCGCAGGTCGGCGGGGATGGTGCCGACCACGGGCTGGAAGACCTCGGCCAGCCACCGGTGGGCGACGATGGCCTCGTCCTCGTGCCGCAGGCCGTTCGAGACGCGGAACGAGTCGAGATCGTTGAGCAGCCTTCTGGCCTGGTTCTCCTCGACGTCCAGGCCGGTCAGCCTGAGCAGGCGCCGCTGGTGGTGCCCGGCGTCCACGACCTTGGGCCGCACGATCAGCCGCGACGTGCCGGCCTTGCGGCGGATCATCATCTCGGCGACGTCGAAGCCGAGCGAGTTGAGCCGGCGGATCCGCTGGTCGACGCGGTGCCAGTCGACCTCCTCGATGATCTCGTCCTGGGTCAGCTCGTTCCAGAGCCGCTCGTAGCGCTCGACGAGCTGCTCGGAGAACGCCAGCGGGTCGATCGTGGGATGCAGGAGCCCGCCGGCCTCCAGGTCGAGCATCTCGCCGAAGATGTTGACGTGCGCGACCTCGATGTCGTGCGATCGCTGGCCCTCGGTGAGGGTGGGATGGAGCTCACCGGTCTCGGCGTCGACCAGATAGGCGGCGAACGCCCCAGCGTCCCTCCGGAACAGGGCGTTGGACAGCGAGCAGTCCCCCCAGTAGAACCCGTTCAGGTGGAGCCGTACGAGCAGGACGGCGAGGGCGTCGAGCAGGCGGGTCAGCGTGTCCGGCCGGATCGATCCCGACAACACGGCCCGGTAGGGGAGCGAGAACTGCAGGTGCCGGGTGATCAGCGCGGAGTCGAGCTCGGAGCCGTCCTGCGCGGTCCTGCCCGTCACCACGGCGACGGGCTCGACCGCGGGGGTGTCCAGCCGGGCCAGGTCCCACAGCAGCTTGTACTCCCGCTTGGCGTACCGGGCGCTGATCTCCTTGATCGCGTATACCCGGCCGGCGAGCCGCGCGAAGCGGACGACGTGGCGGGAGATGCCGCGCGGCAGCGACACCAGATGGTGGGCCGGCCAGTCTTCGAGGGGGAGGTCCCACGGCAGCCGGATCAGCTCGGGATCGCTGGGAGCGCCGATCATCTGGAGGGGCACTACTGCTCCTTTTTCGGGGTCTTCATCACCAGTGTCCCGGATAGAGTCGGGCGGTATGACACTGCTGGACGACTTTCTCGACTGGTACCTGGCCGAGCATCCGATCAGCGCGACGCTTCTCGGCGCCGACGGCCACGACCGCACTCTGGGTGACTTCACCGAGGCGGGGTTCACGGCCAGGGAGCGTGCCGAGGAGGAGTGGCTGCGGCGGCTGGCGGAGTACGCCCCCGCCTCCCTCGACGACGAGATCGACCGCGACCTCGTGCTCTCCCACCTGCGCGGCGTCGTCGCGGAGGCCCGCTGGCCGGAGTGGCGGCGCGATCCGGCGCCGTACCTCGGAGCGATCTTCGGCTCGATGTTCGCGCCGTTCCAGCAGCGGCTCAAACCGGAGGCCGACCTCGTCGACGCGGCCGTCGCGCGGCTCGCCGACGTCCCCGCGGTCCTGGCCGCCTGCCGGGAGAACCTCGATCCCGGCCTCGCGTCCGACCTGCTCGTCCGGCGTGGTCTAGATCAGGCCCGTACGGCCCGGCCGTTCCTGACCGCGACCCTTCCGGCCGGGGTGGCGGACGAGGGCCTGCGGGCCCGGCTGATCCGGGCCGCCGAGCCCGCGGCCGAGGCGTTCGACGAGCTCGTCACGTTCCTGGAGGGCTTCGAGGCCGGCGGGACCTGGCGGATGGGCGAGGAACTGTACTCGACCCTGCTGCGGGAGCGGGAACTGCTCGGGTACGGCGCCTCGGAGCTGCACGAGAAGGGCCTCAAGGCCTGGGACGAGCTGGACGTGCGGATGCGCGAGGTCGCCGGGCGACTGGGCGACACCGAGTGGCGGGCCGCCATGGAGTCGCTCATGGACGACCACCCGCCGACGCTGGAGGCGATGCGCGCCGAGTACGAGGCCGAGACGTTCCGTGCGCGCGACTTCGCCCGCGACCGCGGCCTGGTCACCTTCCCGGAGGGCGAGGACTGCCGGGTCCTGCCGTCCCCGGAGTTCCAGCGCCCCCTGATCGCGGTGGCCAACTACCTCGCGCCGCCGCCGCTCTCGACGTCGCGGGCGGGCGTCTTCTTCGTCCCGTTCACGCCGGACGGCTACACCGACGAGCAGGTACGGCAGCGCCTCAGGACCAACTCCCGGGCCCAGATGCCGTCGATCGCCGTCCACGAGGCGTATCCCGGTCACCACTGGCACCTCGCGTGGATGGCCGGCAGCCCGAGGAAGGCACGCAAGATCTTCCGCACGCCGTACTTCGTGGAGGGCTGGGCGCTCTACGTCGAGAAGGTGATGCACGAGCAGGGGTACTTCGACACGCCCCAGACCGAGCTCGCGCACCTGGACTGCCGGATCTTCCGCGCCGCGCGGATCGTCGTGGACACGGCCCTGCACTGCGGCGACATGACGATCCCGCAGGCCGAGGAGTTCATGGCCACCAAGGCGTCGCTCTCGCCCGGCACGGCGGCGGCGGAGGTCGGCCGGTACTGCGCGTGGCCGACCCAGGCTCCCTCGTACCTGACGGGCGCCCTGGAGATCGAGCGGATCAGGGACGACTACCGGGGCGACCTGCGGTCGTTCCACGACGCGATCGCGGGGTCGGGCGGTCTTCCGCTCGGGCTGGCCAGGAAGGCGGTCATCCCGGCATAGCCGGCCGCGCATGATCACGCCCGGTGTCAGTGCAGGTGGGGCAGGGTTTCGACGAACCTGTGCATGATCACGCCCGGTGTTGTGGCAGGTCGGGCGGGGTTCGGCCGAACCTGTGCATGATCACGGCGAGGGGGTGGTGGGGGGTGGGGTGAAGGCTCGGATGATGACGTCGGCGAGTTGTTCCTCGGTCAGGACGGTGGGCGTGCCGATGCCGAGGGCACGGACGTAAACCTCGCAGAGCCACTCGAGCAGGCGCGCGGCCTCGAAGGCCTTCTCCAGGCCGGCTCCGATCGTGACGCCGCCGTGGTTGGCCATCAGCGCCGCCTGCTTGCCCGTGAGCGCCTCCTGGACCTTCGCGGCGAGCTCGGGCGTGCCGTACGTCGCGTACTCGGCCACGCGGACGCTGCCGCCCAGCAGCAGGGAGTTGTAGTGGATCGGGGGCAACTCCGTCATGGTGGTCGCCACCACGGCGCCGAAGACCGAATGGGTGTGCACCACCGCGGTCGTCCCCGTCGCGGCGTAGACGGCCAGGTGCATGGGGGTCTCCGACGACGGGGGCAGGTCGCCCTCCACCACGGTGCCGTCGAGCCGGATGATCGGGCAGTCCTCGGGGCGCAGCCGGTCGAGAGCGACGCCGGAGGGCGTGACCGTCACGAGGTCGCCGTCCCTGGCGCTGAGGTTGCCCGATGTACCGATGACCAGGCCGAGCTCCGCGGCCCGCCTGCCGTAGTCGCACAGCTGACGACGAAGCTCCTCCATGCCGGCGAATCTAGACGATCGCCCGAAATAACGGCAACCTGGTCTATACCAGTCGCCTAGCAGAGCATCTGCGGTTACCTACTCTTATTGGGTCATAGGACCTTTGTTTAACTTCTGTTTAACCTGCACAAACGGCTATATAGTCTGTGATCGTCGGCGCGGATTCATCCCAGTCGGGTTACGGGTTGGTCTAGACCGACGACAACATCTTGACGCTGCCGTGGGCTGGCCGTACGTTCCAGCAAACGTTTAGGAAACTTTCCTAATTGACCCCGCCACGGGAGAGTTGATGACTAGTACCCCCCGCGAGATCACGCGCCGGCAGATGATCCGGCGCGTGGGCCTCACCGCCCTCGTCGCCGTTCCCGCCGCCGGCCTGCTCAGCTCCTGCGCCACCTCCGGCGACACGGCCGCCCCGTCCACGGCTCCCAGTGCCGCCGCGACGTCGGCCACCAACCCGTTCGGCGTCAAGGCCGACGCGCCCCTCGAGGTTGTGATCTTCAAGGGTGGTTACAGCGACGAGTACGCGACCCAGTCGCACGAGCCGCTGTACAAGGCCGAGTTCCCGAAGGCGACGATCAAGCACCAGGGCATCCAGACGATCAGCCAGACCCTGACCCCGCGTTTCGCGAGTGGCGACGTCCCCGACGTCGTGAACAACTCCGGCACGGACAACCTGGACGCCGGTGCGCTGATCGGCGCGGGCCAGTTGCTCGACCTCACCCCGCTGTTCGAGGCCCCGTCGATCGACGACCCGAGCAAGAAGGTCAAGGACACCCTCGTCCCCGGCACCATCGAGTCGGGCCTCGGCGGCGACCCGGCCAAGCCGTACACGCTGAACTACGTCTACACCGCCTACGGCCTGTGGTACGACGCCAAGCTGTTCGAGAAGAACGGCTGGACCGCGCCGAAGACGTTCGAGGAGTTCAAGACCTTCGCCGAGGCCGCCAAGGCCAAGAACATCGTCCCGTTCGCGTACGCCGGCAAGAACGCCTCGTACTACGCGTACTGGATGATCCTGATCTCGGCCGCCAAGATCGGTGGCAACGAGGTCCTGGTCAACATCGACAACCTCGCCGACAACGCCTGGAACCACGACGCGGTCAAGCAGGCCGCCGCCGCGTGGGCCGAGATCGGCAAGTACATGGACAAGTCCTACGAGGGCCTGATCCACACCGAGGTCCAGACCCAGCAGAACCAGGGCAAGATCGCCCTCTACCCCTCGGGCTCGTGGCTGGAGTCGGAGCAGTCCAAGGACACTCCCGCGGGCTTCGAGTACGCCATCGCGCCGACCCCGTCGGTGACGGCGGCCGACCAGATGCCCTACGAGGCGATCCGCGCCGCGGCCGGTGAAGGCTACGTCGTGCCGTCCAAGGGCAAGAACGCGACCGGCGGTCTCGAGTACCTGCGGGTGATGTTGTCCAAGCCGGCGGCCAAGGCCTTCACCGAGAAGACCAAGAGCCTCACGGTCGTCGTCGGCGCCACCGAGGGCCTCACGCTCTCGCCCGGCCTGACGAGCGTCGTCGCCGCGCAGAACGGCGCCGGCCAGAACGTGGTCACCTACTCGCTGTTCGAGACCTGGTACAAGGAGCTCGAGACCGAGCTCCGCAAGCAGACGAACGCGCTCATGTTCGGCCGGATCAGCGCCGACGAGTTCGCGTCCAAGATGCAGGCGGCCGCGGACAAGACCAAGGCCGACTCCTCCATCTCCAAGCAGTCCCGGAGCGTGTGATCCGATGCGGCATGGCAAGTTGTCACCGGTCCTGCTGCGGAAGTACGGCTTCATCGCCTCCTTCCTCGCGGTGCCGTTGATCCTCTACGTGGTCTTCGTGATCTGGCAGTACATCCAGGCGTTCCAGATCTCCTTCACGAACTCCAGAGGAATCTCGCCCAACTTCGACTACGTCGGCTTCGACAACTTCACCCGGTTGTTCGACGACGAGGTCTTCTGGGCGGCTGTGCGGCACCATGTGGTGCTCCTGCTTGCCATGCCGCTGATCACCGTCGCGATAGCCCTGTTCTTCTCCTTCATGCTCAACCTGGGCGGCGGGCAGAAGAACGGGAAGATGACCGGCGTCCCCGGCTCGGCCTTCTACAAGATCGTGTTCTTCTTCCCGCAGGTGCTGGCGGTCGCCATCGTCGGCGTGTTGTTCCAGGCGATCCTGCGGCCGGACAAGTCCGGCGTCATCAACAGCGCTCTCCATGCCGTGGGAGTCGATCCGGTCGGATGGCTGATCAGTCCCGGCCTGGCGCTGTGGACGATCATCGGGGTCATGGTCTGGCAGGCCGTCGGCTTCTACGTCGTGCTCTTCTCGGCCGGCATGTCGTCGATCCCCAGGGACGTCTTCGAGGCGGCCGCGCTGGACGGGGCCGGGCGGTTCGTTCTGTTCTTCCGGATCACGCTTCCGCTGCTGTGGGACACCCTCCAGGTCGGCTGGGTCTATCTCGGCATCGCCGCCTTCGACGGGTTCGCGCTGGTCCAGGTGTTGTCGGTGGACCGTGGCGGCCCCGACAACGCGACGACCGTGCTGCCCCTCGAGATCTGGCGCACCGCCTTCACCTACTCCAAGTACGGCGTCGCGTCCGCCATGGGTGTCGCGCTGTTCTTCATGACGCTGACGTTCGCGGTGCTCACCCTCCGGGTGACCCGGCGCGAGAGGATCGAGTTCTAGCGTGGCGACCGATGTGATGCCCGTGGCCTCCGCTGAGGCCTCGACCAGCCGCAAGCAGGGGCGTGGGCGCTCGGTCAACGTCTTCGGCGGGCTCTCCCATGTGGCTCTGCTGATCTGGGCGGTCCTGGTGATCTTCCCGATCGTGTGGACCTTCCTCGCGTCCTTCAAGACCAACACCGAACTCTTCGGCGACACCCCGCTGGCGTTGCCCCACCAGTTCCACTGGGACGCCTGGGGCCGCGCGTGGGCGAAGGCCCACATCGGGCTCTACCTAGTGAACACCATCAAGGTCGTGGCGATCTCCACGTTCCTCACGATGTTGTTCGGCTCGATGGCGGCCTACGTGCTCGCCCGGTACACCTTCTTCGGCAACAAGGCCATCTACCTGCTGTTCGTCTCCGGCCTGTCGTTCCCGGTGTTCCTCGCTCTCGCCCCGCTGTGGCTGACGATGAAGAACCTCGGGTTGCTCGGCACACACACCGGCGTGGTCCTCGTGTACGTGGCCTACTCGCTGCCGTTCACGGTGTTCTTCCTCACGGCCTTCTTCAGAACGCTGCCGACCTCGGTCGGGGAGGCGGCGATGATGGACGGCTGTTCGCACACCCGCACGTTCTTCCAGATCATGATGCCGATGGCCAAGCCCGGCCTGATCAGCATCACGATCTTCAACGTGATCGGGCAGTGGAACCAGTACCTGCTGCCGATCGTCCTGCTGCCGGGCGACGCCCAGGACAAGTGGCTGATCACCCAGGGCATCGCCAACATCTCGACCAACGCGGGGTACGAGGCCGACTGGGCCGGGCTGTTCGCCGCGCTCAGCATGGCGATCATCCCTGTCCTGATCGTCTACATCATCTTCCAGCGTCAGATCCAGTCGGGCCTGACCACGGGAGCGCTCAAGTAGCTCCGGTGTGGCGTGGTTCCGCCTTCTGGTGATTCGTGATGTCCTGGGGGCATGTACGAGGCTTCCGAATGGGCCCGCAACGGGGACACCATCCACCGCACCGTGGTCGCACCCGACTTCCGTACGGCCATCGCGATCGTGAACGACATCGCCGAGCAGGCCGAGGCCCTGAACCACCATCCCGACATCGACATCCGCTGGCGGACCCTGCACCTGGCCCTCACCACGCACGACGCGGGCGGCCTCACCGACCTCGACTACAAGCTGGCGGCCCGGATCGACGGCATCGTCGCCGACCACCAGACCTAGATCGTGTCTGATGGATCAAGCCCTGCCGCGCGCGGCCCGGACGGCGCGTCCAGGCGGGTCCGCCCCGGTCGTCAGCCGAAGACCGCCGGGGGCGGGACCGGCGAGAGGACCGCGTCACCGTCGTGGATGGGCCGGGCCCCGGCGACGAACTTCGACAGGTCCTCGCCCCACATGCATCGCGCCTGGGTGAGGCCGCCCGCCGTCCTCCTCGTCAGGGGGCCGACCGGCAACTCCGCCGCGGAGGCGGCGATCACCAGGTTGCCGAAGCGCCGGCCCCGCAGGATGCCCGGCTCGCCGAGCAGCGCGACATGCCGGAAGACCCCGGAGACCGTGGAGACCACCCGCTTGGCGAAGGCCAGTCCGCTCCCGTCGGCCACGTTGATCACGAGCGTTCCGGCAGGCCGCAGGATCCGGGAGATCTCCGCCATGTACTCGGTCGTGGCGAGCTCCACCGGCATCGTCGCGCCCGAGAAGGCGTCGAGCACGAACAGGTCCGCGGAGCCGTCGAAAAGCCCTGTGACGGCCGTACGGCCGTCGAGCGTCCGGACCTTCAGCCGGGGCACGGACTTCAGCCTGAGCTGGTCACGGACCAGCTGGACGAGCTTCTCGTCGGGCTCCACCACGATGTGCCGTGAGCCCGGCCGGGACGCGGAGACGTAGCGGGGGAAGGTGCAGGCGCCGCCGCCGACGTGGACGGCGTCGAGAGGTCCGTCCGGCAGGCAGTCGACGACCGTGGCCATCAGCTGGACGTAGGAGAACTCGAGATAGGAAGGGTCGCTGAGATCGACGTAGGATTGGGGCACCCCGCCGACGCTGAGCATCCATCCGTCCGGGCGGTCGAGATCGCGTAAGAGTTCCACCTCGCCGAAGGTCACCGGATACCGGCCCGGAAGCGGCTGCTTCTCCCTCGCCACCTCGATCTCCTTCAGCGTGATGTAAGGCACTCGTCCCCCCGCGAGAGGCCCGGACTGCATGTCAAACCGTACGCGAACGCGAGCGCTGCTCGTTCTGTTCACCATCGCGGGCGCCATCGTGGTCACCGGGGTGCTCGGACTGTTCACGTCCGGCCGACCGGTGCCGGCCGCCGCGCCGGCGACGGTGACGCCGACGGTCACACCGCAGCTGGAGGGTACTCCGGAGCTGACGGCCGCGACCTATCTGCGGGCGTGGGAGGCGGCGGACTGGGGGAGGATGCGGGAGCTGACCGACGACCCGCCCGCCGACTTCGCCACCCAGCACGCACGCTTCGAGGAGGCTCTGGCGGCGGAGTCCCTGCGGCTGACGGCGGGCCAGACCGTCATGACCGGGGAGGACACCGCGGAGGTGCCCATCACCGAGGCCCGCGAGCTCCCGGGCTACGGCCCGTGGTCCTATCGCTCGACGTTGCGGCTCGGGATCAGGGACCAGACCTGGAAGGTCCTGTGGGCGCCCGCCGTCATGCACCCCGATCTGGCGCCGGGTGGCGGGCTCCGCAGGTCCTCCGACGCCACCGGCGTCACGGCCGGACGGCTCGTCACCCAAGAGGGGCGCGACTTTCCCGCGGACAGCGACGCCGAGGCGTACCTCGAGCGGCTGGCGACGGCGATCCCCGAGCCGCCGGGGGGCACGCCCGTGGGCTGGCGGGTGGAGGTGGACAACCCCGGAGAGCCGGTGGAACGGCTCGTCGAGTACACGCCCGAGGCGCCGAAGGGCACCAAGACCACCATTGAATGGGCGGCGCAGGCGTCGGCCGCCCGTGCGCTCGACGGGGTTCGGAACCCGGCCGCCATCGTGGCGGTGCGGCCGTCGACCGGGGAGGTCCTCGCGGTCGCCGACCGCCTGGGCGGGCGGAAGGCGTTCGAGCAGAAATACGCCCCCGGCTCCACGTTCAAGACCGTCACGGCGGCGGCTCTGCTCAACGCGGGGATGTCCACGGAGACCGTCGTCGACTGCCCGGCCTCCTACACGATCCCGGGCGGGCGCTCGATCGACAACTACCAGGGAGAGGCCCATGGGGCGGTCGCGCTGCGCCAGGCGTACGCGCTGTCCTGCAACACCACCTTCGCCCGGCTGGCGGTCGAGCGGCTGACTCCCGACGTCCTGGTCGGGCAGGCGCGGGCCTTCGGCTTCGGGGTCCCCCTGTCGACCGAAGTCGGCGGGACCTGCGGCAGCCTGCGGCGGCCGGAGAACGACGACGCGCTCGCCGAGGACTCCTTCGGCCAGGGGACGGTCGAGGCGAGCCCTCTGTGCATGGCGCTGGTCGCGGCGGCCGTGCAGAGCGGTGAATGGCGGCCGCCCCGGCTGATGCCGTCGGCGAACGCCGCCGGTCGGCCGCAGAGCGTGCCGCTGCCCTCCGGAGTGGCCGCAGGGCTTCGCACGCTGATGAACGCGGTGACCGCCGACGGCACCGCGGCCGACGCCGGGCTGCCCGAAGGCGTGGCAGGCAAGACCGGCACCGCCGAAGACTGGCAGGGCGGCGCGGACCACTCCTGGTTCATCGGATATTGGGGCGATCTGGCGTTCGCCGTGTTCGTCGAGCACGGGGGCACGGGCCGCGACGCGGCCGTCCCGATCGCCGCCCGTTTTCTCAAGGCTTTGTAACGTACGTCACAACCTACGGTAGCGTAACTTACGCTAACGTAGGTTACGTGACGACGATCTCTATGGAGCGGATGGGCAAGCCGAAGCTCCGCGGCTGGCTGCACGCGGGCGCCGTGCCCGCGACGCTGGTGGGCGGATTCGTGCTGGTGGCCCTCGGGCCCACGTTGCAGGCCAGGCTGGCCGCGGTGGTCTACGCGATCACATCCGGCCTGCTGTTCGGCGTCTCCGCGGCCTATCACCGGGGCAGGCTCTCCCCGGGTGTCGAGGAGGTGCTGCGCCGGTTCGACCACGCCAACATCTACCTCGTGATCGCGGGCACCTACACCCCCTTCGCGGTGCTCGCCCTGGACGGGATCGCCCGGGTGGCCGTGTTGTCGGTCATCTGGGTGGGCGCGACCGTCGGGGTGCTGTTCCGCGTGTTGTGGCTGCGGGCCCCGCGCTGGCTCTACACGGCGCTCTATATCGGCCTGGGCTGGACGGCCATGTTCGTCATGCCGCAGTTGTTCGCGGGGGCGGGTGTCGCCGCGGGGATCCTGGTCCTCGCCGGCGGCCTGCTCTACTCGGCGGGGGCGGTCGTGTACGGCCTGCGCCGCCCTGACCCATCGCCCCGGTGGTTCGGCTTCCATGAGGTCTTCCACGCCTTCACGATCGCCGCCTACGTCGTCCAGTACGTGGCGGTCTCCCTGGTCGTGTACGCCGCCGTCTGATCGGGGCCTCGTGATCCATGCCGCCTGTTCGCAGGTCGGGGCTTGCCTCGGACGCGCCTGCTGGCGAAAAATGTTCTCCTAAGGGGATAGTTTTGTGGAAACTGTTCACAGCTACCGCCCGGTATGAGGGAATTGTGTTGGTCCCGACGTAATGCGGAGGCGGCATGGATCCCAGCGCTGTACACGACGGCCTCGCCCGGCACCTGCTCGTCGACGGTTACCGGCTGGTGCTCGACCTCGACAGGAGTGCGGGGTCGTGGCTGGTCGACGTCCGCGACGGTAGAAGGTATCTGGACTTCTACACGTTCTTCGCGTCGTCTCCCCTGGGGATGAACCCCTTCGCCGCCGACCCCGAGTTCCTGGCGCTGCTCGGACGGGTGGCCGCCAACAAGCCGGCCAACTCCGACCTCTACACCGTCCATCTCGCCGAGTTCGTGGAGACCTTTCAGCGGGTGCTGGGCGATCCCGAGTTGCCCCACCTGTTCTTCGTCGAGGGCGGCGCGCTGGCCGTGGAGAACGCCCTCAAGTGCGCCTTCGACTGGAAGAGCCGGTGGAACGAGGCCAACGGCCGCCATCCCGGTCTGGGCACCAAGGTCCTCCACCTGACTCGCGCCTTCCACGGGCGCAGCGGCTACACGCTCTCGCTGACCAACACCGACCCGGTGAAGACCGACCGGTTCCCCAAGTTCGGCTGGCCCAGGATCGATGTGCCCGCGATCCATTTCGGTGACGTCGAGAACGCCGAGGAGCGGGCCCTGTCCCAGGCGCGTGAGGCGTTCGAGCGGTTCCGCCACGACATCGCCTGCTTCATCGCCGAGCCGATCCAGGGTGAGGGCGGGGACAACCACATGCGTCCCGAGTTCCTGCGGGCGATGCAGGCGCTGTGCCACGAGAACGAGGCGCTCTTCGTCCTCGACGAGGTGCAGACCGGTGTCGGCCTCACCGGCACGCCGTGGGCCTACCAGCAGCTCGGCCTGGCCCCGGACATCGTGGCGTTCGCGAAGAAGGTCCAAGTGGGCGGCATCATGGCCGGCCGCAGGGTCGATCTCGTCCCCGACAACGTCTTCGCGGTGAGCGGGAGGATCAACTCGACGTGGGGCGGCGGGCTCGTGGACATGGTCCGATCCCGCGGGATGCTGGAGATCATCGAACGCGACGGGCTGATCCCGCGGGCGGCGATCCTGGGGGAGAAGCTGCTCGGCGCGCTGCGCGGGCTCGAGGCCGAGGGGCTCGTGACGAATGCCCGGGGACGCGGCCTGATGTGCGCGTTCGACGTGCCCGACCCCGGCGGGCTGGTCGACCGGCTCCGGGAGGACGAGGCGATCCTCGTGTTGTCCTGCGGGGACAGTTCCGTCCGGCTACGCCCTGCCCTGTCCGTCCAGCCCGAGGAGCTGGAGTACGGACTGGCGGGCCTGCGCAACGCCCTGACCCGGGTCTCGGTCGCTCCCTGACCCCGGTGCGGTGACCACCGGGACGAGGGGGTGACGGGGCGTTCTCATGCCTCAGGGTCGGTTCCGCCGAGCCAGCGCCCGATCGCCGTGACGCGCGATGCGACGCCGAGCTTGGCATAGATGCGGTTGACGTGGTTCTTGACGGTCTTTTCGCTGAGGAACAGGCGCTGGGCGATCTCGCCGTTGGAATGACCGGTGGCGATCAGGTCCATGACCTCGGTCTCCCGTTTGCTCAGTCCCATTCCCGTGCGGTCGTCGACTCTCATCCGGCCTCCGAGTCAAAGATCGCCGAGGCCCCCCGCCCATCCGGCGTTGCGGTCGTCAGGTGAGCATAACTCGCAATATCTACCTTTGGGGGCAATGTTCGCTGACTTGCTCGCGTCAGTCGCATGATCTGCCGCAAGCGCGCAAACGGGAAAGGCCGGTCCGTGAGGACCGGCCTTTCCCGTACTGGGGTGAGTGATGGGACTTGAACCCACGACATCCAGGACCACAACCTGGCGCTCTGCCAGCTGAGCTACACCCACCATGTCCGCCGTCACGGCGTACGAGAAAAGTGTAGCGGTATTCGGGAGCATCGCGCTCCATCCCGCGATCAGGTCGCGGTCACGTCGCGGAGATCGCCTCGGCCACCTCACGCGCGGTCGCCGAGTCGGGGCCGGGCTGCGGCACGAACACGGCGGCGCGGTAATAACGCAGCTCACGGATGCTCTCGATGATGTCCGCCAGAGCCCGGTGCCCGCCCTGCTTCTCAGGCGAGGCGAAGTAAACCCGGGGGTACCACCGCCGGGCCAGTTCCTTGATCGAGGACACGTCGATCATCCGGTAGTGGAGGAAGGAGTCCACGCCAGGCATGTCCCGCGCGATGAACGAACGGTCCGTCGCGATGGAGTTGCCGCACAGCGGAGCCTTCTTGGGGTCGGCGATGTGGCCGCGAATGTAGTCGAGCACGATCGACTCGGCCTCGGCGAGCGTCACGCCGCCGGCGAGCGCCTGGAGGAGCCCTGAGGCGGTGTGCATCTCCCGGACGACGTCCGACATCTGCCCCAGCGACTCCGGCGGAGGCTTGATGACGACGTCGACACCCTCGTCCAGCTGGTTCAGCTCGCCGTCGGTCACCACACAGGCCACTTCGACGAGCGCGTCACGGCCGAGGTCGAGCCCGGTCATCTCACAGTCGATCCAGACCAGCAGGTCAGTCATGGAACCAGCGTAGTAGTGCGGTCACCGGGCTTCGAGCGAGTCCAGCACCCGGTTGAGCACCGATTGGTCGAGATTGTCCGGGACGGACATGTAGAGCATGGACGGACGCCGGTCCTGACCCCGGTCGACCAGCACGAACGCGCCCTTCTCCGACTTCCACTTCCAGCCGTTGGCCGCGGACTCCTTCGAGAAGTCCATTTCGAACTCGGTCACCCAGGCCTTGTGGCCGCTGACCTCCAGGGCCTCGTTGCGGAGGATCTTCCGTTCGTGCTGAGGCGCGTAGAACAGGGGCTCATAGCCCACGACCATCGCGGTGACCGAGGTGCGAAGATCCTGCGGCCCGCCGTACGGAAGGACCTGCGGCAGTTGTGCCGCGTAGATCGAGCCGACCCAGTCGCCGCCGTTGCCGTCGTAGTTCTGCTGGGACACGGCGCTGTAGCCGCTCGTCCAGAGCGGGACCTGCGGATTGTCCGGGTTGTTGATCTCGGCGGACTTGGGCACCGTCCACGGTTCGCCGGGGAAGGCGTAGGACAGCCCCGTCGTCGGGTCGGTGATCCGGTCTCCCGACGGCTGGGGGAGTTCCGCGAGCGGAGCCGCCGGGGACGGGCTCGGGGGGACGATCGAGTCGAGCGGCGCGCTCGGGACCACCTCGTCCGGCCGGGACGCCGTGATGCCGGAGCGGTTGTTCACGAAGATCACCACCGCGCTGATCGCGATGACGACCGCCACCATGGCGGCGATTCCCCCGACGATCCACGGCCAGACCGGTGCGGTCTTCGGCTGCCGCCCGAAGGCGGGCGCGGGAAGGGGAGGCTGCCCCAGGTGCCCCCATGCCGGTTGCTCCGTCCGCAGCGGCGCTCTCAGCGGCGCGGTCTGGGCCGGCTGGTCAGGAGGTGGCGCGGTCTCCTGCGTGTAGGTGTCCCGGGGATGCGTGGCATCCGTCCACTGGGAGCCGTCCCACCAACGCAGTTGGGGAGATCCGTATGGGTCGGGATACCAACCGGCGGGGGTCGTCGTCATATGGCCACACTAGTGAACTTGGCATTTGTACAGAAAGCTGGCTTTACCCTGTACGGCCTTCCCCGAGGTGGTGGGGGACAGGACGCGGAGGGTGGCGGTGCCCTTGAAATTCGACGACTCCCCGCTGACCTTCCAGTGCAGGGGAAGCTCGACCGAGGTGGAGCCGGAGAGCACGCGCAACTGCTGCTCGGCCAGCTTCTGCCCGTCGCTGCGGAGCCAGACGTAGCGGATCGAGCCCTCCCCGCCGTTCGTGGTCACCACACCCACGATGTTGGCCGTGCCATCGCAGGTCAGAGTCTTCTTCGGGCCGCGGACGTCCACCTTCTCGACCGCGACGGCCAGTCCCGGCGACTGACGCAGCCACAGGATGCCGGCCGCGATGAGGACCGCGAGCAGGATCGTCCCCGCCCACGCCGTCGCACGCCGCCGGCCGCGCCGCGGCGTCCCGCGTGATCCCTTCTGCCCGTGCAGCGTGGCCATCTGGTCCTGCCCGGAGCGCCAGATCCGCTCCGCCGTGTTCCCCGGGTTCTCCGGGTCCTCCGTGGGCACCCCCGGCCCGAAGCGCATCATGACGTCGCTCTCGGGTGCGGGCCGCGCCGGCGGTGCCGTACGGGCGGAGCCGGTGCGGTCGGCGTGCAGCAGCGTGACGATCTGGCCGGGATCGGGCGCGGGGGGCGCGGGAGAGGTCGGGACGTCGGCCGCGGACCATCGGTGCAAGGTCTCCACGAGCCGGTCGCGCGTCGTGAATCCGGGTGGCAGGACGTCGCGGCCGGCCAGGAGGGTGTCGCGCGCGTAGGCCAGCCCGCCCGCCGAGGCCGCCGCGGCGGCCCGGTCGAAGAGCCGTGCCGCGTCGCCGCCCGCCCAGCTCGCCGACAGCGTGCGGGCGAGCGCCGCCCAGGCGGCGATGTCACGCTCCACAGGTGGGGACTCTCCGCGCGCCGCGGCCAGCAGGCCGCGCTCCGCGAGCATCGCCGAGCCGTCCTCGGCGATCACCACCGTGCCGGGGTGCAGGGCGCCGTGGGTGAGGCCCGCGGCGTGCAGGGACAGCAGGGCCTGGGCGATCTCGACGAGGATCGTTCCCGCGCTGCCGGAGTCCGGTCCCCCGCCGCCGGCGAGGAGGTCGGCGACCGTCGGCATCGCCCTGCGGGAGGTGATCAGCCAGACCTCTCCCCGCGCGGTGACGAGATCGGCGACGGGAAGGAGCGAGGACAGGCCGCTCAGCAGGAGCCGCCGGTCGGCGCTCACCGCGGAGACGAGCCGCTCCCTGGCGTCCGGCGCGGCCACCGCCCGGGGGTCGAACCTCAGGACCCCGGACGGCACGCCGTCAGGTGAGATCGCGTCGTTCCAGGTGCCGAGCTCGCTGATCCGCGTCCGGCCGGTGAGCCGGTACCCCGAGATGGTCGCGCCGTCGTGCATTTACCGCCGCCTCCGATGCCTTCGGGCAATCCTCTTCGCCGTCAGTGTGACGGAAACAGGCCGATTGTGATCAGGACTGCCCCGAGAACTCCCGTCGGCACATCGCGCGGATCCTGCGAAGGCGGCTCGTCGTTCCCCGGCGACTCTCCGGTCCTGGGCGGAGCCTCGGTGCCGGGCGTCTCCGGGATGCCTCCCCGCGGAGGAGGCGAAGTCGGGTCCGTCGGCTTCGTGGGCTCGTCGGTTGTGGGCTTGGTGGGTTCCGAGGACGGGTCGTCCGTGCCTGGACTCTCCGTGCCTGGACTCTCCGTGCCTGGGTCCGTGCCTGGGT
>NZ_BOOQ01000006.1 GCF_016863315.1 Planotetraspora silvatica
CCGTGCCCGGATCTGTGCCCGGATCGGCAGGGGGAACGCCGGGGTTGCCCCCCGGTGGGTTCACGGGCGGGTCACCCGGGTCGGCGGGTGGGTTACCGGGGTTGGCGGGTGGGTTCGCTGGAGGGTTGCCCGGGGGATTCGCGGGCGGGTTCGCCGGGTTCCCCGGCGGGTTGGCGGGGGGATTGCCCGGCGGGTTCGCGGGCGGATTGACGCCCGGGTTGCCGGGAGGCTGCGGCACCACTCCGGGATCGGGGCTCGGCGTCTCCTCGGGCTCGTCCGAGACCGTCTCCTCAGGCGTGACTGGTTCGTCGGTGGTCTCGGTGCCGGCTCCGGGCGCCGCGGGCGACTCGGCCGCCGTGCCCGCCTGGAGCTTCGTCCCGTTGGTGATGGAACCGACCAGCAGCGCGCCACCTGTGGCGACCACCACCGCGCCCGCCAGTGACAGGCCGACCTTCATGCCCGTCTTGCTCAGCAGGCTCTTGCCCCTGCCCAGCCTGGTCTCGGCGAGTGACGTGCCGACCTCGGGCGCCTCCTCGGTCAGCGGGAAGAACGGAAGCAGCAGCCCGGCGAGGACGGCCAGGCGCCGCCGGCCCTTCTCCTCCCATTCCGGGCCGTACGCGTCGTGCGCGACGAACTCGAGCTCGTTGACGAACGCCTCGGCGTTCTGGGGCCGGTCGGCCGCGTGTTTGGCCATGCCGCGCTCGATGAGGCCGCGCAGCGGGGCCGGCACCTCCTCCACCGGGGGAGGCGTGATCCGGTGCTGACGGGCGAGGGCGGCCATGTTCTGCGCCCGGAAGGGGCGGGTGCCGGTGAGGCACTCGAAGAAGACGACGGTGGCGGCGTAGACGTCCGTCGCCGGGCTCGCCGGCGCGCCCGACCACTGCTCGGGCGCCATGTACGGAGGCGTGCCGCTCGTGGTCGTGCCCTCACCGGCACGTGCGGCGATGCCGAAGTCGACCAGCTTGCTCGTGCCGTCGGTCTCGATCATGATGTTCTCGGGCTTGTAGTCCCGGTGGACCATGTCGGCGGCGTGCACGGCGGCCAGCCCGAACAGGGAGCCCTTCAGTACGGCCAGCGCCGCCTCCGGGCCGGTGGGGCCCTCCGAGCGCAGCATGACGCGCAGCGAGACGCCGTCGATCAGCTCCATGACGATGGCGGCGCCCTGCGGCGTCTCCAGGTATTCGTAGAAGCGGGCGGCGTGCGGACTGGGCGGCATCGTCGCGAGCAGGCGCGCCTCGTGCCGGAATCTCGCGACGAAGTCGAGGTCGGTCAGGAGTGCGTCCGACAGGTACTTGATCGCTACTAGGATGTCGTTGGCATCGTGTCGTGCGAGCACGACCCTTCCGGTGGCCCCAGTGCCGAGTTCTCGAATCTCGGTGTAGCCGGGGACGAACCAGGTGCCCGTGTGGCCGTACATACGGTCTCCTCATCGCCCGGGCCCCCGCCGGAACCGAGCTTAATGACGGCCGTCGTCGGTGGTACGAAAAGTCACGAAACAGTCGTGGGTGGCTGTCAAATAGTCTGAACGTTGTGTAACCGACTAATCACACAACTGGTCAGTCGGTGCGCGAATGCCGTGCGGGCGCCTTTCCGGAGCGGTTCCGCCTGACGGCCGCCGCCATGGCGCGCAGAATCCCGGGCGGCCGGTCGAGGGGCGGCCGGTTGAGCGGGAAGGTGGGGGCCAGTGGCGCGGCCAGGTCGGCCACCGCGCGCCTGCCCCGCTGCTCCCATGCCGCGCCGCACGCCGCGGACGCGATCTCGTCCAGCTCCGCGACGAACATCGCGGCGCTCGGGGGGCGCAGCTCGGGATCCCCGGCCAGCCCCCGCTCGACCAGATCGCGCAGCGGTACCGGGACCTGCCTGGACGCCGCGTGCGAACGCCGTCCGCCGGGGAGGCGGCCGGTGAGGCATTCGCGGAGCACGGCGGTCGCGGCGTACATGTCGGAGGCGGCCGACGCCGGCTGTCCTGCCCGCACCTCGGGAGCGAGATAGGCGGGCGTCCCGGTGCGTACGGCCAGGCCGAAGCCGACGAGCTTGCTCGCTCCGTCGCCCTGGACGAGCACGTGCTCGGGCTTGTGGTCGCCATGGACGACGCCCGCCTCGTGGGCCGCCGCTAGGCCGAGCAGCGAGTCCTTGAACAGCACGAGGGCGGCCCGCGGCGCGATCGGGGACTCCTCGCGGAGCACCGCCCGCAGCGAGGCCCCGTTGACCGGCTCCATGACGACCGCCGCGCCGCGCGGCCCGTCGGCGTACTCGTGCACCCGGGCCACGTGGGGGTCGTCGAGATCCGCCAGGAGCCGGAAGTCCGCGCGGAACCGTTCGGCGAAGCCGGGCTCCGTCCGCGTCTCCTCCGGCAGGTACCGGATGGCGACGTGGGAGCCCGACGTCTCCTCGACGGCCAGGACGACGCGGCCGTCATCCCCCGATCCGAGCGCGCGCACCTCGGCGTATCCGGGTACCCGCCACTCGCCGGGGACGGTCATGCGCACTCCTGCGGTGAGCGGGGCCGCCCATCGGGAGGCCCATCCGATCGAACGGGACGCCCAAAGTGTGACGAATTAGGGGGATCCCCGCTATCCCCTCTTCCGGATATGCCGCGGAACAGTCACGCCGGGAGTCAGGCGGGGGTCGGGCAGCGGCTCGCCCCAGGACACGTTCAGCGGCAGCACGCCCGCCCATACCGGCAGGTCGTAATCCTCCTCGTCGTCCTTCGGCGGGCCCTGCCGCACCTTCACGGAGGCCTCCTTCAGAGACAGGGCGAGGACGGCGGTCGCCGCGAGTTCCTTCCTGGTGGGAAGGCGGACGACGTCCCACTGGCCGGGAGCGAGTTGCTCGGTGACGGCGCGCAGGCCGTCGAGATGCTCGTCCGGGTCGTCCACGCGGCGGGCCCGGCCGTAGATCATCGCGGAGCGGTAGTTCACCGAATGGTGGAAGGCCGAACGGGCCAGCACGATGCCGTCGAGATGGGTGACGGTGACGCACACCGGCTCGGTGGTCCCCGCCCTGAGCGACGAGGCGCCGGTCGAGCCGTGCAGGTAGAGCGTGTCGCCGATCCGCCCGTAGCCGGTCGGGATCACCATCGGCGCCCCGTCGACGATCACACCGAGATGGCAGATCAACCCGGCGTCGAGCACGGCGTACAGGTCGGTGCGGTCGGTCCGGGCACGTTCCTTGCCCCGGTTCAGGGTCGTACGGGCGGTGGTGGAGAGCATGCCCGTTAAGTTAGATGAAAGTGGACTGGTGAAACACGTCCACTTCAGGCGACTTATGGGAGACCACTTTGCGCACCGACATCGACCTTCCACTGGTCGTGGACCGGACGACACCGGTGCCGCTCGTCGTGCAGATCGGCGATCAGTTGCGGGAGGCGATGCGGAGCGGGGCGCTGAAGGCGGGGGAGCGGCTGCCGTCGAGCCGCGCGCTCGCCGGCCTGCTCGGCGTGAGCCGCACCGTGGTCACCGACGCCTTCCAGCAGCTCTACGCGGAGGGCTGGCTCGACGGGCGACACGGGTCGGGCACCTACGTGGCCGCTTCCGGGGACGGCGCGGCCACGGGACGAGAAGCCGCGGTGCAGGGGTGGACCAGGAGAGAGCACGCGCCGACGGAGGACGATCCGGTCGCGCGTGAACCCGTGCCCGATCGCGATGCGGCGGGGGTCGTCGATCTGCGGCCGGGGCGGCCGTGGGTCTTCGGATACGACCCGGCGGCGTGGCGGCGCGCCTGGCGCAGCGCGGGAGAGATCGCGCCCGCCGACAGGCCCGACCCCTACGGCCACGCCGAGCTGCGCGAACTGCTGGCCGAGCACCTCCGGCGGGCGCGAGCCGTGCCCACGGGCCCCCGGAACGTCATGGTCACCAGGGGGACGGGCAACGGGCTCGACCTCATCGCGGCCACGCTCGTCCGGCCGGGCGCCAGGGCGGGCGTGGAGGAGCCCGGTTACCGGGTCGCCCGCAACGTGTTCGCCGCGAGGGGGGCGGAGATCGTGCCGTGCCCGGTCGACGGTCAGGGGGTGGTCGTCGAGGCGCTGCCCGACGATCTGGAGGTGCTCTACACGACGCCCGCGCACCAGTATCCGGTGGGCGGCAGGCTGTCCATCCCGCGCAGGGAGCGGTTGCTCGCATGGGCCCGCCGTACGGGGGCGATCGTCGTCGAGGACGACTACGACGCCGAGTTCCGCTACGACGTCGCCCCGTTGCCCGCGCTCCACGGCATGGACCCCGAGCGCGTCGTGCTCCTCGGGACGCTCTCGAAGTCGCTCAGTCCCGACGTCGGGCTCGGCTGGCTGGTCGCGTCCGAAGCGCTGCTGGCCGCCGTCGCCCGCCGCAGGGACGAGTTGGGCGACAGGACGCCCGGGCCCGTGCAGAAGGCCGTCGCGACCCTGCTGGAGCGGGGCGACCTCGACAGGCACCTGCGCAGGATGCGGCTCGAGTACGCCCGGCGCCGCGCGGCCATCGTCGAGGCGCTCGGCCCGCTCGTGCAGGGGGACACCGCGGGCCTGCACGTGATGATCGAGCTGCCGGAGCCGGTCGTGCCCGACCTCGTCAAGAGGGCGGAGGACCGCGGCGTCCTCCTGGACACGACCGAACGGCATCACCACGGGCCGCCGCGGGTCCACGGCCTCGTTCTCGGGTACGGCTACGCGTCCCTCGCCGACGTGAAGCGCGGCTGTGCCGTGATCAGAGACCTGCTCTAGATCACGCGCTCCAGCACCCGGAAATCCTCGCGTGGGCGGGGAACCGAGAAATCGGGAGACTCGTCCCCGATGATCCGGGAGATGTCGATCGAGCCCGGGTCTCCCTCACTCGTCCCCGGCACCTGGGAGTGGCCGAAGTGTCCGCCACGCGCCCAGATACGGCCGCTGCGGGCACTCACGAGTGACTGCGGGAACGCCTGGGGCGGGCCCGCGGGCCAGCGACGGGGGATGTCCCACGAGTCGAGCCACGTCAGGATCTCATCGAGACCGTCCAGTTTCGTGTCGGTGAACGGCTCGTGCGCCGAGCCGATCACCCGGATCTGCACGCAGACCCGTCCGTTGCGTCCACGGTCGCCCGCCAGTCCACAGGCCGCCCTCGTGATCGGCAGGAGTTGCGCCGTCTCTCCTGTCACCGGGTTCCACACCAGGTGAGGGGGCCGTTTGAGCTGGATTAGCCGCTGGGCGACCGACCGTGCGGAGACCCCGTGAGGGTCGGCGGGCCAGATGAACCAGACAGCCCGGGGAGCTCCGCCGATCATCGGTCCGGAGTCCTCGGAGGAGGGATTCAGGCTGGCGCCAGGAAGCCATGCTTGGGCCACAATGCCCCCTAAGATCCTCGGTCGCGTGTTTCCTCCCCTTTCGCGCTCCGGCTGACACCTCGTGAATCGTGATTGTTACCGGCGGGGAGCCTTTGGCCGGATCCGGCCAAAGGCTGGCGTTATCCCTGGTGGTGATGGGTTTTGTGAGGCTTCAGATGAGTGCCGCAGGGGGGCGGGGACGGGGTCAGAGGACGGAGGGATCGGGGGACGGGCTTGCCGGTGGTTCGGGCGGGGGACTGCCGCCCGTCCCGCTCCAGGAGACGCGGCAGGTGGGGTTGCCCGCAGCCGAGTGGAAGGCGACGATCCCGCTGCCCGCCGAACCGGGGTCGATGATCGTCAGTGCGACCCGGCCTGAGGCATCCGCCTTGAGCCGGCCCTGTCCCGGGGCGATGGCCACACCCAGGGGCGGAGTCGCCGACCAGTCGACGGCCGCGTTGCGGGCGGCCAGGGTGATCGTGCCGCCCGTGGCAGCGCCGAGATCGCCCGGGCAGCCCACCTCCAGAACGGGAGGGGGAGGCCGCCGCGTCGGGGATCGGGTGGGAGCCGGGGTCGTCCGTGCTGCGGGAGGCCGCGGCGGAGTGGTCACACGCGCCCGCGGAGAGGCGGGCGGCGTGGGCGGCGTGGGCGGCGGGGACGTGGGGGCGGGGCTGGTCTCCTCCGGTTCGGCCGTCTCGAGCGGATCGACTTCCGGGGTCGGGACGGGCGCGTCGGGCGGTGCCGGTGCCGGTGCCGGGTTCATCGCCTCCAGACGGCGCTCGGGAGCCTGGCCGTAGATCAGGGTCGCGGCGCCGGCCGTGCCGAACACGAAGACCGCGGGCAGCAGGATGAAGGTCGTCCGGCTGCTGCGCCGGTCACGCGAGCCCCGTCGCCGGCGGCTCCGCCTCCTGCCGGACGGCCCCGCGGGCGCGATGGGGAACCCCCTCTTGTCGAAGCGGTTCCCCTGCTCGAGGATCGCCGCTCTGGCCGCCTCACACTCGGGGGAGACGCACGTGTCGATCACGTGACGGCGCAGCGACAGGGGCGGGAACGCGATGGGCATCGTGGTCAGCAGGGGATCGGCTGACACGTGCCGCTCGCGGCCCTCCACACAGACCTTGCAGCCGCTGATGTGCCGGCTCAGCCGCTTGCGGAGCGCCGTGCTCAGCGGCCCGTCCTGCCAGGAGGCCCCCACGCCGGAGTCGACGAGCGCGGACAGGTCGGGGCAGTGGGCCCGCCCGGTACGGGCGAGCACGATGGCCGCGGCGGAGTTCTCCACGTGGCCGCGCGCTTTGGAGAGGTGTCCCGCCGCCTGCCGGGAGGTGACGCCGAGCACCGCTCCGATCTCCGCGGTGGACAGCCCGTGCCGTACGGACAGGTCGAGGGCCTGGCGCTCGTGCCCTCCGAGTTCGCCGAGCGCCTCGTGGACGACGGCCGCGAGTTGCGGGTCGGCCGGCTCGTCCAGGGTGGCGGGCGGGGCCATGCCGTGCGGCGGCGTCCTGCCGCCGGTGCGGGCCGCGCTCCGCGTGCGGGCCAGCGCGTACAGCCAGGCCCGCAGCCGGGCCGGTTCGGTCAGCCGGTCCACGCATTCGTGGGCGATCACCAGGCTGTCGTGTACGGCTTCCGCGGCGAGATCCTGATCGTGGAGTAGGGAATGGGCGTAGTCGTTGAGTCGGTCGGCGTACGCGTCATAGAGACTGGCGGGCGCGTGCGCGTCCCCGCGCCGGAGCGCCTCCAGCAGTCGATGATCGTCGGTACGGCCGACGTCCGGCCATCCGGGCAACAGATTTTCCTCCCCGCGTGACGGAAACCAGATTCGAGCCAGTCCCCACACGAGAAAGACGCCGCCGGAGCGGCCCTCGTTTACTGATCCGTAAGTCATGCCCAGCGGGCATGACCTGCGAAAACTGTGTTCAGAGCGAGCCTTGCGGCAAAAGTGAACGCCGGGTCCCAATGGGGCCCGGCGTTCAGGGAGGGAGCCGCCTGCGCGCTCCCTCTGAGCTCCTCCGCGCTACTTCCCGGTGTCTCCGCAGTTCGGCGCGCAGAGGCGGCGGGCGATGCCCTTCAGGAAGATGTTGCGGATCTCGAGGACCGTCTGCGGGAAGTACGCCGTTCCGCCGGTGGCCTTCGCGATCGAGTTCATCTGCTTGCGGTTCTCGTCCTTCGTGGTGTTGAACGAGATGATCAGGATGCTGACCGGCTTCTTCGGGTCGTAAGCCTGCTTGAGCTTCTGCAGGATCTCGGGGTTGGAGATGCCGCCGTTCGGGTCGTCGTTCCCGACGCCGTCGGTGAACAGGATGATCGTGTTGACCTTGTCCGGCTCGTAGTCCTTCGACATCTTCTGGTAGGCCGCCCAGAGGGTGTCGTTGAGGCCGGTGTTGCCGGTCGGGATCGCCTTGGACGCCTGGAGGGCCTGCTCGATGAGGGTGCGCCGGGTGACCCCGTTGCTCTGCTGGGCGAGCGGGCCGATCGGCACGATCTGCTTCCAGTCGACGCCCTTGCCGCGGAGGTTGTCGGAGAAGGCCCAGATGCCGAGCTCGGCCTTGTCGGGGAAGAGCTTCAGCCCCTCGATTCCGACGCCCGAGATGGCCTGCATGCGGGTGGTGCCGGACTTGTCGGCCGGCAGGGCCATGGTGCCCGAGATGTCGATCAGAGCGAGGATCTTGGTCCCCAGCTTGATCTGCTGCCACGCCTGGGCGAGCTGCGTGATGGTCGCGGCGTTGGGAAGGGGCAGTTCCGCCGGCTTCTTCGCGTTCACGCCGTGCTCGGCCGTGAGCAGGTCGCCGCCCTTGCCGTCCGGCGTGCGGAAGCCGAACTCCTGCACGGTCTGGCGGCCCTTCGCGGAGGTGACCTGCGCGGAGAAGGCCTCGGCGGCCTTGCGCAGCCCGGCGTCCTTGGTCGTGATGATGATCGGGTAGTCCAGGCTGACCGTGCCCTCCGCCGGGTAGAGCGCGACGGCGGGGTTGCTCGGGGTCTTGTTGGTGTTGAACGCCCAGACCGCCTGCTCGGAGGCGATGCCGACGGGAGTGCGGGCCGCCGTCTTCGTCAGCGTGGCGAACATGCTGTCGGACGACGGCACCGTGGACTCCGACAACTGCCGGAGCACGCCGACGAGGACGTCCTCGCTGCCGCCCGCGCTCTTCAGCACGTTCGCGCCGGCGAGCAGCGCGCCGAGGCCCGCCGCGTTCTGCGTCGGGTCGAGCGCGAGCACGCGGACCTTCTTGGCGAGGCCGTCCGGGTTCGCGGCGTTGGCCGCGCTCAGCAGGCCCGTCCAGCTCGCCGGACTGAAGGCCGACTTGAGCTTCGAGGCCCCGGCCTTCGACGCCGTCAGCACGACGGGGGAGTCCGCGGCGCTGCCGGACGGCTTCACCGCGGGGCCGCCCGACTTGGCGAGCCCGGCGAGCCACAGGCTGGAGTCGGGGATCCACACGGCGGGGTTCAGCTTGGCGCTGGTCGGGCCGGTGCCCGACATCGCGTTGGCGACGTCGGCCGAACTCGCCGCCGTGACGGTGACGGCCACACATTGCCCGTCGACCGACGGAGGGGAGGTCTTCGCGATCTTCTCGACCGCCGGCTGGATGTCGGGGGACGCCACGACCGACAGGGCGATCTTGTCCCCGCCGCTGGTGCAGCCGGGACTCTTGTTCAGGAGTACGTACGCGGCCACGCCGCAGAGGACGGCCAACGCGACCGCGCCTGCCAGGGGGACGAACACCCTGCCCCGGCTGGCACGCCGGCGTGGTGGCGGATCGTTGTACGCGTCGAAGCCGCCATCGAGTTCGTCATTGCGGTGACGTCCGCCCATGGTGCCCTCTTTGGAGTCGATTGGCTCCCGACGGTACGCGTCTCTGCGGCACCATTTAGGGAGATTCACCTGAATGCTTACGGAACGATACTGGTTAGGCCAAGTCTGGCAAAACGCCGGTCTTGGTGCAGTGATTACGAAAAGTCATGGTAAAGACTCATCATGTAAACTAACTTGCGATACATCTTGACTGGGGGCAAACGCGATGTATCGTGAGGCGCAGAGGGCTAGGGGGCGCAGGTGGCGGCGGTCATGGACGGCGAGGTCGGCGAAACGGTGAGCGCGGCGACCCTCACGTCGTCCCGTGAGTGGCCCGGAGACCTCGTTCTCATCGAGTTCGCCGAACCGGGTTGCCCGGCCGAAGTCAGGCGGCGGTTGCGCGAGCTCACCTGCCTGCGGGGGATCGTGATGACGGGCCGGATCGGCCGGGCGTGGACCGATCCCGGCGGTGGGCCGGCCCTGGCGCGGGCGTTCCGCTCTCTCGGGTTCGACCTCGCGGTCGTCACCCTCCAGTGGCGGCGGGACCGGCCGTTCCAGGCCGTCCGGCCCTCATGTACGGCCACCGCGGACAGCCCGGCCACGATCGCGTGCTCGGCCGCCACCGGCAACGGCATCCTGACCAAGATGATCGTCGTGACGGCGGACCCCGGCACGCCGGGCGCGGCCCGGCAGTCCTGATCCACCCTGATCCGTGTGCCGCGGGCGGCAGAGGGCACGGCCTGTGCGGGCGGAAGCCGGCCGTCGGGGGATCGCCCGCGGATGGCGGCGACGTGTCGCGCACGCCGTACCCTTGGCGCGTGGTCATCCCGGTCGAAGACGCCGCCGATCCCCGTCTGGCGGACTACACGCGGCTACGCGACGTCGACCTGCGCAAGAGCCTTGAAGGTGCGCGGGGGCTGTTCCTCGCCGAGGGGGAGAAGGTCATCAGGCGGGCGGTGGCCGCCGGGCATCCGGTGCGCTCGGTGCTGACCACCGCCAAGTGGCTCGGCCACCTCGCGGACGTGATCGAAGGCGTCACCGTCTACCTGGTCTCCGACGAGGTCATGGAGGGCGTCACCGGCTTCCAGGTCCATCGCGGAGCGCTCGCGTCGATGGAACGCCTCACCCCGCCGTCGGTCGCCGATGTCATCTCCGGCCGTGCACTCGCCGGAGGGACGGAGCCGGAGGGCCGGGGGAGGACGCCCCGCCGGATCGTTGTGCTGGAGGACCTGGTCGACCATGGGAACGTCGGAGCCATCTTCCGCTGCGCCGCGGCCCTGGGCGTCGACGCCGTGGTCCTGTCGCCCCGCTGCGCCGACCCTCTCTACCGGAGGTCGGTGAAGGTGTCGATGGGCGCGGTGTTCGCCGTTCCGTACGCCCGGATGGCCGACTGGCACGACGGGCTCGCCGAGATCCGCGCGGAGGGGTTCCAACTGCTGGCTCTGACGCCCGACCGGGCGGCCGTGCCGATGGACGACGTGCCGCTCGGCGACCGCGTCGCCCTCATGCTCGGCTCGGAGGGCGACGGCCTGTCCTCTCACTGGCTGCACGAGGCCGACCACCCCGTCCGCATCCCGATGAGCGAGACGGCGATGGACCTCGGGGTCGACTCGCTGAACGTCGTGGCCGCCGCCGCCATCGCCTGTCACAGCCTGGTGCGCTGACGTACGAACAGCCTGGTGCGCTGACTGCCCGGGAACGTTCCGCGTTCCCGGGCAGTCGCCGTAGAGGTCTGCGGGCCTATGCCTTCTTGGCCGCCGCCACCTGCGCGCCGGCCCATTGGAGGAGCTTGCGGGCGGAGGTGAAGCGGGCCGCGTCGGACTTGTCGCCCAGGACGGCGCCGACGATCGTGTGACCACTCTTCACCTGCGCGAACGTGAGGCAGTAGCCGGCCTTCGCCGTGTAGCCGGTCTTCAGGCCGATCGCGCCCTCGCTGAGCAGCTTGTTCGTGTTGGTCCACGTGTGCTTGCGGTGGACCTTCGTCGCCGGAGTCGTGTACTTCTTGACCTTGATGATCGTCGACAGGGTCGGCGTCTTCAGAATGGTCTGCGCCAGCTTCGTCTGGTCGCGCGCCGTCGAGTACGACTTGGTCGAGGTGAGGCCGTCCGCGTTGGCGTAGCGGGTGTCCTTCAGCCCGAGCGCCTTGGCGGCGTCGTTCATCCTGGCGACGAACTTGGTCTTACCCGGGCCGTACTTCACGGCCAGCGCGTTCGCCGCGTCGGCAGCGGAGGGGAGCATCAGGGCGTAGAGCAGATCCCGGACGTACAGCCGCTCACCCGCCTTGAAGCCGCCTCCGGTCGCGCCGTGGGACGAGGCCCACTGGATGTCGGCCTTGCTGATCGTGACGATGTCGTTCAGCTTGGCCCGCTTCAGCACGACGTAGGCGGTCATGAGCTTGGTCACGCTGGCGATCTGCACGCGGGTGGCCGATGACTTGGACACCAGGGCCTTGCCGGTGGTCGCGTCGATCACGTACGCCCGGAGGGCGGTGATCGACGGAGGCGCCGCGACCGCAGCTGCCTTTGTGGGAACCGCCGTCGCGGGGATGGCTACGGATACGGTCGCCGCGGTGGTGCTCACGGGCACGGTCGCCGCGGCCGCGGCCGTGCCCACCGATCCTGTGGCAAGAATGGCGGCTGTCAACGCGCCGATGATTCTTATACGCATCCGCACATGATCGCATGATTGGCAATCTTGAAAGGTTGCTATTTAAAGGCGCTATGGAGTGAATCGTCAGGATGCCGTCGTCATGTTTCTGCGCCGTCTCCATGCGAGAAAGGCCGCCGCGGCTGCGGCGAGGACCCCGAGCAGCCCGACGGCGAGGACCGGCGACGCGGCGACCAGTCGCACCCAGGTCCAGATGAGCGAGTAGAGCCCGAACGTCGTCACGGGCACCCACGTCAGGCAGCCGAGCGCGCTGGCGACCAGGTACCACCGGTAGTCGACGCGCAGTGCTCCCGCGACCCAGGGCAGCGTGTGCCGCAGGCCGGGGATCCAGAAGCAGCCGTAGACGGCGAGCGCGCCCCACCTGCGCACGATTCCCTCGACCCGGGCGATCCGCTGCTGCCCGATCTTCCTGCCCATGCGTGACCGGTAGAGGGCCTCACCGAGTCTGTGGCCGATCCAGTAATAGGCCTGGAACGCGCCGAACAGGGCGGCCGCGCCGATCGCGACGACGAGCCACAGGGGCAGGCCGAGTATCGAGGCCCCCAGGGGGTCGGGGATCCGCACCGGCCACCACCGCCCTTTCTGAGGTCAGGCTTACCTTACCGCCGGGTTCGGTCGCCCCTGCAAGCCGCCGTCAAGCGCCGGTCAACCGTTCGGCCTGAATGTGGGGGTGGAAGGAAGGGGAGGCCGATGAGTCCGCGAAGCAGTGTGATGCCGATCGTGGCGAGCGGCACCGTGAACATGGCGAAGCTGCTGATCGCCACCATGGCGGTGGCCGGCGCGTACGTGGGGGCGCAGGCGTCCCAGACCGAGCCCGGCGGTGTCCCGGCGATCTCGTCCACGGTGCCCTCGGCGCCCGCGAGGTCCACCGGGTCCACCGCCGCGGCGTCGGCGGCGTCCACGACAGGGGCCTTCGCGGACCGGCCCACCCGAGTGATGACCCTGACCACCCGCGCCGATGAGACGGACGCGGCCCCCAGGCCCGGCACGGTGGAGGTGACCATGACGCCCGGAGGCGCGGGATGCGAGCGGACCTACCGGGTGCGGACGGTGATCGGCTCCCCCGGCGCGGACACCTCGTACGGCTGGCAGGTCCAGCGCTGGAACTCCGCGACAGGTGAGTGGCAGCCCTACTTCGCCAGCAGGAGCGGTTTCACGGGCGGCCCGCGGGCCGTCGAGTGGCGGCCGAGGATCTCTGGCAACCCCGGTCGCTACCGCGTGCGGCTCGACGTCGCCTCCCGCTCATACGAGAGTGCGACGTTCCAGATCACCTGCTGACCATGTGACCTCGGCCCTTTTGGGTGGTGATCATGCACAGGTTCTGCGAAGGGCCCATCCACAAGCCCAAACCCCCGCCGTGATCATGCACAGGTTCGGCGAAAGGCCCTTGACCTGCGGATCCCGAGTTCGTGATCATGCGCAGGTTCGGGGAATCACCCCACCACCAGGGCGCATTCACCGCGTGATCATGCAACGAGCCCGCCGCTGCATGATCACGGTCGTCATCGTCCGAGGTCGACAGCCCGATCTCCGAAAGCGCGCATGATCACGCTCACGGTTTGACCAGGTCACTCGGCAAGAGCCCGAATCCGTGCATGATCACGGGCTGGGTTTGTGCACGTCAACAGCACCTTCGCCGAACCTGTGCATGATCACGACTCAGGTGGGCAGGGACTGGCGGGCTTCGTCGATCCAGCGGGGGACGCCGACCCGCTCCGCCACCCCGAGGGCCGTCTCGTAGTGCTCACGGGCGGGCAGGCCGAGCCGTACGGCGAGATCTCCGAGAGTCCTGGCCACCGGCCACAGGGCGACCACGCCGGTTCCCGCTCCGGCGATGCGGTCGCGGAACGGCACGAGCTTCTCGTAGGCCTCCTTCATCCGATCGGCGTCGTCGAGGAGCATCCCGGCGAGCGCCCGCCAGATGAGCGCGAGCTCGTAGAGGAAGTCGGTGCGCACCGGCTCCCGCCCGGTCGCGATGACCTGGGCGTCCTTCAGGTGGCCGGCGGACGCGAGCGCTACGGCGTAGGCGTCGAGCGTCCACTTGGCTCCCCGCTGGTGCGCCTCGGCGAGCGGCTCGGCCATCTCGGCGGCGCGCCCGTCCACGAGGTGCAGGCAGAAGGTCGCGATCAGCGGCAGGTCCTGGCGGCCCTCCAGCATGCCCGCCCGGGCCGTCAGCCTGGCCGCGTTGCGGTAGGCCCGCTCGGCTTCCGCGTAGTCGCCGGTGATCATCAGGCGCTGTCCGGCGTACCAGGCGCCGACGGCGGCCGGGGCCGGCAGGTCGTACTGGCGTCCGAGCGACTCAGCCTCCGCCAGGTGCCCGTCTGCCTCGGCGAAGTCGCCGCGCGCCGCCGCGCATTCGAGCAGGACGAGGTGGGCCAGCGCCCGGACGGCGATCTGTCCTGATTCCGCGCCGACCCTGAGCAGTTCGCGGCCGATGGTCTCCCGCTCGTCGACCTGCGTCATCGTGTAGGACTGGCGCAGCCTGCCGCTGAGCGCCACCGCCAGCAGGGCCGGGTCGCCGCTCGACCGGGCCAGTTCCTCCGCCTCCAGCGACGCCTGGTATCCGCGCTGGGTGGCGGAGCCCTCCAGTTCGAGCGCCAGCGTGGCCAGCAGGCTCGCCCGCAACGACTGCTCGCCCGGAGGCAGCTCGACCAGGGCCTTCTCGGTGACGTCGACGATCTCCCAGGCGGTCCTGGTGAAGTCGCGGGCGATCCCCTTGTGCGGGACGGCGAGGGCCGCCGCGATCCGCGCCGTCAGCTCCATGTCGCCGAGCGGAAGGGCGACGTTCATGGCCTCCCGCCGCAGGCCGCGCGCGGCGGTCATGTCGCCGCCCAGGGCCAGCGCCCTGATGTGCCTGAGCTGAAGCTCCAGCCGCTCCCTGACGGGGCCGTGTCCGCCGTGAGCGCGGTCGAGGGCGGTGACGGCCTGCTGCCACAACGACGCCGCCTCGCGATGCGCGAACCGACGCTCGGCCTGCTCGGCCGCCAGCCCGGCGTACCAGCCGGCCTTCGCCGCGCTGTCCGCGGTGCCCGCGGCGTCGTAGTGGTGGGCCATCGCCGCCACGTCGCCCGGATTGCGCCGCTCGATCACGGACGCCACGGCCGCGTGCAGCCGGGACCTGCGCAACCGCGAGGCATCGGAGTACAGGGTGTCCCTGACCAGGTCGTGGTCGAAGCGGAGGAGGCCGGTGCCCGGCTCGGTGACGAGCCCGGCGAGCAGCGCGGCCTCGACGGCGTCCACCACCGCGTCCTCGTCGCCCGAGACGTCGACCAGCACGTCGACGTCGACGTCGCGCCCGATCACCGCCGCCTGGAGCAGCACCTGCTGCGCCCGCTCGGGTAGCCGGGCGATCCTCCGGCGCAGGACGTCGCGGACCCCGGACGGCACCTCGGAGATGTCGGCCTCGGCCTCGAACAGGCGGACCGTCTCCTTGACGAAGAAGGGGTTGCCGCCGGCCCGCTCGACGATCGTGGTGACGACCTCGTCGTCCACGTCGTGCACACAGGTCGCCCTGACCAGCTCGGCCACCGACGCGTCGTCGAGCCCGTCGAGGCCCACCCGCACGGGCCCCAGCCTGGCCAGTGCCGCGAGCACGTCCTGCTGCTGGTCGTTCAGCTCGCCGTCACGGCAGGTCACGACCATCAGCACCCGGCTGGCGGCCAGCAGACTGGGCAGCGCGCGCAGCAGCGCGAGCGTCTGGTCGTCGGCCCAGTGCAGGTCCTCCAGGACGATCAGCAGTGGGGCCTCGCGCGCCACCGCCGACAGGTAGCCGCCGACCGCCCGGTGGAGGCGGAATCCACCCGACGCCTCGTCGTCTCCCGTGTCCGGCGCCGCGTCGTCGAGCAGGGGCGCCAGCAGGGCGGCGTATTCGCCCGCACCGCGCCGCGCGACCAGAGCCCGCAGCACCTCGACCCACGCCCAGCCGGGAGGTGTCGCGCTGCTGTCCGGGCAGCCGCCGGCGGCCGCGATCCAGCCGCCGTCTTCCAGCAGGCCGGACAACTGGCGGACGAGCGTCGTCTTGCCCGCGCCGGGGTCACCGTTGACGACGGCGACGGTGAACCGGCCTGCCCCGGCACGCGGCGCCGCGGCCCGCAACATGTCCAGTTCGCCGTCGCGGCCCATGAAGGGCTCGGGCTCCAGCGGAGGCAGGTCCACCGCCTCGAACGACCGGGGCGGCCAGGTCGCGCCGATCTCCGTGGTCCGGCGGGCCGCGGGTGCGGCGAGGTCGAGTGCGGGGTCCTGCGACAGGATGCCGGACTCCAGCTTCCGCAGCGCCGGGCCGGGGTCGATGCCGAGCTCGTCCGAGAGGATCGTGCGGGCCTTGCGGATCGCGGCGAGCGCGTCTCCCTGCCGCCCGCACCGGTAGAGCCCGAGCGCGAGCAGCCGCCAGCCCTCCTCGCGCAGGGCGTGCTCGGTGGTCATCGCCTCGAGGTCGGGAACGGTCTCGGCGTGCAGGCCCATCCGCAGCCCGGCGTCGGCGTGCCGTTCGCGGGCCACGAGCCGGAGTTCGCTCAGCCTGGCCACCTCCGCCTCGGCCCACGACTGGTCGGCGAAGCCGGAGTACGGCGTGCCCTGCCACAGCCCGAGGGCGGACCCGAGCCTGGCCCTGGCCGAGGCGGGGTCGTCATCGAGCCACTCCCCGGCCGAGCGGACGGTCGCCTCGAAGCGCAGCGCGTCGACCTGCTCGGCCGCGGTGCGCAGGGCGTAGCCGGAGGCCACCGTCACCAGCAGGCGGTTCGGCCCGCCGCGCGGGCGGTTCGGCTCGAGCACGCGGCGCAGCCGCGAGACGTAGACCTGCAGCCCCGACTGCGCCCCCTTGGCGGCGTCGTCGTCCCACAGGTCGAACAGCAGCGTGTCCACGGGAACGACCTGCCCCCGTGCGACGAGCAGGCGGGCGAGGACGGCACGCTGCCGCAGGCCGCCGAGGTCGATGAGGCCGGCGTCGCCGTCGGCCTCCACCGGGCCGAGGACCCGGAACGTGACCGGACTCATCGGGCGCTCGTCCCGCGCCCGGCCGTACGGATGGTCAGGGGTGCACGCCCGGGCGATCGCCGTGCGTCGTACGCGTCCGCTGCCACTTGCCCACACATGTCAGCCGTAACGGTATGCGCGCCCGCGAAGGGGGCACAAGGTCTTTCCGGATCCGGGCATCATCGCTCTCGCGGGACGGTCACGTCGTCTGCGCGCGGGCCGGTGTCCGCCGGTCCTCCGTCGACCTGTTCTCGCGCCTGCGGAGCAGCGACCACGCGCCGAGCGCCAGCGCGCCCCAGGGGATCTCGATCGTGTAGGTCCAGAAGCCGAACAGGATGGCGGCCGCGGTCGCTCCGCTCGCGGGCTGCCCGAAGGCGCCGATCAGCAGGGCGGCCACGCCGCCCTCCATGATCCCCGCACCGCTCGGCGTGATGACGGCGGAGGTCAGCACGCGGCTCAGCGCGAAGACGGCGATCGTCTCCGCGGGGCCGGGATACGAGTCGGTCGCCACGAGGCAGCAGGCCATGATCGCGCACTGGAGGGCGAGGAAGGCGATCATGCCCAGCGAAAGTCCCAGCCACTTCCGGTGGATGATCTCCGCGGTGTCCCGGCGGAGCCGGTCGATCGCCGCGGAGGCGGCGTGCTCGGCGGGCCGGAACCGGCGGGGGGCGAGCCGGAGGAGCCCGTCGAGCGCCCGGCTGAGGACCGCCGCGGCACGGTCCCAGTAGAGGGCCGCCGCCACGACGGCGACCAGGCCGACGATGGACGCGGCCCCGACCCATCCGGCGTTCGCGACGGTCGGGTTGGTGGCCTTGCCGGCGATCAGCAGGCCGGCGATGCCGACGGCCGGCAGCAGGAACCTGAACAGGGAGTTCCAGATACCCGTGACCAGCGTGTAGACCACGATGGGCCGGTTGGCGAACCCCCAGCCGCGGGTCATCCCGAAGGTGAGGGCGACCCCCGCCGCGCCGCCGAACGGGAGCAGGTTGCTGACCGCGCTTCCCGCCGCGTTGAGGGTCAGTGCCTGGAGGTGGCTCAGACCGGGCAGCGCCGAGGTCATCACGAAGGTGTACGCCCAGAGACTCGCCAGCCACAACACGGTCATCAGCAGGACCGTGTGCCAGCTCAGCCTGCCGAACTCGCGCCCGATCTCGTGCCAGCTGACCTTGGCGCCGGTCAGCGTGTGCACGATCCAGGGCAGGTAGACGACGAGCGCGACGGCCAGCGCAAGGGACAGCGCGGACAGCGCGACACGCAGCCACTTGTTGTTCACTCGAGATGCCCCCAGTCGTCCTTGGTCGCCTCAAGTGTGCCGGGAGATCGGTTACCTGGAATCATCCTGACGGATGATCGGGTCCCCTAGGGGTTGCCGAAGGGATGCCTGAGGCGGGTGCCAGGGGGCAGCCCCCGCTGGACGAACCATTCGGTCCCGAACACGTACCGGTAGATCGGCGCCGGGATTCTGAGCATGGCGCCGAGCGTCCGGTCCCCGTTTCCGCCGCTGGCCTGGCTCACATGCGCGGCCATGGCGGTCCGCTTGGCCCTGGTGTGCCTGCGGACGTTCACCCGGTGGGTGATGGTCTCCCCGGCGGAGTAGGCCCTCTCGAAGCTCCTGACGTCGAGCGCCGGATAGAAACGGGCCGCGAGCCGCACTCCCTTGACGAGCCAGTCCCGGTTCACCGTTGCCTCCAGCACGATCGGCGTCCCGGCGATCTCGGCCGCCCGGCTGCCGACCCGGTACACCTGGACGTGGTCCGGGTGCCCGTAGCCGCCGGAGGGGTCGTAGATCGTCACCAGGTCGGCCGTCTCCTCCTTGAGGATCGCGGCGAGTCGCTGCGCGGCCTCCTCGATGTCGACGTCGATGAACGCGTTGTCCGCCCGGTCGTCCGCCATTCCGCCGTCGATCGCCAGGCCCGAGTCGCCGTATCCCAGCTGAACGACGCGGGCGCAGCCGAGCGCCGCCGCCGAGCTGCGCAGCTCGTCCATCCTCGCCTTGCCGAGCTCCTCGCCGTGAGGGAGCTCCGCGAGGCCGCGCTCTCCCGCGGTCGCGACGACGAGCACGACCCGATGCCCCTCGTCCGCCAGCATCGCCATGGTCCCCGCGGTCAGCAGGGCCTCGTCATCCGGATGGGCGTGGAAGAACACCGCCGTTTTCATCCCGTTACGCCGAACGTTGTCATCGTGCTCCACGAAATGTTGTCCCAGTCCCTGCCCCATGATCCCACGTGGCGGTTCACGCTCACGGTCCACCCTCCCGGGGCGCACCGGCGGTTTGATGGGCGACGCGCGCTCTGTCACGCTGGCCCGGTGAGGATCCTTCACGTCAGTGACTGCTACCTCCCACGACTCGGGGGAATCGAGGTGCAGGTCGCTGACCTCGTCAGAGTGCAGCGGGAGGCGGGCCACAACGTCGAGGTGGCCACGGCGACGCCCGGGGAGAGCCTGCCCGGCGTGCACCGCGTGGTGGCCTCCCTGCCCTTCGACCTGCCCGTGCACCCCCGTGGAACCACGCACCTGCTCCGGATGATGACGGCGCGGCGGCCCGACGTGGTCCACGTCCACGCGGGGGCGGCCTCGCCGTTCGCCTGGATGGGCGTGCGCGCCGCCGTGCGCGCGGGCCTGCCGGTGGTGGTGACCGTCCACAGCATGTGGGATCCCGTGACGCGGGGCGGCTACCGGGCGTTGCAGAGCGTCTTCCGGTGGCGCCGCTGGGGTCTGGTCGCCACCGCCGTGAGCGAGGCCGCGGCCCGTCCGATCAGGGCGGTGGCCGGGCCGAACGTGCCCGTCCTCGTCGTGTCGAACGGGCTCGACGTCTCGGCCTGGCGCCCCACCGGTGAGCCGGCGCACGAGGAGACGGTCCACGTGGTGGCGGTGGGGCGGCTGGCCCCGCGCAAGCAGCCGATACGGCTGCTCAAACTGCTGGAGGCGGCGCGTGGCCGCGTGCCGGACGAGATCGCGATGCGGGCGACCATCGTGGGAGACGGGCCCGCACGGGGACGCATGGAGCGGTACCTGCGGGCCCGGGGGATGGACTGGGTGTCGCTTCCCGGCCGGTTCAGCAGGGAGCAGATCAAGGTGCTGCTCGCCTCGGCCGACGTCTTCGTTGCCCCGGCGCCACGGGAGTCGTTCGGGCTGGCGGCCCTGGAGGCGCGCTCGGCGGGGATCCCCGTGGTGGCCCGGATGCAGAGCGGTGTGGCCGACTTCGTCCGTCCCGGTAAGGAGGGCCTGCTGGGGCGCACCTTCGACGAGCTGGTCACCTCGGTGGCGACACTGGCGCGAGACAGCGAGCTGCGCCATGCCATCGCCGGTCACAACCGGGAGACCGAACCGGTCAAGTCCTCCTGGCCCGCGGTTCTGGAGGGTTTCGGCCGCTGCTACGAGCTGGCGGCTGAGACCTCCTCAGCGAGCCGGGGCCTCCCCGGTACGTCCGGACCCTTTTGAGAAGCCGGGGCCTCTCAAAAAGGGAGGACCTTGCCCGAAGGGGTGCGCAGGTCGACGGGCTCGGGGTGCTTCGGTGGCCGGGGCCGGGGAATGATCTGCAACTTCTTCATCGGGGGCTGCCCTCCTCTCAAACTCTTGGTGTCATGATTCCCACGAAATCATCGGGATTATCCTCGCCAGGCCATTTCCGCTTCACTTCTTGTTCTTGTACTCCGCAGGCGCCCGCAAACCCTTCGTAGGGCCTCATGCCAGCCGGGTCACCTCGACCGTCACCTCCTGGTTCTCGGCGGGCGGCCCCTGGTAGACGCCCTTGAGGGGTGGTACGTCCGAATAGTCCCTGCCGCGGGCGACGACGACGTGTCCCTCCCCGACCTCCGTCCTGTTGGTGGGATCGAGGGCGGCCCACTCGCCGGTCCAGTACTCGACCCAGGCGTGGCTCTGGCCGACGACGCGGCGGCCGATCTCGGCCTCCCGTTGCGGATGGAGATATCCCGAGACGTATCGGGCCGGGATCCCCGCCGCGCGCATCAGGGCGACGGTGAGGTGGGACATGTCCTGGCAGACGCCCACGGCCTGATCCCAGACCTCCTGGGCGCTGGTGAGCACGCCGGTCGCCCCGGGTGTGTACGCCACCCGGTCGTTCACGCTCCACGCGATCGCCTCGGCCGTCTCGTGCGGGTCGTGTCCCTCGGCGTGCTCCCGGACCGTGGCCGCGAGCTCCGGGGAGATCGAGCTCTGTGCGGTGGGGCGGAGCATCTCCGCCACCGGCCCGTCGACCGTGCGGAGCTCGCCCCAGCTCAGCGGCTTACCGCGGGGACGGGAGGCGGCCGTCTCCACCCTGCTGACCGACTCGATCGTCAGCGACGTGTGGGCCTTCGGCAGGTCGAAGACGCTGACGAGCGTGCCCCAGTGGTCGACGTAGGTCCAGATCGGGGTGGCGGGCCGGACGATCAGCCGCCTCTCCAGGGTGTTCTGCCTGCCGTCGTCCAGTGGCGTCATCCTGACCTCGTTGTACGACGCCGAGGCCGTTCCGTCGTACTCGAAGCCGGTGACATGCCTGATCTTCACACGCCAGCCCATGAGGAGCCTCCTCTCACCCAGCTCGTGGGGGCGGTCTGCTGGAAGAAACGATCCGTGATCGCCAGGGCGGCGGCCGTCCCCGCCTCCTGCAGCGCGATGAGCAGTTGCGGAAGCTGGTCCTGCAGCGATGTCACGTCGGCGTACTCCAGCCCCATGCGGACCCGGCCGATCGCGGCCCGCGCCGAGTCGGTCATGCCCGCACGGTCGTGGTGGGGGGCCAGTTCGGCGAGGCACTGCTCGGCCGTCGCCAGGGCGTGCATGACCGACCGGGGGAACAGCCGGTCCAGCAGGAGGAACTCCAGGACCTTGGCCCTGTCGCCCCGATGGGTCCGGGTGAACGACTCGTCCGCCCCGCAGGCCTCGAGCAGCAGCCGCCACGTCGCGGGCTCGGAGGTCGCCGCGGGCGATCCGGAGACGGCGGAGTGGTGGACGGCGAGCAGGCGGGAGGTCATGTCGGCCCGTTCGAGGCTGCGCCCGAGCACGATGAACCGCCACCCGTCGTCCCTGCTCATGGTCGCGTCCGCCAGGCCGAAGAACAGCGCCGACCGTTCGCGGACGTACCTGAGGTAACTGTGCGGCCCGAGCCGTTCGGCCGCGCCGCGCATGGCGGGCAACTGGTTCCAGGTGACGTTGAGACACTCCCACGTCTCGCTGGAGATGATCTCCCGGACTCCCCGGGCGTTCTCCCTGGCCGCCCGCACGCACCCGGCGATCGAGCTCGGATCGGCCGAGTCGTAGGCCAGCCGCCCGACCATGGTCTCGGTCGTCAGCGGCTCGGCTCCGTCGTGGCCGAGGATCGCGAAGACGGCGGTGCCGTCCTCCTCGCCGGCGAGGGCCCGGTGGAGGGAGACGTCGAGGATCCGGGCGATGTCGTCGGCGCGCTCGACGTACCGCCCGATCCAGTACAGCGTCTCGGCGATCCGGCTGAGCAGCTCTCTCGTCATCCCGTGTCCCCCCGTCATTGTTGTTCGGCGTCCCAGGCGGCGCTGCGGCTCGGCTCCCACTGCACCGGCGGTGCGCCGCCGGCCGCGGCGGGAGTCGTACGGGCCGGCTCGCCGGGCAGCACCCAGGTGTCCTTGGAGCCGCCGCCCTGGCTGGAGTTGACCACCAGTTCTCCTTCCGGGAGGGCGACCCGGGTGAGTCCTCCGGGCAGCAGCCAGACGTCGTCCCCGTCGTTGACCGCGAAGGGACGCAGGTCGATGTGGCGCGGGCGCGGACGGTCGCCGATCAGGCTGGGCGCGGTCGACAGGGCCACCGGCCGCTGCGCCACCCACCCCCGCGGATCCGCTCGTACGGCTGTCGCGAGCGTGTCCAATGCCGCCTCGGACGCCCTCGGGCCGATGACGATGCCCTTGCCTCCGGCGCCGTCCACCGGCTTGAGCACGAGGGCGGAGAGGTTGCCGAGCGCCCACTCGAGCGTGTCGGGATCCTCCAGACGGTAGGACTCCACGTTGGCGATCAGCGGTTCCTCATTCAGGTAGTACTTCATGAGGTCGGGGACGTAGGTGTAGATCAGCTTGTCGTCGGCCACGCCGTTGCCCACGGCGTTGGCGATCGTCACGTTCCGGGAACGCGCCGCGTTGACCAGTCCCGGACAGCCGAGGGTGGAGTCCCAGCGGAAATGGAGCGGGTCCAGATACTCGTCGTCCACCCGCCGGTAGATCACATGGACGGGACGCTTGCCATGTGTGGTCACCATGTAGACGCGGTTGTTCTCGCAGACCAGGTCCCGGCCTTCGACGAGTTCCACGCCCATCAGGCGGGCGAGGAGGGCGTGCTCGAAGTAGGCCGCGTTGTAGACGCCGGGCGTGAGGACCACCACGGTCGGATCGGCCACGTGCTCGGGGGCGGCCTTGCGGAGAGCGGCGAGCAGGCGGCCGGGATACTCGTCGACCTGCCGCACCCGCTGCTCCGCGAAGAGGGCGGGCAGCGTGCGGCTCATGGCCAGCCGGTTCTCCAGGACGTAGCTGACCCCGCTCGGCGTGCGGACGTTGTCCTCGAGGACCCGGAAGTCGCCGTATTCGTCGCGGATGATGTCGATCCCGGCGACGTGCACGCGCACACGGGCGGGGATCCCGTCGGCCGCCCGATGGAAGTGCGGGGAGGAGTGCAACAGCCGCCAGGGCACCACTCCGTCGTGGAACACCTGGCGGCTGCCGTACACGTCGTCGAGGAACCCCTCCAGCGTACGGACGCGTTGCCGTACGGCCCGGGCGATCAGGTCCCACTCGGCCGCGTCGAGGACCCGCGGGATCAGGTCGAGAGGGAAGGGGCGTTCCTCTCCGGCATAGTCGAAGGTCACGCCCCGATCGGTGAACACCCGGGCGAGCTGGTCGGCCCGGAAGCGGAGCTCGTCCGCCCCCAGCGGTTGCAGGGCCGCGAACAGCGCCTGGTACGGCGGGCGGGGGACGCCCGGCCGCTCGAACATCTCGTCCCATGCGTTGGCCAGGGCATATGAGTCGAATATGTCCGCCATGTCCGGAGGGTAGGAAAGCTATGTTTCGGACAATGCGTGGGAATGTTTCAAGTCATGTCCCGGTGGCGGATTCGTCCTTACTCACAGGCCCGTAGCCGCCGAGGTCAGGCCACCGACGCGACGATCTTGCCGAAGAGCGGGGTCAGTTTGGTGGCCGTCGCCTTGTCGGCGTTGACCAGGTAGACGTTCACCAGGCGATCGTCGTCTCCGACCAGCCCCTCCACGACGACCTTGTTCCTCTCGCACACGACGCCCTTGCCGGAGTCGCGCAGCTTCCCGCCGAACCCGGAGCACGAGTCGCCGAAGGCCTGCCGGACCCTGGCCACGTCGGCTCCGAGCACGACGTCGGCGCGCAGGGCCAGCGGGTCCGAGCCCTCCTGGGGCGCTTGTGCGCTGGTGAACAGGCAGACGGTCGCCTTGATGGACTCGGCGGTCTCCAGGGGGTGGTCGTACAGCTGCTCCTGCAACTCCCACTTGAGTGAGGTCGCCTGGCCGAGCGACTCCGCGCTGAGCGGGCAGCCCACCTTCTTGCCTTGGCCGTCCCCGGCCGCGGCGGCCGCACTGGCCTTGGTGGACGCGCCGGACGCACTGGACTCGCCGGGCGTGGCCGTCGAGCCGCATCCGGCCAGGAACGCGCCGGCGATCACGACGGTGACCACCTTGCTCACAGAATGCCGCATGCCTGCGACACCATCCTTTTCATCTGACGAAGGCGCCCGAGAGCGCGGTGCGGGGTCCACACGGCGAGGTCGCCGTGCTCGATCTGCCACTCGACGTGGCCGGGAGACGGGGCCTTGCCCGGCGCCCGTCCCCCGGAGCCGTCAAAGTCGCCCGGCGGCCGTGGCGGCGAGTTCCTCCATCGGTTTCCTGTTCGCCTCCGGGTCGGTGAGGAGAACGAGCCGGATCCCCACCCAAGTGCCCGATTTCAAGAAGAAGACCATGCCGTCCTCGTAGTACGCCTCGTCGCCGACGCCGGGGACCGGGGTGAACTTGTGCTTCAGGGTGCGGTCGATGTCGAGGACCTTCTTCGCGCCGTCGCCCGCGTACACCTCCACCTGCGCCGTCGGCCCGGTGGGCGGCCCGGTGTATCTGCAGGAGCTGGGGTCGCCTGCGACGCCGTCGGCCAGCGGAGTCCCTGCCAGCTTCTCCGCCTCCTCGTGCGTCACGAGCTCGCACGCGACGACGGCTCCCGCGGGAGCGGCCGCCGCGTCCGGTGTCGAAGGGGCGGCGGCCGGCTCCTCGGTAACGGTGACCGTCACCGTGGCGGTGGGCGCGGGGCTCGCCGCGGAAGCGCCGCAGGCCGCGGTCGCCAGGGCGCCGGTGACGAGGGACAGCGCCGTGGCCCACCGGAACACGCGGGCACGCACTGATCGGCTGTTCATGAAAGTCGACCTCAGCTCTTGCAGAGTGGAACGTCTGGTTGGGTGACGGTCCGGTTGACGATGTCCTTCTTGCGGAGGTCCTTCTCCGCCGGGACCTTGACCTTCAGCGTCTTCTCGATCGCCTTGGCGAGCGGGGCGGAGAGGTTGATGCCCGCCCCGCCCCGCACGGTCAGGACGAGCGTCGTCCCCCTGCACTTCACGGCGGGCCCGGCGAGGGGGAGGCCCACGCGGCCCGCCGCCGAGCCGTTCGTCAGCCCGAGCGAGGCCACGACGCCCACGTACGGCCCGGCCCCGGCGACGGGGAGGCCGACCATGAGGCCGAAACGGAACTCCGCGGCCACGACGATGCCCTCGACGCCGATGGAGACGCCGCGGATGGAGTCCATGATGCTCTTGCGCACCGAGAACGTGGGCGTCAGGACGGTCCCGCCATCGAGCCCGAGCGGGCCGCTGAGCCCCCACTCGCCGCCGGCGGAGATCGTGCCGTTCTTCGCGGAGAACGCCGTCTCGACGAGAAGCTTGAAGGTCTGTTTGAGCGTCGCGGGGAACCCGCCGATGAGGATCGGCTGCTTGAGCTCGACCGGCAGTTCGATGCGCGCCTTCTTGTTGTCGGTGTACCCGCCGCCCGCCCCCGCGTGTACGGACATGGCGATGCCCGTGATCCCGAGCAACTGCAGCTGGGGCTTGACGATGGTGCCGTTGGCGACGGTCATGCTCGACCTGATCCGCAGGTCGTTGAACTGCAGCGTGACGTCCAGGCCGACCTTCAGGCCCTTCTTGGCCGTCGCGGCGTGGTCGGCGTGGAGGGTGAGCTGGGTCGGGCTCTTGGCCGCCAGGATCTCCCAGGGGCCTACCTTGGCCGGCTGCGTCTGCGGCCCCGGGCTCGGGGCGCGCCGGTCGCGGGCGACCAGCTGGAGGGCGGGAGCCGCGAGGGCCACCGTGCCGGACGAGGCCGCCGGCGCGAAGGCGGAAACCACGCGGGAGCCGCTCGCGGGCCGTCCACGCAGGGAGGCGGGCGCGGCGGTCCCTCCGGACGAGGGGTCGCTCTCGGGGACGGAGACCGTGTCGTCGGGGCCGGCCGTGTCGGGGTCGACCTCCCCCAGGAGGTCGGGCAGGGTCTGGAAACTCTGTGCCTCGACGTCGAGCGGCTGGTCGACCGAGAACGTGCCGTTGCGCACGATGTCGGTCAGCTCGATGGGGGCGAGAGTCACCGCGAGGTCGTCGTTCGAACGTTCCACCCGGACGACGCGGCCGGCGGCCTCGCCCGTGACGAACATGACCTTGCCCGGCCGTACGTCGCCGGCGCCGTCGGCGCCTCCGTCGATCGTGTAGGTGAGACCGTCCTTGCTGACGGAACGGATGATCGAGCCGCCGCCCTTCACGATCACGACGTCCGGCTGGTACTCGACCGAGGAGTCCGGGCGGGGGGCGTACCCGTATTCGAGGTTGTCCGCCGCGGGGGTGTCCGAGCCCGCGCCGCACGCGGCGACCAGGACCAGGCACAGGACGGACAGGACGCCGCACGCGCCGCGGCGGATGAGCCTGAGTGATCTCATATGCGGTTCTGCGGTGTGTAGGGGCGGACCTCGATGCCGTCGAGGTCGTTGACGTGATACAGGCCGCTGGACACGGCCATCGGGCACCTCCGTCAGGGGGCAGCGTGGCAACCGATGATGTTGAGAATGGGACTTTAAAGTAGTGCTTTAAACAGATGGGCGGGGTCAAGGGGCAGCGGTCCGAACAGACGAAGAACAGGATCGTCGACGCGGTGCGCACTTCGTTCGTCTGGCCCGGCGGGTCAGACGGCCCGGGCCGCGAGGTAGGCGGGCCAGCTCCCATGGGACGTGATGTCCCTGGCGTCCGGTGCGGCGTACGGCTCGCACAGGAAGCCGGTGACGAGACGCCCGTCGGACAACTCGACGGTGCCGAGACCGAGCGGCGGGCGGATCGTCACGAGCAGCCGGCCGAGCGCCTCCGGGGTGAGGCGGAAGAGCTCCACCTCGATCGGCCCGCCCGAGGAGTCCCGGATGAGGCCGGGGCGGTCGCCCAGGTCGTAGAGGCGGTACGTGGAAGCCGTATGGGCGAGGCCGCGGGCGACCGCGCCGAGTCCGGCCAGCTCAGGATGGAGCGGCTGACCGGAGCGGTGTGCTCCCACGACCGCGAGCAGCGCCTCGCCCAGCAGCGCCCCGCCGGGGGCGAGGACCGGGCCGCTCACCGGGGCCGCGCCTGGGTTGCTTCCCACTGCCGCGCCTGGGCTGCTCACCGCGCCCGTGCCGCTTTTCGCGGCCGGGCCGTCTTCCGTGGCCGCGTCCCTTTGCGTGACCGCGTGGAACGACGCCGCCAGATCCGCGAGCAGGGCGTCGGAACCGGCAGGGGCGAGGACGGTGACACCGTGCGGCCTGCCCGTGGCGGTCGTCCCCGCGGGCACGGCCACGGCCGCGAGATCGAGGAGGTTGGCGAAGGTCGTGTAGTGCCCCAGCATGCTGTTGCGCCCGATGGGGTCGGCGGCCACCTCGTCGAGCGTGAAGGTCGTCGGCACGGTGGGGACGGCGAGCAGGTCGATCTCCGCCCAGGTGCGCCGCGTCAGGGCCCGAAGCTCACGGAGTCGATGGAGCCCGCGGAACGTGTCCGCTCCGGTGATGTCCCGCCCTGTGGCGAGGACCCGCGCGGTGACCGGATGGGCGTCGTCAGGGTGGGCAGCGACGAAGTCGCCGACGGCCGCGAGCCGTTCCGCGACCCACGGGCCTTCGTAGAGCAGCCGCCCGGCCGCGAGGAACGGACTCAGGTCGACGGGCACGAGATCGTGCCCCAGGGCCGCGAGCCGCGCCGCGGCTTCGGCGAAGCCCGCCGCCGCGGCGCGGTCCCCGAAGAACTCCGCCTTGTCCGGCAGGCCGATCCGCAGACGCCCACCGGCGCCGGAAGGGACGGGCAGGGGGGAGATCGGCCGTGACCACGGATCGGCGGGCTCGAAGCCGGCGATGACCGAGAGCACGGCCGCGGCGTCCGCCACCGACAGCGCGAACACGCTCGGGCAGTCGAGAGACGCGCAGGCCGGCACGATCCCGAGCGTGCTCACCAGGCCCCGCGAGGGCTTGAGGCCCACCGTGCCCGTCATGACCGCGGGGACCCGGCCCGATCCGGCCGTGTCGGTTCCGATGGAGAAGGTGACGAGGCCGGCGCCCACCGCCACCGCCGACCCCGAACTCGACCCCCCGGAGACAAGCCCCGGAACGAGGGGCGATTCGCAGGAGCCGTACGGGCTGCGCGACCCGGTGAGGCCGGTGGCGAACTGGTCGAGATTGTTCTTGCCGATCAGGACGGCTCCCGCGGCGACGAGCCTGTCCACGAGGGGCGCCGACACCGGCGGCCGGTAGGTGAAGGCCGGGCAGGCCGCCGTGGTGGGCATCCCGGCCACGTCGATGTTGTCCTTGACCGAGAACGGGATGCCGTAGAGGGGGAGACCGGGATCGCCGAGGGAGGCCAGGACCTCGGCCTCGGGACGCAGGCTGATCCAGACGCCGTCGTCGCCCCGCTCCCTGATCCTCCGGTAGACCTCGTGGACGATGTCGGCCGGGGTGAACTCCCCGGTCCGGTAGCCGTGGGACAGCGCGGCCGCCCCCAGGGTCGAGATCGGCACGCTCACCCTCATCTCGTGACGGTTTCGTCGATTGTCGACAGAATACGGCGGGACGCCTCCCTGTGGCAGACGGTAGGAGCGCCGGATTTCACGCCGTGACGGTGCACGTTAATTCACGGTGGCGGGCCGCTCACCGCGCGACAAGGCTCACCGCGCGACAACGCCCGCCGTACGGGTCGCTCACCGCACGAAGACGCTCGCCGTACGGGTCGCTCGCCGACTCAGGCGATCGTCGCGGCTACCTGCGCGTAGGTACCGAGCATGAGATCCCAGAAGCGTCCGGTGTCGATCGAGGTGCCGACCAGCGCGTTGGGAGCCCGGTCGCCCAGATGGAAGTCCACCACGGTCATCCCCGAGGTGAAGCGCCCCATGGTCTCGACCTGGACCACGGCCTGCTGGATCTCGATCAGCGTCGGGTCGATGAGGTAGGCGATCGCGCACGCGTCGTGGATGGCGGGCCCGTCGTTCGCCGTGACCATCCCGTAGAACTCGGCGCAGGGGACGAGCAGGTCGGAGCCGAGCCGTCCCATCTCCCGCATCCGGTCCACGACGGCCATCGTCGCGAGGGCGGTGCGGCTGACGTCGAGGCCGATCATGGTGACCGTCCATCCCGCGGAGAACACGATGGCCGCGGCCTCGGGGTCGGCGGCGATGTTGAACTCGGCCGCCGGGCTGAAGTTGCCCCGGGTGTAGGAGCCGCCGAGGATGACGAACTCGCGTGCCCACTCCACCAGCCGGGGCTCCTTGCGCACGGCCAGTGCGATGTTGGTCAGCGGGCCGATGGCGACGAGCGAGATCTCCCCGGGGGCGGACGCCAGTGTGTCGATGATGAAGTCGACCGCGTGGCCGTCCGCGGGGGGAAGGGTCGGCGGCGGCAGTCGCGTCTCCCCGAGCCCCGAGTCTCCGTGCACCTCCGACGCGTCGATCGTGGAACGCAGCAGGGCGCCCGGGCTCCCCGGGACGACGGGAACCTCGGGGAAGCCGAGGAACTCGCGGAGCCGCAGGGCGTTGGCCGTCGTCTTCGGCAGCGAGACGTTGCCCCCGACCGTGGTGATTCCGAGGATCTCCAGTTCGGCGCTGCCGTGCGCGAGGGTGATGGCCAGCGCGTCGTCGATGCCCGGGTCGCAGTCGATGAGGATCTTCTTCACCCGGGCAGCGTAGTCCTGAGGGTCGCGGTGCCCTGTCACCGGCCACTGAGCTATCTGATAAGCGCGGAGTGCTTGATTTGGCGGCGCTTTCTCACGGCGATCTCTATCTGGCGTTCCATGATCCGGGCCCGCTCGTGATCTCCCTGGCGGGCGCTCGACGCGGCGAGATTCGCCACGACCGCCAGAACGGCTTCCGCGACGTCCTGGAGACGCGTTTCCGATGCCCAGATCTCGCTCATCGGGTCGAGTCCGAGGACATTCAGCATCGCCCGCACGGAACGGCATTTCGCGGCCGCGCCTTCGTGGTCTCCCGCGTTCAGCGCCGCGTTGCCCGCGCCGACCGCCGCGTGGACGACGGCCAGTGCCCGGGACACGTTCAGGTCGCTGTCCATGGCCGCGCTGAACTGCGGGGGAAGCGAGCCGAGGGACGAGCCGACCCGGAGCACGAACCGTTCGATCCTGCGGTAGGCCGCGGCCGCCTCCTCGACCGCCTCGACCGAGAATTCGACCGGCGAGCGATAGTGGGCGGCGGCCAGGTAATAGCGGAGCTCCACCGGCCGAATCCGATCGAGTACGGCCCGGACGGCGAGCGGGTTGCGCACGTGTTTACGGATTTTCTCCCCGCGATGGGTGACCGGTCCGTTGTGCAGCCAGAAACGCGCGAACGCGTCTCCCGCCGCCTGTGACTGGGCCATTTCGTTCTCATGATGGGGAAAGATGAGATTGGCTCCGCCACCGTGGATGTCGAATTCTCCGCCGAGATATCTGCGGGCCATCGCCGAACATTCCAGGTGCCATCCGGGCCGTCCTTCGCCCCAGGGGGCGGACCAGACCGGCTCGCCCGGCTTGGCGCGTTTCCACAGGGCGAAATCGCGGGGGTCGCGTTTTCCCCGCTCGTTCTCCTCGGTGCCGCGCATATGCGTCGCCTGCCGTCGTGAGAGCGACCCGTAATTGGGATAGGAATCGACCGCGAAATAGACGTCTCCGTCCGCCTCGTAGGCGTGGCCGGCGGCGACGAGTTCCTCGATCATCTCGATCATCTCGGGGATGTGACCGGTCGCCCGGGGCTCCACGCTGGCAGGAAGGCACCCGAGCGTCGCGTAGGCACGGGCGAAGGACCGGTAGACGGGGCCGGTGATCCGCCACCACGGCGTCCCCTCGGAAAGGGACCTGCTGATTATCTTGTCTTCGATGTCCGTGACGTTCCGACATAACAGGACTTTGTGGCCGGTGCTTCTCAGCCAGCGGTGAAGAATGTCGAAACTCACCTGCGACCTGATCTGCCCGACATGGGGAGGAACGACGACGGTGGGGCCGCACAGATAAATCGATACCCTGCCGGGAATTCGAGGGGTGAAATCGCGGACCATGCGACGACGCGTATCGTAAAGGCGAAGACCCACCTATCCGAGGGTAAGCGACTAATCCGCTCGCTGTCGATAGCGGTGCGCGGGCCCATGAGCGCACATCGCGGAATGCGGATTGTGAGACGTGCGGAAGGGGGAATAAGCGGACGGCATCCCGTGGTTCGCGCTGACATGGAGACGACGAACCGGGGCCGCGTCCGCGTCGAGACGACGGCCAAGCGCGTGCGGGCCTTCGTGAACGGGCGTCCGGTGGCCGACACCACCCACGCCCTCCTGGTCTGGGAGAGCCCGCACTACCCGACCTACTACTTCCCCGTCGGCGACGTCGACACCGACTCGCTCAAGGCGACCGGCGGGACCAAGCACTCCCCGAGCCGGGGTGACGGACTCCTCCACGACCTGGGGGAGCGGAGGGACGCGGCCCTCCTCTATGGGGACGACGCCCCGTTGAAGGAGATTCGCGGGCACGTCAGGCTCGACTGGGACTCCGTGGACAACTGGTTCGAGGAGGACGAGGAGGTCTTCTTCCACCCGCGTGATCCGTACACGAGGGTGGACATCCTCCCGAGTTCCCGGCACATCCGGGTGGAGGTCGGCGGGGTCACGGTCGCCGATTCGAAGCACACGCGGATCCTGTTCGAGACCGGGCTGCGGCCGCGCTACTACCTGCCGAAGACCGACGTCAGGCTCGACCTGCTGACCCGTTCCGACTCCGTGACCCACTGCCCGTACAAGGGCACGGCCGAGTACTGGTCGATCGGGGAGGGCAAGGACCTCGTCTGGTCGTATCCGACACCCCTGCCCGAGAGCCAGAAGATCGCCGGCCTCGTCTCGTTCTACAACGAGAAGATGGACATCTACGTGGACGGCGTCCTCGAGCAGCGGTGACCGGGTCTCCAGGCCGAGCGGGTCGACCCGGCTAGCGGCGGATGACGTGCAGGACGCTCGCGATGCGCTCGGCGGCGGTGACGACGTCGGAGGCGTGCCCGATGCGGCCGGCCCAGGACAGCCAGTACCACCACTCGCCGTCGCTGGCGTTCGACGCGAGGACGTCCTCGGCCATGGCGGGGGCCATGGGGTTGATCACGCGCAGGCGGGGATACAGCCCCGCCGGCGCCGTCAGGCGCACCTGGAACGAGTGGGCCTCCAACTGGGCGGCGAGCCGCTCCAGATGGTCCATCGCCTCGCTGCGATCTGGCGTCATGGTCGGCCTCCAGGGGATGTCGGTACCTTTCAATCGGAAGCCTGAACCCGACCAGACCGCCCGGCAATCGGGGGCGATCGGCGAAACCGTGCAATAACCAGGGAATTCATCGATATTCCGTGGAACATCCTCGGGTCCCCGGCCACGAACACGTAACGGTGCGGGAGGCCGGGTGCACCTCGCTTTACATTTGGGAAACATTCGTACAGGGGCGACACTCCAACTGCGGAGGGCACGCACATGGCCCGTGGAGAGCATTCACCCGCATGCGCCCGGCGCTGGCGTGAGCAGGCCGAAGGCCGTCAGTGGACGCTCTGGCAGACCGTCCAGGCGATCCACGGATGTTGCGGTGTGAGCCTGCTCAAGGCCCACCGGCTCGGCCGCGGCTGGTCGGCCAGGCAGGCGATAGAGGAGCTCGAGTTCCTCTGCGAGCAGCAGTCCCTCGGGCTGCCGCGCGCCAGCATCGACCTGCTGAACGCCTGGGAGAACAACCGGGCCAGGCCCCGCCCCCAGACGATCGACCTGCTGGCCCGGCTCTACCGGGCCAATGCCGTACGGCTCGGCCTCGCCGCCGACTACTGCGAGGACCAGGGCGGGCAGAAGGTCGTGGTCGTCGGCCCCGGCCAGTCCGACGAGACCGTCCATCTGGAGGACGCCGGCGACGACACCGAGCGGCGGGCGCTGTTCCACCAGGCCATGCTCCTCGGCACGCCCAACGGCCGGTTCTTCGCCGAGGTCGAGGGCACCCGGCACGACATCGACAGGACCCTGGCCGCCGGGTCCGTGACCGAGGACCAGCTCGATCGGCTGGACGAGCAGGTGCTGCGCTACCGCCGCGAGTACATGACCACGCCGCCGATGCCGATGTTGTGCCGCGTCATGCTGGAGATCTCCGACGTGCGGAAGCTGAGCGCGGCCCGCCAGCCGTCCTCGGTGCAGCGCCGCCTGCTGACCGCGACGACGATGCTGGCCCTGCTCTCGGCGGACGCGCTGATGAAGCTGGGCGACACCCGCCAGGCCCACTCCTGGTACGGCACGGCCCGCGCCTCCTCCGACGACGTCGGGGACCTGAGGTTGCGGGCCCTCGTCCGGGCGCAGCAGACGATGTTGCTCTACTACTACGGCGACCTCAACGAGACCGTACGGCTGGCCAGGGAGGCCCGGATGCTCGCGGGATCGGCCCCGAGCTCTCCCGCGGCGCTCGCGGCGGCGGCCGAGGCCCGGGCGCTCGCCCGGATGGGGGACGGCAAGGCGGCCAGGCTGGCCCTCGCGGAGGCCGAGCAGATCTTCGCGAGGATGCGGGGCATGAGCCAGGACGACCTGGCCTTCGTCTTCACCGAGAAACGCATGAAGTTCTACCGGACCGGGACGCTGATCGAGCTGGGCGACGCCGACGATTTCGACGGCCTCGACGGCTTCTCCTCCGGCTTCCACACGATCGACCCCGCTCTCATCCAGCTCGACCAGGCCAGCCATCTGGCCAGGCACGGGGACCACGAGGAGGCGTGCAGGATCGCGGCCGACGCGCTGAGACAGGTGCCGGCCGAGCATCGGACCTCGATCGTCGTCACCCGCGCGAAGGCGCTGCTCGCCGACGTCGACCCGGGGCTGCCGGCCGTGCGGCACCTGCGGCAGGTGCTCTCGGAGTCCTCTTCGCGGCTCGCCCTGGACAGCCGGCTGTGAGGCGGCGATGAGAGCCGGGGGGCGGCCGCCGCTCGCCGAGGAGGCGTTCGGCCTTCTGCGTGAAGTGTGCGGCCAGCTGGGCGTGGATTCCCGGGGCGCACAGCTCATGCGGTTGCGCAGCAACGCGGTCTTCAAGCTCCGCGGCGACATGGTCGTGCGGATCGCCACCGCCCCCGACGCCCTGACACGGCTGCCCGTGGTGCTGGCGGTCGCGCGCTGGCTCGCCGACCGGGGCTTCCCGACCGTGCGCCCGGTGGACGAGATCCCGGGCCAGCCCATCGTCTACGGCGGCAGGGCCGTGACCTTCTGGCGGTACGTGCGGTCGAGGGGCCGTCCCACGACCCAGGAACTCGGCCGGATCCTGCGGAACCTGCACCGCGAGCCCGTGCCCCCCATGCCGCTGCGCCGGCTCACCGACCCCCTCGCGGAGGTGCGTCATGCCGTCGAGCACCGGGCGGAGGTGCTGACCGCCGGGCAGCGGGCCTGGCTCGGCGACCGGATCGAGGAGCTCACCGGGCGCTGGGGCGACCTGGAGACCGGGCCTCCCGTCCTCCTGCACGGCGACGCGTGGATCGACAACCTGCTGCGCTGCCGGGACGGCCACGTGGTGCTGCTGGACTGGGACGGCGTCGCGGTCGGCCCCCGGGAGTGGGACCTCGTGCACACCTACCACGGGCAGCGCCGTTTCGGCCTGTCCGCGGCCGACGTCGAGGAGTTCGCCCGTGCGTACGGCGCCGACCTGCGACTGTGGCCCGGCTACGGCACTCTGATGGAGGTCAGGGACATGTACGCGGTCGGCATCCACATCCGCAACGCCCTGGGAGACCCCTTCTCACGGCAGGAACTTCCCCGCAGGCTCGACTCGTTGACCCGTGGTGACGGCCACGCGAGGTGGTACATGGCATCGCCCGCATAGGTATTCGGCGATCCGGGTACTCTCCGGATAGGCTGTTGTTGTTGCAGCGGTGATTTCCTAGAACGTGTTTTAGCCAAAGGCACGCACTCGGGGAATCTCCCGGCGGCGGGCGTGCTTGCTTGCTTTTCCAGCGTGATACGCGGATGCAGGGTAAGGTCCGCTGAGCAGCCCCGTGTCTCCGACCTGGTGACATGGTGAGGCTCCCGTAAAGGAGAAGCAGTTGTCTGAAGGCACCGTCAAGTGGTTCAACGCCGAAAAGGGCTTCGGGTTCATCGCTCCTGACGACGGTACACCTGACGTGTTCGTTCACTACTCGGCGATCACCTCGAGTGGTTACCGAAGCCTGGACGAGAACCAGCGCGTCAGTTTTGTGACCGTACAGGGCGCCAAGGGTCCGCAGGCCGAGCAGGTCACGCCCCTCTAGGCTCAAGAGAAGTTCGAAGATTCGGGCTCGCGCTCACGAGCCCGACATATCGAAAACCGGACCCGCGTCGCACCGGCGGCGCGGGTTTCCGGATGTTTTGCCGACTTTTTACCGGGCAGCCACCAGCCTTATGAGGCTGAGCGTCACGTCCGATCTGTGGTGGAAGAACGCGGTCGTTTATTGTCTTGATGTCGAGACATATGCCGACGGGAACGGCGACGGGGTCGGGGATTTCCGGGGTGCCATCCAGCGGATCGACCACCTCGACCGGATGGGCGTGACGTGCATCTGGCTGATGCCGTTCTTCCCCAGCCCCGATCGTGACGACGGCTACGACATCACCGACTTCTACAACGTGGACCCGCGACTGGGCACACTCGGCGACTTCGTGGAGTTCATGCGGGTGGCCAGGGACCGGGGCATCCGGGTCATCGCCGACCTCGTCGTGAACCACACGTCCGATCAGCACCCGTGGTTCCTGGACGCCCGATCGGGTAAGGACTCGCGATATCGCGACTGGTACATCTGGTCCGACGAACCCGAGCCCGACGACCCCAAGGGAGTGGTGTTCCCCGACAAGGAGAACAGCCTGTGGGAGTTCGACGAGAAGACCGGCCAGTATTACTTCCACCGGTTCTACCGGTTCCAGCCCGACCTCAACACGAACAATGCCGAGGTGCGCGACGAGATCGCGCGGATCCTCGGCTTCTGGATGGAACTCGGCCTTTCCGGATTCCGCGTCGACGCGGTGCCGTTCCTGGTGGAGCAGGTCACCGATCCCGGTGACGAGAAGCTTCCCGACCCGCACGAGTTCTTCGCCGACCTGCGCGCCTTCATGAATCGCAGGGACGGCTCCGCCGCACTGCTCGGCGAGGTGAACCTGCCCTATGACGACCTCGTGAAGTATTTCGGCGACTCGCTCGGCAACCAGATCACGATGTGCTTCGACTTCATCGGCATGCAGAACATGTATCTCTCGCTGGCCCGGGGCGACGCCGGGCCGCTCGCTGCGGCGCTCAGGGAGCGGCCCCGGCCGCCCAGGGACGCCCATTGGGCGACCTTCGTCCGCAACCACGACGAGCTCACCTTGGACAAGCTCAGCGACTCCGAGCGCCAGGAGGTCTTCGCGGCCTTCGGCCCCGACGAGGACATGCAGTTGTACGGCCGGGGCCTCCGCCGGCGCCTGCCCACGATGCTCGGGGGCGACCTGGAGCGGATCAAGATGGTCTACAGCCTGCTGTTCTCCCTGCCCGGCACCCCCGTCCTGTTCTACGGGGAGGAGATCGGCATGGGGGAGAACCTGGCCCTGGAGGGCCGGCAGGCCGTCCGCACGCCGATGCAGTGGACCCCCAACCGCAACGGCGGTTTCAGCACCGCCGACCTCGCGAAGATCCACAATGCCATGCCCTCCGGGGACTACGGCCCCGAGCGTGTGAACGTCAGTGCCCAGCAGCGCGACCCCGACTCCCTGCTGCTCTGGATCACCCGGCTCGTCCGGCACTACCGGGAGTGCCCTGAGCTCGCCTGGGGCGACTACACCGTCCTCGACTGCGGGGCCGACGCCGTGCTGGCCCATCGGGCGGACGCGGAGGGGGAGACCGTCGTCGCCGCGCACAACTTCGGCGACGAGGAGACCGAGGCCGAGATCGTCCTCGAGGGCCTCGACTCGTCCAAGGTGCTGACCGATCTCCTGGTGGACGGGACGGTGGAGATCTCCGACAGCGGACGCGCGCGATTCGGCCTCGGAAGGTACGGATGCCGGTGGTTCCGCGTCTCCACCCCTGAGACCGCCCCTGCCGATTCCGCGGACCCGTCCTAGGGGAACCTCAGGGGCCGGTCGGGTATATCTCCGATGGGCCGGTGTCCTCCCCGCGGCCACAGTGATGAGCCATGGGGATGTTCTTTACCTTTGCCGGAAACCCGTATGACGTCGCACTACGCCGAGGGGGTTGGGCGCCCGCCTGGTGGGGGCCCGATCTCGCCCGAGTCGCGGGGAACGCGCTGGTCGCCGCCGGCTGCCTGGGCATGGTGCTCCTGCACCTCGTGTCAGGGCTCGACCCTGTGCGCGACGTGATCAGCCAGTTCGTCTTCGCACCGTACGGCTGGCTGTTGCCCGTCTCGCTGGTGTCGCTCGCGTGCGGCTCGGCCCTGGCCGCCCTTCGGCTGGCGCGACTGGACCGCAGGGTCGCGTTGCTGGCCGGGCTGTGGAGCGGCTGTCTGCTTCTGGTGGCCGGATTCCCTACGGACCGGCCAGGGTTGTCCCTGTCGATGTCCGGGGGGATTCACCGATACGCGGCAGCCGTCGCCTTCGTCAGCCTGCCGGTCGGGGGACTGATCCTTGCCCGGATCGTGGGCTCACGCCTCGTCCGGGCGCTCAGCGTGGTCACGCTGGCCCTGGTCGTCCTGGTGCTTCTGCCGTACCTCGCCAAGACGCTGGGTCATGACCTCGGGGCGATCCCCGCCGGCCTGACCCAGCGCCTGACCGTGCTGTCGGACGTGGCAGATCTGGTCGCGATGACGTCGCTCACCGCCCGTGGGGCGGTGGCGCGGCGCCGGTCAGATCAGACCGAGTTCCTTGACGGCGTCGCGCTCCTCGATCAGCTCACCCACGGAGGCGTCGATGCGGCCACGGGAGAACGCGTCGATCTCCAGACCCTGAACGATCTCCCAGCGGCCGTTCTTCGACACGACGGGGAACGAGGAGATGATGCCCTCGGCCACGCCGTACGAGCCGTCGGAGGGGATGGCGGCCGAGGTCCAGTCGCCCTCGGGCGTGCCGTTCACCCAGTCGTGGACGTGGTCGATGGCGGCGTTGGCCGCCGACGCGGCGGAGGAGGCGCCGCGGGCCTCGATGATCGCCGCACCGCGCTTGGCCACCGTCGGGATGAAGGTGTCGCGCAGCCAGTCCTCCTCGACCTGCTCAGCGGCGATCTTGCCGCCGACCTCGGCGTGGAAGAGGTCGGGGTACTGCGTGGCGGAGTGGTTGCCCCAGATCGTCATCTTCTTGATCTCGGAGACCGGGACTCGGAGCTTGGCGGACAGCTGCGACAACGCGCGGTTGTGGTCGAGGCGGGTCATCGCGGTGAACCGCTCGGCGGGGACGTCGGGCGCCGCCGACCGGGCGATGAGGGCGTTGGTGTTGGCGGGGTTGCCGACGACCAGGACGCGGATGTCGTCGGCCGCGTGGTCGTTGATCGCCTTGCCCTGGGGCCCGAAGATGCCGCCGTTGGCCTGGAGGAGGTCGCCCCGCTCCATGCCCGCCGTGCGAGGCCGGGCTCCGACGAGCAGCGCGACGTTGGCGCCGTCGAACGCCTTGGCCGGGTCGTCGGAGATCTCGATGCCCCGCAGCAGCGGGAACGCGCAGTCGTCGAGCTCCATCGCGGTGCCCTCTGCGGCCTTGACCGCCTGCGGGATCTCCAGCAGGCTCAGCGTCACCGGGGTGTCGGCACCCAGGAGCTGGCCTGAGGCGATGCGGAAGAGCAGCGCGTAACCGATCTGGCCGGCCGCGCCGGTGACGGTCACTTTGACGGTCATGACGATCCCCATTCGCGATAAGTATGACTCACGGATGCTACTCGCCTGGGGGCCCGCAGGCGGTGCTGAGGTGCCGGTAGTGCGCCACGTCTTCGCCGGGCCGTGACTCCCCGCCGGGCGGACGAAGCCCGCCTCACGCACCCTGACATGATCTCAGGGTGAACGATCTCTCCCCTGGTGGCGAGGCGCCCGATCCCCGGCTCGGAGCCGCCCTGCGGTTCGCGACGGAGCTGGTGGCGTGGGTGGCCGCCCCGTGGGCGTTGTGGAGCCACTCCGTGGTGCTGGCGCTCGTCTCGGTCGTGGTGCTGATCGGCCTGCCGACGTTGTTGTCCACACCTGGGGACAAGGCCTCGGCCATCGTCCCGGTCCCGGGGTGGGTGGTGATCCTCCTCGTCCTGCTGCAGTTCGCCGCCGCGGCGGTGGCCTCGTGGTTCGCCTGGCCTCCGGTGGTCGCCGTGCTCGTCTGGGTCCTGGTCGTGGCCGCGGTCGTCGCCCAGGGCCCGCGCTGGCGGTGGCTCGCCGGCAACCCGGGCACGGCCAGGAGCTGAAGCCCCCCGGAGTGGGATCAGCGGCACGCTGGGCCGAGCCGGCCGCGAGCGCCCCGGTCATGTCGCGCCGGGGTGGGAGGGGCCGTGCGGGTCCCGGCAGTGCGGGCCCTCCTCGCCGATGATCAGCAGCTTGGGAGAGGCGTGGTCCACCTGGAGCGTCGTGTGCTCGATGCCGTACGTGTCGTGCAGCATGGCCTCGGTGGCCTGCCGTACGGCATGGCAGTCGGAGCCGGGGGCGACGAGCACGTGGGCGGAGAGCGCGGCGTAACCCGAGGTGACCGTCCAGATGTGCAGGTCGTGCACCTCGACGACGTGCTCCGTCGCCGCCATCCGGGCACCGATCTCGTCGGGCGCCATCCCCGCGGGCGCCGCCTCGAGGAAGACGCGGCCGGAGTCGCGGACCAGGCCCCAGCCCGCCTTGGCCATCAGGGCGGCCACCACCAGGGCGGCGATGGCGTCCGCCCGGGCCCACCCGGTCAGCCAGACCACGAGACCGGCCGCCGCCGTGGCGATGAACGCGTAGAGGTCGCTGAGGATGTGCTGGAAGGCCCCTTCGACGTTGAGGCTCGACCGGTTGGCCTTGCTGATGAGCCAGGCGGCGATCACGTTGACGACGATGCCGACGAGGCCGGTCACGGCCACGAGCGCACCCTCGACCACGGGCGGGGACACCAGCCGGTGCACGCCTTCGGCGACGAAGAACACCGTGAGCAGCAGCAGCGTGATGCCGTTGATCTGCGCGCTGATGATCTCCACGCGCTTGAGCCCGTAGGTGAAGCCGCCCTTGGCCGGGCGTGCGGCGATCCGCATGGCGACGAGCGCCAGCCCGATCGCGGCGGCGTCGGTCAGCATGTGGCCGGCGTCCGACAGCAGCGCCAGGGAGCCGGCCAGCAGTCCGGTCACCACCTCGGCCGCCATGAAGCCGAGGATCAGGAGCAGCGCTCCCACAAGTGGGCGCCGGTCGGCGTCCGAGCGCACGGCGTGCCCGTGGCCGTGTCCGTGCCCGTGTCCCGCGTCGTGGCCCTGGCCCTGGCCCGCGTCGTGGTCGCCAACGTCTCCGTGCCCGTGTCCCGCGTCGGGGTCGTGCCCGTCTCCGGGCCCGTGTGCCCGCTCGGCTCCGGACCCCGGGGCGTGCCCGCGGTCGCGGGCGGCCCGCTGATCAGTCATGTGAGCCGGCCTCGTCGTGGGTCACGTGGGTGAGGCCGAGGTCGAAGAGCATCCGTACATGCGAATCGGCCAGCCGGTAGTACGCCATCCGGCCGGACCGCCGCACCTTCACCACGCGGTTGAGCCGGAGCAGTCGCAGCGCGTGGGAGACGGCCGACTCGCTCTGGCCGCACGCCGCCGCGAGATCGCAGACGCACATCTCGCCACCCTCGAGGAGCGCGGCCATCAGCCGGAGCCGCCCGGGATCGGACAGAAGCCCGAAGACCTGGGCCAGGCCCTCGATCGCCGTCTCAGGGGGGAGCGACGCCATGACGGCGCTCACCCGGTCGGCGTCGACCACCCGTGCGTGTGAAGAGGTGCTCATATGAGCGATGGTATGCGCCGTATGAGCGGTTGGCCCGGCGGCTCCCATGATGCCGCGTGGACGGGCCCCGGCCGGCCGCGGCGCCCACGGCCGGCCGCCGGGATGAGTGGGTCAGGCGTAGTGATCGCGGCTTCCGCCGGAGCGGGTCAGCTTGACGACGACGGACACGATCAGTGCGACGGCGCCGATGATCAGTACCCACTTCAGCGCGCCGAAGATGAGAGAGATGATCGAACCGAGCACGAAGAAGCCGACGATGACCGCCGCTGCGATGAGGAGAATGCGTCCCATGTCTTCACCGTAAGCTCCGCCCGCCCCACGATCACAGGGCGGGCGGCCAAGTTCAGGGCTACCTCAGGGACATCTCAGGGGTCAGTCGTTGGCGTGGAGGGCGGAGTTCAACTCGATGCCCGTGCCGGCCCGGTGGACCGCCTCGACCGCGCCGGTCGTGGAGTTGCGGCGCAGCAGGAGCCCGCTCTTGCCGGACAACTCCCTGCCCTTCACGACCTCGCCGCCGGGCAGCGTGACCTTGGTGCCCGCCGTGACGTAGAGGCCCGCCTCGACCACACAGTCGTCGCCCAGGGAGATGCCGATCCCGGAGTTGGCACCCAGGAGGCACCGCTCTCCGACGGAGATGATCTCCTTGCCGCCGCCCGACAGGGTGCCCATGATCGAGGCCCCGCCGCCGACGTCCGAGCCGTCGCCCACGACGACCCCGGCCGAGATCCTGCCCTCAACCATCGAGGCGCCGAGGGTTCCGGCGTTGAAGTTGACGAAGCCCTCGTGCATGACGGTGGTGCCGCTCGCCAGGTGCGCGCCGAGCCGTACGCGGTCGGCGTCGGCGACGCGGACCCCGGTGGGCAGCACGTAGTCGACCATCCGGGGGAACTTGTCCACGCCGTAGACGGTCACGGGCCCCCGGGCGCGCAGGCGGAGCCGTACGGACTCGAAGCCCTCCACCACACACGGGCCGTGGTTGGTCCACACGACGTTGGCCAGCAGGCCGAAGACCCCGTCCAGGTTGAGGCCGTGGGGGCGCACGAGGCGGGAGGACAACAGATGGAGCCGCAGGTACGCGTCGTGGGCGTCGGCAGGCGGCGCGGACAGGTCGGCGATCCCGGTGCGCACCGCCACGACCTCGACGCCGCGGGCGGGGTCGGGCCCCAGGAGCGCGGCCAGGTCCTCGTCGAGACCGGCCACCGCGAGCGGTTCTGTTCCGATGACGGGCGGCTCGCCCAGAGCGGGGGAGGGGTACCACGTGTCGAGGACGGTGCCGTCCGCCGCGATCGTCGCCAGGCCGATTCCGTGGGCGCCCGAGGTTGTGGGGTCCATAGCTGTCATGGCACCCAACGCTACCGGCATCACCAGGTGAGAGCCTTGCGTGGAGGGATGGTCGGGGGAGCTTGCCTTTTTTCCCGCTAAATCCCCTGGTTTTATGGCAATTCAGGTTAGTTCGTGATGCTCCCGGGGAGAACTCGTTCCCCGGAAAGTTCTGCGCCATTCGCGGAGTCTGGAGATCCGCGTGGACGCCGATGGAGGGGCGAATGACCGACGTACAGGCGTACGCCCGGAAGTGTTTTCGTGGCGCCACCACCGACCGGGTCGGCGTCGAGCTGGAGTTCCTCGTCTTCGACGCGGAGGTCCCCGCGAAGCACGTCCCCATCGCCCGGACCATGGCCGCCCTTCCACCGTTGCCGGGCGGCAGCCGGGTCACGTTCGAGCCGGGCGGGCAGCTCGAGCTCTCGGCTCCGCCGGGGCCGCTCCCGCAGGCCGTCGCCGATCTCATCGCCGACGTCGACGCCGTGCGGCTCGGCCTGGCCGGGGCCGGGCTGACCCTGGGGGCGGGGGGCCTCGACCGGTTGCGGCCACCGAAACGCCAGCTCCGGGAGCCGCGCTACGACGCCATGGCGGCCTATCTCGGCGTGCCGTACGGGATCACGATGATGTGCTCGACAGCCTCGATCCAGGTCAACGTGGATTTAGGCGCCGACCCCGCGGAGCGGTGGGCCCGCGCCCACGTGCTCGGGCCGGTCCTCGTCGCGGCCTTCGCCAACTCGCCCGCCGACGGCTGGATGTCCGGACGCCAGGCGGTGTGGTTCAACCTGGACCCGTCCAGGACCGCCTCCGCGGCGGCGGGCGGCGACCCGGCCGGCGACTGGGCCCGGTACCTGCTGGACGCCGGGCTCATGATGGTCCGGGACGGCGACGGCATCCGCGCCGTGCCGGCAGGATCGGCGTTCCGCGACTTCGAGACCGTGGCCGGGCGACCGCCGGAGGAGGACGACGTGGCCTACCACGCGACGACCCTCTTCCCGCCCGTACGGCCACGCGGCTGGCTCGAGATCCGCTATCTCGACGCCCAGGGCGCCGCCGACTGGCCGGTCTGCGCCGCCGTCGTGAGCGCCCTCCTGATGGACGACCGCGCGGCCGCCGTCGCGCTCGACGCCGCCGGGCCGGTGCGCGACAGCTGGGTGCCGGCGGCCCGCCTCGGCCTGGCCGACCCCGCGCTGCGCGAGGCGGCCGGGACGTGTTTCCTGGCGGCGGCCGAGGCCCTTCCCCGCCTGGGGGCCGAACCCTGGCTGGTGGCCCGTGTCTGCGCCTTCGCCGCCAAGCACATCGAGTCCGGCCGCTCGCCGGCCGTCGATCTGATGGAGGAGATGTACGCGTGACCGATTCCATCAAGGTCCCTGATGTGACCGCCCTCAAAGAGAAGATCGCCGCCGAGTTGGCCGCCGTGCGCGACCGCTCCCTGGCCTACACCGACGTCGACGACGACCTGCTCGTCCGCCAGCATTCGCCTCTGATGTCCCCGCTCGTGTGGGACCTCGCCCATGTCGGGAACTACGAGGAGCTCTGGGTGCTGCGCGAGGTCGGGGGGATCACCCCGCTGCGGCCGGAGATCGACGATCTCTACGACGCCTTCACCCACACGCGGAGCGCCCGGCCGAGCCTCCCTCTCCTCGGGCCCGACGAGGCCAGGCGCTACATCTCGGGGGTGCGCGGTCGGGTCCTCGACGTCCTGGACAAGATCGATCTCGACGACCCGGACCCGCTGCGGGCGGGAGGCTTCGTCTTCGGGCTGGTCGTGCAGCACGAGCACCAGCACGACGAGACCATGCTCGCCACCCTGCAACTGTCGAGGGAGCCCGGCCTGATCCGCGAGGGCGACCTGCCGCCCGGCCGCTCCACGAACCTCGGAGCGCCCCGGGAGGTCCACATCCCCGGGGGGATCTTCACGATGGGCGCCGCCGCCACGCCCTGGGCGTACGACAACGAGCGGCCCGCCCACCGGATGTACCTCCCGGGGTACTGGATCGACCGGTTCCCCGTGAGCAACGGGGCGTACACGGAGTTCGTCGCCTCGGGTGGGTATGAGGATCCCCGCTGGTGGACGGCCGAGGGATGGCAGTGGGTGGAGGCGAAGGGCGTCCGCGCCCCCCTCTTCTGGACGAGAGACGGCGACATCTGGTGGCGCACCCGGTTCGGCCGGCCGGAGCCCGTGCCCGCGGACGAGCCGGTGCAGCACGTGTCCTGGTACGAGGCCGACGCCTACGCCCGCTGGGCCGGCGGGCGGCTGCCGACCGAGGCCGAGTGGGAGAAGGCCTGCGGCGGGCGGACCTATCCGTGGGGGGACGCCGATCCCACGCTGGACCAGGCGAACCTCGGCCACCTGGCGGCGCGTCCCGCGCCGATCGGGGCGTTCCCCCAGGGGGCGAGCCCGTACGGGGTGGAGCAGCTCATCGGGGACGTCTGGGAGTGGACCGACTCGTGGTTCCTGCCCTACCCGGGCTACCGGAGCTTCCCCTACAAGGAGTACAGCGAGGTCTTCTTCGGCCAGGAGCACCGGGTGCTCCGCGGCGGATCCTGGGCCACCCATCCCTCAGCCGTCAGGACCACGTTCCGCAACTGGGACTATCCGGTTCGCAGGCAGATCTTCTCCGGGTTCCGGTGCGCCCGCTCGGAGGATTAGATGTGCCGCCACGCGGCCTGGCTGGGGCCGTCGCGAAGCCTGTCCTCGCTGATCTTCGAGCCTGATCAGGGGTTGCTCCGGCAGGCGTACGCCCCGCGCATGCAACGGTTCGGAAGCGTCAACGCCGACGGGTTCGGGGTGGGCTGGTACGACCCCTCCCTCTCCGAGCCGGTCCGGTACCGCAGGTCGATCCCGATCTGGGCCGACGCCAACCTGCCCGGCATCGCCGGCGTCGCGCGCTCCTCCTGCCTGATGGCCGCCGTCAGGTCGGCGACCGTGGGCATGCCCATCGAGGAGTCGGCCACCGCCCCGTTCGCGGACGGCATCTGGCTGCTCAGCCACAACGGCCGGGTCCAGAGGGAGGCCGTCCGGCCGTTGGCGCCCGGCTCGGAGAGCGCGTGCGACTCGGCGTGGCTCGCCTCCGCCGTGTTCGCGCTTCTCCGCGAGGGGATCCCGCTCGCCCGGACGCTTCCCCTCGTCGTCAGGGGCGCCGCGGAGGCCGACCCGGCCGCGCGGCTCAACCTGCTCGTGTGCGGCGGGATGGAGCTCGCCGCGACGGCGTGGGGGGACACCCTCTACGCCCATCTCGGGGAGGGCGTGCTCGTGGCGAGCGAGCCGCTCGACGACCGCCCCGGATGGCAGGCCGTGCCCGACCGCAACCTCCTGCTCGCGTCCCCCGACGGCGTGCTCGTGACACCCATCGACTGAGGAGCGACCACATGACGCTGATCGACCATCTCCACGGTGACTACCTGCGGCAGGCGCTGGAACACGACGTGCGCACCGGGCTGACCTCCACGCCCAAGTGGCTGCCCCCGAAGTGGTTCTACGACGCGGCCGGCAGCGACCTGTTCTCGCGGATCACACGGCTCGACCAGTACTACCCGACCCGCAGGGAGCTCGCCATCCTGCGCAGGAACGCGGCCGACATCGCCGCGCGCAGCGGGGCGGACACGCTCGTCGAGCTCGGCTCGGGCACCAGTGAGAAGACCGTCCTGCTGCTCGACGCGCTGTCCGGCTCGGGCACGTTGCGGACCTACATGCCCGTGGACGTCGACGCGGTCACCCTGGAGGCCGCCGCCGAGCGGCTCGCCGCCCGCTATCCCCGCCTGGCCGTACGGCCGGTCCGCGCCGACTTCGAGCACCACCTCTCGCTGCTGCCGAGGACGGGACGGCGGATGGTCGCCTTCCTCGGCGGGACCATCGGGAACCTCCCGCCGGCGGCCCGCGAGGTGTTCCTCAAGGAGCTGCGCTCCACCCTCAGGCCGGGTGACACCCTGCTGCTCGGGACCGACCTGGTGAAGGACGTCCGGCGGCTGGTCGCGGCCTACGACGACGACCACGGGGTCACGGCCGCGTTCAACCGCAACGTGCTCCACGTGATCAACCGGGAGCTGGACGGCGACTTCGAGCCGGACGCCTTCGAGCACGTCGCCCGGTACGACGAGGACAACGACTGGATCGAGATGCGTCTCAGGGCGACCAGGGCCATGCCCGTACGGCTGGGCGGCCTCGGCCTGTCCCTCGCCTTCGAACCCGGTGAGGAGATGCGGACCGAGATCAGCGCCAAGTTCCGCGAGGAGGGCGTGCGGAGCGAACTGGCCGCCGCGGGATTCGAGGTCGTGCGCTTCTACACCGACCCCGCGGGCGACTTCGGGCTCACCCTGGCCGGTCGCTGACGGCGGCGGCCGCAGGCGCGTGGTGGTGCAGGCGCCGTAGCGCGAGGGCGAGCTGCAGTCGCAACCGTCCCTGCGGCCCGTGGACGGACCAGCCGAGCACCTGCTCGGCGTGGGCCAGCCGATCCTGCAGCGTGGAGTGGTGCAGGTGCAGTGCCGTCGCCGCGGTGCGCAGGCTGGACTGGGAGGCGACCGCGTCGAGCATGGCCAGCATCCACGGGGCCGCCGCGGCGGCGCGATCCAGGGCGTGCACGTCCGGGATGGGATCGCTTCCCGGGCCGATCGCCGCGGCGAGGACGGCGAGCCCGCCCATCTGGTCGGCCCGCACGAGCCGCGGTCCGGGGTCTTGCTCGGTCCCTTCGGCGGTCAGCCGGAGGGCGACGAGCGCGGCCGACCAGGACGCCGGGAGGTCGAGGAGGCGCACCGCCGGGCCGACCCCCGCGCGCGGGTCCCCCGGCGGCGGAGCGGCGCCGGACGGAGGCACGGACTGGATCAGGGCCTGACCGCCCGCGAGTGCCACGGCCCTGGCCGGGACGCCGGGGCGCAGGCCGAGACGCCGGGCCGCGTGCAGGCGCGCCGTCTCCGAGGCGGACGCGTCCAGCAGGACCTCGACGAAGGCCTGGTCGCCCGCGGCGTCCACCGGGGCGCTGCCACGCGTGCGATCGAGCACGGCACGGATCGAGGCCACGGCCCGTTCCAGCACCATCGCGTCGACCACGCCGGCAGGTCCCTCGCGTTCCAGCCACAACGCGGGCGGGCCGTCCGGCGTCAGCGGCGCGGACAACCACGCGGGGTCGGCGGGCTCTTCGTCGTCGGCCCGCCGGCCGTCGGCGTCCACCCTGACGTGGACGCCGCGCTTCTCGTCGGCCAGCCGGGCCGGGCAGCCGGCCAGCACCGCCGCCCCACGCACCAGCGCCTCCAGGCCCGCACGGGTCTCGAGGAGCCGATCGAAGTAGGCGATCACCCGGACCGCCGCGCCGGCGTCGGGGTCGAGTGCCGTGAGCCGGCCGGCAAGCTCCTTCACAGGCCCAATCCTGCATCGTGCGGGGAATCGGTGCCAGGGCCGCCGCTCTGCGAAGGCGCGCCGCCCCGGCGTGCGGCCGGCGTCGCGGCCGGCTCGGCACGTCGGGCCGGCGCGCGACCAGCCCGCCGGCAGGCGGCGCGGTATCAGCGGGTCAGCAGGCGGCGCAGCCAGTCGATTCGGGCGGCGCGGGCCGCCTGGGAGATCGCGGCCTGGGGCACCATGATGTCGAACCCGTGGAACCCGCCCGGCCACACGTGCAGCTCCGCCTGGCCGCCCGCCTGCCAGATGCGGGTGGCGTAGGCCACGTCCTCATCGCGGAACGTCTCGGCGGAACCCACGTCGATGAAGGCGGGCGGCAGCCCGGAAAGGTCCTCCGCGCGGGCCGGGGCGGCGTACGGGGAGACATCGGGGCCGCCCCGCCGTTCCCCGAGCAGCGCCGTCCATCCGGTGTCGTTCGACGTCCTGTCCCACACGCCCAGTCCGGCCATCTGCAGGCTCGACACGGTGTCGTTGCGGTCGTCGAGCATCGGGCAGGCCAGCAGCTGACCGGCGAGCGACGGACCGCCGCGGTCGCGGGCGAGCAGCGCGACCGCCGCGGACAGGCCGCCTCCCGCGCTGCCGCCGCCGACGACGATCCTGTCCCGATCGACGCCGATCTCCTCCGCGTGCTCCGCCGTCCAGACCAGGCCGGCGTAGCAGTCCTCGACCGGGGCGGGGTGCGGGTGTTCCGGCGCCAGGCGGTATTCGACCGACACCACGGCGAGCCCCAACTCCTGGGCCATCTCCAGGATGCCCTCGATCCCGGTCCGGTTGTCGCCCATGACCATGCCGCCGCCGTGGATGTTGTAGAGGGCGGGGATCGGACCGGTCACCCCGGCGGGCCGGCAGATGAGCAGCGAGATGGCGGGGGCGCCCTCCGGCCCGGGCATGGTGCGCTCCTCGATCTCGAAGGCGCCCCCTCGGCGGAGGTCGTCGTCCGACGGCCGCATCAGGACGGCCCCGCCCTGCAGGGCGGGGATCATCTCCGGCAGCAGCGAGGAGGGGATGCTCTCCGCCATGATCGCCAGAGCGGCGGCCAGTTCGGGGTCGAACGGCGGAGGGCTCAGGCGGTCGTCGTGCGGCGGGGAAGACGGGGTGGTCATCGGCCCTCCAGGTTGCGTGTCAGCGTGGTAGACCCATGCTGCAACGCGCCGGGAGTCCAGGACAGCGCCATGTGGCGGGGACGGCCCGCCACATGGCGGGCGTCGCCGGTGGCCGGCCGATCGTTCGTACGCGAGTCGGCACCGGTGATCGGACGGCGGGTGCCGGTGTGGTGAGCGACCGGCGTCATAGCGACCGCGCTTCGATGATCTCGTCGCAGAACCGCGCGCAGCCCTCGCAGATGCGGACTCCTCCGCCGGTCACGAGTGCCGAGACCTCCGTGGCGGACTTGCCGCAGAAGGAACACGACAGCGCGCTGGGGAGTGCCACGAGTTCCAGATGGGCGCGTGACGCGTCCGGCCGTCCGGCTTCCTCGACGACCCGGCAGGCGATCGAGACGCAGCCGTCGCAGATGAACACGCCGGGCCCGGCGACGAGCCGGGTGACTTCGGTCTTGCCCGCCCCGCAGAAACCGCACGCGGGGTCGGCGGATTTCCTGCGGGACCTCCAGCCGGCCGTGCCGCCGGTGGCCTCGATGATCTGGTGAACCCGCTGGTGGCTGATGCCGAGGGCCTCGGCGATCTCGCGCAGCGACGCTCCTCCCAGGTGCAGGCGCCGGACGGCCTGGTGGTAGGCGGTCTTGGCCTGCACGACGTGGTCCTGCGCCTCGGCCCACCGAGTGCCCGCCTGACGGGCCTGGAGCAGCAGTTCCTCGTCGAGAGCCATGGCGACCGGGTTGTCTGGGTCCATCGGGGGGTGCCTCCTGAAACACGGGTGTCTATGCGTAATAGACAAGGAGTATGCCGTCTAGCATCCCTTGACGCAATCGAGCCCACGTGGCCGGAGGGTTCTCAGGACACCGGTTGTGGCGGGGTCAGGAACTTCGACTGCTCGTATTGGGAGCGCTCGCTCGGCAGGATCCGCGCACCCGGGGTCCTGTCGGTCCTGAGCCGGTTCATCGAGATCGCGAGAGACGTTCCGTACACCACGTGGCCCAGTGCCAGGAGAGCCTGGCGCCCCGGGCTGTCACGGGAGATCGGCGGATAGGCGCCCAGCCGGGGCATCACGTGCTGGAAGCTGGCATACCAGACCGCCAGGCCGTAGGCCGCTCCGACCGGGAGAGGGATCCGCTGGCCGCGGAACAGCAGGCCGAGCACGGCTCCCGCGCCGCTGCCGTACGCGTAGTGGGCGATCGTCGCGAGCACCCCCTCACCCGGCTTGCGCCGGTGCCTGCTGCCGGGGAGGGCGACCCGCATGATCTTCTTGGGTGGCGTCTGGTCCAGCAGGCCCGCCCGGTCGCCGGCCATCAGGACGGCGCTGTACGCGGCGGTCGCGAGCGCGCCGCCGACGGCGCCGTTCACCATGTTGCGCGTCATGGTGGTGTCTGTTCCCACAGCCTCGCGGGCGCGTTCCCCGCAACCGGCCCGCTTCCGGTAAATACCTCATCCCGCATCGTCCGCGAATCGCCCGGCCGATCACCCTTGATCGTTTCCATACCCGCCGCGCGGTTTGTGCGGCGGTGGTGCCGGGGCACGGACCAGCCATGACACCGCTCGCCGTCCTGGCAGGCCCGGCGAGCCCGGCCGATCTGGTGGCGGCGCGGACCCAGATGGCGCTCTCCCTGGGCTGGCACATCGTCTTCGCCTGTCTCGGCGTGGGCATGCCCGCGCTGCTGCTGTTCACCGAATGGCGGGCCCACCGGACCGGCGACGCGGACTACCTGCGTCTCGCCCGTCGGTGGGCCACGGCGGTCGGCGTGCTCTTCGCGGTCGGGGCGGTCTCCGGCACCATCCTCAGCTTCGAGATGGGTCTGCTGTGGCCCGGCCTGATGGGCGTCTACGGCGAGGTGATCGGCCTTCCGTTCGCGCTGGAGGGCATCGCCTTCTTCATCGAGGCGATCTTCCTCGGCATCTACCTCTACGCCTGGGACCGGCTTTCTCCCCGGGCGCATCTGCTCAGCGGGGTGCCCGTGCTCGTGGCGGGTGTGGCGTCGGCCATGTTCGTCGTGTCCGCCAACGCCTGGATGAACCAGCCGCGCGGTTTCGACCTCGACGGCGGCCGGGTCACCGGGGTCGCCCCGTGGGCCGCCATGTTCAACCCGGCCACGGCTCCGCAGAGCGTTCACATGATCATCGCGGCTTTCATGGTGTCCGGGTTCGGCACCGCCGGGGTCTACGCGGTGGCGCTGCTGCGGGGCCGCCGGGACCGCTACCACCGCCTCGGCTTCCTGGTCCCGTTCACGCTCGCGGCCGCGCTCTCGCCGGTCCAGATCCTCGCGGGCGACTTCGCCGCGAGGTTCCTCGCCGGTTACCAGCCCACCAAGCTCGCCGCCGCCGAGGCGTTGTTCCGCACCGGCCCGAACGCGCCCCTGCACCTCGGCGGGCTGGTGCTCGACGGTCAAATCCGGTACGCGGTCGAGATCCCCAGCGGGCTGTCGATGCTGGTGGGCTTCACGCCCGGGACGGTCGTCCAGGGGCTGGACCGGGCCGCGCCCGCGGACCGGCCGCCGATCGCGCCCGTCCACCTCGCGTTCGACACGATGGTGGGCATCGGGACGTTGTTGCTGCTCCTGTCGGCCTGGCTGGCCCTGAGCTGGTGGCGGCGCCGCGACATGCCCGCCTCGCCGTGGTTCCTGCGGTTCGCCTCCGTCGCGGGCGTTCTCGCCGTCGTCGCGGTCGAGACGGGCTGGGTCGTGACCGAGGTGGGCAGGCAGCCCTGGATCGTGTACGGCAGGATGCGGACCTTGGAGGCGGTGAACCCCGCGCCCGGCCTGTGGGCGGGGTTCACCGTGGTGGCCGTCGTCTACGCGGTCCTCACGGTCGCCGTCGTCTACGTCCTGCGCCACGTGGCCCGCACCGGGCACGTCGCCCCCCAGGAAACCGCGGAAACCTGATGGAACCGGCGCAGATCCTCCTGGCCGTCATGTGGGTGGGGCTCACCCTCTACGCGCTGCTGGGCGGGGCCGACTTCGGCGCCGGCGTCCTGGACCTGCTCGCCGGGCGCAGCCGGGCCGGGATGCCGCAGCGGCGGCTCATCGAGCACTCGATCGGGCCGGTATGGGAGGCCAACCACGTCTGGCTGATCTTCGTGCTCGTGGTGTTGTGGACGGGCTTCCCCATGGTCTTCGCCTCGGTGATGTCCACGCTCTACATCCCGCTCACGCTGGCCGCGCTCGGGATCATCGCGAGGGGCGCCGCCTTCGCCTTCCGCAAGGCCAGCACGGAATTGTGGCAGCAACGCCTGTTCGGCGGGGCCTTCGCCCTGTCGTCCGTCCTCACCCCGTTCTTCCTCGGAACGGTCGCCGGGGCGATCGCGTCCGGCAGGGTCGAACCGGGTCTCGCGGCGGGTGACCTGGTGACGAGCTGGCTGAACCCGACCTCGCTGCTGGGAGGCGCGCTCGCCGTCCTGGTCTGCGCCTACCTGGCGGCGGTCTACCTGTGCGACGACGCCGCCCGCTCGGGAACGCCGGAACTGGCGGACGGCTTCCGCCTCCGCGCCCTCGTGGCCGCCGCCGCGACCGGCGCCGTCGCGCTCGCCGGCATCGCGGTGCTCCATCAGGACGCGCCCCGCCTGTACTCCGGCCTCACCCACCGGGCGCTGCCCCTGGTCGTGGCCAGCGCCGTGCTCGGGATCGCGTCGATCGTCCTGCTCTGGCGGCGGCGCCACCTGCTCGTGCGGGCGGCGGCCGTGCTCGCCGTCGTGGCCGTCATGTGGGGCTGGCCGGTCGCCCAGTATCCCGCCGTGTTGCCGCCGGGGCTCACCTACCAGGAGGCCGCCGCGACGCCGGTGGTGATCACTACCGTCCTCGTGGTGGCCGGGGTGGGCGCGCTGCTGGTGCTGCCGTCCATCCTCTGGCTGTTCCTCCTCCAGCGCCGCATGCCGTACGACTCCCATCAGACGTGACCGACGTTCGTGGTTCCTGCCAGGCGCGACGCGCTCTCCACGATGGCCTCCAGCCGGTTCCCGTGCGCTCCGCGCCAGTAGACGTGGCCGCAGTCGGGGCATCGGGCGAACGTGTCGTAGCTCCGCCTGGTCCCCGGCGGCAGGACTTCTTCGATCTCGGCCTTGGCGACCGGGGACAGGAGTCCGTTGCATGCCGTGCACCGGGTCCAGGGTGCGAGTGGCGGCGCGAAACGATCGAGCGTGTCGCGGAACTGATCGTCCGGGCGCGCGCCGCGGACGTAGGCGCCGAGCCACAGGCTCCGGCGGAACAGCAGCCGGCGATCCTTGGTGAGCAGCACTCTCCGCTCGGCGTTCGCCTGGATGATCAGCGCGTCGTCGTCGAGGTCGTTCCGGTAGGCGACGTCGACGCCGACGAGGCGCAGCCGCCTGGCGAGCGTGCCGAGGTGGACGTCGAGGACGAACCGGGGAGCAGGGATCCGCTGCGGCCTCGGCATCCCGCACACGTGGACGACGTCGGCCGTGCTCGGACGGTACGACGGCGTGATCGGCCGGCCGCCGGTCAGAAGCGAGCCGATCTCCGGGAGCGGGATGCCCGCCGACTCGACGACGTGCCCCAGCGACGACGTGCCGTCGTAAGGAAGGCGCAGATCGGCGTGCCGCCGGCGGGGCGGGAGGAACAGCCACAGCTCCGCCGCGACGCGCAGGTCGAGTTTCCCGCGGACCATGCCTCCATCATGCCGGGGCGCTCAGGACGGGCACTCGACCGCGTCGGCGGGCACGCGATGACGCGTAGGAGATTTCCTACGGTTGACACGTAGGAAATCTCCTACCTATTGTTTCCTCATGACAGGAAGCGAGCGCGTGACGGCGGGGAACGCGGACGTCTTCGCCGCTCTCGCCAGTCCCGTGCGGCGCGAGCTGACGGCGCTGTTGCTGAGAGGGCCGCGGTCGGTGAACGACCTGGCCTCGCATTTCGAGATGAGCCGTCCGAGCGTCTCCGAGCATCTCCGGGTGCTGCGCGACGCCGGGCTGGTCAGCGAGGAGCGCAGCGGACGGCGGCGGCTCTACCGGTTGGAGGCGGAGCCGCTGATGGAAGTGTCGCGCTGGCTCTCGCCGTACGAGCGGTTCTGGCGGGACAGGCTCGCCGGGCTGCGTGAACTGCTGGATGAGGAGGATGGCGATGACCATGAGCACTGATCGGACGTCGATCGAGGTCGACGAGTTCCTGCCGCACCCGCCTGCCAAGGTGTGGCGCGCCCTGACCGATCCTGCCCTGCAGGAGCGCTGGCTGATGGCGGGTGACATGAAACCCGTGGTGGGGCACCGCTTCACCTTCACCACCCGGCCGATCCCGCAGGTCGAGTTCGACGGGGTGATCTCGTGCGAGGTGCTCGACGTCGAGGAGGGACGCCTGCTGCGCATCAGCTGGCGAGGCGGATCGCTGGACACCACGGTCACCTGGAGACTGGTCGCCGAGGGACAGGGGACCCGGCTCTTCGTCGAGCACGCGGGCTTCGACCTCGACGACCCGGCTCAGGCCTTCGCGTTCACGAACATGGGCAGCGGCTGGCGTTCCACGGTGATGCGGTCGCTCCTCAAGACACTCAGCGAGATGTGACCGTCCCCTCCGGCAGGTATTCGGCGGCGGCGTCGAGGAGCCAGTCCGCGAGGTAGCCCGCGAACGAGGACCGCACGAACACGCGGAACCCGTCGTCCTCCCGGGCGGCGAGCACGACCTGCGCGCGGGCGAGCATCGTCTGCGCGCAGCGCCCCGGGCCGAACACCCGGGGATGCAGATCGAGGGCGCAGCCGTGCGCGAGCAGGTCACGTGACCTCGGACCGTCCACGGCGACGACCGTGCGCTGGGCCGACACGTCGGTGATCCCCACGTGGGCCGTCCCCGCCGCCGCCCGGATCGTCGCCTCGAGATCGTGGCCCCGCGCCCCGACCACCAGCCACTCGTCGGGCCCCATCCAGAGCACGTCGGCGTCCGCGCTCGTGCAGGTGCCCGGCTCGGTCGGCAGTGGCGCGCCCAGCGCCACCCCGATGTCGGCGGCCGCCCGGCTCTTGGGATCCACCCGCAGGTTGATCTGCGTGAGGAAGGGGATCTCCGCGATCCGCAGGTCGTCGGCCGACACCGGCGTGAACCGGGCCAGCGGGCTCAGTCGCTCAGCCATCGCGGCGGGCTCCCTCGGGGTCGTAGAGGATGTGGGACGTGACGGTGACGGGGACCTGCTCGCCGCCGAGCGGGACGTACAACACCTCGCCCATCCGATCGCGCCCGCCGCTGACCAGGGCGAGTGCGAAGGTGCTGCCGAGAACCGCGCTCCGGTAGCTCGACGTCACGTGGCCGAGGGTCGGTACGGGCGGCTCGGGCAGTGTGCTCGTCTCCACCAGGTGGGCGCCTTCGGGGAGCAGGCGGCCGGGATCGGCGGGCAACAGGCCGACCAGGTGCTTGCGGTCCGGCCGGCTCGTGTCGGCCCTGGCGAACGACCTCTTCCCGATGAAGTCGGGTTTCTTCTTCGACACGACCCAGTCCATGCCGAGGTCGGCCGGGGTGACCGTGCCGTCGGTGTCCTGGCCGACGATCGGGTAGCCCTTCTCCGCGCGCAGGACGTGCATGGTCTCGGTGCCGTACGGCGTGACCACCCCCGTCCCCATGACCGCCTCCCACAGGGCGAGGCCGTCCCACGCGTTGACGTTGATCTCATAGGCGAGCTCGCCGGAGAAGCTGATCCGGCACACCCGCGCGGCCAGCCCGGCCACCTCGGTGTCCCGCCAGGTCATGAAGGGGAAACTCGCCGCGTCCACGGCCAGGCCCGGGGCCAGTCCGGCCAGCACGTCACGGGAGCCGGGACCGGCGAGGGCCACCGTCGCCCAGTGCTCGGTTACCGACGTGCAGTAGACGCGCAGCCCCGGCCACTCGGTCTGGAGCCACTCCTCCATCCAGTCGAGCACGGCCGCCGCGTTGCCCGTGGTCGTGGTCACCAGGAACCGGTCGTCCGCCAGGCGGATCACGGTGCCGTCGTCGAAGACCATCCCGTCGGGCCTGCACATGACGCCGTAGCGGATCGCGCCCACCTTGAGGGTGCTCATCATGTTCGTGTAGATCCGGTCGAGGAACTCCGCCGCGTCCGGGCCCTGCACGTCGATCTTGCCGAGTGTGGAGGCGTCCATCGCGCCCACGGACTCCCGTACGGCGCCGCACTCGCGCAGGACCGCCGTCTCCATGTCCTCGCCCGCACGCGGGTAGTACCAGGGCCGCTTCCACTGGCCGACGTTCTCGAACGGCGCGCCGTAGGCCACGTGCCATTCGTGCAGAGACGTGGTCCGCACCGGATCGTGCAGCGCGCCCCTGTGCCGTCCCGCGAGCGTCGCGAAGCCGACCGGCACGTACGGCGCGCGGAACGTGGTGGTGCCGAGATCGCCGAGCGGCAGGCCGAGGGCGTGGCCGACGACCGCGCTGGTGAGGACACCCGACAGCTTGCCCTGGTCGTGTGCCGTGCCCGCCGTGGTGTAGCGCTTGACGTGCTCGACCGAGCGCAGGCCCGCTCCGGTCGCCCGCATGACGTCGGCGACGGTGACGTCTCGCTGGAGGTCCACGAAGTGCGTGCTGTAGTCGGCCCCGGGCACGAGCCACAGGTGCTCTGCCGGTGCGGCCGGGTCCTCGTCCGGCGTGCGCGGGACCTCGAACGTGCCCTCCACGCGGAACCCGGCGGCCTCGGCGGCCCGCGCTCCGGCGGCGGCGCCGTCCTCCAGGCATCCGGCCAGGGTGAACACTCCGCGAGCGGCGCCCGCGACCTCGACCGCCTGCCGCGCGGACGCGGGTACGAACGAGCCGATCCCGTCGTCGTGGCGCAGGTCGCCGCCCGACTGGCTGAACAGGTGGACCAGCGGGCTCCAGCCACCGGACACGAGCAGCAGGTCGGCCTCGATCTCCCGGCCGGCCCCGCCGTCAGAGGGGGAGACGGTGACGGACGAGACGCCGTCGTCTCCGCCGACCGCGGTGACCACGTGGCCGGTGAGGATCTCCACGCCGTCTCCGCCGCGACTGGGGGTCGCCCGCGTGTCGACGATCGCGGCGATCTCCACGCCGGCCGCCGCGAGGTCCCTGGCAGCGGCGTAGGCGCTGTCGTTCGTGGTGAACACGACCGCACGGTCGCCGGGGAGGACTCCGTGGCGGTTGGCGTACGCGCGTGCCGACCCGGCCAGCATGACGCCCGGCCGGTCGTTGCCCGCGAAGGCGATCGGCCGCTCGTGCGCTCCGGTCGCCAGCACGACGCGGCGGGCCCTGATGCGCCACACGCGCTCGCGCGAGTGGGCGTGCTCTCCGCGGCGCTCGACGGCGACGAGGTAGTTGTCGTCGTAGTAGCCGAACACGCTGGTGCGGCGCAGCACCCGGATGTCGGGACGGCCGTCGAGCGCGTCCAGCGTCGCGGCCGCCCACTCGGCTCCCGCCACGCCGCCGACCGTCTCCGCCGTGTCCGGCAGGCTGCCGCCCGCGATCGGCCGGTCGTCCGCGATGATCACTCGGGCGCCGGTCTCCGCCGCCACCGTCGCGGCCGCCAGCCCGGCCGGGCCCGCGCCCACGACGAGGACGTCGCAGTGCGCGTGGACGGCGTCGTAGCGTGCCGTGTCCGTCTCGTCGGTCAGCCGGCCCCTTCCCGAGAGGCCGTGCGCGTCGAGCCCGTCGCGCAATTCGACGGTCGTGGCCTGCAGCATCGGCTCCGCGGCGACCTGGACGAGGGCGTTGGGCTCCTCCGTCCAGGCGGCGTAGATCCCCCGGGGGCGGCCGAGCGCCGGACTGGCGGCCACGGTGCGCACGCCGTTGGCGAGCAGGGCGGAGGCCAGTGTGTCGCCTCGGACCCCCTCGTAGTCGCGGCCGTCGAAACGGAACCGCACCGTCTCGCCCTGCCACCCGGTCATCCGACGGGATGTCACGCGGTCACCTCGCCGGCCTCGATCTCGTTGGTGGCGGTGTTCCGTACGGCGTTGAACCAGCGGCGGCAGCCCGCCGTGTGGTTCCACCGTTCGGCGAACCGCCCCTTCGGGTTGTCACGGAAGAAGAGATAGCGGGCCCACTCCTCGTCGGAGAGCGCCGCGGGGTTCTCGGGGTAGGCGACGTGCGCCTGCCCGCCGTAGTGGAACTCGGCCTCGTCGCGCGGCCCGCACCACGGACAGGGGATCAGCAGCATCGGGGGATCTCCTTCAGTGGGCCACGGCCGCCGCGCCGTGCTCGTCCACGAGCGCGCCGGTGGTGAACCGTTCGAGCGAGAAGGGGGCGTTGAGCGGATGCGGCTCGCCGTGGGCGATCGTGTGCGCGTAGCACCAGCCCACGCCCGGCGTCGCCTTGAAGCCGCCGGTTCCCCAGCCGCAGTTGACGAGCAGGCCGTCCACGGGCGTCTTGCCGACCACGGGGGAGGCGTCCGGGGTGACGTCGACGATCCCCGCCCAGGTGCGCAGGACGTGGGCCCGCGCAAAGATCGGGAAGAGCTCCAGAGCCGCCGACATCTGCTGCTCGATGATGTGGAACGCGCCGCGCTGGCGGTAGGAGTTGTACGGGTCGATGCCCGCGCCCATGACCAGTTCGCCCTTGTGCGCCTGGCTGACGTAGACGTGCACGGCGTTGGACATGACCACCGTCGGGTGCACCGGCTCCAGCAGCTCCGACACGAGCGCCTGGAGCGGGTGGGTCTGCACCGGCAACTCCACCCCGGCGGTCGCCGCGACGACGGAGGAGTGGCCGGCGGCGGACAGGGCCACCGTGCCCGCCGCGATCCTGCCCTTCGTCGTCTGGACGGCCTGGACCCGGCCGCCGGCCACCTCGACGCCGGTGACCTCGCAGTTCTCGATCAGGTGCACGCCCATCGCCGCGGCGGCCCTGGCGAAGCCCCAGGCCACGTAGTCGTGCTTGGCGATGCCCGCGCGCGGCTGGTAGGTCGCGCCCAGCACCGGATAGCGCACGTCGGGCGAGACGTTGACGATCGGGCAGATCTCCTTGACCTCGTCGGGCCCCAGCCATTCCGCGTCGACGCCGTTGAGGCGGTTGGCGTGGACCCGGCGCACGCTGTCCCTGACGTCCTGCAGGCTGTGCGCCAGGTTGAGCACGCCGCGCTGGCTGAACAGGATCGGATACCCGAGGTCGTCCTCGAGCCCCTCCCACAGCTTGAGGGCGTGCTCGTAGATCCCGGCGCTCTCGTCCCACAGGTAGTTGGACCGGATGATCGTGGTGTTGCGGGCCATGTTGCCGCCCGCCAGCCAGCCGCGCTCCAGCACCGCCACGTCGGTGATCCCGTGGTTCTTGGCCAGGTAGTAGGCCGTCGCCAGCCCGTGGCCGCCTCCGCCGACGATCACCACGTCGTACGAGCGTTTCGGCTCGGGGCTGCTCCACAACCAGTCGGGATGCTCGGGGACGTCCCGCATCACGAACCATCTCCGGCGTTCTCGTCGGTGTAGAGCGGGTGCTTCGCGGCCAGGGCCTCGACGCGTCCGCGCAGGTGGGCGATGGAGGACTCGTCGCCGTCGCCGATCAGGGCCGCCGCGATGACGTCGGAGACCTCCTGGAAGTCGGCGGCCTGGAATCCGCGCGTCGCGAGCGCGGGGGTCCCGATCCTGAGTCCGGAGGTGACCATCGGAGGGCGGGGGTCGAACGGCACGGCGTTGCGGTTGACGGTGATCCCGGCCGCGTGCAGCCGGTCCTCCGCCTGCCTGCCGTCCAGTTCGGACTCGCGCAGGTCGACCAGCACCAGGTGGACGTCCGTACCGCCGGAGATGACCCGCACGCCCGCCGCGGCGGCGTCGGGTTCGAGGAGGCGGGCGGCGAGGATGCGCGCCCCTTCGAGCGTGCGCCGCTGACGGTCGGCGAACCAGGCGCTCGCCGCGATCTTGAAGGAGACCGCCTTGGCCGCGATGACGTGTTCGAGCGGGCCGCCCTGCTGACCGGGGAACACCGCCGAGTTGATCTTCTTGGCCAGTTCCTCCGAGGAGAGGATGACGCCGCCTCTCGGCCCGCCGAGGGTCTTGTGGGTGGTCGTCGTGACGACGTGGGCGTGCGGCACGGGGGAGGGGTGCAGCCCCGCGGCCACCAGGCCGGCGAAGTGGGCCATGTCGACCATGAGGTACGCCCCGACCTCGTCGGCGATCCGCCGGAAGGCCGCGAAGTCGAGGTGGCGGGGGTACGCCGACCAGCCCGCGATGATCAGCTTGGGCCGGTGCTCCCTGGCCAGCCGCTCCACCTCGTCCATGTCCACGAGGTTGTCGCTCTCCCGCACGTGGTAGGCGACCACGTTGTAGAGGCGGCCGGAGAAGTTGATCCGCATGCCGTGTGTCAGGTGGCCGCCGTGCGCGAGATCCAGCCCGAGGATCGTGTCGCCGGGCTCGAGCAGGGCCGCCATGACCGCCGCGTTGGCCTGGGCGCCCGAGTGCGGCTGCACGTTGGCCGCCTCCGCTCCGAACAGGCCCTTCACCCGGTCGATCGCCAGCCGCTCGATGACGTCGACGTGCTCGCAGCCGCCGTAGTAGCGCCGGCCCGGGTAGCCCTCGGCGTACTTGTTGGTCAGGACGGACCCCTGCGCCCGCATGACCGACACCGGGGCGAAGTTCTCCGAGGCGATCATCTCGAGCGTGGACTGCTGGCGGTGCAGTTCGGCGCCGATCGCCGCCGCGACCTCGGGGTCGGCCTCGGCGAGCGGTATGTCGACCAGCGATTCGGGTGAGTTCAAGGCGGGTCCTCCAGAGGTGGTGCTCATGCGGCGACCGCGTCAGCCGCGGAGGCGTTCCATGGCGGGGTCGAACAGGGGTTCCTCGGCGACGACCGCGGCGATCCGCCGGTCGAAGTACCCGATGTGCACCACCTGGCCGGGGGTGGACAGCTCGGTGGGAAGCCAGGCGTAGGCGATGCCCTTGCCGATCGTGTAGCCGTAGGCCGCGCTCGTGACGTAGCCGACGCAGTGGTCGCCGTCGTACACCGGCTCCTTGCCCATGACCACGGCCTCGGGGCCGTCGATGGTCAGGCAGGTCAGGCGCCGCCGTACGTCCTGGCGGCGTTCGAGCAGGGCCTCGCGGCCGATGAAGTCGCCCTTGTCGGGCTTGACGGCGAAGGCGAGGCCCGCCTCGAAGGGATCGTGCTCGTAGGTCATGTCCGTGCCGAACGACCGGTAGCCCTTCTCCAGCCGGAGGCTGTTGAAGGCCCCGCGGCCGCCCGCGATGATCCCGTGCTCCTGGCCGGCCTCCCACAGGGTGTCCCAGAGCTTGGCGCCCATGTCGGCGGTCGTGTAGAGCTCCCAGCCGAGTTCCCCGATGTAGGACAGCCGCAGCGCCGTGACGGGAACCGCCCCGACGTAGGCCTTCTTGCCGCGGAAGTAGCGGAAGCCGTCCTTGGAGAAGTCGCGCCCGGCCAGTGGCGCCACGACCTCACGGGCACGGGGCCCCCAGATGCCGATACAACACGTCCCGGCCGTGATGTCGCGGACGACGACCGTGCCGTCGGCGTGCCGGTGGAACCAGTCCAGGTCCAGGTTGCCGTTGGCGCCCACCTGGTAGTGGTCGCGGCCCAGCCTCGCGATGGTGACGTCGCTGCGGATGCCGCCGTCCTCGTCGAGCAGCAGGCAGTACGTCACCGAGCCGACGGACTTGTCGACGTCGCCGGTCGACAGGCGCTGGAGGAAGGCCGTGGCTCCGGGCCCGCTGACCTCGATGCGCTTGAGCGCCGACATGTCGTACACGGCCACGGACTCGCGGGACGCCTGGGCCTCCGCGCCGACGATGGGCGACCAGTGGCGGGACGCCCAGTCGCCGGGGTGGGGGATGTCCCTGCCGTCGGCCAGGCCGGCGTTGGCGCCGTACCACTGGGGCCGCTCCCAGCCGGTCGCCTCCAGGAAGTACGCGCCGAGCTCGCGCTCGCGGGTGTGGAAGGGGCTGGTCCGCAGCGGCCGGAGGTCCGCCGGGGGCTCCAGCGGATGGATGATGTCGTAGACCTCGACGTAGTTCTGGCAGTCGCGGGCCAGGACGTAGTCGGGGGCGAGCTGGTGTTGCTCGAACCGGTTCACGTCGCACTCGTGCAGGTCGAACGAGGAGCAGTGGCCGTCGGCCAGCCACTCGGCCATGGCCCTGCCGACGCCGGCCGAGTGCGTCACCCACACGGCCTCGGCCACCCAGAAGCCCTTGACCTCGGGGGACTCGCCGAGCAGCGGCATGTTGTCGGTCGTGAAGGAGAACAGCCCGTTGATGCCCTCCTCGACCTTGGCGTCGCGCGTGTCCGGCAGCAGCGACCGGGTCTCGGCCCAGGCGGGCGCGAAATCGTCCTCGGTGAAGGTCAGCACCGAGGGCATGACCTCCGCCTCGCCGAAGGGCAGGATCTCGTCGGAGGTGATCGGCAGGGGGCGATGGCCGTAGTAGCCGATGCCCAGCCGGTCGAACCGTTCGCGGTAGTAGAGGTCGGCGTCCTGGTGCCGCAGGATCGGTCGGACGGCCTCGTCGGCCTGGCCTTCGAGAGCGGCGACGGGGCCGGTCCAGGCGAGCTGGTGCGCGAGCGGCGTGAGGGGGAGCGTCATGCCCGCCATGCGGGCGACCTTGGGCCCCCAGATTCCGGCGCAGCAGACCACGATGTCCGCGGGGATCTCGCCCTGGTCGGTCACGACTCCGGTGACCCGGCCGTCTTCGTTGCGGATGTCGAGGACCTCGTGCCGGTCGAGGACGCGGACACCGCGCTCGCGTGCGCGTTCGAGCTGGACGTCGACCGCGCGGACGGCCTTGGCCAGGCCGTCGGTGGGGACGAACAGCCCGCCGAGCACCCGGTCGGCGGACAGGAGGGAGTGCCGCTCGACGCATTCCTCGGGGGTCAGCAGGTGCGCTTCCAGGCCCCAGGCGGTGGCCCAGCCGTGGCGCCTGCGCAGTTCGACGAGGCGCTCGGGCGTGGTGGCGACCTCGAGTCCGCCCACCTGGAGGAAACAGCCGAGCGCGCTCAGCTTCTCGACCGTGTACCTGGCCATCTCGGTCATGGTCTTGGACGAGTTCGTCTGGAAGACCAGGCCGGGGGCGTGGGACGACGAGCCGCCCGTGGCCGGAACCGGGCCCTGGTCGACGACCGTGATCTCGGTCCAGCCCTTGGCGGAGAGCTCTTCGGCGAGGGCGGCCCCGACGACTCCGGCTCCGATGATGACGACGCGCGGGCCAGCCATGTACACCTCCGTCGTTGCGCATGTCGAAACGTCATGCGCGTCCCGCAACAGCGTCCTATTCACCCCATATGCCTGTCAAGAACATCCTTCTCCCGTAAATCCCCCTCCCTTTCCCGCCCCTTCCCGCGTGATCATGCACAGGTTCGGCGGAATGCCTGCCGACCCGCGCAAACCTCGGTCGTGATCATGCACAAGTTCGGAATCATGCCCGTCTACCGGCGGAGATTCATTTCGTGATCATGCGCGAGCGGCTTTGCATGATCACGTCAGCTATTAGCGCTGATCAGGCCGTACGTCTGCGAATCTGCGCATGATCACGGCATGGATTCGGGCAGGGCAACCCGTCTGCGGCCGAACCCGTGCATGATCACGGCGGAGGTTCGTGCAGGTCAACGCGGCCATCGCCGAACCTGTGCATGATCACGACCGAGGTTTGCGCGGGTCGGCAGGCATGTCGCCGAAGGTGTGCATGATCACGGAGTGGGTTTGGGCAGGCAGACGGGCGTGATCACGAATGTGTGCATGATCACGCCCGAGGGGTGGAGGGGGTTAGGGGGTGAACCAGTTTTGGGGGGTGGGGGAGATGTTCTGCCAGATGTGCTTGGGTTCGCGGTATTCGTTGAGGCCGGTCGGGCCCAGCTCCCGCCCGACGCCTGACTGCTTGAATCCGCCCCACTCCGCCTGTGGCACATAGGGGTGGTAGTCGTTGATCCACACGGTTCCGTGGCGGAGGCGCCGGGCCACCCGTGCGGCCTTGCCCGCGTCCTGGGTCCACACCGCGCCCGCCAGGCCGTAGTCGGTGTCGTTGCCCAGCCTGACCGCCTCGTCCTCGTCGCGGAAGCGCTCGACCGTCAGCACGGGGCCGAACGACTCCTCCCGGACCACTCGCATCTCCCTGTGGCACTCGTCGAGCACGGTCGGCGGGTAGAAGTTGCCCTTCCCCGGCAGCCGCTGCCCGCCACAGCGCAGCACGGCGCCCTCGGCCACGCCGGCCGCCACGTAGGCCTCGACCTTGGCCAGGTGCGCCGCCGAGATCAGCGGTCCGGTCTCCGCCTCGGAGTCGAACGGCCCGCCCAGCCTGATCCGCGAGGCCCGCCGTACGACCTCGTCGACGAACGCGTCGTGCAGCGAGTCCTCGACGAGCAGGCGCGCGCCCGCCGAGCAGACCTGTCCCGAGTGGAGGAAGACGGCGGTGAGCGCGAAGTCGACGGCGGCCTCGAAGTCGGCGTCGGCGAAGACGATGTTGGGGTTCTTGCCGCCGAGTTCCAGGGCGACCTTCTTCACCGTCGCGGCCGCGGAGGCCATGATGACCCGCCCCGTGGCGAGTCCGCCGGTGAAGGACACCATGTCGACGTCCGGGTGGTCCGCGAGCGGGGCGCCCACCGAGGCTCCCGCGCCGAGCACGAGGTTGGCCACGCCCTCGGGCAGCCCGGCCTCCTCCAGCAGCCGCATGAGCATGATGGCCGTGGACGGCGTGAGCTCACTCGGCTTCAGGACGAACGTGTTGCCGGTGACGAGCGCGGGGGCGACCTTCCACGACGTCTGCAGCAGCGGGTAGTTCCAGGGCGTGATGAGCCCGCACACGCCGACCGGCTCGTACACGACCCGGCTGATCGCGTCGTCACGACCGGTGTCGATCACGCGCCCGGCGTCGGTCCCGGCGAGGCCGCCGAAATAGCGGAAGCACTTCACCACGTCGTCGACGTCGTACTCGCTCTCCACCAGCCGCTTGCCGGTGTCGAGCGACTCGGCCGTGGCGATCTCCTTGCGGTCGCGCTCCAGGAGGTCGGCCACGCGCAGCAGCAGCGCTCCGCGTTCCCGCTCGGGCGTCCCCGGCCACGGTCCTTCGTCGAACGCGGCCCGCGCCGCGGCGATGGCCAGCTCGGTGTCGTCACGAGTCGCCTCGGCGACCGTCGTCACGAGCCCGCCGTCGGCCGGCGAAAGGATCTCGCGGCTGCCGCCCGCGACCGGCTCCCGCCAGGTCCCGCCGATGTAGAGATCTTTCAACGTGCTCACTTCACCTTCTGGTGACGGTAGAACTCGACCGGCTCGGCGGGCAGGGGGGTGTTGCCGAGGATCAGGTCGGCGGACTTCTCCGCCAGCATCATCACCGGGGCGTATATGTTCCCGTTGGTCACGTACGGCATGGCGGACGCGTCCACCACCCGCAGCCCCTCCAGGCCGTGCACCCGCATGGTCAGCGGGTCGATGACGGAGAGCTCGTCGACGCCCATCCGCGCCGTGCACGAGGGGTGCAGCGCGGTCTCGCCGTCCCTGGCCACCCAGTCGAGGATCTCCTGGTCGGTCGAGACGGAAGGACCCGGCGACAGCTCTCCCGCGTTGTACCGGCCCATCGCGGGCTGGTTGAGGATGTCACGGGCCACCCGCACGGCCTCGACCCACTCGCGCCGGTCCTGGTCGGTGGACAGATAGTTGAACCGGAGCGCGGGGTGTTCCCGGGGGTCGGTGCTCTTGATCTTCACGGAGCCGCGGGCGTCGGAGTACATGGGCCCGATGTGCACCTGATACCCGTGCCCGCCCGCGGGCGAGCTGCCGTCGTAGCGCACGGCGACGGGCAGGAAGTGGAACATCAGGTTCGGGTACTCGACGTCCTCGTTGCTCCGGGTGAACCCGCCGGCCTCGAAGTGGTTGCTCGCTCCCGGACCCTTGCGCAGGAACAGCCACTGCGCCCCGATCCACGGCCGGTTGCGCAGCTTCATCGCCGGCTGCAGCGAGACGGGCTCCTTGCAGCCGTACTGGATGTAGACCTCCAGATGGTCCTGCAGGTTCTCCCCGACGCCCGGCAGGTCGTGGACGACGTCGACGCCGAGCGCCTTCAGCTCCGCGGCGTTGCCGACGCCGGAGAGCTGAAGCAGCTGGGGCGAGTTGATCGCGCCGCCGCAGAGGATCACCTCGCCGGCCCGGACGGTCTTGCCGTTGTACTCGACGCCGACCGCCCGCTTCCCCTCGAAGAGGATCTTCGTGACGAACGCCCGGGTCTTGATCTCCAGGTTGGGCCGGTTCTTCACCGGGTGGAGGTAGGCGCGGGCGGCCGACAGGCGGCGTCCGCGCCGGACGTTGCGGTCGAAGCGGGCGAAGCCCTCCTGCCGGTACCCGTTCACGTCGTCCGTCAGCGGGTAGCCCGCCTCCTGGACGGCCTCGAAGAACGCCGAGAACAGCGGGTTGCGCACCGGCCCGCGCTCGAGCACCAGCGGGCCGTCGTGCCCGCGCATGGGGTCGTCCGCGTCGGCCGCGAGGCAGGTCTCCATGCGCTTGAAGTACGGCAGGCAGTGGGCGAAGTCCCACGTCTCCATGCCGGGGTCGGCTCCCCAGCGCTCGTAGTCCAGGGGGTTGCCGCGCTGGAAGATCATCCCGTTGATGCTGCTGGAGCCGCCCAGCACCTTGCCCCTGGCGTGGTAGATCCGGCGGCCGTTCATGTGCGGCTCGGGCTCGGACTCGTACTTCCAGTCGTAGAAGCGGCTGCCGATCGGAAAGGTCAGCGCCGCGGGCATGTGGATGAAGACGTCCCACGGATAGTCCGGTCTGCCGGCCTCCAGCACGAGCACCCGGTTCGACGGGTCGGCCGACAACCGGTTCGCTAAAGCGCTGCCGGCCGATCCACCGCCGACTATGACAAAGTCGTACATGTCTGCCTCCCGGGCAGGATGATATTGGTCTGTGCAATGGGGTGCGTAATTCGCAACAGCCGGGCCGTCCTGTCCAGCTCGCGCGCTACAGTCCGGCTATGGCCGAAGAATCTTCCAGTGCCCGAGCCGAAGGCGGTGGCGTCCAGTCCGTCGATCGCGCCATCAGCATCCTGGAGATCCTTTCGCGCCGGCGCGAGGCCGGCGTGAGCGAGATCGCCCTGGAGATCGCGGTGCACAAGTCGACGGCGTTTCGCCTGCTCGGCGCGCTGGAGGCCCGGGGTCTGGTGGAGCAGGCCGAGGACCGGGGCAAGTACCGCCTCAGCTTCGGGCTCGTCCGCCTCGCCGGAGGGGTCGCGGCCAGACTCGACCTCACACAGCAGAGCCGTCCGGTGTGCCGTCGTCTCGCCGACGAGATCGGCGAGACGGTGAACCTGGCCGTCGCCCGCTCCCACTACGCGGTCAACCTCGACCAGGTACGCGGCCCGTCCGCGGTCACCGCCCACAACTGGGTCGGGCAGCTCACCCCGCTGCACGCCACCTCGAGCGGCAAGGTGCTGCTCGCCCACCTGGACGAACAGCAGCGCGACGAGCTGCTCGGCGTCTCGGGACTCGAGCGGTACACGCCCGGCACGATCACCTCGGCCGAGCAGCTGAGGTCGGAGCTCGACGAGGCCAGGCGGCGGGGATACGCGGTGACCGTGGAGGAGTTCGAGATCGGGCTGAACGCCATCGCGGCCCCCATCCGATCTCACGACGGCGAGGTGGTCGCCGCCGTCAGCGCCTCGGGCCCGGCGTACCGCTTCAGTGAGAAGCGGATGCACGCGCTCGCGCCGACCCTCATCGCCGGAGCGGATGACATCAGCCGCCGCATGGGATACGGCGGCTGAGCCGTCCGGCGATCCTGAAAAGATCACTCGCCGGCCCGCCGGCTAGGCGAGCGTCGTGCCCAGGCGGTCGAGCACCCACTCGTGGAAGCCGCCGATGTGGTGCTCGCTCGGCACGAGCACCCCGCCCTTGGCGTACGCGCGGGAGCCCATTCCGAGCTGGGTCCGCTCGCAGGCCTCGAAGTCCTGCACGTTGACCCGGTGGAACAGCTCGATGGACGAGTCGAGGTCGCGGCCGCTGTCGACCACGTCCTTACGGAACAGCCAGTCGCACTCGACCACCGTGCGGTCCACCGCGAGCGGGAACATCCGGTGCAGGATCACGTGGTCGGGCACGAGGTTGACGAACACCAACGGCCTGACCGTGAGCCCGTAGTAGCGGCGATCCTGGTCCTCGCTGACTCCGTCGATCCGGTCGGCGCCGACCGAGCCGTCCACCGTGAAGCCCTCGACGTCTTCGCCGAACTCGGCCCCGTGGCCCACGGACAGCTGCGTGGCGAGCCCTTCGGCGAACTCCGGGATCACCTCGGTGAGCTCCGGGTGGATCGTCGCGCAGTGGTAGCACTCCATGAAGTTCTCGACGATGAGCTTCCAGTTGGACTTCACGTCGTAGACGGTCCGCCGGGCCAGCCCGAGGTCCTCGATGCCGTAGTTGTGGATGGAGTCGAGGTCGCCGAGCCGTTCCACGACCTGGCCCTGCACCTCCTCCTCGAACGGCGTGGGCTCGTCGGAGAGGTTGACCCACACGTACCCGAGCCACTCCCGGACGTGGACGTTGATCAGGCCGTACTCGACCCGGTCGATGTCCGGCATCTTGGTGAGGTTGGGGGCGGCGATGAGCTTGCCCTCGAGGTCGTACGTCCACGCGTGGTAGGGGCACTGGAAGGCCCGCTTGACCTCGCCGCGCTCCTCGGTCTTGATCCGTGCGCCGCGGTGGCGGCAGACGTTGAGGAACGCCCGGATGGAGTTGTCGCGCGCCCGCGTGACGAGCACGCTCTCCCGGCCCACCTGAACCGTCTTGAACGCGCCCGGCTTGGCCAGGTCGGCGGCGCGGACGACGCAGACCCACATCGACTCGAAGACGTGAGCCTGCTCGAGGGCGAAGATGTTCTCGTCGGTGTAGTGACCGCCGGGCAGAGTGGCGATCACGCTCGGGGGCAGGCTCCTCGTGGTCACGCCGCCTCCTTCGCGGGCCGCGCTCCGGTGGACGCTCCGGTCGATGCGCCGGCCGTTGGCTGGTTCACATGCACTCCCTATCCCTCAACCCGTGCTGACGGTGCCTAGCCTGCGGCGCCACCGGGTGAACTGGCGGACCTGGTCCACCCCGAGCACCGCGACGGGCCGGTCCTCCCGCCGGTAGACGGCGAGAAAGCTGCGGGACGCCACGTCGCCCTCCTCGACGGTGACCGAGTCACCGGGGCGCGTGTGACCGGCGAACTGGATGCGCCTGCCGTACTGGTCGGACCAGAGGTACGGCGGGGCCTGCGGAGGGGCGGGTGCGGTCCCGCCGGACAGGAGCGTCGCGGCGGCGACGGTGGGCCGATGGACCGCGCCGGTCCAGTGCTCGACCCGGTGGTGGTGTCCGAGTCCCGGATCGAACCAGGACGCGCAGTCGCCGACCGCGACGACGCCGGGCACGCTCGTGCCGCCTCCGGAGTCGCAGAGCACCCCGTCGCCGAGGTCGACCCCGCTGCCCTCCAGCCAGCCGGTCTCGGGCCGCGCGCCGATGCCGACGAGCACGACGTCCGCGTCCAGCCGGCGCCCGTCGGCGAGCAGGACCCCGTCCACGCGGTCGTCTCCCGTCAGGCCCTGTACGGCGACGCCGCAGATCAGGAGGACTCCGCGGTCTTCGTGGAGGGCGCCGAGCGCGGTGCCCATCTCCCCGCCGAGCGCCCTGGCGAGCGGCGCGGGAGCCGTCTCCACGATGGTCACGCCGAGGCCCAGTTCGCGAGCCGTGGAGGCGACCTCGGCCCCGATGAAACCGGCGCCGATGACGACCAGGCGGCGGCCGGTCACGAGGTCCGCGCGCAGCGCCAGAGCGTCGTCGAGCGAGCGGAGCGTGTGGACTCCGCGCAGTGAGGGGGAGTCGCCGGGGAGGGAGCGGGCGGTGGCGCCGGTGGCCACCACGACGCCGTCGGCGGTGATCGACGTCCCGTCGGCGAGCAGGACACGGCGATCGTGGCGGTCGAGGCCCGAGGCGCGGACGCCGAGACGCCACTCCGCGCCGAGATCCTCGTCCTCGGTCTCGAGAGCGAGGTCGGCCTCGGTGATCCGGCCGGCGAGGAACTCCTTGGACAGGGGAGGCCGGTCGTAGGGGCGATGGCGTTCGGACCCGATGATCGTGAGCGTGCCGTCGAACCCCTGGTCACGCAGTGCCCGAGCGGTGTACAGGCCCGCCAGCGACGCTCCGACGATGGCGACGGACCTCATGCGGGCCTCACACGGTCCTCGCGCGGGCCCCTGGCGGCAGGTTGGGCGGCAGGTCCGAGGGGACCACGTAGACGGTGCCGTCCTCGACGACCACGCCGTGCGTCCTCACCGGCAGTTTGGCGGGAGGGGCGTCGACCTGGCCGGTCCGCAGGTCGAAGCGGGAGGCGTGCAGCGGGCACTCCACCTCGCATCCCTCCAGCCAGCCGTCGGCGAGTGAGGCGTCCTGGTGGGTACACGTGTCGTCGACGGCGTACAGGTCGCCGTCGTCGGTGTGGAAGACCGCGATCGGCGGTTCGACGGTGTCGAGCCGGAATGCCTCGCCCCGGGGAAGGGCCGCGAGGGCGCACGCAGGGATCATGCGGCAAACCCCAGTTTCGTCTGACGGAACAAGCAGCACTATGCGCAACAGCGTGACCGCGCACGAGTCTGATGTCAAGAGGCGACATATCGGGCTAAATCGTGGTACTCAAACGGCACGACAGTCCTCGCGAGAGGTCCGTCCGGAGCGGCCGTCCGGGCTGCGCGTCCCCGAGAGAACGAGATTCCGGCGCAGGTAATGTGCCGGTCTACTTTTGCCCTTATATGGGCCTTTCATCGCTTTCTTGCGGTTACCTTCAAGAGGGGAGCTGACCTGGACATTTCCCCAAAGAGTGAACCGCGTTGGGAGGCGGACGGTTGCTTCTTCCGGACTCGGTCCGCGCACGCACCACGATCGCCGTCGCGGGATTCGCCCTGCTCTTCCTCACCGCCATCGGCACGAGCATCGACTTCCTGATCGTCGGCGGGATCCGGGCCCAGATCTCCCAGGAGGCGCAGAGGGCCGCCGCCAACTACCTGGGCACCGTGCAGCCCGGGTACACGCCGCGGCCGGCCCCGAAGACGCGCATCGACCTCATCCAGCTCGTCGACTCCCGCGGCCGGGTCCTGACGGCCAGTCCCGCGGCGGCGGGCAGACCGGCCCTGAGCACGGCGCGCCCTCCTGTCGACGACCGGATGCAGGATCACACCGTGTGCGACGCACGGGGGGAGTGCGTCATGCTCGCCGCCGTGAGGGTGGCGCCACTGGAGACCCGCGAGATATGGCACGGTGAGCCGCACTACCTCTACGCGGGAACCACTCTGCCGTCCCTGCTGGCGACGCACCGGCTCGAGTTCCTCACCGCTGCCGCGATCACGCTGGCCACCGCCCTCATCGCCTGGGGGAACTGGTGGGTGGCGGGCCGCAGCCTCCGCCGGGTGGCGGCGATCCGCGCGACCATGGCGGAGATCACCGCGAGCGACCTGAGCCTCCGGGTGCCCGAGCCGCCGGGTCACAGTGAGTACGCGCTGCTCGCCCGTACCGCCAACCGGACCCTGGCCCGGCTGGAGGAGGCGGTGAGGCAGCAACGCCGATTCGCCTCCACCACCTCCCACGAGCTCAGGACGCCCCTCACGGGTCTCCGCGCCCGCCTGGAGGAGGCGCTGCTCTACCCCCACGAGGTCGACCCCCACGAGACCATCCGGGAGGCCGTGTCCGTCACCGATCGCCTGGAGACGATCGTCGACGACCTGCTGGTGCTGGCCCGTCTCCGCGCCGGCGACCCGGCCGCGCACGAGCCGGTCGACATCGGTGCGCTGGTGATAGAGGAGGCGACCGCCCAGGTGGGTGGAGTGCCGGTCCACGTCCGCGCGCGCCGCGGTGTGTACGTCCTGGGCAATCGGATCCAGTTGATCCGTGTCATCGACAACCTCCTGGCCAACGCCCGGCGGCACGCCTCCACGAGGGTCGAGGTCGTCGGCCTGCGCATCGGGGACCAGGCCGTGATCACGGTGTGCGACGACGGCGACGGCATCGCGCCCCAGGATCGTGAGCGGGTCTTCGAACGCTTCGTCCGCCTGGACGACGGGCAGCGCCGCGAACCCGGGGGCAGCGGGCTCGGCCTGGCCATCTCCCGTGACATCGCCCACGCCCACAACGGAACGCTGCTGATCGAGGACTCGCCGAAAGGTGCCCGATTCGTCCTGCGGCTGCCCCTGAAGCCGGCGGTGCAGGCGGCCACGCCGGGTGTTCCCATCGAGGAGTTCTCATGACGCTCGACGACCAAGAGATCACCGACGAATTGATAGCCGCGTTCAACGCGCATGATTTCGAGAAGGCGGCGAGCTGCTTCAGCCCGCGTGCCATCTACGTCTGCCCGGGCGGCGTTGCCGAGGGGCGGGAGGAGATCGCGTCCTACTTCGCGCTCTACCTGGAGGGGTTCCCCGACATCACGCTGACACCCCACGGCAAGGCCGAGACGGGGGATCTCGTGATGCTGGAGTGGACGGTCACGAGCACTCATGCCGGACCGTTCCTGCTGCCCACCGGAGAGGTCCTCCAGCCCACCGGCCGGCATGTCGTCGTCCGCGGCTGCGATCTCCGCACCATGGACGACGGACTGATCGCCAGTCAACGCGTCTATTACGACCAGTTGGAGATGCTCACCCAGATCGGTGCCGACCGCCCGATCGGATGACCCCCGGCGAGCGTACGGCCCCGCTCGGCTCTCGCCGGAAGCGAGGGGCGGGCGGGGCCGCCGGTTCACGAGACGCCGGGGGTTCCGGTCGAGCGGCTTCGGCCGGGTGCTTCAGACGGGTGCTTCGGCCGGGTGGCTCTGTTCAGGCGCGGCGGGGAATCGGTCGGGTGGCTCTGTTCAGGCGCGGGCGGGGGCCGCGCTGCGGGCCTGGAGAGTGGTCAGCAGGCCGACGACGACGGTCACGGCCCCGGCGATCCACGCCGTCCACGCCGCGGCCGACGCGCCGTCGAAGCCGAAGGCCCAGGGGGACACGAACAGCAGTGCCCCGAACGCGGCGGTGACCCAGGAACTCGCGCCGCCGGCGCCCAGGATCGCCCACAAGGCGGACACGATGAGGAGTGTCCCGAGGATGAGCAGTGGCTGGCCCGCGGCACCGGCGTTATCGGCCCAGAAGAACGGCGCGAGCGCCGCGACCAGACCGGCCAGCAGGGCGACGACGTCGGACAACGATCTCGTGAGATCCATCCGTGCCTCCGAAACATGGGGAGAGATGACCCTTTGATCCGACCATGTTCCTGATTGACCGACCGGTCAATGTTCCAATTCGTCAGGATTGCCTCACCATCCGTAATATCTGGCGGTGAGGCTGGTGGCCGATCCCTGGCGGTGAGGCCTGGTGGGGCGGCCGTTCCCGGCGTCTCTGGTGGCTCAGCCCGCGGGGTCGGTCCTGCCGGCTCAGCCCGCGGGGTCGGTCCTGCCGGTCAGGGTCATCGGGGCCATCGGAGTCCGCGGAGGCATCGGGGTGAAGGCCCGCTCCGCCTTACGGCCGCGGCCGCTGAGGACCGTCCTGACGGTGACAGGCCCGATCTCTTCCTGGGACGGCTTCGCGAGCGGCAGCCTGAGCACGAAACGCGCTCCGCCGAGATCGGATTTCTCCACGTGCAGGGTGCCGTGATGGGCCACCGTGATGTCGCGGGCGATCGCCAGGCCGAGACCAGTGCCACCGCGGTTGCGGCACCGGGCGGTGTCGAGCCGGGTGAACCGGTCGAAGATCTGGTCCCTGTCCGCGTCGGGGATGCCGGTGCCGTCGTCGCTGACGCTCAGCTCGGCCATGTCGCGGTCGCGGCGCACCTCGACCCGCACTCGGCGTACGGCGTGGCGCCGGGCGTTGTCGAGGAGGTTGACCAGGACCCGGTCGAGCTGTGCGGGGACGCCCTCGACGATGATTTGAGGGGTGAGCCGCAGCTCGACGGCGGGTCCGCCCCCACAAGGGGGGACACCCGTACGCACCAGGCAGTCGAGGTCCACCTGCTGCCGCTCGACCGGCTCGTTGGCGCCGACCCGGGCCAGCAGGAGCAGGTCGGTCATGATCAGCTCGAGCCTGTCCACATCACGCAGCGTGTTCTGCAGCAACTCGGGGATGCCGTCCGCGTCGGGATGGAGCAGGGCCTCTTCCAACTGCGCGCGGACGCCCGCGATGGGGGTGCGCAGTTCGTGCGAGGCGTCGGAGGCGAACCTTCTCTGCTGTTCGAGCGCTCGTTCCGTGCGTTCCTGCGAGCGTTCCAGTCGCCGCAGGGTGTTGTTGACGGTCTGCGCGAGCCGGGTGATCTCGTCGTCCCCGGAGGGCTCGGGCACGCGGCTGCTCAGGCTGTTGGCGTTGATCCCCGCGAGTTCGGCCCGGATGTCCTCGACCGGCCGCAGTGTCCGGCCGGTGACCTTCCACGTGGCCAGGGACGCGAGCGCCAGCAGACCGAGGGCCTGAGCTCCGAAGAGCAGGTCCAGCACTCCGGTCGAGAGCCCGTGCGGCGTGGACCGGCCCGCGTACACCACGGGGGAGTCGGCGGAGGGCCCGACCCGCACGGCGGCGAGCCGCACGCAGCCGACACGCGGATGGCCGCAGGTCTCCATGTCCTTCAGGGAGCCGGCGGACGGTCGGACGGTCGCCAGCGGGCCCAGACCGCGTGCCGCGTCCGAGGACGCGGTGATCTGATGTGCCGGTGACACGACCTGGATGAGATCGATGCCGGGGACCTGCGGCGTGATCCCGCCGATCGCCCGCCCGGCACGGATCTCGGCGGCGGTGAGGGTGGCCTGGCTTCTCGCGTCCAGCCACGCGGCCCTGGCGAAGGCCTGGCGGGCCACCACGGCGCCCGCCACGGCCGCGGGCACCAGCAGGAACGCGGCGACAACGGTGACGAGCAGCGTGACACGGCCGCGGATCGTTCGCGGCCCGGGGAGACGTGCGGATAGCGACATGACCCGTAGCCCCCCTGTCGTCGTGCGCCCGGGCCCGCCGGAGGTGTCCGGCGGGTCGTATTCATGGTGGCCCGGGAACCTTTTCCTCCACATCGCACGTCCGCGTAGCTTGCGTCCCGCGGAGCCGCTGCCATGGCCCCCACTTGCAGGCGCTGACGTGAGAAGTGGTGTCATGACTTCATGGGAGGCTCGTCCTCGCACGGCTCGGGGTCCGCGGCCGACTTCCAGTCGTCGTCGAGGCCAGGCTGGCGTGGCCGGGAGCGGGAATGGGCTGCGGTGGCCCGGGCTCTGCGGGCCGCGACGGAGGGCCGGGGCGGCGTCCTGCTCGTCGAAGGCCAGATGGGCATGGGGAAGAGCCGGCTCCTGCACGAGGCCGCGGAGGTGGCGGAACACACCGGCTTCGCCGTCCTGCGGGGCACGGCCGATGAGTTGAGCCAGATGATGCCCCTGATGCCGCTGATATCGGCCCTGGGGGAATCGCCGCACGCGCTGCTCACGGGGATGGCCGTCTCCGATGTCCTCGACCTCCGTCTGCTGATGACCGAGCAACTTCGATCACGGCTGGAGGGCCGGGCGGCCCAGGGCCCCGTGCTGGTCACCCTCGACGACCTCCACTGGGCGGACTCCACGACCATGCTGGCCCTCCGGACGCTGGCGGCGGATCTCACGAGCTATCCGCTGGTTTGGATGCTCGCTCTCACCAGGGGGTCGGGCGACGACCCTCCTCGCCTGGACCGGCTGTTCGAGGCGCTGGAACGCGACGGCGCCACGCCGGTCCGGCTGGGCCCGCTCGCGGACGACGCCGTGGCGCTGATCGTCGAGGATGTCCTGCAGGCGTCCCCGGGGCCGGACGTCCTCGCGCTGTCCGGCGCGACGGGTGGCAATCCGTTTCTGCTGGTCGAGCTGCTCGGAAAGATCAACGAGGAGGGCGCCGTCCAGATCGACGGCGGCCACGCGCGGCTGGCGTGGGCGGAGTTGCCCTGGGTCCGGGCGATCACACGCAAGCGCCTGGACGGGCTGGCGGCGCCCACCCGCCACATGCTCCAGGTCGCGGCGATCCTCGGCCGCTCGTTCGCCGTCCATGATCTGGCCGAGATGCTCGGTGAGCCGGCGAGCCGCCTGCTGCCCGCACTCGAGGAGGCGACGGCCGCGGGTGTCCTGGTGCCGTCGGGTGATCTGCTGGCGTTCCGCCACGACCTCCTGCGCCAGGCCGTGACGGACGCCGTCACCCCTCCGGTGCGCCTGGCGTTGCGCCGGCAGGCAGGCGAGATGTTGCTCAACAGGGGAGGAAGCAGCGTCCCGGCAGCCGCCCATCTCGTGCACAGTGCCCGCCCCGGAGACACCCGGGCGCTCGACGGTCTCGACAGGGCGGCTCGCGAGGTGCTCTGCGCCTCCCCGCAGACCGCGGCCGACCTCGCCCTCCGGGCGCTGGAGCTCACTCCTGACGACGATTCCCACCGGTTGGCGCGCACGGCGGCGGCCGTCGACGCCCTCACCGTCACCGGACGCCTCGCCGAGGCGGCCGACCTCGTTCGCGAGGCCCTGGCCACGCTGCCCGACGCCAAGTCCGTGGAACTGCGGTGCAAGCTCGCGGTCATCATGCTGCTCGGCGGCCAGCCGGGCGAGTCACTCGCGGAGGCGGAGATCGCCCTCGTCCAGCCCGACCTCCCCCCGGAACTGTCCGGCGTCGTCGAGCTCGCCTGGTTCAAGGCCCTGATCGCCCTGAACGAGTTCAAGCGCGGCGAGGAGCGGGCCGAGGGCGTCCTCGCCGACCCGGGCAGGTCGCCTGACGCCAGGGTCGGCGCGCTCCTGCTGCTGGGGCATCTCAACTTCCTCGACGGGCGCGTCGAGGCGGGGCTCGACCAGTTCCGGGAGGCCGTCCTCATCGCGAGTGAGGGATCGATCTCGGCTCGCCTGACCCATCCCCGGCTGCTGCTGGCTCGGATCCTCACGTGCATGCAGCGACTGGAGGAGGCCGAGACGAACATCCAGGCCGCGGAGGAGGAGGTCCGCGGGGCGGGCCACACGCCCTATGCCGCGAACCCGGCGTTCTTCCGTGCCCGCCTGCGGCTCGTCGCCGGCCGGATGGACGACGCCTCCGTCGAGGCGCAGACCGGCCTCGCCCTCGCCGAAGAGTTCGGCACGCACGCGTTCGAGTTGTTCGGCTATGCCGTGCTCGCCATCGTCGCCGTGCGCACCGGTGACATCGCGGCGGCGACCCGCCACATCGACCGTTACCGCTCCGAGCAGGCCGCGCTGGGCCTGAGGTTCGGATCCCTGTGGGGACTGTGGGCCCTGGCCCTGTTCGCCGAGGCGACGGGAGGGCCGGGGGCGGCGAAGGAGATGCTCGAGAGCACCGACCGCGAACGGCGCATGTGGCTGCTCGTCGTGGAGCCCCCCTCCGCGGCCTGGATGACCCGGATCGCGCTGATGACCGGCGACCGCGAGTCCGCGGAAGAGGTCGTCGAAGCCGCCGAGCGCCTCAAGCGCGACAACCCGGGTTTCCCGGTGCTCGCGGCGGCGGCGGACCACGCGCGAGGGCTCCTCGACGGGGACTCCGCCAGGCTCTCCCGGGCCGCGGCCTCCTACCGGGATCCATGGAGCCGGGCCTCCGCGTCGGAGGATCTCGGCGCCCTGCTGGGGAGTACGGCGGGCGCGCCCGACACCGACGCCGCCGTCCTGTGCCTGGAGCAGGCGCTGGAGGGCTACGACCGGGTCGGCGCCCTCCGCGACGTCGCCCGCGTGCGAGCCCGGCTCCGCCGGCTCGGGGTACGGCGGAGGCACTGGACCTACAGCGAGCGGCCGTCGACCGGGTGGGGCAGTCTCACCGAGACGGAGGGCACGGTCGCCTCCCTCGTTGCCCATGGGCTGACCAACCGTCAGGTCGCCACCCGGATGTTCCTGTCACCGCACACGGTGTCGTTCCATCTGCGTCAGGTCTTCCGCAAGCTCGGCATCGGCTCGCGGGTCGAGTTGGCGAGACTCGCCGCCGAGCTCGCACCGGAGGAGAACGAGGTCCCGACGTCGTCGTCCCCCGACCGCACCCGCCGTTCGCGCCCCCGCTGACCGGCGGGTGGACGGCGGGCCGGCGCAAGACGCCCGCGTGCCCGCTGACCGGCGGGTGGACTGCGGGTCGGGGCAAGAAGGGTCAGCGGAAGACCAGCAGGCGGATGGCCTGATCGATGGGAACGCCTCCGCCGATGAGCTCCAGTGTGCGGTGCCGGGTCTCCGGGCGGTCGAGCAGCGCCGCGATCACCGATGCCACGTCGTCGCGTGACACCTCGCCGTAGGGGAGCGGCGGGTCCGCCAGCGTGACGAGCCCGGATCCCGGCTCGTCGGTCAGGCGCCCGGGACGCAGGATGGTCCAGCTGAGCTCGCGGGACCTGAGGTCCTCCTCGGCCGCGGCCTTCGCCGTGATGTAGGCGCTCCACGACTCACCCGACCCGCGCGTGCGTGGAGAGCCGCCGCCCATCGTGGAGATCTGGATGAACCGCGGCACCCCCGCGTGTTCGGCGGCGTCGGCCAGGAGGACCGAGGCGCCCCTGTCGACCGTCTGCTTGCGCGCGGCCCCGCTGCCGGGACCCGCGCCCGCCGCGAACACCACGGCGCCGGCGCCCAGGATGATCTCCGCGACCTCGCCGACCCCGGCCCGTTCCAGGTCGCAGAGCACGGGTTCGGCGCCGGCCGACCTGAGGTCGTCGGCCTGGGCCGGGTCGCGGATCAGGCCGACGGGGGCGTCGTCGCGCTGGGCGAGCAGCCGTTCCAGCCGCAGGGCGATCTTGCCGTGCCCGCCCGCGATCACCACGCGCATGTGGATCACCTCCGTCGACGATCAACCGGTGGGCGGGGCGGCGCCGGGCCGTCCGCGTGTGGGTGTGTCCGGGCGTGCGGGCCGGGACGTCACCCAGCCGCCATGGCCGCATCATGTCGTTGCCCTCGTGCTCGAGGACGTGGCACTGATGGATGTACCCGGCGCGCCACCTCGGTCTCTTTTCCATCGAGAGCGGCGACCATCTCCCCAAATAGCGCCCCTAACCGCCCCGAACCGCGCGTCCGATCTTTGCGGTAAGGCGAGCCTCAACGTCACTTCATGTGGTAGTCATGTAACGCAAAGTGATCGGGAAAGCCTCCGGCCTGCCGGCTGAACTCGTCTATGGGGATGGTCAATGCTCGTCTGCGCATTCGCCGTGGTGGCGGCGGTCGGCCTCGTGGCCGGGTCCGCCTTCCTGTTCCGGAAGCTGGCCCGGGGGAAGACGGGGGACGAGACCTCCTCGGGGCACGCGGGGGCGATGGTCTCCTCTCTGTTCCTGCTCGTGTTCGCCATCGCGATCGTCGTGCCGTGGACGACCGTCGACTCCGCCAGGCAGAACACCTACACCGAGTCCCAGGCCGCGGTGGAGACCTACTGGTCCGCGGCCGCGCTGCCGGCCCCGGCCGGTGCCGAGGTGCAGGCGGGGCTGCGCGACTACGTGGGCTTCGTGCTCGACCGTGAGTGGCCGCTCATGGCGTCGGGCCGGCTCAGCCCCGAGGGCTCGTGGCGTCTCGACTCCCTGCGCACCCAGGTGGCGGCGCTCAACGTGACCGACGACGACGCGCGCGGCGCCAAGGGGGCGGCCCTCGACCGGCTGGCGGACCTGTCCGCCGCCCGGCGGCAGAGGGCGGCCGACGCCAAGGCCACGCCTCCTGCCGCGGTGATGCTGCTGACGATCGTGACGGGCGTCGTAGTCGTGGTCTTCCCGTTCCTGGCGGGCGCACGGCCTCGCGGATTCGCCCTCGTGCCGATGCTGGCGATGGCGGTGATGCTGGGAGTCGGCATCTACCTGGCCTGGGACATCTCCCGCGTGTTCACCGGCGGGCTGGCGGTCACACCGGACGCCTTCGCGAGCGCGCTGCAGGAGTTCCAGCGAATCCCCGAGAGTCGGTGACCCATGGGCTTCACACGGATGCTCGCGGTGGCGGGCGGCGCCGTCGCGGGTTTCACGCTCGTGGCCGCCGGGGTGGCCCTGCCGGCCGTGGCCGAACCTCCACCGGCCCCTCTGGTGAAGGCCGACGTCAAGGTGAAGGTGGGGGCACGGCCCCCGGACAACGGCGGTCTGGGCATCGGCGTCTGCGTCGATCTCCACGCACTGGTCCGGCTGAAGGCCGAGGTCGGCATCCTGGCACAGCCCCCGTGCGCCCGCTCGGAGCCTCAGCCGTCGCCGGATCCCCCACCCCCGCGGCCCTCCCCTTCCCCCTCACCGACACGGCGGGTGTCCGTCCCCGCGCCTGCCAGGCCCGTACCGCCGCCGCTGCCTGTCGTACGGCAGCGACCGCCGACGCCCAAGCCGCCGTCCCCCCGGCCGGAGCCTTCGACGGTCGCCTCCCCCTACCCCGTGCGCACGCCGATGGCGGCCCCCGCACGGCCTCACCGCAACCCCCTCGGCACGATCATGGTTCTCGTCATCTTCTCCACGGTGATCGCCACCGCGGCGGGAGTGGCGTTCGCGGCCTTCCGCTGAGCCGGGGCCGCCTCCGAGCGCGGAGCCGGCCCCGGCGTGGCGCTATTTCAGGCCGGCGTCATTTCAGGCCGGCGTCATTTCAGGCCGGCGTCGAGAGCGGTGGTCAGGGATCCGGTATCTCCGGACATCTCCCAGATCATCGCGCCGAGCAGCCCCTTGCTCTTCAGCCACGCGGTCTTGCGGCCGATCGACCAGGCGTCGTCGAAACTCCACCACTGGCCGCCGTTTCCGGTGAAGCAGTAGGTGGCGACCGCCTGCTCGTCATGCCGTACGGTGCAGCCGGGCACGCCGGACACCAGGTTCGAGTACCCGCGGGTACCGGCCTCCTCGGCGAACTGCCCGGGGGCCGCTCCGCCCGCCGCCTGCCACTCACCGGACCTTCCGCCGTCGGCGACGCCCTGCCAGCCCCGCCCGTAGTAGGCGAGGCCGATGGTGAGCTTGCGCGGATTCACTCCGGCCTGGAGGTAGGAGTTCACCGCGTTCTCCACACTGAAATGGAACGAGTACGGATCGTCGGCGTCGGCGTAGAGGTTGCCCTGGTGCCCCGTCCTGCCGGGCTCCCACGAGTTGTCGCTTCCGGCGCCGTGGAAGTCGTAGCCCTGGATGTTGAAGATGTCCAGGGACTTGGCGACCTGTGGCAGGTCCCATCCCGCCGCGATCTTCGCCGGGTCGGCCGGGGTGAAGGCGGTGAGCTGGTAGCGCTTGCCCGTCTCCGTCGTCAGGGCGTCGAGCTGCCTGCGGAACTCGGCGATCAGAAGGGTGTTGTTCGCCTTGTCGTTCGGGCTGACGTGGTTGCCCGGATGGCCGTCCGAGCCCGGCCACTCCCAGTCGAGGTCGATGCCGTCGAAGATCCCGCCGGCGCTGCCCACTCCGCCCGCGCTGTTGTACACCGGCAGATTGCCCTTGATGTACATGTCGATGCACGAGCTGACGAACTTCCGGCGGGACGCGTCGGTGGCCGCCACGTCGGAGAAGTATTTGGAGTAGGTCCAGCCGCCGATCGAGATCAGCACCTTCAGGTTCGGGTACTTGGCCTTGAGCTTGCGAAGCTGGTTGAAGTTGCCGCGCAATGCCTCCCAGCCGGTGTCCGCGACGCCGTCGACCGACTGCGCCGCGCTCATCGGCCTGCCGTAGTCGGCGTCCGCGTCGCCCGACCCGTCGCCCTGGGAGGGATCCTGCGGGTTGGCCGTGGTGCCCTTGGTGACACCGTTCAGGCAGGTCAGGTTCACCGGATCGATGTTGGCGAAGGCGTAGTTGAGATGGGTCAGCTTCGCCGCGGCTCCTGTGGTGTCGAGGTTGCGGACGAAGTACTGCCGGCCGTAGATGCCCCACTGCACGAAGTAGCCGACCCGGGCGTACCCGCTGCCGACGATGTCGCCGGTGGACGCCGTGACGGCGTTGCTCGGCGCCGAGGTGTTGTCGTACAGGTCGCGGGCCCGGACCTGGAAGGTGTACGCGGTGGACGGAGACAGCCCGGACACCGTGGCGGTGGTGCCGGCCACCGTGGTGGTGAGGGCGCCGCCCACGTAGACGTCGTAGCCCGCGACTCCCTTGTCGTCGGTCGAGGCGTTCCACGCGAGCGCGACCGCCGACGAGGTCGTGCCGGTGCTGCGCAGATTCGTGGGCGTGGTCGGGGGCTGGGTGTCGTCGGCGGGGTTGTTCGTCCGGACGGCCAGCGCCCCGTTCGCCGCGGAGAGGTTCCCCTTGCGGTCCTTCGCCTGGACGGTGAAGGAATAGCCGGTGTTCGGGGCCAGCCCGGTGACCGTGGTGGTCGTCCCCGTCGCCGTCGTGACGAGGGCCGCACCGTTGTAGACCTGGTAGCCGGTGACCGGGAGGCTCCCCGGGGTCGACGCGTCCCAGGCCAGGGAAACGGTCGTGGTGGTCTTGACGGGCGCGCGCAGGTTGCCCGGCGCCCCCGGCGGCGAGTCCGCCGAACCGTCGCACCTCACGTCGTTGACCCGGCAATTCGTGGCCTGCGCCGCGGAGCTGAGCGTGAACGCCGGGCTGTACGGCTCGGTCGAACCGTGGGCCGCCACCGTCGTGTTGTAGAAGGCGGGGTTCAGCGTCACCTGACGGCCGGTCTGGCTCAGCGTGCCGTTCTGCGCCGCGCTCGCGGTGACGCCCGCGGGCAGTTCGAAGGTGATCGACCAGCCGTTGAGGGCGGTGCCGGAGTTGTTCTTCACCACGAACTTCGCCTGAGTGCCGTTGGCCGAGTACGTCGCCGTGAGCGGGGCCGTGAGCGGGGCCGGCGGGGGAGCGGGATCGCCGGTGCCGTCACAGCGGGCGCCGTCGATGGTGCAGCCGCCCGGCTGGGCCGCCGCGCTGAGGGTGAACGTGGGGCTGTACGGCTCGGTGTTCCCGTTCGCCCGGACGGTGTCGATGTAGAAGGCGGGGGTCAACGTGACATGGGTCCCGGACTGCGAGGTCGTCGCGTTCTGGGCGTTGCTCACGGTCACCCCGGCCGGCAGGTCGAACTCGATCGACCAGCCGCTGATCGCGGAGGCGCCCGGGTTGCTCACCACGAACTTCCCCTGGGTGCCGTTCAGGGTGAAGGTGGCGATCAGGCGGTCGGCGGCGGAGGCGGGGGAGGCCATGGCGATCGCCAGGACGATTACCGACAACACGGCGGCTAATCGGCGCATGTGGAAGCACTTCCTTTTAGGAAAGTTTCCTAACAATTGAGCGGATCGTAATCCCGGCTCTTTCTCCAGGCAAGGCCCAAAACAGAGCGCCGCCTCCGCCTGTCCGGCGGGAGGCGGCGTCGGCCGGCGAGGTCAGCGCCCGCGGCGCGTCACACCCTGTGCGCCCGCGCGTGCCCTGGCCCTGCCGCGGACGATCGCCCGCAGAGTGAGCAGCGCCACGACGGCGACGATCTGCCCCCCGACCACGAGGCGGTTGACGTCGAGGGCCGGCTCCCAGCGGACCTTGCCCTCCTTGATGACGTAGACGCCCGCCGGGGTCGCGGCCAGGCCGAACCCCGCACCCGCCCCCTCGGCGTGCCGGTCGCCCGCCTGCTCCCGGTCCGTGACGGGATCGCCGGGAAGCGCGCTCGGGCCTCCGCCTCCGCCTCCTCCACCACCCGCGGCGATCCTGGCGACGGGGATGACCGTCACGCCGTCCACGGTGATCGGCTCCCCGAAGACCCGTCGAACCGTCACGTTGTCGTGGATCCGCGAGATCAGTTTCATGACCTCCATGGCTTGACTCCCTTCGTAGGGCCCGCGCCCCCATGGTCGTCGGTGACGCGTGCATGCGGAAGGCCGCCGGACAGCGAGATGGGCCGCCTTCAGGGGACTATGCGGAGGGCCGGGCGCTGGTCGGGCATGCCGAGCAGTTCCCGCACGCGGCCGACCGGCCAGGCCAGCGCGTTCGCGAGCTGGGCCATGGTGAGCCCCGTCTCGGCCACCGCGAGCTCGAAGGCCTGACGCAGGAGCGTCGGCTGCTCGCCGGGATAGCCGCTGATGGGCTCGGCGGCGAAGCCGGGCTGGTCGCGGAGCTCCCGGAGCCGCTGGTAGGCGCGGCTCGCCGCGGAGTCGGACAGCAGGCCCACCTCCCGGCAGCGGTAGAGGAGTGAGTCGACGGAGACGCCCCAGGTGTGCCTGAGCTGCCCCAGGCGGCGCAGGTCGAGCCGTCTGGGCAGGTCGGGCAGGATGCTGTCGCGGGGAGTGAGGAACTCCGCGGCGAAGACGTCGGCCTCCCGCTCCTGCTGGGTGTCTCCGGACGCCGTGTCGCCGTGGAGGACCAGATGGCCCAGTTCGTGCGCCGCGGTGAAGCGGTACCGATGGATGTCGTCGAACCGGTTGGCCGTCAGGACCACGATCGGCCGGGGCAACTGCGAGGTGGAGAACGCGTCGACCGTCGCGGCGTCCTCGTCGGGCGGCGGGAACACGACGATGACGCCGTGCGCCTCCATGTGCCGGACGATGTGGGAGAGCGGTCCGGTGCCCAGCCCCCAGAGCCGGCGCAGCACGCGGGCGGCCTGGGCGGGGTCGCGGGGGAGGTCCACCCCCGAGTGCACCTCGCCGCCGGAGAAGCCGGGCAGGTCGACGTGCGGGAGCCGTACCCGCTTCTCCAGTGCGTGGGCGAGCTCCCACACCTGCTCGACGAACGCGACGGCTTTGGCCCGCTGGTGCGCGCGCGTGGAGCGCAGGCTGCGAAAGTGCGCCATCGAGCCGTCGAGCTTGCCGTGCGGGCGGCCGGTCAGGAAGAACGCGGGCGGCACGGCGAGGGCGTCGGCGAGCTGGGGGACGAGCGCCGGACGCGGCCGGGTCATGCCCGTCTCGTACTGCCCGACGGCGGCGGGAGTGACCCCGATCCGCTCCGCCAGATCCTTCTTCGTCAGGCCCGCGAGGTGCCGCGCCTGGGTGAGCCGGTTCGGGTCGAACGCGTCGGCCACGGCCTGCGGGCTCGGGTGGCCCTGGTTACGGGTGCTCATTGTCGGCGGTGACCGGGGCTTCCTGAATCGCCTCGCTGTGGACGGGGAACATCGTCTCATTCGCCCGCTCGACCGGCGGTCTGGCGCGCAGGGCGAGGGAAGGCAGGACGCCCTGGTCGAAGCGCGCCGCGCCGGACGCCTCGACGCCGCCGCCGGACGCGGACGCGATCGTGAGTGGGATCGGCTCGCAATGGAGCCACCGGAGGTGCCCGAGGTCGTCGAGGAGCTCGGCTTCGCCCCAGTAGAGCCGGAGCAGTCCCGCGTGGGCGTTGCCCGCGTAGGCGATGGGGACCAGCCGGGTGTCCTCGGGGAGAAGGGGAAGCGCCGGGCGGATCGCGGCGGCCTCGTTCTCGGTGGACCAGGCCTCCAGGTCCTGCTCGCCTTCCCGGTCGTGCCCGGTCTCCCAGTCGATCGACAGGTCGAGCTCCTCCTGGCGGTAGGAGGCCGCCGGGCCGAACCGATCGAACAGCTCGCGCACCAGCGCCGAGATGCGGCCGTCGCTGATCCGGGCCTCGGAGATGGGCGTGGCGTCGTCCTCGGCGTAGCGGAACGGCAGCAGCAGGTTGCCGTCGAGCACCACCAGATGGTGCGGCGAGCCGTACGGCCTGACCGTCTGGAAGCCCGGCTCGTGCCGGAACCCTTCGACGAGCGCTTCGTACCGCCTGGTCATCAGGGTGTGGCCGTAGGGGAACCGCTTGTCGCTGCGCGACCAGCGCTGTGCGTCCTGGGCGTTGCCGACGGCCTCGGTCAGCGACGCGAGGATCTGACGGCGTACGGCGCCGGCCCGGTCGCCGAAACGCCCGGCTGCCCAGTCCTGGGGGGACGGACTCGGGTACATCGGCGACCTCCGATCCGGCTTCGCCCGCTGTCCGGACGTCACCGCCGACACTTCATTTCCGCGCATCATACTCCCAGTGAGGGTGTAGTTGATGTTGCCTTCTCCGGCACTGCGGGGGGCGTGCGGATCATCCCGGGAATGTTTGACCGGACATTGATCGACTAGTCGTAGATCATGCGGTCTGTGGTGCTTACTGTCGATCTCGTACCGTCATTAGCGTTGGGGGAAGCTCATGCCTTTCTGTACCTTCATAATGGCCGGCGTCCTGCTTGCCACGGGTTCTGGAACGTCCGCCGACCCGGCTCCGGCCGTGGACGCGCAGGGCGTCGTCTCCGCGCCGGAGGCCGCGTCCGGTCCCGTCCGGGGTGTGTTGTCGCAGCTCGCCTGGATCGACGACCCCATGCCGACCTTCCCCGACGCGGCCGCCCTCCATGCGCCCACACCACAGGACGTCGTGGTCGTGTGGCCGCCGGTCGACGGCACTGTGCCTGGAAGTCAGACGCTCATCCTGGACATCAAAGGCCACCAGCACGCGTCGTCGTGGTCCTCCGACGATTCCGACGGGTCCAGTTCGTCCGACGACTTCGGCTTCGACGGATCGGGAACGGGTGACGCCGGTGCGGGCTACACGCCCTGAGGCCCGCGACACCGCCCGAACCGGTTCAGCTCCAGGCCAGCGAGCCGCGCCGGGCCCAGTAGAGGTCCGGATCCTCGGTCATCGCGGCCAGCCGCCTTTCCAGCCCGTCGTCCCACGGGACCGCGGCGGACTTCAGGTTGTCCCGCAGTTGGGCCGTGGACGCCGCGCCGCTCAGAACGGTCGTGACCCATGGCCGCGCGAGCACGGCGGCGAGCGCCAGCGCGTCCGCGGAAACGCCCAGGTCTCGAGCGGCCGCCGCGAGTGCCGCGGGCGCCGCGCGGGGCGTCAGCCGGCCGTTCGCCACGCCCTCCTTGATGATCACACCGAGTCCGGCCGCGTGCGCCCGGGCCAGAGCGGATCCCGCTGAGCGCTCCAGCAGGTTCCAGGTCGACTGCACCGTGTCGAAGACCCCGGTGTCGACCGCCCGGTCGATGGTCTCGGCCTGCCGTGGGCCAGTGGTCGACAGCCCGACCGCGACGCCCTCCGCCCGCAGGGTGCTCAGCGAGCCGAGGACGTCATCGTCGTCGAGCACTCCGCTCTCCACGGTCGCCGAATGGATCTGGTAGAGCGACAGGTGCTCGCCGAGTAGTTCGAGTGTCTCGTCGAGCTGACGGCGCAGCTGTTCCGCGTGCAGGTCCTTGACCTCATGGCGCTCCGCGTCCAGCCGCCAGTCGCCGACGTATTCGTATCCCCACTTCGACCCGATCGTCGCGGCGCCCGGGGCGATCCCCCTGTCGTGCAGCCAGCCGGCGAGGAACTCCTCGGCCCTGCCGTACGAGCGGGCGGCGTCGAAGTAGCGCACTCCGGCCGCCCATGCGGCGTCGAGCACGGCCCAGCTCCGCGCGCGCATCGCGGCCACGCTTCGATCCTCGCCGAGGTCCTCGTCGCGGCCGAGCGTGATGTAGGCCGGGCGGCCGACCGCGGCCAGGCCGAAGCCGACCGAGGTGACCATCAGTCTCGTACGGCCGAGCGGACGTTCAGCGGGCATGGTCATTCCTCGTGAGGTTTGATCCAGTCGAAGGTGCGCTCGACCGCGCGTTGCCAGTTGTCGTACTCCCGGGCGCGGAGCGCCGGATCCATGGCCGGCAGCCACTGGGCGGCGCGGTGCCAGTTGCGGCGCAGACCTTCGAGGTCCGGCCAGTAGCCGACGGCGAGCCCGGCGGCGTAGGCGGCGCCGAGGGACACCGTCTCGGCGACCATGGGCCGGACCACCGGCACGTTCAGCACGTCGGCGATGAACTGCATGAGCAGGTTGTTCGCGGTCATGCCGCCGTCGACGTTCAGGGTCCGCAGATCCAGGCCGGAGTCGGCGTTCATCGCGTCGACGACCTCGCGGGTCTGCCACCCCGTCGCCTCCAGGACGGCCCGGGCCAGATGGCCCTTGGTGATGTAGGAGGTGAGGCCGACGATGATGCCGCGCGCCTCGCTGCGCCAGTGGGGGGCGAACAGCCCGGAGAAGGCGGGCACGATGTAGCAGCCGCCGTTGTCGCCGACGGACCGGGCCATCGTCTCGATCTCGGGGGCGGTGCCGATGAGTCCCAGCCCGTCACGGAACCACTGGACGAGTGCCCCGGTGACCGCGATGGACCCCTCCATCGCGTAGACGGCGGGCTCGTCGCCGATCTGGTAGCCGACGGTGGTCAGCAGGCCGTGGGTGGAGCGGATGGGCTCATGGCCGGTGTTGAGCAGCAGGAAGCTGCCCGTGCCGTACGTGCACTTGGCCTCGCCGACGGCGAAGCAGGTCTGCCCGAACAGCGCCGCCTGCTGGTCGCCGAGGGCGGCCGCGATGCGCACGCCGGGCATGACGCGTGTGGCCACGCCGTACGTCTGGGCCGACGGCCGGATCTCCGGCAACATGGCGCGGGGCACACCGAAGAAGTCCAGGAGCGTGTCGTCCCAGCTCAGATTGTTTATGTTCATCAAGAGCGTGCGGCTCGCGTTGGTCACGTCGGTGACGTGCACGCCCCCGTCGGGGCCGCCGGTGAGCTTCCAGATGAGCCAGCTCTCCATCGTGCCGAACAGGACGTCGCCCCGGTCGGCGCGCTCCCGCAGGCCGGGGGTGTGGTCGAGCAGCCAGCGGATGGTGGGGGCCGAGAAGTAGGTGGCGAGGTGGAGGCCGCACAGATCCTCGACGATGTACGCGTCGGGGCGGCGGGCCAGTTCCTCCACCAGCATGTCGGTGCGGGTGTCCTGCCAGACGACGGCCCGGGTGACGGGGATCCCCGTGTGGCGGTCCCATAACACCGTCGTCTCTCGCTGGTTCGCGATGCCGACGGCGGCCACCTCTCCGGAGCCGATCCCGGCCTGCGCGAGCGCCTTCGGACCGATCTGCTCCAGGTTGCGCCAGATCTCGGTGGCGTCATGCTCCACCCAGCCCGGGCGCGGGAAGTGCTGCTTGTGCTCGCGCTGCGTGACCGACACCAGGCGGCCGCCGTGGTCGAAGAGGATGCAGCGGGTCGAGGTCGTTCCCTGGTCGATGGACATCACATAACGCTCAGCCACGGTGTCCTCCCTCCGTGTCAGGCGGGCATCGGATTTCACCGGGTTCTCCGAGCGAGATCACCAGCGAGGGGCTCCGAGATCGCGCGACACCGCCCGCGCGGCGTCGCGTACGAAGGTCACGAGATCGGGCCGGGGCCGGTTGTGCGGATCGCAGAGCCGCTCGACGGGTCCCGAGATCCCCATGGCGCCGACGACCAGGCCGCCGTATCCGCGGATCGGGGCGGCCACGCTCGCCTCTCCCACGGTGGTCTCCTCGACGTCGGCGGCCCAGCCGACCTCGCGGATGCCGGACAGGGCGCGCGTGAGCTCCTTGGTCGTACGGATCGTGCGGCGGCTGAACGGCTCGAGGTCGCCGTCGGGCACGGCCGCGGCGGCGTTCGCGTCGTAGGCGAGCAGAACCTTGCCCATGGCCGTCGCGTGCATGGGCAGCAGCACGCCGACGTCCAGCGTCTGGAGGGTGTCGTCGGGCCGGAAGACGTGGTGGACCACGAGGAGCTTGCCCTGCAGATGGGTGCCGATCCGCACGGCCTCGCCGCTGCGGGCGGCGAGCGCGTCGGCCCAGTTGATCGCGCGGGACCGCAGTTCGTTGACGTCGAGGTAGCTGGTGCCGAGGTGCAGCAACGCGGCGCCGAGCTGGTATTTCCCGGTCGCCTCGTCCTGCTCCACGAAGCCGACCATCTGGAGCGTGCGCAGGATGCCGTGTGCCGTGCCCCGGGCGAGGCCCAGGGAGTTGGCGATCTCGCTGAGGCCGAGCCGCCCCGACCCCTGGGCGAGCAGGCGCAGGATGGCGGCTGCTCGCTCGATGGACTGAACTGGACCGGGCATGGGGCGGATCGTATCTCCGGCGAAAAGCGTTCGACAATGCCGACGCAAGATCTTGGCGTGAGGCTTTACCTCACCGGGTTTTCTTCGATGAACGACCGGCCGGGACGTTATAGACGGCAATGAAGTGGCCTGCGTCACGCAACGAGCCTAATACGGACCAGTGAGTCTGACCAGTGTTCGACAATGCCGACACTCATTCGTTGACGTACTTCACAGCGAAGCTTAACGTCCCGTTGCATCCCCTGTGGGGGTCCCAATACCACCGCCCGTCCGTGCCATTGGAGGCGGACATGGTCTTAGGAGGAGACATGGCGGAACGGTTCGCAAACCGAGGGCTGCTGGGTGAGCTGGCGGCCGAGTTCGCGGGGACGCTGATCCTCATCCTCTTCGGCACGGGCGTCGTCGCCCAGGTCGTCGGCGGCGGGATCGGCGACCACGACAGCATCGCATGGGCGTGGGGACTCGCGGTCGTCCTCGGCGTCTACACGGCGTCCCGCGTCAGCGGCGCCCATCTCAACCCCGCGGTGACCGTGGCCCTGGCCGTCTTCAAAGGGTTCTCCTGGCGCAAGGTCCTTCCGTACGCCCTGGCGCAGACCCTCGGCGCGTTCCTCGCGGCGCTGATCGTGCGATGGAACTACAGCGAGGTCCTGGCCAAGGTCGACCCCGGGCACACCGTCAAGACGCAGGGGGTCTTCTCGACCCTGCCGGGCAACGGCACGCTGCCGGTCCACATGTGGGGCGGCTTCCGCGACCAGATCATCGGCACCGCCATCCTCCTGTTCCTGATCCTCGCCGTCACCGATGTCCGCAACTCCGCCCCGCTCGCCAACCTGGCGCCGTTCATCGTCGGCCTGATCGTGGTGGCGATCGGCATGGCCTGGGGGACGAACGCCGGTTACGCGATCAACCCCGCCCGTGACTTCGGCCCCCGCCTCGCCTCGTTCCTGACGGGCTACGGAACCGCCTGGCGCGACCAGTACGGTGATCTCTATTTCTGGGTGCCGATCGTCGCCCCCCTGATCGGCGGCGTCATCGGTGCGGGCCTCTACCAACTTCTGGTCGACCGCTTCCTGCCGCGTGAGGGAGCGCCCGAGCCGGGCCGCACCCCGCCGCCGGCCGACTACGAGGCCGCGACGGCCGCCCGCTGATTCCCGACCCGGTATTAGATCGGTGTGACCCCACGACACGAGAGGCAGACGAGCGATGGCCGACTTCGTCGGAGCGATCGACCAGGGCACGACGAGCACCCGTTTCATGATCTTCGATCACGGCGGCAACGAGGTGGCCCGCCACCAACTGGAACACGAGCAGATCCTCCCCCAGGCGGGCTGGGTCGAGCACAACCCCACCGAGATCTGGGAGCGGACCCGCGCCGTCGCCGACACCGCGATGCGCGTGGCCGATCTGCACGCCTCCGACCTCGCCGCGCTCGGCATCACCAACCAGCGGGAGACGGCGGTCGTGTGGGACCGCCGCACCGGCCGGCCGTACTACAACGCGATCGTCTGGCAGGACACCCGGACCGACCGCATCGCCTCGGCACTGGAGCGCGAGGGCAAGGGAGACGTCATCCGGCGTAAGGCGGGCCTGCCTCCGGCCACGTACTTCTCGGCCGGCAAGATCCAGTGGATCCTCGAGAACGTCGACGGCGTCCGCGAGGCGGCCGAGCGCGGCGACGCGATCTTCGGCAACACCGACACGTGGCTGCTGTGGAACCTCACGGGCGGCGTCGACGGCGGTGTGCACGTCACCGACCCCACCAACGCCAGCCGCACGATGCTGATGAACCTGGAAACGCTCGACTGGGACGACGAGCTGCTCTCCTTCTTCGACATTCCCCGTCAGATGCTTCCGCAGATCAAGCCGTCGTCCAACCCCGACCTGTACGGCACCACCCGCCTGCTGGGCGGGGAGCTGGCGCTGTCCGGCGACCTCGGCGACCAGCAGGCGGCGACGGTGGGGCAGGTCTGCTTCGAGCCCGGCACCGCCAAGAACACCTACGGCACCGGCAACTTCCTGCTGCTGAACACCGGCACCGAGCCGGTGCGCTCGCAGAACGGCCTGCTGACCACGGTCTGCTACCAGTTCGGCGACGCCAAGCCGGTCTACGCGCTGGAGGGGTCGATCGCGGTCACGGGCTCGGCCGTGCAGTGGCTGCGCGACCAGCTCGGGATCATCTCGGGCGCCGCGCAGAGCGAGGCGCTGGCCCGGCAGGTCGAGGACAACGGCGGCGTGTACTTCGTGCCCGCCTTCTCAGGCCTGTTCGCCCCCTACTGGCGGTCGGACGCCCGCGGCGCGATCGTCGGGCTGTCGCGGTTCAACACCAACGCCCACCTGGCGCGGGCGACCCTCGAGTCGATCTGCTACCAGACCCGCGACGTCGTCGAGGCGATGCAGCAGGACTCGGGAGTCGTCCTCGACGTGCTGCGCGTCGACGGCGGTGTGACCGCGAACGAGCTGTGCATGCAGATGCAGGCCGACATCCTCGGCGTGCCGGTGTCGAGGCCGGTCGTGGCCGAGACCACCGCGCTCGGCGCGGCCTACGCCGCCGGGCTCGCCGTCGGTTTCTGGCAGTCCACCGACGACCTCAAGCAGAACTGGAACGAGGCCCGCCGCTGGGAGAGCCAGTGGAACGACGAGCAGCGCGAGCGCGGCTACGCCGGCTGGAAGAAGGCCGTCACCCGCACCCTCGACTGGGTCGACGTCCAGTGAAACGTCGCCGGGCCGCCTGCCTGTCAGACAGACGGCGGCCCGGCACCTCCCCTCGATCAATGAGGAGCTCTAAACACGATGTCTGAATATTCGGGGCCGACTTCCGTGCCATCCCTGGAGCCGACTCCAGGACCGTCTCGAGGGCCGGTGCTGGGACCCCGGTACCGGGCGGCGGCGCTGCGCACCCTCGGCGAGCACGAGTTCGACGTGCTCGTCGTGGGCGGCGGCGTCGTAGGGGCGGGAGCCGCGCTCGACGCGGTCTCCCGCGGACTGTCCGTCGCCCTTGTGGAGGCCCGCGATCTGGCGGCGGGCACGTCCAGCCGGTCGAGCAAGCTGATCCACGGCGGCCTGCGCTACCTGGAACAGCTCGACTTCCGGCTGGTGCGCGAGGCGCTCAAGGAGCGAGGCCTGCTGGTGACCCGGTTGGCGCCGCACCTGGTCCGGCCGGTCTCCTTCCTCTACCCGCTGACACACCGGGTCTGGGAACGGTTCTACGTCGGCGCCGGGATCACCCTGTACGACACGCTCGCCGGGTCGTGGGGGCTGCGGCGTCACCGCCAGCTCAGCCTGCGCCGGACGCTGGAGAAGGCCCCCGCGCTGCGCAAGGACGCGCTCGTCGGCGCCATCCAGTATTACGACGCGCAGGTCGACGACGCCCGGTTCACCATGATGGTCGCCAGGACCGCCGCCCAGTACGGCGCCTGCGTCACCACGAGGACACCGGTGATCGGCTTCCTGCGCGAGGGCGCCAGGGTGACCGGGGCACGCGTGCGCGACCTGGAGAGCGGCGCCGAGATCGAGGTCAGGGCCCGGGAGGTGATCAACGCCACCGGCGTCTGGACCGACGAACTGCAGCGGCTGGCCGGCGTGGAGGGCACCGCGACGGCCCGGCCCACCGAGGGAGTGTCCGTACGCGCGTCCAAGGGCGTGCACGTCGTCGTGCCGCGCGACCGGATCAGGCTCGACACGGGGCTCATCCTGAAGACGGAGAAGAGCGTGCTCTTCGTCATCCCGTGGGGGGCGCACTGGATCGTCGGGACCACCGACACCGCGTGGGACCTGGACAAGGCCGAGCCGTCCGCGACCAACGCGGACATCGACTACATCCTCGACCACGTCAACGCCGTCCTGAAGGACCCGCTGACCGCCGATGACATCGAGGGCGTCTACGTGGGCCTGCGCCCGCTCATCGGGCAGTCGGGCGCGAACACCGTCAAGCTCTCCCGCGAGCACGCCGTGACCAGGCCGCTCCCCGGTCTGACGGTCGTCGCGGGCGGAAAGTACACCACCTACCGGATCATGGCCGAGGACGCCGTCGACGCCGCGGTCAGGCACCTGGGCGAGGCCGTACCCGCGTCGATCACCCAGCGGGTCCCGATCATCGGCGCGGCCGGGTTCGAGGCCGTGCGCAACAACAAGAGGCGGCTCGCGGAGCGGGCCGGGCTCTCGGTCGGGCGCGTGGAGCACCTCCTGCACCGGTACGGCTCCCGCGCGGAGGAACTCCTCGAGGTCATCGGGATGGCACCCGGTCTGGGCGACCCGATTCCGGGCGCGGAGGGCTACCTCAAGGTCGAGGCGGTGTACGCGGCCTCGCACGAGGGCGCACTGCACCTGGAGGACGTCATGGTCCGACGCACCCGCATCTTCATCGAGGAACGCGACCACGGACTGCAGGCCTCAGCGGAGATCGCGGAACTCCTGGCGCCGATCCTCGGCTGGGACGTCGACCGGACGAAGAGGGAGATCGACGACTATCGGCAGTACGTCCAGGCCGACACCGCGTCCCGGCGGGAGCCGGACGACGCCGCCGCGAACGCCGTACGGCTGCGCGCCCTGACGCCGTCGGAAGCGGTCAGCTGATCACAGGCTGACCCGCCGGGCCACCGGGGACGGCGGTGGCGGCGGGCCCGTCCGGCATCGCGAAAGGGGGCCGGCGATCGACACATGCGATCGCCGGCCCCCCTCCGTATGCCCGGTCCTATGCGGTCACCGGTTCACGTGCTCAGTTGGCGTCCAGCCGGGCGAGCTCGTCCGCGGACAGCTTGAGGTCGACGGCCTTGGCCGAGTCGCGGGCCGTCTCCGGACGCGAGGAACCGGGGATGGGGATCACGACCGGGGCCTTGGCCAGCAGCCACGCCAGGCAGACCTGCTGCGGGCTCACGCCGTGCTCCTGTGCCACCTCCGCGAAGGGGGCGAAGCGGGAGCCCAGCTCGCCCGCGCGTGAGATGCCGCCGAGCGGGGCCCACGGCAGGAAGGCGATGCCCAGCTCCGCGCACAGGTCCAGCTCGGGCTCGCTCGAGCGGAAGGCGGGGGAGAACTGGTTCTGCACGCTCACCAGCCGGCCGCCGAGGACCTCGTTCGCCGTGCGGATCTGCTCGGGGTTCGCGTTCGAGATGCCGGCCATGCGGATCTTCCCCGCGTCCAGCAGGTCGCGGACCGCGCCGACGGAGTCCTCGTACGGAACGGTCGGGTCGGGGCGGTGGAACTGGTACAGCCCGATCGCGTCCACGCCCAGCCGCTTCAGCGAGGCGTCCGCGGCCTGCCTGATGTGCTCGGGCGATCCGTCGACCGTCCAGGAGCCGTCGCCCGGGCGGAGGTGGCCGCCCTTGGTGGCGACCAGCACCTCGGAGGCGTCGCCGCCGTAGCTCGCCAGCGCCCGTGCGATCAGGGACTCGTTGTGGCCGACCTCATCCGCGTGGATGTGGTAGGCGTCCGCGGTGTCGATCAGAGTCACGCCTGCGTCGAGCGCCGCGTGGATGGCTGCGATCGAGCGCGACTCGTCCGGCCGGCCTTCGATCGACATGGGCATACCGCCGAGGCCGATCGCGCCGACCTGGACGTCGCCGATGTTGCGGGTCTGCATCTGAATCCCCCAAAAACGACACGTACTCTTCTGTTCCTCCGCGGGCCGGAGAGGCCCCGGCTCGCGGAGGACGGGTCTCGTTCGACTCTAGTGATTGAAATCCGGAGTATCACGCCGGGCCCCGGCATCCGAATCAGGCGAGGATCCGCACCGGGTTCAGGCGAGGATCCGCACGGGGTTCTCGACCAGGGAGAGGAAGGCCCGCATCCACTCGGCGGCGACCACACCGTCGACGGGGCGATGGTCCACCGAGAGCGTCACCCGCATGACCGTGCCGACCTGGAGCTCTCCGTCCTCGACGACCGGCTCCTGACGAGCCGCTCCGACGGCGAGGATCGCGGCCTGTGGCGGGTTGATGATGGCCGCGAAGTCCTCGGTGCCGTACATGCCGAGGTTCGTCACGCTGATCGTGCCGCCCTCCAGCTCGTCCTGCCGGAGCCGCCCGGTCCTGGCCCGCTCGGCGAAGTCCCTGACGGCCGTGGCCACGGACGAGACGGTCATCCGCTCCACGGACCTGAGCACCGGCGTCACCAGGCCGCGCTCGGTGGCGATCGCCACCGACACGTCGACCGAGGAGAACGACCGGACAGCGTCCGGCGTCCAGATGACGTTCATCGCCGGAACCAGCAGGTGGGCTCCGGCGACGGCCTTGATCACCAGGTCGTTGACGGAGACGCGGACGGAGGCGCCGTCGTTCAGCTCCTCCCGCAGCCGTAGCAGCCTGTCGACCCGTGCGGTGCCGCGCAGGTAGAAGTGGGGGGTCGTCTGCTTGCTCTCGGTCAGCCGCGAGGCGACGGCCCTGCGGATCCGCGAGTGGGGGATCTCGGTGAAGGCCGGGATGCCCGCCACCGAGCCCGTCACAGATGCCGTCGCGGGGCCCGTCACGGGGGCCGCCGTCGTCGCCGGGGGCGTCACCGGGGCCGCCGCGAGGACGGACGCGGCCCGGTCCCGGCTCGTGATCGCCGCCTCCACGTCCCTGCGGATGATCCGGCCGTTCGGGCCCGTGCCGGTGATCTGCTCGTACGGCAGGCCCGCCTCCCTGGCCATCCGGCGGGCGAGAGGGCTGGAGAAGATCCTTCCCCTCCGCGTCCCGTTGGCCGTCCCGGCCGCCGGCGTCTGAGCGGGGGCCGCGCCGGCGGGGGAGGAGGGCGCCGGCGCGGAGTCGTTGGCGGCGGGCAGGGCGGCGGGCACGGTGGTAGCGGGCACGGTGGCGGCGGGCAGGGCGGCGGGCACGGTGGTAGCGGGCACGGTGGCGGCGGG
>NZ_BOOQ01000007.1 GCF_016863315.1 Planotetraspora silvatica
GGCGGGCAGGGCGGCGGGCACGGTGGTAGCGGGCACGGTGGCGGCGGGCAGGGCGGCGGGCACGGTGGTAGCGGGCACGGTGGCGGCGGGCGCGCTCGCGGCGGGGGAGCCCGATGCGGTGACGTTCGCCGCGGGTGAGGTCACGCCGAGTTCGGCGAGCAGGGCGTCGACGTCGGCCGCCTTCTCGCCGGGTCCGCCGATGACCGCGATGGGCGAGCCGACCTCGACCCCCGCCCCCTCGGGGACCAGGGTCTTCAGGATGACGCCGTCGGCGTCGGCCTCGACGTCCGCCACGGCCTTCTCGGTCTCGACGGTGGCGATCACATCGCCCTTGGCGTACGGAGTGCCCTCCGGGAGCGGCCATCCCTGGAGGACGGCCTCGACCGCGTTGGCGGCCAGTTCTGGCATGCGCAGGAGCTTGGCCATGTCGGGACCCCTCAGTACCGCGTGATCTCGGTGAGCTTGGCGGCCACTTCTTCGGTCCTCGCGATGGCCGCACGCTCGAGGACCTTGCTGATGCTGGGTGACGCCTCGCCGCCGGTCACCCGTTCGACCGGCTGGTCGAGCCAGTCGAAGAAGCGGCGCTGTATCTCGTCGGCGAGCCAGCCGCCGTACGACGTGCCGACCGCTCCCTGCTCCGCGATGAGCACGCGGTTCGTCTTCCGGATGCTCTCGCCGATGGTGCCCCAGTCGATGCTCGCGCGGTCGAGCCAGCGCAGGTCGATCACCTCGGCGTCGACGTCGCCGAGGGACTCGACGGCCTCCAGGACGTAGTTGGTCATCGCGAGATAGGAGATGACCGTGAGCTGCGATCCGGCCCGGCGGACCGCGGCCTTGCCGACGGGGATGCAGTAGTCGAGGTCGTCGACCGGGCCCTCGCCCGACGACGCGTAGAGGTCGACGTGCTCCAGGACGACCACGGGATCCTTGCACCGCAGCGCGCTGTTCATCAGGCCCACGTAGTCGAAGGGGGTCGAGGGGGCGACGATGCGCCAGCCCGCCGCGGTCGCGAAGATCCCGGCGGGGTCCATCGAGTGTTGCGAGCCGTAGCCGGTGCCCATCGCGACCTTGCTGCGGAGCACGAAGGGGACCTCGCCGTCGCCCCCGAACATGTGCCTGGCCTTGCCGATCTGGTTGAAGAGCTGGTCGGCGGCGACCCACATGAAGTCCGCGTACATGAACTCGACCACGGGCTTGTAACGACCGTCGAGCGCGACCCCGCCGCCGAGGCCGGCGAAGGCGTTCTCGCTGATCGGAGTGCCGAGGATCCGATCGGGATAGGCCTGCTTGAGCCCGCGCGTGGCGCCGTTGGTGCCGCCGCCCAGCCGGTGCACGTCCTCGCCCATGACGACGACGGTCTCGTCGGTCTCCATCCGGCGCCCCATCACCCGCGCGACGGCGTCGATGAACTTCTGCTCGGCGACCTCGCCCGTGAACGACTCGCGGTCGGCCATCCTGGCTCCGGCGAACTCGCCGAGGTCGCCGCGGACCCCCACGTCGACGAAGGCCGGGTCGGGCCACTCGTCCGGCCTGATCCGGCGCTGGCCGTCCTTCCCGCCCGGAAGGGGCTCCAGGAGCACGTCGCCGAGGTCGGCCATCAGCGCCTTGGCCCGCTCGGTCACGGCGTCGATCTCGGCGACGCCGAGGATGCCGCGCCGTACCAGGTGGCCGGAGAGCTGCCTGATCGGATCCCGGTCGCGCCAGGCCTTCTCCTCTTCCTTGGTCCGGTAGCCGAACGCGCTGCCGGGGAAGGGGCCGTTCTGGTGGAAGTAGCGGTAGACGTCGGCCTCGATCACCGTCGGGCCCCTGCCGTCCCGCATGTGGGCGAGCGCCTCCCGCATGGCGAGGTGGACCGCGAGTGGATCCATTCCGTCGACCTTCCAGCTGGGGATCCCGAAGCCGGGCCCGCGCGCCGACAGCCGGGGCTCACCGGTGGCCTCCTCGACATTGGTCGAGACGGCGTAGCGGTTGTTCTCGATGAAGAAGCACAGGGGCAGGTGCCACGCGGAGGCCAGGTTGAAGGTCTCGAGAGTGGAGCCGATGTTGGCGGCGCCGTCGCCGAAGTAGGTCACCGCCACCGCGTCGGTGCCCGCCTGCCGGTGCGCCCAGGCGGATCCGGCCGCGAGCGGGACGCCGCCCCCGACGATGGCGTTCGTGCCGATGGCGCCGGCTTCCTTCCACTGCAGGTGCATGGAGCCGCCGCGGCCGTGACTGAAGCCGCGGTCGAGGCCGCAGATCTCGGCGAGGCTCTTGAGCAGCACCGCGCGCACGTCGGCGGAGAACTCCTTGGTGGGGTCGATCCCCTTCGCCTCGACGTGGGCGAGCACCTTGGCGAGGAACTGGTGGTGACCCCGATGGGAGCCGTTGACGGTGTCGGCGCTGGTGAGGGGGAGGATCGAGCCGACGGCGCCGCCCTCCTGGCCGATGCTCGAGTGCGCGGGACCGTGGACCAGGCCCTCCCGGGCGAGGTCGAGGACGTACTCCTCGAAGGTCCTGATCAGCACGAGCTGGCTGAGCATCGACGTGAGCAGAGCCGGTTCGGCCGCGTCCCAGTCGGCTTCTGTGGCGACGATCTCGACCCACGGCGCGGCGGGTTCGAGCCGGTTGTGCTCGGTCATGACTCTCCCATGCAATCGTTCGCAGGGCGTCAAGCGTGACACAAAGTGGATCCAATATCCAGCCATCTGAGGGTTGTGGACGTCGGTTTGCCGGGCGGTCTATGCTAATTTGGATCCAATGTTCCCTCGTGGAGAGTTTCAGGATGAACGTGGGACTTCCGGGGCTGAGCGGCGTGGACCACATCGGTTTCACGGTGCCGGACCTCGAAGAGGCGAGCAGGTTCCTCGTCGATGTGCTCGGGTGCGAGTACATGTACACGCTGGGCCCTTACCGCCATGACGACAGCGACTGGATGGCCGAGCACCTCAACGTCCACCCGCGAGCGGTGATGCGGCAGCTGCACTTCTTCCGGTGCGGCGGGCAGGCGATCTTCGAGGTGTTCGAGTACTCCGCACCGGAGCAGAACGCGACGATGCCGAGGAACAGCGACATCGGCGGCCACCACGTGGCGCTCTACGTCGACGACCTGGATGTCGCCGTCGCGTACCTCAAGGACAAGGGGGTCACCATGCTCGGCGACCCGACGGCCAGCAAGGGGCCGAGCGAGGGCCAGCGCTGGGTGTACTTCCTCAGTCCCTGGGGGATGCAGTTCGAGCTCGTTTCATATCCCGGAGGCAAGGCCTTCGACCACCGGGCGAAGGACACCGCGACCCGGGGCGACTCGGCCTGAGAGGCCCACCGACCAGACGGAACCAAGAGGACGACCCTTGACGACAGAGGCCGAGCAGGCGGCGAACGGCAGCCGGAATCACGCGGCGAGTCACCGCGTGGCCGACTACCTGCGTGCCGCGATCCTCAGCGGGGAGATCGGGCCCGGCGAGCGCATCCGCCAGGAGGACGTGGCCGAGCGGTTCGGCGCCAGCAGGCTGCCGGTGCGGGAGGCGTTGCGGATCCTCGAAGCGGAAGGGCTCACGGAGCACGAGCAGCACAAGGGCGCCAGGGTGCCGTCGCTCTCGATGCGGGACCTGAGCGTCATCTACCAGATCCGCGAGCGGCTCGAACCTCTCGCGCTCACGGAGAGCATCCCGAACCTCACGCAGCACGATCTCCGTGAGCTCGACCGGCTGCAGCAGAGGATCGAGGCCGACACCGGCATCGACGAGTTCCTCGCGCTCGACCGCGAGTTCCATCTGATGACCTACACCGGCTGCCAGGTCGACCAGCTCTCGATGATGGTCGTCCGGCTCTGGAACTCCACCCAGCACTACCGCCGGGCGTTCATGAAGGTGAGCGGATCGGGACGGCGGTGGGTGATCAACGCGGAACACCGGCTGCTGCTCGACGCCATGGAACGGCGAGACTCCGTCGACGCCGAACGGCATCTCGCCGGCCACATCCGGCGCACGCGCACCGAGCTCTCCCGGCACCCCGAGGTTTTCGGCGGAGCGACCTCATGACGCGGGCATTCGAGCTGACCGTCAACGGCAGGCAGGTCCGGATCGAGACGCATCCGAACACGTCGCTGCTCCATGCCCTGCGCAACGAACTGGGGCTCAAGGGCCCCCGCTTCGGCTGCGGGCTCGGCCTGTGCGGCGCGTGCTTCGTGCGGATGGACGGCCAGGTCGTGGCATCCTGCGACACCCCCATGTGGTCGGCGGAGGGCCGGACCGTGGTGACGGTCGAAGGACTGGAGCCCGGAGAAGGCCTCCACCGCGTGCAGCAGGCGCTGCTCGACGAGCAGGCGGCCCAGTGCGGCTTCTGCATCACCGGGATCGCCGTGAACGCGGCGACCCTCCTCGAGACGAACCCCGACGCCGACGAGGAGGCCATCGTGGAGGCGCTCGACCGGAACCTGTGCCGCTGCGGCGTCCAGCGCCGTGTGGTGCGGGCCGTGCTGAAGGCGCGTTCCGGGAGCGCCTGCCACGTGACACCGGAGGACGCCGGATGACCGTCGAGCGTGAGATCGTCAGGACGCCCATCCTCCCGCAGGATCTGGCGGCCAACCCTGTGCTGTCGCGCTGGTTGACCGTCCACCCCGGCGGGACGATCGACGTGCGCGTCGGGAAGGTCGAGCTCGGCCAGGGCATCCTCACCGCGCTTGCTCAGATCGCCGCCGAAGAGCTCGGCGTGAACCTGGAGCAGGTCCGGATGCCGCCGGCGAACACCGTCCGCGGCCCCAACGAGGGCGGGACCTCCGGGAGCATGTCGATCATCCATTCCGGGCCGGCCGTACGGGCCGTGTGCGCGCAGGTGCGGGCGAAGTTCGTGGCCGAGGCGGCTCTGCGCTGGGGCGTCGACCCCGCCCAGGTGACCGTGCGGCAGGGCGTGATCCGGTGTGACGAGCGCACCATGTCGTACGGCGAACTGGCCGGCGTGGTCGACCTCGATGTGCCCGCCGACCCCTGCGGACCGCTCGGCGGCGGCGACCGCCCGGTGCTCGTCGGCATGAGCGCCGCCCGGCTGGACCTGCCCGACAAGATCGCCGGGCGTCCCCGTTACATCCACGACCTCGACCTGCCGGGCCAGCTGTCCGGGCGGGTTCTGCGGCCGCCGTCGCCGGGGGCGAGGCTGCTGCGCGTCGACGAGGGCCGGCTGGCGGATCTGGACGTCCGGCTCGTCAGGGACGGCTCGTTCGTCGGAGTCGTGGGAGCGGACGAGGCCGAGGCGATGCGGGCCGTGAAGGTCCTCCGGGACGCCACGACCTGGGAGGAGTCCGATTCGCTCCCCGATGAGGACGACCTGTCCACGTTCCTGCGATCCGGGCCGCACGAGACCATCGAGGTGCTGATCCCCGAGGGCCCGCCCCCCGGAGGACACACGATTCAGGCGACGTACAGCAGGCCGTTCCTCGCCCACGGGTCGATGGCGCCGAGCTGCGGGATCGCCCGGTGGAACGACGACGGGACCCTGTCCGTCTGGAGCCACAGCCAGGGCATCCATGGTCTCGGCGCCGCGATCGCGCGGGCGCTGGACATCGACGTGGAGCGGATCGAGGTCGAGCACGCGGAGAACGCCGGCTGCTACGGCCACAACGGCGCCGACGACGCGGCCTTCGACGCCGTGCTGCTGGCCCGCGACGTGCCCGGCCGGCCGGTGCAGGTGCAGTGGAGCAGGCAGGACGAGCTCGCGTGGTCGCCGCTGGCGTCCGCCATGTCGGCCGACGTCCGGGCGGTCGTCGCCGATTCGGGGTCGGTCGTGTCCTGGCGGTACGACGTCTGGAGCCAGGGGCACACCAGCAGGCCCGGCTATCTCGGCGTGCCGGGTCTGCTCGCGGGCGCCTACCTCGAACGGCCGTTGCGCTATCCCGCGCCGGCGGACCCTCCGGCGGCGAGCGGCGCGGGCACGGTGCGCAACGGCGTGCCGATCTACGACTTTCCCGACCGGGGCGTCACCGGTCACCGGCTGCTCGAGACGCCCATCCGCACGTCGGCGATGCGCGCCCTCGGCGCGTACATGAACGTGTTCGCGATCGAGTCGTTCATGGACGAGCTCGCCCTGTCCGCCGGGGCCGACCCGCTGGAGTACCGGCTCAGGCACCTCGGCGACGCCCGTGGACGGGCCGTCCTCGAAACCGCCGCCCGGGCGGCCGGCTGGGGGACGCCGGCTGAGGAGGGCGTCGGGCTCGGCATCGGGTTCGCCCGCTACAAGGACAAGGGCGCCTACTGCGCGGTGGTCGCGGAGGTGGAGGCCGAGAGCGACATCCGGCTCCGGCGGCTGACCATCGCCGTCGACGTCGGCATGGTCGTCAATCCGGACGGCGTGCGCAACCAGATCGAAGGCGGAGCCACGCAGGCGGCCAGCTGGACGCTGAAGGAGCGGGTGCGATTCGACCGGCGCAGAATCACCAGCGACGACTGGGAGAGTTACCCGATCCTGCGGTTCAGCGAGGCGCCGGAGGTCTCCGTGGAGATCGTGGAGGCGCCGGGCGTCCCGTCGGTGGGCGCCGGTGAGGCTGCCCAGGGGCCGACCGCGGCGGCCATCGCGAACGCGGTCGCCGCGGCCATCGGCGTGCGCGTCCGCGACCTCCCGCTCACGACCGACGCGGTCGTCGCCGCCATCGAGGCCTCCGGCGACTAGTGTCCTGCGGCTGAAGTCGCCCGCTCACTGCCCAGCCGACACGGTCGAGGACCGCGTCCAGGACTCCAATCCCGCGCGGTCCTCGTCACTGATCAGCGGCTCGATCACGGGTGCGCGGTGAAGACATGGGCGACGGCATACGCCGATCAGCCCACCACCAGATCGCGCCTGAGGTTGTGAGTGTTACCGGCGGTGCGAGGTGATGTCTCCGTCGCCGCGACGCGGGGTCGCCGCCCAGGACGGGAGCCAGGTCGTCTCGGGGAGGCAGGCCAGGCTCCCGAAGTGGTTGATGATCCCCCGTAGTCCTGGGTGCGGAGCCGTTCTGGGCAGGATGAGCGAGATCGGGTAGGCGATCGTCGGGTTCACGATCGGGATGCGGCGCAAGTCGTAGCTCGTCGGCCAGATGTACCGGTCGCGCGCGCCGACGAGCGTGCCCACGTCCGCGGAGTCCGCGAGGGTGTCGAGGAGTACCTCGTTGCCGAAGTTCGGGCCGGCGGCGTCGACGCGGAGGTCGAATTCGGTGGTGAGCTGATCGTAGAACTCGGCCCATTCGCTTCGCGGCGCGATGCCCGGCACCCAGATCCGGTGCCCGCGCAGTTGGGGCGGCGTCAGTGCTCGTGCGGAGGCGAGTGGATGGCGGGGGCCGACGACGAGTTCCAGCGGAGAGTCGAACGCGCGGATCATCCGCAGGTCGCGCGGCAGCGCGGCGGGGTCGGTGATCGTGCGGAACGTGGCGTCGACGTCGCCTGCTTGGACGGCGGCGACCGCCGTGCGCGGGTCGTCGACCCTGAGGGTCACCACGTCGAGCTCGGTTTCGGGATGCGACCGCCAGTAGTCGTGCAGGATCACGGCCTGCGCGGATCGCAGGCCGAGAACGTCGATCCGAAGGGCCCGCGAGCCCGGTCTGATCGCGGTGACGGCGCGATCGACACCCGCGATGATGCTCCGGGCGTGCGGGAGAAACGCCTGGCCGTCGAGCGTGAGCTCGACTCCTCGGGCGGTGCGGGTGAACAGGCGGACGCCGAGTTCGCGTTCGAGGGCGGCGATCCGCTTGGAGACGGCCTGCTGCGTCACGCCGAGCTCGTCCGCCGCCTGTTGCAGCTGTCCGAGCTCGGCGGCGCGGACGAATGATCGCACTGCCTCGGTATCCACTGATCCAGTCTACGGATGCCCAACTGATGGTTGTGGCTCACCGGCAGGTGGTTGTTTGATCGCGCTCCGGGCCGGCTGGTGTGATTCACGGGTCCGGCCATCGGTTGTCGCGAAGGAGTCGCATGCGCGTGCAGTTGGGACGCAGTTTCGGTCGGCTGTGGTCGGCCTACGCGGTGAGCACCTACGGCACGTGGATCGCCTTCGGAGCGTTCCCGCTGATCGCGGTGCGAGTGCTGCACTCGTCGGCATTCGCCGTCTCGCTCCTGGAGGCCGCCGGTCTCGCCGTCGCGGCGGTCGTCGCGGTCCCGCTCGGTCCGTGGATCGAGCACCGGGCCAAGCGCCCGGTGATGATCGGGACGGACCTGATCCGCTTCCTGGCCATGGCGAGCGTTCCGATCGCGTACCTCCTCGGGCTGCTGTCTTACGGACAACTGTTCGTTGTCTCGGTCATCTCGGGAACCGCGAGCATCGCGTTCACCGCCGCCTCGGGCGCGTACCTGAAGCACCTCGTCCGCGGCGATCATCTCCTCATCGCGAACGGGAGATTCGAGGGCACGACCTGGGTGGCCACCGCGGCGGGACCGCCGCTCGGCGGCGCGCTCATCGGGCTGCTCGGCCCGGTCGTCACCGTCGCGGCGGATGCCCTCAGCTACCTGCTCTCCGCGCTCGGGGTCCTCCAGATCCGCGGAGCCGACGTCGCGGTATCCCGCGACCCCGCGACCGGGTTGCGCGCCGCCGACTTCCTGGCCGGTTGGCGCTTCATCTTCCACGACCGGGTGATGCGGCGCCTGTTCCTCAACCAAATGACCGTCAACGGCCTGATCATGGCCACCGGCCCGCTTCTGGCCGTCCTCCTGCTCGGCCAGTACCACTTCCCGGCCTGGCAGTACGGTCTCGCCTTCGGCATCCCGGCACTCGGAGGCTTCGCCGGCGCCCGCCTGTCCGCGCGCTTCGTCGCCCGCTACGGGCGGCACCGCGTCATGATCGTCACCGGCCGGCTGCGCTCGATCTTCCCGCTCGGCCTCGCCTTCACCTCTCCCGGCATTCCCGGCCTTCTCACCGTGATCGTCGTGGAGGGCCTGCTGATCGTCTGCATGGGCGTTTTCAACCCCATCAGCGCGACGGAACGCCTGCGACGCGCTCCCGCCGATCACGCCGCCCAAGTCCTCAGCGCATGGAGCATCAGCAGCAAACTCGCTCAGGCCACCCTCATGGTGATCTGGGGCGTGATCGCGACACTCACCGGCCCGCTTGCCGCGATCACCGTCTCCGGCGTCCTCCTGCTCGGCACCCCCCTCCTGCTGCCCGGGCGGGAACACGTGCCCGACCCGGTGGCGGCACCGGCGTCCGAAGACGTCCGGTCCGCATGACTCGCCGCGACGTCTCGACCGCTCAGCATGATCGGGAACCGCCGGGACGACTCGCTCTACGCCGGGACGCCCGACCCGCGCGGAGGCGGGAAGTCGCGGAGGGGGCGGATCGGGCCGAACAGCAGGACGGCGACTGAGAGGACCTGGGCGGCCGCCATCAGCCACAGGGTCTCGCGGACGCCGATCGTCTCGCCCAGCACGCCGCCGAGCAGCCCGCCGAGGGGGATCGCGCCGTAGTTCAGCGCCGAGGTGCTCGCGGTGACCCGCCCGAACAGTCCGGCCGGGCAGTACTGCTGCCGGAAGGTGCCGGTCAGGACGTTCGAGGCGACGAAGCCCACGCCGGTGCCGAAACCCGCGGCGGTGAACAGGGCCAGGCCGGTGGCGCCACCGCCGATCGGCCCGAGCAGCGTCATCGGCGCGGCGAACATCTCGCAGAGCAGGAATCCCCGCGCCGTCCCGAATCGGGAGGCGACGCGGCCGGCGAGCGTCGCGCCGAACAGCCCGCCCGCCCCGGCCAGCGCCAGCACCACGCCGATCTGCCCCGGCCCGGCGCCGAGATGCCGGGCGAGGTACACGACCTGGATCGACTTGAAGCCCATCAGCGCGATGTTCGACATCGCACTGAACGTGGTGAGTGTGCGCAGGTACGGATCGTGCACCACGAACCGCAGCCCGTCGCGGATCTCCGCGAGCAGTCGCCGGTCGGCGGTGTCGACCCGCCGCGTCTCCCTGGCTCGTACGGCACGCAGGCACAGCACGGCGACCCCGAAGCTGACCACGTCCGCCAGTACGCCGCTGACCGCGCCGAATGCCTGCGCGAGCAGTCCGGCGAGCCCGGGACCGGCGATCTGCGCGGCCGATTCGCTGCCCTGGAGCCGGGTGTTGGCCTCCAGCAGGCGCTCGCCCCCGACCAGGGTCGGCAGGTACGCGCGGTAGGCGAGGGTGAAGAACACCCTGGCGACCCCGCCGACGGTGGCCGCCACGAGGAGATGGGTCATCGTGAGCGCGCCCAGCCAGGCCGCGATCGGCACACTCGCGAACACCGCCATCGAGACGGTGTTGCACACCTGCATCATCGGCCGTTTCCGCGACCGGTCCACCCACGCGCCGGCGGGCAACCCGGCCAGCAGCCAGGGAAGCCAGGCGGCCGCGGTGAGCAGGCCGACGGTGAACGTGCTCGCGTGCAGTGTCACCACCGCGACGAGCGGCAACGCCACACTCGCGACCGAACTGCCGAGCATGCTGGTGGTCTCGCCGGCCCACAGCAGCCGGAAGTCCCGCATCCGCAGCAGTTCACCTCGCAGGGCCGGCGCAGGCGGCGCCGCGGTCACGGCCGGCCCGGGACGGCCCGCACGGTCAGGAAGACGGTCTTGCGCTCCTGCCCGTCGTCGGGGATCTCCCGGTCGGTCAGCGAGGCCAGCAGGGCGAGAATCCGCTCCTCCAGTTCGGCGAGCTCGGCGACCGACAGCCGCGCCCAGTGGTCGGCGGTGAACGCCGCCCGCCGCCACGGCTCGGGGTAGCCGTCGCGTTCGGCGAACCACTGCCGCGCCATGGCGGTCTGCCGGTCCAGGACCAGCGACTCGGCGGCCTCGGCGACGGGATCGTCGGGGAAGTCCGACGGCGACCAGTTGAGACGGCCGGAGACCATGCGCCACCAGCGTTCCCGGCGGTCACGCGCGAGCTCGGGGGCCTCTTCGACGAGTTCACTCGCCGCGAGGACCTTCAGGTGATGGCTGATGTTGCCGACGGCCTGCCCGGTCTTGTCGGCGAGCACCGACGCCGTCGACGGGCCGTCCACCCGCAGGACGTCGAGCAGCCGCCGCCGCAGGGGATGCGACATCGCGGCGAGGACCTTCGAATCGTGGATTTCCCGCGTCGGACGATCAGACATGCGCTCACCCTAATTGCACAATGATTCTTGTGCAATAACTCTTGTGCATATGCGCTCGCCTGATCACCTCAACGCGCCGCGCATGGGTCAGAATCGGTTCGTGCAGTTCGGCATCCTGGGGCCGCTTGAGGTTCGGACGGCCGAGGGGGAATCGATCTCCGTCGGCGGCCCGCGGCCGCGCGCGCTCCTCGCGCTGCTCCTGCTCGACGCCGGTCGGCTCGTCGGCGTGGAGCGACTGGTCGACGGTCAATACGGCGACGATCCGCCGGCCGGAGCCGCCAACGCGATCCAGGCCCACGTGTCACGGCTCCGCCGCAACCTGCCCGCCGATCTGATCGAGTTCCACGGCGCCGGGTATCGGCTCGCGGTCGACCCCGACGACGTGGACGTTCACCGCTTCGAGCGGCTCGCGCGCGAGGGGCGCAGGCTCCTGGCCGCGGGACACCACGAGCGCGCCGCGAGATCGCTCAAGGACGCACTCGGGTTGTGGAGAGGCCCCGCGCTGGCGGACGTGGCCGACGCGCCCTTCGCGCCGTCACAGGTGACCCGCCTGGACGAGGTACGGCTGGCGGCGCGGGAAGACCTCATCGAGGCCGAGCTCGCGCTGCCCGAGGGCACGTCGGCGGCCGAGTTGCGGCAACTGGTGGCGGCCAACCCGCTGCGCGAACGGCTGCGCGGCCAGCTCATGCGGGCGTTGCACGCCGCCGGACAGCAGGCGGCCGCGCTGGCCGTGTTCGACGAGGGGAGGCGGCTGCTCGCGGACGAGCTCGGCGCCGATCCGTCACCCGAGCTCGCGGCGCTGCACGTGGCGATCCTGCGTGGCGACGAGGCGCGTGAGCGGGCCCCCGGCCCCCGCCTGCCCGCACGGCTCACCAGCTTCGTCGGCCGCGCGACGGAGCTGGATCGGATCGACTCGCTGCGAGAATCGCGACTGGTCACCGTGACGGGGCCCGGCGGCGCCGGCAAGACCAGGCTGGCGGTCGAGGCCGCCCGCCGCCGGAGGCTGGACGTCTGTTTCGTGGACCTGTCCCCGCTCGACGACGGCGGCCAGATCCCGCAGGCCGTGCTGAGCGCACTCGGCCTGCGGGAGATGGGATTGCGGTCACTGGACCCCGGTCAGAGCGACATCGCGGACCGGATCACCGCCGCCCTGGCGGATCGAGAACTCCTGCTCGTCCTGGACAACTGCGAACACGTGATCGCACCGGCCGCCGTCCTCGTCCGCCGGTTGCTCGACGCCTGTCCCGGACTGGCCGTCCTGGCGACCAGTCGCGAGCCGCTCGGGATCACCGGTGAGACGCTCGTCCCCCTGTCGCCGCTGGCCGTGCCGCCGCCGGGCACGCCGCTCGACGAGGCGGTCGAATACCCCGCCGTACGGCTGTTCGCGGATCGGGCCGCCGCCGCACGGCCGGGCTTCGCGATGCGGCCCGAAGTCGTCGAGATCTGCACGTCGCTGGAGGGATCGCCGCTGGCCATCGAGCTGGCCGCGGCGAGAGTGCGGTCGTTCACCGTGGAGGAGATCGTCTCACGTCTGAAGGAACACGGTAGGTTCGCGCTGTTGTCGCGCGGCGACCGCACCGCGGCGGTGCGCCACCAGACCCTGCACGCGGTGGTCGAGTGGAGCTGGAGCCTGCTCACCCCGGACGAGCAGAAGATGGCCAGGCGTTTCTCGGTCTTCTCCGGAGGCGCCTCGATCGAGGCGGTCGAACGGGTCTGCGGACCCGCCGACGTGCTGGCCGACCTGGTGGACAAGTCCCTCATCGAGGCGGGCGGCGGACGCTACCGGATGTTCGACACGATCCGCTTGTTCTGCGCCGAACGTCTGTCGGAGGCGGGGGAGGAGGAGCGGCTGCGTGACGCGCACGCCGCCTGCTTCCTCGACCTGGCGCGACGCGCCGACCCGTGGTTACGGCGGGCCGAGCAGCTCGACTGGCTGGCCCGGCTCTCCGCGGAACACGGCAACCTCGAGGCCGCGTTGCGGCATGCCGTACAGGCGGATCCGGAGACGGCCCTGCGGCTGATCGCCGCCCTGTCGTCGTACTGGTGGCTGAGCGGAAGACGCGGCCAGGCGGTCTCGTCGGCGCTCAGCCTGCTCGGGCGGCTCGGCGCCGACGCGCGGGAAACGCCCGCGGGGCTGGAGGAGGAGTACGTCCTGTGCGTGCTGCAGGCCGTACCGGATGTCCAGCCCGCGCAGTGGGCGCGGGCCGAGGAGATCATGCGATCGCTGGACCGGGAGTTGCGGCACCCGTTCGCGGCGGTCATGTGGGGAATGGTCGCGGGGCCGCCGGAGCCCGGCTCGGCCAGGACGCGCCAGTTCGGCTCCGACCCGTGGAGCCGGGCCATGGCGTTGCTGGGGCAGGGCACGATGAACCTGCTCGGCGGCAGGGTGGCCGAAGCCGAGCGGGATCTGGAGGCGAGTCTGGAGAGCTTCGGTTCGCTGGGCGAACGCTGGGGGACCGCGCAGGGGTTCGAGTGGCTGGGGACGATCTCCAGCTGGCGGGGCGACTGGGCGCGGGCCAGACGCCTCTGGGGGCAGGCCCTGGACCTGCACGAGCAGCTCGGCGCGCTGGACGAGATGGTGGACGTGCTCTGTCGCCGGGCGAGCGGGCTGCTGCGCGAGGGCGACTTCCACGCCGCGGACGCCGACCTGCGGCGCGCCGCCGAATTGGAGCGAAGGACGGGCCGATCGCACCGGCGGGCCGTGGTCGCGCTGGGCCGGGGCGACCTGGCCCGCCTCCGAGGCGATCACGCCGAAGCCCGCACCTGTTACATGGAGGCGCTGAACGACGCCCGCCCCGGCACCTACGTCGGCGACGACACCAGGGTGTCGACGCTGTCCGCTCTGGGACGGCTGGCTCAGGCGGAGGGCGACCGCACGGAGGCCAGGCTTCGTCACGGTCAGGCCCGCGCGCTGGCGCGCGGGATGCCGCCGATGGACCTCGCCGATGTCGCCGAAGGCCAGGCGGGGCTGTCCCTCCTCGATGGGCCTGCGGAGCGGGCGGCGTTCCTTCTCGGGGTGGCGGTGGCGCTGCGCGGCGTGGCCGTCACCGGTGACCGCGACGTCGCCGGGATCGCTGCGGGCGCCACGGAGGTCATCGGCGCCGAGGCGTTCGCGGCGGCCTTCGCCAAGGGAGCCGCGCTGGACCTGGACGAGGCGCTGACAGCCCTGTCCTGACCGTCAGCCGGTTGTCCGCGGACTGTCAGCGCTTCGCGCGAGCCTCTGGGACATGAAGAACATCACCATCCTGATCTCTGGCGCCAGCATCGGTGGCCCCGCACTGGCCTTCTGGCTCGACCGCTACGGCTACAAGGTGACCGTGGTCGAGAAGGCCCCCGCACTCCGCCTCGGGGGCCAGGCCGTCGACTTCAAGGGCGAGGTGCACCTCACGGTGCTGGAACGCATGGGCATCCTGGAGGACGTACGGCGCCTGAAGACCGGTGGGACCGACCAGGAGATCGTCGACGCCGAGGGCCGGACACTGGCGGTGATGCCCGGCGAGTTCACGGGCGGTGAGCTGGAGATCCCGCGCGGCGAGCTGTCCCGGCTGCTGTATGAGAGGACGCTCGCCACCGGATGCGAGTACGTCTTCGGTGACTCCATCACCTCGCTCACCGAGACCTCGGACGGCGTGCACGTCACGTTCGAGCGAGGCGCTCCGCGCACCTTCGACCTGGTGGTGGGTGCGGACGGCATCCATTCCAACGTCCGCCGTCTGGCCTTCGGCCCGGAAAGCGACTACGTCCGCTTCCTCGGCTACTACTACGCGCTGGCCGACGTCCGGCAGGACTTCGGGAAGGCCGCGCAGATGTACAACGAGCCCGGCAGGCTGGTCTCCACCGGGGGGCCCGCGGCCGCCGCGTTCTTCGCCTTCGCCTCGCCGCAGTTGGACTACGACCGTTATGACGTCGAAGAGATGAAGCGGATCGTGATCGACGCCTACGCCGGGATGGGCTGGCGGACTCCCGCCATCATCGAGGCGGTGCGCCACACGGACGACCTCTATCTCGACTCGATCAGCCAGGTCCGGATCGACCGCTACGCCAAGGGCCGCGTGGTGCTGCTCGGCGACTCCGCGTACGGCAACACCCTGGGGGGCTTCGGCACCGGGCTGGCCATGGTGGCCGCGTACGTGCTGGCCGGAGAGCTCGCGGCGGCCGACGGAGATCATCGGGTCGCCTTCCGGCGTTACGAGGAGGAGTTCCGCGACTATGCCAAGATCGCCAAGAACGGCAACGCGGGCAGCTTCCTCGCTCCGAGAACGCGCGGCAGGATCCGCATGCGCAACTGGATCTTCAAGGCCGGCCTCCTGTTCAAGATCATGATGAAGATGACCGACAAGTTCGCCACCGACATCACGCTCAAGGACTATTCGTCTCTGGTGCGCCGCTGACCGCCGGGCTCATTCCGGCGTCACGCCGTCCAGAGCCTCCCGTATGGTCGGATATCTGGCCTCACCTTCGGGTCCCGTCCGGGGCCGAGGTTCCTCATCGTCTGACAATTCCGCTTCGATCCAGGGGTATCTCGGGTCCTCGCCGTAGAGGACCCCGTAGATCACGTCATGGTCCGCCGGGTCCGTGGCGCGGCACCGTCGTGGGACACCATGTACACGTACTCGGTGCCCGGCTTGAGCCGGTTCAGCTGCGCGTGGTGGACGTAGACGGTGCGGCCCGACTTGCCGTCGACGTAGGTGAGCGTGGTCGCGTCGGCGTGGGAGCCGAACCCGTGCTCAAGCGTGCCGTACATCACCCGTGGCCTCTTCACGCGCCCATCGGTGATCCACGAGACGACCATCTGGGTGCTGGGGTCGGCACCGAAGGTCAGGTGAAGGCCCTGCACCGGCGACGCGCCGCCGGTGTCGGGGGTTGAGATGAAAGCAGGAGCGTCGAACCCGGTCTCCGCCGCCGCGGGGGTGGCGGAGAGCATTGGAATGGAGGCGGCACCGGCACCGAACGAGCCCAGAAGGCCCAGAGCGCTACGGCGGGAGAGCCCGTTGGGCTTCTCCTCATCGTGGGTAGTGTCCACAATTGCCCTTTCGTTACAGGCGAACCCGTGAACACTCGCGCGCCACGACGACCATGGGATGAACGACACCTTGCTGATCGCGGCGAAACAGTCCAACACCGCACATACTGGTGCAAATTGGTCTACTTGCCTCGTACGGCATGCCGAGGCGGCGGAGGACGGCGGGTCAGGTGTCCGCGGCCGCCTCCCATAGCGCCGACAGCGGGAGTGCGCGCATCCGGTCCCCGAAAGGGAGCGTTTCCTGGCCTGCGTAGAGGACGATGCCGTTCGCGCGCCGAGGCCAGGACTCAGGCGTGGCAGATCTGCCGCCACCCTCATGGCAGATCTGCCGCTGCCTCCGTGGCAGATCTGCCGAATAGATATGCCGAGCCGTCAAGGCCTGGTTCCGGTCCGGATCAGTCCTGCCGGCTGTAGCGCAGATTCATGGTGTCGGTGTGCCCCGACCACCTCAGGGTGAGATGCCAGCAGCCGCTGCCGGGAAGGTCGATGCCCGAAGGGCCGGGGCCACCGAGAACGGTGCGCTCGACTACCGTTCCCGAGCCGTCGAGCCGAGCTTCGATGCGGAGCGGGTCACCGGGGTGGAGAGGAACCCGCGAGACCCAGAGGATCTTGTTGCTGCGATCGGGCAGCGGCGGCGCCGTCAACGGGTAGCCGAAGATGATCGCGGCGATGTCGCCACGATCGCCCAGCACGTACGGCATGCGGGGCTCCGGATCGCTGAAGCCGGTCCGGGCCCACTGCGGGAGCACCCGGCTGGGCACGTCGGCGGCGCAGGCCGCGATGGGTGACGCGGTCACCGGAGCCGGACGGGGAGCCGCCGGCCGGGTCCGGTCGGAGCCGAGGTCGACGGTGATCAGGGCGACGCCTGCCACCACGACCAGGACGGCCGTCGCGGCCGTGAGCGGAGCGAAACGGCTCCACCTGGCCCGGCGCCCGGCGGCCGTCGCCCAGTCCGGCTGCGCAGGGTCCGGCACGCCTGCCGTACGAGCCTGAAACGCGTTCCGAACCCGCTCCTGGAGATCTTCTTTCATCACTGGACACCTTCCAGACGCGCACCGAGCGCGGCGAGGGCACGAGAGATCGTGGACGACACGGTGCTGCGGCTCACCCCGAGGGTGACGGCGATCTCCGGATCCTCGAGATCGAGGTAGAAGCGGAGCACCAAGACCTCCCGCTGCCGTCGCGACAGGTCCCTCATCGCGGTGAAGACCGCGGCGTGCTCCTCCTGGAGCAGGACCACGGCCTCCGCCGAGTTCTCCTGGATCCGGTGCTCGATCCCGGCCGCCGAGGCGAGCCTGCGACGGCGGAGCGCCGAGCGGCACCCGTTGACGACCGAGGTGCGCAGGTACGCCGGTGGGCTGTCCGGCGGTCCTTGGCGCTGCCAGCGGCGATGCAGTCCCATGAAGGCGTCCTGCACCACCTCCTCGGCCAGCCCCTCGTCTCCGGTCAGCAGCACCGCGACCCGTACGAGAGGTCCGGCATGGGCGGAGAACAACAGTGTGAGCTGCTCCGCAAGGACCGGTGGTGGTTCGGCGCTCGCCGGCCGGTCGCCGTACGGCGATGGAAGGTGGTCCGTCGTCACGCCTGAGCCGCCTTCCTGGAAATTCCCGAGTACTACCCAGTAAGACGTCCGAAGGCCCGATCTGCTGAATCGCGCCGAGGAATCGCGCCGAGTTTCTGGACGCGATGCTGAACAAGCACATGCGGTGGCAGCAGTTCCGCGTCCCCACGTGACCGGGCGACTCGGCGGCCCTGTGGCGACCCGCGAACTGCGTGCGCATGCCACGGCCCGGCCGGGTCTCGCCCGGCCGGGCCGTCACTGACGTCATCGGGTACGGCTGAGCCGGGTCACCACTCGACGGCGATGTACTTGGCCTCCACGTAGTCGAGCATGCCCTCGTGGCCGCCCTCCCTGCCGATGCCGCTCTGCTTCACGCCGCCGAACGGCGCCGCCGGGTCGCTGACCAGGCCGCGGTTGAGCCCGACCATGCCGGACTCGATCCGCTCCGTCACCCGCAGCCCCCGGGCCAGGTCGCCGGTGTAGACGTAGGCGACCAGCCCGAACTCGGTGTCGTTGGCCAGCCGGATCGCCTCGTCCTCGTCGTCGAAGGTGACGATCGGGGCCACCGGCCCGAAGATCTCCTCCTTCAGGATCGGCGCGTCCGGGTGCACGTTCACCAGCACGGTCGGGTCGTAGTAGAAGCCGGGCCGGTCGGGCCTGCCGCCGCCGACGACCGCCTTCGCGCCCCCGTCGACGGCGCCCCGGACGAGGCTGTCGACCTTGTCGACGGCGTCCTGGTTGACGAGCGGGCCGACCTGGGTGCCCTCGGCGGTGCCGGGGCCGACGGTGAGGGCGGACATCCGCTCCGCCAGTCGCCGCCCGAACTCTCCGGCGATCGGCGACTCGACGTAGAACCGGTTGGCCGCGGTGCACGCCTCACCGGCGTTGCGCATCTTGGCGATCATCGCGCCCTCGATCGCCGCGTCGAGGTCGGCGTCGGCGAAGACGACGAACGGCGCGTTGCCGCCGAGTTCCATCGACGTGTTGATCACCTGGTCGGCCGCTTCCTTGAGCAGGACGCGCCCCACCTCGGTCGAGCCCGTGAAGGAGAGCTTGCGGACCCGGGGGTCGTGCAGCATGGCCGACACGACGGCACCCGACCTGCGCGCGGGGAGCACGTTGACGACGCCGGCGGGCACGCCCGCCTCCGCCAGGATCCGCGCCATGGCCAGTGCGGTCAGGGGGGTGTCGCTGGCCGGCTTGAGGATCACCGTGCACCCGGCCGCCAAGGCCGGGCCGATCTTCCGCGTGGCCATCGCGGCGGGGAAGTTCCACGGTGTGACGAGCACGCAGATGCCGACCGGCTGGTGCACCACGAGGATGCGGTTCGCCCCCGAGGGCGCCGTGGTGACCGAGCCGATGTCCCTGACGGCCTCCTCGGCGTACCACCGGAAGAACTCCGCGGCGTAGGCGACCTCACCCCGCGCGTCCGGCAGCGCCTTGCCGTTCTCGAGAGAGATCAGCCGGGCGAGGTCCTCGCTCTGCGCCGTCATCAACTCGAAGGCCTTGCGCAGGATCTCGGCGCGGGCACGTGGAGGTGTCGCGGCCCACGCGGCCGCCGCCTTGTCCGCCGCGTCGACCGCGGCGATCGCGTCGTCCACGGTGCCGTCGGCCACCGAGGCGACGACGTCTCCCGTGGCGGGGTCGAGCACGTCGAAACGGCCGCCGTCGCCGGCGGGGACGGCCTCACCCCCGATGTAGAGCTCGGTGAGCAGATCGCCCACGAGTGCCTGGCTGTTGTCTCCCATCGGAAACGCCTTTCGCATGGCAGGATTCAGTACGGGTTGGCGACGACCAGGTCCTGGGCCGGGAACAGGGTGAGGATGCGCCCACCATCGGGTGTGACGACGACCTCCTCCTCGATCCTCGCAGCCGAGAAGCCGTCGCTTGCGGGGCAGTAGGTCTCCAGGGCGAACACCATTCCGACCTGGAGCTCGACCGGCTCCCGCATGCTGTTGAGCCGCGAGATGATCGGCCGCTCGTGCAGACCCAGCCCCAGGCCGTGGCCGAACTGGAGGCCGAAGGCGGCCATCTCGTTCTCGAAGCCGAACTCGGTCGCCGCGGGCCACACGGCGGCCACCTGGTCGGTGCCCACCCCCGGCTTGATCATGCGGATCGACGCGTCCATCCACTCACGCGCCTTGGTGTAGGCGTCCCGCTGGCTCGGAGTCGCGCTGCCGACGCTGAACGTCCGGTAGTAGCAGGTCCGGTAGCCGTTGAAGGAGTGGATGATGTCGAAGAACGCCTGGTCGCCCGGGCGGATCAGCCGGTCGGAGAAGTTGTGCGGGTGCGGGTTGCACCGCTCGCCGCTCACCGCGTTGACCGCCTCGACCTGGTCCGAGCCCATCTCGTAGAGGCGCTTGTTGGCCAGGGCCACGATCTCGTTCTCGCGGATGCCGGGCTTGAGGGCCTCGACGATGTCCTGGTAGACGCCGTCGACCATGGCGGCGGCCTGGGTGAGGAGCATGATCTCGTCCGAGGACTTGATCTGCCGGGCGTCGAGCATCAGTTGCTGTGCGTCGACCACCTTCAGGCCCTGGCGCTGCATCTCGAACAGGAATGCCGGCTCGACGATGTCCACCCCCACGGGGACGTCCGCGAGACCCGCGTCCTCGAGCAGGCCCTTGATCTGGCGGACCGCGTCCACCATCAGCCCCGCCGTCGGCGCGATGGCGCCGCGGAGCCCGAGCATGCCCGCGTGGCAGTTGGCCGGGTCGAGCCACGGGCTGTACAGCCGGTGGTGACGGGCCGCCGACCCGAAGTCCCACAACATGGGCTCGCCGCCCCGCGTGAGCAGCGCGTACCTGGTCATCTTGTCGCCGAGGGCGCCGCCGATCCAGGTCTGGGTGACGTAGCGGATGTTGTAGAAGTCGAAGAGCAGGAAGGCGCCGCACTCGCTGGCATCGAGCGACGCCCTGGCCCGGCTCAGCCGGTAGTCCCTGAGCCGGCCGAAGTCGACCCGCTGCTCGTAGTCGACCCCCATGTGCCCGGGCGCGGGCATCGGAATCGCCGATGTCATGACCGACCGTCCTCACGCGGGGTGCCGAGGCCGTCGTCGACGTGGACGCTCTCGGGCTTGAGTTCGATTCCGGAGGCGGCGGCCTGCAGGTCGAGCAGGATCGAGAAGTCCTCGTCCACCCGGCCGCTGCCGACGCTGGCCTGCACCATCTGCGCGGTGATCGCCGTGACGGGCATCGGCACGTCGAGACTCCGGGCCGCGGCGAGGCCGAGGTCGAAGTCCTTGCGCAACAGGATCGGCGTGAACGTCGGGGTGTAGTCGAGGTTCACAAAGGCGGGGGACTTGTAGCGGGTGAACGCCGAGCCCATGACGCTGTTGTTCAGGAACTCGAGGAAGGCGTGCCGCGAGACGCCGCCCTTCTCGACGAGGACGGTGATCTCGGCCAATGACTGGGTGACCACGCCGAGCATCAGGTTGTGCGCGATCTTCACCAGGCGGGCGAGGTCGCCCTCTCCCACATAGGTGACCGACTTGCCGATGTGCCTCAGCAGATGGGCCACCTTGTCGTAGGTCGCCTCCGGGCCGGACACGACCAGGCTCAGGGTTCCGGACCTGACGACCTTGCCGTTCCCGCTGACCGGGGCGGCGAGGAAGTCGACGCCCCGCTCCGCGCATATCGCGCGCACCGCGGCCGACGCCTCGGTGGAGATCGTGGAGCAGTCGACGACCGCGCCCGGCACCTGGTCGCCGGTGAGCAGGCCGCCCTCGCCGAGGAGCACCTTCTCGAGGTCGGCCGACGTGGAGACCATCGTGAACACGACGTCCCTGTCCCTGAGGTCGGCGACCGCCTCGCACACCGCGGCGCCGTGCTCCTTGAGCGGTTCCGCCTTGGCGAGGGTGCGGTTCCAGGCGGTGAGGTCTACGCCGGCCTTGGCGAGCCGCTCCGCCATCGCGACACCCATGCGGCCGGTGCCGATCCAGCCGACCCGGGGGCCGGAAGCGTCCGTAGTCGAATCAGTCATCTGGTCCGCCTCTGCAATCGTTTGCTGTTCAAAGTAGGAGCCGATCATATCCCTGTCAATATGACGCCGCTCACGGTCGGGGCCGATGGTCAGACGCCGATCGGCCCCCCGTGGACGGCGTTCAGCGAAGCCGGTCGGCCACCCAGTCGGCGGTGTACGGGCGGTGCCACGGGGCGACGTTGGCGCAGCCGTGGTTGCCGTCCTCGAGCATGAGCAGCTCGGTGTCGCTGCCCGAGGCGGCCCTGAGCCGCTCCGCGTGCTGCCAGGGGATGAGGCGGTCCTTGCGCCCGAAGACGATGAGCAGCGGCGCGGTGATGGCCTCCGCCGATCCGTCCAGGTTCAGGGTGGAGGCGATGGCGTGGGCCTCCTCCTGCGACTCGGCGCCCGACCTGACCTGGAACGTCTGCCGGGTGAGCAGCGGGAGCCCGTCCCAGCAGTCCCCGAAGTTGTACGGCCCCGCCAGGGCGACGCAGGCCTTGACCCGGTCGCCGGCCGCGGCGGCGACCCTGGGCGCGTAGTAGCCGCCCAGGCTGACGCCCCACACCGCGATCCGGTTCTCGTCGATGTCCGGCTCGGCGGCCAGGGCGTCCAGGATGGCCTTGCCGGGCAGGGACCAGTCACCCCTGATGGGCAGGTCGTACTCGGCCTCGCCCTGGCCGGGGCCGTCGACGCTGAAGGTGGCGAGCCCGCGCTCGAGGAAGGTCTCCTCGGTCGACCGCAGTTCCTCCTTGGTCGAGTCCAGGCCCGACAACATCAGCACCACGGAGTGCGGCCCGGGACCGGCGGGAAGCCGGAGCACGCCGGCCAGCGTGGTCCCCTCGAAGTCGATCTCGATCCGCCGGCCGGCGGGAGACAGGTGCGGCAGGGCGTCGGTGAGGCAGGCGACCGCGTGGCCGTGCGCCTCCCGCATCTGGTCCAGGTCCTCGACGAAGACGAACTTCGCGAAGTGGTAGTAGACGGCGGCGCGGGTGAGGTGCTGCCCCGCGGACAGGAACCGGTCGCGCGCGAGGGCGTCACGCCCGAGTTCCTCGTGCTCGGCGGCGACCTTCGACCAGGCGGAACACCAGTCGGCCCAGTTTTCGAGCCCCCGGGTGACGCGTTGGAAGTCGGAGACCGTCACACCGTTCGTGGTGAACCGCGGGCCCCAGTTGGCTATGGCTGAGGCGACTCGATCGTCCATGTCGACCTGCTTTCTGGCGTCTTGCAAACGAGTGCAATCTCGCTCATTGTGGGTGAACTGTCAAGGAATCAACCGTTTGATACCTGTGAGGGACCTGGTGAGGCATAGATGGGTGTGACCAACGGAGCAAGGGCCGCCGACCTGCCGGATTCGGTCGATGTGATCGTCGTCGGAGCCGGGCACAACGGCCTGGTGTGCGCCGGATATCTGGCGGCCGCCGGTCTGGAGGTGCTCGTCCTCGAGGCGAGGGACGTCCCCGGCGGCGACACCGTCACCGAGGAGCTGACGCTGCCGGGCTTCGCGCACGACTCGTGCTCGAGCGCGCACGTGCTGATCCAGTCGAACCCGCTGATCAGAGACGACGAGCTCGGTCTGCTCGGCGCGTACGGGCTCGAGTACACGATGACCGACCCCGCGGTCGTGCTGCCCCAGGCAGACGGCGACGCGCTGGTCATGCACCGTGATCTCGGCGCGACCGCCGATGAGATCGCCCGCTGGTCCCGCGCCGACGCGGAGGCCTTCAGGCGGCTGGTGGGGGAGTGGTCGGACGGCCTGGCCGCGGAGCACGCCAGATGGAGCTCTAACCTTCCTCCGGGTGACGGCGACGCGGCCGGGCGGTACCAGGCCCTGCGCCGCCGGTCCGCCTGGGACGTCGTCCACGAGCGGTTCGAGAACCCGGTCGTCCGCTCCTTCATGGTGTGGCTTGCGCTGGCGACCATCCAGGACCCGCGCAGGCCGGGCACCGGCGTCCTGCCGGCCTCCATCACGGCGGGCCGTCTCAATTTCGGCTGGACCACCCCGATCGGCGGGTCGAGCGCGCTTCCCGCCGCGCTGATCCGGCAGATCGAGGCCCATGGCGGCCGGGTCGCCTGCTCGGCACCCGTCTCCTCGATCGACGTCGAAGGCGGCCGGGCCGTCGCGGTCCGCACGGCCGACGGCCGCGAGGTGCGGGCCCGGCAGGCGGTGGTGTCGAGCGCGCACCTGGCCCGCCTCGCCGCCATGGTCTCCGGTGCGGACGTACCCGCCGACCTGGCGCAGGCCAGGGACACCTGGCGGCCGGGACTCAGCGTCTTCGCCGTGCACGCCGCGCTGCGCCACGACATCGCCGTGAACGCGCGGGGAGGTCCGGTCGCGAGCGCCGCGGCGGGGTTCGGCACCGCCGAGGGCATCGCCCGCCAGATGGCGGCCTTCCACGGCGGAGAGCCCGACGCTAGCGACCCCTGGCTGCTCGTGGTCGACCAGACCGTGGTCGATCCCGGCCGTGCGCCCGACGGCGGGGCCACCTTCAAGATCCTCACGATCGCGCCGTACGAACGCGCGGACGGACGCTCGTGGGAGGAGAGCAAGCACGAGCACGCCGAGGCCCTGATCGGCCTGGTCCGCTCGCGGACCACCGGGCTGGAGCCGGAGAACGTCCTCGCGATGCGGGCGGAGTCGCCGGTCGACGTGGCCGCCCACAACATGCACAACCTCGGTGGCTCCTGCCACGGTGGTGAGTTCCTGACGCCGTCCGGAGAGGTGATCCCCGGCTGGCTCTCGTACCGATCTTCCATTCCCCGCCTGTTCCTCACGGGCGCCACGACCCACCCCGGGGGATCGGTCTCCGGCAGGCCCGGGCGCAACGCCGCCCGGACCGTGCTGACCGACCTCGGGATCGATCCTGCGAAGGTGATGGGCCCGATCTGAGACCGACGGCGTCCGACCGGGCCCACCGCCCGGTCAGACGCCGGCCGCCTCCGCCTTCGGCCCTCCGGACGACGGGCCGCCCGGAGAGGACGCGCTCGCGCCGCCGAGGTACAGCGACGCGATCTCCGGGTCGTCCTTGACCGCGGACGCCGTGCCGGTGAGCCGCACCTTGCCGCCCTCCATGACCACGCCATGGGTGGCCAGGCCGAGCCCGAGCCGTACGTTCTGCTCGACCAGCAGGACCGTCGTGCCGGCCTGGTTGAGCTCGTTGATCAGACCGGCCACTCCCGACAGGCTGCGCGGGTCGAGACCCAGTGACGGCTCGTCGAGCAGGATCAGCTTCGGGTCGAGCATGAGGCACCGTGCGATCTCCACCATCCGCCGCTGGCCGCCGCTGAGGTTCCCCGCGTTGTCGCTCGCCCGGGTCGCCACGATGGGGACCCGCTCGAGCACCATGTCGAGCCGCTCCCGCAGGAGCGCGCGGTTCTTGCGGATCAGGTAGCCGCCCATCAGGACGTTCTCCCGCACCGACATGGCCGGGAACAGCGCGTGCGACTGCGGCACCTGGGTGATCCCCTTGCGGAGGATCTCGTCGGGCGACCGGTCGCCGATCGTCTCGCCGTTCATGGAGATCTCGCCGCTGCTCGGCTTGAGCAGCCCGCTGATGACGCGGAGCACGGTCGACTTCCCCGCGCCGTTGGGGCCGACGATGCACGTGATCGTCTGCGGGGCGCACTCCAGGTCGACGCCCTGCAGCACGCTCCCTCCGCCGTAGCCCGCGACGACTCCCTTCAGGGACAGCACGTCACTGCACCGCCTCTCGTGTCGCCGTCTCGGTCCGGTCGCTCTCGCCGGCGCCCTCGTCCGCCGCGCCGTCCTCGGCCGGCCGCCAGTCGTCGCCGAGGTAGGCGTCGAGGACCAGCGGGTCGGTCCGGATCCGCTCGGGCGGCCCCTCCGCGATCGGCGCGCCGTGAGAGAACACGACGACCGGGTCGCACAGGTCGAGGACGAGGGGGATGTTGTGCTCGACGATGAGGAACGTCACGCCGCTCCGGTTCAGCTCGCGGATGACCTCGGTGAGCTGCCCGAGCAGGCTGGGGTTCACGCCGCCGGCCGGCTCGTCGAGCAGGATCAGCTTGGGCTCGAGCATGAGAACCTGCGCGAGCTCGACGAGTTTCTGCTGGCCGTACGACAGCGCGCCCGCGGGCTGGTTCGCGAACCGGCCGAGGCCGACGATGTCGAGCAGTTCCCTGGCCCGCGCCGCCTCGTGACCGCCGACCGCGTCGGAGAACATCGTCCGCCAGCGCGAGTCCGGCAGCGGGGCGACCACGTTCTCCTGGACCGTCATCTCCTTGAACAACCGGGTGACCTGGTAGGTGCGTCCCAGTCCCAGGTGGCCGCGCCGCCAGGGCCGCATCCCGTCGATCCGCCTGCCGTCGAACCAGATCTCGCCCGAGTCCGCGGCCATGCCGCCGCTGATGAGGTTGAACAGTGTCGTCTTGCCCGACCCGTTCGGCCCGATCAGCGCCGTGATCGTTCCCTTGCGTACGGTCAGACCGGCGTTGTCGACCGCCGTCAGGCCGCCGAACCGCTTCGACACGCCGCGCACGTCGAGCAGGATCTCGCCTGGAGCGATCGCGTCCTCGGCGTTCACGGCGGCGAGTTCGGCGCGTACCCGCTCGGTCGTCGTGGCGGGGGCCCGGCTGAGGGCGCCGGTCTGGTCGGTGTACTCCACCTCTTCCGGATGCCGCCTGCGCCACCACGCCTCGATCGTCGGCAGCAGGCCCTTGGGCAGGAACAGCACCACGACCATGAGGGCCAGGCCGAACAGCAGCACACGCGACTGGCTGCCGCCGCCGTACACCGTGGCCGCCTCGCTGACGACCTGGACGATGAAGGCGCCGATGACCGGCCCGTAGAGGGTGCCCCTGCCGCCGGTGAGGGTGGCGAGCACGATGGTCACGCTGCCGAGGATCGCGAACGACCCGACCGGGTTGATGAAGCTGAGGTAGTAGGCGTAGACGCCGCCCGCCATGCCGATGAAGAACGAGCTCGCGGCGTAGGCCACGATCTTGAAGCGCGTGGTGTTGACGCCGATCGAGGCGGCCTTGCCCTCGTCCTCCCGGATCGCCACCAGGCCCGTGCCGAACTTCGTGCGCCTGATCCACGCGCTGAACAGGACCGTCAGCACCAGCAGGATCAGATACACGTAGTAGAACGGGATGTTCTGGAAGTCCCGATCCCAGAAGGGCAGCTCGAGGGTGATCCCGTCCGACCCCTGGGTGATGCTCTTCAGATTCACCGCGAAGATCTGTGCGGCGAGCAGCATCGCGATCGTGATGATGACGAACGCGTGGCCCCGGGTGCGCAGCACCACCGAGCCGATCAGCACCGCGATGATCACCGCGGTGACCCCGCCCAGCGGCGCGACCCACAGCGGGTTCACGCCGAACCGCACGGCGAGCACGCCGACGGTGTAGGAGCCGAGGCCGAGGAACATGCTGTGGCCGAGGGAGATGTATCCGGCGTAGCCGGAGATGATGTTCCAGCTCGACGCCTGGATGGCGAGCAGGAACGCCAGCAGCATGACCCCTTGGGGATAGGGCTGCCACGGGTTGACGACCGGGTAGAGCACGAGCACGACCAGACAGAGCCCGGCGATCAGGTGTGCGCGGGGAAGGGCTCGCAACCTGCTCATACCGTGTCCTCGCGCAGCTTGGCGCCGAACAGCCCCTGCGGGCGGATCAGCAGAACGACCATGATCACGATGTAGAAGACCAGAGTGGACCAGTTCAGCGACCCGTAGGTCGCGGTCAGCGTCTCGGCCAGCCCCAGGATGCCCGCGCCGACGAGGGCGCCCGGCAGGCTGCCCATCCCGCCGAGGACCACGATCCCGAGCAACCGGGAGATCCAGTCGTAGTGGGACGCGGGGAAGAAGGGATACAGCACGGACAGGATGGACCCGCCCACGCCCGTCGTGGCGCTGCCGATCGCGAACGCGAGGGCGGCCGTGCCGGTGGCGCCGACCCCGACGAGCGCGGCGCCCGACGGGTTCTGCGTCGCGGCGCGGATCGCCCGCCCGGTCCAGGTCCTGGTCAGCACGAAATACAGGGCGGCCAGCACGGCCATGGCCGCGAGGAAGCCGAAGACCTGCGCCTTGGGCAGCGAGATGGCCCCCACGCGGAAGGACTCCTCGAAGTACGACGGCGTGGCCGACTTGAACTTGTTGCCCGCGGTGATGTTCAGGACGCCCTCGATGACCAGCGCGAAGCCGAAGGTCAGCAGAACCGACATGGAGGCCGAGGAGCCCCGGATCCGCGACAGCAGGAGGCGGTAGGCCACCCAGCCGAAGCCGAACATGAGCGGAGTCGTGACCACCGACGCGAGGATCGGGTCGATCCCGGTCTCGTGCCACAGCCACCACGTGAGCATCGCCACCAGGATGAGGAAGGCGCCTTGTGCGATGTTGATGATCCGCATGACCCCGAAGATCAGGGTGAGTCCGGACGCCATGAGCGCGTAGACCCCCCCGATCAACAGGCCCAGTGCGATCGCCTGGACTAGATGTGTCATCTGGGGAACTCCTCGGCCGCCGTCACTTCCAGGCGGGCTTGGGGTTGACGACGGTGGTGGATGTCGCGACGTCGGACGGCGCGACGACCTCGACCTTTCCTGACTGCCACTGGGCGAGCAGGAACTGGCCCTTCGGCTCGCCGGTCGCCTCCCACGACAGGGGGCCCAGGATGGTGTCGACGGTGTTGCCGTGCAGCCAGTCGCGGATCTTGTTCTGGTCGATGGAGCCGACCTTCTCCGTCGCGGTCTGCAGGACCTGGGCGGCGGCGAACGCGTCGGCCGCGTCCTCGGCGGGGTCGGCGTTGTAGGCCTTCTTGTACGCGGCGACGAAGTCGGTGTTCAGCGGCGTCGTGGCCTTCTCGTTCCAGCTGACCGTGTAGAAGACGCCCTCGGTGTTGGCGAGGCCGACGCCGTCGCTGTACTGGCCGGCGTTGCTCGGAGCGGAGGTCTGGAAGAGCATCTTCGGCGAGAAGTTGAGCTGCTTGAGGCCGCGGACCAGCCCGACGCCGTCCTCGAACACCGCGCCCTGCGCGACCAGGTCGGGCTTCTTGCTGGCCAGGTTGCTGGCGATGGTCTGGAAGTTCGTCGTGTCCGCCGGGTAGACCTCGCTGTAGACCGTCTGCACGCCGAGGGCCTCGAGCTGCTTCTGCATCGACTCGATCACCGGCTTGGCGAAGGGGTCGTCCTGGCTGGGGTAGGCCGCCGTCTTGGGGCGGTCGGCCTCGGGGAGCGACTTGATCCAGTTCACGAACACGTCGGCCTGGTGGGGGGCGGTCGCGGGCTGGGCGAAGAAGAGGTACTTGAAGTTGCGCTCGAACATGTTGGGGGCGCCGCCGGCCGGCTCGACGAAGACCATGCCGTTCTTCTCGGCCACGGCCGAGGCGGCATAGTTGAGCAGGGAGGAGAACGTGCCCAGCAGCAGGTCGACCTTGTCCTGCGTGATCAGCTTGGTGTAGTCGGCGACGACGGTGTCCTGGTTGCTCGCGTCATCGGTGATCTTCAACTCGACCTGGCGCCCCATGATCCCGCCCTTGGCGTTGACCATGTCGCGCCACACCTCGTAGCCGCGCTTGGCCTCACCGCCGGGCTGGGCGAAGTCTCCGGTCAGGGGGAGGGAGATGCCGACGACGATCGGCTTGCCGGTGTCGCCGCCGGCGGCGGCCGATTCCGACGGCCGCGTTCCGCAGGCCGCGAGCGCCAAGGCCGCCACGACGCTCAGCGCCACCGTCCTCAAACCTCGACCGCGACGGCGGGAAAGGGGGAGGCCGGATTTACCATGGGTCTCTGTGCCGCTGGGGGATGAAGCGGTCATGAGCCCTCCTCTGTGAGCTTTTTGCCGCATAGATTTAACCGCAAACGATTGCGATGGCCAGCAGCATGCGGTTTCATCCTGTCAGTGTCAAGAGGTCGGGCAGGACTCGCCGCGCGGACTGCAAACGAGTGCGGGCTATCATGGGCGGGTCCGTCCAGCTGAATCGAGCCGAACGGGAGCTATCAAATCGTGACACGGCACCTCGTGGTCGGGGCCTTCAGCCCGTCCGTCCTGCTGCGCGTCGGCCGACGCGTCGGCCTGCTCGCCGAGCATGACCTCGACGTGACGGAGAAGCCCGTTCCCTCGTCGCCCGCGCAGTTCCGCGCGCTGATCGACGGCGAGCTCGACGCGGCCCTCACCAGTCCGGACAACGTGGTCGCCTATCGCTTCGACCCGGGCAACCCGCTCGGCGAGACGGCCGACGTCCACATCGTCTCGGCGATCGACCGCGGCCTCGGCCTCGGCGTCTACGCCCGCCCCGGGCTCGACTCCGCGGCGGACCTGAAGGGCGCGACCATCGGCGTCGACGTGCCCGGTTCCGGGTTCGCCCTCGGCCTGTACGCGCTGCTCGAGTCCCTCGGCCTCGACCGAGGCGACTACGAGATCGCGACCCTCGGCTCCACTCCTCGCCGCCTGGAGGCCCTGCTGGCGGGCGGCTGCGACGCGACCATGCTGAACGCGGGCAACGAGTTGCGGGCGGAGGCCGCCGGTTCGGTGCGGCTCGGCCGGCTCGTCGACGTCTGCCGGCCGTACCTGGGCACGGTTCTGAGCGCGGCGGGCGACCGTAAGAGGCCGCTCGTCGAGGCGCTGGCCGCCGCGCTCCTCGCGACCGCCCGCGAGATCGGCGCCGGACGCGCCGACCAGGTGACCGTGGAGGAGGCCGTCGAGGCCCTGCGATTGCCCGAGGACCTGGCCGTGCGGTATCTCGAACGGCTCAAGGACCCCGAAGAAGGCCTGGTCGCCGACGGCGTCGCCGACATCGCGTCGATGGAGACGATCGTCGGGTTGCGGCGCAGGTACGTGCCGGCGCTCGTGGACGGGGCCGACGTGCTGGCCACCGCCCTCGACCCCGCGCGCGGCCTCATCGATCCGCCTTCGGCGACGAGGCGATGACCGCGCTCGCCACCCGGGAACGGTCGCCGCGGCTGCTGCAGTACATCTCGTTCGTCAGCACCCTCGACCGGTTCTCGATGCCCCCGATGCTGATCGCGATGGCCCGCGACCTCGGGGCGCCGCTGTCGGCGGTGGTCAACGCGGCCGGCGTCTACTTCCTGCTGTACGGGCTCATGCAACCGCTGTGGGGGATGGTCTCCGACCGTCTGGGCCTGGTCAGGACCATGCGGATCGCGTTGCTGCTCGCGGCGGTCTGCTCGACGGCTGCCGCCTTCGCCGAGTCGGCGCTCAGCCTCGGCGTGGCCAGGGGACTGGCGGGGGCGTGCTTCAGCGCCGCGGTCCCCGCGAGCCTGATCTACATCGGCGACACGGTTCCCGCCCACCGGCGGCAGCGGGAGGTCACCGGCCTCATGACGGGCGTGGCGCTGGGCACGGCGATCGCCTCGACGGGCGCGGGTGCGCTGGCCCAGTTCGCGAGCTGGCGGATCGCGTTCGTCCTGACCGGGGTCATCTCGCTGCTGCTCGTGTTCGCGCTCGGACGACTTCCGCAACCGGCGCTCGTCCGGGCGCACGCCAGCCTCCTCGCCCCGCTGGTCGCCGTCGCCCGCTCCGGGCCCACGCGGCTCGTGCTGGTGCTGGCTTTCGTCGAGGGAGCCGTCCTGCTCGGTTCGCTGACGTTGCTCCCCCCGGCCGTCGAGGCCGCGGGTGTGAGTGCTTCCGTCGCCGGTGCCGTCACCGCCGTGTACGGTGTTGCCGTACTGGGGTTCGCCCGTGTGGTCGGTGTGTTGTCGCGCCGCACGCACGCGTCCCGGCTCATCGCACTCGGAGCGCTCGCCGCCGCGGCCGCATGCGGGCTGACCGCCCTGTCCCGCTCGCCGGGCATGGCACTGGTCGCCGCGGGTCTACTCGGCCTCGCCTGGGCCTCGATGCACTCGTCGTTGCAGACCTGGGCGACCGAGGTGTTGCCGGAGGCTCGTGCGACGGTCGTGTCGGCCTTCGCCGGGGCGCTGTTCCTCGGCAGTGCCGTCGCCGCGGTGCTCGTCGGGGGCCTCGCGGAGAGCCACAGGTACACGGAGATCTTCGGCCTTGCGGCGGCTCTCGCCGTACCGCTCGGCCTGTTCGCCACGCTGGGACGCAAGCGATGGATCCGACCTGAAGGAGAACCCGGTCGATGAGACCCAACCAGCCTTCGTTAACCCCTGCCGGGGAGGTCAAGCGGGCTCAGCCTCCCACCCTCCGGGACGTCGCCGAGGCGGCGGGGGTGCACGCCGCCACCGCTTCACGTGCCCTGAACCCGAGCACGCGACGGCTCGTCAGCGCGGAGACGGCCAGGCGGGTGATCAAGGCGGCCAAGACCCTCGGCTACCAGCCCAACCCCATCGCGCGGAGCCTGAAGACCGCCAAGTCGAGCACGGTCGGCCTGGTCATCCCCGACCTGACCAACCCGCTGTTCCCGCCGATCGTCCGGGGGATCGAGGACGTCCTCGAGGCCGAGGGCTTCAGCGCCTGGATCGTCAACACCGACAACGATCCGGAGCGTGAGCGCGCGCGCATCGACTCCCTTCGCTCCCGGCAGGTCGAGGGCCTCATCATCGCCACCGCACGGGTCGACCACCCGTTCCTCGAGGCGCTGCACGAGCAGGGCGTCAAGATGGTGCTCGTCAACCGGCGGGTGGAGAACCTCGAGGTCCCGTATGTGACGGCCGACGACGCCACCGGCATCGCGCTCGCCGTACGGCATCTGGCGGATCTCGGGCACAGGCGGATCGCCCATCTGGCCGGCCCGCAGGGGACCTCCACGGGCGTCGTGAGGTCGAGGGCGTTCCGGCACGCCATCCGTGACCACGGACTGGAGGACGATCCGTCCCTCATCGTGGAATGCGCCCGCTGGAACGAGGCCGACGGGGCCACCGCGATGCGCGAACTGCTCGATCGGGACGACCGGTTCACGGCCGTCGTCGCCGGCAACGACCTGATCGCGCTCGGCTGCTACGACGTGTTCGCCGAGCGGGGCATCTCCTGCCCGGACGAGATGAGCGTGGTCGGCTTCAACGACATGCCCTTCATCGACAAGCTGCGCCCGCCGCTGACGACGGTCGGGGTGCCGCACAACGACATCGGCGCCGAGGCCGCACGCATGTTGCTCGACTGCATCGAGGAGCCTGAGCGGCGTCCGAGGTCGCTCCTCCTCCCCGTGACGATGGTCGTCCGGGACTCCACCACCCACCCCCGCCCCCTCCCTTCGCCGTGATCATGCACACCTTCGTGAATGTGGGCTCTGACGTGCCTCCATCGCGGGCGTGATCATGCACACTTTCGGCCGCATCACCTCTGACCTGGGCCCATTTCGCGCGTGATCATGCACGGATTCGTGTGCGGCGGCGCTGACCTGGGCGTGCGCCGTGCGTGATCATGCACGGATTCGCGGGGGAGGCCGCTCGCCTGCGGGTCCTTCTTTCGTGATCATGCATTCGGGGGCCGCCCCTCGCCGCGCGAGGTAACCGTCCCTCCGGTAGCGCTGTCAATGGAATGAAATATGGCGTTTTTCCCGATCTGCTACTTTTGTCCGCCCAGCCGCCTTGTGCATCTGACTACGTGAAAGCGGTGTGGTCTCCCATGGGTGACATCGGTGTGGACGGCCTGGCCGATGGGGCGGCGAAGGCGCTCCTGCTGGCCTTCGAAAAGTTGCTCACGGCAGGCTGGGGGGTGGACAGCCCGCGAGGGGAGCACGGCACCCGTCTGATCACCTCCGGCATTCCGCTGCCCCACCTGAACGGCGTGTTCACCGAGAGCCGCGACCCCGATGTCGACGAGGTCGCCGAGTTCGCCCACCGGATGACGGCGAGTGCCGTCCCGTGGAGCATCCAGGTGCGCGGCGAGCCTGCTCCAGAGCTCGTCGAGGTGGCCGCGCGTTTCGGGCTCACCCACCGCATGCGCCTTCCGCTCATGGCGATGCCGGCGACACCGGTGGCGCTCACTTCGGGGGACCACTCGATCCGGACGGTCGACGGGAAGGATCACGACATCTATCGCGACGCTCTCGCCGCCGGTTTCGAGGCTCCCGTGGACATCATGGCGGCGCTGGCCCAGCCGGAGATCCTGGACATGCCAGGCGCGACCGCCTATCTCGTCGAAGCGGACGGAGAACCGGTCTCAACGGGATTCGGCATCCTCGTGGGGGACCATGTCGGGGTGTTCAACGTCTCGACCCCGCCGCGCCACCGGCGCCGCGGGTACGGCAGGGCCGCCACCGAGGTGGTCATGCGGGACGGGTTCGCCGCCGGCGCGCGTGTGGCGTTCCTTCAGGCCAGCTCCGACGGTCTGCCCCTCTACGAACTGCTCGGCTTCCGCGTCGTCGAGACCTGGACCTACTTCCAGCACGGCTGACTCGCCGGCCGGGCGTACAGGGCGTCAGCGCCTGATTCGGCCGGCCGGACGCGCCGGTCCGCTCGACGGAGCGGCGCCCCCTGCCTTGCCGTACGGTCACACGTGCATGATCGCGCATGCCGTACGGCCAGGTCGGCGTGGGTTTCCGCGAAGGTGTGCATGATCACGCGGGGGGTCCGGCCAGGTCGGAGTGGGTTTCTACGAATCTGTGCATGATCACGAACGGGGTGTGGCCAGGTCAGGGGGGATACACCCGAATCTGTGCATGATCACGAGCAAGAGGGGCGGCTGGCTCGGGCAGGGTGGGGGCGAGCATTGACAGGGCAATCCGTCGGGGTCATTCTGCTCGGGCTGGGCAAATCGTTTTGCGATAGACCAGGCGGAGACGGCCCGGTCTGACGAACAAGCTGAAAGGAGAACGCATGACCGACCAACCGCGTCGCGTTCTGGTGACCGGCGCGGCCGGCAGGCTGGGGCGGGCGGTGCTCGACCTGCTCGCCACGCGCGGCGTGCCCGCGACCGCGCTCGACCTGCGGGACCCGGGAGGGCTCCCCGCCGACCGCGTGGTGGCCGCCGACGCGGGCGATCCCGTGGCCGTGCGCGAGGCGCTCGACGGGGTGGACGCGGTGGTGCACCTGGGGGCGATCCCGGCGCCCAGCCTGGGCACACCGGAGGAGGTCTTCTGCGGGAACACGAGGGCGACGTTCGTCGTGCTCGAGGAGGCGGGCGCCCTGGGCGTGCGCAGGGCGGTCATCGCCAGCAGTTTCTCCGTGCTCGGCCTGCCGTGGGCCTCCACGCTCCTGCATCCGGCGTACGTGCCGATCGACGAGGCGCTTCCCCTCCAGGTGGAGGATCCGTACGGACTGTCGAAGCAGGTGGACGAGGCGACGGCGGCGATGGTGGCCAGGCGCCATGGCATGGCCGTCGTGGCCCTGCGCTTCCCGCTGCTCGGCGGTCCCGGAGACAAGTTCGGCAAGACCGTCGCCCGCTATGCCGAGGATCCGGGCTCGGGCGCCAAGGAGTTGTGGACCTACCTCGACACCCGTGACGCCGCCCTGGCCTGCTGGCTGGGACTGACCCGCCCCTTCGAGGGATACCACGCGGTCTTCGTCGCCGCCCCGACCACATTGGCGGCCCAGCCGACGGAGGAGCTCATCGGCCGGTTCCATCCCCAGTCCGAGCAGCGCGCGCCGATCCCGGGCCGGGCCGTGCCCATCGACCTCAGGGTGGCCGAGCGCCTGCTGGGCTTCGCCGCCCAGCACCCCTATCCCGTCGACACAGCGAAGGATCAGGAGGCCGCAGCCTCCTGAGGACTTTTTCAGTGAGCATAAGGAGTCATCGACTGTAAGATCCCGGACATGTCCCCCGAAGGCCGATCGGTCGCGCGGCGCGAACGGAAGAAGGCACAGACCCGCGAGGCGATCGTCGCGGCGGCCTTCAGGCTGTTCGCCGAGCGTGGATTCGACACGGTGACCGTGGCCGAGATCGCCGACGCGGCGGACGTCTCGGCGAAGACGGTCTTCAACCATTTCGCGGCCAAGGAGCAGTTGTTCTTCGAGGGTGAGCCGCTCCTTCACGGTGAGCCGGGCGCGCTGGTCGGGAGCCGCGCGTCCGGCACCACCGTCGGGCAGGCGATCGAGGGCGTGTTGCCCGGCTCGGCGGACCAGGCGTCCGACGCTCGTGACCAGGCGACATGGGCGCGTGTCTACGCGGGCAGCCCCGCTTTGCGCGCGTACGCCCGGGAGTCGTTCTCCAGGTGGGAGGGCGACCTGGCCGGCGTGATCGAGGCCGAGTTCGGCGCGCGTCCCGGCACGCCTTCGCCCGGGGTCGTGGCGGCGGTCGTGCTCGCCGCGGTCCGCGAGGTCTGGGAGTCGACCCTGGCCGCCATCGCCGGGGGAGCCCCGCCCGACGAGGCGGTCGCGGAGGGGAGGGGGCGCCTCGCCGCCACCTTCGTCACCCTCGCGCCCGTCATGCCCGAACGGGGGTCCCTCGCGCCCGTCATGCCCCTCGTGCCCCCGGAGTCCGCAGAAGGCGACGCGGCCGTCGTACCCCCGGCGTCCTCCCAAAGTGACACGGCCGTCGTGCCCCCGGTGCCCGGCCAGGGTGCGGCCGCCGCCATGCCCCGGGCCCCCCGGGGGGAACGGCCCAGCATCACCCGCGTGGCCGAACTGGCCGGAGTCAGCGCGACCACCGTGTCCCACACGCTGAACGGCCGCAGGCCCGTCGCCGAATCGACCAGGCGGCGTGTGCTCGACGCGATCGAACGGCTCGGCTACCGCCCCAACGTGCTCGCCCGTGGCCTGCGGACCAGCAGGAGCCAGACGATCGGGCTGGTCATCCCCGACATCACCAACCCGTTCTACCCGGCGCTCGCCCGCGGCCTGCAGGACGTCCTGGGCCCGGCGGGTTACGACGAGATCATCAGCAACACCGACGGCGACCGCGACCTGGAGCGGGCGGCGATCGAGCAGATGATCGCCAGGCAGGTCGACGGGCTGGCCTTCGCGGTGTTCCACACGCACGCCGAGGACCTGCTGCCCGCCATAGAGGCGGGCATCCCGGTGGTACGGCTCGGCGGCCGGCTCGTTCAAGAGGGCGTCGACGTGGTGCACAGCGACGACGAGGGCGGGGCCGCCGAGGCCACCCGCTACCTGCTGGCGCGCGGCTACCGCAGGATCGGGTTCGTCTGCGGCCCGCGGGCCGAGGGACCGGCGGCCGAACGTGTGGCGGGCTACCGCGCCGCGCTGGCCGAGGCCGGGGCGCCCGCCGACCCCCGCCTCGTCGTGCACACGCACTTCAGCAGGTCCGGCGGCCAGGAGGGCGCGGCCGTGCTGCTGGACCTGCCGGAGCCCCCCGACGCGGTGTTGTGCGCCAACGACATCATGGCGATCGGCGCCCTCGAGACGGCGGCCCTGCGCGGGCTGCGCGTTCCGGACGACCTGGCCGTGATGGGGTTCGACGACATCGAGGCCGCGGGTCTCATCTCGCCCGGCCTGACCACGATGGCGAACCCGGCACGCGAGATCGGCCAGGCATGCGCCCGCCTGCTCCTCGACCGGTTGTCCGGCCGGGCCGAGGGATATCGCGAAGTGGTCATCCCCGCCCGGTTCGTCCGGCGCCAGTCGGCCTGAGGCGCCGCCGCCCTTTACCGGAAGCGCACGCGCACTCTTGACACTCCCTGTGTTGCGTGTAGATTTCGGGATCAATCTTAACGATTTGCGCGAAGAAACTCGCCTGGTGCCAAGCGCCGGGCCGGTGCCTTCCGCGTCCCGCCGGCACGCGTGATCGACCCCCCAGCCAGTGACGAAAGGACGCCGATGTCAGCCGGTGCAAAACGTCGAAACCCCGTGTTCGTCACGATGCTCGTGATGATCCTCTGCGCTCTGTGGGCGCAACCCGTGCCCGCGGCCGAGGCCGCGAAGCTCTCGACGAACGTCCAGCTCTTCTACTACCCGTGGTACGGCAACCCCGAGGTCGGCGGGGAATGGCGGCACTGGCAGCAGGGCGGCCACACGCCACCGGAGGACATCGGAGCCGACCTGTACCCGAAGCTCGGCGCCTACGACTCCGGCGACGTCAAGGGCGTGGTCGCCAAGCACATGAAGTGGGTCCAGCGCAGCGGCGCGGGCGTCATCGTCTACAGCTGGTGGGGCCGCGGCAGCTACGAGGACCGGATGGCCAGGGGCGTGCTCGACGCCGCGGCCGAGCGCGGCGTCAAGGTGGCCTGGCACATCGAGCCGTACGAGGGCCGCACCGCCGAGTCCGTCGTCGCCGACATCGCCTACCTCAACGCTGCCTACGGCGGCCACCCGGCCTACTTCCGCGCCCCCGACCAGGGAAGGCGCCCCGTCTTCTACATCTTCTGGAGCCTGCAGATCGCCGACTGGACGGCTCTCGACCAGGTCAACCAGGACAACGTCATCCTGGCGCAGACGACGGACACCTCCAAGATCGCGCACTTCTCCGGGATGTACACCTACGACGGCATCGCGGGAGCCACGGCTCCCGGGTGGAAGGAAGCCGGCGCCTACGCCAGGGAGCACGGCCTGATCTGGGCGCCTTCGGTCGCTCCCGGCTACGTCGACGACCGCGCGGTGCCGGGCAACACCACCCCGACGCTCGGCCGGGACGACGGCGCCACCTACGACAAGGAGTGGTCCAACGCCCTCGACCCCGCGATCGGCGGATCGCCCACGTGGGTCTCGGTCACCTCGTTCAACGAGTGGCACGAGGGCAGCTCCATCGAGCCCGCCTCCAGCAAGCCGCCGGCGGGCTTCGGCTACCAGACCTTCGCCGGCGCGTACGGCAAGCGGGGCAAGGCGGCCGAGACGGCCTATCTCGATCGGACGAAGTACTGGGTCAAGGCGTTCGAGAAGCGGCGCTAGCCGTACGCGAGCAGAAGGAGAGACGAGATGGGTTCAGTGCGGAAGCGGGCGCTCGGCGCGGCCGTGGCGCTCGTCGTCGGAGTGGTCGTGGCGGGCTGCGGGGGCGGGGCGGAAGAACAGCAGGGCGGCGAGCAGACGCTGAAGATGTGGACGTTCAAGAAGTCGCACGCCGACGCGCTCAACAAGGTCGCCGCCCAGTTCAAGAGCGAGACCGGCATCACCGTGAGCGTGGAGGCGGTCACCCCGGACGACGTGTTCGTCAGCAAGGTGCAGAGCGCGGCGCAGACCGGCGGCCTGCCCGACGTGCTGGAGGTGCACGCGGGCGGCGAGGACCTCGAGATGGGCGCCTCGGGCCTGCTGCAGGACCTGCAGGGTGACGTCGACGCCACCTGGAAGCAGCGGCTGCTGCCCACCACTCAGGAGAGCGGGGTGATGACGCAGCAGCGGATCGACGACGCGGCGAGCGACTCGCCGTTCAAGAGCACCAAGGCGGGCCAGCGCTTCAGCGTCGGCTTCACCGCGGGCGCGTTCGGCATCGTCTACGCCAACAAGGACAAACTGCAGGCGGCGGGCCTCGACCCGAACACGCCCCCGAAGACCTGGGAGGAGTTCCTCGCCGCGCTGAAGGCCACCACCGGCAAGGACTCCCAGCAGGGCGGCCTGTCCCTCGGGCTGAAGGTGAGCCAGACCGGCTACAACTGGGTCTACCAGCCGCTCGCGCACGCCTATCTGGGCAAGGACCGGTTCCACGCGCTGTTCGCCAAGGGCGCCGCGCAGGGCTTCGCCTCCCCCGACGGGGTCAAGACGCTCGACGTCTTCAGCAGGCTGACGCCGTACTGGATGCCGGGGAGCACCACGCTCGGCATCGACGAGGCGGACATCGCGTTCGCCCAGGGCAAGTCGGCGTTCGACGTCGGCGGCACCTTCACCCTGGCGTTCCTCGCACAGAACGGCTTGACGCCCGACAAGGTGCTCACCTTCCCCATCCCGCCGTCGGCCGACGGGGTGAACAAGGAGATCTCGATGTCCCCGCTTGCCCTGACGGGGCTCGGGGTCACGGCCACTACTAAGAACCGGGCGGCCGCGGTCAAGTGGCTCGACTGGCTCACCTCGCCCAAGGGGGCCGGCGCCGTCGCCAAGGAGTCCCTCGACCTGCCGGCGACCGATCTCGGCGCCGACGCCGAGTCGCTGCTGGGCGCCGACCTCGCCGCGCTGCAGAAGTACTTCACCGGCCCGCCGGAGAGCGCCTACGACGCCGCGGACGTCAGCTTCTTCCCCTCGGACTACGACCAGGTCAAGCCGGGTGACCTGATGGTCAGGCTGTCACCGCTCCAGGAGGTGTCGCCGCAGCAGGCCGGAACCGAGCTCGACAAGATCATGGGCTCCATGTGGAAGGCCACCGAGTGAGCTCGCTCGCCGTGAAGGATCGCCCCGGCCGGCTCCGGAAGGAGCCGTCCGGGGGCAGGTCCCCCCGTCGCTGGCCCGGCTGGCTGACCGGATGGGCCTTCGTGTTCCCCGCGGTCGCGCTGTTCGCGGTCATGGGGGCCTACACGATCGGCAGCGGCCTGGCCCTGAGCTTCGCCAAATGGAACGGTTTCACGCCGACCTGGAACTGGGTCGGGGTGCAGAACTACCTCGACCTGCTCTACGCCGACCCCGTGCTGGCCCCCGAGCTTCGCCGGGCCGGGTGGAACACCCTGCAGGTCATGATCGCCGTGCCGCTGCTCACCGTGGTCATCTCGCTGCCACTCGCCGTCGCGCTCAACTCGGTCAGGCGGCTGCGCGGGGTGCTGCGCTCGGTCTACTTCCTGCCCTATGTCACCACCGGCGTCGCGATCTACTTCGCGTGGCGGTACGTGCTCGAGCCCGACGGCGCGATCAACACGCTCCTGCGCTCCCTCGGCCTCGGGACGCTCTCACAGCCGCAGGGGTTCCTCGGCAACCCGAGCACCGCGTTGCCCACGCTGATCCTCGTCCTGGTCTGGTCGAGCGTCCCGGTCGCGACACTGCTCTACCTGAGCGGTCTCCAGGCCATCGACCCCCACCTGTTCGAGGCCGCGCAGATCGACGGGGCCGCCCCCCGCCACGTCCTGCGCCGGGTGATCTGGCCCCTGCTCCGGCCCATCACCGCCGTCATCGTCCTGCTCGGCGTGCGTGACACGCTGCACGGCTTCCAGATCTTCCTGGTCATGACGAACGGCGGTCCCGGCGGGCACACCGACGCCCTCGCGCTCATGGCGTACCGGCTGTCGTTCTTCAAGGGGCTGGCCCAGACCCTCGGCCTGGCCAGCGCGCTCGGCTGGCTGCTGTTCGCCGGGGCCGTCCTGTTGACCCTGGTGAACGCGCGCATGTTGCGGAGAGTCCAGTGACCGCGCGGCGCGTGGTCAGGGCGGTCGTCTTCGTCGCCCTGTTCGTGTACGCGCTGATCAGCCTGTACCCCTTCCTGTGGATGATCTCGGGCGCCTTCAAGGGCAGGAGCGAGATCCTGGAGGGCGGCTTCCTGCCTCGCGCGTTCACCCTCGACACGCTCACGCAGACCTGGGGACGGCTGCACTTCTTCGACTACTTCCTCAACAGCCTCAAGGTCACCGGGCTGACCGTGCTCGGCGTGCTGGTGGTCTACAGCCTGGCGTCCTACGCGTTCGCGGTGCTCGACTTCCCCGGCCGGCGGATCCTCTTCTGGTTCTTCGTGGCGCTGCTGTTCGTGCCGGGCATCACGATGTTGCTGCCGGTGGTGATCCTGGAGAAGCAACTCGGGGTCCTCGGCACGCACATCGGTCTCGTGCTGCCCTTCGTGAACGGCACCGCCCCGCTGACGGTGCTCCTGCTCACCAACGCCTACGGATCGATCCCGAGGGAGTTGCGGGAGGCGGCCCGCTCCGACGGCGCGAGTGAGGTGCGGATCTTCTGGTCGGTCTACCTGCCGCTGGCCAGGCCCGCCCACGTGACGGTTGCCGTCCTCACGGCGGTGCCGACCTGGAACGAGTACGTCCTGACCCGGGTGTCGATCTCCGATCCTTCGCGCTACACGCTGCCGTTGGGCCTGGAGTCCCTGATCTCCAGTGAGGTCCCCCGGTACAACGAGGTGATGGCCGCCTCACTGATCATCGTGATTCCGGTCATCGTGCTGTTCTTGTTCCTCCAGCGCTACTTCGTCAACGGCCTGGTAGGGGCGATCAAGGGCTGACAGGCCGCGTGACCTGGGTAGACCCTGGACAGGGTCCGCCGAGGAAGCCGGGAGAGCGCACATGAGACTCGCGGGAGCACGCGTGCTCGTCACGGGCGCGTCGTCGGGCATCGGCGCGGCGACCGCGCTGGCGATGGCCGGACGGCACGCGCACCTCGTCCTGGCCGGCCGCGACAGGGGCAGGCTCGCCGCCGTCGCGGCGCGCACGGGCGGTGAGGTCCTCGCCGGCGACCTCCCGGCGGGCGCCGCCCGCCTCGTCGCGGACGCCGGCCCCGTCGACGTGCTGGTGAGCAACGCGGGGGAGGGGTGGTGCGGGCCGTTCACGGAGATGCCGGCAGAGGCGGTCGAGCGCCTCGTGGGCGTCAATCTGGCGGCCCCGATCCACCTGACCCGCCTGCTGCTGCCCGCCATGATCGAGCGGGGCCGCGGGCACCTCGTCTTCGTCGCCTCGATCGCCGGGGCCGTGGGCGTGGGGGAGGAAGCGGTGTACTCCGCGGCGAAGGCCGGGCTCATGGCCTTCGCCGAAGCGCTCAGGTACGAGTTGCGCGGACTGAGGGCGTCCCGCGCCGGCGGACGCGGCGGGGCACCGCGGATCGAGGTGACCGTCGTGGTGCCCGGGGTGGTGGACACGCCGTTCTTCGACCGGCGGGGCGTGCCGTACGGACGCCGCCGCCCCGCGCCGATCCCGCCGGAGCGGGTCGCGCGCGCGGTCGTCGCGGCGGTGGAGCACGGCCGGGCCGAGTGCTACGTCCCCGGCTGGCTCCGCCTGCCCGCCCGGATGCGGGGGGCGTTGCCCGGTCCCTTCCGGGCGCTCGCCGGGCGGACGGCGATGCGGGGACGGCCGGTCAGTCGCCGCGCAGCGCCCGGATCGACTCCTTGAGCGAGCCCAGCGTGGCGAAGACCGCCGTGGGCTCGTAGCCGCAGTGCGCCATGCAGTTGGCGCACCGGGGATCGTGGCCACGGCCGTAGGAATCCCAGTCGGTTTCCTCGACCAGCTCACGATAGGTCTCGGTGTAACCGTCCGACATGAGGTAGCAGGGCCGCTGCCAGCCGAACAGCGAGTAGGACGGGATGGCCCAGGCCGTGCACGGGAAGTCGGTCCTGCCCTCGAGGAAGTCGAGGAACAACGGCGTGTGGTTGAACCGCCACCTGCGGCGGTTGCCGTCGGCGAACGCCTTGTGGAACAGCTCCCTGGTCTCGCGCACGCCGAGGAAGCAGTCCTGGTCGGGAGCCTTCTCGTAGGCGTAGCCCGGAGAGATCATCATCTGGTCGACGTGCAGGTCGTCGTTGAGGTAGTCGAGCACGTCGACGACGGTCCGCGGGCTGTCGGTGTTGAAGAACGTCGTGTTCGTGGTGACGCGGAACCCGCGGCGCTGGCATTCGCGCACGGCCGCGACGGCCTCGTCGAACACGCCCTCCTTGCAGACGGACGCGTCGTGCCGCTCGCGCAGCCCGTCGATGTGCACCGTCCACGCGAAGTACTCCGACGGCGTGAACTGGTCGATCTTCTTGGGGATCAGCAGTGCGTTGGTGCAGAGGTACACGTACTTCTTCCGGTCGACCAACTCCTCCACGAGCTCCCCGATCTGGGGATGCATGAGCGGCTCGCCGCCCGCGATCGACACCATGGGCGCGCCGCATTCTTCGATGGCGGCGACCGCCTGCTCGACGGGCATGCGCTGCTTGAGCACGTCGGCGGGATGCTGGATCTTGCCGCAGCCCGCGCAGGAGAGGTTGCAGGCGAACAGCGGCTCGAGCTCGACCAGCAGCGGGAACCTCCGGCGCCCGCGCAGCTTCTGGCGCAGGATGTAGCCGCTGACGCGCAGGCTCTGACGGATTGGCATGGGCATCAGGGCCAGGCCTCCTTGGGTAGGGCGGTCGCTTCCGCGGTCGCCCGCTGCTTCTCGACCACGAGCGGGCCGAGTCCTTCAAGGGCCGTGAGGACGGCGCTCACGAGCGCGGGCGGGCCTCCTGCCAGCCGGATCGTCCGGGCGCCCGCCAGCCAGCCGAGCGCGACGTCCCCCGGCGCCCCGACGGCGTGCAGGCCACCGGGCTCGTGCGCGTCGGATCGCAGGGGGTGCGGAGGCCTGGCGTCCGGCCTGACCAGGAGCGTCAGGTCGGGCGTGGGACGTGTGCCGGGGTCGCCTTCCATGTCGCCCGTGGGAGCGCCGAGGAGCACCCGGCGCGTGCCGGTCGCGGCGGCCCAGCGCGCCAGGACGGGGCCGAGCCGCGTCAGGACGCGGCGGGCGGCCAGGCCGTGGGCGATGGTCGCGGGGCGGAGCAGGGGCCGGGAGGGGGTGTCGACGACCACCCGCACCACCGCGAACGGCAGCCCGGCGCGAGCGGCGGCGACCGGCCCGCTCTCCATGTCGGCCGCGCGCGCCGGCTCACCTTCCGCGTGATTCGTGTGTGCGCGCTCACCTTCCGCGTGATTTGCGTGGTCCGCGTGCTCTGTCTCCTGTGTGCCGGCCGGCCGGCCCTGCGTGCGTTCGGCGGCCGCCGCCGGCATGCCTTCGCGGGCCGCCCTCCGGCGTGCCCCGCCGGTGACGACACGGCGCGTCGTGACGACAGGCCCGGTCTGTACGGCCAGGCCCGCGCGGGCCAGATCACCGGCGATGAGCGGAGCGGAAGGACAGGGCCAGACCTGTCCGTCGTACCGGACCTCGCTGGCCACGAGCACCTCACCCGGGCTCAGCCCGTCGTCGAGGGCGCCCGCGAAGCCGGTGAGGGCCAGCGGGACGCCGGGCGGCAGCCCCGCTGCGGCGCGCGCCGCGCGCCGGGGTCCCATCCCGAGCCTGATCACCTCGTCGTGGCCGGGAGGGAGGCCGCGGCGGACCGCCCGGGCCTCGATCCCCAGCGCGACGCAGATGAGCGGTCCGGTCATGTGGACGTCACCCGGATCACCCGGAGGCGGTCGCCGTCCTGGTCGCCGTTCCCGTCGCCGTCCCGCTCCTGGTCCCGGTCGCCGTCCCGCTCGCCGTCCTCGCCGTTCCCCCCTGGGTCCCGCTCGTGGTCCTGGGCGCCGTCCCAGCCGTCGTACCGGTCGTCCCGGTCGTCCCGGAGACGCAGGTAGCGCCCGAGCGCGCTGATCGGGAAGACGAGCCGATAGAGGTGGTAGTTGATGTAGAAGTCGCCGGGGAAGCCGGTCCCGGTGAAGAAGTCCTCGTCCCAGGTGCCGTCGGGGCGCTGCTGCTCGACGAGCCAGCGGACGCCCCTCTCCACGGCTCCGTCCGGATCACCGGCCGGCCGGTCGGCGGCCAGCAGCCCGATCAGGGCCCAGGCCGTCTGGGAGGGCGTCGACGTGCCGCGCCCGATCCAGGCGGGGTCGTCGTAGGAGCGCAGGTCCTCACCCCATCCGCCGTCGCCGTTCTGGTGCCGTTCCAGCCAGGCCACGGCCCTCCGCACGCAGGCCGCGTCCCGCCGTACGCCGGCGGCGATGAGGGCGGGCAGCACGGCGCCGGTGCCGTACACATGGTTGGCGCCCCAGCGGCCGAACCACGATCCGTCCGGTTCCTGCGCCTTCAGCAACCACAGGACGGCACGGCGGGCGACGGCCGACCTCGCCTGGCCCTCCGCCGCCAGCGCCTCCACGACATGGGCCGTGACGTCGGCGGTCGGCGGATCGATGACGGCGCCGAAGTCGCAGAAGGGCAGCCTCTTGCACAGCTCCCGGGTGTTGTCAGCGTCGAAGGCGGCGAACCCGCCGTCCCTGGACGCCATGCCCGTCATCCAGCGCATGCCCCTGTCGACGGCCGGGCGCGTGTTCTGATGGGGCACCCGCCTGAGCGCGAGGATGACCTCGGCCGTGTCGTCGATGTCCGGGTAACCGTCGTTGTCGAACTCGAACGCCCAGCCGCCCGGCGCCAGCGACGGCCGCCGCACCGCCCAGTCGCCGGGGCCTTTGACCTCCTCGGCGAGCAGCCAGTCCGCGCCACGCGCCACGGCGGGATGGTCACCGGGCAGTCCCGCGTCGAGCAGGGCGTTCATCGCGAGCGCGGTGTCCCACACCGGAGACTGGCAGGCCTCAAGCCTGCGGCCGGTCTCGTCGCGGATCGTGAACCGGTCGAGCCCCGTGAGGCCCTTCGTCATCACCGGGTGGTCGAGCCGGTAGCCGCACAGGTCGAGCGCCATCAGCGAGTAGACCCAGGGTGGCTGGATGCCGCCCCATGACCCGTCGAGCTCCTGCCTCGCCACGATCCAGTCGGCGGCGCGGCGGATGGCCGCGTGGCGCAGGCCGGGGATCGGCCGCCGCTGGTAGCGGTGGAGGACCCCGTCGAGAGCGGTGAACGCGGCGTCCCAACCGCCACGGGGCCGCCGAGGCGCACGACGGCCGGTGCGCAACTCGGCGAGGTCGACGGGGAGCGGCCGCACCGGGCGACGCGCGCTCACGATCGTCAGCGGCACGATGGTCTGCCTGGCCCAGCACGCCCAGTCGTAGACGTTGAGGGGGAACCACGAGGGCAGGAAGATCATCTCTGGGGGCAGGACCGGCAGGTCGTCCCATGGCCACTGCCCGGCCGTCGCCAGCCAGATGCGGGTGAAGACCCTGCTGGCCTCGATCCCGCCCGCCTGCCGTACGAACTCGGCGGCGGCCTTCATGTGCCGCGCGTCGGCGGGGTCGCCCGCGAGGCGCAGGGCGGTGTACGCCTCGATGGTGGTGGACAGGTCGCCGGGTCCGCCGTGGAAGTTGGCCCACGTTCCGTCGTCCCGCTGCTGGGACCGGATCCAGCGGGCCGCCTCGGACGTCTCCTCCTCCGTGCGGATGCCCAGGAAGTGGCGCAGCAGCAGGTCCTCGGCGTCCATGGTCACGTTCGTCTGAAGCTCGCCCTTCCACCATCCTTCCGGTGCCTGGAGGCCGAGCAGGTGGTCGCAGGCCGCGTCGAGGGCGCGTTCGACGCCGGACGCGGGCGGTGCGGCGGGAGCCGTGGTCATCAAGTCTCCTTGAGTGTGGAGACCCCTGCCTTCAGGCTGGGGAGGAAACGCGGCGCGGTGCCGCACGGAATAATCTCGAACACGCGTTCAGTATTGCCTGGTCGTGGCTTAGGGTGTTGGGCATGTCGCAGATCGTGAAGCGGGCGTTCAAGTTCCGCTTCTACCCGACCCCGGAGCAGGCTGACGAGCTTGCCCGGACGTTCGGCTGCGTCCGCCTCGTCTACAACAAGGCACTTGAAGAGCGGACCCGCGCCTACAGGGTGGAGGGCCGCAGGGTCTCCTACGTGCAGTCGTCGGCCGCGCTGACCGAATGGAAGCGTTCGCGGGAGCTGGCGTTCCTCAACGAGGTGTCCAGCGTTCCGCTTCAGCAGGCGCTGCGTCATCTGCAGGCGGCGTTCGCGAACTTCTTCGCCAAGCGGGCCAGGTATCCGGCGTTCAAGTCGCGTAAGAAGTCCCGGCTGAGCGCCGAATACACCCGCAGCGCGTTCCGCTGGCGGGACGGGCGGTTGTGGTTGGCGAAGATGGACGGCCCGCTGAACATTGTGTGGTCGCGTCAGCTGCCTGAAGGTGCGGAGCCGTCCACGGTAACGGTGTCGAAGGATGCGGCCGGACGCTGGTTCGTGTCCATCCTGTGTGAGGACCGGATTCGGCCGCTCGACCCGACGGCGAACAGGGTCGGTGTGGACGCGGGGGTTACCGCATTGGTCACCTTGTCCACCGGGGAGAAGGTGGCCAACCCTCGGCATGAGCGGGCCGACCGGCGCACGCTGGCCAAGGCCCAGCGGGCACTCGCCCGTAAGGCCAAGGGATCGAACAACCGGGCCAAAGCCCGGCTCAAGGTCGCGAAGGTGTACGCGCGGATCGCCGACCGTCGCCGCGACTTCCTGCACAAGCGGACCACTCGGCTCGTCCGTGAGAACCAAACGGTCGTGATCGAGGACCTCACCGTGCGCAACATGGTGAAGAACCGCACGCTGGCCCGCGCCATCTCGGACGCCTCCTGGCGGGAACTGCGGTCCCTGCTGGAGTACAAAACCGCCTGGTACGGGCGGGAACTGGTCGTGATCGACCGGTGGTTCCCCAGCTCGAAACTGTGCTCGGCGTGCGGCACCCTGCAAGACAGGATGCCGTTGAACGTCCGGGAGTGGGTGTGCGCCTGTGGCGCGGTTCACGACCGGGACGTCAACGCAGCGATCAACATCCTCGCCGCCGGGCTGGTGGAGAGGTGAAACGCCTGTGGAGCTGGTGTAAGACCTCAACGGAAACCTCCCGGCGGGCGACTGGCGATGAAGCAGGAACTCCCACGGGCGACCGTGGGAATCCCCTCCCTTCAGGGAGGGGAGAAGGTCAAGTCAGTGATCCCTGGACGTGATGAAGTGGGCGATGTCGAGGAACTCCGCGCGGACGGCCGCGGGCATGTCCGCCTGCGCGAGGTGGCGCTCGGCGGCGTCGAGCCGGTGTTTGGCCTCGGTCTCCGCCCAGTCCCGGCCGCCCGCCTCGTCGACGAGCCGCGCGGCCTCGCCGAGGTCGGTCTCCGTGAGCGGTCCTGGCCTGGCGAGCAGGGCCGCGAGCGCGTCGCCCGCCGGGGTGCCGCTGGTCAAGGCGGCCACGACGGGCAGGGTTTTCTTGCGGCTGCGCAGATCGGACAGGACCGGCTTCCCCGTCGTCTCCGGGCTGCCCCAGATGCCGAGCAGGTCGTCGACGAGCTGGAACGCCAGTCCCGTCTCCGCCCCGAAGGACGCGAGGGCCGACACGAGCCGGTCCGGCGCGCCCGCCGCGATCGCGCCGATCGAGCAGGCGCACGCGAGCAGCGAGGCGGTCTTGTCCGTGGACATCCGCCGGCACTCCTCCAGGCTCACGTCGTCCCGCCGTTCGAAGTCCAGGTCGAGCGCCTGGCCGGCGATCAGCCGCCGGGTGGCCGCGAGCAGGCGGACGGCGGCTCGCGTCCGCGCCGGATCCGTCTCGCCGAGGATGAGCTCGTTGGCCAGCGCGAGCAGGGCGTCCCCCGCGAGGAGCGCCGCCGATTCGCCGAACACGGTCCACGCCGCGGGGCGGTGCCTCCGAGTCGGGTCGCGGTCCATGACGTCGTCGTGGAGCAGGGAGAACGCGTGCACGAGCTCGACCGCGGCGGCGACCGGCAGGCAGCGCTCCCCGCCGCCGCCCGCCGCGCGCGCGGACAGCACGGCCAGGGCCGGCCGCAGGGCCTTGCCGCCGCCCTCGGTGCGCCGCCCCGAGGCGTCCGTCCACCCCAGGTGGTAGGCGGCGACGCGGGCCGACAGCGGGTCGAGGCGGGCGACGGCGTCGCGCAGCACGGGCTCGACCAGCTCGCGTGCCTCCGACACCGACGGCGGGGTCACTCCTGTCATGGCCTCGCCTCTTTCAGGTGGCGTCTGGCGAGGCCGGCGGCGGTGAGTCCGCTCCGCACGGCGCCCTCCATCGTGTCGGGCCAGCCCGTGGCGGTCCACGCGCCGGCGAGATACAGCCCGGGCAGCAGGGTGGCCGCCCGCGGCCGGAGCGCGCCGCTGCCCGGGCTCTGGCGGAAGGTGGCACGCCGTTCCCTGGTGACGAAGAAATCCTTGATCCTGGCCTCGCGCGCCTGGGGGAGCAGCCGCTCGACCTCCGGGACGAACGCGGCGCGCACCTCGGCGGTCGAGGCGTCGATCCACCGGCGGGCGGCCGAGACGGAGATCGTCAGATACTGCCCCTCACGGACTCCTCCGGCTCGCGTCTTGTCGAAGAACCACTGCACCGGTGAGCCGGTCACCGCGGCGAACGGCAGGTCGGTGACGCGCCTGTCGTAGACGATGTGGACGTTGACGATCGGGCTGGAGTCCAGTGCGCTCCACCGGTCCCGGTCGGGTGCCGCCTCGACGGGGACGAGTTTCGCGGCCTGCTCGTGCGGCGTCGCGACGATGACGGCGGACACCTCGATCCTGGCGCCGTTCACGACGATGGTGGGCCCCGGTTCGATCGCCTCGACCTTCGCCGACAGCCGTACCTCGCCGCCACCGCGCTCGATCGCAGACCTCGCGGCCGTCCCGTGGAGCTCCCGGAGCGGGATGGCGGGGATGCCGATGTCGGCGGCGTCGGCCCGGCCGAGCAGCGCGGTCTGGAAGACCATCGCCGCGGGGCCCAGCGCGGCGTCCTCCGTGTGCATGTTGAGCGCGGCCACGGTGAACAGGTCCCAGAGGTCGCGCCTAGCGGCGTCGCCCTGCCCGTGCGCGGCCAGCCAACTCCCGAGGTCGGTCCGGTCGAGACGCGGATCGGCGGGGTCGAGCCTGCGCAGGGCGAGCGAGCCGCGCATCGCGCGCAGCCGGTCCGCCGGGGCGAGCAGCGAGTACGTCGCGAGAGCGGGCAGCAGGTGGAACGGCCCGGGCAGGGCCGAGCGGCGCAGCCGCCCCGCTCGCCCCTCGGGCGTCAGCACCCGCACGTCGAACCGGTCCTGGATGTGCACGCTCCCGCCATGTCCCAGCCGGTCGAGCAGCCCGCGGTAGGCCGTGCAACAGCGGAGGAAGACGTGCTGGCCGTTGTCGGCGAGCAGGCCGCCCCGCTCGAACGAATGCGTCGCCCCACCGAGCCGGGGGCGTGCCTCGAAGAGGGTCAGCGGGATCCCGGCCTTCGACAGGGCGACGGCCGCGGCGATGCCCGCGAGCCCGCCGCCGACGATCGCGACCCGTGCGCCGGTCACCGGCCGGCCCCGGCGACGGCGCGTGCCGCGACCATCGCCTTCATCCACGGAGCGAGGGACAGCCGCCGGGACAACGCGCCGGCCGGGTCCGCCGCGATGCGGCCGAGCAGCCGGCGGTAGATGCCCGCCATCGCCGCGGTGCAGGCCGCGCTGCGCCGGTCGAGAAGGGGCACCAGGCGCATCCCGTCGTCGTACCAGCCGAGCGCGCGATGGGCCTCGAAGCGCACCAGGTTCGCCAGCCGTTCCGGTGGATCGGTGAACCGGCCCGCGTGGTCGACGCCGAGCGTGCACCCGAACCGGTCGAGGTCCTCGGCGGGCAGGTAGACGCGCCCGGCGAGCCGGTCCTCCGACAGGTCGCGCAGGATGTTCGTCAGCTGGAGCGCCACCCCGAGCGCATCCGCCAGCTTGGGTGCGGCGGGCTCCTCGGATCCGAAGATGCCGAGTGACAGCCGGCCGATCGATCCGGCGACGTGCCTGCAGTACGTCAGCAGGTCGTCGAAGCGTTCGTAGGTCGCGCCCCGGACGTCGGCGGCGCAGCCGTCGATGAGCTCGTGGAACGCGGGGAGCGGGATGGGGTAGCGGCCTGCCGCGTCGTGCAGCGCCACGAGGACGGGGTCGTCGGACGCCGTCGCCCTGAGGGCGGCCCGCGCGGCGGTCAGAGCCGTCAGCCGCTGGTCCACGGGTCCCGTGCTGTCGCCGATGTCGTCGATCCGGCGCGCGAACGCGTACACGGCGCTGAGCGCGCGCCGTTTCTGCGGCGGCAGCAGCAGGATGCCGTAGGCGAAGTTCTGTGCCCTGGCCCGGACGATCTGCTCGCACTGCCGATAGGCGTCGGACGGGTCCACCGGCTCACCTCCCTCTCGCGAGGACGCGCAACCACTCGATCAGCAACCGGTCTCGGTGAGGCCGGATGGTGGTTCCGAGGACGTCGTGCCGGCCGTGCTCCAGCGCCGCGACGGTGGCGCGTCCGCCCGCCACGTAGCCGGCCACGGCCAGCCGGGCGAACCCGTCGAGCGTGCCGACGAGCGGCGCGCCCTCGTCGAGCAGCGCCGCCGCGCGCCGCGTCTCGAACGCGATGACCTGGCGCAGGCACGGCGAGGTCGAGGGCGCGGCCAGGTCGGCCTCGACGCAGCCGAAGCGCCGCAGGTCCTCGCCCGGCACGTAGACGTGACCCCGCGCGAAGTCCTCACCGACGTCCTGGCAGTGCTCGATGACCTGGAGCGCCGAGCAGATGCGGTCGGACAGGCCGAGCCGTTCCGGCACGGCCAGGCCGAAGACGTGCAGCACGATGTGCCCCACGGGGTTGGCTGACAGCTCGCAGGAGGCCAGCAGATCCTCGAAGGTGTCGTACCGCGTGACCGTCTGTTCTCGCCGGTTCGCCTCGACGAGCCGGTGGAAGGGACCTGCGGGGATGGCGCAGGCCTCGATCGTGGGAGCGAGCGCCCGGATGACGGGCAGTCGCGGCTCGCCGCCGTCGTACAGGCGGGTCAGGTCCGCGTCGACGGCGTCGAGAAGGCGGAGGCGGTCGCGTGGCTGACGTGGCTGACGTGGGTCGCCTTGGTCGCCTTGGTCGCCTTCCGAGCCGGCGTCGCCGATGTCGTCGACGCGGCGGGCGAACCCGTAGACCGCGATGAGGTGGCGTCGGTAGCGAGCGGGCAGCAGCCGGGAGGCGACCGGGAAGTTCTCCCGGCGCACCGGCGCCGCATCACAGGCATCGCTGACATCGCCCGCACTCCCAACGTTTCCAACATTGCCGATATTGCTGACATTGCGGACGTTGCGAATGTGGCGGAGAACGCCTCCCCCCGACAACATGACAAGAGGATCTCCCTCGCGATTCACCACAAAACATGGCATGAGCTCGGCAGACTTTACGCACGTGGCCGCTCGGGCAGACGAAATGTTTGATCACGACCGGTGAGGTCGAGGGAATTCAAAATCCTTATTGTCGGGAGAGGTCGGTTAATGGGTGCGCTTTCCCATGCTTTTGCCGTAATGGCGTGAGGTAAAAGCTTGGCGCGCCTGAACGGCCCCGGCTCGTACGGCCAGGCGCGGCCGGGTAGGAGCCCGGCGGAAGTCATCCGGCGCCGAGCCGGAGCCAGTCTCAGTCGCAGTCTCAGTCGACGCCGTGCTCGGCCAGTGGGCCGACGCGCAGTCCCGCGGAGCGGCAGTGATCGACCAGTTGCCCGAGGGCGCCCAGCGCCGAGCGCCACGCGCCCGGGGCCGAGGTGTGGTCGGAGTCGTGCAGCAGGAGCGTCGCCCCGCCGCGCAGGCCGGGGGCCATGCTCGCCAGCACGGAGGCCGGGGTCGCGCGCTCGGTCCAGTCCCGTCCCCACGCGGTCCACAACACGGGGCGCAACCTCCAATACCGGGCCGCGACCAGCGTCTCCGCGCTGAGCACCCCGTACGGTGGGCGATACCAGGCAGGGCGCACGCCCGTGACCGCGCTCACCAGACCGGTCGCCCGGCCCATCTCGGCGGCGACCCGGCCGGGCGGCGTCGTGAGGGCGTTCTGGTGGCGCCAGCCGTGCACGCCGATCTCGTGTCCGGCCTCCGCGATTCGGCGGCCGACATCGGGGTGGCGTTCGAGCATCTCGCCGAGCACGAAGAAGGTCGCGCGGCATCCCAGCCGGTCCAGTTCGCCGAGGAAATATGGCGTGGACCTCGGGTCGGGCCCGTCGTCGAAGGTCAGGGCGACGTGGTCGGGCGCCCCCGCCCCGGCCAGCCCGGGCAGCAGGCGGCGGACGGTGGGCAGCCAGGTCGCGCCGGGGGCGGCGTGCAGCAGGGCCGCACCACCGAGTCCGAGCGCGAGAGCAGCGCGAGTCACCCCCTCAAGTGTTCTCAAGGAAGGCGCTCGTGATGCCAAAGGGGCGAAAAATCCTCATCCTGAGCGCCGCCATGGGGGCCGGGCACGACGGCGTCGCCGCCGAACTCAGCCGACGGCTGGCCGCCGAGGGCGTGGAGGCCGAGGTGGTCGACATCCTGCGGCTGCTCCCGCTGGGCCTGGGATCGTCGTTGCGCCGTGGCTACGGCTGGATGATCCGTTCGGCGCCGTGGTTGTACGCCGCGATCTACAAGATCTTCTTCGTGTCGGAGAGGGCTCCGACGACCTCGCCGCTGACCCTTCTGGCCGCCGGGCCGCTCCGCGAGCTCGTCCGGCTCCGCGCCCCCGAGGCGGTCGTCTCGACGTTTCACCTGGCCGCGCAGGTCACGGGTCACCTGCGCGAACGGGACCGGCTCGCCGTACCGAGCGTGGTCATCGTCACGGACTTCGCCGCGCACCGGTTGTGGCTGCATCCCGGGAACGACAGGTACCTGTGCGGCGACGCCGTGACGGCCCTCGTCGTCGCGGAGGCGACGGGGCGGCCCGCGTTCTGTCACGCCCCGCTCGTCCGGCCCGAGTTCCTGAAGCCGGCTGCCGACATCGCGCGGGCGCGTGAGCGGCTCGGCATCCAGGAGGGCGACCGGCCGGTGCTCGTCTCCGCCGGGGCCTGGGGCGTGGGGCGGGTCGAGGAGACGGCCCGCGTCCTGGCGGCGTCCGGCCGCTATCTTCCCGTCGTCCTCTGCGGGCGGAGCGACCGTCTCCTGCGCCGCCTCCGGGACGCCGGAACGGGGCTGGCCCTCGGCTGGTGCGACGACATGGCCGACGTGTTCGCCGCCGCGTACGCGATGGTGGACAACGCGGCCGGCCTGACCTGCAGGGAGGCGTTCGCCGCCGGGGTGCCGGTCGTGTCCTACCGGCCCATCGCGGGGCACGGGCGCGACGGCGCGCTCGCCATGGCGCGGTCGGGCCTGAGCGTTTACGCGCGGAACGCGGCCGAGCTCATCGGGGCGCTCGACCGCCTCGACGGCACACCCGAGCGCGCCCGGATGATCGCCAGAGGGGCCGCGCTGTTCAGCGCTGCGTCCGCCGAATCTCTTCTGGGTCGTCCACCCGGATGACGTCGTGACCCAGGATGGCGGCCGAGCGCGAGAGCAGCACGCTGCCCAGGAGGATCACGCCGATTCCCACGAGTTCCGGCACCACCCAGGGGCCCGTCCTGATGTCCTCGCCGAATAGGGCCACGCCGTAACCGGTGCTCGCCACCGGATCAGTCACGGTGAGCGCCGGCTGGACGGCGACGAGCGACGAGCGCTGCAGGGCGTTCTGCAGGAGGAAGACGCTGCACAGACCCGTGGCGACCATGGTGTAAAGGGACCACGTGGTCAGCACGGCGGGCGGATTCCTCTCCAGCACGTCGATGGTCCGCTTCATCAGCACCGCGGTGTAGGCGAAGCTGAGCCCGGCCGCGATCCCGAGTGCCACGCCGCGAAGCCCGCTGCCGGCGACCATCCCGACCGCGACCGCCAGTGTCACGAGCCCTGCCGTGACCGCCGCGGAGATCACCCAGCCCAGGAGGCCGGGCAGCCGGTCGGCGTTGGCGGGGGCGGCCGCGATGAGGAAGATGGCGAGGCCCACGGTCAGGGCGCCGACGGCCAGCCACGACTGCCGCCCGAGCCGGATCTTGAACATCCACGCGGCGATGAGCATCGTGACGGGCAACTCCACGACGAGGAGGGGTTGCACGAGCGCGAGCCCGCCGAAGCCGAGCGCGGTCGCCTGGAAGAGGAAGCCGCCGATGAGGGCCAGGATGCCGAGGAGCCACGCCGGGCGCCGGATCAGGTCCCACATCAACGCCAGGCGGAACGCCTCACTCGCCGGGACGGATCGGGCGGCCTTGCGCTGCAGCACGGAGGCGATGGCGTTGCACACCGCCGCCAGAAGTGCGAGAGGAACAGCGATCATGACGTGGCCCCCGGATTCCGCGTCCGCTGAGGGAGCAATACCCCCCGAATGGCTCCCCCCACGAGCAGATACCCCATGACCTGCCCAAACCCCTCCGCCGTGATCATGCACAGGTTCGTGGATGTACGCACTGACCAGCACCGATGCCGAGCGTGATCATGCACGGGTTCGTGGATATGTGCGCCGACCAGCGCGGACGGCGTTCCTGATCATGCAATGTCTCGGGTCGGTTGTACGGCGGCCGTGGGGGATTGTGATCGAGTCGTGGAAGGCGACACCTCGGGATGGGGTGCCGCCCTCCGTGCATGATCACGACGCTCGTTCGAGCAGGTGAGAGGGTATGCCGCCGAATCTATGCATGATCACGATGCGCGTATGCGCAGGTGGGACGGTGTTCTCCCGAAAGTGTGCATGATCACGGCTGGGGTTTGGTCTGGTCGAGGGGCATGATCTCGAACCTGTGCATGATCACGCGGGAAAGGGGGGGTGGGGGGTTAGCCGCGGGCTAGGCGGGGGAGTAGGGCCGAGGCGATGACGATCATGACGATGGCCGACACGAGCAGTACGCCGAAGTCGAGCAGGAGCCTGGCGGAGGTGCCGACCAGCAGTCCCCGCAGGGCCTCGACCTCGTAGCTCAGCGGGTTGATGTGGTTGACCACCTGCAGCCAGCCCGGCATGAGCTGCACGGGGTAGAGCGCGTTCGACGCGAAGAACAGCGGCATCGTGATGGCCTGCCCGATGCCCATGAGCCGGTCCCTGGACAACACCAGGCCGGCGATGGTGATCGACAGGCAGCAGAAGAACGCCGACCCCAGCAGCAGCGCGGCGACCAAAGCGATGATCTTGAGCGGGTTGGTCGCGAGATGCACGCCGAGGATCAGCGCGAGGACGAGCACGACGACGGCCTGGGCCACGGCGCGAACTCCGGCCGCGAACGCCTTGGCCCCGACCAGCGCGATCCGCGGCGTGGGCGTCACCAGCAGCTTGGCGAGCACGCCCGCGTCGCGCTCCCAGATGATCTGGATGCCGTAGAAGATCGCGATGAACAGCGCGGACTGCGCGAGGATGCCGGGAGCCAGGAAGTCCAGGTACGGAGTCGAGCCGGTCGGGATCGCCCGGATCCGGGTGAACACCTGGCCGAACACGAGCAGCCACAGAGCGGGCTGGACGGCCCGGGTGACCAGTTCCGTCCGGTCGTGACGGAGTTTCTGCAACTCGACCAGGCAGGTCGTGGCGATCCGCGAGGCGACGGTGCGGGCCAGGGCGAGTGGTCCGGGTTCGGTCTCAGCCGACGCGGCGGGCGGTGCGACGGGCAGCGCGGACATCGCGCATTCCTCCGTTCTCGTTGTCGCCGATCAGGGCGTTGCCGGTGTGGTGGCGGAAGACGTCGTCGAGGGTGGTGCCGGGTCCGAGGGCGTCCTTCAGTTCGTCGGGGGAGCCCTGTGCGCGGATGCGGCCCCGGTGCATGAGGGCAACGCGCTCGCAGTGCTCGTCGGCCTCCTGCATGGCGTGCGTCGTGACGAGGACGGTCATCCCGGTGGCGGCGCGGATCGAGGCGATCTTGTCCCACACGCCGTCGCGGGCCACGGGGTCGAGCCCGACGGTCGGCTCGTCGAGGATCAGCAGCTGTGGGGCGCTGACCAGGGCCTGGGCCAGCTCCAGCCGGCGGACCATCCCGCCGGAGTAGGTCTTGCTCGGACGGTCGGCCACCTCGGTGAGGTCCATCGCGTCGAGGACGGCCGCGACCTGGTCGGCGCGGCCGACGCGCGGCACGTCGTACAGCCGGGCGAACAGGGCCACGTTCTCCCTGCCCGTCAGCGTCCCGTCAGCGGACAACTGCTGGGGGACGTAGCCGATCAACCGGCGTACGGCGGTCCGCTGCCGCGCGACGTCGCGGCCGAGCACCTGGATCGCGCCGGGCGGTGCGGGAAGGAGCGTGGTGATCATCCGGATCGTCGTGGTCTTGCCGGCTCCGTTCGGCCCGAGCAGGCCGAACACCTCGCCGCGTTCCACCTCCAGGTCGAGTCCGTCGACGGCGACGGTGTCGCCGAACTTCATCCGCAGCCCGACGCAGCGCAGAGCCGGTGTCATGGGAGTTCCTCCGCGAGTTCTGTGAGCAGGTGCCGCAGGGCGGGCAGGGCCGCCGCGACGGTGGCGGCCTCGTCGTCGCTCAGCCGGGCGAAGGCGTCGCCGACGAGCCGGCTGCGGGTGTTGCGCCAGCGGGCGAGCCGGGCGACCGCCGCGTCGGTGAGGAAGAGCCGGGCCGCACGGCGGTCCGCGGGGTCGATCTCCCGGCGCAGGAGCCCGGAGGCGCCGAGTTGGTTCACGAGCGTGCTCACCGAGTTGCCCGCGAGATGCAGGGCCCGCGCTGCCGCCGCGACGCCGATGCCGGGCTCGGTCTCGACCAGTTGCAGCAGCTCCACCTGACCGCCGCGCAGCAGTGGGCCGGGCAACTCGGCACGCAGGCGGCGGCGGACGACACGGCGCAGCGCCAGCGTGACGGCCATCACCTCGTCGGCCGTGGCAGGAGTCCCCATCGGAGTCATAAAGTGAACTATACCTCTTATTAAGAGGTAATTTCAGGACGAAAGCCACATGATCAAGAGACGGCCGCGGTGTCCGTCCTGCCGAGTTCCCGCTCGAACCAAGCGATGGTCCGGAGCAGCCCGGTCTCGGGATCGATCCGCGGCCGCCAGCCGAGCCTGCGGGCCGCCAGCGAGGTGTCCGGCCGGCGGACGTCCGGGTCGTCCACGGGCCGTTCCACGAACCGGATGGGCGAGGAGGATCCGGTCAGGCGGCGGATCGTCTCCGCCAGTTCGACCACGGACATCTCGACGGGGTTCCCGATGTTCACCGGGCCGGCGAAGTCGCTCGCGGCCAGCGCGAGCACGCCGCGCACCGTGTCGTCGACGTAGCAGATCGATCGCGTCTGGCCGCCGTCCCCCGCCACGGTGATGGCCTCGCCCGTGAGGGCCTGCCGGATGAACGTGGGAATCGCCCGGCCGTCGTGGGGTCGCATCCGCGGGCCGTAGGTGTTGAAGATGCGGACGATGCCCGTGTCCACTCGGTGGGACTCCCGGTACGCCGTGGTGAGCGACTCCGCGAAGCGCTTGGCCTCGTCGTACACGCTGCGCGGTCCGACCGGGTTGACGTTGCCCCAGTAGCTCTCCCGTTGCGGGTGCTCCAGCGGGTCGCCGTACACCTCGCTGGTCGAGGCGAGGACGAAGCGGGCGCCCTTCTCTCTGGCGAGCCCGAGCGCGTGCAGGGTGCCGAGACTGCCGGCCTTGAGCGTCTCGATCGGGTGCCGCAGGTAGTCGGCGGGGGACGCGGAGGAGGCGAAATGGAGCACCAGGCCCACCGGCCCCGGCACGTGGACGAAGCCGGTGAGGTCGCACTCCAGCACGCGGAAGGCCGGCCGGCCCATCAGATGCTCGACGTTGCGCGGCGATCCGCTGAGGAAGTTGTCCATGCAGGTCACCGAGGCGTCCAGGTCGAGGAGGCGCTCGCACAGATAGGAGCCGAGGAACCCGGCGCCGCCCGTGACCACCGCGTGGAGACCCGTCATCGTGCGTCCACCTCCAGCGGCACCTGGCCGCGTTCGCATCGGATCGTCTCCGTCGCGCGTGTGGTGGTTGGTTACCGCAACCGGCTCCGCTAAACGGACTTTTATTGATAATTCAACTTAAATGGGGACACATTCTCGCGAGGTTGTCACGTTGTGTAGTCGTCAGAGCTGTTTGTTCCGGTCGCTCCCGGGTAGCCGAGGGGCCCGTGAGGTGGCGCGCCCGTAGGGGCCGTGAAGACGCCGTGAAGATGCGGCGAAGACGTCGTGGAGACGCGGCGAAGACGCCGATGAACAGGTGATGACCGAACGGGCCGGGCGGGATGGCCGATCGACGGGGAGCGGGGATCGATGAGAATCCTGGTGTGGCACGTGCACGACTCGTGGACCACCTCGTTCGTTCAGGGAGGCCACGACTATCTGATGCCGCTCACGCCCGGCCGCGGGCCCGACGGCAGAGGCCGGTCACGCATGTTCCCCTGGCCGGACAACGTGCGTGAGGTGCCCTGCGACCTGCTCCGGGACGCCGAGGTGGACGTGGTCGTCTTCCAGCGGCCGCACGAGATCGCGCTGGCCCGCGAATGGCTCGGGCGCGACGTGCCGGGCGTGTACGTCGAGCACGACACCCCCGTGGGCGACGTGCCGGACGCCCTGCATCCCGTGGCGGGCCGGGACGACATCCCCCTCGTCCATGTCACGCACTTCAACGACCTGTTTTGGGACTCGGGCGACGCGCCCACCCGGGTGATCGAGTACGGCGTGATCGATCCCGGCCACCTCTACAGCGGCGAACTCACACGTGCGGGCGTGTTCGTCGACGATCCGATCAGGCGATGGCGCGTCGCGGGGACCGACCTGCTGCCCGCCTTCGCGGTGTCCGCCCCCCTCGACGTCTTCGGCACGCGGGTGGGCGGCCTGCCCGCCGCTCTCGGCCTCCACGGCAGGATGGCCGCCTTCGAGGATCTGGCGCGGAGGGAGGCGCTTGCCGAACTGGCCAGGCGGCGGGTCTACCTGCACCCGTATCGCTGGACGTCTCTCGGCGCGTCGCTCATCGAGGCCATGATGCTCGGCATGCCGGTCGTCGCCCTGGCCACCACCGAGGCGGTGGAGGCCGTCCCGCCGGAGGCGGGGGTCGTCTCCACGCGCGTCCCCGCGCTCATGGCCGCGCTGAAGGGATTCGCCGCCGAGCCGGAACTGGCCGCCCAGGCCGGCAAGGCGGCCCGGGCCGCGGCCCTCGCACGTTACGGCCTCGGCCGCTTCCTGGCCGACTGGGACCGGATGTTGCTCGACGTGGTCGCCGGCGGGGCCGGCTGATCTCGACGGTCGATCCACCCGCGCCGGGACGGTCCCCGAGGTCGATCTGTGCCGGGACGGCTCGCCCGAAATCGATCTGTGCCGGGACGGCTCACCCGAGGCCGATCTACCTGACGGCTCGCACGATGGGGCCTGCGTCTGACGGCCTGTCGCCCCGGGAGCCGGGGGTGTCGATTAAAGAGGTCTTTGTGCAGGTTAGACCTCCACACTCCCGGGTAGCGCTAATCGGACGAATCTATTCAAATGCCGCAAAATTCTCGATCGGGATTGAAGTCACGGAATCTCCCGGAGCGGCGCCATGGAGGCCGGAATCAGGTACGCGCAGGGTGGATGGCGGGGATTCACCGAACGTCACCGAGACGTTCTCGTCGACGTGTCGCTGGCGGTGGCGGTCCTGGTCTGCAGCCTTCCCCCGGCGCTCGCGGAACTGGCCGCTCCCGCGTCATGGGTGTCGGCCCCCCGCTGGTTCGCCATGCTGTCCGCCGTCGCCGCGTCGCTCGCCATGCTGGTACGGCGTCGCGGGGCCTGGCCGCCCCTCGTCGCCTCGGTGATCTGCCTCGCGGTCACCGGGGAGTTCCTGCCTCTGACCATCGCGGCGTACTCGATGACGGCGCATGCCACCGTACGCAGGTGGGAACGGGTGGCCGCGGTGGCGTCGGTCGCCTACCTGGCGATGAGCCTGCTGGCCCGGCCGCCGTCGCATCTGCTCTGGGCCGAGGCGATCCGCGCCGTGGCGCTGGTCTACCTCCCCGCGATGATCGGGGCCTGGGTCAGGGGATACCGCACGATGCGGTCGGAACAGTGGTTGCGGGAAGAGCGGGCCGCGTGCGACGAACGCCGTCGCCTGGCGGGGGAGTTGCACGACACCGTCACCCACGCGGTCACGGTGATGGTCCTCAACGCCGGCATCATCCGGGACACCGAGGACCGGACGGAGGTCGTTTCGCTGGCCAGGATCATCGAGGACAAGGGCGTGCGGGCGCTGTCCGAGCTGAGGGACCTGCTGACGGTGGTGCGCCGCGGAGACATCCCCGCGTCGGCCAAGGGGATCGACGCGATCCCGCAGCTGATCGACGAGTGCTCCGCGATGGGCCTGCGGATCGACCTCCGGCTCGACACGGGTGCACTCTCCAGGGAGACCGGCCACGCGTGCTACCGGATCGTCCAGGAGGGGCTCAACAACGTCCGCAAGCACGCGCCGGGATCCGAGGTGCGGGTGCTCTGCGAGACCACGGGCGAGGTGACCAGGGTGTCGGTGATCAACGGCGAGCCCGACGGCGAGCCGCGCCCGGCCAGGGTGATTCTCCAGCCCGCGGGGACCGGCTACGGGCTGGAGGGGCTCAAGGAGCGCGTCGTCCTCCTGGGGGGCCTGCTCGCCTGGGCTCCGACGGAGGAGGGGGGCTTCGTGCTGACCGCCCGCATCCCCCGGAACAAGGACATGGGGTATCCGCCGCCGGCCAGGTGGGGGGCCGTGGGCGCCGCCGCCGGCCCTCGGTGAAACTCGCCGGAACGTCACTCCAGCCGTACGGCGCGTGATCCGCTTCTGTTTCCGCATATATCCGGGTTTGTTGGCTACGTTGAGATCAACATCGGACGCGGGCGAGGGACGGATGAACAACATGGAACAGGCACCGTCGGGGATCGATCCGGCGATTCCGAGCGTCGCCCGGATCTACGACTACCTCCTCGGCGGCACGGACAACTTCGCCTCCGATCGGGCGGCGGCCGACAAGCTCGCCGAGTTGACCCCCAACATCAGGGAGGGCGTCCAGGCCAATCGGCGCTTCCTCAGCCGTGCGGTGCGCTTCCTCGCGGAAAGGGGGGTCCGCCAGTTCCTCGACATCGGCGCGGGCCTGCCCACCCAGGAGAACGTCCACCAGGTCGCGCTGAGGGTGGCGCCGGACTCCCGGATCGTCTACGTCGACAACGACCCGATCGTGCTCGCCCAGGGCGGCCGCCTGCTGGCGGACGACCGGCAGTCGATCGTCGTGGACGGCGACCTGCGCGAACCCGAGGCCATCCTGAGCGACCCGCGGATCCTCGCTCACATCGACTTCGACCAGCCGGTCGGGCTGCTCATGCTCGCCGTGCTCCACTTCGTCCCGGAGGACGACGTCGCCGAGAGGGCGGTCCGCACGCTGTGCGCCCGGCTCGCTCCCGGAAGCGGCCTGGTGATCAATCACCTCTCCTTCGGCGACATCGACGACGGGAAGCTCCAGGAGGGCCGCGAGGTCTACCGCCGCACCGCCACCGGCTCCGTGACGCCCAGGACCCGCATGGAGATCCTGCGGTTCTTCGACGGATTCGAGCTGGCCGAGCCGGGCCTGGTGTCCACAGGGGAGTGGCGTCCGGAGCCGGACGAGCCCACCATCCCCAAGCTGCCCGGCATCGACGGGTTCAGCGGGGTTGGCCTGCTCCGCTGAGAGCGACTGAAGGCTCGCGCGGGTCTGCCCGTCAGGTGGCGCTCGCGCGGGCCTGCTCCGCTGAAAGCAAGCGGCTGAAGGCTCGCGCCGGCCTGCCTCAGACTCGCGTGTGCCGTGCGCGTCAGACGGCGGTGCGCGTCAGACGGCGCTCGCCATCGGGCCGCCGTTGTACCGTACGGCGTCGCCGATGGCTTCCAGGAGGTCGAACGGCGTGCCCGTGGCGTCGGCGTACGCACGGTGCAGGTTGAGCGCCAGCCTCTCGGCGTCCGGCATGTCCGCGAACTCGCCGAGGTCGCAGCGCTGCGCCGCCTCGAGCGGCGTCAGGCCCTCGGCGAGCCCGGCCCGCGCGGTCCGCAGCACCAATTGGAGATAGCGCTCCATGCCGGCCAGCACCCCGGGCAACTCGGCCCCCGCGATGAGGGGACCGTGACCGGGGACGACGTGGTCGGCGCCGAAGTCGGCGAGCCAGCCCAGCGACGCGATCGCCCCCTCGACCGAGCCCATGAACACCAGCGGGGTGACGCCGTGGAAGATCAGGTCGCCGGTGAACAGGACCCGCTCCTCGGGAAGCCAGGCCACGACGTCGCCGGTCGTGTGCGCGGGATGGCCGGGGTGCAGCAGGTCGACGCGGCGCGAGCCGGTGAACAACGTCAGATCCGAGCGCAGGACGACCGAGGGGGCCCGTCGCGTGACGCGGCCCCAGTCCGGCACCGGCTGCCAGACGGGCGGGCAGCCGTCGATGATCGGATCGACCAGCAGTCCCTCGCGCATGGCCTCGTGGCCGATCAGCACCGTCGTGTTCGGAAGCAGGCTGTTGCCGTAGGTGTGGTCGCCGTGCAGGTGCGTGTTGACCGCCATGGTCAGCGGCGCGTCGCCGGTGGCCGCGCCCACGGCGGCCAGGAATCGGCGGGTGCGCTGCTCGGTGGCGCAGGTGTCGATGACGATGGTGCCGTCGGGGCCGTTCACCGCGCCGGCGTTGTTGATCCACCAGGTGCCGTCGGGCTGCACCCAGGCGAAGACGCCTTCGACGATCTCGTGCAGGGCCGCCGCCTCGGGCGCGGAGCCGGCTCCGTCGTGCGTCGATGTCACCGTTGTCATCCCTCTGTTCGTGCGCGGATCACGGATTCGCGGGCAGGTCGCGGGACCATTCGCCGCCCGCGTGCCCCGGTTACGATACGACCCCTTTGGGCGATTCTATGAAGCGGTCCTCTCGTACGGCACGGCCGCCGGTGACCAGCGGCGCCTCCCGGAGGGGAGAGCCGGAGGATATGGGGCAGACTGGCGGATGCCCCCGTCTGACGGCGAACCGCAGGAGCATGAGAGCCCATGGCCGACCCACGCGCCGGACAACCCGCCCGCCCCTCCGACCTCGTTGACGTGGCCCGTCTGGTCACGGCCTACTACGCCTTGCACCCCGATCCCGAGCAGGCCGGCCAGCGGGTCGCGTTCGGGACGTCGGGTCACCGGGGATCGGCGCTCAACGTCGCCTTCAACGAGGACCACATCCTCGCGACCAGCCAGGCCATCTGCGAGTTCCGGGCGAGCAGGGGCGTGGACGGGCCGCTCTTCCTCGGCGTCGACACCCATGCCCTCTCCGAGCCCGCCCGGGTCAGCGCGCTGGAGGTCTTCGCGGCCAACGGCGTCTCCGTGCTGATCGACAGCCGTGACGGGTACACGCCGACGCCCGCCGTCTCCCACGCGATCCTCACCTTCAACCGCGGTCGCGAGACGGGACTCGCCGACGGGGTCGTGGTCACGCCGTCGCACAACCCCCCGGCGGACGGCGGCTTCAAGTACAACCCGCCGAACGGCGGCCCGGCGGACACCGACGCCACGTCGTGGATCCAGGACCGGGCCAACGCGCTGATCGCCGATGGCCTGAAGGAGGTCCGGCGCATCCCCTACGCCCGCGCGTTGGCGGCGTCCACGACCGGGCGATACGACTTCCTCGGGGTGTACGTCGACGACCTCGGATCGGTGGTGGATCTCGAGGCGGTCCGGGACGCGGGCGTCCGCATCGGAGCCGATCCGCTGGGCGGTGCCAGTGTGGCCTACTGGGGGGAGATCGCGGATCGGTACGGGCTCGACCTGACCGTGGTGAATCCCCTGGTCGACCCGACCTGGCGCTTCATGACGCTCGACTGGGACGGCAAGATCAGAATGGACTGCTCGTCGCCGTACGCGATGGCGTCCCTGATCGGCAAGCGCGACGCCTTCGACGTCTCGACGGGCAACGACGCGGACGCCGACAGGCACGGCATCGTGACCCCCGACGCCGGGCTGATGAACCCCAACCACTTCCTCGCCGTCGCGATCTCCTACCTGTACGGCAACAGGCCCGGATGGCGGCCGGACACGGGGGTCGGCAAGACCCTGGTCAGCAGCAGCATGATCGACCGGGTCGCGGCCGATCTGGGCCGGCGCCTGGTCGAGGTTCCCGTGGGGTTCAAGTGGTTCGTGTCCGGGCTGCTCGACGGATCGCTGGGCTTCGGCGGCGAGGAGAGCGCGGGCGCCTCCTTCCTCCGCCGTGACGGCTCGGTGTGGACCACCGACAAGGACGGCATCGTCATGGCGCTGCTGGCGTCGGAGATCATCGCGGTCACGGGCCGCTCGCCGAGCGAGCACTACTCCGGTCTGGTCTCCCGGTTCGGGGACCCCGCCTACGCGCGGGTCGACGCGCCCGCGACCCGCGAGCAGAAGGCGGTTCTGAGCAGGTTGTCCCCCGAGCAGGTCACCGCCGGCACGCTCGCGGGGGAGCCGATCACCGAGGTGCTCACGTCCGCTCCCGGCAACGGCGCGGCCATCGGCGGGCTCAAGGTGTGCACGGAGAACGCCTGGTTCGCCGCACGCCCTTCCGGTACGGAGGACGTCTACAAGATCTACGCCGAGTCGTTCCGCGGCCGGGACCATCTCGGCGAGGTGCAGGAGGAGGCCCGGGCCCTGGTCGACACGGCCCTGGGATGAGTCGACACGGCCCTGGGTCAAGGGGAGCCGGCGCTTCGCGGAGAGACTCGAAGCGGTTCGGCGGAATCGGCGCCGCGCGTTCCGGAGAGCTCCGACGCGTGAGCCGGCGTCCGTGACGGGCCGGCTCACGCGCCGGGGTGATCAGTCTCCGTAGAGCAGGTCGATCGCGTCGGAGTACTTGCTGTGGATGATCCGGCGGCGCAGGGAGAACTTGGGCGTGAGCTCCTCGGTCTGGGTCGACCACTCCACGGGCAGCAGCTTCCACTTCTTGATCTGCTGAACCCGTGCCAGGCGCTCGTTGGCCCTGGTCACGATGGTCTCGACCGCGGCCAGCACCTGGGGGTGCTCGGCCAGGTCGGCGAGCCCGGTGAAGGTGAGGCCCTGAGTGCGGGCCCAGGCCGGGGCGGCCTCGCCGTCCAGCGTGATGAGCGCGACCGGGTAGGGGCGGCGGTCGCCGAACGCCAGGGCCTGGCCCACCAGGGGATGCTCCTTGAGAAGGTTCTCGATGTTGGCGGGGGAGATGTTCTCGCCGCCCGCCGTGATGATGAGCTCCTTCTTGCGGTCGATGATCCGGCAGAACCCGTCCTCGTCGAGGGTGCCGACGTCACCGGTGTGCAGCCAGCCGTCCTCGTCGAGGAGGTCGGCCGTGGCCTGCGGCAGGTTGAGATAGCCCGACGTCCCGATGGGGCCGCGCATCAGCACCTCGCCGTCGTCGGCGATCTTCAGTTCGACGCCGGGGAGCGCCGGGCCCACCGAGCCGAGCTTGTACCTGGTGGGGGTGTTGACCGTGCACGCACCGGTGGTCTCGGTCATGCCGTAGACCTCGAGGATGTTCAGGCCGAGGCCGGCGAAGAAGCGCTGCACCTCGATGGAGAGGGGTGCCGCGCCCGACGACAGCCAGCCCGCCCGGTCGAAGCCGATCAGCGACCGGACGAGTGACAGCAGGGCCGCGTCGGCCTGCTCGTAGGCCTGGACGATCTCAGGAGGGGGCGTCGCGCCGTTCTGGCCCGCCTCGATGTAGGCGACTCCCGCGGCCATCGCCGCCCTGGCCTGCGCCTGCTGCTCCTCGGGCTGGGTGTCCATGACCGCGAGCAGCCCCGCCATGATCTTCTCCCAGACCCGGGGGACGCCGAAGAACAGCACCGGCCGCACCTCGCGGAGCACCGTGCTGAGCTGCGTGAGGTCGGGGCAGAAGTGGACGTGCGAGCCCTTGAACAGGGGCAGGTAGAGGCTCAGCACCCGCTCGGCGATGTGGGCGTAGGTGAGGTAGGAGATCTGGGTGCCCAGGTCGGGGAGCGAGGAGGTCCTCTCGATCGCGCTGACCTCGTAGCTGATGTTGCGGTGGCTCAGCGGCACGCCCTTGGGGTTGCCGGTCGTGCCCGAGGTGTAGAGCACCGTGGCGGTGTCGCCGGGCCGTACGGCACGCAGGCGGCCCTCGACGAGCGCCGGGTCGGCCGCGTGCCGTTCCCTGCCGAGGGCGACGAAGGCGTCCCAGGTCATGAAGCGGTCGCCCGAAGGACACGCCTCCGGGTCGAGCACGATCACCTTGGTCAGGTGCGGGAGTTGATCCAGGGCGTGCTGCCAGCGCGCCAGTTCGTCGGCTCCGCCGATCACCGCGATCTTCGCGTTCGAGTCTCCCGCGATGTACGTCACCTGCTCGGGGGCGAGCGTGGCGTAGACGGAGATCGGGGTGGCCCCCGCGTGGACGGCCCCGAGGTCGGCCAGCACGTGCTCGGTGCGGTTGACCATCATGAGCGTCACGGCGTCGCCCGCCTCCAGGCCCAGCGCGGCGAAGGCGGCCGCGAGTGCCAGCACCTCCGACCTGGCCTGGGCGAAGGTCAGCGTCTCCCAGCCGTCGCCGGCGCGCATCGAGTACGCGGGGGCGTCGGGGTGAGCCTCGGTGATGTCCTGAAGCCGGCTGCAGAGGGTGTATTCACGAATCTGGTCCTCTATCAGGGAACGCTCGTACAGAATGTCGGCTTTAGTCATAGATGAGCCTTTTTGTGTGGGGGATGGCATCTGACTTGGGACGTATCGCATCACGCGGCCAAATGGGTTACAAGAGGTTCACCTGAATGCCTTCTTCGAGGTGAGCTCAGGAGTGCGTTCTTCGAGACCGGACGCCATTTCCCGCTCGCGCGAGAAGGCGGGAATCCCATTGGCCTAGACCATTCACGGCGCGGTCGGGAAATCCGACGCGGGCCGTTGATATCGCCCGCGGTTCGCAGGGAAGGGAAGCGGCCGCCACAAGGATTTCATCCGGCTCCGGGCGTCGGGCGGGGCCGTACCGTCAGGTGACGACGTGCTCTCCGGCCGCAAGAGCAGGGCGTCGGGCGGGGCCGCGCCGTCGGGTGACGACGTGCTCTCCGGCCGCGAGAACGGGTTTCCTCCGTGATCCGAGGGCGAACTGGGGTCCGAGGGTGAACCCCGGCCTGGCGGGCGCCGCCACCCCGCTAATGGCGCGATTTTCATTTCTCACGGAAGTCGCTCACGATTCCGTGAGAAATGAAAAGGAATCACCGGCAACGCCTGGGCCTGTCTCCGCCACCCCGACTTCCGCGCAGTCGTCACGCACCGGGGAAAGCCGCCAAAGGTTCATCCAGCCCCACTGCCCCCTGCCGGAACGGCAGGGTCGAACGGTTCGCGGAAACCTCGCCCGGGAAGTCGCGGGCGGTCTCGCCATCGCGTCGTGAGGGCTTGACAGCGATGGGGATAACCGTTAGCCATGGTGACCAACGATCATAGGAGGGCCCATGCAGCAGGAAGTGGTGCTGGCGATGCTGGCCAAGGAGCCCTCGCACGGCTACCAGCTGCGCGCACGGCTGCGCGACGCGCTCGGCCCCCTCGGCGACGCGATGAACGCCGGGCAGATCTACGTCACCCTGACCCGGCTGGAAAAGGCCGGCCTGCTGTCGGTCGAGAAATCCGCCGATGACGCCGACCGGTCGGATCGCAAGGTGTACGCCCTCACCCCCGACGGCCAACAGCGAGTCGCCGAGTGGATCGCCGAGGTGAGCTGGCCACGGCCCGACCTCGCGGAGTTCCATCTCAAGCTGATCGCGGCCGCGTCGGCCGGCCTGGCCGACCCGCTCACCATCGTCGACACCCAGCGACGCGAGCTGCTGCGCCGGCTGCGTGACGCCCAGCGCGCCGCCATGGCCGAGCCGGACCGCTCGGACGCGGGGCTGTTGCTGGAGGGCATCGTGCTCCGGCTTCAGGCGGACCTGCGCTGGCTCGAGGCATGCGAGCAGAACTGGACCTGCCGAAGGAGTGGATCGTGAACACCGCCGCCGACACGTCCGTGCTGCTCGCCCGCGGGTCGCGAAAGGAGAAGGGAGAGGGATCGCTGCGCGCCGTCGACGGGGTCGATCTCGACATCGGCCCGGGAGATGCGGTCGGCGCCCTCGCCGGACTGGAGGACTGAGGTGACGGGTCGCATCCTTCTCGTGGGCCGCCTCGCCGTGCGTGATCTCCGGCGGCGCCGCACCGAGGCCGCGCTTTTGCTGCTTGCCATCATGGCGGCCACCACGACGTTGACTCTCGGGCTCGTCCTGAGCGACGCGGCCGGCGACCCGTACCAGAGCACCCGTGAGGCGACCAACGGACCCGACGTGGTCGCCGGCGTCAGCCGGCCCGCCAAGCTTTCCGGTCTCGAGAACCTGGCCGGCGCTCCCGGCGTCATCGGCCACGGCGGACCGTACCCGGTCATCCCGGCGAAACTTCAGGCATCCGATCGAACGTCAGATGTGCAGGCCGTGGGCCGCGACGCCGCATCCGTGTCGGTCGACCAGCCTGAGCTGACACAGGGCAGCTGGGTCGGCGACGGCGGCGTGGTGGTCGAGGCCGCCTTCGCCGACGCGCTCGATGTGCGCGTCGGTGATCCGGTCACCCTGGACGGCCGTTCGTTCGAGGTCGTCGGCGTCGCGGTCACCGCCGCCATGCCGCCCTACCCGGGGTCGTCCTGCATCGTCTCCGTCGGTTGCGCGAGCGGTGCGACTCCCGAGGAGCTGTCCGAGCTTCCTCCGGGCCTGTTACAGAATCCAGGTCTGGTCTGGCTCACCGAGGCGGATGTGCGGAGCCTCGCCACCGATTCGGACTCCCTGTCCTACGTGATGAACCTGAAGCTGGCCGACCCGGATGAGGCGCAGGCGTTCGTCGACGCGAACCTCCGGGAGAGCCGGGACGCCCCCCGCCTGGAGTCCTGGGAGAACATCCTCGAAGACGCCACCGAGCTGGCCAGAGACTCCCAGATCCTGCTGCTGATCGGAGCCTGGCTGCTCGGTCTGCTCGCCGTGGCCAGTCTTTCGGTGCTGGCCGGCGGCCGGATGGCCGATCAGACCAGACGCGTCGGACTCCTCAAAGCAGTCGGCGGCACACCGAGCCTGGTCGCCGCCGTGCTGCTCGCGGAGTATGTCCTCGTGGCCGTCGTCGCGGCCGCGGCCGGGTTGGCGGTCGGATCGCTGACCGCTCCGTTGCTCACCGAGTCCAGCGCTGGCCTCGTCGGCAGCGCGGGCACGCCGTCGATGACCATGTCCACGGCCGTTTCGGTGACCGCCGTGGCACTCGGCGTCGCGGTGGTCGCGACCCTTGTTCCGGCCGTGCACGCCGCCCGCTCCAGCACCGTCGACGCGCTGGCCGACTCGGCACGCCCACCTCGCCGCGTCGGTTGGCTGATCGCGATCTCGGCGCGACTGCCCGTCCCGCTGCTTCTCGCCTTGCGGGTCGCCGCCCGACGGCCGCGACGGGTCGTCCTGGCCGCGGTCAGCATCGCGATCACAGTCAGCGGGATCTACGTCCTCCTGGTGCTCAACGCCTTCCTCACCACCCAGCCGCTCACCGGCGGATATGACGATGCCCAGGTGGAGGTGCTGCGCCATGTGCTTCTCGTCTGGACGGTCATCCTGCTCTGCCTGGCGGCGGTCAACGCCATCGTCATCACCTGGGCGACGGTGCTCGACAACCGGCATTCGTCGGCGCTGGCGCGCGCCCTCGGCGCAACCCCTCGTGAGGTGAGTGCGGCACTGGCGGCCGCACAGGTTCTGCCCGCGCTCGTCGGTGCTGTCTTGGGCGTCTTCCCGGGCGGCTTCGCACTGTTCGCCGCGATAAACGCGATCACCGGCGGCGACGGCGACAGGGCCGCGCTTCCCTCGCTCTGGCAGCTGCTCGCCACGGTGCTGGCAACCGTGCTCGTGGTGGCGGCGCTCACCGCTGTTCCCGCCCGCCTCGGTGGCCGCCGCCCCGTGACCGAGACTCTCTGAGCACCACGTGCGATCCGGGGATCACGGCCTGCCGGCGCGGGGTGTGCACGGCCGCGCCGGCGTGACCGCCTGGTCGGTCCTGAGTCAGCTCAGCGCCTTGAGCATGAGCGGGACGTCGACGTAGGACTCCATGCGGACGATCCTGCCGTCGCGCACCTGCCACACGTGAACCTCGGGGACGTCGAAGGGGACGGAGCCGTTCGTGGTCGTGCCGACGGTACGGCCGACCTCCACGACGCGATCGTCGGCTTCGATGATCTGCTCGACGGTCACCTTGGAGTCGATGTGCTGGAGAAGCCCGGTGAAGAAGGTGACTGCTCCGTCGTGCCCCTTGTAGTTCCCGCCCCAGGGCAGCAGCTCCGACTGGTAGATCTCGACCTCGGGGTCGAAGAGCTCGGCGATCACATTGAAGTCGTGCGTCTCGAAGGCGTCGTAGAGCCGCCTGATAATCTCGACGTTGTTTTCGGTCATGGCTGTCCCCCAGAGAAACGGGCTGAAGAGGCGACGGTGGGTGGGCCCGGCGAACCGTCATGAGAAGTCTTCAGATCGTCATCAGGGCGCACAAGTGGGCTCGGGATTGTCGGAAGGAAGCTGCCGCCATGTTCGGAAAACCTGGGCGACCGGCCGAGGATCGGGTCGGGCGTCAGCAGGAGATCTTCCTGGCGGTGGCCCCGCTGATCAGCGCGTACGGTGTCAAGGAGATCACCATGGCGCGAGCGGCGCGGGCTGCGCGGATGTCGGTCGGGGGCCTGTACCACTACTTCCCGAACAAGCGGGAGCTCTTGCTCTTCGGCCTTTCGCCCGCCAACCTCGAACGCCTCTGCGCGAGGTTCCGTGACCGGCACGGCCACCTGGCTTTGACCGATCCGCAGGCCTACCTCGCGGCCAGCCTGGACTCGCTGACCGCCGCCGCCGGCGCCTTCGTCGCCCCCTCGGTGCTCGCCGCGACCCATCTCGGCATCGACACGTTCCGCGCCCTCCTCGACGAGGCGCTCGAGACCGAGGTCATCGGTCTGGTCGACACCATCCGGATCGCCCATCCGGGCATCGGCGACGAGTCCGCGATCGCCCTCAACCGCGCCCTGCGCCGCCAGTGCGTCAGTGCGCTGCTCGATCCCCAGATCACCGCGGCGGACCTGCGTGCCCAGATCGAGGGCCTGGTCGTCGGATTCACCGGCATGGCCGGATCAGCCGCGTGACGCCCGCGTCGGCGGAAGAGCACATCTAGCCGTACGGGACGCGGTGGGCTTCTCCCCGCCCGCGCCGGGTCGTGGGGCGCCCTCAGGCGGCCGTCAGCGGATCGCTTCTCTGGTCGAGGAGCCGCAACCGGAGGACCAGGCGGGCGCCCAGGGGCGCGTCCTCGCAGCACAGCGTCCCGCCGTGGGCTTCGGCGATCTCGCGGGAGATGGCCAGCCCGAGGCCGCTGCCACCGGGATCGCGGCGCCTGCCGGAGTCCAGCCGCGTGAAGCGTTCGAAGACGCGCTCACGGTCCCGGGGCGCTATGCCGTCGCCGTCGTCCGACACGGTGACGACGACCTCGCCGCCCACCGTCTCGATGGCGACGTCCACCCGGGTCTCCGCATGACGCTGTGCGTTGTTGAGAAGGTTCTCGATGACCCGCATGAGCTGGACGCACGTGCCGTTGACGCGGGCGCCGCCTGATGGATGGACGTGCACGGGCACGCCGCCGTCCCGCCGCTCCACGGCATCGCGGACCAGGTCGTCGATGTCGACGGCGTCGGGTGGGGCCGGTTCCTCGCCGGTGATGCGGGCCAGGACGAGCAGATCGTCGACGATCGCCTGAAGGCGGTCGACGCCCATGAGCGCCGATCTGATGGCATCGTGCGCGTTAACATTTTCCGGATCGAGAAGGGCGCTCTCCAGTTGGAGGCGCATTCCGGCCATCGGTGTCCGCAACTCGTGGGAGGCGTCGGAGGCGAACCGGCGGTGGTGCTGCACCGCCGTCTCCATCCGGTCGAGGACCTCGTTGGCGGTGCCGACGAGCTGGGAGATCTCGTTGCGACCGGGCGGCTGAGGCAGCCGCAGGCTCAGGTCGTTCGGGGTGATCTCCGACATCTTGGCGCGGCTCAGTGTCACCGGGCACAGGGACCTGCCGAGGAGAGCCCAGGTCAGCCGGGCGATCGCCGCGAGCAACGGCAGGGCCGCGGCCGCGATCAGCAACTCCAGGCGGTGCTTCGTCAGGATGGACGGCGCGGGAAGCGCGGCGTAGACGAAGGTGGAGTCCGCTTCCCGGGAGGTCCTGATGGCCGCGAGAAGAGAGCATCCGCCCGGGCCGCACTCGGTCAGCTTCTGGATCGGATTGTCGGGCGGCGGCCGCACCGCGGAAAGCGGCGGCAGACCGGCGGCCGGCTTGCTGGACTCGATGACGCGGTCCCTGGAATCCACGACCTGGACGAGTTTGACCTGATTGAAGACCGGGATCGTGTGCGGCACGTCGCCGTTGCGCAACGCCGTGCTCCACCGCCCGGCGACACGTCTGGTCTCGGCGCACGCGTCGGTTTCGAGCTTGTGCCGGATGACCATGTCCAGACTCGCGCCCGCCCCGGTCAGGACCAGGAACGACAACGCGGTCGCGGCCATCGTGTAGCGCGCCCGGAGCGACTGCGGCCGGTACATGGTCCAGCGGAATCTCCTGCCGCCGGTCGTGCGGTGGGAGATGGCGCGGGTCACCATGTCGCCCTCCGATGGGCCGGTGCGAGCGGGTCGGTGGCCCTGGGAGTGTGCGCCCGGTTCGGGAGAGGGGGCCGTGATGGGCTATGAGTCACCTGCGCCCTCCGCTGAACAGTCGGTACTGCCGGGGCTGGGGACGGGCCCGGACCTGGAGATGACCGGGGTCTTCCGCGTCGAGGCGATGCCGTTCGGCGCGGGATCGCCCTTGCGCGCCGAGCTCAGAGCCTGCTGCACGGAGCGGCGGATATCTCCATGGGATCCGTTGAAGTCCATTTCGTAACTGTATGAACAAAATGTGGCATTTGGGTGGCTGCGTTACACCTAGCCTAGGTGTCGGGTTATGTGAACATTGTGTAGGACCGCACCTGTTGGGAAGGTTGCGCTGTCAGCATGCCCTGTTCCTGCGGGGGTTCGGGAGCTCACACCCGTCGCGATCAGGTGGAACACCGCTCTCGGCATTCGAGGTCGGCGAACTCCCAGGCCACTTCGGATAAGTAGAAAATTGAACGACCGCCGGCTCAGGCCGACCTCGCGGGGGGCAATGCCGGGCAGGGGCGTCGGACCGGATCAGGTCGGCCGTTGAGGTCGAATTCCTAACCCTATTTTGCGGATCTTTGGTGCTAATCTCGCCTTTGGTTGGCATATCGCGGTTGTCCATGTGGTCATCGGTTTCTTGGAGGCCATGGCGATGTCGTCCGGGAAGCCGGAGCCGGAGAAGGTCTCCGAGCAGTCCGATGAGAAGCCCCGACCGGTCCCGAAGACGCGGCCGCCGAAGCGTTTCCAGCTCTCCTGGGAGGCCGTCGGGGGCATCACGGCGATCGCCGGTGTCGTGGCCGCCGTCGTCTTCGGCGTGTTGCAGATGGTGGCCCCGGCGGATGAGACGGAGCCCACCCGTGGCACTCCCAGTGTTTCCGCCGTTCCCGCCGACGAGAGGCTGGAACTGGTCGATCTGTCGCCGTCGCGCGAACCGGTCGACGTTCCGGTGTCCCAGTACGAGTCCGACGGCCGGACCACCGCCCCCTCGGCGGGCTCAACGGTGCCCGGCGGCGACTCCAGGGAGCGCCGCGCGCTCGTGGTCACCCTTCGCAACTCCACCGAGGACACGGCGTTGCTGACCGGGGTGAAGCTTGTCGTCCACTCGACCTTCGTGCCGTCGACGTGTGAAGGCGGCGGGGGTGAAGGCGTGAAGGCGACTCTCAACTACGACTTCCGGTTCCCCGAGAAACTCCAGGGGTCCTGGGCGCACACCGAACCTCAGGTCTTCGCGGTGCAGCCGCACGACGCCGACGCCCTGTCGATCACCATGGGCCCCGAGGAGGAGGCGGGCCTGACGCTGATGTGGCGCTTCTCCGTATACGGGGTGTCCAAGGGGGGCAAGGAGGCGTACTGGGGAGACGGCGTCTGGACCGACTACTACGAGCTGTCTGACGCCGATTACGCCAGTTATGTTCTGGGCGACTCTCCCAAGCCCGTCGACGACGAGGTACGGGCCTGCGCGGCCCAGGTCCTGAGCGGCCTCAGGAACTTCACGGCCGGCTCCTCCCTGGTCGTCCATCCCGGCGTGACCGCGATGATCGACTACTACCGGCGGCTGGCCGAGTCGTGACGGAGGACGGGGCGGGCGACCGGCGGTCTCTCTCGCGCCGGGAGATCATCGTGTCCGGCCTCACCCTGGGCCTGGGGGCGGCCGGTCTCGCCTGGTACGTCGCGGGGATGCGGTCGTCGCGGTCCGAACCGTCACCGAAAAGCGAGTTCCGGCCGCCGTCGCCGGCGCCGGCGCCGACCTCAGCCGGGTGGCAGCGTCCGATCGTGGTCGGCCCCATGTGCACGATGGCGCGGTCGGGCGACGACCTCTATCTGTACGACGCGCGCGGAACCGTGCACGCGCTGGACGCGGGGACAGGCGCCACCCGGTGGAAAGCCGAGCCGGGCGTGCCGGTCGACACCGGTATCCTCCTGTCGGGTGACATGGTGGTGGTCGGTGGCACCCCCCACCCGGCGGACGGCGCGATCCCCGCGCCGAACTCGCCGGAGGGCGCGGTGGTCGCCCTCGATCGCCGTACGGGCGAGCCCGTCTGGCGCCACGGCACCGTGGGGTCCTTCCGTTTCATCGGCGGCCCTCTGCCGGGATCGGTTCTGGTGCACGATTCCGACGGTGTGCTCCGGCTTCTGAACGCGGCCACCGGCGAGGTCGTCTGGCGGAGCGAGGTCGCGTCTGACACGTTCCACCTCTTCAGCGTCGCTCGGCTGGCGGTCAGTGGCCCGGTCGTCCTGGAGACCTTCGTCGGCACACTGCGGGCCGATATGGGCGACCCGGTCACGCACCCGAACACCGACTGGTTCCGTGCCCTCGACGGCGTCGACGGCACGGTGAGGTGGACGGCCGACGTCGCCGCGGCGAAGTGGACCGTCGTACCTCACGCTGGAGGCGGACGGCCCGGAACCTCGGGCAGTATTAATTGGCTCAGCACCGAGGTCGCCGGTTTCGTCCATGTCGTACGGGCGATCCTTTCGCCTACCGGCGATCCGAATTTCGCGCTTTCCACCACGTCGGAACTGGTCGGCGTCGACGTCGGCTCCGGCCGGAGCATGTGGACGTTCCCCGCCGGGCTGATGTCGCAACCCGTCGTCGAAGCGGACGCGATCTACGTCGCGAGCGCCGAGACGCCTGACGACGCTGTGCGGATCCACGGGTGGGACGCCCGCACTGGACGGGAGCTGTGGACGTTCAGACCTGACGGCGACGACGCGAAGATCCTGATTCCCGGCGCGACGTCGCTCGCGATCGACGGCGAAGTCCTGTGCGCCGGGTCGCTGGACGGGATCGTCGCCGTCGATGTCCGCACCGGCAGGAAGAACTGGTCGGTCCATCACAGAGCGCATGGTCTGCGAGGGGCTCCCGTGATATCGGGAGGCGTCGTCTACATGGTGGACGACTCCGGCCCGGCCGACATCCGCGCCTGGCGATTGAGCGACGGGCGGGAGCGTCCGTTCGACGGCCCGCGCGGGGGAGGTCGGACGCTGGTGCCCGCAGGCGACATGCTCTACGTGACCTCCGACACCGCGCTGTACGGGATCCCACTCGGCGAGTGATCGCGCTGGGTCATCGGTGGACGTGGGGGAGCACCTCCCGGGCGTAGAAGTCGATCACTTTCTCCTGGTCGTCCTGGCCGGAGTGGATGAACGGCGTGGCGCCGAGGTCGAGCAGGCGCTGGACGGCCTTGATGTGCACCTGGGGATCCGTGCCGCGCGGCCACGAGGCGTACACCTTCGACAACGGCCAGCGTTGCTCGGCGATGCGCTGGATGGTCACCGGATCGGGCTGGTAGAGCAGATCGCCGAAGCCGTGGACGGTGAACCGCCACCTCCGCGCCGCCTGATCGGCCTCCGCCTGGCCGCCCACCACGACCCAGGTCTCGACGAGCTTGGGCATGGCGTCCGGGTTCTTCCCGGCGGCGCGCGCGCCCTCGTTGAACGCGTCGACCATGCGCTTGTCGGTGACGTCGTGTGTCTGCACCACCCAGCCGTCGCCGTACCGCCCGGCCAGGTAGGCGCTCTTCGGCCCACTGGCCGCGACGTGGATCGGCACGGGAGTGGTCGGCACGTCGTAGAGCTTGAACTGGTCGGTCCGGTAGTAGCGGCCCTTGTGGGTGACCCGCTCGCCGGTCCAGAGCTTGCGGATGAGCCCGATGGCCTCGATCAGCCGGTCGTGACGCTCGGGATAGCGGTCGAAGCGGCCCGTCGAAGCCAGCTCGTTGAGCGCCTCTCCCGTGCCGACGCCGAGGAACACCCTCCCGGGCGTCAGGATGCCGAGGGAGGCGAACGCCTGCGCGACCTGGGAGGGATGGTGGCGGTACAGCGGGCAGGTGACGCCCGTGCCGTACGTCAGCCGGGGTGTGCGCTCGCCGATCAGAGCCAGCGTCAGCCACGGGAACATGCTGTGGCCCTCATTGTCCTGCCACGGTTGAGAGTGGTCGCTCGTCCACACGTACCCGAACCCGGCGCGATCGGCCATCTCGGCGAAACGGACGAGGTCCGGTGTCCGGAACTGCTCGTGCCCGAGGACGAACCCGACCGGCGACGCCGGCGGTCTCGCTCCGCCGGCCGGCGACGGGCTCGGGGTGGTGCCCGAACCCGGTCCGCGCAGGACGCCCGTGCCCAGTGCCGCGCCGCCCACCGCCGCGATTCCCAGCATGGAGAACCGCCGCCGGGAAATCGTCTCTGATCCGCTCGGCTCCGTTCCGGGACGCCGTTCGCGCTCGTGTCCGCTCATCGTCGTTCTCCCCCCGAGATCGACACGAGATCGTCGCCCCATACCCCCACTTATTCCGCATAAACAGCACAAATGGCGATATATCGCACCGCTGGAATTAAAGGGCGCGACGCGGAAGGTGAGTAGGGGCGTACTCAGGACGGTCATGGCGACATCGGCTTAGCCTCCCTCCATGAGGTGGTGATCCCACCGGGATGACTCCTCGTGAGAGACCTCAAAGGGGGGCCCATGCCAGAGATTCCCGTCCTCGGCCTGGCGGACGACCACGCACTCGGCGACGTTCACGAGATGCCGCGGATGCGCGAGATCGTCCAGTCCAGCCCGCTCACCCCGGCCGACCGGGCGGTGCTGGTCGACCAGGCGGCCGTCGTTATCGACGGGCTCTACGCGCACCTGCTGCACAAGCGCGCGATGTACGCGATCGATCCCAGCCAGCGGCTGCGCCTGCTGCGTGCCAAGCTGCCCACGCTGTCCGACGCCGAGTTCCACGTCGAGCTCGTCAAGATCTTCAATCAGCTCCGCGACGGGCACACCGAGTACGTCCTGCCGGAGGCGTACCAGGGCCCGGTCGCCTTCCTCGGCATCCGGGTCGAGCGGTGCTGGGACGGGGACACGTCCCGCTATCTCGTCACGAGCCGGTACGACAAGCTGACGGGCGACCCGCAACTCGTTCCCGGCGTGGAGGTCACCCACTGGAACGGCATGCCCGTCGAACTGGCCGTGGCCAGGAACGCCGAGCGCGAGTTCGGCGGCAACCCCGCGGCCCGGCTCGCCCGGGGGCTGCAGGCCATGGCGATCCGCCCGTTCGTCACCTCGGCGCTGCTCGAGGAGGACTGGGCTGACATCAGGTACCGGACGCAGGCCGGCGTGACGCGTGACGTCCGCATCCCCTGGCGGGTCTTCGACTCGATCGAGGACCTCCGCGAGTTCCTCGGTCTCCGCCCGACCGTGGCGGGAGCGGTGCCGACCGCGGTGGGCTACGACCTGCGCACGAGCCTCGCGCAGCGGCTGCGCAAGCGGCTGTTCACCGCGTCAGGCGAGGAGCCCGGCGCCGGCGGGGCGGCGGTGGGCGGCGAGATCGCCACCACCCGGCCCGAGCTGAAGGCCAGGATCATCCGTACCGGGGACGGCCGCGAGTACGGCCATCTGCGGATCTTCTCCTTCCACCTCGAGGACCTGAACGCCGACGGAGACTTCGTCGACGACATCATCGGCTTCCTCAACGAGGTGGCGAGGGTCCTGACCCTGCTGCCGGAGAACGGGCTCATCGTCGACGTCCGCGACAACGGCGGCGGCTTCGTCGTCGCGGCCGAATACCTGCTGCAGATGCTCACCCCCAACCGGATCGCCCCCGGGCTGGCCCAGTTCGTCTGCACTCCGACCACCGCCGCCTTCACCCAGGCTCGCGACGAGATGGCCGCCTGGCGCGCGTCGATCGCCGATTCGGTGCAGACCGGCGCGCAGTACTCCAGCGGTGTACCGCTGGACGCGGCCGACTTCATCAACGCGGCGGGGCAGCTATACCACGGGCCGGTCGTGCTCGTCACGGACGCGCTCTGCTACAGCGCCACCGACACGTTCGCGGCAGGCTTCCAGGACAACCGTGTCGGCCCGGTGCTCGGGGTGGACGAGGCGACCGGCGCGGGCGGCGCGGAGGTCCGCACCCACTCCGCCATCTTGCAGGACTGGCCGGAAGGCCCGCTCCGGCCGCTTCCCGGCGGAGCCGACTTCCGGCTCTCCATCCGCCGTACGCTCCGGGTCGGGGCGCACGAGGGCCAGATCATCGAGGACTTCGGCGTCGTTCCCGACCACCTGTACCGGCTGACCAGGCGTGACGTCCTCGAAGGCAACCTGGACCTGATGGACAGGGCCGTCGCGCTCCTGCGTGAGGGCAGGCCGCGCACTCTGGAGGTCGAGGACGTCGCCGTCGACGGCGCCCAGATCACGCTCACCCTGTCCACCCGCGCGCTCACCGGCGTCGACGCCTACGCCAACGACCGGCCGGTCGCGGTCGTCGCCGTCGCGGACGGGACGAACTCGATCTCCTTCGCCGTGCCCGAGGCGGAGTCGGTGACCGTCCGGCTGCTCGGTTTCGACGGGACCGTGCTGTCCGCCGCGAGGAACCTGCTCTTCCGCGCGGCGGACGGCGCGGACGAGGGAGGCAAGACCTCGTTCGTGCGCGAGCGGATCGCTCTCTAGTGGCCCGTCACGCGACCTTCGCCGGGCAACTGGTCGAGCTTCTGATGGGTGAGCTCGCGGCGGTCGGCGAGTCAGGACCACCTCCAACGAGGCAGCCGGCCTGACGAGTCCACCGCCGGAGATCGATCAGCCGTCCGAGGTTCGGTCGCGGGCCACTAGCTGTCGCGTCCGGGGAAGACGCCTTGCGTGCAGATCACGTAGGTCAGCCCGTTGGGGGCGGCACTGCGCAGGTCGGGCAGCTTGAACGTGGTCCGTCCGTCGCCTCCGTAGGAGGTGCCGAGCAACGCGAACAGGGCCTGGTTCTGGTTGATCGCCAACGTCTGTCCGGCGGCCGGGGTGCCTCCGGCGACGCCGCCGGCCACCAGCCACACGGACCCCATGGTGCATTCCGTCCCCCTGCCGGCCGTGGCGAGGCTGGTTCCGGTACCGAAACGCGGATCCGGAACGGAGTCGCCCTTGGGGCCCGCCGGGCCCGCCGGGCCCGCCGAGCCCGTCGGACCGGTCGTTCCCCGCGGACCTGTGGCACCCTTGGGGCCTTGAGGACCGGTCGCGCCGGTCTTACCCGCCGGGCCCTGGGCACCCGTTTTGCCTGTCGCGCCGGTCTTCCCCGTGGGGCCCTGGGGTCCCTTCACATTCCAGGAGAGCCGCGACTCGGTTGTCTTGCACTTGGTCGTCGAGGGAACGATCCGGGCGGCTCGGGTGGTCTTGCCGACGCAGGCGTAGATCGTGCTCGGTGCAGAAGATGCGCTCACCAGAGCGATTCCGCCCGACGTGGCGAGACCGCCCGCCGCGGCGGCCACGGCCAGGATGGCCGCCAATCTCAGCCCGCGTCCCGCCGGACGGCGCCACCGTTCGTTATGTGCCATATGAGACCTCCTAGGTCCACGACCGTCATCTGCCGACGGTCGACGGTCGGGAGGGTCCCTGGGTTGGCGCATCCGACATCACGCTTCGGCACCGAAATACGGTGAGCGCCGGCAATACGGTGAGCGCCGGCGCGGTGACGGGCCACTAGCTCTGGTCCTCCGACAGCCACACCTCCGGGCGCATGCGAATCCTGATCATCCGGTCCGTCGCCTCCACTGAGGAGGCGACGTACCGGCCGCCGCCTTCCTCACCGAGATAGCGGCCGGCGAAGGCGCGCCGCTCGTCGGACGTCACCGACTCGTCGATCCCGGTCACCGGGCCCTCCACCGACACGTACCGATACGGCACCTCGGTGGACTGGACGCAGAGGCTGAACCGCCCCGCCTGCCTGATCAGCCGTGCCTTGCGGCTGTCGCGCGCGGTGATCAGGACGATGTCGCCCCCGGGCGCGTACTCGTACCAGATCGGCACGGTCAGCGGACCGTGGGCGTCCCCGTCCACAACGCTCACCACCGCGACCCTCACCTCCGCGAGGAACGCCTCGCGCTCCTGGCCGCTCATCGTTCGCGACATCGTCAGCCCTCTTCCGTCGAAGACCGTCCGGTACGGCTCGCCGGACAGCAGTCTCCGCCGGGACCTGCCGGGGGAGCCCACGTCTCGGAACCTGTGTGACAAGCATCACAATCACCGTCGGCGCGCTCGCCCGGCATGTCCACCGGTGTGTCTCAGGCCATGAGATGAGCGAGGCGTCCGCACAGGTGGCTTTCGTTCGTCGGAGGTCGTCCCGGGATTGCGGTCATCCCTATCGGATCTCGCAGCCGGGACGTTACAAGGTGTCCGGCGGTTTACTCACTGTCAGCTTTCGCGGTTTCGGTCATTTTCTTACGATCAGAGCGCTTTGGACCGATCTTTGTGTGAGGTTGACATGAGACTCTCGTGGCCGGGGAAATCCGGCCGAAACGGCGGCCGTGAGCGCTATCGACTGCTGAGCGTGTCGGCTGCGTTCGCTCTGGCGGCGTCGTTGCTGGCGATTCCGCTTCCCGCGGCCGCCGCGGACGTGCCCCTGGCGCCGACCAACCTGATGTCGCACGGCAAGCCGTGCGCCACCGGCGCGGAGCGACCGTCCGTGCTGACGGCCACGCCGGTTCTGGCGGCGAGGCAGCAGCACCCGACCCCCGGCAAGCAGTCACTGACCACCTCGTTCTACTGGTGGCCCCTCGGCGGAACCCGTAACGAGACCGACGTGTTGTCCCAGGCGTCCGGCAACCCGTCGAACGTCTCGCAGGCCATCCCCGCGGGCAGGCTCACCGACGGCTCGTCGTACGTGTGGCAGGCGCGCACCTTCGACGGCACCGCCTTCGGGCCGTGGTCGGTCAAGTGCCAGTTCACGGTCGACCTGACCCCGCCGCCCGCACCGGGTGGCGTCACGTCGAGCGACTACCCGTCCGGCGGCCCGCACGGCGGAGTGGGTGTCCCCGGAGTCTTCGAGGTCACCGCGCCGGCGGAGGGTGCGGACGACATCGCGGGTTACGAATACAGCTTCGACTCCGGAACCGTCGGTGGCACATTCGTCGCCGCTCGCGCGCACGACCACGGCGCCACCTTCACGGTCGCCCCGCCGCACGACGGTTCCAACAGGTTGACCGTGTGGTCCACGGACCGGGCCGGTCGGCGCTCCACGCCGTTCACCTACTCCTTCAGCGTGCGGGCGCCGGCGGGTCCCGCGGCCGAGTGGACGTTCGACGAGACCGGCGACGCCGGCGACCTCACCGGGCACGGCAACACGGCCGTCCTCTCCGGCGGAGCCACGCGCACCGACGGCAGGGGCGGCGTGGGCGCCGCCCTCTCACTGGACGGCGTCTCCGCGTTCGCCGCCACGAACGGCCCGGTTCGAGCCCCGAACCCGGACACCGGCACGATGACCAAGGTGCGCACCGACCACACCTTCACGGTCACGGCGCGCGTGAAGCCTTCCGCGACCGGAGACGGCGAGGTGGCCGCGGTGTCCGCCGACGGCGCTCTCACGTCCGCGTACGTGCTGGGCCGGTCCGGCGACCGCTGGACGTTCCGGATGGCGGGCTCCGACGCGGAGGCCCCCGTCTCGGCCGTCGTGTCCTCCGACGCCGCCGCGACGGCGGGGAAGTGGACGCACCTCGCGGGCGTCTACGACTCGTTCACCCATGAGCTGCGGCTCTACGTGAACGGCGTCAGGCAGTCGACCACCGCCACCCTTGAGGGCGGTTTCCGCGCCACCGGGCCGGTCGCCGTGGGCCGCGCCAAGGCCGCCGGAGTCGCGACCGGCTTCTTCGGCGGGGCCGTGGACGACGTGCGCGTGTACGACTACGCCGAGTCCGACCCCCACCTGGCGGCCTTCGCCGTGCCTGTCCAGCCGGTCATCTCGTTCCCCGACGGCGACACGGTGTCGCAGGGCGAGAAACTGACCGTCCGGTTCGACGTGCCCGGCGACGAGAACGTGGTCAGGTTCGAATACGACGACAACGGCTCTAACCGGAGTGTCGAGGCGATCGGCGGCTCCGCCACGGTCACGATCGACGCCCGCTCGACGGGCACGAATGTGGTCTCCGCCGTCGCCGTGGACGCAGCAGGCCATCGGTCCCCGGAGGTCCTGGCCTCGTTCACGGTGGTGGGCGTGGCGAGCGTCTCCGGCACGGTGGTGGACCTCGACACGTTCATGCCCGTGGAAGGCGCCACGGTGACCATGGAGCCGGGCGGCCTGTCCATGGTCACCGGTCCGGACGGCATGTACAGATTCGACGGCTTCCCCGCCGGTTTCTACACGTTGTCGGCGAGCAAGGACGGCGCCTGCCCTCTGTCGTCGGGCAACACCCGGTTGCACATTGATGATTCGGCGGTGAGGCGCGACCTGCCGGTGTTCCCGCCGTTCGATGACTCCGGGATGCCCACCTGCACCCCCGGGCAGGGGTCCGAGTAGAAGACCGTGAGATCGGCGCGGCGGCACACGGTGTGCGCCGCGCCGGTCACGCGTTCTACGGCGCGGCGGACGTGGAGGACGTGGGAGACGCGCGGGGTGTGGAGATCGCCTTGGACAGTGCCTTGCGGACCATCTCCGCGACGTGCTCGACGGTGGCGATGCCGTCTCCCATGGAGCGGGTGCGGCTCGACAGGACGGCGATCAGGTAGTCGTGGTCGTCGCCCCGGACCCGGCCGATGCTGTTGATGGTCCACAGGTCCCCGTCGATCTTGCGGGGCAGCCAGCCGTTCTTGAGCGCCGTCGTGTCCTTCCGGCCTGCGGCGGCGCTGACCCCCCAGTCCTGCGAAGAGACGACGTTGCCCATCAGGTCCAGGACGTATCGGCGGTTCTTGTCGGTGAGCGGGCTCTTCTTGGACGTCAGTGTCTTCAGGAGGCGGATCTGGTCGGCCACGTCGGTCATGGTGGCGCCCCAGTAGCCTGCCGGACCCACCGTCGTGTGGCGCAGCTTGAGCTTCTTGTTGGCGGCCGCCACGCCATATGAGCCGCCGACCCGGTTCCACAACGCGTCGGCGGCGTTGTTGTCGCTTTCGGTGATCATGCGGGTGGCCAGGGCGCGCTCGTCGCGGCTGAGCCCGCGCTTTTCCCGCTGGGCGCGCAGGAGGAGCGTCACGAGGATGTCGACCTTGACGATGCTCGCGGTGGCGTGCTTCATGCCGGCGTTGTAGCCGTACGACAGTCCTGTGGACAGGTCCTGGATCTGCACCGAGAGCTGGCCGGACCGGCCTTTCAGGTACGACCCGACGCGGCGGGTGAGGTCCTTGCGCGCCGACTTCGAGAAGACCGGCTTGGGAGCGGGGGTGGGTGTCGGGCTCGGCGTGGGGCTCGGTGCCGGCGTCGGCGTGGGCGCGGGGACGACGGCCTCGATCGTCGTGGAGGGGGAGGCCATGTGCACCGCTTCGGGGCGCGAAGCGGTGAACTGCGAGCCGCCTCCGATGAGGGCCGCGACCGTCACGAGCGCGACCGCGGCACGGAGGACCGGCTGGTGCCGGGGCGCAGGCCGCAGAGCGGCTCCGGGGGAGTCACGGGGCCGCCTGAACGTCATGCCAGACAGGTTTATGCACGCATATTGGCCCAACCTTGGGCAAAGCTACAAATTTCCTGGACCAAATCACTCTGGTCCATGAAGAAACCCAGGCAACACCCGCCCCCACCCCACGCCCCCCTCCGCGTGATCATGCACAAGTTCGGCGACACGCCGTCCGACCTGGACCTCCGCGGTGCGTGATCATGCACGGATTCGGGCGCGCACCATTTCACCTGCGCGAACCGCGAGCGTGATCATGCACGGATTCGATTATGTGCGGTCTCACCAGCGTGAACCCTGGGCGTGATCATGCACGGTCTCGTGCATCGAGCGAGGCTCCGTACAGACGACAGGGTCTGCGCAGACGACGGAGGCTCCGTACAGACATCTGTACGGAGCCTCCGCATGGCCTGAGCCAGCTGGCGAGCAGGGCGATCCGCCCTGCCGGGCCCGCCTACTTCACGTAGGCGATGCCCTCGGTGACGACGGTGGGCCGCCCGGAGGTGCCCGCCACCACGATCTTGATGGTGTGCTTGGCGCTGGTGGTCCAGGTCTTCGTCCAGAAGATGTTGCGGTAGTTCGTCGTCGACGTCTTGGTGTCGAAGACCGTCGTTTTGACGCCGTCCACGTAGATGGTCAGAGCGCCGGTGTTCGGGGCCCGCTTGCCGATCAGCCCGACCGAGCGGCCGGTGAAGGTGTACGTGGCGCTCGCGTTCTTGGCCGTGCTGAACAGGGTCGAGCCGCCGAGGTAGGACGAGGAGGTGGTCTTCTTCCACGTCCCGGTCCGCTTGGCGTACGACTCGTAGAGCAGGGCGGCGGTCCGGGTCGCCGACGAGGTCTTGGAGTTGCCCGCCGCGTCGGTGGCGGTGACCGACCAGACCTTCGAGGCCTGCGACTTCGACGAGGACGACCAGGAGGTCGCCGTGGTCGACAGCGTGGCCTTGGACGGCGAGACGATCCCCAGTGTCCGCAGCAGCGTGTTGTCCGTCGCCTTCCAGTGGAGGCCGACCGGGATGACGCCCGTCGTGCTGACCGCGCCGGTCCGGATGCCGAGGTAGGCCGCGGTGCCGAAGGCCGGAGCCGTCTTGTCCACCACCACCGTGTAGGTCGACGACGTCGCCGTCGTGCCGTTGATGTTGACGGCACGCAGCTGCACCTTGTGAGAGCCGCTCGCGAGGGTCAGGCTCGCCGAGGCCGCCGTGGCGGACGGCGTGGAGACGACCTTTCCGTCCACCACGACCTCATACTTCGACAGCGCGGCCTTCCTGGAGGTCCAGCTGAGCGAGACCGTCCCCTTGGTGTAGTAGGTCGAGCCCGACTTCGTGGCGCCGGTGATCCCGCTGAGGGAGAGCGACGTGACCGGGGTCGTCCACTGCTTGGCCGTCGTCCTGATGCCGGGGAGCGCGGCGTAGAGCTTCGTGCCGGGGCACGCCGTGGCGAAGCCGTCCCGGTGACCGGAGATCGTGTTGAAGCTGTACGTGCCCGGCTTGAACTTCCCGTTGTCGGCGGTGATCGTCATCGGGGTCTTACCCGTCGGGTCTCCGCCGGCCAGGCCGAGCTTCCATGCGGCGAGCTTGGCGATCGCGTCGAGGGCGACCTTCGGCGGGGTGGGGTCGCTGGGGTCGTTGAAGCTGCCGAGCAGAGCGATCCCGGACGAGGACGTGTTGAAACCCAGCGTGTGCGCGCCGATCACGGGTTGGTCGACGCCGCCCGCCCGGCCCTCGAAGATCGTGCCGCACTTGTCGACGAGGAAGTTGTAGCCGATGTCGTTCCACCCGTTCGTCTTGACGTGGTAGAGCATGATCCCCCGGATGATCGCGGGAGAGTCGGCGCAGGAGTAGTCGTTGACGCCGTCCGTGTGATGCACGAAGACCGCCTTGACCGTGGTCGCGTACTCGGGCGGATCCGTGACCAGCTTCTCGTCGGCGCTCCACGACGCGCGGGTCTTGATGGTCGGGCGGGGCGCGGTGCTCGTCGGTGTGACCGCGAGCGCCTTCGGCGTGGCCTTCGCCGTCGGGGTCGGCGTCGCCTTGGGAGTGGCGCTCGGGGTCGTCTTCGGCGTGGCGCTGGGGGACGGCGTGGCGGAGGGCGTGGGCGTCGGGGTCGAGGCCGGTGTCGTGACCGGCCCGGCCGGCGGGGCGTCCACGGTCGACGGACTCGGCTCGGACCCGGGTTCGGAGGACGGGGCACCGTCCGGCTCCGTGGTGCTGACGGCGCCCGCGAGGGTCACGTCGCCCAACTGCTCGCCCGCGGCCCGGACTCCGGTCTTCCGCGTGCCGTTTCCCGGATCGACGAGTTCGACGCGGAGTCCGCGGGGCAGGGCGTGGCCCTTGCCCGTCACACGGACCTCGACGCCGTTGGAGGGTCCCACCCACAAAGGCGCGGTGGCGCCGCGGGCCTGCCGGTCGGTCGCGCTGCCCACGTCGGGCAGGTCGTCGCTCTCGGCCTCGACCGGACGCCACGACGACCAGGCGCCGGATGCCGCGGCGCGTGTGCGCACCTCGACCGCGCCGTCGATGGCCTCGTGAGCGTCGTTCCAGCTGACACCCAGCAGGCTGAACGGCTTGGTGGTCGCGGCCGGCAGGCCCTGGACCGACTGCTTGCCGGATCCTCCCGACTGGCCGGAGGGCAGGTCGCGTAGCGCGAGCGTGTTCACCTGCCCCGGGGTGGGGGGCTGCGCCGCAGGCGACGCGGTCGACGATGGCCCGCCGACCACCACGAAGGCCACGGCCGCGGCCGCCACAGGTGCGATCGTGCTCAGCGCGACGATCATGCGCCTCTTCATGAATCTCCGATCATTCGGGGGACCGATCCCGTTCACCGCGCCATGTCGTCGCCGGGGAAGGTCGGGGAAGTATGCGGCCGGGGGCCAGGCAGTACCGCGCCTGGTTTATCACAGATAGACCGATCCTTCGTTGGGAACACGACACCACGACTCACCGCTCGGCGTGGGAGGCGACGCGTCCGGGGGACGGCGGACGGGCCGCGGCCGCATGCCTGGGCTGGTGAGGGACTAATTCGGATGAACTCCGCATGTTTCCTGTGTGACGTAGCACACAGTCGCGCGGCGGCCTTGCCCCGCGCCCCGGGTCCGAGGAGTCCTGATCGGACCCGGGAGACGGCGCTGGCCGCCGGGCGCGGGCCCGATCAGCGCCGGAAGGAGAGCGACAGCCCGAACCTGCCCGCCCGGTCCGTCCACCAGTGGCGCAGGTCGAACCCGCTCGCGGCCAGTTCGTCCCGCACTCGCTCCGGGCGGAACTTCGCCGATATCTCGGTACGGATCTCCTCGCCCTCGGCGAAGTGGGCGACCAGGTCCACTGCGGGAAGCCGTACCGACTGGCCGCGCAGCGAGCGAAGCCGCATCTCCATCCACTCGTTCCCGGCGTCCCACAACGCGTGATGGGCGAAGGCCGCCGGGTCGAAGTCGGCGCCCAGTTCCCGGTTGAGCACCCGGAGGACGTTGACGTTGAACTCCGCCGTGACACCGGCCGCGTCGTCGTAGGCCGCCACGAGGACGGCCGGATCCTTGACCAGGTCGGTGCCGAGCAGGAGGGCGTCGCCGGGCGACAGCGTGCCGTACAGGTCGAGCAGGAACGCCGCCCGCTCATCCGGGACGAGGTTGCCGATCGTGCTGCCGAGGAACGCCACCATCCGGCGTCCCATCCGGGGAAGCTCACTGAGGTGGGCGCCGAAATCGGCGATGACCGCGTGCACGGCGAGCTCGGGATAGTCCGCCCGTAGCGCGTGCGCGGCGCTCATCAGCGCGCTCTCGCTCACATCCACCGGCACGTACCGGCTCAGTGTGCCCTCGGAACGCATCGCCCCGAGCAGCAGCCTGGTCTTCTCCGACGACCCCGACCCGAGTTCGACGAGCGTCTGCGCTCCGGCCGCCGCGGCGATGTCGCCGGCGTGGGCCACGAGGATCTCCCGTTCCGCCCGCGTCGGGTAGTACTCGGGCAGCCGGGTGATCTCCTCGAAAAGCTCGCTGCCGCGGGCGTCGTAGAACCACGCGGGCCGCAGCCGCTTGGGCACGGAGGTCAGGCCGCCGAGCGCGTCGGCGCGCAGCGCGGCGTCGAGGTAGCCGGCGGAAAGGTGGTTCTCGATGGTCAGCGTGGTCATGGTTCCTCCGTGGCCGCGGTTTCAATGGGGGTCACCGACACCTCGCCGCGGCGGGCGACGAGCAGGCTTCGGTCCGGGACGTCGAACCATCCCGCGGTGTCGTCGGACGGCTCGGAGGCCACCACGACCCCGCGGTCGTCGACCCGATAGGTGAGGGTGTCGCCGTAGGCCGTCGCGGCGATCGACTCCCCGTCGGTGATGAGCAGGTTCAGCCGGCCGCCCGCGTGCGTGGCCACCTCACCGACCGTACGAGCGAGGGCGGCCGCCATGGTCGCCCCTCCGGCGAGCCGGTGCCTGACCAGCGCCCACACGAGCGCGGAGTCCGTGCGGGCCGGCAGGTCGAGGAGCATCGCGGCGGGCAGCAGGCCGGCCAGCCCGGCCGCCGAGCCCGGCCAGCCCGTGACGACGCCGTTATGGCTGAACAGGTGACGCCCGTCCCGGAAGGGGCAGGCCGCGGACGCGCCGGGGGCGGTGCCCTCCGTCGCCGAACGGACGGCGGCGAGCAGCGCCCGGGTGCGGGTCACCCGCGCCACGTCGGCGAAGGACTCGTCGGCCCACATCGGGACCGCCTGTCGGTACCGGGCGGGCACCGGGTCGCCTTCGGCGTACCAGCCGGCGCCGAACCCGTCGGCGTTGACCGTGCCGTACCGCTGCCGCCGCGGGGCCCAGGCCTGGCGGTGCAGCCCGAACGGCGGGTCCATCAACACCTCGCGGAGGGAGACGGGTTCGCCCAGGTAGGCCACATGACGGCACATCAGGCGCCCTCGCCGGGCGCCGCGTCCCGCGCCGTGCGGAATCCCGAGAAGATCTGCCGCCGGATCGGGTAGTCCCAGTTGCGGAACGTGCCCCGGCAGGCGACGGGGTCGGTGGCGAACGAGCCGCCGCGCAGCACCTTGTACTCGTCGCCGAAGAACACCTCGGAGTACTCCCGGTAGGGGAACGCGGCGAAGCCGGGATATCCGCGGAAATCGCTGGAGGTCCACTCCCAGACGTCGCCGATCAGCTGTCGCACGCCGTAGGCGGAGGCCCCGGCGGGGTAGGCGCCCACCGGGGCGGCCTGCAGGTGGCGCTGGCCGAGGTTGGCGTGCTCGACGCCCGGCTCCTCGTCACCCCACGGATAGCGACGGGAGCGGCCGGTCGCGGGGTCGTGCCGGGCGGCCTTCTCCCACTCGGCCTCGGTGGGCAGCCGCCTGCCGGCCCACGAGGCGTAGGCCTCGGCCTCGTACCAGCACACGTGCAGGACGGGCTCGTCTCGCGGCACCGGCTCGACGTGCCCGAACCGGCGCCTCAGCCACACGCCGTCCGCACGCCACCAGAACCTGGGAGCGGTCAGCCCGGCCTCCTGACGGTGGGCCCACCCGCGGGCCGACCAGAGCTCCGGACGGTCGTACCCGCCGGCCTCGATGAACGCCAGGTAGTCGGCGTTGGCGACCGGCACGGTGTCGATCCAGTAGCCGGGCAGGTCCACCTGGTGCGCCGGCCGCTCGTTGTCCAGTGCCCAGGGCTCGGCCGACGTGCCCATGGTGAACGGCCCCGCGGGGACGAGCACCTCCGTCGGCCACCGTCCCGAGCTCGCCTCCGGAGGAGGGGCCGACAACACCGGGGTCCCGTCGCGCAACTGGTGGGTGGCCAGCATGGTCTCGTCGTGCTGCTGCTCGTGCTGCACGATCATCCCGAACGCGAAGCCGTTCTCGACCAGCGGGCTTCCCTCGACGGGCGACCGCTCCAGCAGCCCGACCACCCGCTGCCTGACCGTCGCGATGTACCGGCGCGCCTCCTCGGGTGAGAGCAGGGGCAGCCTCGGCCGCTCGGCCCGTGGATGCTCGAACGCGTCGTACAGAGAGTCGATCTCGGGGCGCATGGGCTCCTGGCCGCCCACCGCGCGCAGCAGCCACAACTCCTCCTGGCTGCCCACGTGCGCCAGGTCCCAGACGAGGGGGGACATCAGCGCGGAGTGCTGTTTGATCAGGTCGTCCTCGTCGACGCAGCCGGTGAGCGCCAGACTGCGCTCGCGGGCGGCGGTCAGCAGGTCGTAGGCGCGGCTGCGGATGTCTTCGCCGGTCATGTCCCGGCCTCCGTTCGGATCGGGTCGCGGATCTCGGAGCGGGGGGTGTCGTCGGCCGGGCAACGGCCACGGCTGACGTAGGTGTCGGTGAAGCGCTCGACCGCCGTGCGGACGGCGCCGGGAGCGTCCATCCGGTCCAGCGCGTCCAGGGCGGCGGTGAAACAGGCGGCCGCGGCCCCGGCCATCTCGCGGTCGGCGAGTCCCTGTGCGGCGGCCCGCCGCCAGGGCCCGGGCTCGAAGGGGTCCCAGCTCTCCGTCGCGGCCAGGGCCCGGTCGGCGGCCACGGGGTCCTCGACGAGCGCGGTGGCCACGGCCAGCGGGACGAGCCAGCCGTCGTCGCCGTGCTGGGCGTCGATCATCCGCAGCTCGAGCCAGCCGTGCGGCCGTACCGGCGGGAACAAGGTGGTGAGGTGGTAGTCGACGTCCTCGCGGGTGACCGGACGGGGTCCCGCGCCCGCGAGCCAGTCCCGCAGCGTCAGGCCCAGCGGCACCTGCCACGGAGCCGGGCCGCGGACGCACATCACGGGCGCGTCCAGTGCGTACCTCGCCCACGACTCCGCCGGATTGGAACCCGCGGGAGGCGACGTCCTGCGCGGGTCGATCCGGGCCCACACGGCCTGCCGCGTCGACTTCCAGCCGGTCGGCCTGCCGGCGTGACGGGGCGAGTTCGCGAAGGCCCCGACCAGGACGGGCCCGATGGCGTGCGCCACCCGCCATCGGCGTTCCACTCCCGAGGGCCCGCCTCCGGGGAGCCCCGCGTCGAGGCACACCTGCACGGACGCCGTGCCGCACATCATGGTCCTGCCGTGCGGGCCCGCGCGGTCGAAGTAGCTCTCCATCGCCACGTACCGGGGAGCGTCCCGCACTCGCACCGGCGGGCGGTACGGATCGGCGCCGCCTCCGGACAGGCGCAGCCCGGCGGCGTCCATACCGGCGCGCATCCGCGTCATGTCGGCCGCCGCGGTCGCCACGGCGTCGCCCAGCGACGGCGCGGCGGCGGAGCTGAGCTCGACCTGGCCGCCGGGCTCGCGCGAGATGCTGCCGGCCAGGTCACGCGCGTCCGGCAGCGCCGCCGTGACCCGGTCCGGGTCGACCTGCGCGTACGGATCACGCTCGTCGTGGACGAACCATTCCAGCTCCACCCCGACCGTCCCGGGCGTGCCGGGCGTCAGACAGGTCGTCGCGATGTATTCGATGGCGTCGTCGGCGCTCCACCTCGCCGCGCGCGGCGGCGCCTTTTCCCCTGATCCCCGATGCACGCCCCCTTGGTCTCAGGAGGACGGCCAAGCGTTACGGACGTTGTCGACTATTTCGTTGCGGGATGTCGGTTGTTCAGATCGGCCTCCGCGGCCGCCGCCGCCTCTCGCCGAAATGTCAGGAGGGCCGGTTAGAGTGCGGGGCATGCCCGAGGCCGACACGCAGTCACCTGGCCCCGCCCTTCCGGCAGACGACGTCGTCGTGGAGGCCCTGCGCTGCGGCGACGAGGACATGTTCGCGGCGCTCCTCACGGCCTGGTCGCCGGGGATGTTGCAGGTCGCCCGCGCGTACGTCGCGGACGAGCACGCGGCGGAGGACGTCGTCCAGGACGCGTGGGTGGGCGTGCTGCGCGGCATCGACAAGTTCGAGGCCCGGTCCGCCCTGCGCACCTGGGTCTACCGCATCGTCATCAACAGGGCCAAGACCCGGGGCGTCAACGACGCCCGCACGGTTCCCATGACGAGCCTCACCGCGGCCAAGGAGGATTTCGGCCCCGCCGTCGATCCCGGCGGTCCCCGGGCCGGCTCGCGCGGCGCCGACGATCCCCTCGCGCCGCCGCGGACACCGGTGGCGTGGCCGTCCCCCGAGGGCGAGATCCTCGCCCTCGAGGTCCATCAGCACATCGAGCGCGCGCTCGGCTCACTGCCCGCCCGGCAGCGGATCGTGATAACACTGCGTGACATGCAGGGGTACAGCAGCGACGAGGTCTGCGCGCTTCTTGAGATCACCGCGGCGAACCAGCGGGTGCTGCTGCACCGTGCAAGGACGTCGCTGCGCGGCACGCTGGACCGTTACCTGACGGCCCAGTCCGGCAAGGAGCCGACGCGATGACCACGATGAACTGCGACGAGTTCGTCCGCCTGGTCACCGCCTACCTCGACGAGGATCTCGACGCGGGGACGGAACGACGCTTCACCGGGCACATCTCCGAGTGCGGCGGCTGCGACGTCTACCTCCGGCAGATCCGCGTCACCGTCACCGAGTTGGGTCACCTGCCCGCCCACGGCCTGACCGACCAGGCACGCGAAACCCTGCTCAACGCGTTCCGCGACTGGTCGGCCAGGTAAAACGCCTCCGTCCGTGTGTCAGGGGCGCTCGGTCTCCAGCCGCGCGGTCAGGTCGGCGGTGATCTCGGTCGTCGCCCTCAGCGTGGGGTCGAGCGGGCGCAGGTAGGTCTGCTGGACGCCCGGCACCCGGTCCTCCACGACGAACGTGGCCCTGGTGTACGCCTCGGATCCGGGTGTCTGCACGTGCGGCAGCACCTTGAAGTCGGCGGTCATGGCGTCGCGCTCGATCCTCGTCAGCACGTAGCCACGCTGGTTGTTGTAGAACTTCAGATGCGGATTGATCGCCAGGTAGGGATGCGTGGCCGGATCGGAGTCCGCGCCGTCGCCGCCGGTGCTGATCGAGGTGGCGACCAGTTCGGAACCCACCGACCGGCCCGTCGGGTCGTCGTAGTCGAGCTTGAGGTCGCTGGCCCAGTGGGCGTGCACGTCCCCGGTGAGGACGACGGCGTTGCGGACCTTGGCGTCCACCCACCCCTGGGTGATGCGCTGCCGGGAGGCGACGTATCCGTCCCAGGCGTCCTGACTGGTCACCTTGGCGGGACCCGCGTTGTTGTCGCGCTGGGCGAAGAAGACCTGCTGCCCGATGACGTCCCACTGGGCCTGGGACCTGCGGAAGCCGTCCAGCAGCCATGCCTCCTGCTCGGCGCCCGTGATGGAACGAGCCGGGTCGGAGGCCTCCGGGCAGTCGTCGTAGCCGTCGCCGCAGCCCTGGTCGCTGCGGAACTGCCGGGTGTCGAGCATGTGGAAGGTGGCCAGGCGCCCCCAGCGGATCCGCCGGTAGAGCTGCATGTCGATGCCGTGCGGGATCGAGGCGCGGCGCAGCGGCATGTTCTCGTAGTAGGCGCGGAAGGCGGCCTCGCGCCGGGCCAGGAAGTTCGGCTGCGGAATAGCGGGGTTCTCCGGGACCTCGTCGGCCCAGTTGTTGTCGAGTTCGTGGTCGTCCCAGACCACGAGCCACGGCGCGGCGGCGTGGGCGGCCTGCAGGTCCAGGTCGGCCTTGTACTGGGCGTGCCGCTGCCGGTACCCGGCGAGGGTCTCGGTCTCGGGGCCCTCGTGGTCGCGGACGTTGCCGCCGGGGATGGTGTAGGTGTCCCTGGTGTACTCGTACTGGTAGTCGCCCAGGTGCAGGACGAGGTCGGGGCAGTCCTCGGCCAGCCGCCGGTACGACGTGAAGTAACCGTGCTCGTACTGGGCGCACGAGACGAACGCCATGGTGAGGGACCCGCCGAGCGACGACGGGCGCGGCGCGGTCCTGGCCCGGCCGGTGGGGGACAGGTAGGGGCCGGTCCTGAAGCGGTACCAGTAGTCGCGGTCGGGTGAGAGGCCGTCCACCTCCACGTGCACGCTGTGCCCCCACTGCGGGGTGGCCTCCGCGATGCCGGCGCGCACCATGTGACGACAGCGCTCGTCGGCGTAGACCTGCCACATCACCGCGAACGGGCGCAGGGGCATGCCGCCCAGGCCGTCTTCGGCGAGTGGGGTCTGGGCCAGGCGCGTCCAGATGACGAAGCCGGCGTGGTCGGGGTCGCCCGAGGCGACGCCGAGGGTGAACGGGTCGGTGAGCAGGCCACGGGAGGCGAGGCTCTTCGCGGTCTCCACGGCCGGGTCGGGTGCGGCGAGGGCGGGGGCGGACGGCAGGGCCGTGACCGCTCCCGCGGCCAGACCGGTGACAAGGAAGGATCGTCGATCGAGGTGCGGCACAAGTGCTCCTAGGGGCGATCCGGGAGAGGGACCACCGTAGCCTGACCGCCCGGCGTGACTCTCGGGTTAACTCCACTTGTCACGTATAAGGCGGTATGTGCCCCAGGAACCGCGTCCCGCGCGCCGATGGCCGGTCACCGAGAAAACCGTTCGTGGCCGTACGGCCCGCCGTGTCACTGTGGCAGCCGGAGGAGGGAGCGTGCGGTGGCATCGATCGTCGTTTGCGGCGGAAGCGTGGTGGGATCGGCGGCGGCACTCATGCTGGCGCGCGACGGGCACTCCGTGACCATGCTCGAGGCGGACCCAGGCGGGCCGCCGTCCGGTCCCGGCCGTGTGTGGACCTCCTGGGATAGAAGAGGCGTGCCGCAGTTCCGCCAGGCGCACAACCTGCTGCCGCGGTTCTGGCGCGTCCTGGAAGCCGAACTGCCGGAGCTGATCGACCGCCTGCGGGAGTCGGGCTGCGTGTGGATGGACGCGCTGACACCCATGCCACCGGGGATCACGGACAGGGCGCCGCGTCCCGGGGACGACCGCTTCCGATACATGGCCGGGCGACGCCCGATCGTCGAGGCCGCGTTCTCCGCCGCCGCGCAGGAGGAGCCCGGCGTGACCGTCCGCCGCGGCGTCCGGGTCGCGGGCCTTCTGGCGGGCACCGGCCCGTCGCAGGGCACGCCCCACGTCGCCGGCGTGCGGACGGCGGACGGGGAGGAGATCCCGGCCGACCTCGTGGTGGACGCCATGGGCCGGCGCACGCCGTCCTCGGACTGGCTGGAGGGCATCGGCGCCCGCAGGCCGTGGACGGAGGCCGAGGAAGGCGGTTTCGTGTACCACACCCGCTACTTCAGCGGGCCCGCCCTGCCGATCCGCAGGGCCGCTCCGTTCACCCCGATGGGGACGTTCTCGCTGCTGACCATTCCCGGCGACAACGGCACGTGGTCGGTGACGGTCGTCGCCTCGCGAAAGGACGCGCCGCTCAGGGCGCTGCGCGACCCCGACACCTTCACACGTCTCGTGCGTGCCTGTCCCGCACACGTCCAGTGGCTCGCGGGAAAGCCCATCACCGAGGTCCTGACCATGGCGGGGATCCTCGATCGCCGCCGCCGGTTCGTCGTCGACGGGCGCCCCGTGACCACCGGGTTCGCCGCCGTCGGTGACGCGGTGATCTGCACCAACCCCACGGCAGGCAGGGGGCTGAGCCTGGGGCTCGTCGACGCGCGACTCCTGCGGGACGTCGTCCGCAAGCACGTGGACGACCCGGCGACGTTCCCCGAGGCTCTGGACCAGGCGACCGAGCAGTCGGTCACGCCGTACTACCGGGACCAGGTCGCCACCGACCACGCGCGGCTCGCCGAGATGGACGCGCTCCGCCAAGGCGAGGAGCCACGGTCCACGGCCACGGCCACGGCCACGGCCACGGCCACGGCCACGGCCATGGCCCGGTTCGAGGCGGCCGCCTACTCCGACCCCGACGTCTTCCGCGCCCTCCTGGAGACGGCCACGTGCCTGGCCTCGCCCGCGGACGTCCGCGCGCGGCCGGAGCTTCGGGCCAGGCTGGACCAGGTGGGCCCGGTGGAGGCTCCCCGGATCCCCGGCCCCGATCGCGAGCGGTTGCTCAGGCTGCTCGCGGAATGACCGCGGACTCCTGGCTGACGTCGCCTCGGGCTGCCTAGGGTGTGGGCATGGCGACATGGGATGACGTACGCCGGATCGCACTGGACCCGCCCGAGACGGCCGAGCGGTCGTCGCGAGAAGACGCTCAGGAATGGCGGGTCAAGGACAAGCTGTTCGCTGAGGCTCGCTCACGCTGCGGGGAGCCGGCGGGCGGTCATTTCAGGCAATGCCCGCAGGGCTGGAGATCGCCGCCCACTTCAGTCAGCGCCCACGACTGCAGTTCACTGAGGCCGCCGCAGTACTTGACGTAGTCCCCGGTCCAGCGAGTGCCCCGGGTCGGGCTGCCCGTGATGAACGTGCAGGTGGCGCGATGCAGGACGAGGTAACTCGGGTGAGGTTTACGCGCAGTGTTCACGACGAACTCGTCGGGATGCTCTGCCAGCCACTTCAGATAGCCGGCGTCATCATCGATGAAGGGCGACATAAGGCCATGGTGACCACGAAAAGATGAATCCGCCTGATATTCCAGCGGAATTCTTCCGGAGTGGTGAGCGGCGCTGTTCAGAAGGTGTCGGCGCGGAGCAGGCCGGTGGGGAAGTGGTGGAGTGAGCGCGCGCCGTCGGCCGTGATCTCGAACATCTCACCGGTCTGAACGCCGGCCCGCAGGTCGGTGGTGCAGACGTTCGGCTGCACGACCACGGTCATCCCCTCTTCCAGCGGAAGCAGGTCCCGTCCGGACGGCTCGGACCGGTGGCTGAGCACCGGGGGCAGGTAGCCGCCGCCGAGCCCGTGCACGAGGTCGTCGACGGTGGTGAATCCCGCGTCGAGCACCAGGTCCGCCGCCTTCCGCAGTTCGAGCGGCAGAGCGCCCGGGCGGAGCAGTCCCGACATGGCCGCGAGCGCGGCGTCGGCGACATCGTGCAGTTCGCGGTACAGAGGCGTCGGCTCCGCGTCGACGGTGACGGTCCGCAACACCTGGCCCGGATAGTCCGGGCCCCACGTGGTGCTCAGTTCGAAGACCACGACCGAGCCGGACTCCAACAGACGGGAGGTCGGCCACTGGCCGGGCGCGCACCGGTCCGGCGACTCCATCGACGTCGCCGCGACGTAGTGGATGTGGTTCACGCCGCCGATCGCGGCGTAGGCCGACTCGACCGCCGCCACCAGGTCCAGTTCGGTCGCGCCCGGAACCGCCGCCGACACCAGGGCGGCGGCCGACAGGTCGGTGAGCGCCGCGGCGTGGCGCAGCCAGGCCATCTCCTCGTCGCTCTTGCGCGCGCGCAGCCTGCCGTACTCTCCGTCGAGCTCCACCACGGCGGCCACGCCGTCGAGGGCGGTGCGGAGGCTCACCGGCACCGGGCCGATCGTGCCGACCCGCCGAACCGTCCCGAGCGTCGACAGCACCGTGTCCGGCGTCCGCTCAACTATCGGGGCGACCTCGCAGCCTGTCGCCAGGCGCCGTGCGTTCGGCACGTGGTTGGGGAAGCTCACCAGGAGAGCGGGTGGGGCGCCCGGCCGCAGTACCGCGACCGCCTCGCGGGTCACCGGCCAACCGGTCAGCCAGGGCACCGCGTTCCCGAACTTGTTCGCCCCGTAGGCGATCACCGCGTCGAGTTCGTGCCGCGCCGCGAGCTCCTCGATGGTGGCCCGTCTCCGGGCCATCTCTGCGTCGGAGAAATCGGGTGGTGGCGTCCCCACACCCCGGGACAGAAGGCTCGGTCGCGTCGACATGGGGTGCACTGTAACGGCTATGCACTCGTTTGCACTAGGGCGCGGGCGCCCGTCAGGTGCGGCGGGCGCGGGCGCGGCGTTTGCCTTCGTGCATGGCCTGGACGCGGGCTACTGGGATCGTGTGGCCCTCCTCCACCAGATCGGCCGGCAACTCCTGTGGCTCGGGCATGAGCTCGGTCCACGGGTCGCGGTCGCCGAGCAGCCGTGCCGCGGTGTGCACGGTGAAGTCCGACGGCGTGACGCTGTCCAGGTCCTCCCAGGCGACGGGGAACGACACGGGCACGCCCGGCCGTACGCGCGGGCTGTAGGCCGCCACGACCGTGGCCCCGCCCGCGCGGGTGGAGTCGAGGAACACCTTGCCTCCCCGGTCCTCCCGGATGAACGCGGTCGTCGCCAGGGCCGGGTCGAGGCGTTCCGCGCGTGCGGCGACCGCGCGGGTGGCCGCCGCCACGTCCCATATGTCCGCCGCCGTGAGGGGGACGAACACGTGCACGCCCTTGGCGCCGCTGGTCTTGACCGCGCCCGCCAGTCCGGCGTCGGCGAGGGCCTGCCGTACGAGATGGGCGGCGCGTACGGCCATGCCGAACGCGTCACCTTCCGGCGGGTCGAGGTCGAGCACGAGATGGGTCTGGTGTCCCGGTTCGCCGGCGCGTATCAGGGCCGGGTGGTATTCGACGGCTCGCTGGTTGGCGAACCACAACAAGGTGGGGCGGTCGTCGCAGAGGGCGTAGGACACCTCCCGCTTCGAACTCTCCGCCCACACCGTGACCGTCCGCACGAACGGCGGGGCGTACTTCGGGACGTTCTTCTGCATGAACGGGTCCTGGCCCGCACGCACCCGCATCACCGACAGCGGCCGGTCCCGCAGGGCCGCCACCGCTCGATCGCTCACGGCGTCCAGGTAGTCCACCAGATCACGCTTGCTCGCACCGGCCCCGTCGAACAGCGGCTGGTCGAGATTCGTGAGCGACACTCCGTCCCGCACCTCATCGCTGGTCACCAGCCCACCATGCCGATGCCGGGGCGAGAGGTCAACCACAGGCCACACGTGATACCGGGCGACGGCCGAGATGAAACCCTCGTGAAACCGGTGACGGATACCTTTACCCCGACCAGCGCGACGTCCGTCCGATGGGGGCCACGGGGGCCCATGGCCGGACTTGCGCTGAAAGTCACCGGATACGGGGGCGCCGGTGATGTCACGGTGATACACCGCTCTCCTGGCGGTGGCGGCGCCGCCGGGAGAGCGGTCGACGACGTGCTGGACGAGGACCCTGGGAGAGCACCCATGAAGAAGAAGACGGCGGCGGCGATTGTCGCGCTCGTCGTGGCGGCGGTCCTCGGCGGGAGTGTCGCGCCGGCGGCGGCGGTCTCCTCCCCGTGCGGTGACAAGGTCTTCACCTGCGACAGCACCTGGATGGATCCCGGTCCCGCCAACGGCTCGTGACGGTGGGGGTCGGGTGACCGGGTCAGGACGGCAGGAACGGCCTGACCTTCTCGACGGCGCGCAACTCCTCGACGGCGCGCAGCTCCTCACGTGCGCGTTCGTGCCAGACGGGCAGGCCGATCTCGGCGAACGCCTCCGCGGCCGTGTCCAGCAGCGTCCTGGCCAGATCGGGGTCTCCGCGCGCGGCCGCGAGGCGGCCGCCGGCCAGTTGGGCGCGGGCCGTGAGGAACGGCTCGCCCAGCTCGGTGGCCGTGGCGAGGGCGTGCTCCAGGCGTTCGGCCGCGTCGTCGAGGTCGCGCGCCAGGAGAAGAGCCTCGCCGATCCCCAGCAGGCCGTACACCTCGCCGATCCGGTCCCCGACGGCCTGGGAGGCGCCCAGAACCTGCTGGAAGGCGTCCTCCGCCTGACCGGCCGCGCCCTGGCTCAGGTGAAGTGCGCCGAGGCGGTTGAGGATCTGCGCACCTCCCCGCGTGTTGCCGAGGTCGCGGTAGACGGCCAGAGCCGTCTCCAGCAGGCGGGCCGCGGCGTCGGGACGGCTCTGCTCGATGTGGATCTGGGCGATGCTCCCGAGCACGTGAGCCTCGGCATGCCGGTCGCCCGCCTCGCGGAGCATCCGGAGCGCGTGGCGGTAGCCGCGCAGTGCCGTTCCCGCCCGTCCCTCGACCCGCTCGATGAGGGCGGCGTTGCGCAGGGTCAGGGCCCGCCCATGATGATCGTCCACGGCCTCGAAGAGCGTGAGCGCGGCGTCGAGATGCGGGCGCGCGGCGGTGTAGTGCTGCCGGAACAGCTCGAGTGTCCCGAGCGAGTACCGCATCGCCGCCTCGCCGCGTGTGTCGCCGGCCCGGCGCGCCGCGTCGAGGGCGACCTGCGAGGTGTGCCGCCAGTCGTCGAACAGGCCCTGCGCCTCGAACAGTGTGATCGCCGTCATCGCCAGGTCCCAGCAGGTCTCGCTCGAACCGAGCCCGGCCGCCTGCTCGACGGCCGCCACCAGGCCGAGCCGTTCGCTGCGCAGCCAGCCTCCCGGGTCCTCCAGGAGCCGCGCGGTCGTGGGCTCGCCGCAGTCCCACCGGGGAGCGCCCCCGTGGAGGACCGTGTAGTCGCCGCCGTACTGCCGGCGGTGCGCCTGCTCGGCGAGGGCGAGATACGCCCCGGTCAGCCGGGTCAGAGCGGCCGCCGTCGCTCCGGAGGGCTCGTCGGCCTCCCCGCGTTCTCTGGCGTGCAGCCGTACGAGGTCGTGGACCCGGTAGCGGGCCTCGCCGAGGTCGTCCATGCCCGCGTACTCGACGAGCCGTGCCTCCACCAGGCCCTCGAGGACGTCCTCGGCGTCACGTGGTTCCTCGTCGAGAAGCGCCGCCGCGACCCATCCGGCGAAGTCGGGGATCTCCAGCAGCCCCAGGCGGCGGAAGAGGACCTGGCTGCGCTCCGCGAGTCCCGAATAGCCGAGGGCGAGGCTGGCCCGGACCGACAGGGTTCCGTGCGTGAGCTCGTCGAGCCGGTCGCGTTCTGCCTCAAGCCGGGAGATGAGCCGCTCGACGGTCCAGTGCGGCCGCGCTGCCAGGCGGGCACCGGCGATCCGGAGAGCGAGGGGCAGCCGCCCGCACAGCTCGGCCAGCCGCGCGGCGGTCGCGGCGTCGGTGGTCAGCTCGGCCCGGCCGGTGATCGCATCCAGCAGTTCGACGGAGGCGGCGGCGTCCAGGACGTGGAGGACGAGCCGGCGGGCGCCGGGCAGAGCGGTGAGCGCGGCGCGACTCGTGATCAGCACCGCGCAGCCGTCTCCGGGCGGAATCAGCGGTTCGACCTGCGCCTCGTCCGCGGCGTCGTCCAGCAGCACCAGGACGCGCCTACCGGAGAGCCGGGCGCGGAACGCCTCGGCGCGCTCGTCGAGACCGTCGGGGACCGCCGTGCCCGGCGTCCCCAGCGCGCGCAGGAACCGGCCGAGCGCCTGCGAGGCGTCGACCGGCTCCGACCCCGCACCGCGCAGATTCACATACAGCTGACCGTCGGGGAAGTCGTCCCGCACGTCGTGCGCCGCCTGTACGGCCAGTGCGGTCTTGCCCACCCCGGGCATGCCGGACACGGGACAGATCACCGGCGCCCCGGGAGGGCCGGTCCGCAGGATGTCGACGATCCTGCCGATCTCGCCGTCGCGCCCGGTGAGATCGCCCACTCGCGGCGGCAGCATGCACGGCGGGGCGGCCTGGTCCCTGTCCTCCGCCGGTCGGGCGCGGGTTCCCGAATCCAGCCCCGCGTGGGGGTCTCCGCGCAGGATGGCCTGTTCCAGCGAGCGCAGCTGCGGCCCCGGCTCCAGACCCAGTTCTTCCGCCAGAGCGGTGCGGATGCGCCGGTAGGCGTCCAGGGCCTCGGTACGGCGCCCCGCCCGGTGCATCGCCAGCATCAGGCGCGCCCCCATCGACTCCGCCAGCGGATCCGCCGCCACCAGGGAGATCAGCTCGGGGATGATCTCGGCATGGCAGCCCAGGGCCAGGTCGGCGTCGATACGCTCGGCCAGCACCCGCTTACGATCCTGTTCGAGCCGCTCCGCGGCCTCGGCGAGGGCGGCCACGTCGTCCAGACCCGCGAAGGCGCGTCCGTGCCACAACGCGAGGGCCTCTCGCTGGAGCGCCACCGCCGTCTCCAGATCCTCGGCGTCCAGCGCGTTCCTGGCCCGTACGGCGAGATCGGCGAACATCCAGGCGTCCACCTCTTCGGGCGCCGCGGACAGGGCGTAGCCGGAACGGTCGTGCCGGATCCGCCCGGGGTCGTCCAGAGTTCTGCGGAGACGGTGCACGAGCACCTGAAGGTTCTTGCCGGCGCGCGGTCCGAGTCGCTCGCCCCACATCGCGTCGATCAACGTCTCGGCGGAGACCACCTGTCCCCGGGCGCAGACGAGCAGTGCCAGCAGTTGTTCCTGCCTCCGGGATGACAGATGAGCGGGACTCCCGTCGACGATCAGTGTCACATCGCCAAGTACTCGGAACCTCATCGGTGCTTCCCCGAACGATGGCGTACTTCAGGACCGGTGTGATCCGTTCCATGGTGAACGGATTCGGCGAGAATAGCCCGAATGATCCCTTCCGGGGTAGCGATCCCGGACATCCGCTGAACCGCCCCATGTGGGTGCCGTCGCATACGCGAAGCATGATCAGGACCGTCGGCCGACTGTGGGTGCAGCAGGACCACCTTCCCGGCCTGACCCGGTCTTAGCGTGGGGGAATGGAAGGCGAGAGCCCCCTTGGTGAGTTCCTGCGCGCGCGGCGCCAGGTCACGACGATCGAACAGGCGGGACTGACAGGGGTCGGGCCCCGCCGCAGGACTCCCGGCCTGCGCCGCGATGAAGTGGCCATGCTCGCGGGCATCAGCATCGACTACTACAGCCGTCTCGAGCAGGGCAGAGAACGCCGCCCCTCTGATCAGGTCATCGACGCCCTCGCACGGGTCCTCCAGCTCGACGAGGAGGCCACCGAACATCTGCACGAGCTCGCGCGTGGACGGCCGCACAAGCTGACGCCTGAAGGGCACGTCGATCGGGTCGAGCCCGGCCTGATCCGGCTGATCGACGGCTGGGAGATAGTGCCCGCGTACGTGGTGAACAGCCGCCTGGACGTGCTGGTCAGGAATGCCGTGGCGGACGCTCTCTACGAGGGGCTCGAGCACAGCGACAACCTGCTCAGGCTCGCCCTGCTCAACCCGGCCGCCCGCGGGTTCTACCTCGACTGGGACCTGGACACCACCTCCAAGGTGGCCCACCTGCGCGCCACGGCCGGCCTGAGCTCCGACGACCCCGACCTGATCGAGCTGGTCGAGGAGCTCACGGCCGGGAGCGAGGACTTCCAGCGGATGTGGGCCCGGCACGACGTGCGGGGCAGAACGCGCGCGCCCGTCCGCTTCCATCGCGACGACGTCGGGGACGTGATCACGACGATGGAGGTCCTCAGCGTCGACGGCTCGCCGGGTCAGAAACTGATCGTCTTCCAGGCCGAGCCCGGCAGCCCGTCCGAGAACGCGCTGATCGTGCTCCGCGACCGCATGCGGCCAGGCGGCGGCCGCCGCAGGGGACCGCGGGCGAGGCCGCCGGAGCAGGGGGAGGACCCTGAGGGCGGCCACTCCGACGGCGCCGATCTCCTGGACCCGGCCGCGGCGGAACTGCTGCGGCGCGCCGAGCCGCGGTGATCCTCCCCTTGCCGAGCTCTCAGCCGGCTCTCTTCACGGCCTTCTTCGCGGCCGTCACCCTGTAGAGCAGCGGGTAGGGCAGGAAACGGGCGAGCAGTGCGGCGATCTTGGCGTCGCGGCCCACGAGTTGACGTGGCCGCGGTTTGGCGGCGGTCAGCGCCTTGACGATGACCAGGGAGACGTGATAGGGGGAGATCCCGGTCTCCCCGCTCTTGACGGCGTTCGCCCTCGTCTTGCGGATCTGCTCGGCGTAGCGGTCGGCCTCGGCGGGCAGTTGCTTGACCAACTCGTCGGCGGCGGCCCTGCCCGTCTCCCAGATGGGTGTCGCGATCGTGCCGGGCTCGACGAGGATCACCGCGATCCCGAACGGGGCGAGTTCCGCGCGCAGGCTGTCGCTGAGCCCCGCCAGGCCGAACTTCGCGGCGTGGTACGGGCCGAGCATCGGCCCGGCGATCCGCCCGCCGATCGATCCCACCATCACGATCCGGGGATCGTCGCCCGATTCCGCCGCCTGCCGGAGCGCGGGCGACACCGACTGCGTGACGATCAACTGGCCCGTCAGGTTGATCTCGATCTGGCGCCGGAACACCTCGATGGGCAGATACTCCAACGGCCCGGCCAGCGCCACGCCCGCGTTGTTCACCAGCCCGTGCAGCGGCCCGGCCGCGCACACGACCTTTCCCGCCGCCCGTACGGAGGCCTCGTCGGTGAGATCCATCCGGACCACGCTCACCCCGTCCGGATGCTCGCGAAGCAGCGACTCCTCATCCTCGGTCCTGCGCACCGCCGCCCAGACGTGGAAGCCCGCGCGCACCAGGTCGGCGACGCAGGCGCGGCCGATGCCGGTGGAGGCGCCGGTGACCATGACAGATCGCCGTTCAGATGCCATGAGATTCAGCCTCGCTCAATTCGCGATTCCGGTATGTCCCGGAAGACTACGCGGGAGCAGGCCCCTCGTCAGGAATGGGCGGGGTGATCTTCCCTGACGTACAGGCGCTCCCCGTCGTCGAACCGGTCCGTCGGCCGCAGGCCGGTCCTGACCGCCACCTTGATCGACCCGTGATGGTCGGGGTGCACGTGCGCCTCGATGCGGTGGGCGCCGCGGGCGCCGAGCCACCCGGCGAGCGCTTCGGCCGCCTCCGACGCGTAGCCCCGGCCCTGCCACGCCGTCCCGATCACCCAGGCGATCTCGGCCCGGTGCCCGCCGTCCACAACCGTCGCCTGGACGGTGCCGACGGCATGGCCGTCACTGTCGCGGACGACCCAGTTCAACCATTCCTGGGCGCCGTCGGGGGAGCGGCCCACGGCCAGCCGGGCATAGCGGGCCCGCAGCGCGTCCCGGGTGGGCGGCTCGCCGCCGATGAAGACGTACAGCGCCGGATCGGCGAGTACCTCGGTCATCTCGTCGGCGTCGTCGACGGTGAGCGGTGACAACGCGAGTCTGGGCGTCGTGATCCGGCCCTCCGGCCGGGCGACGTCGGCGGCCGAGACGGTGTAGTACCAGCCGTCCCGCCAGTCGAACGGCGCGTCCACGGAATGATCCAGCGCCACTCCGCCGGCCAGGAGGTCCAGCGCCCACCTGTTGGCCGAGTGCGCGATCACCAGGACCCGGGAGCCGTCCCACGCGGCGGTGAGATCCCGGAGGAAGTCACGGGTCTGATCGACGACCTGGCGGTAGCTCTGCCCGCCCGGCCAGGGCACTTCGATGTGCCGGGACCGCTCCGCCGCGAGCCGCGCCACCGGCATGCCGTTCCGGTCGCCGTAGTCGCACTCGCGGAGCCGTGCGTCCTGGAAGACCGGGATCTCGGAACCGGTGAAGGCGATCTCCGCGGTCTGTACGGCACGGCGCAGGTCGGAGGTGAACACCGCGGCGATCCCGTCGTCACGGCGGCGGACGCCGAGGTCGGCGGCCAGCGCGCGACCACGCGGCGACAACTCGCCGGGCAGCCACCCGGTCGCGATCCCCGCCTCGTTGTCCGTCGTGATCGAGTGTGTCTCGTACACGATTGTCACTGCCACGGCCGAAACCTATCCGAGCCGGGCGTGGGCGGCGGACGACCGGTCAGCCGTTGCCGCGGCGGCCCCGGATCCGCCACGCCCACCACAGGAGTGCCAGGCCGATCAGCACCACGATGGCGCCCAGCACGGCGTACTGGCCGTGGCCCGACATCATGGAACCGCCGAGCACTCCCGTGCCCTGGGCGATCCAGACGCATCCGATGAGGCAGAACAGCACCCCGACGACACCGCGAACCCACATGTTCCGCTCCGATCTGCGATCTGCCGGTGGCATGCCGCGCCACCACACAGTAAGGCCCGCCGGGACCGTAACCCTTACAAGGTGCTTACCGGGTGGAACCGGCCTCGATCGGATCCTCAGCGGGGGTGGCTGCCGCCGTCCACGCTCACGACCTGGTTGGTGAGGTAGCCGTTGCGGAGCACGGCCATGGCGAGGTCGGCGACCTCCTCGGGCCGGCCGAACCGGCCGACGGGGATCGCGTGGGGGCCCACGCCCAGTGCCGGCGACATCGCGGTGTCCTCGATCAACGCGGGCGCGAGGGCGTTCACCGTCACTCCGCGGCTCGCGACCCGGGCCGCGAGGAAATGCAGGACCCCGTGCAGGCCCGCCTTGGACGCGGCGTAGTGCGGGCCCACGACGCCGCCGGTGAAGGCGGCGATCGACGAGATGAACAGCACCCGGCCGAACCCGCGCTCCACCATCGCGGGCACCACCTGCTGGGCCAGCATGAACGGCGCACGCAGGTTGACGTCGATGGTCAGGTTCCAGGTCTCCAGGTCCACGTCGGTGTACGCCTGCCGTACGGCGTAACCGGCGTTCGGGATCAGCAGGTCGACGGGGCCGAGGGCGTCGACGGTCTCGGCGACGAGGCGCGCGGGCACCTCGGGGTCGGCGAGGTCACCGGAGAGGGCGATCGCGTCCAGCCCCGACTCCCCGGCTTCGGTCACGAGGAGTTCGGCCTCGTGCGCGCGGGTGCCGTACGCGAAGGCCGTCCGCACGCCGGCGGCGATCAGGCGCCGGCCCAGCGCGCCGCCGATGCCGCCCGAGGCCCCGGTGAGCAGGGCCACCCGGCCCGCGAGGTCCATTCCGGTCATTGCGCGCCTCCTCCGCCGATCACACATGACCTTCGCCGGGGACCGGCCCACCAGGAGGGGCCGGTCCCCGGCGAAGGGGCGACTGACGTGTTAGTACCCGGCCGACGGGGTGCGCGCCGGTCAGATCAACCGGAGAAGAGCTGGCTGAGCTTGAGCAACAGCTCGTAGACGCCGTAGGCGAAGGGCAGGCCCACCCACAGCCAGGCCAGGATCATCAACGGGGTGCGGGAGGCCGTCTCGGTCTGTTCGGTCATCAGGAGCCTCCCTGCGGAGTGGCCAGCGTGCCCGGTTCGTCGACCGTCACGAGCGGCGGTTCGTGGTACTTGTCCTTGACGGGCCGGATCATCTCGTTGGACAGGAAGCCGACCACCAGCAGGCCGATCATGATGTACAGCGAGGTCGTGTAGAGCGCGGGCCCCGTCTTGCCCGCCGCCTTCTGCGAGTCGGCGATGGCGTTGACGATCAGCGGGCCGAGGACGCCGGCGATCGACCAGGCGGTGAGCAGGCGGCCGTGGATGGCGCCGACCTGGTAGGTGCCGAACAGATCCTTGAGGTACGCCGGCACGGTGGCGAAGCCGCCGCCGTAGAAGGACAGGATGCCGAGCGCGCACAGGATGAACACGACCGTGTGGGAGTCCCCGGCCAGCGAGATGATCAGGTACAGCACGGCGCCCACGCCGAGATAGACGCGGTACATGTTCTTGCGCCCGATGAGGTCCGAGGTCGAGGACCACACGATGCGCCCGGTCATGTTGGCGAGCGAGAGCAGCGCGACGAAGCCGGCGGCGGCGCTCACGGAGATCGGGGTCGCCGTGTTCGCGAAGAAGTCCTGGATCATGGGCGCGGCCTTCTCCAGGATGCCGATGCCCGCGGTGACGTTGAAGCACAGGACGACCCACAGGAACCAGAACTGCGGCGTGCGGATGGCGTTGCGCGCCGAGACGTTCGCGGTGGTGACCAGCGCCCGGGCGGCGGCCTTCGCCGGATCCCAGCCCTTGGGCAGCCAGCCGTCCGCCGGGACCCGAACCAGGAGCACGCCCAGGGACATGAAGACCGCGTAGACCACACCGTGCACGAGGAACGTCTTCGCGATGCCGCCCGTACCGGCGCCGAAGGAGCCGAGCATCTGGGTGGACCACGGCGAGGCGATGAGCGCTCCGCCGCCGAAGCCCATGATGGCGATGCCCGTGGCCATTCCCGGCCGGTCGGGGAACCACTTCATCAGCGTGGACACCGGCGAGATGTAGCCGATCCCGAGGCCGATCCCGCCCACGAAGCCGTACCCGAGGACCACCAGCCAGTACTGACTCGTCGCCACACCGAGGGCCGAGATCAGGAATCCGGACGCGAAGCAGACCATCGAGACGAACATCGCCCAACGGGGGCCGTTGCGCTCGACCAGCGGCCCGCCGAAGGCGGCGGACAGGCCGAGCATGACGATGCCGAGCTGGAAGGGCAGCGCGCTTTGCGTACCGGACAGGTCGAGCGCCTTCTCGAGCGGCGGCTTGAAGACGCTCCACGAGTAGGCCTGGCCGATGGACAGGTGTACGGAGAGGGCTGCTGGGGGGACGAGCCACCGGCTCCAGGTGGGCGGTGCGATCGTGCGCGAACGACTGAGAAACCCACCTGAAGTGGGAAGTATCAGCTTTTGGCCATCTTCGAGCATGAACAGGCAGTATGTCGCAGTCGATACTTCTTGTCTACGCTAACAATGCAAAGTCAAGTCACGGCCTTTGTGAGCTCCGCGTACAACCCGGGCATCGTCTGACCGGCCGGTGGTCCGTCGCGACCCTCGCCATTACGCGTACCTTCACGAGGCGTACTTTGTAGGTGGGCGGACGGCCGGAAGTGAGGTACTGGGGTGGCGAGAAAGGCTCCGCGGCAGGACGCCGGCGACGAGGGGCTCGAGGTAGGACCTCCGAAGGAGTGGGCGGCGGGTGTTCCCGGGGTGGCCCACTCGCTGGCGATGTCTTATGCCCAGATGGGTGTCAAGCGCACACTTCTGACATTGGTGCGGGTGAATCAGAAGCACGGCTTCGACTGCCCGGGGTGCGCCTGGCCGGAAGGGCGACACCGCAGCCCCGCGGAATTCTGTGAGAACGGCGCGAAGGCGGTGGCGGAGGAGGCGACCCTTCGCCGGGTGACCCGCGATTTCTTCGCCGAGCACCCCGTGACGGAATTGGCCGGGCGCAGCGACTACTGGCTGGGTCAGCAGGGCAGGCTCACCGAGCCGATGTACAAGCCGGCCGGATCCGACCATTACGAGCCGGTGGCGTGGGACGAGGCGTTCTCGATCATCGCCAGGGAGCTCAGGGCGCTCGAGAGCCCCGATGAGGCGCTCTTCTACACCTCCGGGCGGACGTCGAACGAGGCGGCGTTCCTCTACCAGCTCATGGTCCGCCGTTTCGGCACCAACAACTTGCCCGACTGTTCCAACATGTGCCACGAGTCCAGCGGCTCGGCCCTCACCCAGACGCTGGGCATCGGCAAGGGAACGGTGTCGCTGGACGACCTCCACAAGGCCGACCTCATCTTCGTGGTGGGGCAGAACCCCGGCACCAACCACCCGCGCATGTTGTCGGCGCTGGAGAAGGCCAAGGGGAACGGCGCCCGCATCGTCGCGGTCAACCCGCTGCCCGAGGCCGGGCTGATGCGGTTCAAGAACCCCCAGAAGGCGAGCGGGGTCGCCGGGCGCGGCACGAAACTGGCCGACCGGTTCCTCCAGATCCGCCTCAACGGCGACATGGCGCTGTTCCAGGCCCTGTCGAAGCTCATGCTCGAGGCCGACGACGCGGCCCCGGGGTCGGCGGTCGACCACGAGTTCGTCGAGACCCACACCCACGGGTTCCGCGATTTCGAGAAGAACGTCCGCGAGCTCGAATGGGAGGACGTGGAGGAGGCGACGGGCCTGCCCCGGACCGCCATCGAGGAAACGGTCCAGGACGTGCTCGGCGCGAAGTCGGTGATCGTGTGCTGGGCCATGGGCCTGACCCAGCACAAGAACTCCGTCGCCACCATCCGGGAGGTCGTCAACTTCCTGCTGCTGCGCGGCAACGTCGGGCGGCCGGGGGCCGGGGTGTGTCCCGTGCGAGGGCACTCCAACGTCCAGGGCGACCGCACGATGGGCATCTACGAGAAGCCCTCGGCGGCCTTCCTCGACGCGCTGCGTGACGAGTTCGGCTTCGAGCCGCCCCGCCGCCACGGCGCCGACGCGGTGGAGTCGATCAGGGCCCTGCGCGACGGGCACGCCAAGGTGTTCATCGCGATGGGGGGCAACTTCGTCTCCGCGACGCCGGACACGGCGGTGACCGAGGCGGCGATGCGGCGGGCCAGGCTCACCGTGCAGGTGTCGACCAAGCTGAACCGGTCCCACGCCGTGGCAGGTGAGCAGGCGCTCATCCTCCCCACGATGGGCCGCACGGAGAAGGACGGCGACCGGTTCGTGACGGTCGAGGACTCAATGGGCATGGTGCACGCCTCCCGGGGACGGCTGGCTCCCGCCTCACCCGATCTGCTCTCCGAAGTGGCCATCGTCAGCCGGCTGGCCATGAGGCTCTTCGAGCAGGACGGCGTCGCCGGCATCCCCTGGGAGCGTTTCGAGACCGACCATGACGCCATCCGGGACCGCATCGAGCGCGTGGTGCCCGGATTCGACGACTTCAACGCCAGGGTGCGCGAGCCCGGGGGCTTCACCCTCCCCAACGCCCCCCGCGACGAACGGCGCTTCCCGACCGACACGGGCAAGGCGAACTTCACCGCCAACGCCCTCGAGGTCCTCCGTCTCGCGCCGGGGCGCCTCCTGCTGCAGACGGTGCGCAGCCACGACCAGTACAACACCACGATCTACGGCATGGACGACCGCTACCGCGGCGTGCACAACGGCCGCCGGGTCGTCTTCGTCAACCCCGACGACCTCGCCGAGCGCGGCATCGCGGACGGCGAACTCGTCGATCTGATCAGCGAGTGGCCCGACGGGGAGCGCACGGCCGAGGCGTTCCGTGTGATCGCCTACTCCACCGCGCGCGGGTGCTGCGCGGCCTACTTCCCCGAGACCAATGTGCTCGTGCCGCTCGACTCGACCGCGGACACCTCCAACACCCCCACGTCCAAGAGCGTCGTCGTACGGCTCAAGCGGCACGTCGCCGCCGAATGACCGGCCGAACCCGGCGGGCGTCCAGTCCGCCGGGTTCGGTATCCCCATCGTCGTCGGCCTAATTCAATGTATAAGAAGTAGGTTTATAGAGTTATTTCAGTGAATGCGCGGGTGAACATTCACAAGGAACTCTCAGTGAATTATTAGAAAAATCGAGTAGTCTCTCCCGCTATGACCTGGCAGCGGAAGGTCAATAACGCCTTCATCAAGTACGCAGGATTCCAGTTCAATCGAGTAGGGAATGGGGGGCCGGCGGAGGCCGCGCCGGAGGAGCTGGTCCGGCCGCCGGAGGATCCGCGGATCGATCGGCTGCTGGCCGCGCCGATCTTCATCCTGTCTCCCGTCCGCTCGGGTTCCACTCTGCTGAGGGCGATGCTCAACGCCCACTCGATGTTGCACGCCCCCCACGAACTCCACGTGCGGCGGCTCTTCGTGAACTTCGGGACCCCGCTGGCCGAGTCGGCGATGAGCGCCCTCGGCCACAACAGGGCCGACCTGGAGCATCTGCTCTGGGACCGGGTGCTCCACCGGGAGCTCGTCAAGAGCGGCAAGCGGTTCATGGTGGACAAGACCCCGGCCAACGCCTTCGCCTACCAGCGGATCACGGCCTGCTGGCCCGACGCGCGGTTCATCTTCCTGCTGCGTCACCCCGCGTCCATCGCGGCCTCATGGCACGAGGCGGACCCGGAAAAGCGCACTCCCGAGGAGGCGGCGCTGGACGCCCTGCGGTACATGAAGGCGGTCGAACGGGCGCGTAAGGCGCTTTCCGGCCTGACCGTGAGATATGAGGACCTGACCGCGGAGCCGGAGAAGGAGACCCGCCGGATCTGCGAATTCCTCGACGTCCCCTGGGAATCAGGAATGCTGACATATGGCGACCTGAGCGTCGCGGAGAAGGGGCTCGGCGACTGGAAGGACAAGATCCGTTCCGGCCGTGTCCAGGCCGGCCGTGACCTGCCCTCCGAAGGGGAGATCCCCGACGCGCTGAAGCCGATGAGCGTGCGCTGGGACTACCTTCCCCGTACGGCGGAGCGGACATGAGCCGTCGCGGGACGGTGCTATGAAGATCCGCTACATGCTCCTCCACGCCTACGGCATGGGGGGCACCATCCGCACGGTCCTCAACCAGGCCAACGCCATGGCCGCCGCCGGGCACGACGTAGAGGTGATCAGCACGGTCCGGCGGCGCGACGAGCCGCAGTTCGAGATCGATCCCCGCGTGCGCCTCACGGCCCTGGCCGACCAGAGGGGCGGGGTGCGGCGCGACTCCGTGGGCCGCCGGGCCTGGCGCATGATGCGCGGCAGGCTCGTTCCGGTCGGGGAGTTCAAGGCCGAGTACTTCACCGAGCGGGTGGAGCGGGCGGTCATCGACTACGTCTCCTCGCTGAGGGACGGGATCCTGGTGACCACCCGGCCGGCTCTCAACCTCATCTCGGCCCGCCGTACCCCCGGGAGCGTGGTCCGCATCGCCCAGGAGCACATGAACCTGGGCACCTACCCGGAGACCGTGCGCGCCGACATCGCCCGCCACTACTCCCGGTTCGACGCGGTCGTGACGCTGACGGCGAGCGACCGCGACGACTACCGCGAACTGCTGCCCGGCACCCGCGTCGAGTGGGTGCCGAACGCCGTCGCCACGCTCGGCCGGACGCCCTCGCGGCAGGAGAACCCGCTCGTGGTCGCCGCCGGCAGGCTCGTCGGGCAGAAGGGCTTCGACCTGCTCATCCCGGCGTTCAAGCAGGTCGTGGCGTGCAATCCGGAATGGAGCCTGCGCATCTTCGGCACCGGCCCGAAGAAGGCCGACCTCAACGCGCTGATCGAGAAACACGGGTTGGCCGGCAACGTCACGCTCATGGGCCGCAGCGACCGGCTCGACCAGGAGCTGGCCAAGGCGTCGATCTACGTGCTCAGCTCCCGCTTCGAGGGGCTGCCGATGGTGATGATCGAGTCGATGGCCCACGCGCTGCCGATCGTCGCCTTCGACTGCCCGACCGGTCCCGGCGACGTCCTCACCCACGAGGTGGACGGCCTGCTCGTGCCGGGCGGTGACGTCGACGCGCTGGCCTCCGGCGTGAACCGGGTCATCGCCGACCGCGATCTCCGCGTCCGGATGGGTGCGGCCGCCGCCGCGACGGCTCTGGAGTACTCGCCGCAGAAGGTCATGCCGAGGTGGGAGAACCTGTTCGCCGACCTCTCCGCCGCCCGCTGAGGAGATCGCACGGCCTCAGTCCTGGGGTTCATCCCGACAAATAAGTGTCATTTGTCGGGTTTAGGGTATTTCGTCCACCTGTGGTGGGTCTCTCAGCGAGATCCAGCGGAAAGGGACGTCATGGCTGCCGTAACGGACGTGGTGGTCGTGGGGGCGGGCCCCACGGGGTTGCTCGTCGCGGCCGATCTCGCCACGGCAGGCCTGTCCTGTGTCGTGCTCGAACGCCGTCACGGCGAGTCGAACCTGAGCCGCGCCGCCGGCGTCCACGCGCGGACGCTCGAGGAACTCGACGCGCGCGGTCTGGCGGACGACTTCGTGGCGGCCGGCCTCCCCATCGACACGCTGAAGGTGTTCGGGCGTGGAGTGCTCGACCTGTCCCGCCTGGACACCCGCTTCCCGTACATGCTGGCCATGCCGCAGTTCATGACCGAACGGCTGCTCACGGAGCGGGCCAGGAAGATGGGCGTCGAGTTCGTGCCGGGCGCGGAGGTGACGGGACTGCGCCAGGACGCCGACGGGGTGGACCTCGACATCCGGGCCCACGACGGCCAGGAGTCCACCTGGCGGGCCCGCTACGTGGTGGGCGCCGACGGGGTGCGCAGCGCGGTTCGGCGCTCGCTGGGCCTGCCCTTTCCCGGCCTCTCCGTGGCGCGCTCGCTCCTGTTGTGCGACGTGCGGATGACCGATCCGCCGCCGAACGTCCTGACGGCGGACGCGGTCAGGGACGGGTTCGCCTTCGTGCTGCCCTTCGGCGACGGCTGGTACCGCGTGATCGTGTGGAGTCGGCGAAGACGGCGGCCCGACACCGCCCCGGTGGAACTCGGCGAGATCCGCGAGATCACCCGGCGGGTGCTCGGGACCGACTTCGGCATGCACGACCCCCGATGGATATCGCAGTTCCACTGTGACGAGCGGCAGGTGCCCACCTATCGCGTGGGGCGGGTCTTCCTCGCGGGCGACGCCGCGCACGTGCACTCCCCGGCGGGTGGTCTCGGGATGAACACGGGCCTGCAGGACGCGGCCAACCTCGCGTGGAAGCTCGCCGCCGTGATGCGGGACGGGGCGCCGGCCTGGCTGCTCGACACCTACGGCAGCGAACGGCACCAGGCCGGCGAGCTCGCGCTCCGCACCAGCGGCAGGCTCCTGCGCAGTGCGATGGCGCGCCCCCGGACGTTGCGCGCGGCCTGGCGGGTGCTTCTCCGGGCCGGCATGCGCTACCCGCCGCTGGCCCGGCGCATGGCGGAGACGGTCTCGGGGATCGGCCTCGCCTATCCCGCGGCGCCCGGCGCCCATCCGCTCGTGGGCCGCCGAGCGCCGGACGTCCCGCTGGACGGTCCCGGCCCGAAAAGCGTGTACCAGGCGTTGCGTTGCAGACGCTGGCTACTGGTCGCGCCCGAGGGCTCACGGATCCCGGCCCAGGCGGCCGCCGGGTGGGACGGCCGCGTGCGGGTCGTCACGGCGGGCGGCGCCACCAGCACGCTCGTGCTCGTCCGCCCTGACGGATACATCGCCTGGGCGGCCGGTGCGGGCTCCGAGTCGTCCGCCGACCGGATCCGTACGGCTCTGGCCGAATGGTGCGGCCCGCCGCCGACCCCGGTCACCCACTGACCGGTTCTCCGGGAGCCGGAGACCGCCGGGCGTTCACCGGACGGCGGGGTGGACCGTCCCGCCCGGCCGCGGCCTGTCCTGGCCGCGCCGCCGGCCGTCACGGCGCAGGAACAGCACCACGGCGCCGGGCAACGTGGAGACGAACGTGAGGACGCCGTAGACCACCGCGGCGGTGAGCCCCTGGGCGGCTCCCAGACCCGTGACGCCGAACGCCAGGGTGGAGACGGCCTCTCTCGGCCCCCAGCCTCCGATGTTCACCGGCAGGCCCATCACGAGGAGCGTCAGAACCAGCGGCGGCAGCAACTGCGAGACCGTCGCGTGTGATCCCGCGGTGCGGGCGGCGACGAGGAAGAGGACGAGGTGCCCCGCCACCGCGCCGGCGGACAGCAGCGCCACCCGCGGCCAGACGTCGCGGGCGAGCAGGGCGGTGCGCCCCTCCGTCCATGCCGTCGCGAGGGCGCGGTGCCACGGTGCCCCGCCCCGCCGCGACAGGGTCCATCCGCCGATCACGAGGAGGACGGCGAGCAGGACCAGCGCCCCGATCGTCAGCGCGCTGCCCGGCGCGAGGTCGTGGGCCACGGCCGAGATCAGCGCGGGCTGGGTGAGCAGCACCGTCACACCCACGGCGATGAGCACCACCTGGCCGGCGAACCGTTCGAGGACCACGGCGCGCACGCCCCGGCCCACGTTCCCGGACTGCCGGCCGTGACTCACCGCCCGGTGGACGTCCCCGAGCACTCCCGCGGGCAGCAGCACGTTGAGGAACAGCGCCCGGTAACAGTCCGCGACGGCCGTCGGCAGCGACAGCCGCAGGTCGAGTCGACGCGCCACGAGACACCAGCGCCAGGCGCTGACCACGGTGGTCGCCAGGCCGATCACGAGGGCCGCGATCGCCGACCGGCCGTCGATCACGCGAAGCCCGTCCACGAAGGCGCCCGTGCCGAGGCGCCACACGAGGATCCCCAGGATGCCCGCTCCGATGAGCATCCGCAGCCAGGGCCAGAGCCTGCGCATCAGCGTCACGCGGCGACCGCCCTCGGGGGGAGCACGAGCAGGTCGGTGTGGTGGAGGACGACGCCGAGCTCGCCCGCGTGGCAGGCCTGGAGCCTTCTGCGCAGGTAGGGATCCGTCCGGGACGTGAGGTCGGGCCGCTGCTCGCAGGCGGCGGCGACCCACCCGCGCAGCCATTCCTCCGCCAGAGCGGCGGAGTCCGCGCCGAGCCGCCAGGGGCTCGGACGGCTCCGCACCACAGCTCCGCGTCGCTCGAAGGCCTTGGTGGCGGCGTCGGGGGCGTCGGGGCCGAGCAGACGGCGGCCTCCGGTCGTGCGTCGCTGATGGGCGTTGAAGGCCTCGGCCAGCTCGGCGTCGAGAGGGTCGGCGGGGGACAGGTCGGCCCTGCCCGCGACGGACAGGGTCAGCAGCGCCGGGCAGCCGGCGTCGACACACGCCGCGGCCAGATCGTCGATCTCGTCGAACGTGAGCAGATCCAGCAGCGCGGACGCGGTCACCAGCGACGTGCCGCCGAAGTCGTCGGCGCGCAGAGCGGTGAGATCTCCCTGGCGGGTCTCGACCGTCACCGGGCCTCCGTCGGCCGCCGAGGTGGGCACGCCCTCATCGACGTGGGCGAGCAGCTCGGGATCACGATCACGGAGGATCCAGTGTTGCGGGCCGCGCAGCCGCCCGGCGAGCCATCGGACCTGTGAGCCGGTGCCGCAACCGAGATCCTGGATGACCAGCCGCTCCGGTGCGACCTCCGCCAGGTAGGCCCGCAGCGGGTCGAGCAGCTCGGCCGCTCTGGCCGCGGCGTCCGCGCCCTCGCGCAACGCCAGCCAGTCCGGGGTGACTCGGGCCGGCTCGCCGCCGGATGCCGGCGTGCTCATCGTGTCCCTCCTTGTAGTCGTCCGAGCACGACGGCCATGCGCCGTGCCGTCTCATGCCACGGTTCCAGCCGGTCACGGCGATCGCGTGCCGAGAGCCGGAGCCGGCGCCGCAGGCCGGGATCGCCGAACCAGCGGCGAAGCCCCGCCGAGATCGCCGCGGGGTCCTCCGGAGATACAAGGATTCCCGGCGGATTGCCATCGGAAGCCTCACCGAGGGTCTGCGGCACGCCGCCCACGGCCGTGGCCAGCACCGGGACCCCGCGCGCCAGCGCCTCGGTCACGACCATGCCGTACGTCTCCGAGCGGGACGGGAGCACCACGAGGTCGGCGCCCGCGTACTCCCCGGCCAGCCGCTCACCCGTCAGCGGGCCGGCCAGCCGTACACGGCCGGCGAGCCCGAGACGATCGATCAGCCACCGCAAACGGCCGACATGCGCGGGATCCCGGCTCAGCGGCCCGACGATCTCGCAGCTCCAGGACGGCTCCCGGACGTCCGCGAGGGCCTCGACAAGCAGGTCGTGGCCCTTGGTCGGGGTCACAGAGCCGACGCAGAGCAGCCGGGAGGAGCCGTCGGTGCCGGACGCCAGGGGCGCGCCGTCGGCGCCGGGGGAGACCACGTGGACCCGTTCTCCCGGCAGCCCGTGGTGATCGATCAGCCGGCGCGCCGTCCAGGGGCTGGTGGCCACGACGACTCCGGCGGCGTGCAGGGTCTCCCGTTCGAGGGCGTCCAGGTCCGCCGCCGCGTCCGGCTCCGGCCCGATCTCGTCGCCCAGCGGCAGGTGGACCAGGACCGCCAGGCGCAGCCGCCCGGCGTGCGGGACGATCACGTCGGGGACCCCGCACGCGACGAGCCCGTCGAGGAGGACGACCGCGTCATCGGGCACCGCGGCGAGCGCCCGGGCGAGCTCCGTCCGGGCGTCGTCATCCGGTCGCGGCCAGGCTCCCCGCACGGCGATCTCGTGGACCGGCAGACCGCCCGCCGCGAGCCCCTGGCAGACCTGGCGGTCGTAGACGTTGCCGCCGCTCGGGGCGGCCACGTCGTCGACGTCGCCGGGCAGCACGGCGAACACGGCGGCCGTGCTCACAGGGTGCGCTCGTACGTCGCCCAGGCGACATGCGACTCGTGCAGGGAGACGGTGATTCCCGCGAGCCCGCGGGCCCCCTCTCCGAGCGCGCCCGCGTGAACCCGGTCGGCGAGCCGGTCGGCGATGACCTTGGCCAGGTACTCGGTCGAGGTGTTGACGCCGGTGAAGGCGGGCTCGTCGTCGAGGTTGCGGTAGTTGAGATCGGCGAGCACCGCGCTGAGCTCCTGGGTCGCCAGCCCGATGTCGACGACGATGTTGTCGGCGTCGAGGTCGGCGCGGCGGAACGTCGCGTCGACCACGAACGTCGCCCCGTGCAGCCGCTGCGCGGGGCCGAAGACCTCGCCGCGGAAGCTGTGAGCGATCATGACGTGGTCGCGAACGGTGATGCTGAACAAGGTGGAACCTCTCAGGGCTGGGCGGGGTCGTAGACGATTCGGTGACACAGAGCGGACGGATCGCCGGCGAGACGGGACATCGCCCCGGGCAGGTCCTCGAACCCGCTCTCGCCGGTGATCAGCGCGTCGAACACGGGATCGGCGAGCAGGCGCAACGCCAGCGACAGCCGGTCGGAGAAGCCGCGGCGCGCACGCCGGGCCGGGGACACCATGCCCACCTGGCTGCTGCGGAGGGTCAGACGGCGGGAGTGGAAGAACTCGCCCAGGGGCAGGCTGACCCGGCGGTCGCCGTACCAGCTGAGCTCGATGACCGTTCCCTCGGGCGCGAGCAACTCGAGGGACCGGAGCAGTCCCGCCTCGGTGGCGCTGGCGTGGACGACGAGGTCGCACTCGCCCTCGGCCTCATCGGGCGACGCGAAGCCGACGCCGAGCGCCGCGGCGACACCGGCCCGCGCGGGATTCACATCGACCAGTTGGACGCCGACGCCGGGGAATCCCGAGAGCAGCCCGGCCACGGCGCAGCCGACCATCCCGGCGCCGACGACGGCGATCCGATCGCCGACCAGTGGCGCCGCGTCCCACAGGGCGTTCACCGCGGTCTCGACGGTTCCGGCGAGCACGGCCCGCTCCGGGGGCACCCCGTCCGGCACGGGGACGACCGTCTCGGCGGGGACCACGTAACGGGTCTGGTGGGGGTAGAGGCAGAAGACGGGACGGCCGAGCAGATCCGGCGGCCCGTGCTCGACGACCCCGACGTTGAGGTAGCCGTACTTCACGGGCCAGGGGAAGTCGCCCTCCTGGAACGGCGCCCGCATCACGTCGTACTGGTTCTCGGGCACGCCGCCGCGCAGGACCAGGGTCTCGGTGCCCCGGCTGACCCCCGAGCAGAGCGTACGGACCCGCACCTCGCCTGGGCCTGGCTCCGGCAGGGCGACCGATCTGATCTCGCCCTCTCCGGGAGACGTGAACCAGAAGGCACGTGCCGTACGTATCACCGGGCATCTCCTCAATTGGTGGATAGATGGTACATATGGGTACGAATGAGTACAGGGGTTCCGAATGACGGCACCGTCCATACGAACTACTCCAACAACACGTGCACAGTTCGGCGCGGGTTCAATCCACTGGGAACAGGCCGCCGGGGCGGGTGTCCAGGTCGGCCTGCTGGGCCTCCTCCACGCCGTCGTGGGCCTGAGCACGGCGAGCCTGGCCGCCGGGGTCGTCTACACGGCCGCCCTGTGGGTGTTCCTCGCCGTCGCCGCCAGGCGGTCGGGAACCCGCTCACTGGGCCCGGCCGATCATGTCACGCTGGCTCGCGCGCTGCTCGTCGGGGGTGTGACGGCGCTCGTGGCGGTCTTGGTGATGACGGATCACCCGGCCGGAGGGCTGTCGCTGGTGATCCTCGTCACACTCGCCACGGTGGCCCTGATCCTCGACGCCGTCGACGGTCAGGTCGCCAGGCGCACCGGGACCGTGTCCAAGCTGGGCGCACGCTTCGACATGGAGGTCGACGCCTTCCTGATCCTGGTCCTGAGCGTCTACGTCTCGGTCTCCCTGGGCGCGTGGGTGCTGGTGATCGGCGCCATGCGGTACGCCTTCGTCGTGGCCGGCTGGACGACGCCCTGGCTGCGGTCGGCGTTGCCGCCGAGCTTCGCCAGGAAGGTCGTGGCGGCGACGCAGGGGATCGTGCTCGTCGTGGCCGCCTCGGGCGTGCTGCCGTACCCCGTCGAGGCCGTCTCGGTCGGAGCGGCGCTGGCGTCCCTGGTGTGGTCCTTCGGCCGCGACGTCGTCTGGCTCCGGCGCAACCGCCCCGCCCGGACAGGGGCGGCGCCGGCGGGTAGGGCTAGCCGGTGAGGCCGAGTTCGCCCGCGCGTAGCCCGGCCTGGAACCGGGAATCGGCCTCCAGCGTGGCCATGAGCTCGGCGACCCGTCTCCGGTAGGTGCGCACGGACAGGCCGAGGCCTCTGGCCGCGGTCTCGTCGGTGTATCCGGCGCCGAGAGCGCGCAGGACGGCCCGGTTGTCGTCGTCGAGATGGGGCCGGTCGCCGGACAGATAGGCCGCCAGGTCGGTCGCGTTGTCCCACGCGGCGAGGAAGAGGGCGTGCACGCCGCTGACGAGCGCGGGCGAAGTGGTGACGGTGAACTCGCGTGGGCCCGGAGCCTCAGGGCTCGCGAGGATCATCACCCGCCGGTCGATGATGATCGTTTCGTGGGGGAGCGGTGCCGAGCTGATCCGCACCCGGCCGCCCGCGGCCGTGATCTGGCCAAGGTGCCGTCGCGACGCCTCGTCGGCGAGGGCGGCCGGCGTGAGCAGCTTGCGCACCACGAAACCGGCCGTGCCGTCCGCGTGCATCCGGCCGCTGATCGCCTCCCGTGCCTCAGGTTGCGACCACGTGTCCAGATCGCGGGCCGCGCACACGAACTCGTGACGGGCGCCGGCGAACAGATGACCCGCGCGAGCGACGAGCTCCGCGTCACCGCGGACGGTCATGACCTGGTTAGCAGTCATTCATCCATTATGACCGGCCCGGCCGGGGTGGCAGCTTGTTGCCATCGCATCGACCCGGCTCCGCCGGCGGAGGAGTCTTGCCCATATGACGACGAACGGATATTCGGTTTCTCCCGCCGCGCTCACAGGGGAGTTCCGCCTCGGCGGAGAACTGCCGGTCAACCGGCTCGGTTTCGGCGCGATGCGGCTGCCGACCGGCACCTTCGACGGTCCCGCCCGCGACCCGGAGACGGGCGTCGCGGTGCTTCGCCGCGCGCTCGAACTGGGCGTGAACCACATCGACACGGCGTGGTTCTACCGCCGGGGCGGGGTGGTGGCCAACGACCTGATCAAGACGGCGCTCGCGCCGTACGGGGACGGGCTTGTGATCGCGACGAAGGTCGGGCCGTTGCTGGACTCCTCGGGAGTGCCGAGCGGTGAGGCCGGCCCCGCGCAACTGCGCGGACTCGTGGAGGACAACCTGAGCAGCCTCGGCGTGGACCGGCTCGACCTCGTCTACCTGCGAGTGGGAGGCATGAACGCCCCCGGCGGGTTCTCGATCTCCGACCGGTTCGCGGCCCTGGCCGAGTTGCGCGAGGAAGGGCTGATCAGGCACCTCGGCGTGAGCAACGTCGATGCCGCCCAGTTGGCCGAGGCCCAGCGGATCGCACCGGTGGCGGCCGTGCAGAACAGCTTCCATGTGCAGGACCGCGGCGACGCCGAGGTTCTGGACCGATGTGAGGAGGCCGGGATCGCCTTCGTGCCGTTCTTCCCGCTCGGCGGCGGGCGGCGGCCGATCGACGGCGCCCGTCTCGCCGGCGTCACGGAGCGCCACCAGGCCACGACGCCGCAGGTCGCGCTCGCGTGGCTGCTGGCGAGCTCACCGGTGATGCTCGCGATCCCCGGCACGGGTTCTCTCGAGCATCTGGAGGAGAACATGGCCGCGGGGCGGATCCGCCTGACGCCCGACGACCTGGCCGCCCTCGACGATTGAGCACCGGGCCGCCCACGCAGACGGAGGCGCCTGCGTGGGCGGTCGGGGAGTTCGGGGCGGTCGGGGTGACGGGGTCAGCCGCGGGGGCCCCTGTACTGCCTGGGCAGAGTGAAGCCCCTGTCGGCGAGCACCGCCCGCAGGCGGTCGGGGTAGTCGGTGATGAGGCCGTCGACGCCGTCATCGATGAGCTTGTTCATGGTGGGCTCGTCGTCGACGGTCCAGGGGATCACCTTCAGGCCGAGCCGGTGGGCCTCGTCGACCATCGCCTTCGTGACGTACGGCCGGTAGCCGGGGTCGGTCACCTTCCCGTTCTGCGGGAACCCGTGGACGGGCGAGAAGGCCTTGGCCCCGAACGACTTGATCGCCTTCAGCGGGTCGCCGCCGAAGGCGTCGATGTCGATGCCGCCCAGCCAGGGCGACGCGCCGGGCTGGCCGGTCTGGAGGAAGTCGTAGTTGGTGAGCGCCACCAGCGGAAGCCGCGGCTCGACCTTCCGCATGCGCATGAGCGAGCCCCAGTCGAAGCTCTGGATCGTGACCTGCTTGATCATGTGAGCGCGGCGGATCTCCCGCGCGGCGACCTGGACGAACTGCTCACGCGGCGCGGTCTCCGCCGGGGCGCCCGCCTCGACCTTGGTCTCGACGTTCAGCTTCACATCGTGCGCGTGGAAGCGCTTGACCAGGTCGAACACCTCGCTCAGCAGCGGCATCCGGGCCCCGGGGGCGGGCCGCTGCCCGGGGAACTCCGTCAGCGGCTTCGACCCGCAGTCCAGCGTCCTGACCTGGGCGAGGGAGAGCGTGTTCACATACTTACCGACATAGGGGTATTCGGGGTCGCCGGGGGAGACGGGCCCGGTGTCCTGGCACTTGCGGCCGTCCACCTTGCGGTCGTGCGTGACGACGGCCTTGCCGTCCTCGGTGATCTGGATGTCCAGTTCCAGCGTGCTGACGCCGACGCGCAGCCCGCTGGCGAAGGAGTCGAGCGTGCTCTCCACGACGAGACCGAGGCCGCCACGGTGAGCCTGGAGGTCGAAGCTCTTGTGGTGATGTCTTCCTGACGAGGTCGCGGACGCCGGGTTCGCGAGGGCCATGACGGCCGCTCCGGCAAGTAGGGCCGCGGCGGTGCTGCGGAATCTGGTCACATGCGTCTCCTGGTCCGATGTACGGAAGGGGGCGTGCCCCCGGACGGTGTGGCGCGATGGTGCAGAGGAGTCGTGGCACGACGGCCCGGCAAGCTTCGCGGGACCCGGGCGGGCGCGACCACGGGTCCCAACCTGCCGATGATCCGTGACCCCTGAGGAAACGTCCGGAGAAGGCTCGACCACCTTCTTGTTCACGTCCGGGACGCTCCCGCGCGCATCGGCTCACGGCAGTACGGCGACGCGGCAGGCCGGCCGGGGCGGCACGTCGCGCACACGACGTTCCTCGGGTGGGGCGGGCCGTGCCGCGCTTCATGGATTGTCATTGCCCAGTCGATCAGCTGTTCGCCGTACGGGGGCGGTGACGTTCAACGTCCGGAATTAATTTCTGCCGTATGCCTGGATGTGATTTCACCCGCAGAGACCTGCTCCGCTGGACGGCGGTGGCGGCGGCCGCCGTGCCGCTCACCGGCATGGGCCCCGCACGCGCCTACGCCTCGGCCAAGCCCACGGACGTGATGCCCGTCAACCTGGAACTCGTGACGCTCACCGAGGACCGGGCGGTGATCACGTGGTACACCGGCGTGCCCGGCACCGACGACGGCCTGGGCCGGATGGTCCCCGCGCCCGCCGACGGAGAGGTGGTCTACGGCACCCATCCCTCGCGGCTGAACCGCGTCGCGGGCGGCATCCGCTCGCACACGCCCTACCACCACGTGGAACTGACCGACCTCGAACCTGGCCAGACCTACTACTACCAGGCGCGATCCAACGGGAAGCTCGCCTCGCCCATGGAGTTCACCCTCATCGCCGGCAACGCGGTGGGGACCTCCGACTACGGTCGCGGCACGAACGGCCCCTTCTCCTTCACGACGCCGCAGCCGCCGCCGGGACGTTTCCTGTTCTCGATCGTGCTCTGCAACGACCTGCACATGGGGGAGACCCAGGCCGGGCTGGTCGGCGGCCAACCGCAGTACATCGGCATCTCCCAGGTTCCCGGGCTGCCGCCGTACCCGGAGGTGATGCTGGAGTCCCTGGTCGACGACGTCGCCAGGCTCGACCCGACCTACCTTCTGGCGGCCGGCGACATCTCGGCCGAAGCCGTGCCCGCCGACCTCAACCGGTCCCGGCAACTTCTGACCCGGTTCGGGCGGTACCGCGAGGACTACTTCGTCACGCGCGGGAACCATGACCGCGCGCACAGCGGGGACGCCTACGCCACCTGCCGGGTCGGCAGGTGGCAGGGCAACGACTGCTTCCAGGACGCCTACTTCCCCCAGGACGAGCTGACGTACTTCTCGAAGGACCTCTCGGGGCTGCACGTGATCGGCCTCGACACCTACGACAAGCCGGGCAACGGCGGCGACGCCGGCGGCATGTCGCCGGAGCAGATGTCGTGGTTCCAGGCCGATCTGGCCGCGCACAGGGACCAGCCGACCGTCGTCTTCGGGCACCACCCGCTCGTGATGACCGACTCGCCGTTCCCGATCACTCCGGGCAGTTCCCTCGACGCCGCTCAGGCGGCCGCGGTCCTCGGCGCGTACGCGAAGACCCCCGGCGTCTTCCTTCACCATGCCGGGCACACGCACCGCAACCACCGCACCGTCAGCCCCGCCGCGCCCGGCGTCACGCTGCAGGAGGTCGCCGCGGTCAAGGAGTACCCCGGAGGCTTCTCCCTGCTCAGGCTGCACACCGAGGGGTACGCGCTGAACTTCTACAAGTGCCGCAGCGAGCTGGCGCGCGCGTGGAGCGAGCGCAGCCGGCAGGAGATCCTGGGCTACTGGCCGCAGTTCGCGCTGGGCAACCACGTCTCCGATCGCAACAGCGTCGCCAAGCGGGACCTTTCCGGGCTGCGGCGGCCGCACCACGGCCGGGGACACGGTCACGACGACCACGACGGCCACGGTCACGAGGGCCACGGTCACGACGACCACCACGGCCGCTCACACTCCGAGGTCGCACATAGCGCGAGCTGACCGACGGGACCCTCCGGACGGGCCGCCCGGGGGAAACACGTACGCGCTCACGTGGGGGTGCGGTGTTTCCTGCGGCCCGTCCGATTGCGTCTCCGGAGCGATCCCTCGGTGGAGGAGCCTGAGACGCAGTCATGAGCGTAGGTGACAGCCTGCTGGGAGATCCCTACCTGTTCGGCAATATCCCGCTCTGCCTCGATCGCGGCGGATCGGTCACCGTCACACGAGTCGGGTTCGGGGAGAATCTGGGGGACCTCAATGTGGACGCCTTCACCCGCGTTCGGCAGGGGCATCGTCGTCACCTATCTCTCCGACAGAGTGGAGCGCCGGTTAGGCATTTCCCTCGGCATCGGTTTATGCGCCCCCGGCGACGCACCGATCGAGAGTGTTTGCGCCTGACGGCCTCGCCGCAGGTCACTGGGCCGGTCCGTAGAAGAGGGCCGTCAGCCGGGGCAGGCGGCGTCGCATCTCCTTTTCGTCGCCGAAGTCGAAATCCCAGTCCGGATCCAGGCGGGGATGCCGGACCGAGAAGGACCACGGCGGCGGTTCCTCGCCCGTCACGGCCTGATAGGCGTTCCAGGCCGCGCTGAGGACGTCCTCCCCCTGAAGGTCGTCGCCTTGGGCGTGCGCGTTCCGGACGGCGGGGACGTCGGCGAGCGAGTCGGGGTCTTCGATCGCCTGGCCGTACGCCGCCTCGCCCTGGGCGACGAGCCAGCCCCGGAAGTAGTCGAATCCGTCGTCCGAGGCGCCGCCGTTGATCACATACGCGGCCGCCCACAGGTCCGCTCGATAGGAGGCGTTGAGCAGGTCCCAGAGCGGCCGTTCGAATGCGACGATCTCGGCCGGTTCTCGCTGGGACAGCAGCGCGACCATCTGCCGGGCCACCGCCTCGGCGTCGTCGCGGGTCTCCTCGTCGAGCTCTGATCGGGCCTGGTGGACGAGGCCCCACACGTCATCGGTATCCATGCTCGCCGAGCGTAACGGTCACGAATTACGCGAAAAGCATGTCCTTATCGCGAAATATGGCCATGGTCCATAAGTTCTAGATAAAGATTCTGTTACATTACCGGACGCACCAAATATGGAGATTTAGGCCCTTGACGAAGATTCACTGCCTAGCGAAGATCATGACAATTGCGCACATTCTGCCGGGATAACCCCCTCCCCGGGAAATCGTGTGCCAACTGGAGGAATCTGTCATGGGGCGTTCCATCAATGGCAGGGTCGGCCGCGTAGCGGTCGTACTGGCCCTGCCCATTGCCCTCACCCTCACTCTCAGTCCGAACCCCGTTCTCGCCGATCCCTCTCCGCAGGCCGGTCAGGTCGTGCCGGATCGGCAGCCCAGCACCGACCAGAACGGTGTGGCGCTGCTCCGCATCGTCGTGCCCGACCAGGCGGCGGTCGACCGGCTCAACGACATGGGCGTCGACCTCGCCGAGTACAAGAAGCCTCTCGACAACGGCATCGAGGTCCACGCCGTCCTCAGCCCGCAGGAGGCACAGGACCTCCGCGACCAGGGCTTCGACGTCCGGGGCGCCATCTCCGACCAGTCGGACTACGCCCAGAACCAGGCCGAGCGGAAGTCCGCGATCATGTCGGCCCAGGCGACCGCCGACGAGACCGACACTCTCACCCCGCTGCGCGCCGAGTGGTTCACCAGCCTCGACGACCAGCGGTTCCTCTCGGTAGAGGTCAAGTCGAGCGCCACGGACGCCGAGACGGTGCTCACCGCCACGTGGGACAGCGGCCCGAAGACCGCGCCCGACTCCGGCGGCACGGCGACGATGTCGCGGTTCACCGACGCCGGCCAGTACATGTACCACCGGTTCAGCGCCCCGCTGCCGATCACCGCGGCGCCCACCAAGGTGACCATCACCAGCAGCCGCGGCGGCTCGGTCACCGTGCCGGTGAACAAGTGGCTCGGTGAAAAGCGCAAGCCGCCGAGCAAGCACTACGTCGAGGACTTCGTCGACCACTACATGGACCCCACCGAGGTCACAGGTCGCATCACCTCCCTCGCCAGGCAGTTCCCGAACATCTCGCAGATCATCGACCTGCCGAACAAGACGAACGGCTACCGCCGGGCGGCTCAGGCGCAGTTCGGCACGGTCACGGCGAGCACCTTCTACGTGACCTCCAAGGCGTACGGAAGCGAGGGCGGCAACGACATCGGCGTGACGGTGGCGCAGCCGACCACCGCCTCCGCCCCGCTGTCGATCGCGGTCGCCGGCAAGAACGTCACGGTCACCCTGGCCACCGACGCCGCCGGCGCGATCAGCAGCACCGCCCGCCAGGTGGTGGACGCGATCAACGCCGACACCGCCGCCGCGGCGCTGCTGACGGCGTCGACCTACCGGGGCAACGCGGGCGCGGGCCTGGTGGCCGCCGCGCCGGCGACGAAGCTGACCGACAACCTGAAGGCGCCGCCGAGCGTCTCGCGGGCCCCGTTCCAGATGAAGGCGCTGCGCATCGGCAAGAAGCGTGACGGCTCGAAGGTCGGTGTGTTCCTCTACTGCCAGGAGCACGCCCGCGAGTGGGTGACGCCGCTGACCTGTGTGGAGACCGCCGAGCGGTTGCTGCGGAACTACGACAGCGACCCGGCGACGAAGAAGCTGGTCGACAACCTCGACATCTTCATCATGCCGACGGTGAACCCCGACGGCGGGACGTACAGCTTCTACGACTACAACATGCAGCGCAAGAACATGACCAACTACTGCCCCGCGACCTCCGGGGACCCGGCGTCGCGTAACTCGTGGGGCGTCGACCTGAACCGCAACTTCACCGTCGGCTCGCTGTTCGACGGGTACAGCGGCGCCTCGTCGAGCTGCACCAGCGGCACGTTCGCCGGTCCGTCCGAGCTGTCGGAGCCGGAGACGCAGAACGAGGTCTGGCTGACCCACCAGTACCCGAACATCAAGTTCGCGATGAACACGCACTCCTACGGCGGCTACTTCATGTGGCCTCCGGGCGCCTACAAGACGGCGGGCCGCGAGCTGCTCCCGCGGGTCGACTTCGGCACGGAGAACTACTTCTGGGACGCCTCCAGCCACATCCTGTCGGCGGTTCAGGCGTGGCGCGGCACGGGGATCTGGCCCGGCCAGACCGGTCCGGTCCCGGACGTGCTGTACTCGGCGGCGGGCAACAGCGCCGACGAGCACTGGTTCAACCGCGGCATCATCGGCTGGGACTTCGAGGTGGGCGCGGACGTCTACAACCCGGCCACCAAGCAGTTCGATGCGGTGGGCTTCCAGCCTGACTTCGCCGAGGGACACGAGGAGGCGATGGAGTTCGCCAACGGCCAGCTCGCCATCCTCGAGGTCGCCAGGTCGTTCTCCGACGACAACGACCGGCCGAAGTCGAAGCTCGAGGTGACCGGCCGCACCGACACCTCGGCCACGTTCACCTTCACGATGGACGAGCCGGCCAACGTGTACTACACGCTGGACGGCAGCCGGCCGACGCTGAACTCGCCCCGCCTCGCCGCGGCGGGCATGCGTGAGGGTGCGCAGCAGATCACCGTCGACAAGACCACCGAGGTCCACTGGTTCGCCGTGGACATCGCGGGCAACGTCGAGGGCAACTACAAGCCGGACGGCAACAGCAAGAGCTACCGCAATGAGACGGTCAAGGTCCGCAACGTCCGCTGACCACTCTCCGTTCTCCCTGATGTTCCGCGCGGCCGCCGGTCTCCCGACCGGCGGCCGTCGCGCGTCATCGGTCTCCGGCGTCCGGCCGGGCGCACCGGAGGATCGCCTCGACGGACCGGTCCACGTCGTCCTGATCGGTCGACCAGTTCGACACCGATATCCGCATCGCGGCACGGCCCTGCCAGATCGTCCCGCTCATCCAGCAGGTCCCCTCCCGCTGCACCCGATCCACCACCGCGCGGGTGTGACCGTCATGGTCGCCGTCGGGAGAGAGGAAACGCACCAGCACCTGGTTGAGGGACACGTCGTTGAGCACCTCGACGTCGTCGTGGGCGGCCAGCCGTTCGGCGAACCTGGCCGCCAGCGTGCAGCAGCGCTCCACCAGGTCGGCGATGCCGGTGCGGCCGAGCGTCCGGATGGCGGCGTACACCGCGAACCCGCGGGCGCGACGGGAGAAGTCGGGGGTGTAGTCGATCGCATCGCGTTCCCCGTCGGCGCCGTGGATGAGATAACCGGCCCGGATGCCCATCGCGGCCCGGTGCGCCTCCGGATGGGCGCAGAAGACCATGCCGGAGTCGTAGGGCACGTTGAGCCATTTGTGCCCGTCGGTGGCCCACGAGTCGGCCTGCTCGACGCCCGCCGTCAGATGCCGCAACCGAGGGACGGCCGCGGCCCACAGCCCGAAGGCGCCGTCGACGTGCACCCAGGCCCCGGCCTCGTGAGCGATCGCGCAGATCTCTCCCACGGGATCGAACGCCCCCGTGTTGACGCCGCCGATCTGGGCGCAGACGATCGTCGGCCCGCCACCCTCCGCGAGCGCCTCGGCGAGCGCGTCGGGGCGCATCCGCCCCTGGTCGTCCGTTTCCACGGGGGTGATCGCGTTGCGGCCCAGGCCGAGGAAGCGCAGCGCGCGGTCGATGCTGTCGTGTCGCTGCCTGCCCGCCAGCACGCGCAGGCGGGGCGCCCCGGCCAGCCCGTCGGCCTCGACGTCCCAGCCTTCCCGGCGCAACATCTCGTGCCGGGCGGCGGCCAGCGCCGTGAAATTGGCCATCTGACCGCCGGTGACGAACCCCACCGACGTCTGGACCGGGAGCCCGAACAGCCGCACCAGCCACTCTCCGGCGACCTCTTCCACCGCCGAGGCGGACGGGGCGAGGGCGGCCAGGCAGGCGTTCTGATCCCACGTGGTCGCGAGCCAGTCCGCGGCCAGCGCCGCGGGATGGGCGCCGCCGACGACGAATCCGAAGAAGCGGCCACTCGGTGTGTTCACCAGACCCGGCTCGGCCGCCGTGGCCAGCTTCGCGACCACGTCCCGCGCGTCCTCCGGTCCTTCCGGCAACGGCCCGCCGAGTGCCTCGCGCAGATCCGGCCAGTTCATCGTGTTGCCCACCGGCCGGTCGGGCAGGGCCGTCAGATAGCCCAGAGACCTTTCGTACGCCTCGGTCAGGGGTCCGGCCCAGTCCGGCTTGTCCACCGAATCCTCCTCGCTAACCGCGGGCGTCGATCTGAACGTGCACACGCCCGACGGGTCGCCAGTCTGGCACCAGTTATCAACCTATTTGCCCGAGTATCAGCCTTTAAGGCCGCGATGACGGCCGACGGCGCTACGCGGCGGAGTTCCGCTGGGACGCCGGGTTGTCCGCCGCCCAGTCCAGCAGAGACTCGGCGGTGCGGAACCGCCTGCTGGAGACGTCCTCGCCGAGGATGACGCCGATCAGCCGATGTCCCTGGCGGTCCGCCGCGAACGCCAGGCAGAAGCCCGCGGCCTGGGTGAAGCCGGTCTTCACGCCGAGCGCGCCCGGCAGGTCGAGCATCTCGTTGGTGTTGTTCCACGTGTGGGCGCCGTGCGCCGCGGTCGAACCGATGCTGTATTGCTGCGTGGAGGTCACCTTCTCGAACGTCTTGTCGCGAAGGGCGGCCGCGGCCAGCCGGGCCTGGTCCTGTGCGGTGGAGTAGCCGTCGCCGCCGGCCATCGGCAGTCCGTCGGGGTTGACGTAGTGGGTGTCCTTCAGCCCGAGTTGCTGGGCGGCGGCGTTCATCTTGCCGACGAACTTGTCGACGCCGGGGCCGTAGGTGCGCGCCATCGCGTGGGCGGCGTCCGCGCCCGACGGCAGCATCAGGCCGTAGAGCAGGTCCTTCACCTGGACGCGGTCGCCGGGATCGAGATCGGCGCTCGTGCCGTCGTTGTCGTTGGCATATCGCTCGTCGTCAGCCGTGATGGTGACGGTGTCGGTCAGCTTGGCCTGCCTGAGGACGACGTAGGCGGTCATCATCTTGGTGAGGCTGGCGATCGGCATGCGCCGGGCACCGTCGTCGTTCAGCCGGACCGCGCCCGTCGAGGCGTCGAGCAGGTAGGTCGCCCGGCCGTAGACCGGTGGCGCGGTGTCCACTGTGGCGGAGTGGACGGATGAGGCGGGCGCCTGTGCGGACTGGGCCAGCGCCGGCGCGGAGAACCCGGTGAACAGGCCAAGAACGGCCATGCACACTACCGGGATAAATTTCCTTGTATGCATGCATTTGAGGCTGCCATGACATTAACGTCACTTCTGACCATATCTGGGTAAAATAATCCCGATTATGGTTATGGTGGGGTTTATGGTGCGAGAGTTTCCATGGATGTGGTGGAATCTCCGGCTCGCGCGGCGCTCTCGATGAAACGGGCGATCCTCGCGGGGTCGGCGAGCACGGTGAGGTGCCCCCGTCCGGGCAGATGGGTGAGACTGCCACGGGCGCACGCCCGGAGAAACTCCTCTTCGTCGACGCGGAAGGGGTCGCGGGAGCCGTTCACCAGCCATACCCGGCCGGGATAGGCCGCGAGCGAGGCCACGGGATCCTCGGCGGCGACGGCCTCGACGACCGAGGGCACCACCTCGCAGGAGACGCCACCTGCGGCGAACGCCTTCGCGACCGGCCCCGGAAGCGCCCTGCGGAAGCCGTACGCACTCAGGCGGCCGGCCAGCGAGGGGTTGCGGGCGGCGAGCCTGCCCGCGAGGCGGTAGACCGCGGCGCGACTCCCGGTGGGCTTCGCCGTACAGCCCATCGCCACCAGGCCGGCCACGAGGGCGGGGTGGCGCGCGGCGGTGGCGATGCCGACGTAGCCGCCGAGGGACAACCCGGCGACGAGTGCCCGTCCGCCCAGATCGGTGATGTGGCCGGCGACGACCTCGCAGGCCGCGTCCATGTCGTACGGCATGCCGCGCCTGCAACCGTGGCCCGGCAGGTCCGGGGCGGCGGACGGGCTCGTGAGATGGGCTCTGACCGGGTCCCACATCGTGCCGCTGACCCGAATCCCATGGATGAAGACGATCGGCAGTCCCACCGCGACCTCCTCGAATGCAACGCAACGGTGCGTTGTTTTTGCTTCAAAGTACAACGCAACGGTGCGTTGCACTACACTCCCGGACATGGCTCCTCGCAAGAAGCGGCAGATCCTGGACGCGACGCTCGAGTTGCTCGCGGAGAAGGGGTATGAGGGCCTCACCATCGAGGGCGTGGCCGCGCGATCCGAGGTCAACAAGACGACGATCTACCGCTGGTGGCCGTCCAAGGCCGCCCTGCTCGGCTCGGCGCTCGTCGAGGCGGATGCGCTCGACTTCGAGGCGCCGGACACCGGCAGCCTCGCCGGAGATCTCCGGAGCCTGGTCGACGGCGTCGCACAGCTGCTCACCATCCCTCCGGCGTCCGACATCGCCGTCGCCGCGCTGGGCGCCGCCGTACACGATCCCGCCCTGGCCGACGCGGCGAAGGGCTTCTTCGCCGACCGCTTCGCCCGAGAGCTGCCGATCTTCGAGCGGGCCCGCGAGCGGGGGGAGATCGACGCGTCGGCTGATCCGATGATGATCGTCGATCTGCTCGCCGGCGCCGTCTGGTTGCGGGTCGTGTTCCGGCAGATGCCCCTGGACCAGGACTTCACCGACAGAGCGGTGGCCCTGGTCCTCCACGGGGCGCGGGCGACCGGCTGATCACCGTCTCCGCGGGTCCCGGCTTCCAGGCGTCAGGCCTCGTCTGCGAACGGCCGCACCTCGATCGGGAGCAGGCCGATCGCCTGGGCGAGCTTGCTGCCCCATTCGAGCGCCGCGTCGAGGTCTGGCGCCGTGATGATCGTGAACCCGCCGAGATGTTCCTTGCCCTCGGCGTACGGTCCGTCGGTCATGAGCACGTCGCCGTCCTTGACCCGCAGCACGGTCGCCGTGCTCGCCGGGTGCAGACGACTGGCGAAGACCCACACGCCGGCGGCCTTCATCTCCTGGTTCAGGGCGTCGAGGTTCCGCGTGATCGAATCCATGATCTCGGGCGGGGGCGGATCCCCGTCGGGCTGGATCACGCTGAGCATGTACTGCTTCATGGGGTACTCCTTCGCGCTTGGACGAGTCTCATCCTCCATACGAACGGCCCCCGGCGGGATCGACATCGGACGTGGCGGGGATTTCGGCCGGCCGCCATGATTGGCGTCGTGATCGAAACGTCAGCGCCGGAACCCCGGCCGTGGAGCCGGTACGCCCTCACGATCGCCGGTCTCGCGGTCGTGTTCGGCGGGGGAATCTGGCTCAGGGACGTCTGCGATCTTCCTGAGCACATCTGGAGTGCCGGGATCGTGGCGACTGGGGGCTACATGATCGCCCACCCGTTTCTCGCCCTCGGATACGCCGTCGGCGGGAGTCCGATGCTGACCGTCCCGGTCGTCTGGTCCCTCTGGCGCGAACTCCGGACGACCTGGACGCTGAGGAACCGCCTGGCTCTCTACCTCGTCCTTCTCGGCATCGCGGCGGCGACGGCGCTCACGGCGGCTCTCACGCTTTCCGGCGAGGACACTCCGACCGGCTTCCTGTACTACCTGGCCCTGGGGGTGTTCCTGGCCACCGCGCTGCCTGGTGCGGGTGGGCTCGTGCACGTCCTGTTCGCCTGGCGCGTGGACCGCAAGGCCGGGGTCGGCGCGGCAGAGCCCACGATGTGACCTGATGTGGCCTGGCCAGCATGTGGCCTGGCCGGGGTCGGCCAGGCCACACACACGACTCGGACGGCTAACGCGCGGAGGCGGAGATCACCTCGGACACCAGCGCGGGCGAGGTGACCTGGCGGACGTACTCCGGCCGGCGCAGCTCCCCGCCCATGAACGGATACGGGTTGCGGTGGACGGCGGGACTCGCGACCGGATCGACGAGACCGCCGCGCGGGTCGCCTCGACCGCGCTGAGGGTCGGCGTCAGGCCGCCGTCGAAGAGCGCCGAGCACAGCTCGACCCGATGCGCACCGGCACGTTCGGCCGCCAGCGCGCCCGCCGTGCTGTCGATGCAGATCTCGTACGTGAGGCTCATGATTCCCCCGAGGCGTGGATCTCGCCGACCGGGATTCCCCCGCCCAGCACCGGAACAGTCGCGAACTCCGCGGCCGGCGTGACGTCTCCGCCCGCCGCCCGCAGCGTCGCCAGAGCGATCGCGGTCGTGGCACGCGGGCTCCCGTCGATGACCTTGACCGCCGCCGCGTGCCCCGAGGCGAGCGCGACGACGAGCACCCCTTCGGCCCCGCCCTTCGCCACCGCGCCCGGCAGCGCCCGCATGAGCGAGGTGTTCACGTGACCGGTCCCGCCGACGTACTCGGGGTGTTCGCGCATCGCGTCCGCGACCGCCCGCGGCGCCGTCCCCGGCTCGGCGAGCACCATGGCCTGTACGGCTCTCGCCAGACCCTCCAGCGAGATGCCGAACAGCGGCGCGCCGCAACCGTCGACGGCGACGTGGGCCGCCTTCTCTCCCGACAGCTCCTCGACGACCGCGCGGACCCGCTGCTGGACGGGATGGCCGGGGTCGAGGTAGGAGTCGACGGCCCAGCCGGAGACCGCCGACGCGGCGAGCATCGCGGCGTGCTTGCCCGAGCAGTTCATCCGCTCACGCGACGGTCCCCGGCTGCCTCGGATCAGCGTGTGCCGGGTGGCCTCGTCCTCCGGCCAGTCGGTGGGGCAGCCCAGGGCGTCGAATCCGAGCCCGGCCTCGGCCAGAATCTCGGAGACCAGCCGCACGTGGAAGTCCTCACCCGTGTGGCTTCCCGCCGCGATCGCCAGGCGCGGGCCGTACAGGTCGGCGCCGGAGAGCAGGCAGGCGAGCGCCTGGAACGGCTTGGCGGACGAGCGCGGCAACACCGGCGCGCCGACCTGGCCGCGCGCGACGGCGGTGCGGCCGTCGGGCGTGAGAGCGACGGCGCTGCCGAAGTGCACGCTCTCCACGAACCCCGACCGCACCACCTCGGCGAGCGGGACGAACTCAGACACGGAACAGCCTCCTTCGCGGCTGGCGCGCCTCGAGAGTGCGGGCCAGTTTGGACAGCGATGCGTTGACCACCAGATAGACCAGCGCGACGACGATGTAGGTCTGGATGAGCAGGCCGTTGTAGTTCGCCAGCACCTTGCCGCTGTAGAGCAGTTCGGCGTAGCTGACGACGAAGCCGAGCGAGGTGTCCTTCAGCAGCCCGACCGACTGGCTGACGATCGAGGGCAGGACGCGCCGGGCCGCCTGCGGCAGCACGATCAGGCGCATGGTCTGCCCCTGCGTCAGCCCGACCGCGAGCCCGGCCTCGCTCTGGCCCCGCTCGATGGACAGGATTCCCGCCCGGAAGACCTCCGCGAACAACGAGGCGTTCGAGACGGTCAGCGGCACGACGAGCTTCCAGAACAGGGGCAGGTCCAGGCCGTACCGGGGCAGCGCGAACAGCACGACGTAGACCAGCACCAGTACGGGGATCGTCCGCACGGTCTCCACGTAGGCGGCCGACGGCATCCGGACCCACGGCCGCCGGGAAAGCCGCCCGAGCGCGAGTGCCAGGCCGGCCGCCATCGAGAGCGCGGCCGACACGACCGCCGCGAGCACGGTGGACCACAGCCCGCCGAGCAGGTAGCGCCACATCGGCCAGGTCGCGTACGGCTGCCAGCGGTCGGCGGCGAGCTGGCCGTTCGCGGCGAACTGGCGGACGGCGAGCGCCACCAGGCCCAGCAGGACGACCGCCCCTGCGATGGTCGCGATCCTGATCCTGCGGCGCGCCCGCGGGCCGGGCTCGTCGAACAACACGTTGCTCACCGGACCACCGCCAGTCGGCGTTCGAGCCGGCCGGTCACCAAGCCGGCGCAGGCCGCGACGACCGCGTAGGCCAGGCCGGCGCCCACGAAGATCGGAATGGGCTGGGCCTCCAGGAGATTGACCCGGTTGGCGGCGGCCGTCAGTTCGACGACGCCGACCGCCGCCGCGAGCGAGGTGTTCATCGTCAGGGCGATGAAGATGTTCCCGATCGGCTGGATGACCGTCCGCAGCGCCTGGGGCAGGACCACGTGCCGCAGGGACTGGCCGAAGGTCAGCCCGAGCGCCCGAGCCGCCTCACCCTGACCTGAGGCGACCGCGTTGACGCCGGACCGCAGCGCCTCGGCGATGTAGGCGCCCTCGTAGAGCGCGATGACGACGGTGGCCGTGACCTGGAGGCCGGCCTGCAGGCCGATCTCCGGCAGGCCGAAGACCGCGAGGACCAGCAGGACGAGGAGCGGCAGGTTCTGCAGGGTCTCCACGTAGGCCGTGCCGATCCCGCGCAGGACGGGGACCGGGCTGACCCGCATGGCGGCGATCAGCAGACCCACGACCGCGGCGCCGGCGAACGACGCCGCGGTCAGTTGGAGGGTCACGATCAGCCCCTGCCAGAACTCGGGCAGGTGATCGAGGAACGCGGACATCAGGAACCCGGAACCGATCCGATCTGCGGCGGAGTCGGGGCCTCACCCTGCACGACCGTGCCGAGGGAGCCCTTCCAGATCTGCTGCCAGACGCCCTGGCCCTGGATCTTCGTGAGCCAGTCGTTGACGAACTTCTTGAACTGGTCGTCGCCGTGCTTCAGGCCGATGCCGTACGGGTCGGTCGTGAACGGCGAGCCGACGACCTGGATCGACGGGTCCTTCTGGGCGTCGGCGACGAGGAGCGTCTCGTCCTGGACGTAGGCGACGCCGCGGTCCTGCTTGAGCGCCTGGACGCACTCGGGGTCGCTGCCGAACGTCACGATCGTTGCCTGCGGGGCGAGCTTCTTGATGGCCGTGATCGCGGGGGTGTTGGCGCCGGCGATGACGGTCTTGCCGTTCAGGTCCTCCGGCTTGGCGATCCCCGCCGCACCCTTCTTCACCGCGATGGACAGGCCCGAGGAGTAGTACGGCCCGGCGAAGGCGACCTGCGCGGCCCGCTCCGGAGTGATCGTGTACGTCTGGAAGACGACGTCTACGGTGCCGTTGCTCAGCAGCGCCTCACGGGTCTCGGACGCCGCGTTGACGATCTTCACCTTGGGCTGGCCGATGATGTACTTCGCCAGGGCCTTGCCCATGTCGGCGTCGAACCCCTCGACCTCGCCGGTCGTCGGGTTCTGCTGGGACAGCAGCGGCGCGTCGAGCGAACCGCCGACGATCAGCTCGCCGCGCTGCTTGATCTTCTCCATCGTCGAGCCGGGCAGGATCTCGGCGGCCGAGGCGACCGGAGCCTGCGCGATCACGCCGTTGTCCTTGGGTGCGCCCGGCACCGCCGAGCTCGTCGAGTCCGTTCCGGAACAGGCCGCCGAAAGGCCGACCATCGACACGGCGGCGACAGCGGCCACCCGCCTCATGGACACCATCGGGCCCACCATCCTTTGCGATCAGTGTGTGAGTACCTTGGCCAGGAAGCTCCTGGCCCGGTCCGTCGTGGGAGATTCGAAGAAGGCGTTCGGCTCCGCCATTTCGACGATCTGGCCGTCGTCCATGAAGACCACCCGGTCGGCGGCCCTGCGGGCGAAGCCCATCTCGTGGGTGACGACGACCATGGTCATGCCGTCGGCGGCGAGCTGGACCATGACGTCCAGGACCTCGCCGACCATCTCGGGGTCCAGGGCCGAGGTCGGCTCGTCGAAGAGCATCACCTTGGGCCGCATGGCGAGCGCCCGCGCGATGGCCGCCCGCTGCTGTTGCCCGCCGGAAAGCTGCCCGGGCATCTTGCCGGCCTGCTCGGCGATTCCGACGCGGGCCAGCAGGTCCCGGGCGGTCTTCTCCGCTTCGGCACGGCTGAGGCCGCGCACCTTCATCGGCGCGAGCATCACGTTGTCCAGCACGGTCTTGTGCTGGAAGAGGTTGAACGACTGGAAGACCATCCCGACGTCGGCCCTGAGCCGGGCCAGTTCGCGGCCCTCCACGGGGGCGGGCACACCGTCGATGAGGATCTCGCCGGAACCGGCGGACTCCAGCCGGTTGAGGCAGCGGCACAGCGTGGACTTGCCGGACCCTGATGGACCGATCACCACGACGACCTCTCCTTGGGCCACGTGAAGATCGATGTCGCGCAACACGTGGTGTTCACCGAACCACTTGTTGAGCCCTTGAACTCGAATCATCGCCATCTTCTTTCGAAATCGAAGATAAAGCGGACCGTAATGGATGATTCTGGCGTAGGTCAACGTGTTGCCGTACAAAGTTAACCCGTGGTATTCCTCTGTCCATGTCAGGCAAAGAGAGGTTGCCGGTGCGGGGTGCGCAAGGCGATCTCCTGCGCCTCATCGCCGGCGGGCACGCCGAGTCGCGGGCGGAGTTGGCCCGTCTCTCCGGCCTGGCGGCGTCGAGCGTCTCCCTGCGCGTCGAGGAACTGATCGGGAGCGGCCTCCTCGTCGAAGAGGGATCGGTCAGTTCGCGCGGCGGCCGGCGCCCGAGAAGGCTCCGGGTCAGTCCCACCGCGGGCGTGCTCGCGGTGGCCGACCTAGGGGGGCACCACGCGCGTCTCGGCCTGCTCGACCTCAGCGGCACTCCTCTGGTCGTCGAGGAGCGTCCCTGTGAGATCGCCCTGGGGCCGGAGGCGACTCTGAACTGGATCGCGGCGTCGTTCGACGACCTGCTGGCGACCCACGGACCGGCTGGGGTCCCTCTGCGCGGGATCGCCATCGGCCTCCCCGGGCCCGTGGATCCGGCCAGCGGTCGTGTCGTGTCGCCCTCGCGGATGCCCGGGTGGAACAACTTCCCCGTCGCCGAGCACCTCGGCGCTCACTACGACCTGCCGGTGCTCGTCGAGAACGACGCCAATCTCCTGGCCGTGGGGGAGGCCCGCGCCTGGCCGGGCTGCGAGACCGTCTTGGTGCTGAAGGCCGGCAGCGGCATCGGCTGCGGAGTGATCGTCAACGGCGTCCTGCATCGCGGGCGCGGCGCGGCCGGCGACATCAGCCACGTCCGCGTCAGTTCGGACTCGTCGGTCACGTGCTCGTGCGGCCACCTCGACTGCCTGGAGGCCTACGCCAGCGGGGCCGCGCTGATGAGCGTCCTCGCCGAGCAGGGGATCGCCGTGGGGCGGCCCTCCGACGTCGTCGCCCTGGTGGACGACGGCATTCCGGAGGCGACCGCCCTGGTGAGGAACGCCGGCCGCCTCATCGGCGAGGTGCTCACCGTCCTGGTGAACTTCATCAACCCCGACGCCATCGTGGTCGGCGGCAGCCTGTCCAAGGCGGAGCCGCTCATCTCGGCCATCCGCGCCGCCGTGTACGAACGTTGTCTGCCCCTGGCCACCCGCGACCTCGAGATCGCCGTGACGCGCTCAGGTCCGGACGCGGCGCTGCTCGGCGCGGGCATCCTGCTCCTGGACGCCGTCCTCAGCTGACCGGCCGTCGCCGGATCAGGTGCACGGCTTGTAGGCCAGGTGCACGGCTTGTTGGCCAGGTGCACGGCTTGTTTAGGCCCGGGCGGTCGTGCCGCCGCGGGGTCCCGGTCATCGCGGGGTCTTTCCGTCATCGCTCCGATCGCATCCGCCTCGCGGCTCGGCCGTACGGATCGAAAGCGAGTGGCGCGACGCCGACCAGGTAGGAGAGCACGCTCACCCCTGGGTCGAGCCCTTTCCGTCGGCGTCCACGTCTTGATCGCCACGCGTGCGACGTGCACACGATCACCGGCTCGGTTGAGGACATCTCGGTCGCGCGGCGCGTATATCCGTGCCAGGCCGGTGCGATGAATTGCCCGTTGTGCTCCATTGACAGAATCTTCGTCCACTGCCAGAGTCACCAAGTGACTAGTTCACTTGGTCGTTTTTCGAACGCGAAATGGATGGCGGCAGCATGACGGAGTACGACGCTCCGGTCTCCCCGTCGGTGAGACCGAGCCTCACCGACGGACTGATGACCCAGATCCTGGAGATCATCAGGCGGGACAACCTGAGTTACGGCGACGGACTCCCTACGGTGCGGGATCTGGCGAAACGGTTCTCCGTCACAGCCCCGACCGTTCGGGAGGCGCTCCGCGGTCTGCAGGCGACCGGCGCGGTCGAGTTGCGTCACGGCTCGGGTGTCTACGTGGGGGCCGGCGTCTCCCGGATGGTCCTCGCCAATCCCCATACGACGGGGATCTCCACGGAGGCGACCCTGCAGCTGGTCGAGGCCCGGTTGATGATCGAGCCCACCATCGCCATGCGGGCGGCGCTGCACCGCACGTCGGACAATCTCGACCGGTTGCAGGCGGCACTCGCCACCGCTCTGCAGCCGCGCGACGCCGACCAGCCGGAGGCGCGGTTGAACTTCCACCGCGAGCTCGCCGCGGCGTCGGGCAACACCGTGATCTACGAGGTGATCGACTCACTGCTCGCCGTGCGGCGGCGGGAGCAGCGGGAGGTGCGGCGGATGTACGACCACCGCGCCGACTATGACCAGCACGTCGCCATCTTCGAGGCGGTGGCGGACCAGGACGCGGCGCGTGCCGGCGAGCTGACCCGCGCACACCTGACCGAGATCCGCAACGCGGTCGCCGCGCGCCTGTCCTGACGCCGGCAGGTGGCCGGAGCCGGCGGTGACCGGCTCCGAACTCGGCGCGAGCACAGCTGTATCGATAGGACTGGAGAGACACATTGGTAGGGGTAGGGCCGCAGAGGCAGAGTCGCCCTCGGGGGAGCGGTCATCTTCTCGCCGAGATGACATGGCCCGAAGTGGAAGCAGCCCGCGAAGTCGCGCCGCTGGTGATCGTGCCGCTCGGCTCGTGCGAGCAACACGGCCGCGGCATGGCCTTGCAGACGGACACGGTCCGGGCGGTCGAGCTGGCGAAGTTGGTCGCCGAACGGATGGCGCCCCGCGCGGTGATCGCGCCGGAGACGACGGTCGGCCTGTCCGAGCACCACATGGGCTTTCCCGGCACGCTCACGCTGTCGCCGGAGACGTTGCAGCAAGTCATCTATGAGATCGTCCACAGCCTCCATCGGCACGGCTGGCGCAAGGTGTTCCTCCTCAACGGGCACGGAGGCAACAACGCGGTGGTCGACATCGCGTCGATCCGCATCCGCGCCGACTTCCCTGACATGCACCTCGCCTCCAGCGGCATCTCCGCCCTGGTGCCGGACGTCATCAGCCAAGAGGGGGTCAGCGAGCTGCGCGGCCATTCCTGCGAGGTGGAGACTTCGCAGGCCCTGTACCTGGCGCCGGATCTGGTGCGGACGGAGAGCCTGGTGTCCGGAACGCATCGCCGTTCCGACCTCGATCCCGCGGGCCGGCTCAGCCGGATGCACCCCGCGATCCATTTCCCCCAGCCCTACCACCGCCTCGATCCGAACGGTGCCCTCGGCGACGCCACCGTGGCGAGCGCCGAGTTCGGTGAACGACAGGTGAAGGCCGCCCTGGACCGGCTCACCTCGTTCCTCGAGCAGTTCATCGCCCTGCCGCTGCCCAGTTCGCCATCGGCGCCGGCCACGCCCCATTCCGTCTGAGCATCGCCATTCCGTCTGAGCATCGACGACGGTTCCACGTCGGACACCCCGTCCATCACTTCGTCGGACACCCCGTCCATCACCTCAAGGAGTCACCATGCCCCCCGCATCCGTACGCAGCAGACGCCGGTCCTCATCGCGGCTGGCCGCGGTCGCCATAGCGGTCGCCCTGGCCGGCACGGCCTGCGGCGGCGCCGACGGTACCGATGGCGGCGCGCAGAACGGTGCCGATCTGGGGCTGGTCAAGCCAGGTGTCCTGTCCATCGCCTTCCGCACCGACGACAAGCCGGCGTCGTTCCTGCAGGACGGCAAGGCCACCGGCATGTACGTCGATCTCATGGATGAGATCGCCAAGCGCATGGGCCTGAAGACGACGTACGTGTCCAGTGACTTCGCCAGTCTGCTGCCCAGCGTCCGCAACCACCGGTACGACACCGCCGCGTTCGGTGTGCTGGTCACGCCCGAACGTGAGGCGGTCACCAACTTCACCGCAGCGGTCTCGTACGGCGAGGCTCAACTGATCTCCCTCAAGCAGTCGCCGCTCGCGACCATCAAGGACTCCGGGGGCAAGACGGTCGCCATCACCCGCGGGAGCGCGCTCATTCCGTTGCTGCAGAAAACCGCTCCCACAGTGGTCATCAAGGAGTTCCCGAACATCGCGGCGAGCGCGAACGCCCTTACCGCCGGCCAGGTGGACGGGCTGTTCTCCGGTACGGCCACCGTGCGCGAGTTGCTCGCACAGCACGACGACTTCACCGCCTCCGAGGTGATCACGTCGGGCAAGACCGCGTTCCCCGTGGCCAAGGACAAGCAGAAGCTTCTCGACGCGGTTAACAAGAACCTCGACGGCATGATCGGGGACGGCACGTACACCCGGCTGTTCTACAAGTGGAACCCGGCGGACGCGCAGATACCCGAGGAACTCGTCACCGAGCATCCGGGCATGTCGACGACCGCTCCCGCCGGGGCCACGGCGTCCGCGGCGCCTTCCGCGAGCTCGTAGGAGGCCTGCGATGTTCGAGGGGCTTCAGCGCGTGTGGGAGACGTTCTTCAACCTCGACCTCATCGGGCAGACCCTGCCGACCCTGCTGCGAGTCGGCCTCCCCAACACGCTGCTCCTGGCGGTGCTCGCGAGCGTGATCGGCGTCGTCGTCGGAGTCGTGATCGCGGCCGGGCTGATGTCGTCCAAGGTGGCGGTCCGCCTGCCGTGCCGGATGTACGTCGACGTCCTGCGCGGTCTGCCGCACATCCTCACCGTTTACCTGGTCGGTCAGGGACTGCCGCTCGCCGGGATCACGCTGTTCGGTGAGAGCACCTACGGATATGCCGCGCTGGCGATCGGCCTGCTCGAAGGTGCCTACATGGCCGAGATCTTCCGGGCGGGATTCCAGAGCGTGGAGAAGGGACAGACGGAGGCGGCCCGCGGCCTCGGCCTGTCCCACCTGGAGACGCTGCGTTTTGTGGTCTTCCCGACGGGAGCCCGTCGCGTCCTGCCACCTTTGACCGGGCAGTTCATCCTCGTCATCAAGGGCACCGCGCTGGTCTACCTCCTCGGTCTGACGGCCGGCCAGCGGGAGATGTTCGCGATCGCGCAGGATACGGCGATCGTCAACGCGTCGCTGTCGCCGCTCGTGGCGGCGGGTCTCCTCTTCCTGGCGATCACGGTGCCGTTGACCTACGCGGTCAACGCCTGGGAACGGCGGCTCCGGGACGGGCGGAAGGACGCGCCGACCGGCAGCGCGACCGACAGCGCGACCGACAGCGCGACCGACATGGACCGGGCACTCGCACATCAAGGCACGGGATGACCCCATGACGACACAGACCACCTCGCAGGCCCCCACGACCCACGGCACCCCGGTCACCTTCGACCACGTGAACAAGAGATTCGGGCGGACCCGGGTCCTCCACGACATCTGCCTGGAGGTCCCGGGCGGTCAGACCACGTGCGTCGTAGGACCCTCGGGCTCCGGCAAGTCGACCCTGCTGCGCTGCACCAACCGGCTCGAGGAACCCGATGAGGGCAGGGTGCTCCTCGGCGACACCGACGTGACCGACAGGTCGGCGGACATCGACGCGGTCCGCGCGCGGATCGGCATGGTCTTCCAGACCTTCAACCTGTTCCCCTACCGCACCGCGCTGGACAACATCACGCTCGCACTCCGGCGCGTACGCAAGCTGCCGGCGGACGAGGCGGCCGAGCGGGCACGCACGCACCTGGCTTCGGTGGGGCTGGCAGGCCTGGAGCATCGGCGGCCGGGACAACTGTCGGGAGGCCAGCAACAACGTGTGGCCATCGCCCGCGCCCTGGCGATGGAACCGGAGGTGATGCTGTTCGACGAAGCGACGTCCGCGCTCGACCCGGAGCTGGTCAAAGGCGTGCTTTCCATCATGCGCGACCTGGCCGGACAAGGCATGACGATGATCGTGGTGACGCACGAGATGCGTTTCGCGCAGGAGGCCGCCGGACAGGTCGTCTTCCTCGACCACGGCAGGCTGATCGAGAAGGCCGCCCCGGACAAGTTCTTCGGCGCGCCGGAAAGCCCGAGACTCCAGGCGTTCCTGAGCGCGGTCACCTGACTCCCGCCGCGCTCCGCACCCCCCACCCGCAACCTTCGACAGAAGGCTGGTTCAGCATGCGCACATTCACCCCCAAACTCCTGCGCGTCGCGGCGTCGGCCGCGCTCGTCGTCGGACTCACCGCGGCCGCCGTGACGCCCGCGTCGGCGTCGGCTTCGGCTTCGGCGGAGCCGGTACGGCAGGCCGGACCGCGCGGTCATCAGTCCGGGGTCGTCGACCACCGGGTCCCGACCCGAGGCTGCCGGCGGCCGCCCACCGCGGAGCCCGGCGTCTCGGAGCAGCACACCATCGTCTCCGGTGGCGTGACGCGCTCCTACGTTCTGCACCTTCCCGCGACCTATCGGCCCGGGAGAAAGACGCCACTGGTCATGGCGTTCCACGGCCGCAAAGGCAGCAGTGAGCAGATCGAGGGCTTCTCCGGCATCTCGGCGCTCGACGCGATCGCCGTCTACCCGCTGGGCCTGATAGGCGAGGGCGGCCACACCGCGTGGCAGGGGGCCCCTTATGCCGCGGGCGCCGACGATGTGCTGTTCGTCAGTGACCTGCTCAACGAGCTGCAGGGCACCCTCTGCGTCGACCCGGCCCGCATCTTCGTCACGGGTAAGTCCAACGGCGCAGGCTTCGCCGGCGTCCTGGCCTGCCGCCTGTCTCGCAGGATCGCCGCCGCCGCACCGGTCTCGGGAGCCTTCTATCAGGCCGGGGAGCAGAACTGCGCACCGCGGCGGGCCGTGCCGATCCTGGACTTCCACGGCACCGCCGACTCGATCGTCGACTACCTGGGTGAGCCCGAAGACGGCCTCCCCCCGGTGTTCGACTGGACCGCCGCGTGGGCCGAGCGTGACGGCTGCGACGGCACCCCGCAGACGATCGTCGCCAAGGACGACATCACCGCCTTCCAGTGGACGGGCTGCCGGGCCCACTCGACGGTCATTCACTACCGCATCGAGGGCGGCGGCCACACCTGGCCCGGCGAACTGGCCGACAGCGGCCCCGGGCACGTCACCCAGACCATCTCCGCCACCGCGGTGATGTGGGACTTCTTCAAGACCCACCCGCTGCGCTGACCGAACGGAGAAGAGGCACGGAGGAGGGGCACGGAGAAGGGGCACGGGCACCGTGACAGGTCACGCGGCCCGTGCCCACACACATCCGTGTGTGACGCTCCTTCTCATGTGTTGGCACTTTCCGGCGTTCGCTTTCCACGCACGCGCTTCCGGCGCGCACACGCCCGGGAAGGTCAGTGCAGGGTCGGCGCGTACGGGTCCCACGCCTCGGGCAGAGGGTCGCCGGGCGGCACCTCGGTGCGGATGGGAAGGAACTCGCCACGCTCCGCGGACTCGATGATCGCCGTCATCGTCTCCAGGACGTGGAGCGCGAGAGCCCCCGAGGCACGGTGCGGCGTGCCGGAACGAAGTGACCGTGCCATGTCGAGCACGCCGAGCCCGCGACCGGCCGTGGTTCCCTCGACCGGCAGTTCGCGCCAGTCGTCGTCCCGGGCGCCGCGAATCGACAACGGACCGGCGAAGGTGTTGGGATCCGGCACCGACAGGGTGCCCTCGGTACCGGTGATCTCGATCATCGTCCGGCGTAAGGGCGAGTCGAAGCTGAAGGTCGACGAGGCCGTCGGGCCCTCTGCGAAGTCGATCAGCGCGGTGACGTGCGTCGGCACCTCGACCTTGAAGCTCGTGCCCGCCTTGGGGCCCGAGCCGATCACGCGATGCGTTCCGGTACGCCGGGTGGTGGCCGCCACCTGGCAGGCGGGGCCGAGCATCGCGACCAGTGCGGTCAGGTAGTAGGGCCCGATGTCGAACAGAGGGCCCGCGCCCCGCTGGTAGAGGAACTCGGGACTCGGATGCCACGACTCGGGGCCGAGGTTCTGCATCATGGCGGTCGCGGCGATCGGCGTGCCGATGAGGCCGGCCCGCAGCGCGCGGACGGCCGACTGGATGCCCGCGCCCAGGAAGGTGTCGGGCGCGTTCCCGACCAGCAGCCCTCGAGTATTGGCTTCGGCCAGCAACTTCTCGCCCTCGACGAGGTCGAGTGTCAACGGCTTCTCGCCGTACACGTGCTTGCCCGCGCGCAGAGCCGCCATCGCGACGGAGGCGTGAGCGGCGGGAATGGTGAGGTTGACGACGATCTCCACCTCGGGCAGCGCGAGGATGGTGTCCACGTCGCCGGACACCGGCACGCCGTACTCCCGGGCCGCGGCGGCGGCCCGGCCGGTGTCGAGGTCGGCGACCCCCAGCACGCGGGTGTCGGGGAAATCGGAGAGATGACGCAGGTAGTGGCTGCTGATCACACCGGCGCCGATGATCGCGACGCCCGCGGGCCCGCTTCTCACACCGCCTCCAGAGTGGACAGGTAGGTGCGGCTCTCGGCCAGGGCGTCGACGATGTCGGTCGCGCAGCTGTCGAGTTCGACGATCCGCCAGGCGTCCGGCCGTGCGGCGAGGATCTCGGGTACCGGCATGACCCCGGCGCCCACGGCGGTGTGCGGCTCGTCCTTGACGCCGGGGCCGTCCTTGACGTGCAGTGCCGCGACCCGATCGCCGAGACGGCCCAGCAGGCCGGGCACGTCGGCGCCGCCCACGGCGGCCCAGTACGTGTCGACCTCCAGGAAGACCTCCGGAGGGAGCATCTCGGCCAGCACCTCCAGTGCGTGACGGCCGTCGACACGCGGCTCGATCTCCCACCAGTGATTGTGATATCCGAGCCGCATGCCGTACGGCTTGGCTTGTTCGGCCAGGCCGCTCAGCAGGTCGGCGGTGCGGGCCAGGCCGTCGCGGGTGGTGAACTCCTCGTGCGGGATGCCGCCCGGGATGACGACCATGTCGGCGCCGATGGTGGCGATCGCGTCGAGCACGGCCCCCGGCTCCTGGTCGAGCAGGGCATAAGCGTGGGTGCACGGCACGGCCAAGCCCAGATCATCGGTCAACTGCCGGAAACCCTGCGGATCGGTGGTCGGGTCGAACGGTTCCACCGCGTCGTAGCCGATATCCGCGATCCGGCGCAGCACGCCGTTACGGTCGGCTGCGAGCTGTTCCCGGACTGTGTACAGCTGGACGCCCAGTGGTCTGCTCATCGCTTCATCGCTCCTGTTCCATGTCGAGCCGCACTTCGCCCGTCACACCTGTCACGCCTGTCACGCCTGAAGGGGGAGACGGGGGCGGCGCGCCCGCGCCCGCTGGTGATGTCGTCGCCGATGAACAGGATGGTGCTGCCGGAGTGAGGGTCACGGTGGCTCCTCGACGGGGGTGGGGGACGTCGTCGATCAGCTTTGCTCCCTTCGATTCAACCCCAAAGATCGTCCGAAATGGGAGTTCCAGATGGGGTGATTTGGGGCGCATCGTCGGTCGTCGGCCGACTGTCCGACCTCTGACCCCCTGGCCCCGACCTCTGCCCCTGGCCCGCCTGACTCCCGCCCCCGGCCCTTGAACCCCCGACCTCTGACCGGCACGGGCACGGGCACGGGCGGTGGGCGCTCGCCGTACCGCCCTGCTCCGCTGTACGCCGCCAGCCGCTTGGACCGCGTGAGGGCAGGAGGGCCGCGTGAGGGCGGGGGCCAGGGGAGGTCGAGACCGTCCGGCATATGGGCGCGTGCGGTCTGAACCTCAGTCCCTGTCCTTGAGCGCCCTGGCGGAGGGCGTGATGCGGACGACCGGCCAGGCCGTGGACCCGGTTCACGGTCTTGCGCATTGCGCGGCATTGTGTTGCTCGCTATTTGTGGCATGGACGGGCGAGATCGGGCCGCCCGGTCTCTTGTATATGCGGATTTCTCCTCCGGTGGGAAATTCTGGTGGGGCGCTGCGCGGGGCGTTTTTGTCGGTGGCGGTTGGTAATTTCGTGGTGTGGTTGTCGAGCGGCAGTTGATTCCTCCCGGCCTGGTGGGCATGGCGCCTGGGCCGGAGTCGGCTGCCGCGTTGCATGGGCTGGATCTGGGCCGGTTGAGCGGTTATGACGCCGTGCTGGTGTTGCAGGCGTATGCGCAGCTGGAGAGCTACGTTCAGGCCCGCAAGGCCGAGGTGATGGCCGAGGTGGGGCTCTATGAGCCGTCGCCGGGTGACATGAAGAAAATGGCCTGCCCGGATAAGTATTCGGCTGACGAGATTCGTGCCGCGTTGACTTTGACGCGTCGTTCCGCCGAATACGAATATTGGTTGTCGTATTTCCTGGCGACCCGATTTCGCCGGGTGCGTGACGAGCTTTTCTGCGGCCGGATCGATAAGGCGCGCGCTCGGGTGTTCTGTGACTGGCTGGAGGACGTGCCCGAGCAGGTGGCCGATGCGGTGGTCGCGGCGCTGTTGCCGAAGGCAGGTGAGTGGACGACCAGCCAGTTGAAAGACAAGATCAAACGCCTGTTGCTGGCCGCCGATCCGGGGTGGGCGCGGCGCAGGTACGAACGTGCGGTGCAGCGGCGCCGGGTGGAGGGCACGCGTCTTGATGACGGGACCGTGACCATCACCGGGCAGCAGTTGCCGGTCGACCAGGCGGCAGCGGCGATCTGCCGGGTGAATGCGATCGCGCAGAAGGCCAAGCGGGCAGGGTTGGGAAGCCCGATCGACCACATTCGAGCCGACGTGTTCCTTGGTCTGCTCGATGGTGAGCTCTCCGGCCTGGACGACGACGCGATCATCGCGGTGCTGCTCCGGGCAGCCGCCGAGGCCGCCCACGGCGACGAGGACGACTACGACGACCAGCTTTCCGACGAGACCTTCCCCGACCTGGAATCGGGCGGTGACTCCGGGCCCGAGCCTGATGGCGACCCGTCGCGTGGCAGCGGGCCTTCCGGTGAGACACCCGTCCAGAATGGTGACCTGCAGCGCGGTAGCGGGCCATTCGACGGGACGCCGCCCGACTCAGACCCTGCCCTCGGACTTGACGGTGATTCCGGACCTGGTCCCGACCCTGATTCCGGGCCTGGTGATGATCCCAGGCCTGGTCGCGACACCGATTCCGGACTTGATGGTGATCCCGGGCCTGGTCGCGACACCGATTCCGGACCTGGTGATGATTCCGGGGCTGATCTCCACCCGAAACCCGAGCCGCGGGCTTCCGATGGGACCTCCGATTCGTCCAGGCTCGGTGCGGTCGGTGCGGTCGGTGCGGTCGGAGAGGTGCGGGTGCGTGTCTCCACGCTCTTTCACCTGGACGACTTCCCTGGAGAATTGGCCGGTTGGGGGCCGATCCCGGCGCATCTGGCTCGCCGCCTGGCCAAACGGCAGATCTGCGGGGAATGGCGTTTCGCCGTCTGCGATGACGACGGCCGGCTTCTGTACGCCGGGATCACCAGGCGTCGCCCCGCAGGTTGGCCCCGCCCACCGGGGAGACTGGGAGGATCCGACGGCCAACCCGGCAGACCGGGCCAACCCGGCGGACCGGGCCAACCTGGCGGGTCAGGCGGACCATCGAGTCGCAACGGGATCGTGGAGTTGCAGATCCCCCTCACCTTGCTGCGCGAGTGGCAGGCCGACCTGCCGGGACTCGAAGGCTGGGCCCCCGTCATCATCGACGTCATCCGGCAACTGGACGTGGCACGCGCCCAGGCGGCCAACCCGCCGGGCTTCGATGCCGACGGTGATGCCGACGGTGATGCCGGCGGTGATGCCGGCGGTGATGCCGGCGGTGATGCCGGCGGTGATGCTGAGGCGCGGCGGCGATTCGCCGCGGCCGGACTTCGGCGGTGGGTGCAGATCCGAGACAGGGTGTGCACCGCTCCCGGTTGCCGCGCGCCCGCGAACCGGTCCGAGCTCGATCACATCAACCCGCACAGCCATGGCGGACTCACCACCGCGCACAACCTCGAGGCCGCCTGCTCGCACGATCACGATCTACGCGATCACGGTTGGCAGGTCGTCCAGTCGACACCGGGTCAGGTGATCTGGATCAGCCGCACCGGACATCGTTACCCGGTGCGCACACCGCCGATCATTGAACCCTTCCCCACGGCCTGGCCGGGCATCATGAAGGTCGATGTCGGGACCATCGCCGACGAGATCGACCTCGACGCCTACGCGTGCCACCCCTCAGGCCAGGAGGCCATCCCCATCTGGTGGGAACCAGTCTCCACCGAACGTCCATCCGAAGGATCAGCGGCCGGTTCATCGGCGGCGGGGCGGGGGCGTGAGCCGTTCGAGCAATCCAAGAAGGAGTCCCCGAATCCCGTGCCCGAGGTCCCGCCCTTCTGACATCCGCGCCTCAAGGACCGGGTGACATCCGCGGCTCAGGGACCGGGCTCCGGGCGTCCTACCCGGAAGCAATGGCGTGGATCAGCGATGTCACGGACAGAAAGCGAACCTGTGATCACGGAAATCACCGGCGACCTGCTACGCGATGACGCTCCCGTGCTCGATGATCGGCTGACCGCACTCCTGGATACGGGCCCGCGCGAGCGACCCGGGCACCGGCCAGGACAGGGAGATCGAGTCTCAGCCACGTCGTCGACTGTCCGCGGGTGCCCGGAGATATGCCTAACCACTGGGCGGGGTCGACCCGCCGCAGTGTCAATGTGCGTCTCTCAGACGCCGATCTTGCGTTCCGCGCGCCGCAGGGGCGCGCGGGATCTCAGAGTTTGACCAGCTTGGCGTACGGCGCCGTGATCCGCTCCTGCCGTGAGCCGAAATCGACGAGGACGGCGGCTCCCTCTTCGACACCGATGACCACACCGAGGCCGTAACGGTCGTGACTCACCCGGTCGTCCACGCTGTACTGCTCAAGTGGTGGCGCGGGAAGCGGGGGCTTGAAGGGACTTGTGGGCAGATGGCGCCGGGGCGCCCCGCTAGCAGACTTCATTCTCCCGAGTATGTCTTGTCCGGGAGACCGCTCGCGACGTATTGCCGCAGGGCAGATGGACCTGCACGTTACAAATTCATCGCGCCGCCACATGATCCGCAGGCCTCGGGCGCGGCCGGCGCGGCCGGAAGCCCGAGGAAATAGGGGCTGTGCCCGGCCGGCTACGTCCTGAGGTGCCGGGCGTCCTCGGAATGTTGCGAGTTGGGCGCACCGAGCAGGCGGGAGATGCTGCGGGCGGTGGAAAGGACCAGCGGCACGAGATGGGCCGGTTCCGCGCCCTGATGGTTGACCACCAGGGACAGCGCGGCCACGACCTCGTCGCCGTGGCCGTAGATGGGGGCCGCGACCGTGAAGGCGTCCTCGGTGACCTGGCGGTCACTGAGCGCGTAGCCCCGGAGCCTGACCTCGGCCAGCACCCGGCGCAGTCTCACCGGACTGTCGATCGTGTACCGGGTGAAGGTCTGCAACGGCTCGGCGAGCACCTGCTCCTGGATCTCAGGAGGCGCGTGCGCGAGCAGGACCAGGCCGCCTCCGGTGGCGTGGATGGCGAAGCGCCCGCCGACCCGGGTCAGGGTGGGCACCGCACCGCGTCCGGAGATCCGCTCGACGAAGACCACGGCCGGGCCCTCGCGCACCGAGAGCTGGACGTTCTCATGGGTCGCCTCGTAGAGGTCCTCCATCAGCGGCAGCGCGACATCGCGCAGCGGCAGGCCACGGGGGGCGAGAGAGCCGAGTTCCCACAGCTTTAGGCCGATCCGGTACTTCCCGTCGGGGCCGCGCTCCAGCGCGCCCCAGGCCGTCAGCTCGCCGAGGAGCCGGTGCGCCGTGCTGAGCGGGACGTCGGCCAGCCTGCTGATCTCCGACAGCGTGAGCTCCGGCTGGGCCGCCGTGAACACGTCGAGGAGCGCGAGCAGTCGCGAGCTGACGCTCCGGCTCCCGTCCGCGCCGGACGGGCCGGAGACGCCGGAAACGGCGGACACGCCGGACTGGCCGGAAACGCCCGAAGCGGCGGACACGCCGGACTGGCCGGAAACGCCCGAAGCGCCGAACGCGCCGGACTGGCCGGAAGCGCCGCCCGTGGCGGGTGAACGGTACGCCATCCCACCGATCTCCTCATCTGCCCCGGACGGCGGCCTTCTCCACCCGGATGGGTGCGCTGGAGAACCCGCGCAGGGTGTTGTTCGGTCTCGGCTCGGGTGCGGCCGTGGGCGACAGCATCGCCGCGCGCCTGGCGAGCGCGGTCAGGACCACGTCGCCTTCGAGGCGGGCGACCTGCTGGCCGACGCAGGCGTGGATGCCCGTTCCGAACCCGACGTGCCCCGCGGTCCGGCGAGTGACGTCGAGTGTATGAGGGTTGATCCATTTGCGGGGGTCACGATTCGCGGCCCCGAGGAACAAAAGGATCTTCTCTCCGGGGCCGATCCGTACCCCGCCGAGGTCCACCGCCCGGGTCGTCGTGCGGAAGAAGGTCTGGACGGGGGACTCGAACCGGATCGCCTCTTCGAAGGCCAGTTTGGCCAGCGCCGGGTTCTCGTGGACCCTCGCCCACTGGCCGGGGTGCGCGGCCAGCGCGGCGAGCGCGTTTCCGATGGCGTACACCGTCGTGTCGATCCCGGCGCTGAGCAGTGAGCGGACCAGCATCGCCGCCTGCTCCGGGGTGATCCGGCCGGTGTCGGCGAAGGCCCAGATGTCCTGGCCCAGGCCGCCGGCGGCGAGGTTCTCCCGGCGGCAGGACTCGTTGATCCATTCCTGGATCCGGGGCGCGTCCGCCATCGCCTCGTGGAACAGGTCGTTGCGCGGGCCGAAGCCGTTGAAGGCCATGCCGCCGTACGGCATCAGGTTCTCCCTGCCCTCCTCCGGCAACCCGAGGGCGTCCGGGAAGACCCGCAGCGGGAAGACCTCCGCGAGATCGCGGACGGCGTCGAAGGTGCCGCGCTCGACCAGGTCGCCCACAAGTGACTCGGCCACGGCGGCGAACTCCTCCCGCAGGCCGCGGACCCTGCGCGAGGACAGGACCTCCGTCATGACCTCCCGGACGCGGGTGTGGTCCGGCGGGTCGGCCTCCAGGAGCAGGCTCGGGACCCGCCACGGCTTCTCCTTGCGGAAGTCGGCGAGCCCGACGCCCGAGGCGGAGGAGAAGGCCCGCCAGTCGGTCAGCGCCGTGACGACCTGCTCGTGACGCGCGGACGCCCAGATCCCGTAGTGGGAGAGCCACACGACGGGGCCGGCCTCGCGCATCCGCTCGTGGCGGGGATACGGGTCGGCCAGGAACGACACGCTGAACGGGTCGTCGTCCAGGACGGGGACGGGGACGGGGACGGGACCGGGGACGGACGGGCCGGGACCGGATGAGGTGGTCGCTCCTGAGGTCAATGTGTCCTCGCTCTTCTGGTTTCCTGTTTCAGAGGTCGAGCACGAGCCTTTCGCCCAGGCAGCGGGAGACGCAGATCATCATGGTCGTCCCCTCGGCGCGCTCGTCCTCGGTCAGCAACGAGTCCCGGTGGTCGGGCGTCCCCTCGAGGACGTCGGTCTCGCAGGTGCCGCACGTGCCCTCCTGGCAGGAGGAGAGCACCGGGATCCCGGCGGCCTCGACGCACTCCAGTACGGTCTGCCCGGGGCCGACCGTGAGAGTGAGCCCGGACTGCGCGAGCACCACCTCGAACATGCCGTCGCGGTCGTCGTGGATCGATTCCTTGGGTGCGAACCGTTCGACGCGCAACATGTCCCGGGCCCCGCAGGCGTCCTCGAGCGCCGCGAGCAGCGGCTCCGGGCCGCATCCGTAGACGAGCGTGTCCCGCGTGGCCTCCTCGAGAAAGCCCTTCAGGTCCAGCAGGCCGTGCCTGTCCTGCGGGCGGACCAGGACGCGGTCGCCGTACCGGTCGAGGACGTCGAGGAACGCCATCGAGGGCCGGGTCCGCCCGCCGTAGAGCAGCCTCCATCGGGCGCCCCCGGCGTCCACCTCCGCGATCATCGGCAGCAGGGGGGTGACGCCGATGCCTCCGGCGACGAAGAGGTACGACGGCGCGTCCTCGAGTTCGAAGTGGTTGCGGGGGCCGCGGACGAGGATCCGGTCGCCCGGGGACAGCGTGTCGTGCACATAGGCCGAGCCGCCCCGGCCGGCCGGCTCGCGCAGCACGCCGAGCCGGTACGCCGACGCGTCCGCCGGGTCGCCGCACAGGGAGTACTGCCGCACCAGCCCGTCGCCCAGGACGAGGTCGATGTGCGCCCCCGGCCGCCAGGAGGGCAGCGGGGTCCCGTCCGCGTGGCCGAGCACCAGGGCGACCACGCCGTCGGAGACGACGATCTTCTCCCGGACGACGGCGACGAACTCCGGTTCGTGCATCGCGGGCTAACGGGTGACAGCCGGTTCGCGGACCGGCGGCGGGGGCTCCGCGGAGCCGGGCGGGTTCACGTGACCTTCCGGGTGCCGCAGCAGCCAGTCCCACAACTCGACCGGGTCTTCGAACCGCCGCCGCGCACCGCAGTGACAGATCCCGAGCAGCAGGTCCGTGCCCGGCACCCATTCGACCGTGAAGACCGTCCCGGAGTCCGTCCTGTCCTTGAGGCCGGCCACGGCCGTCACCCCGTGGCCGCGGTGCTCGGGGCGCGGGCGGGCTCGGCTCCCTCTCCCGCCGCGATCTGCGCCGCGATCAGACGGCGGGCGGCCAGGCCGCCGGTGTCGATGTTGATGCTCAGCTCCTGGTAGCCGTCGCTTTCAGCGGCGAGCACCTCGGCCAGTTTGTTCAGCGCGACGACGTCCTGGAGCACGACGGTCCTGTTGCTCTCGCGCAGGAAGTCGGACACCCCCTCGTCGTCCCGGGCGAAGTCGCGGGCGACGGCCCAGAAGTCGTGCGTGGAGTTCTCCGTCTCCGGGGTGATCGCGTACACGACCTCGACGTGGAAGCCGCCGGCGTCGGAGCCGTCGGCGTCCGGGAGCACACCGACCGGAGCGACCCTGCTGTGCAGCAGGTAGAGGCACGGCGGGTGGTACTCGATGTCCTGCCAGCGCACGATGCGCCCGGTGATCCCGGTGGACTTGGCGTAGAACGGCGGGCAGGCCGCGTCGTCCATGTGCCTGCTGACGTAGATGATCTGCTGCTCGTCGTCGACCTCGGTGCGGATCGGCGTGTCGGCGACCTCGGGCGTCCCGATGTAGCCGCCGTGCAGGTACGTCTCGTGCGACAGGTCCAGGAGATTGTCGACCAGCAGGCCGTAGGGGGCGTTCAGCGGCTCCATGCCGTACACGCTGGTCCACTCCGGGTCGTCGAGCCACGGCGCGCGGGGGATGCCGGCCGGATCCGCCTTGTCCTTGTCGCCGATCCACACCCACACGAACGAGTCCTGCTCCACGACCGGGTAGGCGGGCACGCGGGCGGTGCGCGGGATCCTCCGCTGACCCGGTACGGCGACGCAGGTCCCCGACGGGTCGTAGGTGAACCCGTGGTAGCCGCACACCACGTTGTCGCCGTCGAGGTGGCTCTCGGACAGCGGGAACCTGCGGTGGACGCAGTGGTCCGACAGCGCGACGACCGGTCCGGCCTGAGTCCGGTAGAAGACCAGGGCCTCGCCGAGGATCGTGCGGGGCAGCAGCTTCCGGGTGATCTCGTTGCCGTACGCGGCGACGTACCACCGGTTCCTGGCGAATTTGACTGGGAAGCCCACGATGTCCGTCCTGTCTGGTCGGGTGCGGAGATGCCATGAGGATCGGTCGTCGGGACACTCGGATGAAACATGACTTCCGGCATCCGGAAGTCGTATCGAGACGCAGAAAACTTTTCGGGACGCTTCCACTGACCAGAAGGGCGGCTGTCATGGCCGCCCTCCACACGACCGGTGGGTGGCGGTGTGAACCACGGAACACAGGCCCTCGTGGAGGTGCGCGACCTGACCCTGCGGTTCGGCGGGGTGACGGCGCTGGCGGACGTCGCGTTCGACGTCGGCGACCGGCAGATCTGCGGGTTGGTCGGCCCCAACGGCGCGGGCAAGTCGTCGCTGTTCAACTGCGTCAACGGCTACTACCGGCCGTCAGGGGGGAGCATCCGCGTCGGCGGGGTGGACGTGCTGAGCGTGCCCGCGCACCGGATGGTGCGGCTCGGGATCGCCAGGACGTTCCAGCACCCCACGCTTCAGCCGGACCGCACCGTCCTGGACAACGTGCTGCTGGGCGGGCACAGCACGCTCTCCGGCACCGTGCTGTCGGCCATGTTGGCCCTTCCCGGCGAACGACGCAGGGAACGCGCGCTCGTCACCCGGGCCAGGGAACTGCTGGACTCGCTCGGACTCGCGGGCGTGGAGCGGACATCCGCGGGCGATCTGCCGTACGGGTCGCAGAAGCGGGTCGAGATCGCCAGGGCGCTGCTGAGCGGGCCGCGGCTGCTGCTCCTCGACGAGCCGGCCAGCGGGCTGACGCACAGCGAGGTCGGCGAGGTCGGCGAGCTGATCTCGCGCATCCGCGCCGACCACGGCCTGACCGTGATCGTGGTCGAACATCACATGGGCCTGATCTCCGCCGTCACCGACCACGTCGTGGCGCTGGTCAGCGGCAGGAAGGTCGCGGAGGGGACGGCGCAGGCCGTGCAGTCCGACCCGGTCGTCGTCTCCGCCTACCTGGGGGCGGCGTGAGCACGCTCGAGCTGCGCGGCGTGCACGCCGGCTACGGCAAGGCCCAGGTGCTGCACGACGTGAGCATTCACGTCGGCGACGGCTCGATCACGACTCTGCTGGGCGCCAACGGCGCGGGGAAGACGACGACGCTGCGCGCGATCAGCGGCCTGGTCCGGTCGACCGGGGAGATCCTCGTCGACGGCCGGCCGATCCCGTCCGCCCCCGACGCCGTGGCCAGGCTCGGCGTCGCGCACGTTCCCCAGGGCAGGGGGACCATCGGTCAGCTCAGCGTCGAGGACAACCTGAAGGCCGGGGCGCTGCTGCGGCGAGACCGCGCGCAAATCCGCGCCGACCTGCGGCGGCTGCGCGAGTTGTTCCCCGTCCTGGGGGAGCGGGCGCAGTCGCAGGCGGCGGGCCTGTCGGGCGGCGAGCAGCAGATGCTGGCCATCGCGCGGGCGCTCATGGGGCGCCCCTCGATCCTGCTGCTCGACGAGCCGTCGCTCGGCCTGGCCCCGCTGGTCACCAAGGAGCTGTTCGTCCTGCTTCCCCGGCTTCGCGACGAGTGGGGGCTCACCGTGCTGGTGGTCGAGCAGAACGCCGACCTGGCGCTGAGCGTCGGCGACCACGCGGTCGTGCTCGAGTCCGGGCGGGTCGTGCTGACGGGCACCGCGCGGGAGGTCTCCGGCCATGACGAAGTCCGACGCGCCTACCTGGGGAATTGACCGATGAACCTTCTGCAGCAGGTGCTCGACGGACTCGGCTCCGGATCGGTCTACGCCACGCTCGCCCTGGCCCTCGTGCTCGTCCACCGGTCGACCGGGATCGTGAACTTCGCGCAGGGCCAGATGGCCGTGATCTCCACGTACGTCGCGTGGACCCTCTACGACGCCGGGGTGCCCGTCTGGGGCGCGATCGGGGCGGCGATCGTGCTCTCCCTGGTCGTGGGGGCGCTGGTCGAACGGTTCCTGATCCGCAGGTTCGAAGGCGGCGAGCCGCTCGCCGCGATCGTGGTCACGGTCGGGCTGCTGATCTCCGTCAACGGGCTGGTCAGCCTGATCTGGGGGACCGTGCTCAAGCAGTTCCCCTCGGCCTTCCCCCCGGGCGGCGTCGGCTCGGGAAGCGGCGGCACGATCGGGTACGGCACGCTCGGCACGATCGGGGCGCTGCTCGTCGTCGTGCTGGCCCTCAACTGGCTGTTCCGGCACACCCGGCTCGGCCTCGCCTTCCGCGCGGTCGCCGCCAACCCCGAGTCGAGCGCGCTGCTCGGCCTTCCGGTGGGCAGGCTGCTCATGCTCGGGTGGGGGCTCGCCGCCGCGGTCGGCGCGCTCGCCGGCTGCCTGGTCGCCCCGAAGCTGTACCTCGCCCCGGAGATGATGGACTCGGTCCTGACCTACGCGCTGGCGGCCGCCGTGCTCGGCGGCCTCAACTCGGCGCTCGGCACCGTGCTGGCCGCCTGGTTCATCGGGGTGGTCGAGAACCTCGCGGGCACCTACGTCTCGTTCGTCGGCGGCGACATGAAGATCGCCGTGCCGCTCGTCCTGATGGTCCTCATCCTGCTGTTCAAGCCCGAAGGCGTCTTCGGCCACAAGGAGGTGCGGCGGGTATGAGCGTCGTGGTCGACGAGCCCGCGGTCAGGGACGGCGGCGGGACCTCCCGCCGGCGGCACGGGCGCACGCTCACCGCGGTGGCGCTGGTCCTGGTGTTCGCGGTCTTCCCGCTGTTCATGAGCCCCTTCGCCAACCTGCAGGTGACGCTGATCCTGGTCTACGCCGTCGCGATCCTCGGGCTGGACATCCTGGTCGGCTGGACGGGCCAGGTCTCGCTCGGGCAGAGCGCGTTCTTCGGGATCGGCGCGTACGGCGTCGCGGCCGGCGCCGTGCACGGGTGGCCGGTCTGGGCCGGGCTGCTCCTCGGCACGGCCGTCGCCGGCGTGGTGGGCTGCCTCGTGGCCATCCCCGCCGCGCGGCTGCGCGGATACGCCCTGGGAATGATCACGCTGACGCTGCCGGTGGTCGCGGTGCCCCTCGCCAAGCGGATGGAGGCCGTGACCGGTGGCGCGCAGGGGCTCAACGTCACCATCGTCCAGGCCCCGGCGTGGACCGGGCTGGCCGCCGACCAGTGGCGTTACTACGTCGTCGGCGTCGGCGCGGCGATCGTGTTCGCTCTGGCCGCCGCCCTGCGGCGGGGCCGCTTCGGGCGGGCGTTCGACGCCGTCCGGGTCAACGAGGCGCTGGCGACGGCGCAGGGCGTGCACGTCACCCGGTACAAGGTGCTGGCCTTCACCCTGTCGGCCGTCTACGGCGGGGTCGCGGGAGTGCTGTACGTCGTGGCCGTGCAGTTCATCTCGCCGGAGACGCTCATCCTCACGCTCAGCATCTCGATGCTCGCCGGGCTCGCGATCGGCGGTCTGCGCAGCCTCCTCGGCTGCGTGCTCGGCGCCGCGTTCTACGTCGTCGTGCCCAATCTCACGGGGTCCGTGAGCGCCGGCCAGTCCTATCTCCTGTACGGCGTCTGCCTGCTCGTCGTCATGCTCCTGATGCCCAGGGGCGTCGCCCCGGCGCTCGGCCACGCCGTACGGCGAGTGGCGAACCGGCGGGAGAGGGCGGCCGCCTCTGGTGAGTGAATCCGGTGGCTGTCCCTCCTTGCACGCGCTTCCTGACTGACCGACTACAAAAGGGTTGAACATGAATCAAGCGCAATCACGAGTACTCCGTGCCGGAGTCCTGCTCGCGGCCGCCGTGCTCTCGCTCGCCGCGTGCGGCCGTGGCGGCACGTCCTCGTCCGGCTCGCAGACGCCCGGGATCACCGACACGACAGTGAAGATCGGGGCGAGCTACGCGCTGTCCGGCCCGCTGGCCGCCAACGGCACGGCCGCCATGAACGGCGCGAAGTCCTACTTCGACGCGATCAACGCCCAGGGCGGCGTGAAGATGTCCGACGGCAAGACCCGCAAGATCGAGGTCGTCAAGTACGACGACGGGTACGACCCGGCCCGCGCCGTGCAGAACTACAAGAAGCTGACCACCCAGGACAACGTCTTCGCGCTGTTCCAGACGTTCGGCACGGCCCCCAACCTCGCGATCATGGACTCGGCGAACGCCGAGAAGGTGCCGCAGTTGTTCGTGCACAGCGGCGCCGCCGTCTTCAGCCAGAACCAGCAGGCCAAGCCGTACACGGTCGGCTGGCAGCCGACCTACGAGACGGAGGGGGCGGCTTACGCCAGGTTCCTCACCGCCCAGGACAAGGACGTGACCGTCGCCGTCATCTCCCAGAACGACGACCTCGGCAAGGCCTTCGTCAACGGGTTCACCTCCGGGATCGCGGGAAGCAAGGTCAAGATCGTCGCGCAGGAGACGTACCAGGCGACCGACCCGACGCTGGACAGTCAGGTCACCAAGCTGGCCGCCTCGAAGGCGGACGTGCTGTTCTCCGCGATCGCCATCCCGAAGCTGACGGCGGGGGCGTTGTCGAAGTCGGCCGAGCTCGGCTGGAACCCCGAGCACCTGCTGGTCAGCCTGGTCTCCTCCGTGGACCAGGTGATCAAGCCCTCGGGACTGGACGGTTCGCACGGCATCTACAGCACCGCGTTCGTGAAGGCGGCCGACGACCAGCAGTGGGCGACGGACAAGGACGTGCAGGACTACATCGCCCGGATGAAGACGAGCGCTCCCGGCGCCGACCCGACCGTCCCGAACGCGGCCTGGGGCTACGGCGCCGCCGCGACCCTGGTCAAGGCCCTCCAGGAGGCGAAGGCCGTCACCCGTGACGGTCTCGTGCAGGAGGTCCAGAGCCTCTCCGGCGCGGTGCCGCTGCTTCTGCCCGGTCTGGAGTTGCACGCCTCGCTGGACGGACCGCCGATCAAGGAGTTGCACGTCCAGCAGTTCAAGGACGGCAAGTGGAGCCTGGTCGACTGATCCGGGCCGACGTGGCCTGAGGCGGCTCACCGAGAGTGGGCCGCCTCCCGCCGGGTCGCCGTCATCCCCCGAGCACGAGCGGGCCGAGCCGGGCGCGGTGCCAGGCGGCGTCGCCGAACAGCTTGGCGGCGGAGTGGGCCCGCTTGAAATACAGGTGTGCCTCGTGCTCCCAGGTGAAGCCGATGCCGCCGTGCAGCTGGACGGTCTCGGCGGCCACCGCGGAGAAGGCCTCGGCGCAGTACGCCTGGGCCGTCGCCGCGCGCACCGCCAGGTCGGGGGCGCCGGAGGCGAGTGCGTGGGCCGCGTCGTAGCTGACCGAACGGGCGGATTCGACCAGGACGTAGAGGTCGGCCAGCCGATGCCTGACCGCCTGGAAGGAGCCGATCGGCCGGCCGAACTGCTCCCTGGTCTTCACGTGATCCAGCGTCATCTCCAGGCAGCGCTCGCCGCCGCCGAGTTGCTCGGCGCTGATGGCGGTGGCGGCGACCGCGAGGAGCCGTTCGAGCACGCGGTGCCCGTCGGCTCCGATCAGCCTCACAGGGGCCGCGTCGAAGGTCACGCGGGCCTGGGGCCTCGTCAGGTCGAGCGTGGCCAGCGGCTCGACGCGCACAGCCGGAGTGGAAGGCTCCGCGAGGTAGACGGCCAGACCGCCGTCCCGCGTTCTGGCGGGCACGACGAACAGGTCCGCGCGCGCGCCGTCGAGCACGTGCTCCTTCACCCCCGTCAGCCTGCCGTCCTCCACGTGGGCCCGGATCGCGGCCGGGTCCCATGTCCCGTTCTCCGCCCAGGCCACCGCCGCGACACGGCTGCCGTCGGCCAGGCCGGGCAGCGGTTCCGCGGCTCCGCACACGAGCAGCGCCTCGGTGGCGAGGACCGCCGAGCCGAGGTAGGGCACCGGAGTGAGAGTGCGGCCCAGCTCCTCGCACACCACGTGGGTCTCCAGCGCCGTGCCGCCCGCCCCTCCGCAGGCCTCGGGCACGGCGAGCCCGAAGGCGCCCACCTGCTCCGCGAGCAGCCGCCACACGGTCTCGTCGTAACCGGGATCCGCGTCGGGCGCGGGCCGGGCCGGCGGGTTGCGCTCGAGGAGGGCGCGCACGGTGCGGCGCAGCTCCTCCTGCTCGGCTGTCGTGATCACGGCGGCCCCAAGAGTCCGGCGGCGATGCTCTATTTATGCCTAACAACTGTTTGGTAGATTATCAGTCGTGAGCGGCGGCGAGGCGTTCAGGCGCGAGATCAGAGCCTGGCTCGAGGACGGTCTGACGGGCGAGTTCGCGGGTGCGCGCGGGCTCGGCGGGCCGGGCCGCGAGCACGAGGCGTTCGACGTCCGCCTCGCCTGGGAGCGCCACATGGCCGCCGCCGGCTGGACGTGCCTCGGCTGGCCCGAGCGGTACGGCGGGCGCGACGCGACCATCGGAGAGCAGGTCGTCTTCCACGAGGAGTACGCACTCGCGCGGGCTCCCGCCCGGGTGAACCACATCGGCGAGAACCTGCTCGGCCCGACGATCATCGCGTTCGGGACGGATGAGCAGCGCCGGCGTTTCCTGCCGCCGATCGTGGCCGTCGAGGAGCTGTGGTGCCAGGGCTACTCCGAACCCGGCGCCGGCTCCGACCTGGCGAACGTGCAGACCCGCGCGGAGCTCGACGGCGGGCGGTGGCGGATCAGCGGCCAGAAGGTGTGGACGTCCCTCGCGATGGAGGCCGACTGGTGCTTCGTCCTGTGCCGGACGGAGCCCGGATCCACCCGCCACCGCGGGCTGTCCTACCTGCTGGTGCCGATGCGGCAGGACGGCGTCGAGGTCAGGCCGATCGTCCAGATGACCGGGACGAGCGAGTTCAACGAGGTCTTCTTCGACGAAGCCGTGACCGACGGGGCGAACATCGTGGGCGCACCCGGCGACGGCTGGCGGATCGCCATGGCCACCCTCGGCTTCGAGCGCGGGGTGGCGACCCTTGGTCGGCAGGTGGGCTTCCGCGGGGAGCTCGAGAGCGTCATCGAGCTGGCCCGCGAGACCGGGGCCGTCGCCGACCCGCTGCTGCGCGACCGGCTCGTCCGCTCCTGGATCGGCCTGGAGGTCATGCGGCTCAACGCGGTCCGCACCATGGCGGGCGTCACGGCGGGCGCGCCGGGGCCCGAGTCGTCCATCTCCAAGCTCGTGTGGGGCACCTGGCACCGGGAGCTGGGCGAGCTGGCCATGGACGTGCTCGGGGCGGCCGGCATGGTCGCCGACGGCCGGCCGTACGAACTGAGCGACGTGCAGCGGCTCTATCTGTTCTCCCGCGCCGACACCATCTACGCCGGCTCGAACGAGATCCAGCGCGACATCATCGCCGAGCGTGTGCTCGGCCTGCCCCGGGAGGCGCGGTGAACCCGCGCCCCTTCCCTCGGGCCCACGCCGTTGCTAGATTCCACGGCAAGAATTCATTTCAGTTTCGGGAGGTTCGATGACCGCCCTCAGCGCCGAGCCCGAACCGACGACGCCCGCACGGCGGGAGCTGCCGCTCTCGATGGTCGAGCGGATGACACTGATCATGGATGCCTTCGGCGGCCGCTCCACCCGTCTCACCCTGGAGGACGTGGCCCGATCCACCCACCTCCCGCGCTCGACCGCGCACCGGATCCTCGACCAGCTCGTACGGCTGGACTGGCTCGACCACACGTCCTTCGGATACAGCCTGGGGCGGCGGGCGCTCGGGCTGGGCGGCAGGAACGGAAGCCACGGCGAGATCCGCGAGGCGGCCGCGCCGCTGCTGCACAACCTCCAGATCAAGACCGGGATGGTCGTCCACCTGGCGGTCCTCGACGGGTCGGACGTCTTCTACCTGGACAAGGTCGGCGGGCGGTTCGCCCTGTCCGTGCCCTCCCGCGTCGGAGGCCGGGCCCCCGCGCACTCCACGGCGCTGGGCAAGGCGATCCTCGCCTGGCTGGAGCCGGAGCAGGTCGAGGCGCTGGTCGGCCGCTCCATCAGCCGGCTGACCAGCCGCACGATCGGCGACATCGGCACCCTGCACCAGGAGCTCAACCGGATCCGGCAGCGCCGGGGCCTGGCCTTCGAGCGGGGGGAGTGCTTCCCGAACATCGCCTGCGTCGCGGCGGCGATCCGCGGGCATGAGGGGCCGGTGGCGAGCATCTCCCTGGTGGGCGACGCGCGCATGCCGCTGGAGAAGGTCGCCCCTCTCGTGGTGGACGCCGCGCGGCAGGCCTCGCTGGCCTTCTTCCCCGATCTCGACTCGCCGCGGCGATCCCGCCGGGCCAGGAGCGCGCCGGACCGGACGTGGTCCTCCGAGAGCATGAACCGGTTCCTCACCGTCGGCCAGGACGGCGACTGGCTCTGATCCTCCACGGCTGCGGGGCTACCCCCAGTGGTCACCCCAGCCCCAGAGGTTGGCGAGCGCGGGCTGCCCGGGGGGCTCGTGGCCGTCGACGCCGAACCGGCCGCGGAAGAAGAGCATCGGGCGTTGCTCGGTGATCTGTTCCAGCTCCAGAACCCGGCCGATCACCACGTCGTGGTCTCCCGCGACGTGCACGTCGTGCACCTCGGCGTGGATCCGGAGCAGCACGTCGGGCAGTGCGGGGGTGCCCCACCGGGACGCCTGCCAGCCGAGCCCGTCGAACTTCTTTCCCTTGCTGGAGCCGAACCGGCCGCAGATGTCGACCTGCTCCTCGCCCAGGACGTTGACGCAGAAGCGTCCCGAGTTCCTGATCCTCGGCCAGGTGCGGCCGTTGTGATCGGCGCAGAAGAGGATCAGCGGCGGCTCGAGGGAGACCGAGGCGAACGACTGGCACGCGAAGCCGACCGGCCCGCCTTCGTCGATGCCGGTGACGATCGTCACGCCGCTCGCGAACATTCCCATCGCGCGGCGGAACTCCGCGGGCGTGGGCGGAGCCACGCCGACAGGGTCTGTCGTCAGGGCGGGCTCAGCTGTCATGCGGTCACCTCGAGTTCGGCGTCTCAGCCGCCGCGTCGCGGCGTCTGACAAACGACGTTAAGCCCCGGCCTGTTCCCGGCCGACGGCGGATCCCGTTGAGTGGACGCGGCCCGCGCGGCCCGACGCCGCCGGCGGCGGGCCCCGGGGGTCTCGCTCATCGGGATGATCATCACGACGGGCCGGTGACGTCGATTACCGTCCCCGAGGAGCCGACACTCCTACGACTGGGGCGATATGACCACGGAGCTGACCTACGAGTCGACGGCGCGTGAGCTCGCGACCGACCAGGGAGTGCTGCGTTATCACGAGGCCGGCGAGGGCCCGCCGCTGCTGCTTCTGCACGGTTCGGGTCCCGGGGTCACCGGCTGGCGGAACTTCCGCGGCAACCTGCCCGTGTTCGCCGACCACTTCCGCTGCCTGGTCCTCGAGTTCCCCGGGTTCGGAGTCAGCGAGCCGACCGGCGAGCACCCCATGGTGGCGGCCAACGGCGCGGTGATCCGCTTCCTCGACGGGCTCGGGCTCCAGCAGGTCGACGTGATCGGCAACTCCATGGGCGGCGTCATCGCCGCCCAGTTGGCGATCGCCCACCCCGACCGCGTGCGCAGGCTGGTCACCATCGGCGGCATCGGCAGGAACCTGTTCAGCCCCGGCCCGGGTGAAGGCATCAACCTCCTCATGGAGTTCACCGAGGAGCCCACCAGGGAGGCGCTCGTCCGGTGGCTCAACTCCATGGTGTACGACCCGGCGCTCGTCACCGAGGAGCTGATCGAGGAGCGCTGGGCTCAGGCCACCGACCCGGCCACGCTGGCCGGTGCGCGCCGCATGTACGGCAGGGCCGCGTCGGCGGCTCGTACGGCCGCGTTCGCCCGCTCGGACGCTCCGCCGTACTGGGCGATGCTGCACAGGCTGAAGGCCAAGACATTGATCACGTGGGGCCGTGACGACCGGGTGAGCCCGGTCGACATGGCGATCCTGCCGATGCGCACGATCCCCGACGCCGAGTTGCACATCTTCCCCGACTGCGGTCACTGGGTGATGATCGAGCAGAAGGCCGCCTGGGAGAGCGTCGTGCTCGGCTTCCTGACGAGGAAGGACGCCCAGTGAGCGAGTGGGACCACGAATTCGATCTCGTCATCGTCGGCAGCGGCGCGGGCGGCATGGCCGCCGCGCTGACCGCGCAGGACAGCGGCCTGTCCGTCGTCGTGGTCGAGAAGGGCGGGAAGTACGGCGGCAGCACGGGGATCTCCGGCGGCGGCATCTGGATTCCCAACAACCCCACCCTGCGGGCGAGGGGCCATGACGACAGCCGTGAGTCGATCCGCCGTTATCTCGACCTGCTGACCGAGGGCCGGGTGCCGGCCGCACGGCTCGACGCGTTCGTGGACAACGGACCCGCCGCGATGACGTTGCTCGGCAGGAGCAGGTGGATGCGGTTCTTCTGGGTGAAGGGCTACGCCGACTACCACCCGGAGCTGGAGGGCGGGCGCCCGCGGGGCCGCTCGATCGAGGCCCTGCCGTTCGACACCCGCAAGCTCGGCGACGACGAGAAACACCAGCGTCCCAACGGCATGAAGGGCCCGCTGGGCCTGTGGATCACCGCCAAGGACTACCACGACCTGGCCATGGTCAAGCGGACCTGGCGCGGCCGCTGGGCCTCGGTGATCGCGGCCTGGCGGGTCTCGTCCAACGTCGTCCGCCGCCGGCACATGGCCACCGGCGGGCGCGCGCTCGTCGCCCGGCTGCGGATGGCGCTCAAGGACGCGGGCGTCCCGCTCTGGCTCAAGACGCCCATGGCGGATCTCGTCACCGGCGACGACGGCGCCGTCACCGGCATCGTCGCCCGGCGCGACGGCGGGACCGTCAGGATCCGCGGCAGGTACGGCGTGCTGCTGGCGACGGGCGGCTTCGACCACAACCCGGAGTTGCGCGCGAAACACCTGCCCGAGGGCGCGAAGGCCGACTTCGGCATGGGAGCCAGGGAGAACACCGGCGACGGCATCCTGGCCGGCGAGCGCCTCGGCGCCGCCCTCGACCTGATGGACGACGCCTGGTGGATGCCGTCCGTTCGGCATCCCGCCGGAGCGACCATCCCGCTGGTGTCCGAGCGGTGCATCCCGCCGTCGATCATCGTGTCGTCGGAGGGCAGGCGGTTCACCAACGAGTCCTCGCCGTACGTGAACTTCGTGCACGACCAATTGGCGGGTGGGCACGTCCCGGCGTGGTTCGTGATGGACGCCAAGGCGAGGGGCCGCTATCCGTTCGCGCAGATCCTCCCGGGAGCGCCGATCCCGAAGGAGTTCTACGAGAAGGGGGTGGCGTTCGAGGCCGCCACCATCGGCGAACTGGCGGGCAAGATCGGTGTTCCGGCCGATGCTCTGGCCGGCTCCGTGGAGCGGTTCAACCGGTTCGCCGAGGCGGGCAAGGACGAGGATTTCGGCCGTGGCGACAGCGCGTACGACCGGTATTACGGCGATCCGACGTTGAAGAATCCGAACCTCGATGTGATCGACCGCGCGCCGTTCCACGCGTTCCGGATCGAGGTCGGGGATCTCGGCACGAAGGGCGGGCTGGTCTGCGACGAGCACAGCCGGGTGCTGCGGCCGGACGAGTCGGTGATCGAAGGGCTCTATGCCACGGGCAACACCTCGGCCTCGGTGATGGGCAACGAATACGCCGGTCCGGGGGCCACGATCGGCCCCTCGATCGTCTTCGGATACATCGCCGCACGGCACGCGGCGGCCCGCGCCCGGTCGAGCGGGCACGCGGTCCGGTAGATGACGCAGCAGGGACCGCTCATGGTGCGGGTCGTCGAGGTCATCCGCGAGACCTCCGACGCCCACTCGCTCGTTCTCGAGCCCGCCGACGGCGACCACTCCCGGCTGGGCTACCGGCCCGGCCAGTTCCTCACCGTCCGGGTGCCCACCACGCGCCCGGAGGGCGCCGCGCGCTGCTACTCCCTCAGCAGTTCGCCGGTGTGCGACGACAAGCTCAAGGTGACCGTGAAGCGCACCCGGGGCGGCTACGGGTCCAACTGGATCTGCGACAACGTCACCGAGGGCGACCTGCTCGAGATCCTGCGCCCGTCGGGCACGTTCACCCCCGCCTCGCTCGACGACGACCTGCTCCTGCTCGCGGGCGGCAGCGGCATCACTCCGGTCATGTCGATCCTCAAGTCGTGCCTGCGCGCCGGCACCGCGGCGGTCACCCTCGTCTACGCCAACCGGGACGAGAAATCGGTGATCTTCCGGGACGAGCTCGTCGCGCTCACCGCCGAGTACGGCGAGCGGCTGACCGTCGTCCACTGGCTGGAGTCGGTGCAGGGCCTGCCCTCCGCGGCGGGTCTCGCCGCCCTGGTCCGGCCGTACGCCGGGTGGGAGGCGTTCGTCTGCGGGCCGGGACCGTTCATGGACCTCGCCACGCGGATACTCGCCGGCGGGCGGATCCACGTGGAGCGCTTCGAGTCGCCGGCCACCGACCCGTTCGCCGGGTCGGAGGTCGTCATCGACGCGTCCGGCCCGGTCAGCACGGTGGAGGTCGAGCTGGACGGTGAGACGAGGACCCTGGCCTGGCCCGCGGGCAACAAGCTGCTCGACGTGCTCCTGGACGCCGGCATGGACGCGCCGTTCTCCTGCCGCGAGGGGTCCTGCAGCGCGTGCGCCTGCGTGCTGATCGAGGGCGAGGTCACGCTGGAGCGCAACACCGTGCTCGACAGGCAGGACCTCGCCGACGGCCTGATCCTGTCCTGCCAGGCGATCCCGGTCAGCGAGCGGCTCAAGGTCACCTACGACGGCTGAACCCGTCCCGCGTTCCCGCCGGTTCCCACTGAGCGGGAAGCGCGCACCGGCGGGGAGCCGTGACTGGAACCGTGGAAATCCCGAGGGCCGATCGCAGGAGGACTGGATGCTGGACGGGGCGCAGCGGGCGTCGGTGGCCGGACGGCTGTGGACGGCGGAGCGGGACCGGGTGCCGATCGAGCCGCTGACCGGCACCTACCCGGGAATCGACGTGGTGGACGCCTACGAGATCCAGCTCATCAACATCCGCCGCCGCCTCGCCGGCGGGGCCCGGGTCTACGGGCACAAGGTGGGGCTGTCCTCCCTGGTGATGCAGCGGATGATGGGCGTCGACGAGCCCGACTACGGCCACCTGCTCGACACGATGGTGTTGTCGGAGGACGTTCCCGTCGAGGCCGGCAGGTACTGCCACCCCCGGATCGAGGTCGAGATCGGGTATGTGCTGGGGGCGAGCCTCCCGGGCGAGGGATGCACGGAGGAGGACGTGCTCGCCGCCACCGAGTACGTCGTGCCGAGCCTCGAGCTGATCGATAGCCGCGTCAAGGACTGGCGCATCGGACTGGCCGACACCATCGCCGACAACGCGTCCTCGGCCGGCGTGCTGCTCGGCGCCGCCAGAGTGAGCCCGGCCGGCCTGGACCCCGCGGACGTCGAGGCCGTGCTCTACCAGGACGGCACGGAGATCACCCGGGGCAACACCAGCGCCGTCCTCGGGAACCCCACCACCGCCGTGGCCTGGCTGGCCAGGAAGGTGGCCGCCTTCGGGGTCGAACTCGAGGCCGGGCACGTCATCCTCCCCGGCTCCTGCACCAGGGCCGTCGACGTGCGCCCCGGCGACGTCTTCCGCGCCGAGTTCGCCGGGCTCGGGTCCGTGACCGCTCGATTCGAATGAGGGTGAGACAGCAGTGACCAAGGCGACCGCCGCGATCGTCGGCTCGGGCAACATCGGGACCGACCTGATGTACAAGCTGCTGCGCTCCGAGCTGATCGAGCCGCGCTGGATGATCGGCGTCGAGGCGGACAGCCCCGGGCTGAAACGGGCGGACTCCGCGGGCCTGATCGCCTCCGCCGAGGGCGTCGAGTGGCTGCTCGCCCAGGAGGAACGGCCCGACATCGTCTTCGAGGCGACCTCGGCGTACGTGCACAAGGCGAACGCGCCCAGGTACGAGGCCCTCGGCATCCGGGCCGTGGACCTGACGCCCGCCGCCGTCGGGCCCGCGGTGGTGCCCGCGGTCAACCTCGGCGCCCACCTCGACGCGCCGAACGTCAGCCTGATCACCTGCGGCGGGCAGGCGACGATCCCCGTCGTCCACGCGGTCTCGCGGGTCACCGAGGTGTCCTACGCCGAGATCGTCGCCAGCGTCGCCTCCCCGTCGGCCGGCCCGGGGACCCGCGCCAACATCGACGAGTTCACCCGAACCACCGGCCGGGGCATCGAGACGATCGGCGGCGCGGGGAGAGGCAAGGCGATCATCATCCTCAACCCGGCCGAGCCGCCGATGCTCATGCAGGACACCGTCTTCTGCGCGATCCCCGCCGACGCCGACAGGGACGCGATCGCCGCGTCGATCAGGGACGTCGTCGGGGCCGTGGCGTCGTACGTGCCCGGCTACCGGTTGCGCGCGGAGCCGCAGTTCGACGACCCCACGCCCGTGAGCGGCGGCCTCGCCAGGGTCGCCGTGTTCCTCGAGGTCGAGGGCGCGGGGGACTTCCTGCCGCCCTACTCCGGCAACCTCGACATCATGACCGCCGCCGCCACCAAGGTCGGCGAGGGACTCGCGCGGCGCGCCCTCTCCGAGCGCTCCTAGCCCACCGGGAGATCATCCATGCCCTACAGCGCCGACCTGGACATCCGGGTCACCGACTCGTCGCTGCGCGACGGCTCCCACGCCAAGCAACACCAGTTCACCGTCGAGCACGTCCGCTCCGTCGTCGCCGCGCTCGACGACGCGGGCGTGCCGGTGATCGAGGTGACGCACGGCGACGGGCTCGGCGGATCGTCGTTCAACTACGGCTTCAGCCACACCCCCGAGCAGGAGCTGATCAAGGCCGCCGTCGCGACCGCGACTCGGGCGAAGATCGCGTTCCTCATGTTGCCCGGTCTCGGGATCCAGGACGACATCCGGGAGGCCGCCGACAACGGCGCGAGCATCTGCAGGATCGCCACGCACTGCACCGAGGCGGACATCTCGATCCAGCACTTCGGGCTGGCCAGGGAGCTGGGCCTGGAGACGGTCGGGTTCCTGATGATGGCGCACAGCCGGCCGCCCGAGGTCCTCGCCCGGCAGGCGCGGATCATGGCGGACGCGGGCTGCGAGTGCGTGTACGTCGTCGACTCGGCGGGCGCCCTGATCATGGAACAGACCTCCGACCGGGTCGCCGCGCTCGTGGCCGAGCTCGGGTCCGACGCCCAGGTCGGCTTCCACGGCCACGAGAACCTCGGCCTCGGCGTCGCCAACTCGATCCTCGCGGTCCGGGCGGGCGCCCTCCAGATCGACGGCTCGACCCGCCGGTTCGGCGCCGGGGCGGGCAACACGCCGGTCGAGGCGTTCGCCGCCGCCGTCGAGAGGCTCGGCATCCGCACCGGCATCGACACCATCAAGATCATTGATGCCGCCGAGGACGTCGTCCGCCCGATCATGGACGGCGAGTGCCTGCTCGACCGGATGGCGCTCACCATGGGCTACACCGGCGTCTACTCCAGTTTCCTCAAGCACGCCGACCGCCAGGCGAAGAAGTACGGCGTGCCCGGCGCCGAGATCCTGCTCGAGGCCGGGCGCCGCAAGCTCGTCGGCGGCCAGGAAGACCAGCTCATCGAAATCGCAGTCGCCCTCGCGGCGAAGAAGTGAGAAAAGCCATGGGCAACCCGGTACTCGAAGCGATCACCCAGAGGGCCGAGGAGATCAGCGCGCTCGGTTCCGCGAACGAGACGCTGTGCAGGCTGGACGACCAGGCCGCCAAGGTGCTGCGCGAGGCCGGCGTCATCCGGATGCTCCAGCCGAAGATCCACGGCGGCTTCGAGTTCCATCCGCGCGAGTTCGCCGAGACCGTCATGAAGATCGCCAGTCTGGACGGGTCGACCGGCTGGGTCGCCGGGGTCGTCGGCGTGCACCCCTGGGAGATGGCCTACGCCGACCCGAAGGTCCAGGAGGAGATCTGGGGGGAGAACCAGGACACCTGGATCGCCTCGCCGTACGCGCCGATGGGCGTCGCCCGGCCGGTCGACGGCGGCTACGTCTTCAACGGCCGCTGGCAGTTCTCCTCCGGCACCGACCACTGCGACTGGATCTTCCTCGGCGGCATGCTCGGCGACGAGGAGGGCAAGATGGCCAAGCCGCCGGAGCCGCTGCACCTGATCCTCCCGCGGTCCGACTACGAGATCGTCGAAGACTCGTGGAACGTGGTCGGCCTGCGGGGCACCGGCAGCAAGGACGTCGTCGTCAGGGACGCGTTCGTCCCCGGCTACCGGGTCATCCCGTTCTCGAAGGTGGTGGACGGCAGCGCGGCCAGGGAGGCGGGGCTGACCAACCCGACCTACCACCTGCCGTTCTCCGTCGCGTTCCCCCTCGGCATCACCGCCTCCGTGATCGGGATGGCCGAAGGCGCCCTCGCCCACCACCTGGCCTATCAGAAGGGGCGGGTGCAGATCACCGGCACCAAGATCAAGGACGATCCGTACGTGCTCTACGCCATCAGCGAGGCCGCGGCGGACATCGCGGCCGCGCGGTCGGCGCTCCTCGACAACGCCTCGCGGATGTACGACCTCGTCGCGGCGGGCCGCGAGGTCACCTTCGACGAGCGGGCGGTGAGCCGGCGCACCCAGGTCCAGGCGGCCTGGCGGGCGGTCCGGGCGGTCGACGAGATCGTCAACCGGTCCGGCGGGAACGCCATGCGTGTCGACAACCCGATTCAGCGCTTCTGGCGTGACGCGCACGTGGGCCTGACGCACGCCATCCACGTGCCGGGCTCGGTCTTCCACGTCTCGGCGCTGACCCAACTCGGCATCGAGCCGCCTCAAGGCCCGATGCGCTCGATGATCTGAGGCCGAGGGCGCTCCTGCCGATCATTTGGACGGGGTTGATAGGACTAAACTCCCAAAGGTCAACAATGTTGCCCGTTAGGTGAGCGGCTTTGAACATCCCTCCACAGCCAGGTGCCGAGTGGCGGTTCAACCCCCCGCCCGGCTGGCCGGTTCCCCCCAGAGACTGGATCCCGACTCCGAACTGGACCGGGCCCGGCCCGGGCTGGCCGGAGCCCCCGGCGAACTGGCAGTGGTGGGTTCGCGATCTGACGGCGTTACGCGACACCATGGCGTTCGGTCCGGGGCCGAGCGCGTTCGATCAGCGTCCGGCGGGCCCGGCCCCGATGGGCCGGCCGCCGATGGGCCCGCCGCCGGGTGGGCGGCCGCCGATGGGTCAGCCTCCGATGGGTCCCGGTCCAGGGGGTCCGGGAGCGTTCGGCCCTGCTCAGGGCGGCCCGGGCGGATTCCCTGCTCAGGGTCCGGGTGGGTTCCCTCCTCAGGGTGGCTTCGGTCAGGACGGGTTCGGGCAGGGCGGATTCGGTCAGGACGGCTTCGGGCAGGGTGGCTTCGGTCAGGACGGCTTCGGGCAGGGTGGCTTCGGCCCTGCCTACTCCGGGCCTGACTCGTTCGGCCCGGCCGGGATGGAAGCCGAGCGGCAGGATGCGGCTTCCGAACCCCTGTGGAAGACGTTGGCAGCCATCGGCGTCGCCGCCGTGATCGGCGTCGGGGTCGCTTTCGTGATCTACGCGTTTCAGGGTGACAAGGCAGGTGGCAGCAGTTCGGCGAAGCCCACCGCTTCCCCGTCCTCCAGTGCGAAGGCCGCCGCTGTGAAGAAGGCCGCGCACGTGCAGGCCGTGGCGATCGACAAGGTCCTCGATGCGAGCAAGCCCAGCCGGGGCAAGCTCCAGCAGGGGCTCAACATGATGCGGCCGCCCTGCGCGAAGGCCGAGCAGGGCATCGCGGCGATCCAGCAGGCCGCCGACCAGCGGGCCGAACAGGTCCAGCAGGCGAAGAAGCTGAAAGTCGGCGCGATAGAAGGCGGCGACGAGCTGAAGCGGCAACTCGTGACCGCGCTTCTGAACTCGCAGCGGGCCGACGACGCGTACCTGAAATGGGCGCAGAAGTACCAGGCCAACGGCTGCTCCGGGGCGACCGTGGGAGACGCGGACTACAACGCAGGGAACGCGGCGTCCAAGAGCGCCACCACGGCCAAGGCCGCGTTCGTCGACCTCTGGGGTCCGATCGCGGAACGGGAGGGGCTGCCCGCTCGCAGCCAGGGTGTGATCTGAGCCTTGTACGGCCGGGGCGATGCCGAGAGCGCGGTGGTGGTGAGCCCCCTCCGAAGGTCGCCGTAGACGGGGACTCTCACTCAGCGGGAGCCCCCAGGCGGCGGCACGCCCTGTCTGTCACTTTGGGGTGGACGACGGCCGCTCGCTCAGGCCAGGCCCGAGCGTGGGTGCAGCGAGCTCGGCACCGGCAGATGGGTGGACAGGGTGACACAGATCCGAGGACTGGGCTATCTCAAGGTCCAGACGCGTGACATCGGGCGCTGGCGCGAGCTCGTGATCGACGGGCTCGGCTTCGCCGAGGGCTCCGGGTCTGAGCCGGACGCCCTGTACCTCCGGATGGACGAGCGGCAGGCACGGCTCATCGTGGTCCCCGGCGACTCCGACCGGGTGCTCGCCATCGGGTGGGAGGTCCGCGACCAGTTCGCCCTCGCCGCCGTCGGCCGCGCCGTCGAGGCGTACGGCACGCCGGTCAAGGTGCTCTCCGAACAGGAGTCCATCGACCGCGCGGTGGAGCAGGTGATCGCGTTCACCGATCCCGGCGGTCATCCGATCGAGGTCTACTTCGGCCCCGTGCTCGACCACAGCCCCGTGCTCACCGGCAGGGGGCAGCGGTTCGTGACCGGACCGCAGGGGATGGGCCACGTGGTGCTGCCCACCACGACGATGGAGGAGACCGTCTCCTTCTACACCGAGGTCCTCGGCTTCCTGCCGCGCGGAGCGATGAAGCTGGGCCGGGCCAGGCCGCCGTTCAGGCGGCTTCGCTTCATGGGCGTCAACCAGCGGCACCACAGCCTCGCGATCGCCCCGGCGGGACATTCCGGGGACCCGGGCGTGGTGCACCTCATGGTCGAGGTCGACAGCCTGGACGCGGTCGGCCGGGCACTGGACAGGGTGAACAAGCTCGGCTTCTCCATCTCCTCGACCCTGGGCCGCCACACCAACGACAAGATGGTCTCCTTCTACGTCCGCGCCCCGGGCGGCTGGGACATCGAGTACGGCACCGACGGCATGCTCGTCGACGAGACGTACTACACGGCCGAGGAGATCAGCGCCGACAGCTACTGGGGCCACGACTGGTCAGGCTCAGAACCCCTGGCCGCCTTCGGGCCCGGGCCGGGGTCGGGGCCCCGGGCATGAGCATGGGCGCCGTGCCGCCGGTCGAGCCCGTGCCCGCCGATTCGATCACCGCCTTCGACCATGAATGCGACGTGCTCGTCGTCGGCTTCGGATGCGCCGGCGCGGCCGCCGCCTTCGAGGCCGCGACGGCGGGCGCCGACGTGCTCGTGCTGGAGCGCGCGGGCGGGCCCGGCGGCTCCTCGGCGCAGTCCGGGGGAGAGCTCTATCTCGGGGGCGGCACCGCGGTGCAGCGGGCGTGCGGCTTCGACGACGATCCGGACAACATGTTCGCCTTCCTCAAGGCGGCGCTCGGCCCGCACGCCGACGAGGAGAAGCTGCGGCTGTACTGCGACGAGAGCGTCGAGCACTTCGAATGGTTCCGCGGCCGGGGTCTCACCTTCAACGAGACGTTGCACGACGCCCCGACCTGGATGCCCCTGACGACCGACGGCCTGATGTGGCTGGGCGAGAACGCCTGGCCGTACAACACGATCGCCCGGCCGGTTCCGCGCGGCCATCGGCCGGCGACCGAGGCGTTCGGCGGCTGGCTGCTCATGGAGAAGCTGGCCGAGGCCGCGAAGGCCGCGGGCGCGGCCTGCCACGCCGACACCCGCGCCGCCAATCTGATCGTGGACGGCGACGGCCGGGTGGCCGGAGTCGTGGCGCGCAGATACGGCGAGACGCTGACCTATCGCGCGCGCCGGGCGGTGATCCTCACGACCGGCGGCTTCGTCGACAACGAGGAGATGCTGGCCGACCACGCCCCCGTGCTGCTCGGCCACGGCAAGGTCAGCGACGGCCTCGACGACGGCGGCGGCATCCGGATGGCGACGGCGCTCGGCGCGGCCACCCGGCGCATGTCGGTCGTGGAGATCGCCCTGACGGCGCTGCCCGCGATCCTCGTGCGCGGCATGCTCGTCAACGCGCTCGGCCAGAGGTTCATCAACGAGGACGTCTATCCGGGCCTGTTCAGCGTGGCCGCCGTACGGCACCAGCCGGGCCCCTACTGGGCGATCATCGACGAGAAGGGCTACGAGGAGATCCCGCCCGAGGACCTGTGGGGTGTACGCCCGCGGTTCGTCGCGGAGACGGTCGCCGAGCTGGAGGAGTCGCTCGGCATGCCGGTAGGAGCGCTGGAGGCCACCCTCGCCGTGTACAACCGGCACGCGGAGCGGGCGAGCGACCCCTACTTCCACAAGGACCAGAGGTGGCTGCGGCCACTGCGGCCGCCGCTCGCCGCCGTCGATCCGCAGGAGGGCTTCGCCCCGGGCGACGCCGAGGGCGCGGGCAAGGGGACCGGCGTCGCCGGCTTCACGCTCGGCGGGCTGCACACCACCGTGGACGGCGCCGTGCTCAACCACTCGGGGCGGCCGATTCCCGGCCTGTACGCCGCGGGCCGGGCCGGTGCCGGAATCCACGGCGAGGGCTACATCAGCGGGACGTCGCTCGGCGACGGCACGTTCTTCGGCCGCAGGGCCGGCCGCGCCGCCGCAGGCGAATGACCACGGGAGCCCGACCCGCCGTGCCGGAGGCGCGGCCGATGACCCAGTGCCGCGGGCGCGGCCATGGACATGGAGGACGGATGAACCGTTTCGAGGACAGGAACGTCCTGCTGACCGGCGCCGGGTCCGGCATCGGCAGGGCGACCGTCGTGCGACTGCTCTCCGAGGGGGCGACGGTCTTCGCCGTGGACCGGGACGCCGCCGGGCTCGCCGAGACCTGTGGGCTCGCCGGCGACACCGGCCGGTTCGTCGCCCATGTGGCCGACCTGGCGGAGGAGGAGGCGGTGGTCTCGGCCGCCGCCGCGGCCGTCGCCGCACTCGGACGGGTCGACGTGCTGGTCAATGTGGCGGGGGTCCTCCGGGTCACGCCGATGGACTCGCTGCGGCTCGACGACTACAGGGAGATCTTCGCGATCAACGTGTTCGCGCCGGTCCTGCTCTGCCGGGAGGTGCTGCCGCACGTGCCGGACCGCACCGGGGTGGTCGTGAACGTGACCTCGACGGCGGCGACCAAGGCCCACCCGTGGATGACCGGCTACGCGGCCTCCAAGGGCGCCCTGTTGTCGTTCTCGATCAGCCTGGCCGCGGAGCTGTCGGAGCGGCGGATCCGCGTCGTGCCCGTCTCACCCGGTGGCATCGCCACACCTCTGACGGCGAACAAGGAGACCTACGCGGGCATCGACACCTCGTGGTACGCCCGCACCTATCCCCTGTGGGGCAGGCCCGGCCGCCCCGAGAACGTCGCGGGGACGATCGCCTTCGCGGCCTCCGCGGACGGCGCCTATCTCAACGGCGTCGAGATCCGCGTCGACGGCGGCTCCCACAGCTGATCCACAGAGTCTCGGCCGGCACCGGTGTGCCGGCCGGTGAGTCCGGTCAGTCCTCGGGTACGGCGAGGGCGCCGTCGAGTGCCGCCCGGACGATCGACTCGCGCAGTGCCGTACAGCCCGGGAAGAGACCGTGGTCCGGCCCGCCGCCGTCGCCGGAGCGGGCGGCGCGCCGTTCGAGGCAGGCCCTGAGCGCCTGCGCGCTCCACTGGACGCTGGTCTGGTGCCAGCTCGCCTTTCGCACCTCGACCTCCGCGCCGCACTGGTGGCAGTCCAGCGGCTGCATGGGCGCGCCGTCGAGCAGCCGGTTGTCGGCGCGGATCGTCATGCCTGCCGGCCCGCCGCGGCCCTGCGGGCGAGGTTCGCCTCGACCTCCTGCTTCCACGCCTCGACCGGGCGGGTGGTGTCGAGCTCGAACTCGAAGCGCTCCACCATCTCCGGCCTGACGTCGGCCACGTCGACGTAGAACTGCTCGTACCAGCGGCGGAGCTGGTAGACCGGCCCGTCCTCCTCGCACAGCAGGGGGTTGTCGATGCGGGTCTTGTGCTTCCAGATCTGGACGTCCTGGTCGAAGCCCTTGAGGATGAAGTCCCCCAGCTTCTGGGCCATGGCCTCGGCCCCCTCCCGGGGGAGCTTGTCGCTGTGCTGCACGATGATGCCCGAGTGCAGCATGAACGAGTTCCCGTCGATCGGGTAGTGCGCGTTGATCAGCACGGACTTGAGGTCCATGTCGTCGTAGTGGTAGGTCAGGTCGTCGATCATGAAGGACGGCCCGTGGTAGGACGCCACCGAGGAGTTGCCGAGCATCCGCGGGCCCTTGCCCGGCGGGCGGGCGTCCGGGCGGCTCAGGCCGTTCATGATCTGGGTCGCCACATGGCCCTCGAAGATGTTCTTGAAGTACGTGGGGAACGAGTAGTGCACGTAGAAGAAGTGCGCCATGTCCACCACGTTGTCCATGACCTCGCGGCAGTTCGTCTCGACCACGATCTCCTGCCAGACCCAGTCGGTCCAGTCGTCGCGCGTGGCCCCCTCGATGCGGGGGATCGCCACCTCCGGCGGAGGCGGGTTGCCCTCCGGGTCGTTCCAGACGAACAGGAGGCCGTCCTGCTCCATCGTGATCCACGCGGCGGTGCGGGCGCGCAGGGGGACGCGACGGGCGTAGGGGATCTTCTTGCAGCGGCCGTCGCCGCCCCAGCGCCAGTCGTGGAACGGGCAGGCGAGCTCGTCGCCCTTGATCGTGCCCTTGGAGAGGTCGGCGCCCATGTGCCTGCAGTAGGCGTCCAGCACGTTGAGGCCGCCGTCGCCGCTCTGGAAGACCACGAGCTTCTGGCCGAACGCGTTGACGGTGTGGGGCCTGCCATCCTTGAACTGCCCGGACAGGCCGAGGCAGTGCCAGCCTCTGGCGAATCGCGTGGGCACCGCTTCCGCTTCGATGCTGCGGATGCCGGTGGTCGAGGCCTCGACTGCAGTCACGTTGACCCATCCCTTCAAGGACGCACGTCCTCCCAGCATGCCAATTCGGATCCGGCCGCCCGGCCGTCAGTCCCATTGGCCGGGATGGCCCTGACATGCGCTCATCGGCGCGACGCACCATCATGGACGCAGAGACCCGGACGAACGCGACATGGAGAGCGACACATGAGCAACGAGGTCCTGGAGGCGGTCCGCACGCTGCTGCCCGTGATCGCGGAGCGTGCCCGCGCCACGGACGAGGATCGGGGGGTTCCCGCGGAGACGATCCAGGCGCTGGTCCAGGCCGGGGTCTTCCGGATGTTGCAGCCCAAGAGGTACGGCGGCGCCGAGAGCGACCCGGTGTGGTTCTTCGAGGTCGTCAGGGAGATCTCCGGGGTCTGCGGATCGACCGGGTGGGTGGCGAGCGTGCTCGGCGTGCATCCGTGGCAGCTCGGCCTGTTCGACGAGGCCGCGCAGGACGAGGTCTGGGGCGAGGACCAGGACGCGCTCGTGGCCTCGTCGTACGCCCCCGTCGGGCGGCTGACCCCGGTCGAGGGCGGCTATGAGCTCACCGGCAGGTGGCGGTTCTCCTCCGGCTGCGAGCACGCATCGTGGGTGCTTGTCGGCGGCCTGGTCGTGGGCGCCCAGGGCAGGCCGGTGGACTTCATGACCGTGCTCGTCCCCCGGTCGGACTACGTGATCGAGGACGTGTGGGACGTCATCGGCCTGCGCGGCACGGCGAGCAACGACGTGATCGTGGAGCGGGCGTTCGTGCCCGAGCACCGCACGACGCGCAACTACGAGCAGGCCCAGCTCCGCGGTCCCGGTCAGAAGGTTAACGGCGGGCCGCTCTACCGGATGCCGTTCGGAAGCGTGTTCACGACCGCGATCACCGCCCCGGTGATCGGCATGGCGGCCGGCTGCTACCGGTCCTACGTCACGGCGATGCGCGACCGGGTACGGCTGAGCCTGGGCGGCGGCCGGTTCGCCGAGGACCAGTTCGCCCAGGTCGCGGTGGCCCGGGCCGCCTCGGAGATCGACGCGGCGATCCTGCAGACCGACCGCAACGTGCGCGAGGTGTACGAGCACGCCGTCCGGGGCGAGCGGATCCCGATGGAGTTGCGCCTGCGTGTCCGCAGGGACCAGGTCCGCGCGACCGAGCGGGCGCTTGAGGCGATCGACATCCTCTTCAAGACCGCGGGAGGGAATTCGCTCAGACGCGGCAACCCCATCGAGCGGGCCTGGCGGGACGCCCACGCGGGCAGCGTGCATGTGGCCAACGACGTCGAGCGGGCCCTCGCGATGTACGGCAGGGGCGAGTTCGGCCTGACGGTCGAGGACAACCTCGTCTGACGGGCGGGACGACGGGCCGCGGCCGCGGGGCGGCGCTCACCCTGTGGACAGGTGCGTCCCACTCACCGGTACGAACGGCTCGCCTCACCGCCGGTGGCGGTGTGTATGGTCGTTCCGACAGAACCGACCAGGGGGGACCGTGCCGAGAATCGCCGAGGTCAGGGCGCCGGCGGAACCCAGCTCCCCGGAGCAGCGGGCCCGGCACCTGCGCATCCTCCGGGCCGCCGCGCGGATCGGGGCCGACAAGGGCCTCGAGCGCATGCAGATGCACGAGGTGGCCAAGGCCGCCGGCGTCGCGATCGCGACGTTGTACCGGTACTTCCCTTCGAAGACCCATCTGTTCACGGCCGTGCTCGCCGAGCAGATCGACCGGTTCAACGAGACCATCCCGCGCGCCGAGCCGGGCACGAGCCCGGAGGACGCGGTCGCCGACGTGCTGGTGCTGGCCAGCAGGCAGTTGCTGCGCCGGCCCAGGCTCGCGGTCGCGATGCTCCAGTCCGCGAACGCGGCGAACGCCGCCGCGGTGGCCGACGCCGGGCGGATCGACGGCACCTTCAGCGAGATCATCGTGCGGACGCTCGGGATCGACGACCCCACCGCCCTCGACGTCACGCTGATCCGGTTGCTCATGCAGTGCTGGTACGGCGTGCTGCAGTCGAGCCTCAACGGCCGGATGTCGATCCCCGACACGGAGAGCGACATCCGGACCGCCTGCCGGCTTCTGCTCGCCCCGCGCTCGAACTCCGGGTAGCTCTGGCTCCGGTAACTCGGCTCCGGGTGACTCAGGTGCGCTGCGTCCCGGTGGTGTCGAGCCGGGCCACGCTGTGGGCCGCGTAGCCGCGGTGCGGGTCGCGCCCCGTGAAGTACGGCGTGAGCAGCGCGTCGAACTCGCCGACGGAGAACACGCCGTCGGCCGCGGTGAACTTCTGCTCGACCGTCGGAGCGGCCAGCAGCGCGACCATGTCGCCGTACACGACGAACACCTGGCCGGTGATCTCCTCGGAGGCCGGGGAGGCGAGATAGCTCACGAAGGTGGCGACCCGCTCCGGGGCGAGGATGTCCAGCCCGCCGTCCGCGGGGGCGTCGCCGAACACGCCCGCCGTCATGGCGGTGCGGGCCCGGGGGCAGATCGCGTTGGCCCGCACGCCGTACCTCGCCAGTCCCTGTGCGGTCGACAGGGTGAGCGCGGTGATGCCCGCCTTGGCGGCCGAGTAGTTCGGCTGGCCGGCCGAGCCGAAGAGGAACGCCTCTGAGGCGGTGTTGACGACGCGGCCGTAGATCGGCCCGCCCGCGGCCTTGGAGGCCGCCCGCCAGTGCGCGGCCGCCGCACGGGACACCGCGGCGTGGCCCTTGAGGTGGACGCGGATGACGTCGTCCCAGTCCGACTCGCTCAGGTTGAACACCATCTTGTCGCGGAGGACGCCCGCGTTGTTCACCACGATGTCGAGGGCGCCGAACGTGTCCACCGCCGCCTGGACCAGCCGGTCGCCCATGGACCAGTCGCCGACGTCGCCGGTCACCGCGACGGCCTGCCCGCCGAGGGCCTTGATCTCGGCCACGACGTCGTCGGCGGCCGATCCCACGTCGTTGACCACGACGTTCGCGCCCTGGCCCGCGAGGGCGAGCGCCTCGCTGCGGCCCAGGCCCGCGCCGGCGCCGGTGACGACGGCGGTCCTGCCGTCCAGGCTGGTCTTCGGGCTCATCTCTGCACACTCCTGCTCTGTCGGGTGCTCATGAGTGACGGGCTCAGCCGTCCGCGATGCCGAGGGACAGCCCGACGTCGCGGCGGATCACCTTGCCGGTGGCGTTGCGCGGCAGGGCGTCGGTCGTGATCCGCCAGCGGGACGGCACCTTGAAGTAGGCGAGGTGCTCTCCGGCGTACGCGCGTAGCTCGTCCTCGCTCACCGGGCGCTCGGCGCCGGTGACGACCACGGCCACGACCTCCTGGCCCAGATCGGGGTGGGGGGCGCCGATGACGGCGCACTCGACGACGCCCGGATGCTCCCACAGCACGCTCTCCACCTCGGCGGGGTAGACGTTCTCCCCGCCACGCAGGATCAGGTCGGAACGGCGGGTGGTGAGGCGCAGGCGGCCGCCTTCGATCATGCCGATGTCACCGGTGTGGAGCCAGCGGTCCTCGCGGATCGTCCGCGCGGTGGCCTCCGGGTCCTGCCAGTAGCCGAGCATGTTGAACGGGCTGCGCGCGCAGATCTCCCCCTCGACGCCCTCGGGCACCGGCACGCCCTCCGGATCGCGGACCTCCATCCGCACCGTCGCGACGGGCCGGCCGAGCGTTCCCGGCGCCTCCGCCAGGTCCGTCGGCGACGCCACGGAGATCGCGGTGGCCGACTCGGTCAGGCCGTAGCTGTCGACCAGCGACTGACGGGCCACGGGGAAGCCGGCGCGCAGCCGTTCCTTGAACGACGGTGAGGACGGTGCGGACGCCAGCGAGAAGGCGGTCAGCGAGGACAGGTCGTAGTCCGACAGGTCGCCGTGCTCGAGCAGCCGGTGCGCCATCGTGGGCACGGCCCCCCAGTTGGTGACCCGCTCCCGCTCGACCAGCCGCAGCACCCTGTCGACGTCGAAGGCGCCCTGGTGCATGACGATCGTGGAGCCGGTCGCGAGGCGCGGCACCACGAGGTTGTGCAAGCTCGCGATGTGGAACAACGGCAGCGCCATCAGGTAGCGCCGGTCCGCCGGGTCGGTGGGGTCGCCGAACGCGCGGGTCATCGCGTCGTTCATGCGGTGGTACTCGATGACCGACGTGAGGTTCCGGTGGGAGTGCACCGCGCCCTTCGGCCGGCCGGAGGTGCCGCTGGTGTAGACGATGACCGCCGGGTCGTCCTCGGCGGCGGCGTGCGGGGCCGGGGGCGCGTCGGGGTACCGCCCGGCCAGCAGGGGGATGTCCTCCATGCGCACCACCGGTGTGCCCGGGCCGACGAGGACGGCCCGCTTGGCGTCCGCCACGACCAGTTTCGGCGTCGTGTGGCCCAGGGCGTACTCGAACTCGCGGCGCGACCACCACGCGTTGTAGCCGACCGTGACGGCGCCCACGGCGACGGCCGCCCAGAACGACACGATCCAGCCGGGCCGGTTCGCCGCGGCGACGGCGATCCTGTCGCCGGGACGCACGCCGTACTCCTCACGCAGCGCCTCGGCGAACGACGCGACCTGGCGCGCGTGCTCGGCGTAGCTCATCCGCTCGTCCGCCGTCACGATGTAGTCGCGGTCGCCGAACCGGACCGAGTCGGCGAGGACCTCTCCGAGGTTGCGGCGGCGGTTCCTGAAGACCGGCATCCGGGAGCCGAGGACCTCCTCCTCGGCGAGTTCGAACTCGCCCCCGGGGCCGGTGAGGCGGGTCACGATCGCCATCGCCGCGGTTCTCGGATCTGTCGACGTCCCCATCTGCGCCCTCTCTCTCGGGCGCTCATTGTGACCGCCGGGCGCGTGCCTGCCGAGGGTCGTCTCCCGGTCACCGGGACGGCCCTTCCGGCAGCGGGCGGGCGACACCACTATTGCGGTCGGGCACACGGCTGAGCGGGGAGCACGCATGGGAAGTCTCGACGGGAAAGTCGCCATCGTCACCGGCGCAGGTCAGGGGGTCGGCCAGGGCATCGCGCTCGCCCTCGCCTCCGAGGGCGCGTCCGTCGCGGTCGTCGGGCGCACCATGGCCAAGCTCGAGACGACCTGCGGGCTCGTCCGCGAGCGCGGCGCGACGGCCGAGCCCTTCCTCTGCGACGTCGGCGTCACCGACACCGTCCCCTCGGTGGTCGACGAGGTGGCGGCGCGGTTCGGCGGAGTGGACATCCTCGTCAACAACGCCTACTCCGGCTCGTACGGCACGCTGCTGTCGATGAGCGACGCCGCCTTCCAGAAGGGTTTCCGCAGCGGCCCCTTCGCCGCGTTCGCCTTCATGAAGGCGTGCCACCCTCACATGAAGCGGCGCGGCGGCGGCAGCATCGTCAACCTCGTCACCTCCGCGATGGTCCGGTGGGACCCCACCACGTACGGCGCCTACGCCGCGGCCAAGCAGGCGCTCCGCTCGCTGACGCGGACGGCCGCGGCCGAATGGGGCCCCGACGGCATCCGCGCCAACTCCATCGCCCCGCACGCGTTGTCCCCGGGCCTGAAGTGGTGGACGGAGACCAATCCGGAGGAGGCGGAGGAGTTCCGCCGGACGATCCCGCTCGGTTACATCGGGGACTGCGAGCAGGACATCGGCCGGGCCGTCGTCGCTCTCGTCGGCCCGGACCTGCGGTACCTGACCGGCGCCACCGTGCCGCTGGACGGAGGGCAGGCCTTCTTCGGCTGACCTCGGCCTCTCCCGGTCAGCGGGACTCGCGGGTCCGCGGCGGTCCCCGCTGACTAACGTCGGCCCTGCTCCGCCACCCAGCGAGACGAGCGGGACCAAGGAGGAGAGCGGAACATGGATCTGCGCGAGACCACCGCGCAACGACGGCTGCGCACGGAGTTGCGGGAGTACTTCGCGGGCCTCCTGCCCGAGGGCGAGCGACGCCGGACGGGTGAGGAGGGCGTGGGCGGCGACCGTTTCCGCGAGGTGGTCAGACGGCTCGGCGCCGACGGCTGGCTCGGCATCGGGTGGCCCGTCGAGTACGGCGGGCAGGGCCGGTCGGTGGAGGAACAGTACGTGTTCTTCGACGAGGTCCAGCGGGCCGGGCTGCCCTTCCCGTTCGTCACCGTGAACACGGTCGGCCCGACCCTGATGAGCCACGGGTCGGACGAGCAGAAGAAGAGGTATCTGCCCGGCATCCTGTCCGGTGACATCGTCTTCGCGATCGGCTACACCGAGCCGGGCGCGGGCACCGACCTCGCCTCGCTGACGACCCGCGCGGTCAGGGACGGCGACGCGTGGGTCGTCGACGGCAGCAAGATCTTCACCAGCGGCGCGAACACCGCCGACTACGTGTGGCTGGCCTGCCGTACCGACCCGGACGCGCCCAAGCACAAGGGCATCTCCATCCTGATCGTCCCCACCGCCGCCCCCGGGTTCTCCTGGAGCCCCATCCAGTGCGTGGGCGGCATGGTCGTCACGACCACGTATTACTCCGGCGTCCGCGTGCCCGCGGGCGACGTCGTCGGAGAGGTCGACGGCGGCTGGCGGCTGATCACCCACCAGCTCAACCACGAGCGGATCGGCCTGGCGGCCATCGGCGGCCGGATGATCCAGCTGTGGGAGAACGTCCGGGACTGGGCGCGGGAGAACGGGACCATCGACCTGCCGTGGGTCCAGCGCGATCTGGCCCGCACGTACGCACGGCTGGAGGCGATGCGGCTGATGAACTGGAAGATGACCGGCGCGGTCGCCCGCGGCACCCTGTCCGGCGCGGACGCGGGCGCGGCGAAGGTCTACGGCACGGAGACGCACATCGACGTGCAGCGGACGTTGTCGGGGATCATCGGCGTCGGCGGGCGGATCCGGCCCGGGTCCCCGGGGGCCGTGCTCGCCGGACAGATCGAGCAGTTGTCGCGGCAGGGCATCGTGAACACCTTCGGCGGCGGCGTGAACGAGGTCCTGAGGGACATGGTCGCCACCCAGGGTCTCGGCCTCCCCAGGATGGGGCGCGGCGCATGAGCGAGTCACGACCGGTCCTCCGGCCGGCCGGGCAGGAGGGTCACCGCTGATGGACTTCACTCTCGACGACGAACTCGAAACGGTCCGCGAACTGGCGAACAAGATCTTCACCGGCCGTGCGGGCACCGACCGTGTCCGCCAGGTCGAGAGCACTCCGTCGGGGCTCGACGAGGAGTTGTGGGCGGAGCTGGGCCGTACGGGCCTGCTGGGCATCGCGCTGCCGGAGGAGGCGGGCGGCGCCGGGCTGGGTCTCGGGGCCCTGTGCGTCCTGCTGGAGGAGCAGGGCCGCTTCGTGGCGCCCGTCCCGCTGTGGCCGGCCGCGGTCGCCGCCCTCGCGATCGCCGAGGACGGCACGGCGGAGCAGCGCGAGAGCCTGCTTCCCGGTGCGGCCGACGGCTCGATCCGGCTCACCGCGGCGCTGGAGGAGTTCGGCTCGCACGATCCGGCCGAGCCGCGCACCGCGGCCGGACGGGACGGCGACGCCTGGCGGCTGAGCGGAGTGAAGGCCGCGGTCCCCTCGCCCTTCGGCGCGGCCCACCTGCTGGTCTCCGCGACAGCCGACACCGGGCCCGGCCTGTTCCTGGTCGCCGCCGAGGCGGAGGGAGTCGGCTGGGATCCGGTGGAGACCACCGGTCACGACCGCGGCGGCAACCTCACTTTGACCGCCGTGCCCGCCGCGGCCGTCGGCGTTCCGGGCGACGGAGCTCTCCGGCGGACCGTCCATCGCGCCGCCGTCGCGCTGGCGGCGGTCCAGCTCGGCGTCGTCCAGGGCGCGCTGCGCCACGCCGTGACCCACCTCAGCGGGCGCAGGCAGTTCGGCCGCCCGCTGGCGACCTTCCAGGCGGTGCAGCACCAGCTCGCCGACTGCTACATCGACATCGACGCCATGCGGGTGTGCCTGTGGCAGGCCGTCACCGCCCTTGACGCGGAGGCGGGCGAGGAGGACGCCGCGTCGGCGGTTCTGGTCGCGAAGTGGTGGGCGGGCGACGCCGGGCTGACCGTGGCGCACCGGGTGCAGCACCTCCACGGCGGAATCGGCGTGGACGTCGACTACCCCGTGCACCGGCATTTCCTGTGGGCGCGGCAGATCTCCGGCACTCTGGGCGGGCCCAGCGCCGATCTGGCCAGGCTGGGCGCCGTGCTCGCCTCGGGGACGGCGGCCCCGTGAGCCTGGACGGCTCGGACGCGGACGCGTGGATCGGCCGCGACCTCGGGAAGCACACGGCCGCCTACGACGAGCGCGACGTGATCCTCTACGCGCTCGCGGTCGGCGCCGCGCCCGCCGACCTGGACCTCGTCTTCGAGAAGCGGCTGCGTGTGCTGCCCACGTTCGCGCTGACGAAGGCGCAGTGGGCTCCGGACACCCTCGGCTCACTCGGCGCGTTCGACATCAGGACCACCATGCACGCGTCCCAGCGGCTGCGGGTGCTGCGGCCGCTGCCCCCGGCGGGCGAGCTGACGATGGCGTCGCGCGTCGCGCGCGTCTGGGACAAGGGCAGCGCCGCGATCTTCGAGGTCGAGGTGGAGAGCGAGTTCTTCGTCGCCACCTGGTCGCTGTTCGCGCCGGGGCGCGGCGGGTTCGGCGGCGAGCGGGGGCCGTCCGCGCCGCGACGGCGGGACACTCCGCCCGGCCACGAGTCGCGGCTCGCCACCAGGCCGGACCAGCCCGCGCTGTACCGCCTGCTCGGCGACCGGCATCACATGCACATCGATCCGGAGGCGGCGAAGGCGGCCGGGATGCCGAGGCCGTTCATGCACGGCCTGTGCACGCTGGCCGCGGTGACGCTGCCGCTGGCCGCGGCGGTGGGGGCGCACCCGGCGGACCTGGTCGAACTGGAGGGCAGGTTCGCCTCCCCGGTCTTTCCCGGCGACCGGCTGGACGTGCGGGGGTGGGAGCTGGGAGGCCCGGGGGAGGGCACGCTCTTCGACGCGTCGGTGAACGGCACCCCCGTGCTGACCGGCGGGCGGGCTCAGTTCCGCGTCAGCACGTAGCGGGCCGGGATCTCGCCCCCGCCGTGCACGGGGATGTCCGCCCCGGTGACGTAGGAGGCGAGGTCGCTGGCCAGATAGAGGCAGGTGTTGGCCACGTCGGCGGGCACCGCCATCCGGCCCATCGGGATCAGCTCCGCGACGGCGGCGCCGCCGTCCTCGCCGTACGCCCAGGCGGCGGACTCGGTCCGGATGAGGCCGGTGGTGATGTGGTTGACCCGCACCTTCGGCGACCACTCGAGCGCCAGCGCCCTGGTGAGCACGAGCAGGCCGGCCTTGGCCGCCGAGTAGGCCGCCATGCCCGGCTGGGGATCGATGGCGGCGACGCTGCCGATGTTGATGATCGAGCCGCCGGTCTCCTGCGCCTGCATGACCTTGTTGGCGGGCTGCGCCACGTAGAACGGGGCGAGCAGGTTGAGATCCACGATCTTCTCGACGAACCGCGGCGAGACGGTCGTCGCGTCCGCTGAGGGCGAGCCCCCGGCGTTGTTGACGAGCACGTCGAGCCGACCGAGGTGCCCGACCGCCTGCTCCACCAGATGGGCGGCGGCGCCGGCGTCCCGGATGTCGGCCGAGACGAAGCGGGCCGTCCTGCCGCCGGCGGCGGGCAGGACCTCCGGCTCCGCGCGGCCGCCCACCACCACGTCCGCGCCCGCCGCGAGGAACCTTTCCGCGATCACGAATCCGATGCCCTTGGTGCCGCCGGTGACCAGGACCGCCTGGCTGCCGAAGTCCATCGTCACGTCCAAAGGGGGCCTCCTGGGATGGGGGGTCGCGGAGAAGGATCTCTCGGAGGGTACGGCGGGGCGTACCGGGACGGGGGAGAGGTACCGGCCAGCGGGACGACGCCCCACCGGCCCGGTCCGGCGCGGACACCATGGGGACCTATGAGCGACGACGTGGCACTGACGATTCCCGGCGTCCTGCGGCGCGCCGCCGAACGGTTCCCTGACGCCGAGGCCGTCGTGGACGGCGCGTCCCGGCTGACCTATGCGCAGCTGCGGAGCCGGGTGCGCGAGGCGGCGAAGGCGTTCATCGCACTCGGTGTCGAGCCGGGGGACCGCGTCGGGATCTGGGCGCCGAACGGCATCCGGTGGATCGTGACCGCGCTGGGCGCGCTGAGCGCCGGCGCCGTCGTGGTCCCGGCCAACACCCGGTACAAGGGCGAGGAGGCGCGGTGGCTGTTCGGCCGGAGCGGCGTGCGGGCGCTCTTCGTGGAGGACGGCTTCCTCGGCAACGCCTATCTCGGCATGCTCGGGGTGGAAGGGGACGGGGGAACGACCGGCCTGCCCGGCCTCGCCACCGTGGTGACGTACGACGCCGGGGAACGGCCGGGAGCGACGAGCTGGGAGCACTTCCTGTCGGGCGCGGAGGCGGTCACGGACGAGGAGGCCGACGCCCGGGCCGAGGCGGTGCGCCCCGACGACGTGGCGGACATCCTGTTCACCTCCGGCACCACCGGCAGGTCCAAGGGCGCCATGTGCACCCACCGGCAGAACGTCCGCACCTACCTGGCCTGGAGCGACCGGACCGGCCTGCACCACGGCGACCGCTACCTGATCGTCAACCCGTTCTTCCACTCCTTCGGCTACAAGGCGGGGGTCTTCGCCTGCCTGCTCAGAGCCGCCACGATGGTCCTCCAGCCGGTGTTCGCGGCGGGCGAGACGATGCGGCTGGTCGAGGCCGAGCGGATCACCGTGCTGCCGGGGGCGCCGACCGTCTACATCTCGATGCTCGACGCTCCGGAGCGGGACCGGTTCGACCTGTCGTCGCTGCGGCTCGCGGTGACCGGCGCCGCGGTGGTGCCGGTCGTGCTGGTCAGACGGATGCGGGCCGAGCTCTTCCCCGAGGTGGTCACCGCGTACGGGCTGACCGAGTCGTGCGGCACGGCCACCTCCTGTTCCCTGACGGACGACGACACGACGGTGGCGACCACGTCCGGCCGTCCCATCGAGGGAGTGGAGGTGGTGGTGGCCGACGACAAGGGGGACCCGGTTCCGGTGGGGGAGGACGGCGAGATCCTGGTCCGCGGCCACAACGTGATGGTGGGCTACCTCGACGACGAGGAGGCGACCGCCGCGACGATCAGGGACGGCTGGCTGGTGACCGGGGACCGCGGGCGGCTCGACGAGCGGGGCAACCTGACCATCACCGGCCGGTCGAAGGACATGTTCGTCGTCGGCGGGTTCAACGTGTACCCGGCCGAGATCGAGCAGGTGCTGGCCGCCCACGAGGGGGTGGCCGAGGCCGCGGTGACCGGAGTCCCCGACGCCCGGATGGGCGAGGCCGGCCGGGCGTACGTCGTGGCCCGGCCAGGAGTCGCCCTCGTGCCCGGCGAACTGGTCGCGTACTGCCGGGGCCGGCTCGCCGGTTTCAAGGTGCCGCGCGAGGTCGTGCTCGTCGCGGAACTGCCGCGCAACGCGGCGGGGAAGGTCGACAAGGCCGCGCTGGCCCTGCTCGAGGCTTCTGTTCAGGCGCCGTAGACGGGCTCCGGCCGGGCGGCCTCGGCGAGCAGTCCGGCGATCTCGGGGCCGAGACGCGCCGCGTCCCATCGGGTGCCCCCGTCGATGGCGGGGCCGCGGCGGAAGCCCTCCATCACGCAGATCCGGCCGCCCTCGATCTCGAAGACCCGCCCGGTCACGGCCGCGGACTCGGCCGAGCCGAGCCAGACGACGAGCGGGGACACGTTCCCGGGGTCCATCGCGTCGAACTGGCCGATCCCGGGGGCCGCCATCGTGGCCGCGAAGGCCTGTTCGGTCATCCGGGTGCGGGCGGCGGGGGCGATGGCGTTGACGGTCACGCCGTAGCGGCCGAGTTCGGCCGCGGCGACGAGCGTGAGGCCCACGATGCCCGCCTTGGCCGCCGAGTAGTTGCCCTGCCCGACACTCCCCAGCAGACCGGCTCCCGACGAGGTGTTGATCACGCGGGCGTCCACCGGGCGGCCCGCCTTGGACTCGGCCCGCCAATGCAGCCCGGCGTGCTTCAGCGGCAGGAAGTGGCCCTTGAGGTGGACGCGCATCACCGCGTCCCACTCCTCCTCGGAGAGGTTCACCAGCATGCGGTCACGGAGGAACCCCGCGTTGTTGACGAGCACGTCGAGCCGGCCGAAGCGGTCCAGCGCGGTCGCGACCAGCCGCCGTGCCCCCTCGTCCGCGGCGACGTCGGAGCAGTCGGCGACCGCGTCGCCGCCCATCGCGCGGATCTCCTCGGCCGTCTCCTCGGCCACGGCCTGCGCGGGCCCGTCCGCGCCGCCGCCGCCGCTCTCGCCGGACAGGCTCACGCCGAGGTCGTTGACCACGACCTTGGCGCCCTGCCGGGCGAACTCCAGGGCGTGCGCACGGCCGAGGCCGCGCCCGGCGCCGGTCACGATCACGACGCGGTCCTCGCAGATCATGTTGTGCTCTCCTCCGTGGACCGAAGCCGGCCGGGTCGGTGGCCTCGGAGATCATCCGGGACTCTGCTAGCGTATTTTCTAACAAATGTTAGATCGAAAGGCGGTTGTATGGGAATCTCCGCCAGCAGTCACGGCGAGGGCGTCGTCGAGATCGTGATGGACGCGCCGCCGGTGAACGCGCTGACCGTGCGGGGCTGGTTCGACCTGGCCGCCGCCGTACGGGAGGCCGGGCGGGACGTGCGGACCCGGGTCGTGGTGCTGCGGGCCGAGGGCCGCGGGTTCAACGCGGGCGTCGACATCAAGGAGATGCAGGCGGGCAGCGGCTTCGAGGCGCTGGTGGGCGCGAACCGGGGCTGCTTCGAGGCGTTCGCGGCGGTCTACGAGTGCGAGGTGCCGGTGATCGCCGCCGTGCACGGGTTCTGCCTCGGCGGAGGCGTCGGCCTGGCCGGCAACGCGGACGTCGTGGTGGCCTCCGACGACGCCTACTTCGGGCTGCCCGAGGTCGAGCGGGGCGCGCTCGGGGCCGCCACCCACCTGGCCAGGCTGGTTCCCCAGCACCTGATGCGGGCCATGGTGTACACCTGCCGCAACGTCACGGCCGCCGAGTTGCACGCGTTCGGCTCGGTGCTGGAGGTCGTGCCGCGCGACCGGCTCCGCGACGCGGCGCTCGAGGTGGCGGCCCAGATCGCCGCCAAGGATCCACAGGTGATCCGGCGGGCCAAGGAGTCGCTGAACGGCATCGACCCGGTCGACGTCAGGCGCAGCTATCGGTTCGAGCAGGGCTTCACGTTCGAGCTCGGCCTCACGGGCGCGGGCGACCGGCACCGCGACGCCTTCGTCGCGGACGGGGCGAAGTGATGGGCGCCGTGATGTCGATCGAGGAGATCGTCGGCTCGCTGGACAGCGGCATGACGATCGGGATCGGCGGGTGGGGCTCGCGGCGCAAGCCGATGGCCCTGGTCCGGGCGATCTGCCGGTCCTCCCTGACGGACCTGACCGTCGTGTCGTACGGCGGGCCGGACGTGGGCCTGCTGTGCGCGGCGGGCAAGGTCCGCCGGGTGGTCGCCCCGTTCGTCACGCTCGACTCGATCGCCCTGGAACCGCATTTCCGGGCCGCCCGGCAGAGCGGGGCGATCGAGTTCACCGAGTACGACGAGGGCATGTTCATGTTCGGCCTGCTCGCCGGGGCGCACCGGCTGCCGTTCCTGCCGACCAGGGCGGGGCTCGGCTCCGACGTCCTGCGGGTCGTCCCCGGCCTGCGCACCGTCCGCTCGCCGTACGAGGACGGGGAGGAACTGGTCGCGGTGCCCGCGCTGACGATGGACGCGGCGCTGGTGCACCTGGACCTGGCCGACACCCGGGGCAACGGCCGCTACCTCGGGGCCGACCCGTACCTGGACGACCTGTTCGCCAAGGCGGCCGCGCGCTGCTACGTGTCCTGCGAGCGGATGGTCGAGCCCGGTGGGCTCGGCGGCCCGCCGCAGACGCTGCTGGTCAGCCGCATGCACGTCACAGGCGTCGTGGAGACGCCGGACGGCGGTCACTTCACCGGCCGAGGACCGGGCGGAGAGCGCGATGAGGCGTTCCAGCGGCACTACGCGGCGTCGGCGGCCGACCCGGAGGCGTGGGCGGCGTTCGCCGACCGGTTCCTGTCCGGTGACGAGGCGGCCTACCAGGAGGCCGTACGGCGATGGCACGAGAGGGACCGCGTGGAAGGGGAGACGCGATGAGCGCGGCGTCCGGGACGTCCGCCGCGACCCGCGCGGAGATCTGCGTGGTGGCCTGCGCCGAGGCGTGGCGCGGCGACGGCGAGGTGCTGGCCGCGGCGATGGGCACCTGCTCCATCCTGGGGGCCAGGCTCGCCCGGCACACGTTCGAGCCGGGACTGCTGACCACCGACGGCGGCGCGCTGCTCACCGCGGAGCCGGTGGCGTTCGGCGCCCCCGCGGGAGCGGTCGAGGGATGGTTGCCGTTCCGCGACCACCTGTGGCTCGTGCAGAACGGGCGGCGGCACGTGATGATGGGCGCCTCGCAGATCGACCGGCACGGCAACACCAACATCTCGGCCATCGGCGACTGGGCGCGGCCGAAGTCGCAGCTCCTCGGCGTGCGCGGCGCGCCGGGGAACACGATCGCCAACCCGACGAGCTACTGGATCCCACGGCACTCGACGCGGGTCTTCGTTCCCCAGGTCGACATGGTGAGCGGCGTCGGCTTCGATCGGGCGGCCGCACTCGGGCCCGGCGCCTCCCGGTTCCACGGCCTGCGCCGCGTGGTGACCGACCTCGCGGTGCTGGACTTCGGCACGCCCGACCGGTCGATGCGGCTGGTCTCCGTGCATCCCGGAGTCGAGGTCCAGCGGGTCGTCACCGCGACCGGCTTCGAGTTGGTCATCGAGGGCGACGTGCCGGAGACCCGGCGGCCCGCCGAGGAGGAGTTGCGGCTGATCCGCGAGGTGCTCGACCCGAAGGCCCTGCGCGACCAGGAGGTCAGGGCGTGATCGCCCAGGTGCTGGACACTCCGCTGACGCGGCTCACCGGCGTCCGCCACCCGGTCGTGCAGACCGGGATGGGCTGGGTAGCCGGGCCGCGGCTGGTCTCCGCCGTGGCGGAGGCCGGAGGCCTCGGCATCCTCGGCTCGGCCACGATGACCCTCGACCGGCTCGCCGCCGCGATCGAGGAGGTCCGATCCCGGACGGACGCGCCGTTCGGCGTGAATCTGCGCGCCGACGCCGCGGACGCGGGCGACCGCGTCGACCTGCTGATCAGGAACCGGGTGCAGGTCGCCTCGTTCGCCCTGGCCCCGCGCCGGGAGCTGATCGCGAAGCTGAAGGACGCCGGGGTCGTGGTGATCCCGTCCGTGGGCGCCCGGCGGCACGCCGAGAAGGTCGCCGCCTGGGGAGCCGACGCCGTCATGGTCCAGGGCGGCGAAGGCGGCGGCCACACCGGTGCGGTCGCCACCACCCTGCTGTTGCCCCAGGTCGTCGACGCGGTGGACATCCCGGTGATCGCCGCCGGGGGATTCTTCGACGGGCGCGGCCTGGCGGCGGCTCTGGCGTACGGCGCGGCCGGGGTGGGCATGGGCACCCGGTTCCTGCTGACCGCCGACAGCCCGGTCCCCGACGCGGTCAAGCAGGCCTACCTCGGCACGTCGGAGACCGTCGTCACGCGGCAGGTCGACGGCATGCCGCACCGCGTCCTGCGCACCGCGCTCGTCGACGGGCTGGAACGGTCGGGCAGGGTGTCCGGTCTGGTCCGGGCCGTGCGCAGCGCCGCCCGGTTCAGGCGGATCTCCGGGATGTCGTGGGCCGCGATGATCCGCGACGGTCTGGCGATGCGGCAGGGCAGGGAGCTGACCTGGTCGCAGGTCCTCATGGCCGCCAACACGCCCATGCTGCTCAAGGCGGCCATGGTGGACGGCCGGCCCGACCTGGGCGTGATGGCGTCCGGCCAGGTGGTCGCGCTCATCGACGACCTGCCCACCTGCGAGGAGCTGATCGACCGGATCGTCACCGGGGCCGCCGGCGTCCTGCGCGACCTCGGCGGCCTGGCGGCCTAGTGAGCCAGGGCGGACATCACGCGTGCCCGGTGGGCGGCGGGGGAGCCCCAGGCCGAGTGCAGTGCGCGGGCCTTGCGGATGAGCAGGCTGGGGTCGTACTCGTCGGTGTAGCCGATCGCACCGTGCACCTGCAGGGCGATCCTGGCCGCCGTGTACGCGGCCTCGGCCGCCGAGACCTTGGCCGCCGACACGTCTGTGGCGAAGTCCGGCGTGCCGTACGAGAGGGCGGCGCCGTACACCAGCGGGCGGGCGTACTCCAGCCCCACGAGCGCGTTCGCGAGGTGATGCCGGACCGCCTGGAACTCGCCGATCGGCCGCCCGAACTGCCGCCGCGTTCGCGCGTGGTCCACCGACACCTCCAGGAGCCGGCGTCCCAGCCCGACGAGCTGGGCGGCGCACATCAGTGCCCCCATGTCGTAACCCTCGGCGGTGGCCGCCGTCGCATCTTCGGCGATCACCTCGCCCGGCGTGATCGCGAACAGCCGCCGCGCGGGGTCGAGGGAGGTCCGTGCCTCGCCGGGCACGGCCGCACGGAGCTCCCCGCCGTCCACCGTCAGGACCAGACCGGCGACGTCCGCGTCCAGCGCGTACGGCACCGCGGGAGGAAGGGCGAGCGAGACGACCGCCGTGCCGTCCGCGATCGCGGGCAGCCACGCGGCGGAGGACGAGTCCCCGGGGAGGCGGCCGAGCAGCACGGAGGCGGCGACGGTCTCGGCGTACGGCCCGGGCACGCCGTGCCTGCCGAGCTCGTGGAACGCGGTCACCAGCTCCACCGGGAGCGGGCCGGCGCCGCCCGCGGACTCGGGCACGGCGAGCGCGAGGACCCCGGCGGCGGCCAGTGAGCGCCACAGGGCCAGGCCGGGCCCGTGTCTCCCCGCGGCCCAGTCGCGGGCCACGCCGGCGACGGCAGCCTCGGTCAGCAGCTTGTCCAGGGTCTCGCCGAACAACCTCTGCTCGGCGTCGAGGACGAATCTCACCCGTCACCTCTCATCCGTCACCGCCCCGCTCTCGGCAGGCCGAGCACGCGCTCGGCGATCACGTCACGCTGGATCTCGTTGGTCCCGGCGTAGATCGGGCCGGCGAGGGAGAACACGTATCCCTCCAGCCATTCACCCTCCAGTTCGCCGTCCGGGCCGAGCAGATCGAGGGCCGTCTCGTGCAGCGCCACGTCGAGCTCCGACCAGAAGACCTTGTTGACGCTGGACTCGGCGCCGACGTCGTCGGTGCGTGAGATGGTCTCGAAGCCCTTCAACCGGTAGGCCCGGGCCCTGATCCACGCGTCCGCCACCCGGTCGCGCAGCGCGGTGTCGGCGGGATCGCCGCGCTCGCGCCAGAGCTCCACCAGCCGGTCGGCGGCGGCCAGGAACCGGCCGGGGCTGCGCAGCGTCAGCCCGCGCTCGTTGCCCGTGGTGCTCATCGCGACCCGCCAGCCCTCACCCGGGTCGCCGATGACGTCCCGGTCGGGCACGAACACGTCGTCGAAGAAGAGTTCGGCGAACGCCGGCTTGCCGTCGATGCGGCCGATCGGGCGGCGGGTGATCCCGCCGGCGTCCAGCGGGAACATCAGGTACGTCAGGCCGCGGTGCCGTTCCGCCTCCGGGTCGGAGCGGAAGGGGCCGAAGCCCCGATCGGCGAAGGCCGCCCGCGAGCTCCACGTCTTCTGGCCGTTCAGCAGCCAGCCGCCGTCGGCCCGGGTCGCGGTGGCGCGCAGGGAGGCGAGATCGCTGCCCGCCCCCGGCTCGGACCAGGCCTGCGCCCAGATCACCTCACCCGAGGCCATCGGCGGCAGGACGCGGGCGAGCTGCTCGGGCGTGCCGTACCGGAACAGGGTCGGCGCGAGCAGGTTGACGCCGTTCTGGCCGACCCGGCCCGGCGCCCCCGCCGCGTAGTACTCCTCCTCGAACACGAGCCACTCCAGCGGCGTCGCGTTCCGGCCGCCGTACTCCTCGGGCCAGGACACCACCGACAGCCGCGCCGCGTGCAGTTCGCGCTCCCAGGCGCGGTGGGCGGCGAAGCCCTCCCCGGTCTCCAGGGAGGGCAGCGGTGTGGCGGGGACGTGGGCGCGCAGCCAGTGCCGGACCTCGGCGCGGAACGGTTCCGCGGCCGACAGGTCAAGATCCATCGGCTGCCGCCTTCATGCTCTTGGGATCCATTCCGGCGAGGGAGTCCGCCGAGGTCTCGGCGTTGTGGGCGTGGGCGAGATGGTGCAGCCCGAAGACCGCGTCCATCCCGGCGTGCATGCCCTGCAGGTCCTCGGCCTGGTTCACGGCCTTCTTCGCCAGCGCCAGGCCCATGCGCGGCATGGCCGCGATCCGCTCGGCCAGCGCGAGGACCTGTCCCTCCAGCTCGTCGCGAGGCACGACCCGGTTGACCATCCCGATCTCGTACGCGCGGCGAGCCGGCATGCGGTCGCCGGTGAACAGGAACTCCTTGGCGATCCTCGGCGGCATGGCCCAGGGGTGGGCGAAATACTCCACGCCGGGGATGCCCATCCGCACCACGGGGTCGGCGAAGAAGGCGTCCTCCGAGGCGACGATCAGATCGCAGACCCAGGCCAGCATGAGGCCGCCGGCGATGCACGCCCCCTGCACCATCGCGATCATGGGCTTGGGGATCTCCCGCCACCGCCGGCACATGCCGAGGTAGACCTCCGACTCGCGGGCGAAACGACTCTCCGCCCCGTCCTTGCCCACGTGGTCCCACCACAGGGCCGCCCTGCGGTCGAAGGACAGATGCGCGTCCCGCTGCGGAGTGCCGATGTCGTGTCCCGCCGAGAAGTGCCCGCCCTCGCCGGCCAGCACGATCACCTTGACGTCGTCGTCGGCCACCGCCCGGTAGAAGGCCTCGTCCAAGGCGTACGTCATCGCCGAGTTCTGCGCGTTGCGGTACTCCGGGCGGTTCATGGTGACCACCGCCACGGGTCCGCGCCGCTCGTAGCGGACCACGGTCATGGCATCCTCGCATTCTTTCTAACAACTATTTGATAGAGTAAACCACGTAAGGCTCAGCGAGGAGGATCCCGGTCAGCCGGGCAGTCCGTGAAGGGCGGGGCATGCAGCCGACCTACGTTCCCGGTCACGGCCTGCTGCGCGGCCGGGTCGCGACGGTGACCGCGGCCGCCGGCACCGGCATCGGGGGCGCCTGCGCCCGGCGCATGCTGGAGGAGGGCGCGCGGGTGGTGATCAGCGACGCCCACGAACGGCGGCTCGAGGAGACCCTGGCCGAACTGCGCAAGGAGTTCGGCGACGACGTGGCGGCGGTGCCATGCGACGTCACCTCCGAGGAGCAGGTGCGCAACCTCTTCACGATCGCCGAGGAGCGGTTCGGCCCGGTGGACGTGGTGGTCAACAACGCCGGCCTCGGCGGCACGGCGAGGCTCGCCGAGATGACCGACGAGCAGTGGAACCGGGTCCTCGACGTGACGCTGAACGGCACCATGCGCTGCACGCGGGCCGCGCTGTCGCGCATGCAGCCGAGGGGCCGCGGCGTGATCGTGAACAACGCCTCGGTGATCGGCTGGCGGGCTCAGGAGGGCCAGGCCCACTACGCGGCGGCCAAGGCGGGCGTCATGGCGCTGACCAGATGCGCCGCCGTCGAGGCCGCGCCGTACGGCGTGCGCGTCAACGCCGTGGCGCCCTCGCTGGCCATGCACCCGCACCTGGCCAAGGTGACGACGGAGGAGGTGCTGGCGGAGCTCACCAGGAACGAGGCCTTCGGCCGCCACGCGGAGCCCTGGGAAGTGGCCAACGTTATGGTCTTCCTCGCGAGCGACTACTCCTCCTACATGACCGGGGAGATCGTCTCGGTCTCCAGCCGGCACCCCTGAGAGGTCGACCTTCCATGAGCCCACGACGCCGAGACTCCGAGAGCACCGCGGCCGCCCGCGCCGAGCGCCGGGCCGAGTTGCTCGCGACCGCCGCCGAGGTGTTCGCGTCGCGGGGGTACGCGTCGACGACGGTCCGCGAGGTGGCCGACGCCGCGGGCATGCTCGGAGGCAGCCTCTACTACCACTTCGACTCCAAGGAGTCGATGGTCGACGAGATCCTGTCGGTCTTCCTCACCGACATGTGGGCGGCCTACGACGCCGTGATCGGATCCGGGCTCGACGCGCGGGACACCTTCCGGGCGCTGATCGCCGAGTCGTTCCGCACGATCGACAGGCATCGCCCCGCGGTCGTGATCTATCAGAACGAGTCGAAGCATCTGGCGACGAACCCGCGTTTCGCCTACCTCACCGACTCGCAGCGGCGCTTTCGCGCGATGTGGCTGTCGGTGCTGGACCGGGGGGTCATGGAGGGCGTCTTCCGCGCCGACCTCGACACCGGTCTGATCTACCGCTTCACCCGCGACACCGTCTGGCTGGCCGCGAGCTGGTACCGCAGCGACGGCCGGTTGTCCGCGGACGAGATAGCCCGGCAGTACATGGCGATGGTCCTGGAAGGGATCGTGACGACCTGAGGAGTTCTCGATGGCGGAGGCCTACATCGTCGAAGCCGTGCGCGCCCCCGTGGGCAGGCGCGGCGGCGGACTGTCCGGCGTGCACCCGGCCGATCTGGGCGCGCATGTCCTGACCGAGCTCATGTCGCGGTCCGGGGTCGACCCGGCGGCCGTCGACGACGTCGTCTTCGGTTGCCTCGACGCGGTCGGCCCGCAGGCGGGTGACATCGCCAGGACCTCCTGGCTGGCCGCGGGGCTGCCCCAGGAGGTGCCGGGCGTGACCGTCGACCGCCAGTGCGGCTCGTCCCAGCAGGCGGTGCACTTCGCGGCCCAGGCCGTGATGTCCGGCACGAGCGACCTCGTGGTCGCCGGCGGGGTGCAGAACATGTCCCAGATCCCGATCGCCTTCGCCTCTCGCGGAGCCGCGGACTCCCTCGGCCTCACCGAGGGGCCGTTCGCCGGCTCGCGCGGCTGGCAGGCCAGGTACGGCGGGCAGGACGTTTCCCAGTTCCGCGGCGCCGAGATGATCGCCCGGGATTGGGAGATCTCCCGGGAGGACATGGAGGTCTTCGCCTACGAGTCGCACCGGCGCGCGATCCTGGCGATCGACGAGGGGCGCTTCGAGCGGGAGATCGCGCCGCTGGAGGGCGTCTCGGCCGACGAGGGCCCGCGCCGCGACACCTCCCTGGCGAAGATGGCGGGACTGCGCACCCTGGAGGAGGGCGGACGGCTCACCGCCGCGGTGGCCTCGCAGATCTCGGACGGGGCCGCGGCGCTCCTCATCGCCTCGGAGGAGGCGGTGCGGACGCACGGCCTGCGGCCCAGGGCCCGCGTTCACCACCTGTCGGCGCGCGGCGAGGACCCGATCCGCATGTTGTCCGCGCCGATCCCGGCCACCGCGCACGCGCTGAAGAAGACCGGCATGTCCATCGGCGACATGGACGCCGTGGAGATCAACGAGGCGTTCGCCCCGGTGGTGCTCGCCTGGCTCAAGGAGACGGGGGCCGACCCGGCCCGGGTCAACCCCAACGGCGGCGCCATCGCGCTCGGCCACCCGCTCGGCGCCACAGGCGCCCGGCTGATGACCACCCTGCTGCACGAACTGGAGCGCACCGGCGGCCGGTACGGCCTGCAGACGATGTGCGAAGGCGGCGGCCAGGCGAACGTCACCATCCTCGAACGCCTGTAGTGAGGCGCTCGCCGAGGGCACTATACAGCAAAGCAAGCGCTTGTTAGGATCCGGCCATGATTCCCACGATTGTCTGGGGTACCGGCAATGTCGGCCGTGCGGCCATCCGTGCCGTCGAGGCCCACCCGGCCCTGAAACTGGCGGCCGTACTCGTCCACGACCCCGGCAAGGCCGGCCGTGACGCAGGTGATCTCGCCGGGCTCGGCCGCGATCTGGGGGTCGCGGCGACCGACGACGTCGACGCGGTGCTGGCCGCCGGTCCGGGCGCCGTGGTGTACGCGGCATCGGGTGAGATCCGTCCCGACGAGGCCCTCGCCGACATCATCAGGGCGATCCGGGGCGGAGCCGTGGTCGTCACTCCCTCGCTGTACGCGCTCTACGACCAGAGCAACGCCCCACGAGAACTGCGGGAACCGGTGCTCGCCGCCATCGCGGAGGGCGGCGGCTCGCTGTTCGTCTCCGGCGTCGACCCCGGCTGGGGCAACGACGTGCTGCCCCTGCTGATCAGCGGACTCGGCACCACCGTCGACGTGATCCGCTGCCAGGAGATCTTCGACTACTCCACCTACGACCAGCCGGACTCGGTCCGCTACCTGGTCGGCATGGGCCAGCCGATGGACTACGAGCCGCCGATGACCGCGCCGACGATCCCGACCATGGTGTGGGGCGGGCAGATACGGCTGATGGCCAGGGCACTCGGTGTCGAACTCGACGAGATCCGCGAGACCCTGGACCGGCGCCCGCTCGAGTCCACGGTGAGTACCAAGGCGATGGGCGACTTCGAGGCCGGCACCCAGGGCGCGATCAGGTTCGAGGTGCAGGGCATCGTCGAGGGCGAACCCCGCATCGTCATCGAGCACGTCACCCGCATCCACGCGTCCTGCGCGCCGGACTGGCCGACGCCGCCCGACGGCGACGGGGCGCACCGCGTCATCATCGAGGGCAGCCCGCGCATCGAGGTCACGGTCGAGGCCACCGACGAGGGCGGCAACCGGGCCGCGGGCGGGAACGCCACCGCGGTCGGCCGGCTGGTGGGCGCCATCGACTGGCTCGTGGACGCGGACCCCGGACTCTACGACGCGCTCGACGTCCCCCTGCGTCCCGCGGTCGGCAGACTCGGAAGGAAGCAGCCGTGAACATCGACATCCCCGAGGGCAAGGACGCGATCGAGTACGTGTGGGGCGAGATGGTCCCCGGCATCGGGATCGCCGCCTCGAAGTTCTCGATGTCGGTGTACGCCCACACGACCCTCGGGCTCCGCGAGTTCGAGGCCGCGCGGTTGCGGATCGCGCAGATCAACGGGTGCGTCTTCTGTCTCGACTGGCGTACCGAGCGGGACGGGCAGAAGGTCGAGGAGGAGTTCGCCGACGCGGTGACCCGGTGGCGGACCACCGACGCCTTCGACGACCGCACCCGGCTGGCCGCCGAGTACGCCGAGCGGTACGCCCTGGACCACCACGGCATCGACGACGAGTTCTGGACGCGGATGACCGCGCACTACAGCCAGCTCGAGATCGTCGAGCTGAGTATGAGCATCGGCTCCTGGCTGGCCTTCGGCCGGCTCAACCACGTGCTGGGCCTGGACGCGGTGTGCATGCTGCCGTCGGCCCGTCGCCCTGCGCCGAACCGATAGACGCGCCACGACCTGGCGACCACCAGGCGGGCGATCCACCCACAGGCCACTCACGGAGAGGTAGCGGCGTCACGCACAGTAACGAGAACTTGTCTGAGAGTAGGGAAAGATCGAAATGGTCGACAACACCTCGGGCGGTACTGGTCACAAAGGATTCTCGCGCCGAAAATTCATCACTGGAACCGGTTCTCTACTAGGAGTCGCGGCCCTCGCGGGCCGTACCGCTCCGGCTCAGGCGGCGGTGGCCCTCCCCGCAGCCGCCCCGATCGCCTCCGGTGAACATGTCCCGGTTTTGGTGATCGGTACCGGATACGGCGGATCCGTCGCCGCTCTGCGTCTCGCCCAGGCGGGCGTCGACGTGCACATGATCGAGATGGGCATGGCCTGGGACACCCCCGGCTCGGACGGCAAGATCTTCTGTAGCACGCTCAATCCCGACCAGCGGTCCTACTGGCTGCGCACCAAGACCAAACAGCCCCTCAACTACTTCCTCGGCTTCCCGATCGACAGGGACATCTCCCGCTACACCGGGATCCTGGACGCCGAGGAGTTCAGCGGCATCACGGTCTACCAGGGCCGCGGCGTCGGCGGCGGTTCGCTGGTCAACGGTGGTATGGCGGTCACGCCCAAGCGGGAGAACTTCAGCTTCGTCCTCCCGTCGGTGAACCCCGATGAGATGTACGACACCTACTACCCGCGTGCCAACGCCGGGCTCGGGGTCGGCCTCATCGACTCGGCCTGGTTCGAGTCCGCCTCCGCCTACCAGTACTCCCGGGTCGGGCGTAAGCACGCCGGACGCTCCGGGTTCCCCTGGGGCTTCGTGCCCAACGTGTACGACTGGGACTACATGAAGCAGGAGCAGGCCGGAACCGCCACCAAGTCGGCGCTGGCCGGGGAGATCCTCTACGGCAACAACTACGGCAAGAAATCACTGCAGAAGACCTACATCGCCCAGGCCAAGGCCACCGGCAGGGTCACCATCTCCCCGCTGCACAGGGTCACCTCGGTCGCTCCGGCGGCGGGTGGCGGCTACACCGTCTCCATCGACCAGCTCAACACGAACGGCGACGTCACGAACGTCAAGACCGTGCTCGCCGACAGGGTGTTCTTCGCCGCCGGGAGCGTCGGCACCAGCAAGTTGCTGGTCAAGCTGAAGGCCACCGGCGTGCTGCCCCTCCTGAACGACGAGGTCGGCAAGGGCTGGGGCGACAACGGCAACGTCATGTGCGGCCGGGCCAACTGGCTGTGGGACCCGACCGGCAGCCTCCAGTCGACCATTCCCTGCTCCGGCATCGACAACTGGACCGCCGGTGGCGCGTTCGCCGAGGTCGCCCCGCTGCCAGTGGGGATCGAGACCTTCGCCTCGTTCTACCTGTCGATCACCAAGAACCCGAACCGCGCCCAGTTCTCCTGGAACGCCGCGACGGGCAAGGTCGATCTGAACTGGCAGACCGCCTGGAAGCAGCCGGGCATCGACATGGCCAAGACGATCTTCGACAAGATCAACGCGAAGGAGGGGACGATCTACCGGACCGACCTCTTCGGTGTCTACAAGATCTGGGGCGACCACCTCACGTACCACCCGCTCGGGGGCGCGGTGCTGAACAAGGCCACCGACAACTACGGCCGGCTCGCCGGCTACCCCGGCCTGTACGTCATCGACGGCTCGCTGATCCCCGGCAACACCAGCGTCAACCCGTTCGTCACCATCACGGCGCTCGCCGAACGGAACATCGAAAAGATCATCGCCACCGACCTGTGACGAGGGCCCGATCCCGCACGCGCGTGCACGGCCACCTCAGGTGACCGTGCACTCGCATGTCCAGCCCGCGGGCGTCCACGACATGAATCGCGTATTGCTCATGCGGCCACTCGCTCTGCATAGTGAGATCATCGCGGCTGATCTTCAGATGCCGCCCCGAGCACATCCAGATGAAGGCGGTGCGGTCACGTGGCAGGCAGAGAAGGGATCAGGCTCCGCGTCCTCATGGAGCCCCGGCACGGAGCCCGTTACGAGGACATCCTGGCGCTGGCACTGGCCACCGAGCGGGCCGGGTTCGACGGGTTCTTCCGCTCGGACCATCTGCTCGGCGTCGACCCGGACGACCCGGCCTATCGGCCCACCGACTGCTGGACGACGCTCGGCGGGCTGGCCAGGGACACCGAGCGGATACGGCTCGGCGCGCTGATGAGCGCGGCGACGTTCCGGGCCCCCGGTCTGCTGGCGACCGTCGTCGCGTCCGTCGACGAGATGAGCGGCGGCCGTGTCGAATTCGGCATCGGCACCGGCTGGTTCGCCCGGGAGCACGCCGCGTTCGGGTTCCCGTTCCCGGACACGGGCGAACGGTTCGACCGGCTCGAGGAACAGCTGGAGATCATCACCGGGTTGTGGCGTACGCCCTTCGGAGACGATCAGGGATTCTCCTTCGAGGGAGTCCACTACCGCATCGAGGCCAACCGCACCCCGCCGCGGCCGTTCCAGTCGCCGTACCCGCCGATCCTGATCGGCGGCACCGGGCCGAAGCGGACCCCGGCCATCGCGGCCAGGTACGCGTCCGAGTTCAACGCGGGCCTGGGCGGCGACCTGCGCGAGCAGATGGCGACCTTCACCCGGGCCTGCGAGGAGATCGGCAGAGACCCGGGCGAGCCGCGGCGGTCGGCGTGCGTGCCCGTCGCCTGCGGGTCCACGCCCGCCGAGGTGGAGCGCCGGTCCGAGGGCATCGCGCCGTTCTTCCGCAGCGTCGCGGCGATCGGCTCCCCGGATCAGGTCGCCGAACAACTCGCAGGTCTGGGGGAGTTGGGGTTCGACACGGTCTACCTGTTCATCTTCGACATCCACGACCTGGACCACATCGCCCTGATCGGGGCCGAGGTCCTGCCGCACCTCGCGGCGACGAAGGTCGTGGGCCCGTGAGCCGCACCTGAGCCGGGGGCCGGTGGGAGCGCCGGGAAGTTCAGACGATCTCTCATGTATCCCGGACGATGGCGCCAGGGAGTGTCAGACACGACCTGGGTGAGGGCCCGCGCGTGACGGGGGGACTCGTCCCCGCGCCTGCGGAAATTTCCGGCCGGTACTGCGGAACATCACATACCGGATCCGTGACGGTGCGACGATGCTCCGTACCCGTGAGTTACCTCAGTGTCTGGTGAGAGGGGATCTCCATGGGCAGCCCCACCAAGAGCGCCGCCGAACACGACGAAGGGGCGGTCGGCCGGCGCCGGTTCCTGACCTTCCTGGTCGCCGCCCCGACGCTGACGCTCGCGACGACGAACCTGGCCCCGGACGGGCTCGACGCGGCGGCCGCCGAGGCGGGAGTGCCCGGCCTGCCGCAGCCCGCGGACATCATGGACCTCGGCGATGTCCTCATCCTCGCCGGAACGCCGACGGCGAACCTGCTGGTGCTGGAGGTGACCGAGGACGGCGAGGCCCACTTCGAGTTGCCGCGCGCCGAGGTCGGTCAGGGCATCACCACGGCGGTGGCGATGCTGGTCGCGGAGGAGTTGGACCTCCCGCTGTCGAAGGTGCGGGTACGGCTCGCCGACGCGCGGCCCGAATTGCTGATGAACCAGCTCACCGGTGGTTCCAACACGATCCGCTCGGTCTACGGTCCCGTGCGCCGGACCGCGGCGGCCGCGCGGGCACGGTTGGTCGCCGCGGCGGGCAGGCGATGGGACCTGTCACCCGACCGGCTCGTCACCCGTGACGGCGCGGTCGTCGCACCGGACGGGCGCACGGCCTCCTACGGCTCCCTCACAGGCCTCGCGGCGACGCTTCCGCTGCAAGGTCTCACCGCGAAACCGAAACCGGAGTCCGAGCACACCCTGGTGGGCACCCCGACCTCGCGCATCGACGCCCGGGCGATGGTCACCGGCGCGATGCGCTACACCCTGGACCTCGACGTCGCGGGCGCCAAGCCCACGATGGTGCGGCGGCCGCCGACGATCAACGGCACCGTGCGGTCGGTGAACAACGAGACCGCGGTGCGGGCCATGCCCGGCGTGATCGACCTCGCCGTCGTCCCGACCGGCGTCGCGGTCATGGCCGAGACGTTCGGGCAGGCGCTGGACGCCAAGGACGCGCTGGACGTCACCTGGAACGACGGGACCGTCGACGCCCTGTCCGACGCCGACATCCGCAAGCGGCTCCGCGCGGCCGCCCTGCCGTTCGTCGTGCCGCCGCTGCTGACCCGGCACGTCGACGCGGAGTTCGACTTCGCCTTCGTCAGCCACGCGCCGCTGGAGACCAACTCCGCGATCGCGGACGTACGCGACGACCAGGCCGAGATCTGGGCAGGGCTCAAGTCCGCGATCGTCGCCAAGCAGACCATCGCCGCCGCGATCGGCCTGCCGGAGGATCGTGTCACCGTACATGTGCGGCAGAGCGGCGGCTCGTTCGGCCGCAGGCTGTTCTTCGACGGCGCGCTCGAAGCGGCGCAGATCTCCAAGGCCATGGCCAGGCCGGTCAAGCTGATGTGGTCGCGGATCGACGACATGCGGCACGGGCGGGCCCGTCCGGCGACGCACCACAAGATCCGCGCCACCTACGCGCTCGGGCAGGTGCTCACCTACGAGCATCGCGTGGCCGCCGTGGAGACCGACCTTCGGCACGGTCTCGGCGAGATCCTCACTGCCACCGCGGCCCGGCTCCCCGTCGCCGGAAACCTGAGCTTCGCGCAGACGGTGTTCCTCACCACCGTGAAGGTGCCTTACGACTTCGGCGTCGTGACCGAACTGCTCAACGAGGTGCCGCTGAAGATGCACACCGCGAGCTGGCGGTCGGTGTATTCGGCCAACACCCGCGGCGCCGAGGAGATCCTCGTCGACGAGCTGGCGAACAGGATGGGCAAGGATCCCGTCGCGTTCCGCCGCGCCTTCCTCAAGACCGACCGGCAGCGGAGGGTCCTGGACAAGGTCGCCGCCGCCGGGAACTGGGGGCGCACCATGCCGGCGGGATTCGCCCAGGGAGTGGGCTTCCACGACGAGTACAAGTCCTGCACCGCGTGCCTGGTCGAGATCGACGCGCGCGATCCGGGAAAGCCGAGGGTGGTCCGGGCGGTGATCGCGGCGGACGTCGGCCGCCCGATCAACCCGCGCGGGCTGGAGGCGCAACTGCTCGGCGGACTCACGGACGCGATCTCCACGACCCTGCGGGCGGGCCTGCACATCGACAGGGGCCTGCCGCTGGAGGGCAGCTACTCGCAGTTCCACTACGCGCGGCAGAAGGATTCGCCGACAGACGTGCGGATCTTCATCATGCCCGCCGACGGTGAGCCGGGCGGCGCGGGCGAGCTGGGGGTACCCGCCGCGGTCGGCGCGATCGCCAACGCCTACGCGCGGGCCACCGGGACCAGACCGCGCAGCTTCCCGATCAACTTCGACGTCGACTTCACTCCGTTCCCCCGCTGAGGAGGCAGACCGTGCCCACCTACACCTTCGCCGTGAACGGGAAGACCGTCACCGTCGACGCGCCTGCCGACATGCCCCTGCTGTGGGTGCTGCGCGACAAGCTCGGCGTGACGGGTCCGAAGTACGGCTGCGGCATCGACGTCTGCAAGGCGTGCACCAGCCACCTCGACGGGGAAGCGGTCAACCCGTGCGTCGTCCCGGTGTCCGAGGCGGCGGGCAGGGAGGTCACCACGATCGAGGGGCTCGCCGAAGGCGACACGCTGCATCCCGTGCAGGAGGCCTGGCTCGAGGAGGACGTGGCCCAGTGCGGTTACTGCCAGCCCGGCCAGATCATGGCGGCCGTGGCGCTGCTCCGGAAGAACGCCGACCCCACCGACGCCGAGATCGACGCGATCCAGAACGTCTGCCGCTGCGGCACCTACTTCCGCATCCGGGAGGCGATCAAGCGGGCGGCGGCGAAGATGTAGGCGGCGAAGGGTGCAGCCCGTCCACCGGGCGCGTGGCCGCCGTCGGCGGGTTCTCTGTACAGCAGGTGCCATCGCAATCGGTTGCATGCCATGACCCGGAGCACCGGTGGCAGGGTGTCCAAGATTCACCTGCCGCGGCTCGTACGGGTCACGGCATCTTGGCGTGTAACCGATTGCGATGGCCGTTCACCTGATGGATGAGGTCCGGCGTCTCACCGGGGCCTCAGTGCCACCTCATTGCCACCTCATTGCCACCTCATCGTCAGAGGCGGTTACGCACGCGCCTCCTCCATCAGCGCGGCCAGGGCCGGCTCCGGTTCGAGCACGAACAGCCCGCCGTGGGTTCGATCGGTCACCCAGATGAGCCCGCCCTCGTCGACGAACAGGTCGTTGGCCTGCGGCGCCTGCTGGCCGGGCGGTGTCTCGGAGACCCAGTGTGCGATCTCGCGGGGATCATCCGGGTCCTCCAGGTCGTAGACGCGAACGCCCGCGTTGAAGTACGTCGCGAAGATGAGGCGTTCGCTCCGGTAGGACCGTTGTCTGTTCTCGTGCAGGTTGTGCGGTCCGAAGCGCATCGGCAGGTCGTCGTACGGACCGTCCGGATGCGGGAAGGCGCCGCGGTACGACGGTACGGCCGGGTCGGCGACGTCCACGAGGTGGATCCGCCGCTCAGGAGCGCGCGGACCGTCGTGCTGCTGCTCGTCGGTGACCACGAGGAGGTCGCGGCCGGGCAGCGGCAGGCACGTGTGCGTCGCACCGCCACCCCACCGGCACCGGCCGATCATCTTCGGAGAGGTCATGTCGGAGACGTCGAGCACGACCAGGTTGGCATCGTCGAAACCGAGGTAGGCGACGTCGCCGGAGGTGAGGGCGTGGTGAGCGGCGTAGCGGCGGCCGTCCGGCCAGTCCGGGTGCTCGCCGCCGGCCTCCCACTGGCCCGGCCACCACCAGCGCCCGGCCTCGACGGGCCGCGACGGATCGGAAAGGTCGACGGCGACCCAGATGCGGTCCCTGAAGCCGTCGGGCACCGCCGACATGTGGGCGTACCGGCCGCCTTCCCACACGATGCGGTGGACGCCCTTGCCCCCCGACTCCCAGAACGCGATCTGCTCCGGGGCGAAGGGGTCCTTCAGGTCGTACACCGCGAGGCCCGCCGAGTGCGGACCGAGCGGCCCGGCCGGCCGGTACGGAAAGCGCTCGTGGTTGACGAGCAGCAGTCCGCCGGCCACCTGGACCTTGTGCGTGTGGGTGTTGTCAGGAGCGCGCCACTGGTCCACCAACCGGGGACGCAGGGGGTCCGCCACATCCAGGATCGAGGTGCCCATCCGGGACGTTCCGCTGTGGCCGACGTAGAGGGCGTCGCCTTCGCGCATCACCTGCATGCCGTCGCCGCTGCCGGCGAGGTCGTGGTGGGCGAGAAGCCGGAGTCCCTTGGCGGCAGCCGTTCCCACGCCCATGGCTCACACGTTCCCGAGAGCGGGCCTGAACGGCAGGCCCAGGATCTTCTGGGCGCGCCAGAGCGGGACGAGGTAGGTGTACGCACGCCAGTCGGTGCCCTCGGGGACCGACTTGAACCCGATCTGGTCCGCGATGAACTTGTCCATGTCGGCGGGATCGAATCCGCCGTCGGCCACGTGGTAGTCCGTGGCGTTCTCCGCCGAGTACGCGTCGGCGAACTCCGGCGGCACGTCGAAGCCCTTCTTCACCATCAGCGCCAGGACCTCGTCCTTGTTCGCCTGGTTCGTGATGAACTGCCGTGCCTTCAGCGTGGCCGTGAGGAACGCCGTGACGGTTTCCGGGCTCTCCGTCAGCAGCTTGTTGGCCGCCCACCCGTTCTGCGGCACCTTGCGCGTCTCCTCGAACAGGAACTTGCCGCCCTCCTTCTCCAGCACCTTGCGGTGGCGAAGCTGCAGGCTGGCGCCGTCGACCACGCCGGCGATCACGGACTGGAGCCGCTCGTTGGACTGGCCGCCGGTGCTGACGATCTTGACGTCCTTGTCCGGGACGACACCGTTCTTGGTCAGCAGTTCCCGCAGGATCGCGTCGTTGCGGCTGTTGAACTGGCCGCCCGTGATCGTCTTGCCCTTCAGGTCCGCGGCCGTGTTGATGCCCTTGTGGACACCCAGGATGTTGGCCTCGCCGCCCAGGTAGACCGACAGGAACCGGACTCCCGTGTTGCTCTTCTTGGCGGCGGCGATCGTCGTGTCGGAGTCGTAGAGCGACATGTCGAGCGAGCCGCCGATGAGGGCGGGCAGCGGGTCCTCGATGGTCTTGATGTCGACCGTGTCGATGCCGACCTCCTTGAAGTACCCCTTCTCCTGAGCCACCAGGATGTCCTCGTGGAACAGGTAGTACGGGTTGTCGACGCCGACCACGAGGTTGTGCTTGACCTTGGTCGTGTCGATCGTCGCGTCGATGTCGTCGGCGCTCGCCGGGGCGCTCTGGTTCGCGGCGTTCGGGGCCTTGTCGCCTCCGCCCGCGCCTCCGCAGGCCGCGACGAGGACGGTGAGGCTGAAGACGGTCAGTAACTGCTTGGATCTGTGCATCGGTGACTCCTGGGCGTCGTCCCATGGAAGCGGCTGTGGGAAGTGGGGGATGGCGAACCGCGCCGGCCCTGGGGGGTGAGGAAATCCGAGAGATGCGGGTGGAGAGATCTATGCGCGTGAGATGTCGCGCCACGGCGCCGCGTGCTGTTCGAGCCAGCGCATCGCCTGTACCAATCCGACGGACATGACTGCGAGAAGAATCAAAGTCGCGTACAACATCGGGGCGTCGAACTGTTCGCCCGCCTTGTCCAGCAGGAAGCCGAGTCCGTTCCCTCCGCCGCCGAGCAGTTCACCGATGAGCATGCCGACGAGTCCGCGGGCGATGCCCTGGTTGACGCCGGAGATCACGAACGGGAGCGTGTACGGAAGGATCACCTTGAGGTAGATCTGCGGCCTGCTGGCCCCGAACACCTCGCCGGCCCGAACCAGTGAAGGTTCGACCGTCTTCACCCCCGCCATGCAGTTGACCATGATCGGGAACACGGCGGACAGAACGATGATCGTCAGCTGCATGGAATTGCCGAACCCCATGATCAGGATCAGCAGGGGGATCAGGGCGACGCGGGGGAGCGACGTCATCGCCCATACGTAGGGACTGAGGATCAGGTCGGCGACCCTGCTCGCACCCATGAGCAGACCGACGGGGATGCCGATCACCGCCGAGATCGCCAGGCCGATGAGGAAGTTCGTCAGGCTGTGGCTGAGCTGCGGCCAGATCGTGCCGTCGGCGAACCCGTTGAAGAGCGCGGCGAACATCTCGGTCGCCCGCGGGAAGAACAGCGCGTTGATCACTTCCGCGCGGGCGACGAGCTCCCAGATCACGAAGAAGACGGCCAGGTTGACCACGGTGATCGCGACGTTCTTGAGTGGCGCGAACCGGCTGACGTGAATGCTCTCGATCTGCTGATCGTTCGTGCGCGCGGCGCCCTGGATCGTCTCGGTCATCGTGATGCGCCCTCCTGCTTCGCGCCCAGGGCCTCGTCCGCCAGAAGCGACCACAGGTGACTGCGTATCTCTCCGAACCTGGGCGACCGCTGGACGTCGGCCTGTTCGTCGAATCGCGGACGTGGGAGGTCGACGTCGATGACTTCCCTGATGGTGCCGGGCCGCTTGCTGATGACCACGATGCGATCGGCCAGCAGGATGGCCTCGTCGATCGAGTGCGTGATGAAGACGACCGTCTGCCGGGTCTCGGCGATGATCTTCTCCAGTTCCGCCTGCATGGCCTCACGCGTCATCGCGTCCACTGCGCCGAACGGCTCGTCCATGAGCAGGATCTCGGGCTCGGTCACCAGAGCGCGCGCGATCCCGACTCGCTGCCGCATGCCTCCGGAGAGCTCATGCGGGTAGGACTTCTCGAACCCCGTAAGCCCGACGAGTTCGAGTGCCTGCGCGACGCGTCCGGCCTGCTCCGACTTCGGCACGTGCCCGCGACGGTTCTCCATGGCGAACCGGATGTTCCGTTCGACCGTTCGCCACGGAAGGAGTGCGTAGTCCTGGAAGACCATCGCCCGGTCGGCGCCCGGGCCGGTCACCTCACTGCCGCGTACTCGTACCGAACCTTCGATCGGCTTGACGAAACCCGCGATCAGATTGATGAAGGTCGTCTTCCCGCAACCGGACGGTCCGACGATGGCGAGGAATTCGCCCCGCCGTACTTGGAGTGAGACGTCCCGTAATGCGATGAGTCGTGTGTGTTCTCGTCTGTTGTCATAACCCGCGGTCACATGTGCCGCCTCGATGAGTGCCGGTTCCGGCACGGCGTCATCTACGGCGCGCTGTGCGCCGGGCGCACTGTGGGCCTCTACTTGCCCCATCCCAGCTCCCTGCTCAGATCAGCGTGTTTTCCTGCCTCTGGCGTTGACCGCTGCAATCGGTTGCGCCGACGGTACCCAACGGGTTCAGTAGCGTCAATATGGTGTATACGCATTATTTGGGCCGCAGGAAGCTCACCTTGGCCTTCGGAAAATGGGCGCCACGCAATCGATTGCGAAATGAGATGTGGGCCGAGGGAGACCGCCGGCCGCGGCGTGTCCACGCGTGACGATTCCGCTCCCGCGCCGACGGTCCACCGCCGATCGCATGCGGGACGGATCGGCAGACGGGAAACAAAGTTGCGGACTGTGCATATTTGCATGGTCCGCATATTTACTGAGTCCGCATACTTGCGGGACGCGCAACATCGAGTAGGGTGAGTGACGTGAGCACTGAGGACGGCGCGCGGCTCGGACTGCGAGAGCGCAAGAAGCGTGAGACGAGGGCGATGCTGAGCTGGGCGGCCGTCCGGCTCACGGTCGAGCGCGGGTTCGACCGCGTGCGGGTGGAGGACATCGCCGAGGCGGCGGGGGTGTCTCCGCGCACGTTCAACAACTACTTCTCCAGCAAGGCCGAGGCGATCGTCGCCCGTCACCTCGACCGGACCCTGCGGGTCGCGGAGATGTTGCGGGGCCGGCCCGCGTCCGAGCCGCTCTGGGAGTCCATCGCCCACGCGGCGCGCGCGCAGTTCGAGCCGCCGCCGGAGGCGGTCGCGCATCCGGTGACCGACCGCCGGCAGTGGATCGCCGGGGTGCAACTGATGGTCGCCGAGCCGGCGATGCAGGGCGAGTTCCTGCGGGCGGGAGCACTCGCCGAGGCCGAGATCGCCGCCGCGGTGGCCGAGCGCACCGGCACCGACGTCAACCGTGACCTCTATCCGCACCTGGTGGCCGCCGCGGTCACGGCCGCAGGCAACGTGGCCATGCAGCACTGGCTGCGCATCGGTCCGCCCGCAGAGATGGAGCAGTTGTTGTCCGAGGCTCTGGCGCAGTTCGCCGCGGGTCTGCCCACGCCGTAGCCCGGGCTCGTCCTCCAGTACGTCAACCCGGCGCCGCCGGGTCGATTCACCGTGCGCGCGTTGCGCACCCGTACCCAAAGGATCTTGCCATGCCCATCGACATGCCCATCGACATGCCCATCGACATGCCCATCGACATGCCCATCGACATGCCCATCGACATGCCCATCGACGTCGTCATCGCCGGTGCCGGTCCGAACGGCCTCATGCTGGCCTGCGAGCTGGCCCTGGCCGGTGTCCGGCCGCTCGTCCTGGAGCGACTGACCGGCCCCTCCGGCGAACAGCGGGCCAACGGGCTCGTCGGTCAGGTCGTGCGGATGCTCGACCGTCGCGGCCTGCACGAACGGCTCAGCGGTAGCACCGCGCCGCCGCGCCCGGCACCGGCCTTCATGTTCGGCGCGTTCTCGCTGGACCTGGCCGCCCTGCCCGACAACCCCGTCTACCTGCTGATGGTGCCTCAGCGCCGCATCGAGGAGATGCTGGCGGAGCGCGCCGCCGAGCTCGGGGTCGAGATCCGGCGGGGTCACGCGGTGACCGGGCTGACCCAGGACTCGGGCGTGGCCACGGTCGAGGTGACCGGTCCCGCGGGGCCGTACCGGATCGAGGCGCGCTTCTTGGTGGGAGCCGACGGCGGGCACAGCGTGGTCCGCAAGCTCGCCGGGATCGGCTTCCCCGGCGTGACCACCGATCGCAGGATCTCCCGCAGCGCCCACGTCAGCATGCCGGCCGAGCTGATCGATCCGGTCGGCGGCGGGCTGGTCATCCCCGGCTACGGCGCCGTCCCGCCCTTCATGCACCACCGCACCGAGCGGGGGCTGATCACGTTCGCGCCGTTCCCCAGCGGCCCGTCGTTGGTGAGCACGACGGAGTTCCTGCCGTCCGGTGACGACGCCGGGTTCGAGGAACCGCTCACGATCTCCGAACTGCGCGACAGCGTCCGGCGGGTGCTCGGCGTCGATCTGCCGATCGGTCCACCGGAAGGACCCGGGCCGCACCTGCTGCGGCGGCTGGCCGGTGGCAACACCCGGCTGGCCGACCGATTCCGCGCCGGACGGGTCCTGCTGGTCGGAGACGCCGCCCACGTCCATTCGGCGATGGGCGGCCCTGGGCTCAACCTGGGCCTGCAGGACGCGATCAACCTGGGCTGGAAGCTCGCCGCCGAGCTGCGCGGGTGGGCGCCTCCGGGGCTGCTGGACAGCTACGAGGCCGAGCGCCGCCCGGCCGGTCAGCGGGTGACCATGCACACCCAGGCGCAGGGCGTGCTGGTCGGCCCCGGCAGCGAGATCACCGCGCTCCGTGAGCTGTTCGGCGAACTGCTGGCGGACCGCCACACCGTGCAGCGCCTTGCGGACCTGATAGCCGGCGCCGACATCCGCTACGACATGGGCACGGCTCCCGCCGACCCCGGCGCGGCCTCCCTGACCGGCCGGTGGGCACCTGACCTGCTGCTGCAGACCGAGACCGGTACGGTACGACTCGCTGAGCTGACCCGCGACGCCCGGCCCCTGCTGCTGGACCTCACCGATGGCGGGACGCTCGCCGACTTCGCGGCACCGTGGCGCGATCGGGTCCACATCGTGACCGCACGATGCGACGCCCCGAACGTCACCGCGCTGCTCCTGCGGCCGGACTGCTACGTCGCCTGGGCGTCGACGTCGCCCGGTCCGGACGACCGGCAGCGCGAGGAACTCCGGTCGGCGCTCGTCCGCTGGTTCGGGCACTCGACGAATAGCGGTGTCGAGGGCGCCGGTCAGCCGTCCGCCGACGCCAGGATCTGACGCTGCTCTCAGGCACATGCCGGCGGTTGTGCGCGTCTGGTGTTGCCGCTCAGGGTGGTTGGTCTGGCTGGGAGGCGCCTGTCATGGTCGTGGCGGCCGGCTTGCGTGGGTGGTGTCGGGGCCGCCCGGTGTAGGTGAAGGCCCAGCGGTCCTTGCCTTCGCGTCGGCGTTGGTAGCGGTGGGGGCGGCGGTAGCGGTCGCGGTTGTGGAACTGGCAGGCCGGTCCGAGGAGGCGCAGGTCGGTTAGGCCGCCGTCGGT
>NZ_BOOQ01000008.1 GCF_016863315.1 Planotetraspora silvatica
ACTAGTGGCCGCAGGTGGGCCCGGGAATGGCCGTCCTATTGCGTCCACAGCAGGACGCGGAGCCAGGCATCCGGAGTACGGCCAATGAGCCGGCGCAGGGTTCTCAAGGGTGGGCCGCATTCGCCGCCCCTGCCGTGCACCGGGCAGACGGCCAGCACTGCCCGGGAAGCGCAACTACTTCCACGACTAGCCAGGCCAGCGGGGATTCCTGTCAGGCCACCGCGTGCGGGGATGCAGTCGAGGTGCTGCTGCTCGGCCCGGGGATGGCGCTCATAGCGCCACGGTGCATCGCCCAATGCTCACTGATCCACTTCTGGTGGGTCTTGGTGAGGGGAACAGTCAGCGGCTGGCCGTGCAGCTTGTCGTAGTCGGGGTAGGCGCGGGTGCTGGGTGCGATGTCCAGAGCCATCGTGTTCGGGTCGATGGCGATCTGGCCGAGGTCGAATAGGCGGTGGACGTCGCGGCGTAGCAGCAGACCGCCGTAGGTGTGGTGCTTGCCATTCCCGGCGTAGCTGTACAGGTGTGCCGCTTCCAGAGCCGCCGCAGGCATGGGGCCGAGGAAGGCGCATATCTCGCCGAACTGCTCCAACAAGCTGGCGCGGAAGGCGGCCTGGCCGTTGCGGACGCGGACCGTCCTGGTCTTATGCCCCCCGGCGATGACCTTGCGCGTGTTGTCCGCGACATCCAGTGGGGTGGCGTTCTTCCCCGTCTCCACCCGGGTGCGGAAGTCGTCCCAGCGCAGGCGCCGCAAGGCATTCTGCGACTTGGGTTCCTCGCACAGGGCCCGCAACTCCGGCGCGGAGATGTGACCGCGGAGGTCGATCCAGCCGGCCTCATAGCGGGCGCGGTAGGTTGTCACCGGGACGGTCTCAAGGGCCGGGGTGTCGAACTCCGCCTTGCAGTGTCCGTTCCAGCACCGGTACTTCGGTGTCATCGTCTTGCGTTCGGCGATGTCCGCCTTCCCGCACGTGGGGCACGAGCTGAGGTCTTTGGTGCCGGAGCCAGTCGCAATGTCCTCAATCACGGACAGGCCCAACAGGGCTTCCCCATCCCACAACACGATCGTGTCCCCGACCCGGACGTGGGAGGCGTTGGGTACCCTGCTGTCCCAGCTGTAGTGGGTGGAGGGGTTGTCGTCATACCCCTCACCTACACGCTTGGCCTCCGTGCCCAGGTACATCAACCACGCCGTCATGTGACTCCTCCGTTGCCCGGCATCCGCCCCACACCCGCCGGACACGCGCACTCGGACGGCCTTGGGGGACGGCTCATGTAGGTAACGTAGCGGGCAGTACTGACAACGCCCCGAAAAACTCAAGTCCCGCCCCCTCAGCGAGGTTCACCTCACGCCCACCGCGTGATCGCTTCGCGCCCCAGGAACGCCGACCGGCACACCACGTGTAGGAGCCAGGGTGGACGACCTTTTCGCTTCGTACGGCCGGCAGCATGATGAAGGCTGGTAACAATCGACCTCTTTTCCTGGTTCCGGCACTCGGTGGGGCGCACCATTCGTTCGTAGGGCCGATCCGTTTGCTCACCGTCCGGAGCCAAAGTGCGCCTCCATCTTTCGCGGCACGCCGCGATCGGCATCGTGATGGCCATCGCAGGTTGCTCCAATAGCGCGCTGTCACATGACGCAATCGAGTCGCCTCCGGCGACGCGTGGGGTTGCCCCAGCGCAGAAGGCTGACGCCGAGCCGGCGACGTCTCGTTCGGCCCGCCCTGCGCCGAGAACGGTAACCACGTACGAGATTCGGAGTGATCATGATGCAGCCGTGCGTGAGAGCCTGATGCTCCTCGGAGCCGCCGATATTCCCTCAAACGCGAGGACCTGGCAGAGAATCGTCGGCAAGTGTGTGCTCACCCCGATCCACTTCATCCTTGGGAAGAGAGCCTCATGTAGCCGGCCCGGTGCGATTCGCATCCTTGCGGTATCGGGCAAAGATGACTGCTCGGACCACTGGCCCTATGGACAGACCGCGAGACCCGTGGCAGACCTCGACCTGTACTTGTGCTACGCGGCGACTCTTGGACAACCGGACGGAGGTACGGGCATGGAGTGGCAGCCTGACGCAGGCCTGGTCGTGTTCCTTCCCACCCCCGCGAACCTATTCGGTCGATGGAGGGTTACAAGTCCTGCTCCCACGAAGGCGCCCGTCCCCGTCCCGATATACCCGCCCGCTCCAGGATCCGTCGTCGCTTGCGCGGACGGCTCAATATCCAACGCGGGAGGACGGCACGGAGCTTGCTCCCACCATGGGGGGGTCGCCGGTTGATAGACGGCACCTCAGAGAAACGCCAGCGGTGAGTCATGGGGGCGTGTGACCGAGTGTCCGCGCCAGAGTCGGGCAGCGTGTGACGTCATGAACCCCGTGGAAACGCGATTACGTGGAAGTCGCGTGTAATGGGTGACGGACTAGGGGACGACCGCCATAGGATCGCCATGGCGTAGAAGGCTGACCGCCCGCCCCCGCTCTGGTAGGGCCGAGGGGCGGACGGTCCGATGTGCGCCGGTTGGGTCGGGCTCGTGTCAGGGTTGCCTGATGCGGGCCCGACTACTTGGCGCTGATCGGCAGAGGGTCAGGCCCTCCTTCCGTATAGACGATCTTGATCTTGCCGAGCTTGGTCGTGATCTCGGCAAGGATTCGCCGCGGCGGACGTCCGTCCTGCCGGCGCCGGTGATTTGCGCTGGGCATCATTCATTCCTCCATGTCAGGCTCGTGTTGATACGAGCAAGGGTAATTCACGGAGGAATGTACCGCAGCTGGAACTCTCCGTCGAATGGAGAAAATGCCCGCGCGAACGGGACACGGCGCGCGACTTGTGACTTATATGGACTATGCCGCTGTATAAGGATGTATTGCATACGTAAGGCTTCCTGAGCGCCCAATTTTCCCTAGAGGTGTGGCGGTGTCGGAGCTTCGCCGAAGGCCTGTCAGTCTCGTTTCCGCAGGTAGATGCCTAGGTCGGGGAGATTGCTGACGCGGTTGCGCCCGTGACGATATTCATGAGGGAACAAGGTCGCCATCATCACCGTGGGGTGGCCGATCACTCCGTAGGGCAATTCCATGGGCCCACGCTCTAGGTGCGTGCCATGTCAACTTGTTAGTCGGAAGAAAAATTATCGGCCGACCTGCCTAGCAGCGGCTATTCGCGCTGATTGCGCCGAAAGTCGAATCGAGTCTTCTGGGAGATCTCTTTATGTAAGAGGGCTTGTCAGAATCGTCACGAGGGTGACCCTTGCGGCCGAGCCGCCTGCTGGAGATGGTTCGCGCAGGTCGTGGCTCTCGAGACGGCCTGGGGCCGCGGGTAAGCCCTGCGGTGAGAAGCGCCGCGAGAGTTCCGACCGCCAGCCCCAGCAGTACATCCTCGACCAGATTCCTCAAACCCCAGTTCCGCTACGGAGCGTTAGAATCCGATTGCCGGGCGGAGCTTAGGGTAGTGGTGTGTCGCCGCTCGCTACGGGGCGTTGATGATGGGGGCGTCGCTCCTTGAGGTGTCGCGTGTCGTGAAGGTGACGAGCCGGCGATCAAGGGAGATCGCTGATCTCGGGGCGACAAGGTGGAATGCGACGACTACCAGTTCTGGTGCGATCGTCTCGGATGGGGAGCCCACGGCTTGGTTCTTCTCGATGACGGGGTAGATGATGACCGCGCCGCGTTTAGGCGCGGTCAGGGCGTCTGTTTCGGTGTCGCCGATGGACGGCTCCGCTCCCGCGATCCTGTTGGCGACCGGACGGTGCCGGGACTCGCTGATGGCCCCGAAGTACGAAGGCCGGAGGCGGGACCGACGGAAGAGGCTAAGTGGGCCCTTCCCGAAGATTATTGACTTGGCTTCGCCGGATCGTACGTGCTGCGGGAACAGCAGTACCCAGTCCTTGATTTGTTCGGCTCCGAGACCGCGCAACCAGTGGAGATCGGGTTCTACGGTGTCGCGGTCATCCCATTGGAGGGTTGAAAATATGTCTATAAAAGCGTTGTGGTCTATGCGTCCGACGAAGCTCGGGAAGGAGATATTTGCGGAGGCGCGGAATAGGGCCGGCCCGTCGATACTGTCGAACAGGGGCTGACACGTGAGCGTGTTGTCACGAACCTGTTCGATGTTGCTTGGATAGCCGCGGGGCTCGATAGGGAGGCCAGGAGAGCGTCGCTCCGTGAGGATCGCATTGTACATCTTGTTGGCGGTTGTGGGCTTGAGCCAGGGTAGGTGCTGGGCTACCAGCGGTGGTATCTGCTTAGGTGTCAGCTGGGGTCGTCCATCGACCATTTGGGCGTAGCGACGCAGTTCTGCGCGAAAATAGTCCTCGTCGCGGACGATCGCTTCGAAGGCTTCATAGAGCTCAGGCGTGATGTATAGGCGGACGAGATCTTGAAATCCTTTCCGATAGCCGAACCATCTGCCCATTTGCATTAGGGTGTCGGCCTGTTTCGTGAGTCGACGATAGTAAGAGACGGTCAATCCCTCAACGGTAAATCCCCGAGCCAGTTTGTTGCCGCCGATCAGAATGCGCCAAACATTGTTTCGGTCGAAATCGAGGGCTTCCTGTTCGATGTCCTTGTCGCTGTTCACGACGATGACGGGATTGCCTGTCTGGCCAATCCGTGCGACAGCCTCTCCGAGGTAAGGGAGCAGCTCGTCGAACGAGGCTGGCGCGGGCATGCTGCGCCCGATCGCTTGAGCGGCCGGCAGGGTATCTGTCTCATATAGGGCGCGAAGCCGCTCGTGTGAGGCGCTGGAGAAGTAGCCTGCGGATCGCCAGATCCGGTGCATGTTCTCGGCCTGCTCGCGATGCACGTCTCGCCGCATCGCTTCATGGATGAGCATCGTGTGATGCTTGAAGGTCGCGAGACCGTGTTGTTCCCTGAAAACTTTTACGGCCCCCGCGAGGACATAGGCGTCCATCGCTTCGAGGATCTCGCCAGCATCTCCTTCGGCCGAATCCGCGTTCACCATGCGGATGTGGGCTTTCTCGTTGGAGTTGGAGAAGGTGCGCTGGGAGGGATCTAACTCGGAATCAAGATCGTGGAAATCTGAGGCGCCCATGTAGCCAGGTGTGCGGCTGAGAGAAATTAAGAAGTCCTTGGGGAAGATGTCCTCGGCGTCGCTGGGGTCAATGAAGACGTTCGCGAATGGGGTAGCCGTATAGCCCACGTATTGGGCGCGGGGCAGCATCATCAGCAGCTGTGAGATAAGTCGATTTATGGAGGTGCGCTGGACTTGATCTGCCTGCCACTTCTTCGGATTGCTGGTATTGACCGAAGCCTGGTCCGATTCGTCGTCGACAATCAACGTGGGGATTTCGCCGAGGCGTGCGGTGATTTTGTTCAAGTCGTTCACGAGCTTGCCGAGTACTGTCGCGTTCTTCTTGACTACCAGAAGCCGGGCGTCGCTGAAGAACAGGTTCTCCGGATCGAAGAACGGCCGATTGCGTTCCCTCTTCTCGAAATCGAGTGCGGCGATTCCCACTCGGAGGCCCTTGTAGTCAAAGCGCTGCTGTGTCAGGCGATGAATATCGGGCCGGCCGACGTCGGCCGGGCGTACGCCGTGTCGGAGGAATCGATCGTCGATCCAGTCTGGGTCGTCCTGGTAGTCGACTGAGTCGAGGGCTTCATGGTCTGTGGGATCGATTCCACGAAGGATGTTCTCGCGGCCGACAAGCTCCATGTCGAGGCGTCGCTGCGTCTGAGCGCGTAGCAGGTCCGTCGTGCCGGTCAAGACGATGATCAAGCGGTAGCCGACGTCGACCGCCTTGGCGAGGACGCCTGTGAAGTTCGCGGTCTTCCCGCTTTGGACGTAGCCCACGACAAGGCCTTTGGCCTGGTAGGCGTCCTCTCGTGTCGGATCCGAGAGCCTCTCCACGACACGGTCGGTCGCGATGTCGAGGGAGGCGATCGCTTCGGGGGCCCAGCCACGCTTCTCATTGAGGAACTGGCTGTAGTGATCCCAGTAGAAGCCACGCTCCTGGCGAATGGACTCTGTGTACCAGGGATCCCACTGGTCCGCGATGGTGATGGGTTCCTCGACGCCCGCGATGGGGAAACGCTCGCGAAAGAGGACGGCGGTTTGGTCATCGACCTTCAGCCGTCGAACGGTTTCCGCGCGGCGTTCCTCGGTGTTGGCGGTCGTGCCGGCGGTCCACACTTCGCTCGCGTCCGCGCTGTCCCATGTGGCCAGGCGCAGGTGGAGTCCCTTGCTGAGTGCGTCGTCTGGGTGAGCGTCGGCGAGATACGCGCTGAGTGCCGCGTCATCGCACAGGACTGACGGGTCCTCGCTGGCGAAGGCCGCCGCGGCGTGCAGATCGCGAGGACCCATAGTGTCCATCAGCGCGAGCGCGCCCATGTAAGCCTTGCGGAATGCCTCGATCATGCGGTCTCTCCGGTCAGAGCTTTAAGCAGGAAGTCGGGGGCAACGGGGCCGAAGGGCTGTTGCGTGAGGTCCACGCGGTAGCGGACCTCGGGGATGCGTTCCAGCGCCAGACCGCGTAGTCGCTGGGGAGTCAGGCTGGGGAAGCCATCGTCGACCGCGAATGCTGCGGATGTCTCTCTTCGGCGCCAGCGAGTCCGGGAGGTCTCCCTGTAAGGCTCCCGCCATCCGGTGTCGTGCAGGCGGCGGTCGAACGCGGAGCGGAGGTCTTCTAGGCGGTGCCGCACCGCGTCGATCAGTTCTGGCAGGGTGTGGCCATCCGATGATTCGGCTCTGGTCAGCTGATGAGAGACCAACCAGAGCGGCCGGTCTCCAGTGGGATGGAGCTGTGTCAGCGAGCCGATCCAGTGAGTGCGTCGTTCGGCGCTAGTGGTCTTGACTTCGATGTCGTGGCCGCGCAGTCCGAAGTCGTGTTCCTCACCCTCGGTGCCACGCCATGCGTCCAATGCTTCTTGTGGTCCCACTTCGCGACTCAATCCAAGGAGCAGCATGAGCTCGCCGAACAGGCCTAGTTCTTTCTCGATCGGCAGTGTGTCCGTGCGGGCGAGTAGCCGTCCGAGGATCCGGAGTGTGTCGCTCAGCGCCACCCTGAGGTTCAGCCCTTGCAGTTGAACCCGATCGGCCACCGCGCACAGCAGCGGGTAGGCGTCGGCGAACATGCGAGGATCGGTGATCGCGATCTCCAGGAAGCGGTCGACGCCGCGCTGGACTGGGCGAAGGCGTACATGTTCGAGCCCGGTCTCAAGGCGCGGCTGGCTGGTGTCAGCCTGAGCCCGGAGGCCGATCTCTTGCCGTCGCGGGTCGATGAACAGGATTAGCCGCGGCTCTCCCGGAATCGGATGTTCAAGCGGAATCGCCCGCTGGACGAAGTCCTCGAAGCTGTCAGCGCTGATATGCCGGTCGGGGGCCGTCATATCTGCTCGCTCTTCGCCGCCGCAGTGAGGATCTCCTGGTACAGCTCGACGTTGTCCTTGTCTCGAGCGCCGAGATACTCACCACGGAACAACTCCTCCGCGACGAGGTACAGCAGGGCCTTGAGTAGCGGTGCGTCGTTCACGCTTCGACGCTCGCCGCGTGTGGGCGGGCGGTACTTCTCGTTCAGCCATAGGGAGCGTTGCTCTCGGTCGATCTCGAAGAAGTCGTCGCTGGAGAAGCGCTTCCATCGGATGTCGATCGGCTCCGATTCCATGTCGAAGGGGATCTCGCGCTCGATGGCCTTGCGTAGCTCGGGGGCGATGCCCTTGCCGAGTGGTGCCATCTTGCGTCGTTCGGTGCTGCGCTTTCGCGATTCCCGGAACGTGTGCTCAGCGACTTCTAAGTAGTCGTGGAAGGTGGTGCCGTCGTCGGCCTTGGCTTGCTCGGCCAACTGAGTGAACTCAGGTCCCACGTTGACCTTCGACTTCTCTGGGTTCATGGCGAAGAGCCGGACGATGTCGTCGTCGATCTCCACCTCGACGCGGGCGAGTTGTAGCCGTCGGTCGGAGGCGTGGATTCCGTGCCAGCCTTCTCCCGCCTGAAGAAGCCGGTCGCGTCGGTAGAAGTAGATGCCTTGTCGGGCTTCCGCTCCTCCGGGCAGTTTGAACTGGGGCAAGGTGGATCGGCCTGTCCAGATGTGGCATCGGAATCTCAGGTCGGTATCACCGAGCCGTGCCGACAACTCCTTGGGATAGCCGGCCCTGCCGGACCGGACGTAGCCGAAGGGGTTGAGCGCGGTCACGGGAATCCTGGGGCCAGGGGCGCCGGCTTCGATGTCCTCTACGTCGATCTCGATGGAGATCTTGCCCGCGTCGATGATCCGATGGAAGACGAGGCCAAGGTGATTTTGGAGCGCGTTGGCCGTACGGGAGATGAAGTCCTCGACCCGTGCTGGATTGTCGGTGGCGGGGAATCCCGTGACGTTGTCCCAACGGATGACCGTCCCGGTGTCCATCCCGTCGATACGCCACTGCCGCTCGAACTCGTCTGTCGCGAAATCGGTCGGGATGATGTCGCAGAGAAAGCCTTCGCGGTTCTCGTCGAGGAGCCAGCGTCGACCGACGGCGGTCGATCCAAGTGCCTGCGATATCACGGTCAGGCTGCGAGCTTGGCTGAACGACGCCGCCTTCAGCCCTAGCCCGAATTTTCCAAGATCGTTAGAGCTGTACGCGCGTTGGCCGCCGATGGTCATCGCCGAGTCGATCCTCGATTCGGGCATGCCATGGCCGTTGTCGACGACGTACAGTGCGCGGAGCCGGCCCTCAACCCGAACCAGGCGGATGAGAACGTGACTGGCCCCCGCGTCGATGGAGTTGTCCACTAGGTCAGCGATAGCCGTTTCGAGAGAGTGGTTCCGGCCGAGCCCGTCGAGGGCGCGTGGATCCGGCGGCAGGTCGATAGAGCCGATCGTCGGAATCCGGTCGCGCCAAGTGGACATGCCTGAGCCTCCAACGCCTATGTTCCGCCGCAAGGGTGATCTCGACGGTGCGGACGGAGCCACCGCTTGCCGGCCGGCCCGCTCGGGTGAGGTCGCTTCGTCAGACACATTGTCGGATGACTCACCTGTGACGGCTCTCTCTTCTCGTACCGATTGCGCCGCGATATCCCTGGCGGTCTCAGCCGCTGGGGCCACAGTCGTGGTCTCACGGATAGCGCTGTCGGACGTTGGGGCCGGATGATCTTGGGGGGCGGCGATAGTCATCCCGATGGTTCCGATCAGGCTTGAACGCGCTGGTTGGACAGGTGGGCGAGGACGGCGCGGTTAGCTTCCCAGCCGTCCGGGAATTTGACGGGCACGTTGAGCTGGACGCGCCCGGTGGATGGATGGTTGTCGAGCAGTTCGGGATGCCGGCGCGGGCGACGACGATGCAGGCGTGGCGGTGGCGTGAGGCGAGCGTCGACGATCGCCCAAGGCCGGGTGCGTTCGGACACGTAGGCCCATTTGTCCGCAGTGGCGATCACGACCGTGCAGGCCTCGACCTGGTCGATCTTGTTGGAGGTGGTGACGCTGGGGTGCCGCATCACGCGGGACGGTGAAGCCGTCGCTGTGCAGGCGGCCGATGGACAACTCGGGAGCCTTGGACGCCAGCTTGTCGGTGAGGTCGTCGACCTGCTCGTTGGTCTGAGCCACGATCATGAGCCGTTCACCCGGGCCTGCGAGTGTCGTGGCCGCGGTGACGACGAGGGTCGTCTTGCCCGCTCCGGGTGGGGAGTCCACGATGACGCCGCGGTGCGGGCCGCCGGTGAAGTCGGCCAGGATGGCTCCGGTCGCCCCGGCGGCCGCCTGCCGTGTCCAGGGGTGTCTTCTCCGCTGGGCAGGTGTGGACGTTGTCCGCCGCTGGGGTCGAGTTCGGCATAGCAGACGATCTCGCCGACCTCGAGAACGCATCTTTGCGTGCAATCCGCATTGCCTCCAGCGTCAAGTCGACATTAGCCCGACTCGGAGGGAGCTCACGCCCCCAGACGTGTGAGTGGGCTCCGGTCGGGGCGGCCGAAGTCGTTCTCTGCGTCCTGCGGACCGGACGAATAGATAGAGCGCGACATACCGAATAACAGCCAGCACGCCGTGGATGGATCCATAGCGCCGTATCGAATACGTCGCAAATTGACTGCTTAGATCGACAAACTAGTGGATGACGTGCGGTTAAATGAGGGGCTGGCGATGGCCGCAGGGGCCGACTTATCGAATGGGCCTGAATCGATTGCTCTTACTCTGCGAGCTCATCGGCAGCGAGGACGTTGTTCTCCGCAGCTTCTTCCGGATCAGGCAACAGGTCTGCCGCTGTATCTGTGGCAAACCATTCGTTTTCGCGTAAGACCCTACCTATCGCGGCGTTTTCCTCAAGGAACGCCTCGCTGCGGTGGACGCGAAAGCGTTGATCCTTGCTTCTCTTCGCTGGCGGAGACCAGATCATATTCGCCCGTCGTGCTCGCAATGCGTTTAGGGTAATGTCGCGATCTCGTCCTGGCTCCATTAACGATATATCAATACCTAGACGGATGCGCTCGCGCATTTCGGATCTGGTGAATCGGCGGTTGCATGTGGTTCCTGTCACGCGAGACCTCCCTGGGTGGATCGTGTCCCATATCGATCTCGCGTTCTTTCTAGCCGTGCCCGCTGGGTTCGCGCCGAAGCCGGGCATTAGCGTGTTCCACAGCACTGGCGCGTAGGCCCGTAGGAGCGCGCGCTCACCAAGCACGATCCATACGTCGTCCAGGAGGAGATAGCGCACCTCGAAGTCCGCCACCTTTAGATTTCCCCCTCGCTCGGCTGCCGATGCCTCCACGATGCTGGCCTTGTGTTTCTCGACGATGCGTTGGTACAGCTTGGGTTTGGTCTCGTCGGATGGGTCTCCGTAGCTGCTGTTACCTGCTTCGGCCTTGCCAATATAGACCGGTACGTCGCTGTCCTTGAGCCCCGTGTATAGGGGCAGTCCACCCTTGTAGTAGAGGGCGTAGAGGCCGGCCCCCTGAAACTCTCTCATTGTCTCGAGCGGAACCCGCGGTCGAGCGTCCAAGGCCTCGCGCAGGTTCCGGCTGAGGCGGTCGAGGCTAAGGGGGTTGAACTTCTGGCTTATGTGCGTGATCGCTGTGCCGAACAGATCAAGATCCGCAGGGGGGTGGGGCATGGCGAGAGGCTACTGGATTGGAGACCGGAAGCAGGGCTGGGAGTGGCAGGACATAGCTGGATTTTTCGCCCGTATAGGGCAGCGACCCCGGCTATGTCGTAGGACTTGTGTTAACTATGGCGTGACGTACTGGCGGCACGCGGCGTGCCCCGTACCCGGACTCTGGAGGACGCGTTGACCGATGGATGGGATAGCGATGGGACGGGGGAGCTTGACCTCACCCCGTCACCTCGTCTGTTGGAGGTCCTGGGCGATATCCCCTATCAGCCTTGGCAGTGTTTGGCTGAGTTGGTCGACAACTCCTTCGACGAGTTCAGGTCTGACCTTGATCGTGATCCTGCGGATCCGCCGGCCATCCACATCACCTTGCCCAGGGCCAACACCGCGCTGGTCGACGCCCAGGTCGTTGTCTCCGATAACGGTCGTGGCATGAGCCTGCAGACTCTGCGGGACGCGTTGCGGGCAGGCTTCTCGGGTAACGCACGCTACGGAAGCCTCGGCCTGTTTGGGATGGGCTTCAACATCGCCACCGCCCGGCTCGGCAGTAAGACGACGGTGCGGACCAGTCGAGCCGGTGATCCCGTCTGGCTGGTAGCCGAGATCGACTTCAAGGATCTCCAGCGCCGGGAGACGTTTCACGTCCCGCTCCGGCGAGAGAGGAAGGAGGATCCTCTACTGCATGGGACCGCGATCACTATCCGTGACCTTAGACCGAACATGGTGGACGCGCTCAAGCGGCCGAAGACGATCTCGACCGTCAAGGATAAGCTTGGTCGCGTCTACTCCTATCTGCTTCGTGATCACAGCCCGATCCCGGAGCTACCCGATGACGATACCCTCGCGGGATCTGGAATCGGGCTGTACATCAATGGCAAACGCGTGAAGCCGCGGATTCCCTGTGTCTGGGCCGCCTCTCGATCGGTCACCTATAGTGGCGCGGAGATCAAGGCGGTACAGGTTATCGATCGCAAGCTACAAGATGCCTACGCATGTATGCGTTGTGGGCATTGGCATCGACACTACGATGTTGTGAACTGCGTGGAGTGTGGCAGTGACGATCTGGAACTTCGCCAGCGCCGCATCCATGGATGGTTGGGCGTCCAACGCTACCTCGATGAATCCGACTACGGAATTGATTTCTTGCGTCACGGCCGCAAGATCCTTCTTGGTGATAAGTCGTTGTTCACCTGGGTAAACCCGGATACCGGTGAGACGCTCGACGAGTATCCGATCGAGATCCCGGCCAACCAGGGCCGGTTGGTGGGTGAGATCCATATAGATCATGCGCCTGTCAACTATCAGAAGACGGATTTCGATCGTTCGTCTCGCGATTGGAACGACGCGGCCTTGTATCTGCGTGGCGAGGGCCCAATGCGCAAGACGAAGGCGAAGGATCGCGGGTTCGCCGAGAACGATTCGCCGTTAGGAATTCTTTTCAAGGCATTTCAACAGAACGACCCGGGGATTCGGTGTCTCATTCCTGGCAATGGTCAGAGCGCTACGCATAAGCTCACCAGCGATTGGGGTTCGAAGTTCCACGAAGGCCTTGCGGAGTATCAGTTAGATGAGAAATGGTACGAGGCTGTACTCAATCATGAAGAGATCAAGAATCGAGCTACCACTCAGGGTGGTTCTGATGTCTCGCCGGCGGGAGGCGACCTAGGATCCCGGACGGGCCTCGACCCCCTGCCCCTCAACACGCCCAATCCCGGGCTATCGCAGCCCCCGGTGGTTCTGGTAGAGCCGGAGCCACCTGTGGAGACCGAGGAGCAACGGTACGCCAGGTATCGCCAGCACGCCCGCAAGCTGTATGACCTCGAGGGAGAGGTATCGGCGCTAAATCTCGGCAAGCGCAACGTCTCGGTATTTGAGACCACAATTCCTGTCGCGGACGCGTCAGGTGCCTATATGCCGACGATCTCGCGAGTTACCTCGGGTCTCAATCTCGAAGTATACGTTCATGGTGATCACGAGGTCTTCCGGGAGTTCGGTCGGGACCCCCGCGACTACGCGATATTGGAGATCTCGCAGGTCCTCCGCGCTCTCGCCCGGGATGTCGATACTAAGATCACCGTTATCGCGGCCGAGGTGACGTGTCAGTTCCCCGACCAGCGAAGGACAGACTCGGCCCTGCGGGACCGCGCGGCGGAGGTCTTGCGGCGAGTTCGGGACCTCGCGACGCCGGTGATCACTGCGCAGGCGCCTCAGATGTGGACGCTTTTGTCCAGTGACAGCAAGCTCAGGGCCGAGCGCGACGCCGCACGCGTGGATCCGCGGCTGGACTGGTTAGGGGCGATCCATGATGGGCGCTTTAGTGCATATCTGAGCTATGACGCGCTAGCTGGCCTTGTGCGAGGCGCGCCGGCTGCCTTTATGGATGGGGCGGTCTACTCGATGGCTTGGGCGAGCTGGACTGATGAGCAGGCGCGCGACCGACAGGTTTCTCACGTCGCCCGGCTACTCGAAACGGTCGGAGAGTTTGTCGCTGACGCCAGCCACAAGAGCCGCCAAGAGCTAGTCATGACTCGCCTGGCTATCGACATGCTGGACGATATCGTCGCTCGCCGGGAGTGATTGCGTGAAGTCATCCTTCGTAGATCCAACTTTTCTGCGGGACCTTGGTCCCGCTGGGTTCACGCGTCAGGTAGAACGGCTCGCGTGGCATCTCGGCTTCAGCGATGTGCTTAATATCGACGGCCCGAACGACCAGGGAGGGGACCTCCTCGGTATTCGTGCGGGACGTCGCTGGGTATTCCAGGCGAAGTGGAAGTCGAGGGGTCCGGTGCCCGCTGCGGCGATTGACGAGGTGATCAAGGCAAAAGGCTTCTATAACGCTGATCAGGCTGTCGTGGTCACAAACGCTCACTTCAGCCCTCAAACTCGCCGACGTCGAGACGAACTAGCGGCGGTGGGCATACGTATCGAGCTCTGGTCGGGTAAGGAACTGATCGATCTGCATGGCGACGACCGGTTCACGCCGCCGCGCCTTCCTGGTCGTATCCTGCGCCCCTATCAGATCAAGGCCTTCGAAAGCGTCATCAACGACATCGAGAGCACGGGTAGAGGCCTACTCATCCTCGCGACCGGCCTTGGAAAGACCGTGGTCGGTGGCGAGGTTATCGCCCGACACCTTGGACGTCATCCAGGCAGTAAGGTGCTGGTCACCGCGCCGACCAAGGATCTCGTTGACCAGCTCGAACGAGCGTTGTGGCCACACCTGACTAAGGCGACCCGGACTCAGCTCCTCACGGGTGACCACAGGCCCGATGACCTTCGCGGGGTAACGTGCGCGACGACGGCCAGCGCCCTGCGCTTCGCCAAGAGCGGCTACAGCCCCGACTTGATCATGATTGATGAGGCGCATCACGTGGGCGAGGATGGTCAACTGTCCGAACTACTCGATAGATTGTCCGGCCGCGTCCAGTTCGGTGTCACCGCGACGCCGTGGCGTGGAGACCGTTTCGACATCCGTGAGAGGTTCGGAGAGCCGAGCTACACACTGGGGATCGAGGATGGTATGAACCTCGGCTATCTCGCCGAGGTGAGGTATCGCCTCTTCGCAGACAATATCGACTGGGACTTCGTTAGCGACGTAAGTGAACACAGCTACACGATTAAGGATCTCAACGCCAGGCTGTTTTTGCCGCAACGGGATGAGGCTATTCGGGATCGCCTCATCGAGGTATGGGGCCAGACCCCAGGACCTAGAGCTGTCGTCTTCTGTCGCACCATCGAGCACGCTGAACGCATGGCAGAAATGCTCGCTCAAGTCCCGCAATGGAAGGGCGCCGAAGCCATCCACGCTCGGTTGGATCGCAGGGAGCGGCAACTTCGCCTCATGCGCTTTCGTAACGGCGACGTACCTATTATCACCGCAGTAGATATTTTGAACGAGGGAGTGGACATTCCTGATGTCAATATACTATGTTTCGCGCGCGTGACGCATAGCCGGAGGATATTTGTCCAGCAGCTAGGACGGGGACTTCGTCTACGCCCGGGAAAGCAGCATGTAGAGGTACTTGATTTTGTGAGTGACATCCGCCGCGTCGCCGCTGTTCTGAGTCTAAGTAGTCAGGTCGCGACAGATGAAATCGAGACATTAAGACTAGCCGCGCGCGGAACCAGTTTCGAATTCGACGACCAGCGGGCAGAAAGTCTTATGAGGGAATGGATTAAGGATGCGGCCAGCCTGGAAACGGCGCTCGACGAAGCTAGACTCCAGTTTCCCAATCCGGAAGCGTTCAATTAACCATGAGTGAGCTTCCCGAGCCGTTGCGCCGACGAGTAATCATTGAGATCTATCGCCAGGCTGCAGAGCTTGACTGGGATGGCCTAACTGATAGACAGCGGACGGAACACTACAACCGCTGGCTAGACGATTTGGATATTGGTGGTGAGCTAGCTCGGTATCTTCACCGCGACAAGATCAGGTACTGGCTCAAGGACGTACCGATGAAGGAGTACGCACGCGCGCGTAGTGGAATCGGACCACTCGCTGACTTGGTGAGCGTGAGGCTGCCTGGCCCTGATCAGATCGTTAAGCAAGTCATAGGACCCGATTGGTCGGCGGTGGACGGAAGTGTCCGCGAAAAACCTAATCGGTGTTTAGTGACTAACGGCTGGGAGCAGAGGCTGATGATATGGGGGCCGCCCAAGGCACTGCGTGACTTGGTTTGGGCCGGCATCAACAGCGTGGTGGACGATCTCGAGCCGACGCCTCTCTTAGTTATAGCTAGCCCGCGAGGTCTCGAACTTGATCCCGGCGAGAAGAGAAGGCATGTGCTGCTTGGAGACGTCGCGGGCCTAGAGGTTCTGCATACCGTGCTTCGCGTCATCAGAGTTACCCCGGCGGAGTCCTAGCCCGCCCGAGGTCCAGCATCGGCGTCCTATTGGAATACGGCGCTTGCTTGGTAGGCGTCAGACGGGAGGTTCTCTGGGCCGCCTAGCCTCCGTGCCGAGTCCGGGATGAGGTGTGAGACGTGCTTTCAAGCCACGTTGACTCACAAGCCGGGCTGATCGCCGGACTCGACGTAACGCATACGATTCGCTCAGGTGTCCAGTTTCACACATAGATCAACTTTTCTGCGCGGTACACTTTGGCCATGTCTGAACTGCGAGAAGTCTTGCCCGCGAAGGGTACTAGCGTCGAATTGTTCGCTGGTGGAGGCGGCCTGGCTCAGGCGATCCATCGCTCTGGATTTCGGCCACTCCTTTTCAATGAGCATGATAAGCGCGCGTGTGAGACATTGTTGGAGAACGGTGCCTATCTTGCGGATCCGGAGCGGAACCCGCCGATACCGCAGCCGGATGAACCGTGGCCACTCATCGCCGGGGACATTCAAGACATCAGCTTCAACTATCTCGATGGGAAGGTGGATGTCCTCGCGGGAGGGCCTCCATGCCAGCCGTTCAGCCTTGGAGGTGTAGCCAAGGGGGACGAGGACAAGCGGAACATGTTTCCTCAGATGTTTCGCGCCATCCGTCAGATTAGTCCGAAGGCGGTCATTTGTGAGAATGTCCGTGGGCTCATACGGCCCTCATTCAAGGCCTACTTTGATTACATCGTCAGAGAGCTCACGTTGCCCTTCGAGGAGCGACCAAGGGAAGCGGAATGGCGGGAGCACGACGACGTTCTTCGCCGCAGGCTTGACGAGGTGGAGCAACGTTCCCCAAAGCGCTATGACGTAATCGTTACACCAGTAAACGCAGCCGACTATGGCGTGCCCCAGATCAGGAACCGGATCATCATCGTGGCCTTCCGAGCCGATCTCGGGATTGACATTCAGCGATTCAAGAAACTTGTCGAACCAGAGTTTTCGGAGACCGCGCTTCTCCATTCGATGGTTGACGGCGAATACTGGAAACGTCACGAGACGGTTCCCGAAAGTGTCCAGAACGCCGTAATGGCGCGAATACCAAAGGCCCTCCCATCCCCGGACGGAAAGCGGCCTTGGCGTACGTTTCGAGATGCCATCGGTGGTATCGATGGAGCCAAACCGCTCCCACCGATTCCGCTCGAGTATTTGGATCGGACGGAGCGGCTTCTGGATGGTTTCACCGACCATGTCGGATGGCCAGGGGCAAGGATCTATCAAGGCCATACTCCAAATGAACTGGATCGGCCCGCGAAGACCGTTAAAGCAGGTGTCCATGGAGTGCCCGGTGGCGAATCGGTGGTGCTGCTCGATGATGGCACTTACCGGTACATGACCGTCCGCGAGGCCGCGCGTGTCATGACCTTTCCTGATGAATGGAAGCTTGAGGGTCCCCGTGGCGAAAAAATGCGCCAGCTGGGAAACGCCGTGCCGGTACTACTTGGAGAGGTCTTCGCTAAGGCCGTGGCTACAGTGCTGCGCGAAGTGGATCGCGATTAGTGAGCGCGCAAGGCGAGACAGGACGGTGGAAGGACAGGCCACCTCCCCTTCGAGCGTGGAAAGGGTATACGCGAACGAGGGCAGGACGGGTGGCCGAACAAGATCGCGGCGCGGGCGGGAACGATAGGCGCGTGGTTGACTTGGGCGATGGTCGCTTCGCTCGCGCGTCTATCGAGTTGAAGGTCGATAATAAGAGCCGGCGTATTCGTGCGTATCTTCGTTGGTCAGATAAGGGGCGATCCGCGGCCGTATACGTCGGAGAGGTCGATCACGAGACACGCGCCGAGAATTTGGTCAAGGCGTGGGATATGGCGAGAGACCAAGGGCTGCTTGTTGACCTTCAATCCTTCGCTTCGCGGGAGTCGTGGGCTTCAAGTCCTGCGACCCGCGCTGTCATGCGGGGCAACCGGAGTCGGGACACACGGCCAGAGCGGATACTTCGTTCCGCTGTTTATGCTCTTGGGCTCCGATACCGTGTCGCTTTCCCGCCGATGTCAGGTCTCCGTCGCACTGCGGACATGGTGTTCACAAGAGCGAAGGTCGCAGTCTTCGTGGATGGATGCTATTGGCATGGGTGTCCGGAGCATTATCGACCCGCTCGAAAGAATTCGGACTTTTGGAAGAAAAAGATTGAGTCAAATCAGGAGCGTGATCGGCAGACGCAGGCCCTGCTCCAGGAGGAAGGATGGAGCGTTATCCGGGTATGGGAGCATGAAGATGTAGACGTCGCCGCTGCGCGCATCGCTGAAACGGTTCGTAACAGGGGGGACGTTTCTATTCCTACTCCGGAAAATCGCGAGAGGTTGGATTGATGTTGGCGATCGGCGCCAAACTGGCCTGTACCTGAATTGTTTGTCTGTAGTTACATTTACTAACGAGTCTGGGTCTCAAGGTGGTGAGGCTCGGCCTACGCCTAGGATTTCGCGCCCATACATTTGAGTGTGCGCGTTGTATGGCAGAGCTCAAGTGTCAGAATCTGGATCAATCGCAAGCAGATCTTCGAATTCCTGCAGTGAGTCGATAACGGCCTGCCATCGATCCCATGCGTCTCGCAAGGATAACTGCTGCTCAAGAGGGGCAGGTAAGCCCTTAAATGGCCAGCCATTCGACTGAGCCGCTCGATGAGCAGCTTCGCCTCGTGCTGCGGCTAGGCCCGCGAGGGCGCCACAGAGCACGGAACACTGTTCCTTTACGAGGCTTCTGCTGAAGCCCAGAGGCGAGAGTAAATTCTCAAGATTGTGGCTACTTATACCGTGGTTAGGTCTCACCACGTCGTCTCTGTACCAATTGCACAGGCGAATAATCAGCGTTCTCTTGTTTAGGAGCGGCGATTCAGTCCCTAGTCTATTTTGATTATTCTTGTTGCGGGACTTTATGTCTTTCGTGAATCGCCTGGCCTGATCGTCGCTAGCGTAAAAATCTACGAAATGCCCGCCGGCCTCCAGTAGATTTCCAATATTGTTGCGAAAATGGATGCTCAGTGCATGCAAGCAGTTATGCTGGCTCGACTTGCTGGACTCGTTCACGCATGTAGAGAGGAAGTTTAAGCAGCGAGCTTCGACGTACTCCTCTAGTTCTGCGCTGCATAAAACTAGGAAGGCGCGAGTATTGGTCGAGATGTCGCGCAAATATTCATCTGTGATTTCATCTGGATCTACTCTTACGCGTCCATCAGAATCTAAGATTCCGAGCTGAATGGCTAATCTCTCCGCCGGTGCGGCGAGAGGTGTAAGGGATTGGATTGTCATCCCAGTGTCTCCGGAACCGCAGGTGGGAACTTGTGGGGAATGCCACTGGCTTGAGCGAGTTTGGTCCCCCAGGCGTTAAATCTAGTGTAGACAGCGTAGGGAGTCTTCGTGGTACTAGATACTGCATCGATGAATTCAGGGTCTGTCCGGCAAAGTTCTTGGAATAGAGCCACAGTCTTAGCGGGATTAGCTACTTGCCAGTCCCTCAAGGGCGAGTCTGTCAGGTAGTGTATTTGGACATCGAATAGTGCCCGGTTCACCGAGCGTTCGAATTTTCCTGCGGAAAATTTCCTGCATACCTTGTCGGAGAATATTTCACGTGCTGCGAAAATCGCTCGTTCCATTGCTTCGGTCGCAGCCTGAACCTCAAATTCGGCGCCGGCGTCCCACCTGGTCGACAATTTTTCGGCAGTGTGGTCTAGGAAATTCTTTAGATTTCCGTCGTACTGTTCGATGCCCATATGGAAAGAAAGGAAGCGCAGGAGTAGTTCAGCGTCGACCATGCGACGGTCAGGCTTGGGCTTGTTGAGTAGCCAGCGCAGTGCTGGACTTGTGCCGGAGTACGAATCGATATACTCCATGAATGCGCCTGGGTAGAGGGCCTGCCGTAGTTCTTGCGCGGAAAGTTTCAAGCTGCCGGAATTAAGGCGATAGAAGACCGTATACAAAAAGTCTTGGCTATGCCACTTGCGTAGTAGCACCGCCCGGATGGTGGCGTTCTCGAAGCGCATGGTTTCTGATGGATATTCCTCTTCCATCGTCTCATACGTTTTTCCGTTAAGCTTGATAGCTTCCGTGAGACCGGTGAGCTTGATCTTTTCCTCTAGCCAATCGGTGTCGCGAGGATCGTTGCTGTCGGCGCAAAATTGTCGGATCGCGAGGAGACGCTGCTTTCCATCAATCACCAGATAGCGTCCCGGGCGTTTCGGGTCTTCGGCGAGAACGATCTGAGGGACGGGGTAGCGTTGTACCAGTGACTCGATATAGCGAGATTTAGCGATCCGCGTCCAGGCGTCTCGTCGCTGGAAGTTCGGTGTTAGATCGATACGACCCTTGCGCATCTGACTGACTACGGTCTCGACCGTCCAATCAACGGTGGTTGTGGCCGCTTCGTCGTCTTCCCTGGGGGCCAGGTCGCGCTCATCTTCGGCGGACTCGTCCTGGTCCCAGTCTGCAGCGTCAGTCATGGTCTGATCTTAGGACGTAACGGTTCCGTGCGTGTTCGGGTTTATCTATACACGCACATCGCGGAAGCGTCTCCCAGGCCGAGCTTCTCGTGCGGCCCGATGCCGAGCAGGACGTGGGGCCAAGAGATTGTTATTCGGTGAGGCAGTGGTCGCTGATGATGGCGGCGAGGGGAGAAGGAGTGCTCCCGCAGTGCTCATAGCGATGGTGTAGCGGCGACCGCTTGCCAGCCCGTCGACTACTCAGCGGTGGTGGCTGAGCCGGCGACTGGAGCCGATCCCTCGCAGGCGATACGAGGGACAGGCCCACTCTTGTGGGAGGGCGCGAGGCTGGATAGTCATGGCATGGTCGGTGTGACGTTGCACGTGGCCGAGGTCTCGACCGGCTCTCACCGAACGCGGATGTTCGCACATGTTGTCCTCTCAGCCCGCCCCGGCTCAGGTTTTCACTTCCCAGGTAGTGGTCAGGGACCACATCTCCGCAAGTAGGGTCGCGAGGTGTGACGACTGGTATGGAAGAGCTGGCCGCGCGAATGCGGGACTTCGCGCAGGCTCGTGAGTGGGAGCAGTTCCATACGCCGAAGAACTTGGCAATGGCTCTCGCTGGCGAGGTCGGTGAGCTGATAGGGGAGTTTCAGTGGTTGACTCCGGCGGAATCGAGCAGCCTGGATGAGGAGACCTTTGACCGGGTGAGGTCCGAACTCGCCGACGTTACCGCCTACCTCGTTCGGCTTGCCGACCTGCTCGGCGTCGATCTGATCGAGGCGACCAAGGCCAAGCTGGAAGAGAATGAGCGGCGTTACGATGCCAATCTTTACCGCGGCTCCGCGAGGAAGGCACCTCACTAACGTCGCAATAGGCGTGGTGGGACCCTCCGGGGTCCACGTGCGTGCGGCTGTACTCGGAGCAGGCATGTCTCACCGCTCGTGTGGTCTTGACACCGCCTGTCGGTGGCGAACAGTGACGCTGGGCGGGCTGGCCCCGACCGTGGGATATAGCCGCTGAAGTGTCGGCCACCGCGGTTAGCGTGCGACTCGCACTTCCCTGCGTTCCCCCGGCGACGGCCACCGTTGCTGTCGAAGGAGCTTTCGTGGGCCGCCCGCGGCTACGGCGGCTTGGTCTTGGCGGCGTGGTGGTGCTGGGGGCGATGGGAAGGCCGTGCTCGGAGAGGACGCGGCAGATTGAACTGCTCCGGCCTCGGTGAACATCATCCGTCAGTACGGCGGTGGTGCGCTGGTCGCCGGTCGAGGTGTGTACGTCGCCAGACAGACGTCCTCCTGTCCATCCTCTCGGAGCAGGTGGCCGCGTGCTCGCGAGTCGAGTCCGCTGGTCATCGCCACGGATGCCCTGATCGCACGGCACCTCTTAGGACTCCACGCACGTGCGCAATAGGCATGGACGGGCACCCGTGCGCTGCCCCAGGCAGTGATGTTGTGCGAGCGAGCCGCCGCCCAGCCGTCCATGGGAGACGGTCCGGCGTTCGCGGCCGCGACGCCACGTTCGCGGACAGGCGGATCAAATGTGGCGGCACAGTCGGCCGCGCTGCGGCCTCGTCCACGCCGGTACGCACCGCCAGGCCCGCGAGCGGCCCGGTCACCGGGACGACGGTGTAGGTCACCAGGCGCGACTCGAGGACGGGTTCGGCGCCGAACTCCTCGAGCCCGGCCACCAAAGCCTCGACCCCCGTCGGGAACCAGTTTTGGGCGGTCACGCCACCATGTCCTGCCGGTTGACGCTCACAAACACGTCGCCGTCAACATTCACCTCCTCATCACGGGACGTCTCCGCCTCGCCGTGCTTGCGGACACGAGTGAGGTCGTAGCCGGTTGCGGGGAGCCCGGCGAATGCCAGCAACTTCGCCGCCGTGTAGTGACGATCCTCGATGGCGAAGCGCTGTCCGTCGATGGCGACCAAGATCTACTCGTCGTGGTCCGGCTTGGGCTTCGTGGGCTCGGCGGTCGAGGCGATGCTCCTTGTGTTCAGTGACGACCTCGGGTCTGCCTCGCCCGTCCTGGACGCTGCACCGGCTTGTTCCGTCCGGCGGCGAACCGGTCCACCTAAGCATTACCGTAAGAGCGCCGATAGGCACGCAGACCCTGTCAACCGGGGGGACAGGCCAGTGCGGTGCGACGTCAGGACGGGGGAATCGCTCTCCGATTCCGGCCCCGCAGGAGGCTTGCCAGCACATGTCGCGCTGCGGTTGTCGGTCGCGTGTCTGGTCGTCGGGGAGAACGGGGAGTCAGCTGAGCCACCCTTACCAAAGGTCGGGGAACTGTACCTCGCCAGAACGATCATCTGCCGGACACATCTGTGCGGTGCGACGTCAGTAACCGGGGAAAGGGCCCTCCGAAACCGGCCCGGCAGGAGGGTTGACGAGTCATGTCGCGCGGCGATGGTCGGTCACACGCGTGGCTCCCCCGGAAGAAGGGGGAGCCTGGCGAGCCGTTCTTACCCAAGATTGGGGAGCTGTACCTCGTCAGCACCATCATCTACGGCTACGACCCGGCCGCAGACCGGCCCGCGGTCGTCATCACCGTTCCTTCGAATCCGGCAGCACGCAGCCCGATCCAGATTGTCACCCGGACGTCGAAGTACGTTCCCGGCGTTGCGCACCCGGCCGACCTGTCGCTGAAGTGTGACCGCGACGGCGTGTTCTCCGACTTGAAGTCCGTTGAGCAGCAGTTGTGGAGGCCTCAGAACGTCGAGTACATCGGCACCTTGCCCGACCCCTACCTGTCCGACGTGCTGAGGCGATTCAGTTGACCCCACGCGAAGAGCTCCTCAGCACCCGCCAACTCGGGCAGGCAGGAGCCGAACTCCTCTACAAGACGGTCTGGCTTGTCGCGACCGGAAACGGGTTCCCGCCGCCCGAGGGCTCAGCCAGCTGGAACGAGACCGCCGTGACAGAGACAGCCCACGACTTCGTGAAAGACGAACGCGGGCGTAAACGTCTCCTCGACATTGCCGTCCGCTCGGTAGACGAGCGCTCGTTCGAGCGGCTTCTCGAAACCGCCGTCCTGAACTTCTTGCGCGATATAGCCAGAGGAACGGACTTTGGCAAGCTAATCGTACGGGTCAAGGAGATCTTGCGCGACGAGAACGAATTCCACGCGACGCTTGGACCGCCTGAGCGGTGGACTCTCACCGGAGGCCCGACCGCGCCCGGTGCGACAAGCCCGGACGATCTGATGTCGGCAACCGCTGGGGTGGAAGTTGTCGTCCCTAAGTGGACGAGTGAGCGCCGCGATGCGCCGTTGGCGGATCGGCCGTCCTTCGTCCGGCTGATGACCAGCGTGCTTACCGCCGCAGGCGGCAGCCTCACAGCAGTTGACATCGCCCGTGCCCTGACAGCGCGGCTTGACCATCGCAAGACTCCGCATGCCACGATGCTGGACATCCGCGAAGGGGTGTCCGAACCTGCTCAGACCACCGGTGACCCGGCTACCCGCACAGTCGCCGAGCTCCATGCGGTTGAGATCTTCAACGGCCTCAGCGACAGGGAACGCATCATCATCCCGACCCTGGACAGGAACGTACGCGATCTCGCGCGGTTGATCGGAACAGGCAGGACACAAGCAGCGTTCATCCGCCAGCGACTCATCGACCGCCTCGGAGATGAGCTCGCTGATGACGACGACCCGGATAGCACCGCAACCGTCCTGTGCGACCTTTGCGACGATTGGCTCGCAAACCGGACAGGAACAGACGATGCAACGTCTAGAACTAATGTACGCAACGAAAGGGGTGACAACTCATGATCGCAAATGTCCATCCCTCGTCCAGCGAACTACTAGCAGCTCAGCACGATCCTGACTGTGTAACAGCGGCCCCGACACTTGAGCATCTCGAGGAGTGCCTCGCCTGCCGCGTGCGCCTAGCGCGCATCCGGCGCGCCTCAGGTCCCGATCCGGCCAGCGCCAATAGCCTCCAGCGGATTATAGAAGCCTCGACTCCGCTACCGGAGGCCCTAGCCGCCATTGCCTTAGAGGGCAAAGTCGGCGAACCGCAGCCAAACGAGATCTGGCGCATCGGACGAAGCGAAGCTCTGCTGGTGTGGGTCCGACGGGTCTTTGAGGACGGCATCGCCGACGTTATCCCGTTGGTGCTCGATGTTGAGCTAGCGGATCAGGAAAGCGTCGTGCTCAGCGCAGACGCGACCCCTCTGGCTACGGAGACCGCTGCCATGGTGTCGCTGCGAACCCATGTCCATACAGGCGCGTTCCTCAACCGCGTCGCGATCCTCGACATCGGTGAGGACGTCACCGAGGTGATGACTGCGATGCGGGAGAGCCGCCGGCCCAGCAAGGTTCGGGTTGGCCCGCCGATCGACGATGACGACGACCAGCGGCTCGAATACCGACAGGCGCTGCGCGATCTACTCGCAGAGCTCGCCCCGAGCGCGTGGCTCGATACCCAAGATGGCATCGGCGCGGATACCAAACAGAGCACGAGCGAGCCGACCGCGAACAGCTCACCAGACGGGCTCGACCAGATCAAGGCTGACCTTGGCGAACGACTAAGGGGTGCGCAGATTTGTGACCTCCACCCGCATAGGGTCACGGTCGACGAACAAGTACAGGCCACAAGCCTTCTAAAGGTTGTGTATCTGGATACCGCCGTTCTCGTCGCGGCCCTCAGCGGGGGGAGCCTTACTGCGTTCCCGGAAATCAGAGTCGTCGCTGCGGCGTGTCAGCAATTGACCCTCATCGAAAAGGACGCCGACGCCGTTGCTATGGCCATCCCACATGACGACTGGCCGACCCTGCTCTTCACGACAGCGCACATGCGCAGTGCGTTGGTGCTCCCCGGTGGTGCACAAACGGGACCAACCGTGACCCTGGAGGGCCTCGGACTTGTCGATACCCTATGCAAGCACCTTGAAGGTGCCATGCCCGCATGGGAGGTCACGGAGCGGGCAAGCGGCCGTATCGCAAGGGCTGGCCTCCATCAGATCGCCGCAAGGCACGCGAGCATGTCCATCGCACAGATCACCGCCGAAGCGAAACGGGCGCACCAGATTGCGAAGCGGACCGCTTGGGGCAGCCTTCCCGACAAACTCGACGAGCGAGTGGCGAGGTTCGTCGTCGCTGTTGCCAACCAGGAAGCCATAGACGACGCTTTGGCCGAGCTCGCCTTGGAGACACGCAATGATTAGGCGACTGACGCTGAGGAACTGGCGCAATTATGAGGACGTCACCGTCGAATTTGAGACTGGAACGACGTTCGTGGTCGCATCGAATGGTGTGGGAAAGACCTCGCTGGTCGAAGCTGCACGGTGGGCGCTCTTTGGGACGGTTGCTTCAGGTGGCTACGCCGCAGTACGCGCCGGCGCCGCCACCGCCGTCGCCATTATCGAGATCGAACTTCCTGACCTACGGATCCTCACTGTCGAAAGAACGCTCGCAGGAAAACCCCGCAGTGCCCGCCGGCCTCCGGTGGTCCGTCTCGACGGGGCGCTCGTGCCTCACGAGGAGCTCAACCAGCACCTGATCAGCGCCTATGGAACCGAGCCGGGATTTCTGGCGGGTCTAACGATGCCCGCCGTCGACCGAGACCGTGACAAGCCCTCGGAGCTCGGCCTCGAAGACCACCTGGGCCGATACTACGGAATCGACGGCCTCAGGAATGCGGTCAACCAGCTCAAGACCAAACGGAAGTCTAACGAAGCCCGCATCAAGCAGATCAAGGCTACAAACTCCACGAGCTCCCAACGGCTCACCCAGCTGCAAAACGAGGTGGAACAAACAGCACGCCGCGTCGAGGAGGCCGCTACAGAGCACAAGGCCCTGCGAGACAGGGTCGATAGGGCACGGGAGCGGGAGCGCCTCAAGGCTGACATGCAAAAGTGGCAGGACCGCCACTCAACCTGGACCGAAGCCGTCGAGAGGCTGGCTGTGCGGGTCTCTCCCGACCTCGGCCGACCCGTCGACGTCGACAGCGTCGAGAGACTGCTCGACGAACGACTGGCCGACCTGGATCAGCGGATCGAGACCATCCGTGTCGAGGTCGCGGTCAACGTCACCAAAGATGCGGCCCTGACGGCCAACGAACAGCGCCTCGATGCGGCGCATGACGACTGCCCAGTCTGCCGGCGACCACTCGACGACGCGACACTCGCCTTGGCCCACGAGGCCAACATGCAAGATCTCTCTGCTATCCGCAACGCAATCCTCGAACTCAGGACAGCCGAGACCGATCTTCTCGCTCAGCGCGAACGCGTTAAGGCCTCCCAGGCTGAGTGGCGACGAATCTCGCAGCCTGGGGAGCCGCCCCAGGCTCCCTTCGCTGACGATGACCCGCCCGTCGCCGCTGCTCAACTCGCTGCGATGGCCGAGGTCGCACTCGGCACGCTAGTGGAGGCTCGCGCATCCCATGTCCAAGCGACACGAGAACTCGACGAAGCTCGCGCGGCTGACGAGTCGATGCTTGAGCTCGAGTCGTTGTTCAGGCAAGAGGCGAGCCTCAGGGTAGCTGTTGAGGCAACCGAGGCGACGCTCACGGAGCTGCTCGACGAGACGATTCGCCCGCTCGCGATAGAGGTGGACCAGCGTTGGAAGGCGTTGTTCCCCGCCCGTGGAGACCTCACAACGTACTCAGATGGAAACATCACGAGGACAGTCAACGGGCACTCACTGCCCTATGACTCGTTCAGCACCGGCGAAAGTATGGGCGCGACCATCCTTTTGCGGCTCCTTGTTGCACAGATGGCCACGACGGCTGACTTCTGCTGGTTTGACGAGCCTCTGGAGCATCTCGACCCAGATGTCCGTCGGAAGGTGGCAAGCCTTCTGTCCCGCGTCACCAGCGGGGAAGGTCCGCTAAGGCAGGTAGTAGTGACCACCTACGAGGAGCCGCTCGCGCGCCACCTACAAGCTCGGGACCGACACAAGGTCAAACTCCTAGACGTACGCCAGGCGGGCTGAATACCATCAATAGATGATTTCGGCCGAGTCTCCATGAAACCCGACGCGGTTCAATCTCGCCCCAGCGCACAAAGCCTGCAACACCCTCAAGAGTAACCGCCCGCCCACATCCGCTGAGTTCTACCTACTGACACAGCGCAATGAAGCGATCATGCAGTCCCCGCATCCACTCAAACGCACTCTGCAGGTGACCTTGCAATGGTATGGGCAAAGCGGTAGCCCACGTGGTGGCGCTATTCATCCGGCGGGTGCGTGAGCTCCTCTGAGCTCCTGAGAGCAGACCTCGTGACGTCTTCTGGGGTCCGATCTTTGACCCGCATCACGCTTGGTGGCACATCAGCGATGCCGGCCGGTTGTGCGCACGGTCCCCGCCATCGATGTCTTCGGTGTGAATACCCGAAGGTCTTGATCAGGAGTGTCAATGGCTGCCGACTAGACCTCCTGCCGCGGCTCACAACGCTTATGGGTGATCTCTAGTGCGATCCAGTGTCAGCCGTCTTGCTGACTTCTCGCTGACTCGCAGGACCTCACTCAACTGGCTGCCGCAGTCGCCGGCGAACGCGTTGAACGCGGGCCATGCACTTCCCTGGGGATCAATCCCGAGCTCTATACGTCGCCTGAGGGTGTACTGCACGCTTCAAACGCACCGCAAATGCTTCCTCGTAGGGACGACGAACCGTTAAGGCTGCCGGCCGTCGTCTCGCAACTCTGTCTCCTTACTGGCCGGCTTCTTCGGTAATGCATCAATCCGGGCCACTTCAATGGTTAGGCCAGTTTTTTCGCGGAGCAATTCTGCCTCCGCCTCCAACTTCCGCCAACGCTCCCGCATCGGAGCGGTTTCCGAGTCTCTTATTACAAGGAAAATTGCGTGCTGCACATCCTGCCCCTTCATATAGAGAGGAGTCTGGACTTGTAGTCCATTCCAGAATTTGCCATGGGTTAGCTTCTTCATTTCCAAAAGAACTCGCAGTCGCTCACTACCCGTAAAGGTGAAATCGACTGGACCCCGGCCAGTTTCAACCTCTCGGTCTAACCTTACTCCTGCATAGCGGCAGAAATCATCTAGGACACCTAGGAAGATGAGCTGCATAATAGGCTCTGGCACGGTTATCTTTTCGGCAACGTCGCCCCAAAAGGCACGCCAGCCCCCCTTGTCCTCGATCCAATGACGGAATTTTTCCACAGCTTTGTGAGCGAACTCCAGAAGGTCGTCGCCAGAATTAATGGAGATATCTTCTAGATCCGATTGGGCTACCGCAGAAGACGCCACCTTCTGCCATTTAACCAAGAGCTTCGGATCGCCGTCGACGTCGTACGGTTCCGCACCAGCTTGCTCCATTAACCTGATCCACTCGCGAAGACGGTTAGGAGCACGCCGCGCAGCAGCGACGATGTCGTCCTTATTAACATTCGTCGAAATATCTAGATTAAGATCGTCCCTAAGCGATGTATCCAAATGCTTCGCCCAATTTCCCGAGCTAAGCTTCGGCAGTTCCGCCAAGAACTTCTTCGGGACCAATATTATCGGCTTTCCAGTCCTCGGATCCTTAGGCAATAGCACCTCAGCCTCGACCCATCGCCGCCTGAATTCATCGTAACGACCGTGCTCAACTCTCGACACCTCCAACGGAACACCTAATGAATGGCATGCATGTTGCGTATAGTCGATAAATTCCGGCTTCAACACATTGCAGGTTATATCAGATATGCGATCCTTGTTTATGCCTTTAACCAGAATGCCCAATTCTTCAAAATGTTCGATATCCTCTAGCCCGCGCTTTATTGCCTCGCACATGGCCTCGATAATGCTTGTTGCTAACCCTTCACCCGCGCCCGAACCATCCGCGCTATCCGAGCCGAAACCCAGTCGGAACTCTTTGGGCTCCGGAAAAAGCATTTGAGTCCAGGCACGCTGGAATAGCTGATGCTTAGGTTTCAACCCCGACCTAGCGAGGAGGGCGAATGTGTCGTGGAAATGCTTAATTATCTTCGCATGAGCCTCACGCCATCGTTCATCCTCCGACGAGAAGATCAGAAAAGGATCCACGAAAAGGAGCGTGTCACACTCAAGGAGCGGGTCGAACCATTCATACTCTTCCGGGTCCTCGATACCGAAGGCTTCACTGAAATACATAGGTGAGATCAACCCCTCTCTGCCCTCACGATCACAGTAGGCGCGTGTAAGGGTGTGCGCTAGTCCCACCTTCCAAATCAATGCTGCAGCCAGGCATGCGGCTGGCACTCCAATAAGACCATCAGCCGAGAGCCAGGTGAGGTCTGGGGCGGTGGATCCCGTCTTGACTGCAGTAGCGGAGGAGTTGACCTATAGGGCCGAGTTCTAATTTCACGTGCTTGTGACCTGCAGGAGGACCGGTGTCTCCCCATCCGCGCGGGGAAAGGCTTCCCTGTCGAAAATCTGGTTGCTCGTTACTGCGTCCGCAACCATCGGCGCCGCAAGGCCGCCACCGATACCCCGCCCCCTCGAACCCCGGTTCACCGCTCGGGAACTGTCGGCCTCGGTAGCCGACAATCTCCGCGTGTGCTGGCTACTCCATCCCTAACCCTGGCTCGTCGAGTCTGGGGCTGATCAACCGATTGGATCTGCCGCTCAACCTGGACCAGAACAAGAACTACGCCTTCCACGCGCCCAGCATCAGGAACGAGTCGCGTGGGCTGAACCGCGATCAGACGTTCAGTCGCCTTAGTAGGTACTGCAATGTGACAGGTGCACGGTAGTGATCAAACTGTCGGTGGATCCTCGTAAAGTTGCGTTCACCCCCAGGATGAGGAGTGTGCTAGATGGAGCTGCGGTGGCTCATCGACCGAATCGGCGAGACCTACGATCGTTCGCTAGGGATGTCGAGCGAAGCTCAGCAACTCCTGCGACAAGCTGGCAGAGAATTCCACCGATGGCTCCCCCGCCGGCTACCTTCCCGTCGGTAGCGGTGGAAAAGGGGCCGCAGCCTTCGTGCCCTGGATCTCCGTATTCGATCCGGACGGTGACGCGTGGCTCATCGAGGTCAAGATGGTCCGCCGCGGTGACGCGGTCAGTGCTACCCGGGAATTATCGGCCAACTGCTGTCGTACCGACATTTCCTCTACCCGGGCCGCGCGGAAAAGGTGAAGATGCTTGCAGTCTTCAATGAGGACATCGGCGACGCCTGCGTCGAACTCTTACAAGGACTGGACATCGCGAGCGTCTGGCGCGAGGGAAATCATTGGGGTGGTTCAGAGACTGCCGCATCTGCTGGACTCTGTAAATAGACGCCAGTGAGTAAACTACGCAGCCCAAGGTGATGACCAGTGATTAATTGGGACACAGTAACCACTTCGGCGATTACTGCACTTATCGTCGCGCTATCAGTGGAGTATTTCGCTAAGCCACGGCTTGAAGCGCGTAAAGAGCGAATCCTAGAACTCCTCCGTGGCCGCAGAGAGCTCAAGGCAGCGCTCATAAGCATGTCCGTCGCGACCAGCATACTCACGATCGAGCTGTCTTTAGACATGAAGCCGGCTGCATACCAAGCTCTGAGAGATGAGCAGACACGACAATACCAAAGGCTTTGGGAACAGATTCAGCAGATGGTCGACAACATCGGCCGATACGCTGGCCCTTACGTGTGGAAGGCTCGTGATCTGGTCATCCAGTACGTGCTGTGCCTATACACCGTCATGATGTCTACACGTACACGTGCTGAAAAAGCCGCGACCATCCAGAGTCTGATCAAACCTATGGCTGCGGTGATGGACGCAGCCCCTCCATGGTTCTTCTGGCGTATGCCTGCACAGATACGTGCATGGGGCGAGGTGAATCGGTTGATCGCCGCCGCGATGCAAGACATACCGCCAGCTTCGGAGCGCTGACACGACCAGGGGATTCTTCCACTTTGCCGGCAAACCCTGTTGGCAATTTACGTCAGCCCTGCCAAGGTAAAGCTCATGTCTGACGACACCTTCTACTCCGACCGAGTCGGGCTGGCCAGACCACGCACGAACGAGGAAGTCACGGCCGAAGCGTGGGCGGGCTTGACCTCCCTGATCCGCCAGCGGATCAACGACGCTTCTTTTGCTCGCGTTTTTCCGAAATACGACTGTCCAGGCGACCCCACTGGCCGCAGCACCATCACTGGCAGCGATGAAGAGATGTTCTTCGATGCCCTCAGAGGCCACATCCCCCAGCTATTCGAACCCCCCGAAGACCCGGACACGGAGCAAGGTATGGGTTCGATGCAATACCTTGACTTCGACACTTCCGGACCTGCGTCCTCGGTGGTGACTGCAAATCCGCTCGATCCCCGTAGGGTGCCGGACACAGTCACCTCACTGGATCTGGTCGACTTCGTCGCGTTGTACATTGACCAGCCCACTGGTAGCACCTCGCACAATTGGGACTTCCCGCATACTCACTACTCTTTTAACACTTACTCTGATCCGCTAGCTAATACGGAGCTAACCCCCGGGCGGGCCAGGTTTCGGAAGGACATCGACCGCTTATTTGCCAGGAACGGGATCGCTTTCACTCTGGGTGACGATCTACGGGTCCGTCGGCTCGGGCCACCTGAGGGGCGTTCACTAATCAGCGCATTCACACCCAGAACGGGCGACCAGCAGCTCGACGGCAAGCTTGATGACGCAATGGCCCGTTTTCTATCCAGAAACTCAGCGGACCGACGTGATGCTCTTGAAAAGCTTTGGGACGCTTTCGAGCGGCTCAAGACCCTGGAACTCGGCGGAGGCACACTCAAGAAGTCATCCGCTAGCCAGCTGATCACGCGTGCCGCATCCGGTTCGGAGTCCTTCCGTGAACTACTGGATACTGAGTTCAAAGCACTGTCGACCATCGGCAACAAGTTCACCATTCGACACCATGAGCACGATCAGGAGGAACTCCCCACTGACGCCGCCATCGACTATCTCTTTCTGCGACTCAGCTCAGTCATAGCTCTGGTCTTGCGCAGCACAGGCCGCATGTCCAGCTGACCAGCAAAGTGGCCCCCCAACGGGCCCCGTCTCGTAGCGTCGAGTCATGGCACTACATCTTCGCGAGAGGCTCGATCCCCAACCTCTACGTTGGTATAACGACCAGGGCGGGACTGCTGCACATGGCGGCTGTAGCGCGCATGGCACTCCCCCACGCAACGAGCCCATTGTCGCCAGTCTCGTGCTGGAGGATGCGGAAAGCGACGACGTTGGGTGGGCAGTGTGCCACCGAGGACTGGAGCGATTTCTCAACGACACCGCCAGCAGCGGATAACTCCTGATCGCCCCATGCACCGTCATCCCACCGCGAAGCGGCACCCGGGCCGGTGGCAGAGCTGTGTGGCCTCGTTGCTGCACTCCGCTGCTGTATAGCCTGCGCTTGTTGATGTAGCGCAGAAGCTTGCGCCCTGACCAGGGCAGACATAGGAACATGCTGGTCAGTCCAAGATTTCAGCTTGCAGTGTCTTTCGTGGATCTTCGCTGTTTCTGATGCTCATGTGCCCTCGATGTGCCCTGACCTCTCCGATGCGAACGAGGGTAGGGCGACCGGTGCCCGACACGGGTGGGTACTGTCCAGTGCTCTTCTAGCGCAGGTGTGATCTCGACTGCTCCTCTTGCAAACCGTCACGTGTCAGCCGGTTAGCTGATTCGACTCGTGTGATTCATTCGCCTCCGCCGACGGCGGGTAGCCTTGCGATTGGATAACAGCCCACGCCATACCTTCCCCGGCTGACTTACACATGGGTCATGACCTTGTGGCCTCGTTTGCTGTTTGTGGTGGGATTGGCGTTCGCGGGCGGTGTCGCTGTCAACGACGGCTGAATTCTGGTTCTGGCGCGGTTTCTGTGAGGTCATTGCTCTGGGTGATGGTGGGTCAGGGTGTGAGCAGGATCCTCTTGCGGAGTAGGTCGAAGTTGGCGCGGCCGAACATCTGACGTTTGATCATCTTGATGCGGTTGACGTGGCCTTCGACGGGTCCGGAGCTCCACGCGTGAGTTAGCCCGGCAGTCACCGCGGCTTGGTCGCGTTCGACGCCTCGGATGAAGGAGTTGAGCCCTGGCAGATCGCTTGCTCGGGCGCTGGTGAGCCACTTGTGAAGTTGGTCGCCGTGCCGTTCGCTCATCATGACGGCGAACGCGCGGACGTGCGCGGTGGGTTGGGCCAGCTCAGGACAGCGATCGAGGATCTGCGCGAGTCCGCGGGCGTGCTCTTCCTCCAGGTTGGCGGGGTGTCGGGTGATCCATCCGACTACATGGTGAACGGCGGGGGGTGGGGCGGTCGCCGGATGTCTTTGTGCCCAGCGGCGGAGGCGGCGGACATAGTCGCGAATATTGGGGTAGCTGCCGGTGTAGCCCTGAGCTTGAAGCTCCGCGAACAGATGAATCGGACGCGTGGTGCCGGCAGCGAACCGCTCATGAAGATAAAGCTTGAAGTCATCGAGGTTGCTCGGCCTGGCGGCCGACGTTAGAAGCTCCTCGACGTTGGCGGGGCGGGCGTAGCGTCGGACGGTGCCACGAGCGAGTCCGAGCTCCCGCATGATCCCTCTGATGCTGTGGCCCTGTGCAACCAGCTCTTGCACAGCGGTGTATCGCTCTTGGATACGCGTGTTCAGACCTGTTGCCACCTCAGGGTTCGTCTCGATTTCCGGGGCAGGTCCCAGCTGCGGGAGGGCTCCGCCATGGTCACCCTCACTCGGCTGGCGCAGGCAAGCGCGGTGTTGGACCACGCACTTGTCCACCGCCTCGACGAGGTTGTGCCACAGGTGCCAGCGGTCGGCGACCTGGATGGCCTGGGGCGCGGCAGTGGTGACCGCCTCGGCATAGGCCGAGGCGCGATCACGGCACACGACCTCCACCTGCGGGTGCGCGGCCAGCCACTCGCTCACGGTCTTGGCATCGCGGCCGACGAGCACCTCGATCGGCCGATGGGTGACCATATCGATCAGGACAGTGCCGTAGACCCGTCGGCGGCGTAAGGCGAAGTCATCAATTCCCACGACGGTCGGATTCCCCTGATGTGGTTCAGGGAGCGCGCGGATGAGGCGCAGCAGCGTGCTGCGACTGGTCACTACGCCGAGGGCATCGGCCAGGCGGGCCCCCGCACGACCGGCCAGCGCCAGCGCGATCGCGGTGAGAACCTCGGCCAGGGGAAGGCTCCGCCGCCCATACCTGCGGGTCAGCCCTGGGACCTGCTCGACAAAGGTCTTTCGCCTGCACGCGGTGTTGACACAAACGAAGCGGCGGACCTGCAGCCGGATCACCACCGGTCGGCCGCTGATGGCCAAGTCATCCACCCGACGCTCGTAGCGGCCATGAACCCGGCCAGATACGGCGCCACAAGCCGTACACGTCGCCGTCATCTCACGGGCACGACCCCAGATCCGCAGACCACCAGCGGTCCGCTCGAAGCGGTCTATATGGATGAACCGCAGGTGCGGGAACACCACGTCAAGATCGTTAGAACTGCACGGGGGCCATGATCACAGAAACAGCACACGGACGGTCACCAGATCCACAGAAACCGCGCCAGAACCTGAATTCTGACCCCTTGTCGCCGGCTGAAAGTTGACCCCCTGGTGTGCTTGATCGTTACTGGTCGTTGCTGTGGTTGGCCGCGGGGACGCGGCCGAGGTCGCGGTTCTTCAGCCGGTAGCTGTCTCCTTTCATGCTGATGACTTCGGCGTGGTGGACGAGCCGGTCGATCATGGCGGCGGCCACGACGTCGTCGCCGAAGACCTCGCCCCAGCGGCCGAACGGTTTGTTGCTGGTGACGATCAGGCTGGCGCGTTCGTAGCGGCTGGAGACCAGCTGGAAGAACAGGTTCGCCGCTTCGGGTTCGAAGGGGATGTAGCCGACCTCGTCGACGACCAGGACTGGGATGCGCGACAGCTTGGTGAGTTCGTCTTGGAGTCTTCCGCTGGTGTGGGCGTCGGCCAGGCGGGCGACCCATTGGGCGGCGGTGGCGAAAGCGACCCGGTGCCCGGCCTGGCAGGCGCGGATGCCGAGCCCGATCGACAGGTGGGTCTTGCCGGTTCCGGGTGGGCCGAGGAAGACCACGTTGTCTTTGGCGGTGACGAAGTCCAGGGTGCCCAGATGGGCGATGACCTCGCGTTTCAACGACCGTTGGTGGTCATAGTCGAAGTCTTCGAGGGCTTTGCGGGCGGGGAAGCGGGCGGCGCGGATGCGAGCCTCGCCGCCGTGAGATTCACGGGCGGCGACCTCACGTTGCAGGCAGGCGGCCAGGAACTCCTCATGCGTCCAGGACTCATCGCGGGCCCGGTCAGCGAGCCGGGTAACAGCCGCGGCCAGCGACGGTGCTTTCAACACCCGAGTCAGGTAGGCCAACTCGGCCGCGAGGTTGCGGCCGCTCCCGGCCGGCGAGGCGGTCATCAGGCGACCCCTTCGATCCCGAACATGGCGTCGTAGTCGGTGAGTTTGCGTTGTTCCACCTCGGTGTCGGCGGGACCAGGTGCCGTTTGCAGCCGCATCTGACGCATCAGCGTCGCGGCCTGCTCGTGACCGGGATCGGTGATGGTCTGATGCGGAGCCCAGCACCGGTCGTGGCAGGCCACTTTGTGCCCGTCGCAGGCCACCGTCACCTGTTCCAGATCCGCGACCACCTCGACCCGGCGGCCGATCACCGCCGGATGAACCGAGTAATCACAGGACGCGATCCGGACGTAGTGGTCGCGTGCCAGCCGGGTCGAGGTGCGCCAGCCCAGCGCGGGTGGCACCGGTGGCAGGGCGACCATCGCAGCCAGGTCGGCTTGCAGCCGATCAACAGGCCGGCACTCGATCCGCCGGTGATGACGCCGATTCGCCCGCCCCAGCCAGTCGGCCAACTGCGCGTTGAAGTCCTGCGGTGAGACGAAGGCCCGTCCCGGCAGGAACGAGGTTTCCAGGTAGCCGTTGGCCCGCTCGACCAGGCCTTTGGCTTCTGGGTCGCCGGGCTTGCACTGCAGGATCCCGATGCCCAGCATGCCGCGGAAGGTCTCCGCGTCACTGGTCAGCTGCGGCCGCCCGGACCTCCATTGGCCGATCGCCGACTCGTTGTCCCACACCAGCGTTTTGGGCGTCGCCCCCAGTTGGGCCAGCAACGCCCAATGCCCGGCGAACAGATCGCCTGCCGTCCGCGAGGGCAGCATCCGCGCCATCAGCCAGCGCGAGTAGCCCGACACCATGACCAGCACCGGCGGGCTGGCCGAATGCCCGGCCCCGACCGGTACCTTCACCGGCGGGAACCACAGATCACACTGCGCCAACTCTCCAGCCTGGTAGCTGGTCCGCGACGCCGGATCCGCCGGCCGGTACTGCGGACGCAGAACACGAACCCGCTCCTTCAACACCGTGATCGACCGTGTCCAGCCGATCCGCTCGGCGATCACCGTCGCGGGCATGTCGGGGAAGTCCCTCAACACCGCCCGAATCTGCGGCTCCACCGCATCCACGATCGACCCTCGACCCGCCCGAACGTACTTCGGCGGCTCCGGCGCCGCCAGCGCCCGCTTCACGGTGTTCTTCGAGATCCCCAACCGCCGCGCGATCGCCTTGATCGGCATCGCCTCAGCCCGGTACAACCGGCGGATCTCTGCCCAGTCCTCCACACTGATCACCCTCCAGAGACTGAAGGGGGTCACTATTCACCCGCCGCCAGGGGGTCAGTTTTCACCCGTCGTCGACAGTCGCGGGTGCTCTAGCGGATGGCAAGCCGTTGGTGACCGCCGCGGGAATCGCGATCGGTGGCACCCTGGGTGCGTTCGCGCCGACACTATGGGAGCACTGGAAGCAGCGACACGAGGCGTGGGAACGCGCTGAGGAGGTCGCCGAACTGCTCCCCGCAGGAGGCGTGGCTCAACTACTGCATCCTTCCCAGCAGGTGGTCCCGTTTCATGGCCGTGAACGTCAGCTGGCTGAACTGTTGACGTGGTGCCGCGCACCGGGGACCGAGCCTGTGCGGCTACTAGTTGGGCCAGGCGGGGTGGGCAAGTCCCGCCTTGCCGTCGAGCTGGGCGTACAGCTTGGCCCGTCGTGGGGGGTCATCGAGGTCCGCGACGACGCCGAGAGTGATGCTTTACCGCGGTGGAGAGCCGCTCACCGGCGCCAGGTGCTGATCGTGGTGGACTACGCCGAGACCCGCACAGAGCTCGCGTCTTTGCTGGAGGAGGTCGCCGCCGACGGCGGGCGCGACACCCGTGTGCTGTTGCTAGCCCGCAGCGCCGGAGAGTGGTGGCAGCGGCTCGGTGGCGGTTCGGTGCGAGTGCGGGGAATGATCGCCGAAGCCGGCCAAGGCATCGAACTCGGCCCGGACGAAGGCATCGACTCGCCAGATGGTGAAGTGGCGCGGGCCATACCACACTTCGCCAAGCGGGTAGGCGTCGCATCTCCGGACGAGGTGAGGGTGGAGTTCGGCGGAGAGCGTCCTCGGATGTTGGATCTGCACGCGGCCGCCTTGGTGGCCGTCCTACATGCGGCGGCAAGCAACGGTGGCCAGGTACGGGTGCAGGTGGGGGATGTGCTGGAGGAGTTACTCGGTCATGAGCAGCGGTTCTGGCTACAGAGCGCGCGGGCGTGGGGGATGCTCGGCGGTGGGAGTGGGCTGGCCCCGGTGACGGTGGAGCGACTGGTCGCGGCCGGCACGTTGTTGGGAGCCTCCGATGAAGGCCTGGCGACGGCGGTAGTAGCGCGGGTGCCAGGCCGTCCGGCGTCGATGGACGCGGCTCGGGTCGCGGTATGGCTGCGGGAGCTATATCCACCGGATGAGGGGCATGAGTGGCTGGGGCGATTGCGTCCGGACCGGCTGGCCGAATTGCACGTCACCCGTGTTCTCAACAATGCCCCGGAGTTGCTAGATGCCTGGCTGGCGGGAGTGGAGGAACGGCAGCGACGGCAGGCGCTGGTCACCTTGGCTCGGGCCGCTCAGGACCATGTCGCGGCGGCGGGAATACTAGAACGGCTGCTGCCAATGGTGGTGGGCGAGGTCGGCTCGGTCCCGGCCGCGCGCGAAACGCTGGCGGCGTTGTATCAGGCGTTGCCCTACCCGTCCGACATGTGGGCGGAGGCGAACGCGTTGCTGACGAGGCGACTGGCGGACAGCGTCCAACCCGACGCCGATCCCGCAGAGCGGGCGCACTGGCTTGCTGGTCTGGAAGTTCACCTGGGGGAGCTGGGCCGTCACGCCGAGGCTCTGCCCCTGGCCGAGGAGGCCGTCACCATCCGGCGAGAACTGGCCGCTACCTACCCCGACCGCTACCGCCCCGACCTCGCCACCGCCCTGCACAATCTCAGCGTCCGGTTTGTTGAGCTGGGCCGCCCCACCGACGCCCTGCCCCGGACCCAGGAGGCCGTCACCATCCGGCGAGAGCTGGTCGCCACCTACCCCGACCGCTACCGCCCCGACCTCGCCAGCTCCTTGCACAACCTCGGCGTCTTGTTCTCCCATCTGGGCCGCCCCACCGACGCCCTGCCACCGGCCGAGGAGGCCATCACCATCTACCGAGAGCTGGCCGCT
>NZ_BOOQ01000009.1 GCF_016863315.1 Planotetraspora silvatica
TCTCGCTGCCTCCCTGCACAACCTCGGTATCCGGTTGTCCCAGCTGGGTCGCCACGCCGAGGCTCTGCCCCCGGCCGAGGAGGCCGTCACCATCCGGCGAGAGCTGGCCGCCACCTACCCCGCTCGCTACCGCCGCGATCTCGCTGCCTCCCTGATCAACCTCGGCATCCGGTTGTCCGAGTTGGGCCGCCACACCGAGGCTCTGCCCCCGACCGAAGAGGCCGTCACCATCCAGCGAGAGCTGGCCGCCACCTACCCCGACCGCTACCGCCCCGACCTCGCTGCCTCCCTGATCAACCTCGGCATCCGGTTGTCCGAGTTGGGCCGCCACACCGAAGCCGTCGCCCTGGCAAAGGAGGGTGTCGCCATGTACAAGACGTTAAACGGTCAAGATCCAGAGCGCTTCCAGGAGCCATACGCAGCGAGCAGGGAGCTTCTGCGGCTGCTCACTGAAATGGATCACCAGCAAGGTGCCGGGGGTACTTGAGTCAATGTACTTCGCAGCGTCGTGCAGGCCTGAGCTCCAATTGAAGAACGCTGGCCAGGTAGGTGACGGTTTCCAGGCACTATGCCGCTTGATAGGGCATCGCCATGGGCGGTTCATCTCCTCGTCGGCGGGCCTGTCCATGCCGGGCCGGGTGCCCGGGGTCGAGCCGTCCTTCGCGTGTTCCATGTTCCCGGTGACCTTCCTCGCGCGCTGCTTGCCCTACGTGCACAGGACGGCTTGACAATGGGTGCCTGCTCTGGCATCCGTTGCGGGGCCGGCGAGGAGATGAACCCCACCCCCCCACCACCTGCACCCTTGCGCGGGTCCCCTCATCTCCGAACTCGGCCGGGGTTTGGGGCAGCGCCCCAATGCTCTCCCGCATCTCTCCTTTCTCACTTCTTTGTCTTCTCCTGTGCCGTTCTCTGGTTCCTCGGCTCATGCCTGCTCATGGCCATGACCGTTCACCGATTGGAAGAGATCCCATCTGGCATCAGCCGCAATGCCGCCGTCTAAAGCCCACGCCGCTTGTCGGCGTGGTGCGCGCCGCCAACGGCGGGACCGGCCGAAGAGCCGCAGTCCGCCGGCGGGCGGGCGCGCGGTCCAACGGATTGACTCTTCGTCCGTGCGCTCTCATGAGTGCAGGCCGTGATGGCAACCTGGGCTGCGCTGTGCTCCCACTCCTCGACTCCTCCGCGGTGTCCCCGAAAGTAGCTCAAGCACACAGCCCCTCGCCGTCCGCACTTCCGGTGCATCGTCCATTCGGACCGCCATCCCCCGGATCGCTAAGGCCCCTCTCCGGAGCTTCCCTTTCCCATCCCCTCCCTCGGCTGGGCGCGGAGCTCTCCGCCGAAGGCGGCTTGATAACGAGAAGATAAGTTGCTTTCGATCACGATGCCGCCCGCGCCGTTACCGCGCGCCTTTGCGACCTGGCTCGCGGTGTTTCTGCCACTACTGCAGATGCCGCCGGCCTGTCCCGGCGTCATCCGCAACCCGCCGTCGCCCGCGTGAGCCGGTGGAGAGAGAAACACCGGACGCGGCGGTCTTGCTCGCTTGAATACGGAAAGACTCTGAGTGGTGATGAGGTCGTCTAGGCTGCGTTGATGACTTTCAGGGCATCTTTGGCGGGGACGGCCCGAAGAGCGTTTCCTGATTGGTATATGCCATATCTCGTATTTGAGCTTCAGTTAGGCCCCTGACTCCGCGTAAATCCGCGCCGCTTAGGTTCGTCCTTCTGAGATCGGCATCGCTCAGATCGGTTTCAATGAGTAAGGCGCCGCCAAGGTCGGCATCAGTTAGTTTTGCGCGGGTCGGATTGGCGTATTGGAAATCCGCCCATCTCCCCGTGATGTGTGTCAGATCCGCAGAGGTGAAATTTGTCCCACGCAGGTTTGCATTTGTTAGTTCCGCTCCGTTTAGATGGGCGTCGATTGCTTGCGCATTTGAAAGTGTGGCACTGTAAAGAAATGAATGTTCGAGATTTGCCGAGGTGAGCAGTCCGTTGGTCATGTTCACCTTGGTGAGGTTAGAGTTGTGTAAATCCTTCTGGATCAAGTCCACGTGCTCTAGGTGGGCTCCGCTAATATCGAATCCAACTCTATCTAGTGCTATGTTACGTCGGCCCACGGAGGTGATCGCGGCCTGAATGTCCGTGGCCATTCTGACCTGCGCCTGTGAAGATTGAGGGTCACTAGAGTGTTCGCGAATAAATGCTGCGAGGACGTCGTAGATGGTCTGATGGTCGCGAACGGAGTCCTGGGCTAGGCGTTCGAGGGCGTAGATGCCGCCGATGCGGATATCGAGTTTGTCTGATCCGAGCTGCTCGACGGCTTTAGTGTATCGATCGGTGATCTGGCCGTCCTGAGTTGAGTTGAAAGATCGCGCTGTGTAGACAAGGCCGCCTGCAGTGAATAGCACACTGGCGATTACGCCGATAGACGTTATTGCGTGCCAAGGCCTTTGACGGCGGGCGTCGTATAACTCCTGCCGTTCCTTGACGCTTAGCGTGTCCAGTTCGGCCTGGGTGGGTGGCGTGACTGTGGGCCGTCGCTCAAACCAGCGGCGTCGGCCCGGAGCTTGGGATGAGCCTTTGTGGAGCGACTGATCTGCGGCCGTTTGAACATCATGCGACGCAGTTGAACCGACGGCGGAAGCGGCCTCGTCAGGAGTTTCGGTGGCCATGATGGGACGGTACGTCCCGTCGCGGCGTTGCCGTCGGTCCTCATGCGGTCACGTGTTAACGATCCGGTGTAGGTCGGCACCACCGTCAGACCTGGTCCAGACGAGTTCGAAGCTGGCCAGATAGGTGCCGGCGGCGCCTTGCTCATCCGCGCGTAGGTGGATGACTGGCGCTTGAGCTGCTGGTGTGCCGTAGGCGTGGACGTTGACGAGCAGGTTGTTGTCCGCACGATAGAGCGAGTTGTAGAGCACGGTTCGATGTAGGCGGATCTCGACGCCCTCGACGCTCAGGAGTGGGCGGCAGAGGGTGAGCGCGTTCCTGATCCGGGCCCTCATGACATCCGGACCGATGCCTTCCTCGGTCCCTCGGGTAGCCGTCTCGGGACTGTCTGGATCGCCAAGAAGGATGCGGACGCTCACGCCAGCTCGGGCGCGCGCCGCCAGAAGGCGGATCATCCCGGTGTCCTCGGCAAGAAACAGGCTGCTGTACCCAAGGATGCCGATCTCCTTGGCTGCGCCCTCGAACAGCCGGCGCCAGACATTGTGCGGAACCGCCCAGCGGTGGGCGTACACAGCTTGCACGTCCTTCGAGATGGCTCGGCGGTGCTGGGGGATGTCCGGCCAAAGGTCTGCTTCGTCGACCTGAAGGAAGTCGGCGATGGCCCAGCGATGCCGCGGGTAGGGGACGCGGCCCTTGAGCCAACGGGTAACGGTCTTGGGATCGACGGCGAGGGCTGCTGCGATATCGACGGCTTGGAGTCGGGCTGTTGCGAGGGCGTGCCGGAGGTTTTCGCTCACGGGGCCTCCTGGGGGTGTCGGCTCTGCCAGCGAAGTTAGCACAAGACGTCCCTAGACGTCCCTAAGTTGTGGTGTAGAGGTTCCGCTCCACATCGGAGGCTCAGTCGAGCGGGTGAACAGAAACGCCCTGCTCATCGAGTCGAAGGAGCATCCCCGGTGAACACCATTCGTCAACAGCAGCGGGCCTATCAACAGGACCTCCTGACAGACCTACAGGCAATGCTTCAGGCGCGTGAGATGACGACGGTTCTGACCGCTGATCAGTACGGGCGCCCGGCGCTGGAGGTCATGGACAGCCGGTGCCGAATGCGTCGCATCTTCGTCCATCTCGCGTTCTTGTGGTTCTACTGGGGAGATGAGCGCGACGAGCGTGTGACGTGCCTGCGCCTACCAGCCGCCGCCGATCGAATCGAGGCTGCGGCACGTGAGGGCTGGCGCGAAGGAGAACAGGGCGAACTCGGCATCGACCTGACCAAGATCCTCGATGCGCACCGCTCGTAACGTGCGTGAGGGACACCTGACAGGGTGGCGCGTCTATACGCAGATCGCCGACCGTGTTCGCGAGCGCATTCTCACTGGCTTGTATGCCGCCGGGGCCTCCTTGCCCTCAGAAACTGCCCTGTCGGCGGAGTTCCGGGTGGCTCGCAACACTGTGCGCCGCGCCTTGCGCACCTTGGAAGCGGACGGACTCATCGTGACGGCACCATCGAAGGGGCGGATCGTGAAACCCGAGGGGCAAGAGGTCACGGCCGTCTATCGGTATCAAGTGATCGCGGACGATCTCCGCCGTCAGATCGACCGGGGCGACCTCGCACCCGGAGACACGGTGCCCAGCGTGGCTGAACTTCGCTGGCTGTACGACACCTCCCGGAACACCGTCCGGCAAGCGCTCGCCGAGTTACAACAGGAGGGCTTGATCATGTCGAGGCCAGGAAAGCGGCGGTTCGTGCGCTCACGAGAGTGAGACGTCCTGGGACGTCTTTTCGTGCGCTCTAGGTCGGTTCACGGCGCGGCTGCCTATTGTCTATGGCGTGGGGCAAGCTGAGTGGGCGCACGACCTGGCCAAACAACTCCTAGCGGAGCCGCTTCCGCGGCGGTGGGCACACACGCAAGGGGTCGCCGCGCGTGCCATGTCGCTCGCCCCGGTCCTCGGCGAGGAGACGGACAAGCTAATTGCCGCGGCGTACCTGCATGACATCGGATATTCGCCTGACCTGGTCGACACCGGGTTCCATCCCCTGGACGGGGCGCGCTACCTGCGTGACGTGGCGAACGCCGATGACACGCTCTGCCGCCTGGTGGCCCATCACTCCTGCGCCGTGAACGAGGCGACCGAACGCGACCTTTACGACGCTCTAGCCGCTGAGTTCGACGAGGAACGCCCTGAACTCGTCGAAGCGCTGACCTACTGCGACATGACCACCGGCCCAGACGGAACGCACCTCGACGTCACGGAACGACTGGCCGAGATCCATTCCCGCTACGGTCCCGAGCATCTGGTCAGCCGCTCAATCACCGCTTCGACGCCATGCATCCTGGCGGCCGTCCGAGCAGTAGAAAGCGCGCTGGCCTCGCCTGAGGTATGACCGGCGATCAGGAACGGCAAGATGGTCCCGTGCGACTCCCTCACCCGATGATCCCGAAATGACGGCAGCCGCTGACCTCTACGTCAAACCCGGGCAGCGGTACTTGGAACTCCTTCGCGGCAACTTCCTAGAGCTGCCAGAGGACGACCGTTCCCAGTTCGGCCGCGAGTTGGCTACCTTGTCGCGGCAGATCAGCGACTCGGAACTCGCGCTGCTCCTAGTCGGTGAATGGCGCTGCCGGCTCACAGCCGCCTGGCTGATCGGCGTGGATCGTCGGACGCAATTTCGTGACCATCTCAGCGCGATGCTGCTGGACAGTGAAGCCGTCTATTCAGGCCAGGGCTACTGCTTCGTATTCGCCCGATTCTCCAACGAATCCGCCGCGGCATCCCTCGTTGCATACCTGGACCGCTATCTCCCCGACCCTGACTGCCATTACGACCAAGCGTGGGCGATGGGGGCGCTCCTGCGTCTCGACCAGATGCTCAGCACCAACCACGCGGACCGCTACCTCACGCCGGGAGGCCTCTGGGCGAAATCGGCCATGAAAGGGCGGGATCCGGCGGAGCTGAAGGAGATGATGGACGACCTCTGTTCATTCGCCGAGGCCATCACCGTGTGATCTCCCGTCAACATGCACGGCGGGCTCTCCGGACGAGGCAATAGCCGGCCCGCAGCCAACTCCTGTGACGCCATCACAGTCGCTGCGACCAACCAGGCCTTCAACGACGGCCTAGCTGTTGAAGGAGTCCTCGTAGGCTTTGCGGATCTTGGTGCCGCCGTACTGTCCCGGAGGAATGCATACCGGGCATCCGCAGGGCGGCTTACCGTGTGCGTTGGGCATGTAGCGCCATCCGGTCACCTGGTTCACTCGCCGAACCCGGTGGATCTCCCTGACCTGGATAGGCCGGGGGACGAACAGTTCGTATCCGCGGGCGTCCTCCTGCTGCGCCACGAGAGCGGCGGCCTCTGCACTGGCAAGTCGAACGGGGTCGGAGTTGTAGTGGCCGACCCACACCATCTCGTCGTCGGGGATACGGAAGTGCACGGCGACGAAGGTGCGCTGACCGCCGCGCCGCAGCTCACGCCCCCACTGGTAGGTCATCTGGTAGGAGGGCAACACCGGCACGCAGTAAACGCCTGTCCCGCCGCCACGCCCGTGACTTTCCGCGCGAATCCCGACGCGTCGCACGGAGCGGATGTTCTTGGCTGCGGTGAGGTGCACAAGCAAGGTCATTGGTTCGCCTTCGTGCTCGGCAAGGGCTTATCCGATGTACGGCAGGGCCGTGCCGGTGAGGTAATGGCCGATTCGAAGGGCCATCGAGCGGTCCATCGGCAACGCTTTGACCTCGTCACGGGGCACCCACCGCACCTCGGTCGACTCGCTGCTCGGGGTGGGCTCGCCGCTGAGCGCACGGGCAGTGAGCACGATGGAGAACTCCTGTCGGGCTTCGCCGTTACTGGTGTAGAGGATCACGTGCTTGGGGTCGGTGTAGGTGCCGACGATCCCGGTGATCTCGCAGGTAATGCCGGTCTCTTCGAGGGTCTCGCGTACGGCTGCCGCGGGGAGGGACTCGCCGAGGTCGATCGCGCCGCCGGGGACGGCCCAGTTGTCGTTGTCGCTGCGGCGGATCATGAGGATGTCGCCGGCGTCGTTGGTGACGACGACGTTGACGGATGGAACCAGGCTGTTTGCGGCGGGGGCTTTGGGGTCGTCGTAGAAGTCCATCCGGCGTGCCATAGATCAGGACTCTATCGGGGTGGCCTGGTCCCACACCTTCTCGAAGCTGTCGACGTAGGTGCTGACCATGTCGCCACCGATGACTCTCCGCAGGTGCAGCACGGGTGCGTTGCCGGCGGGCGTGCCGTACACGTGGGTGTTGACGAGGAGCTGGTCGTCCCCGCGGTAGATCGAGTTGTACAGCACGGTGCGATGGAGCCGGATCTCAACGTTCTTCCGTCCTCGGATCGGCTTGTAGAGGACGAGGACGTTGCGGATTCGGGCGGCCATGCCGTCGTCAATGCCCTCGTCCGCTCCGCGCTGGGCCACCTCGGAGCTATTCGGGTCGCCGAGCAGGATTCGCACCCGTACCCCTGCAGCAGCTTTCTCGCTGAGCATGCGGACGATGCCGGCGTCGTCGGCGAGGAACAGGCCGCTGTAGACGAGGATTCCGATCTCCTCGTCGGCCTGAGCGAATAGACGTCCCCATGCGTCCCTGGGGACGGCCCAGCGGTGCGGGTAGACGGTGACGATCTCGCTCTCGGATGCGGACGCGACCTGTTCCCGAGTCAACGCCTCCGGCCACAGATAACTCTCGTCCGTTCCCAGGTGAGCGGCGACGGCGTACCGGTGCTTTCGATACGGCGCGCGGCCTTTGGTGATCCACCGCTCGACCGTCTTGGGGTCCACCTGGATCGCATCCGCCAGCTCCGCGATGCTCACCCCGCGCTCCAATAGAACCGCGCGCAGTCGCTCGTTGGCCATCTCACCTGCCACGTTCGGGGACGTCCAGGGACGTGGCAATCCTAGACGGGACGTCTTGAACATGTCCCGTCCTGTAGTGATCTCGTCCTGCCTCTTGGCCGCACTCTCGGTGTCGTACGCCCCACCGACTGCGACGAAAGGACAGGTGATCATGACAGACACAACCATCACCACACCCGATGAGACCCCCGGATGCGAGTGCGGCGCCCTCCTCGATGACGGGCAGACCCACTGCCGCAAATGCCTCGCCCGGGACCGCTGGGCCCGCCGTCAGACCGCCCGCCTGCGGGCCCAGCGCCGCCGCGGCGCGACCCGGCGCCCTCCGCGCGACCCCCACACCGCAGCCGCAAGGGGAGTGAGCTGGGCATGAGTTCGCTTCCCCTGATCATCGCCCTCGTGCTGGCCGGCGGGATGCTCGTCGGCTACATCGCGGTCCTCGTTGGCATCAAGCGGGAGGACAAGGCGATGAGCCTCACATCCGCCCCGGACGGCCAGTCGGCCCGGCTTGCCCGGCACGTCACCGGGTTGCACGTCCGCGGCGGCGGCCCTACTGGTCGGATCGCTCCGAAAGCGTCGACTCGACCCGGGCGAGCCGCTGCGACAAGTCCCGTACGGCGGTGCGTAGCTCGATGACCTCGCTGACCAGATCCACCGCCGTCACCTGCCCCGACTCGCTGGACTCTTCGTCCCGGACGAAGACGCCCTTGCCTTGCTGGCCGATGAGCAGGCCCTCGTTCCGGAGGATCCCAACCGCCATCTTCACCACGCTCAGCGATGCGTCGTACTGCTCGGCAAGCTGCGCGGTCGACGGCAAGGGGGCCCCAGGCGCGAGGGATCCGCCGCGGACCTGCTCGCGCAGATCGTCGGCGATCTGGAGATAGGCGGGCCGCCCCGTCTTCTTGACCATGCACCCTCTTCCGCTGCTGGCGCCCCTATCTCACCACGGACAAGCAACCAAGCCAACCAAGGCCATTGACAACCAGGCCAACTAGGTTAACTATGTTGGTCGCGAGCTTAAGGAGGTCACCACATGCGCACCATCCCGATCCCGGTCGATGTGACCAAGCTGCAGTTCGTCTGCGTCCGCGCACCCCGGCCGCGGATCCTCAACCAGGACACCGGCGAGATCAAGACCGACAAGAACGGCCAGACCGTCTACGAGATCGTCATGTCCGTCGAAGACGAACTCGGCCGGATCGAACTCGTCAAGGTCAGCACCTCGGGCGAACCTCAGGTCGCCGCCGGCCAGGACGTCACCCCGGTCAACCTCGTCGGCTACGCCTGGGAGATCTCCCGCGGCGGCGACACCCGGTGGGGCATCAGCTACCGGGCCGCCTCGATCGTCCCCGCGGGGATGAACGCCCTTGCCTGACACCCTGTGGACGACGCTCGGAGCCCTGGCCGCCCTGGCGGCCGGGCTCTGGGCCTGGCGCCGCTACCACTACCCGTCGTTCTGGCTGGTCATCGGCTTCCCGCTGATGGCCATCACCATCCGCGCCTCCTGGCGCACTGTCGCCGGCGGCTGCGGCCTGACCAAGAAGCGGCAACGCTTCTGGTTCACCACCAATCCCCGCCTGATCGCCTCGACCGGCCTCGTCAAAGTACGGCGGCGCTTCCAACGGGTCGCTGTCGACACCAAACCCTTCATGTGGCTACCCCGGCCGACTCGGCACGGCTGGCGCGTCACCCTCCACACCCTGGAGGGGCAGATCCCCGCCGACTACGCCCAAGTGGCCGAACGGCTCGCGCACTCCTGGGGCGTCCACGCCGTCCGCGTCTCTTCACCCCGTCCCGGCCGCGTCGTCCTGGCCGCGACCATGCGCGACCCCCTCATCCGCCTCGACCACGTCCCGTCCTCGGGCGAACTCCTCAAAGTCACCATCGGCAAGCTGGAGACCGGCGGACTGTGGACCATCGACTTCCGGACCGTTCCGCACTGGCTCAACGCCGGCGCCACCCAATCCGGCAAGTCCAACTTGGCCAACGTGCTGATCGTCGGGCTGGCTCCGCAGCCGGTGGCGCTGGTCGGCTTCGACCTCAAAGGCGGAGTCGAGTTCACCCCTTACGCGCCACGCCTATCCGCGCTGGCCACCACCCGCGCCGAATCGGTCGGTCTGCTGGATGACCTGGTCACGCTGATGGTCGACCGCATGGCGCTGTGCCGTACGGCCGGTGCCCGCAACATCTGGCAACTCCCCGACGCGGCCCGCCCCGTCCCGGTAGTGGTGCTGGTCGACGAGCTGGCCGAGCTGTACCTGATGGCCGACAAGTCCGAGAAAGACGAGATCGCCAAAACCTCGACTGCGTTGTTGCGGGTGGCGCAGCTCGGGCGGGCGTTCGGGATCTACCTGTTCTGCTCCGGTCAGCGCATCGGCTCCGACCTCGGCCCCGGCGTCACCGCGCTCCGCGCACAGTGCTCGGGACGGATCTGTCACCGGGTCAACGACCCCGAAACCGCGACCATGACCCTCGGCGACCTTGACCCCGATGCGCTCGTCTCCGCACGGGCCATCCCCGCCGAAACGCCAGGCGTCGCGATCGTCGCAAGCCAGGACGGCCAGTGGTACCGCGCCCGGTCCTTCTATGTCTCCGAGCAGGCCGCCGAACACGCCGCCGCCACCTACGCGGACCGCAATCCGTCCTGGGACGAGATCACCCGTCCCGGACGGTCCTCCGAGGTGACCGAGACCGACCTGTCCGAACTCCTCACCACCTGACCGACAGAAGGGAGGGAACGATGCGACGCCTCGCCTCATGGCTGCTCGACACCGGGCCGGTCCTCATCCTGGCCGCTATCGCGGGGGCCGGATCGTTCACCCACATCCGCGACACCGCCACCGACCACGGGCAAACCGGCTGGATGTCGTGGGCCGTAGCCGTGTGCGTCGACCTCACCTGCGTCATGGCCGCTCGCGAACGCCAACGCGACAAGAAGACCGGACGCAAGCGGACCGGCCTCACGTCCTGGCCCACTCTCGTCCTCGTCGCTGGGATTGTCCTGTCCCTGGCCGCCAACCTCCAGCAAGCCGAACCCACCATCTGGGGACGCCTCACCGCCGCCGTCCCCGCCAGCGCCTTCCTCATCGCCGTCTCCATGCTCGAACGCCGCGCAACCGCGCCCCGCCTCGAACCATCCCGGGAACCCGCGGCTGCGGTCGCCCTGGCATCGTCCCCGGTCACCGCGCAGCCGTTCGCGTTCGTCCCCGCCTCGTCCTCATCGGTAGGCGCGCCGTCCTCCGTCCCCGCCACCGTCCCGACGGCTGAGGACGACAAGGACGTAAGGACGCAACCGGCAGGACCGTCCCCAACGCTCATCGACTACGCCCGCCGCATCGCCGACGACCACCACGCCAAGCACGGCAAACCCATCACCCGCGATCTACTCCGCTCCCGCCTCGGCGTGTCCAACCAACTCGCCTCCGACCTACTCCGCACGCTCCGCGCAGCGCAGGAACTCACCTGATGAAAGGAGGTGATGCACGTGGACGACACCGAGCAGGCTTCAGCTCCGGAGACCTCGCCGGTCACGCCTCTGCGGTGGCAGTGCTGTCACTGCGGCGGAGGGGGTCTGGACTCCTACGGCGAGACCTGCCGCCACTGCGACGGGCTCGGCCTCTGCTGACCCTGTAAGCGCCCCCGGCCTGGCCGCACATCCGCCAAGACACACGCCAGGTCGGGGGCCATCCCTCCACCCCAACGAGTGAAAGGAGGACACCATCTTGCCCGCATCCACCCCCAACGCGCACGCAATCCACGGTGCGATCACCCGCCTGAACGACCCCAACTATCCCCGCTGGGCATCCCAGATCCGGCGCACGGGCGGCTGCCGACAGCCGATCCACCTCCGCGGCAAGGTCGAACACTGGGACACCGCCACCGGCACCCTGCTCCACCGCTACAGCACCCGCCTCGAACCGGACGGCGTCCTCCGCGTTCCCTGCAAAACCCGACGCGCCTCCCGCTGCCCGTCCTGCGCCGAGACCTACCGCGCCGACACCTACCACCTCATCCGCGCCGGCCTCGTCGGCGGCAAAGGCGTCCCCGCCACCGTGACCGCACACCCGTGCCTGTTCGTCACCCTCACCGCACCATCCTTCGGCGCCGTCCACAGCCGCCGCGAACGCAAGAACAAGGTCCTTCCTTGTCACCCCCGCCGTGACGCCACTCCTTGCGCACACGGGGCCGTCCCGTCATGTACGGCACGGCACAGGCCTGGTTCGGAATGTCTCGGCGAACCGCTCTGCCCCGGCTGCTACGACTACACCGGCTCGGTCCTGTTCAACGCCGTCGCGCCCCTGCTGTGGAAACGCTTTACTGACGCACTGCGCCGTCGCCTCGCCAAAAGCGGTGGTCTGACTCTCCGGGACATGCGCGAACAGCTCATCGTCTCCTTCGCCAAAGTCGCCGAATATCAGAAGCGTGGTGTCGTCCACTTCCACGCCGTCATCCGGCTCGACGGCCCAGGAGGTCCCGGACTCACCCCTCCCGAGTGGGCTGCGACGGACGTCCTGGCGCAAGCCGTACAGCACGCAGCTGGCGCCGTCACCGCTACCGTCCCCGCGGCTGCCGGGAACCCTCCGCGTGTCCTGCGATGGGGCCGTGAGGTCGACATCCGCCCCATCACCCTCCGGGGTGACCTCACGGAACAGGCCGTGGCCGGCTACATCGCCAAGTACGCCACCAAAGCGGCCGAATGCGTCGGCACCCTCGACCGGCGCATCGTCCCCACCGAAAACCTGGCGCTACTACCCGTCCGCGACCACGCACGCCAGCTCATCGGCGAATGCCTCCGCCTCGGCGCCGTCCGCAGGCTGGCCGACCTCCGGCTCACCCACTGGGCACACATGCTCGGCTTCGGCGGCCACTTCTCCACCCGAAGCCGCCGCTTCTCCACCACCCTCGGCGACATCCGCGCCGACCGCACAGAACACGCCCGCACCGAAGCCATCTCCACCGGCCGCCTGCCGCTCTTCGACGAAGACATTGCCCATGTCGTCAGCGACTGGCACTACGCCGGACGCGGCTTCACACCCGGCGACGCGCTCCTCGCAGCCTCCATCACTAGAGGTGCTATTTCGTCTCCGGCTGGCGGGGGTGGTGCGTGATGCCTCGCGACGAAATGCTGACGGTGCCTCAGGTGCTGGCCGAACTGAATGGCGTCTCGCTTCGCACCTTCTATCGGTGGCGCGAGCTCGGTAAGGCACCCGTCTGTGTCCAATACCCGAACAACAAGCTTAGGGTACGACGGAGCGATCTTGACGCCTGGCTCGATGCACGCAGGGAGGCGTCGTGACGACCAGCTATGACGTCCGCTTCTGGGATACGCGGCGGAACGCCTCCAGCAAGAAGCCGTCATATGAAGCCCGATGGAAGGTCGGCGGCAAGGCGAAGTCGAAGACATTTCGTACCAAAGCGCTTGCCGACAACTTCCTGTCCGACTTGCGGCAAGCGGCCAAGGTGGGGGAGGCATTCGACGTCGTCACGGGCCTTCCGCTCTCGATGCTCGCAGCGGAGAACTCGAAGCCGGTGGGCCCCACCTTCCTGGAGTTCGTGCAGTCGTACCTCATGAGCCGTTGGCGGAGCACGGCCGCCAGGACCCGTGAGACAGACGCCTACGCCATGCTCTCGCTGGTTCCCGCTCTTGTAGCCGACCTGCCGAGTCGGCCGAGTGATTCGGAGATCCGCGATGTTCTCCGCAGCCACGCGCTCCTTCCGGAGGGAAGGCGCGCCGATCTGACCAACAGGCAGGCTGTCACGCTCCGCTGGCTGGAGAAGGCGTCACTCCCGATGTCGGATCTACGGGAAGCTCGCTTGCTCCGCATCGCCCTCGACGCCATCGCAGAGACCTTCGCGGGCAAAGTAGCCGGGGCGAACACAGTCCGGCGTAAGCGAGCTGTCTTCCACCATCTCCTTGAGCAAGCAGTAGAGCAAAAGCTCTTTGTGAGTAACCCGCTCGATGAGATCAAGTGGACGGCGCCCAAGGCTGTCACCGCTGTCGATCCTCGTACGGTCGTCAACCCTGCGCAGGCGCGGGAGCTGCTGGATGCCGTATCCATGGTCGGTCGCAAACGCGGTCCGCGGCTCAAAGCCCTCTTCGCATGCATGTACTACGCCGCCCTGCGCCCAGAGGAAGCGAGCGACCTGCGTGTGAAGAACTGCACGCTGCCACGCGCGGGATGGGGATTGATCATCCTGGAAATGGCGCGTCCTCAAAGCACCAAGCGATGGACGAACACTGGGGAGACCCACGAGCCGAGAAGCCTGAAGCATCGTGCGGTTAAGGAGACGCGAGAGATTCCCATCCCGCCCGCCCTCGTCGACGTCCTTCGCACACACGTCGAGGAGTACGGCACGGCGGACGATGGCAGACTCTTCCGCACCAGCTCGGGCGGGTCCTACTCCAGTTCCGCTCACTCCCGCGTCTGGCAAGAAGCCCGCAAACTTGCCCTCACGCCGACCCAGGCTGCATCTCCGCTGGCGGCTCGGCCGTATGACCTGCGGCACGCGGCCGTGTCGCTATGGCTGAACGCGGGCGTCTCGCCGGCTGAGGTGGCCAAGCGCGCCGGTCACAGCGTGGATGTCCTGCTTCGGGTCTACGCCAAGTGCATGGATGGCCAGCAAGACAGCATCAATGGCAAGATCAATGAAGCGCTCGGGGCCTGATCTTTGCGAGCGAGCGGCCCTGGCGATGCTGGGGCCTTCGCTTGTCCACGCAGACTCCCGCTTTCTCGACAGCGGCCATGCTGGGAGTCGGCGAGGAAGGGACTCCCCGCAACTTTGCGACGAGTTAAGGCACTCCCCGCTTCGTAGCGAGAATCACGCACTGCTGCAAGAAACCGCCGAGTAAGCGCCCGCGCCGACGGTCAACTTCCAAGTGTCCACCCTGGATCCAGGCGGCCACATCGGCGGGCGTCCAGACCCTCTTAGAGGTCCTCACGAAATGATCTCCAGCGTATCCGCCCAGCAGTGATGATCGTTGATCTCGATGTGAGGAAGGGTGAACAGGTGCCGTGGATCGTGTCAGACGGCTTATGGAGCGGATCGAGCCGTTCCTGCGGCGCATCCGCCGAGGTCCGCGACGACATGCCCCCGTGTGGCAGAGCGGTGGCCGCCAGGGACGCTCTGACTGAAACCATGGTCAGGTGACTGATTCCCACAGCTTGTCGAGGTTCGCATCCGGATACACATCCGGCCGCCACTCGTGGGCATTCCCCAGGAAGAACCTGTACTCCTGGTGCTCGGCGAACCTGCGGCGCAGCAGGGCGGGATCAAGGCCAACCTGGCCAAGGAGCAGGGCACGCAACACCCAGCGCAACGAAAACGCAACGGTGAGGTATCGATCTACATCGCCGTCTTCCAGCCATCCGAGGTTCGTCTGGTGCGCGAAGTCGTTACGGGCTTCGTAGACGAGCTTCTTCCATCTCTTCGCGCGGCCGGTGATCCCCGGCACGAGCGTTTCAGCGTCGGCCGCGAGCTGATCGAGTCGTTGTCCGTAGCCGGGTTCATCCATATGACTGAGGAACCCTTTGACGGCATCGGCGGCGGATTCGTCGATCTCCTTGGCCGCCTTGGCCGCTGCCTCGCGGATCTCAACCGCAAGATCACGGGAGAAACGCTGCGCGTCAGGGAAGAGCCGCCGGTGCAGCCCTTCGGAAGTGGTGCCGAGGATCAGAACCTGGGTCTCCAGGGGGAGCGAGGTTGTGATGGCACTCACCACTACCGCGGGGAGAGGACCGAGGGTTTCGACACGATCCAACCACGCCCCGATCGCGGCGGGCGACAGGTCAGTGAGAGGCAGCAGGGGCTTGGACGAGAGGGTGAGGTCGGCACCATGCTGGGAAGGGCTGTGGACAGGCCACCACGGTGCATGCAGATGCTCCTGGACGGCGAACTCCATCACACCCACGGGGCGGGCAGTGGCGAGCTGCAGCAGGCTGACGAGCGGCTGCAGGTAGGTGCGCCCCAAGATGTGCAGTCCGGCTGGTGGTAGATCGGTGAGCACGAGTTGGGGTTCACCGGCGAAATCTTCCCAGGCCAATCGGCCCCCATTGCCTAGCTGCACGGGAGGGCTCGCGGTATCGGCCGCACGAGTGAGCGTCTGCAAGCGGACCCGAAGTCCTCTGAACTGGTGGTCGACGTTGTCCAGATGCGCGCCAACAACCGTGAAAATCCCCTCGAAGCGCTGCTCCTGCCTCTCGCGTGTCAGCCCACCGCTCCAGTTCGTGGACAGCGCTTCCAGGAGTGTGACGGGGATACCGCCCTCAAGCTCTCCATGGATCGTGACGACCCCGGAATCTGTCGACTCCGACGCGGAGGCGGCCGAGCCGTCGTTTGCCACCTGCATTTCGACGACCCCCGGAAAGCCGTAGAGGGAAGGCGACACCGTGATCGAAGGTGAAGCCTGCTTGGCAAGCCCGAGGTGTCCTGGGGAGCGGACGGACGAGTTGGTGGCCACCCAGAACGTGCCGTCGCGTGTATCCGTGCTGGACGTCACAGGTGTGATCACCTCTGAGGATTCGTTCATAACACTCTACAAAGACTGAAGTCGCGATTCTCGGACGCGGCCGGCGCCTCGACCTTGGCGGTGGTCGCCGCGCCGTACAGGTGAGGCAGGACCAACTCGTGGCAGGCACCCGCCGCCGCCATCATCTGTTGCCGACGCCTCACCCACTGATCATTGTGTTAGGAGTTCGTAGACGTCAATCCTCCAGGCCACGATCGTGATCCGACGGGCCGCGCAGGATGTTCACGGCTCCCTGCAGCGAGTCGTGACCGCCATTGCCCGTTCCCCAGTAGGACTTCATCGTCCTGACCACCCAGTCCGCCATGTCCTGTTCCGCAGCAACGGCGCGGGATCTATCGCCAGCCTCCTGGCCACGCTCCACCTATATGTGCCGATCGGGTCTTCCGTGTAATTTGAATACGTCTTGTACTTGTTTGGCCCAGAAGACGTAGGGCTCCTCGAAGCGGTAGCCAAGGTCCCTGGCCATCTCGTAGAAACCCAAGCCGGGTTCCTTGTCTCCGTGCTTATGCGTAACAATGGAGGTCAAAGCTGGCCGCCCGGCTTCATGCTCACCCGCGAAGACGGCGCCAAGCAGGTAGTTCATCAGAGAGGAATGAGGGTCAAGCCTAACTGCTGACACCTTGCTTGCGATCTCTCCGTACCAAGTCATGCGACGGTCATAGGCGGCGTCCAGGATGACCTCACGAACTTCACCCACAGCTGCGGCCCATTGTTCATCCGTGAGGCCGAACTGTGAACCGGATCGCCTCATTGACTTCCCCTGCCGTGCAGATACTAGCGATTCCGACCTTGGTCGAAATCTCCGACTGCCATGAGGATATACGGCTGGAATTCCTCTACGGAGACATATTGGCTACTTCGTAGCGTGTGCTACGTGGACGCTGACCGGCGTGAGCATGCAGGAGACGCAATCGCAAAACTTTGCAGCTAGCAGCCAACGACGCGCAGCTCAAAACGTTTCGTGCGAGCGTCGCCAGGGCGAGCTGGCTTCGCCATCCGAAAGCGCCACGCCCAAAGCAGAAGCACGTATTGAGGGTCTGCGCATCCACGCCCGACCTGGCAATTTGGGCTTGGTATGTCTGAGGAGCTACGGCAGGCACTGCCCTAGCTGGCGGTGTCGATGGTCAGCAGCGGCGGCCGCCGCGCGGGATGTGATCGACATTCCACGGGCTGCTCCTCGTACGGATTTTCACGCCACGGCCTGCGATCATGCCCCTGATTTCATCCCGCAGATATCCCGCAACCCCTGACATGGGGCTGCTTCCGATGGCCTACGGCTGCATCGAGGTGTGAGACCTCTCGGGGAAGAACTCCAGGTCAGAGCCTGGATCCCAAGGTCAAAAGAGTGCCCCCGGCAGGATTCGAACCTGCGGCACCCGCTTTAGGAGAGCGGTGCTCTATCCCCTGAGCTACGGAGGCGTGATGTGCTCTGTAAGCGTAGCGAAGAGTTGGCACAGCGCGCGCCTCAGTAGGGGCGTGGCTCGAAGCTGATGGGTCATCGCGTGGCTGAACTGCGGTAAAGCCCTGGCAAGTGGGCGAGTTCCTCCGTGTCGCACCTGGCTACCGTCACTGTTCGTGACCGGATTGCGACGCAAATACTTCCGCAGGCTGCGCCTCGTGATGCTCGTCGTAGGGTTGACCGCGCCAGCGGTCCTCGCCTCGGGCATGCTCATGGCCGAGATCACCGGCTACGAGGCAACCGCTCGGGGGGCCACTGGTGGCTCCATCCAGGCGGCCGGCAAGGCGAAATCTCCGCTGCACCCTCAGGCCCCGACATCCGCAGGCGACATGGCCAGGGACGGAGAGGCATACGACTTCTCCCAGGGGACGATCCAGAACGTCTCCATGCCTGGTCTCCCCACGGGCCATCCTCACGGGCGAATGGCGACCGGCCTCCAGGATCCCCGCGGTGCCGAGACGAAGCACCTCCCAAACATTCAGTCGGTGGCCAACGCCGAGACTCAAGACGTGGCGGGCGGAAAGAAGCCCGGCGTCCTGGCGGATGGTCGGCACGCGGTACTGCCAGGCGCCCCTGGTGCCGCCGCACCAGTCGCCGCCCAAGACGCCACAAAGGACTCCGCACAAGACACCGCCCACGATGCCGCCCAAAACGCAGCGCCGAATGCCGTACCTCCAGGCGCCGCGGCACCGGCCGATGCGGCCGGCTCGGCGTCGTCCGATGCGGCCAATGCGGCTCCGGCGGCGGGAGCCGTACCGGGCCGGCAGGTCATGGAGCCGACGGCCGTGCCTCCACCTTCCGGCCCCTCCCGTGTGTACGGCCAGCTGATCATCATCCGCAAGCCTCCGGTGGCACCGCAGGCCGCCGCAGGCAAGGCCCGGCCGGTCGCTGTGCCCAAGGCGCCACCGGTCGAGAAGAAGGAGCAGGCCGAACTCACCTGCGCCCTCGACTGGCAGGACACCTGGCTGTGGGACCTGTGCAAGGAACGCGGCGGCCAGCCATAAAGGCCATTAACGACAGACCGGACAAGTCTCCAAATTGGACCGCGATAGGTACCTATCGCATTCGGCGACCGGGCCCGGGACTCAGGCGGCTGTAGTAACGTGCGTGCCTGACCGAAGTCACGAGTTCGTAAAGAGGAGTTGATCGTGCCGTCTCCTCGGTCGGCTGGTCTGATCGCGGCCGTCATGGCGGTGACCTCTGTCGCAGGGGTCTCGTCCGGCACGTCCCGCTTCGTCACCGTGGCTTCAGAGACGGCCATCACCAGCGAAGCCGCCTCCACATCGGAGGCCGGCTCCCAAGCGGCCGCGGAATCCGTCGAAGCGGCCAAGGAACCCAGCTTGACGGCGCTTCGCAGGCAGGCCCAGGAGGCCTACAAGGCGATCGGCGACGCGTCCAAGCAACTGGACGCCAGGAAAAAGCAGTTCGACTCCTCACAGAAGAAGCTGGCGTCCAAGCTGAGGCAGCTGGGGAAGGCCAACCAGGAACTGGCGGCGATGCGCAAGCCGCTCTCGGACCTGGTCGAGTCCGTCTACCAGAACCCTTCGGCCACCGGGATCGGGCCGCTCTTCGCCCAGGGCGACGGCACCGCGACGCTGCGCGCGATGAGCGACGTCGACCACTTGGCCGTCGGGCGCAACAAGGTCCTCGACGATGCGGCGCGGCTGCTGCAGGACAAGGAGAAGCTCGCCGCCGAGGCTCAGGATCTTCGATCGGCCAACCTCCTGGAAGAGGCCCAGCTCGATCACCAGGTCGACAGCTTGCGGGCGAAGTCATCCGATCTGGTGAAGTCGCTGACGCAGACGCTGACCAAGATGGGCGTCAAGGTGAACCAGGGCCATCGTGGAGCGGGCGCCTGCGACCCCACCCGGATCTCCACGGCGGCGCAGTACCCCAACGGCCTGCTCCCCAAGAGCAGCCTCTGCCCCCTGCCCCAGGCGGGAAGGGAATTGCGGGCCGACGCGGCGATCGCCTTCGCCGACCTCAACCTGTCCTACCAGAAGAAGTTCGGCCGGCAGATGTGCGTGACCGACAGCTATCGCAGCCTCGCCTCGCAACAGGCCGTCTACTATGCGCGCCCCGGGTTCGCCGCCGTTCCCGGCCGGAGCAACCATGGTCTCGGCCTGGCCGTCGACCTGTGCGGCGGCGTACAGAACTCCGGCTCGGTCCAGTTCAACTGGCTGGAGGCCAACAGCAAGCGCTACGGGTTCATCCACCCGTCGTGGGCCTACAGCAATCCCTTCGAGCCCTGGCACTGGGAGTACGACCCCAAGCTCGGCGCGGGCGTCTGATCACAGATCGCCTCCGTGGAGAACACCGCCTTTCATCGCGGATGGATGGTGACGGAGAGCCGGGCTTGGGCCTGCGCCTGGGCCAGCTGAGCCGCCTCTGACGGGCTCGTCGCCAGCACGAGCAGAGCGCCGGACTCCGAACCCTCCGTCGTCTCCTCCACCGGACGAGCCAGCACCCTCACCTCGTGCGCCACGGCGAGCGCCTGCTGGGCGTCCCCTTCGAAGGCGGCCAGCACGTCGATCACGTCGCCGGGGGAGAGCAACCTCGCCGCGTCGGGATCGGCGATCCGCACGGGAGTGGCCATCATCCCCGGCTCCCGCGCCGCGAGCAGGCCCTGGCCGAGCAGCCGGGCATCCGTGAGCGGCTCGCCCCGGCGCACCGGCCCCGCGACCACCCGTCCCGTCACCGCCGACCCTGCGGGAAACGCGCCATCGGGCACCGCGTCAGGCGGGAGCCGTACGGTCATGACGTCGGCGGCGGCCAGGCGGCCGCCACTCAGATCGCGAGCCGCGGCGAGGACCGGCACGCCCTGAGGCTGCCGGACGGCCATCAGCACGCACGCCATCGCGAGGCCTGCCAGCAGCGCGGCGATCACACGGCGATGGCGGGCGAGGATGCGCCTCATCGCGGGCATCGTGGTCCTCCGATCGTCGAGATCACACGCATGGCGGGCCGCCGTAGGCACCGGGCTCGGCGGGCCGCCGAGTCCGGGGGCTCATCCGTACGGGCCCGCCGAAGGCCGAAGGCCGAGGGTCCGCCGAAGGCCGAAGGCCGAGGGTCCGCCGAAGGCCGAAGGCCGAGGGTCCGCCGAAGGCCGAGGGCCCGCCGAAGGCCGAGGGCCCGCCCATGCGCCCCCGCGTCCGGAAAGCACGCACGGCGGGCTACGGAAGGTCGAAGGGGAGCTTGAGGCCGTCCAGAGCGTCTCCGCACGAGCAGGAGCGGTCGAGGGGAAGGCCCTCGACGGCCTCACTGATCAGTGTGCGCATCCGCTCGACGTTGGCGGCGAAGAAGGCGAGCACCTCCTCGTGCGTGACCCCCTCGCCGGCCTCGACACCGGCGTCGTGGTCGGTCACCAGGCACAGGGACGTGTAGCAGAGAGCCAGCTCACGAGCGAGCACCGCCTCGGGGTGACCGGTCATGCCGATGATCGACCAGCCGGCGTCGGAGAACCACCTCGATTCCGCCCGGGTGGAGAACCGAGGGCCCTCGATCACGACGAGCGTGCCTCCGTCGACGGTGTTCCACCCCGTCTCCCGCGCCTTCGCCACGGCGACGGCCCGGCCTGAGGGGCAGTAGGGGTCCGCGAACGACACGTGGACGGCGCCACCGGCGTCGTAGTAGGTCTGCACCCGGCTGGTCGTGCGATCCACAAGCTGGTCGGGAACGACCAAGGCGCCCGGCCCGATCTCGGGGCGCAGGGATCCGACGGCACTCGGGGCGAGCACCTGGCGGACGCCAAGAGAGCGCAGAGCCCACAGATTCGCCCGGTAAGGGATGCGATGAGGGGGAAAGACATGTCCTCGCCCGTGGCGAGGGATGAAGGCCACGGAACGGTCCCCGATCCGGCCCAACGTCACGGTGTCACTCGGCGGGCCGTACGGCGTCGCCACGCTGATCTCTTCGGCGTCATCGAGCAGGGAGTAGAAACCCGAGCCGCCGATGACTCCGATCTCTGCGCGATTCGTCATGCGGCCGACCTTAACGAATCCGCATCGGCCGCGATTACAGGCTGTGGATAACTCGTGCGGGCCCGGTCGGCGCCGGGCCCGTCGTCACGCGGCGGAGGTGGTGGAAGAACTCGTCGTCGACGTGGTGGAGGAGGAGCTTCCGGACGCGGCCGCGGGCTCCTTCTTCGCCGTGTCGCTCGACGTCTTGCTCGCGTCGGCCGCCGGCTTCTTGGAGTCGCTCGTCGAGGTCGACGCGGGCGCGGTGGACGAGCTCGAGGACCGGCTGTCGGTGCGGTAGAAGCCCGAGCCCTTGAACACGATGCCGACCGGGGAGAAGACCTTGCGCAGCTTGCCCTGGCACTGCGGGCATTCCGTGAGCGGGTCGTCGGTGAACTTCTGGACGGCCTCCAGCTGCTCACCGCAGACGGTACAGGCGTACTGGTAGGTGGGCACGCGCTCCTCCTGAAACTGGCACTCGACCCGTTCGACTGCTAATGGTAAGCAGTCAACGAGCGTAAACGCCACTCAAGCCCGGTTTATTGCGCCGCCGCATCAAGCCGCGCACACCGCACCGTACCGTCCCACAGCACTCCACCGCCCCACAGCGCCCCTCGAAACCGATCAGCCCGCCCACGCCCGCGGCCGATCACCACCCCCGCGCCCGCGATCGATCATCACCCGCACGCCCGCGATCGATCATCACCCGCACGCCCGCGCCCCACAGGCGATCAACAGGCCGAGCCCGCAGGCCGCCACTCCACGCTGTTCCGCCGGCCGGGTACGGCTAACCGCCGCGTTCGCCGTACCAACCGGCCAGCTTGCCGCGGCGGCTGACAGCACGCAGGCGGCGTTCCACGGCTTCCCGCTGGGGGGCGGTCGTGACGACCAGAAGCTGATCCTCCACCCGCAGTCTTGTCGTGTCCGACGGCACGAACGACCGGTCGCCCCGAACGACCATCGTCACGAGCGTGTTCGCCGGGAGGCGGAGCTCGAAGATCTCCACGCCGTGCATCTTCGACCCCGGCGGGATGCGGACCTGGAGCAGGTCGGCGTTGAGCTCCTCGAGGGGCGCGGCCTCCACGTCGAGATCGCGGGCCTCGCCCTCCGCCGACAGATCGAGGATGCGCGCGAGATAGGGCAGTGTCGGGCCCTGGAGCACCGTGAACACGACGACGATGATGAAGACGTCGTTGAACAGCCCCTTGGCGTCGGGCATCCCGGCGGCCCAGGGGATCGTGGCCAGCACGATGGGAACCGCGCCGCGGAGTCCCGCCCACGACAGGAACACCTGCTCGCGCCACGAGACGCTGCCGATCCCCACCAACCGGGCGACCGCGGCGCACACCACGACCGACACCGGCCGGGCGATCAACACGAGCACCAGCCCCGAGACGATGGCCGGGATGACCACGCCGGGAAGCTCCGACGGGCTGGCGAGGATGCCCAGCATGACGAACAGCCCGATCTGCGCGAGCCAGGCCGCCCCCTCGGCGAAGCCCCTGGTCGCCGCCCGGTGGGGCAGTCGGGAGTTGCCGAGGATCAGCGTCGCGATGTAGACGGCGAGGAATCCGCTGCCGTGCAGCAGCGTCGCCCCGCTGTAGGCCACGAACGCCAGGGCGAGCACCGCGATGGGGTACAGGCCCGAGGCGGGCAGCGCCACCCGGCGCAGCGCGTAGGCCGCCGCGGGCGCGACCACGAGGCCGACCGCCGCTCCGACGACGAGCTCGTAGGCGGTCTCGATCAGTACGGACGACACCGCAGGCATCGGCTGCGTGACCGTGCTCAGCATCATCACGACGATGACCGTGGGTGCGTCGTTGAAGCCCGACTCCGCCTCGAGGATGCCGGCCAGGCGCGGAGGCAGGGGCAGGCGCCGCAACACCGAGAACACCGCCGCCGCGTCGGTCGAGGCGAGGACCGCGCCGAGCAGCAGGGCGAACCGCCACTCCATGCCCAGCAGCGCGTGCACGGCCACCGCCAGTGCGACGATGCTGACCGCGATGCCCACCGTCGCGAGGACCAGAGCCAGGGGGACGGCGGTGCGGACGTGGTTCCAGTTGGTGGTCAGGCCGCCCTCGGCGAGGATGACGGCGAGCGCGATGAGGCCGAGTTGCTGGGCGATCTCGGCGTTCTCGAAGTGGATGCCGACCAGGCCCGACTCTCCGAGGAGCAGGCCGAGGCCGAGGTAGATCAGCAGGCTGGGAAGGCCGGTGCGATGGGCGATCCGGACGGACGCGATTGCCGCGATGACGACGGTGGCGGACAGGAGAAGCCAGACGTTCAGACCCACCTGCCCCCCTTCCTCGCGTTACGCCAATCTTTTCACATTTGCACCAACTCAATGATTCCTGCGGGGAGGGCGGAGAACCGTACCCGCTGGTCGTGCGGTTCGGCGGGCACGCCGTCGACCAACTCGCCGTCATGGAGCAGGGCGACCGTCGGCACGTTCGGCCCCACACGGGCGAGCGCCCGGTCGTAGAACCCGCGGCCCCTGCCGAGCCGTACTCCTGTCGACCTGTCCACCGCCAGCGCCGGGACCAGCACGAGGCCCGCGGTGCGGATGGTGTCCACGCCCCGGCGGGTGTCCACCGGCTCCATGATCCCGAGTGGTCCCGGCGCGAGGGAGTCCGGGCCGTCGTAGACCGCCCAGTCCAGGTCGCCGTCCGCGCGTTGTACCGGGAGGATCACGGTCGTGCCGTGCTTCCACAACGCGAAGATCAAACCGTGTGTCGACGGCTCGCTGCCGAACGACCAGTAGCAGGCGACGAGTCCCGCCATCTGCACCCATGGCTGGTCGAGCAGCAGTTCGCGCACCGCGGCCGAGGACTTCTTGAGGGTCTCCTCGCTGAGTTCGGCCCGGCTGCGCAAGATCCGCTGACGCAGGTTCGCCTTGTCCATAGCCTGCTCCGTTAATGTTCAACCATGGCTGACTTCGATCCTGTGACCAAAGCTGTGATGCCGGCCGCGGGTCTCGGAACCAGGTTCCTCCCCGCGACGAAGGCCACCCCCAAGGAAATGCTCCCGATCGTCGATAAACCGGCCATTCAGTATGTCGTGGAGGAGGCCGTCTCCGCCGGGCTGCTCGACGTCCTCATGGTGACCGGCCGCAACAAGCGCTCCATCGAGGATCATTTCGACGTGGCGTACGAACTCGAGGACGCCCTGCGGGCCAAGGGCGACGAGGAGCGGCTGTCCCAGGTCCAAGACCTCGTCGACCTCGCGACCATGCATTACGTACGGCAGGGCGAGCCGAAGGGGCTCGGTCATGCCGTTCTTTGTGCCAAGCAGCACGTCGGCGACGAGCCGTTCGCCTGCCTGCTCGGCGACGACCTCATCGACCCGCGCGACCCGCTGCTGAAGCGCATGATCGAGGTCCGCGCCACCTACGGCGGCAGCGTCATCGCTCTCATGGAGGTCCCGAACGAGCAGGTCTCGCTGTACGGCGCGGCCGCGATCGTCGCCACGGGTGAGGACGACGTGGTCCGCGTCACCGACCTCGTGGAGAAGCCGCCCGCGAACGAGGCGCCGTCCAACTGGGCGATCATCGGCCGTTACGTGATCGATCCCGCGGTGTTCGAGGTGCTGGAGAACACGCCGCCCGGGCGCGGCGGGGAGATCCAGCTGACCGACGCCCTGCGGACCCTGGCCTCCCGATCGCCCGACGAGGGCGGTCCCGTCCACGGAGTGCTGTTCCGCGGTCGCCGCTACGACACCGGGAACAAGCTCGACTATCTCCGCACCGTCGTCCAGTTCGCCGCCGAACGCGACGACCTGGCGCCCGACTTCCTGCCCTGGCTGCGAGAGTTCCTCGACCAGGCCGGATCCTAGAGTCATGAAGCCCGTCGACCGCCACCTCGCCGACATCCTCGCCACCGTCCAGCCTCTCGCGCCTCTCGAGGTCGAGTTGGAGCGGGCGCTCGGCTGCGTGCTGGCCGAGGACGTGTCCTCGCCCGTGCCGCTGCCGCCGTTCGACAACTCCGCCATGGACGGCTACGCCGTACGAGCCGAGGATGTGGCGGACGCGCCGATCTCGTTGCCGGTGATCGAGGACATCGCCGCCGGCGACGGCGAACTGCGGGCCATCGGGCCGGGTCTGGTCACCCGCATCATGACCGGCGCGCCGCTCCCCGCGGGCGCGGACGCCGTCGTCCCGGTGGAATGGACCGACGGCGGCACCACCAGGGTCACGATCCACAAGCCGGCGGGCCCGGGCCATGCGGTCCGGCGCGCCGGCGAGGACGTGAAGGGCGGAGACGTCGTGCTCCGCGAGGGCACCAGGATCGGCGCGGCCCAGCTGGGCATCCTCGCCGGCGTCGGACGGCGGCGCGTGACGGTACGGCCCCGGCCGCGCGTCGTCGTGTTGTCCACCGGGGCGGAGCTGGCCGAGCCGGGCTCGCCGCTGGCCCCCGGGCAGATCTGGGAGTCCAACAGCTTCATGCTGGCGGCGGCCGTACGGGAGGCCGGGGGAGAGGGCTTCCGGGCCGGTGCCGTGACCGACGACCCGCAGGTGTTCCTCGACAGGCTGGACGCCCAGCTCGTGCGCGCCGACGCGGTGATCACCAGTGGGGGTGTCTCGATGGGCGCCTACGAGCCTGTCAAGGAAGCCCTGTCGCCGCTGGGGACCGTCTCGTTCGAGAAGGTGGCGATGCAGCCCGGCATGCCCCAGGGCTTCGGCGTGGTCGGACCGGACGAAGTGCCGATCTTCGCGTTGCCGGGGAACCCGGTCTCGTCGTTCGTGTCCTTCATCCTGTTCGTGCGGCCGGCGCTGCGCAGGATGCAGGGCCTGCCCGCGAGCCTGCCGGAGACCGTGCGGGCGACCACCACCGCCGCGCTGCGCTCGCCGTCGGGCAGACGGTCCTACTTGAGGGGCGTGTTGTCCGGCACGACGGTCGACACCGTCCGAGGTCAGGGCTCCCATCAGCTCGCGGCGCTGGCCTCCGCGAACGCGCTCGTCGTGGTGCCGGAAGAGGTGACGGAGCTCCCTGCGGGAGCCGAGGTGGAGGTGATCCCGCTGTGAACGGTCTGACCCACATCGACGAGTCCGGCGCCGCCCGCATGGTCGACGTCTCGGCCAAGGACGTCAGCGTCCGCACGGCCACCGCGACAGGGCGGGTCGCCCTCTCGGCCGAGGCCGTGGCCGCACTGCGCTCGGGGAACGTCCCGAAGGGCGACGCGCTCGGCGTGGCCAGGGTCGCGGGGATCATGGGCGCCAAGCGCACACCCGACCTGGTGCCGCTCTGCCACCCGATCGCGCTTCATGGCGTAGAGGTGGAGTTGTCCGTCGTCGACTCCGGCGTGGAGATCACCGCCCGGGTCCGTACGGCCGACAGGACCGGCGTCGAGATGGAGGCGCTGACTTCCGTCACGGTCGCCGCGCTCGCCCTGGTCGACATGGTCAAGGCGGTCGATCCGGCGGCCGTCATCGGCGACGTGCGGGTCGAGGAGAAGACCGGCGGCAAGACCGGCGTCTGGACCCGGGACTGACCGAACGTGGGAGGGGAACGACTTTGCGCGCTTTGGTGATCACAGTCTCCAACAGGGTCTCCGCCGGGGTCTACCAGGACAGCTCGGGCGCTCTCCTGGCCGCCCTGCTCGCCGAGGCCGGATGTGAGTCCGTCGACGGGCCGCGCGTCGTGCCCGACGGCGAACCCGTGGAGTCGGCCCTCCGCACCGGTGTCGCGGAGGGATACGACGTGATCGTCTCGACGGGAGGCACCGGCGTGACGCCCCAGGACCTCACGCCCGAGTACACCCGCCGCGTCCTCGATCGGGAGATCCCGGGGATCGCCGAAGCCGTACGGCAGGCGAACCGGGAGAGGGTCCCGACCTCGATCCTGTCCCGGGGCCTCGCCGGGCAGGCGGGCTCGACGCTGATCGTCAACCTGCCCGGGTCGACGGGCGGCGTCCGGGACGGCATGGCGATCCTCGGCCCGATTCTCGGTCACGTCGTCGACCAGATTCACGGCGGTGACCATGGGGCGTGAGGGAGACTGAGCCTCGCGTGGCGCGTTGACCGTCCTCAGGTGGATGATTGACTAATGGATCGACTTCGCGGCTGGCCGGCCATCTTGGCGGAGGGGCCCATCGAGCTCCGGCCGCTGCGCATGCGTGACGTCAGAGACTGGCGGGAGACCCGGTTGCGCAATGCCGACTGGCTGCGCCCGTGGGAGCCGAGCAACCCCGAGACGCCGCTGTTCAGGACGGGTCTCGGGCCGTACGTCTCGATGGTCGGAACACTTCGCCGTGAGGCGCGCCAGGGCCTCGCGCTGCCCTGGGTGGTCACCCACGAGGGCAAGTTCGCGGGGCAGCTCACCGTCGGCGCGGTCGTCTGGGGCTCTGCCCGCTCGGCCCAGGTGGGGTACTGGATCGACGGCGCCCTCGCCGGCCGGGGCATCATTCCCACCGCGCTGGCCATGGCCGTGGACCACTGTTTCTTCACCACAGGGTTGCATCGGCTGGAGGCAAACATTCGGCCAGAGAACCACGCCAGCCGCAGGGTGGTGGAGAAACTTGGCTTCCGGGAGGAGGGGGTCCGCAGGCGCCAGCTCCACATCGACGGTGCGTGGCGTGATCACATCTGCTACGCGCTGACGGTGGAGGACGTGCCACGCGGCCTTCTGGTCCAGTGGCGCCGGACGGTGGAGGGCTCCAACGCCCGGCGGAGCGAGCCCAGCCCGGGTTAGCTCAAACGATCTCCGGGAAGGTGCGCTCGGGATCGAATTACATGAACAGCTTTGACGATCTCGCGACACACCGGACCGAATGCTCGTCAATCAGTGACACACCGTCTTACGGTGCGTGACGTGAGCACATCTCCGACGACTCGAGTCCCCGGATGTGTTCGCCATGCCTGGAGGTGGCCGGATGGGTAGCGCCCTCCTCTACCTCGCCATCGTCGTGATGTGGCTCAGCGTCCTGCTGCCCATGTGGCTGCGCAGGGACCGGCATGTCGAGGTCTACGAGGACCTGCAGGCCGAAGCCGACACGATCATCGAGGCGCCGGCTCCGGACCGCTCCAATGCCGAGCCGGCTCTGGCCCCTGTGCCCGGTCCCGCTGCTGCACCCGCTGCTGCTCGGGCTTCGGTTTCGGCTTCGGTGGATCCTTCCCGCGATGCGGTGGAGGCCGACACCGCCGACGCCGAGGCTCCCGCTCCGGTACGGCCACGCCGTACGGAGGGGCAGCGGCGCGCGACCATCGTCGCCCGCAGGCGCAGGCGCCTGTTGTGGAGCCTGCTGCTCGTTCTGGCGTCCGTGGTGACGGCCGCCGTCCGAGTGATGCCCTGGTGGGGCGTGGCGCCCTCGGGCCTGCTGCTCGTGGGCTATCTCGCCGTGCTCCGCGTCGCGGTCAAGGCCGATGCCGAGCAGCGGGACAGGGCCGCGCGGGCGCGGGCGGAACATCTGCGCCGGCAGCGGGAACACCGCCGTGCCATGGAGGAGATGGCGCGCGAGGCGGAGATCATCCAGTTCGAGGCTCGCAGGCGCAACCAGGTCTTCGACCAGTACGCCGATGGCCGCCGTGCGGTCGGAGACTGATCCGGATGGCGCGGGCAGCCCCAAGAGTTTGCTAATCTAGTCGAGTCATTGGGGCTATAGCGCAGTCCGGTAGCGCACTTCGTTCGCATCGAAGGGGTCTGGGGTTCAAATCCCCATAGCTCCACCAATGTCAGAGGCCGGTTCCGCCCAGCGGGACCGGCCTTTTTGATCTCTGTACATCAGCGCTGTACTACAGCAACGCCCCCTTATCCGAGCTGCTCCCCGAGCTTCTTGAGCGCCGTACGCGTGGCCTCAGATGACACCTTGCTGTAGATGTTCATGGTGACCGCGATCTGGCTGTGCCGAAGGATCTGCATCGCGATCCTCGGATGGACGTCCAGGGCGACGAGGAGCGAGGCGCACGTCTTGCGGGTGGCATGGACGGGAATGCTCCGTAGATCGGCCTGTTTGATCGCTTTTGCAAGCTGCGGTTGAAGTTCCGCGGCTCCACCGGCCAGCCGGTCCGCGTTGTGAAGACCAGTCCGTTGTCGATCCGTTCCCCCTTGGCAGCCTCCCGCGCCTCGGATTGCTCTACCTGCCGACCGCGGAGTGCGGTAACGCAGCTGTCGACCAAGGGCAGTACAGCATCCGACGCCTCGGTTTTGGTCACGCGGTGATAGAGCCGGCCACGGACGCGCTGGAGTTGCCAGCCAATCGCCATCTCTGCGCTATCAAGATCGACGTCTTTCCTCGCGGGTCTTGCCGTAGACCCACTTGCGGGTCCTGGTGCCCTCGGGCGTTGTGACCCAGACCTATCCCGCCCAGCCGTTCCTGTAGGGGAAGACTGAGCCCTCGCCGTTGGCGCGCTGCGCCATTACGCAGCCTCCTCGCACAGTCTGGCCACATGGTCACAACCGTCCGCTCAAGCTCTATGGCGGCATCGTCCTCAGCGATGGGAAGCGGGGAGGCGGTCGCATGCGTGGCGACCGCCTTCGCATCTAAGAGGGCTGGTAGACCAGAACGGCCCACCTCGCACCGTCCGGTACGTTGACCGTAAAGTGGTACGCCTTATCCGTCGTGGGGATGTCCCCGTTGAAGAAACGTCCCGCACCCTCCGAACACGGATACGCCCACTGCATGCCGTCACTGATTTCGACGGTGACGTTCCCGGTGACTCCGGTGCAGTCGCCGACGATGTCGTATTCACGCCGGGCCGTGAAGTCGCCGCTCCAGCTGCCAGATTCCGCCTTGTCGTCGACGTAGTTGACAAGGATCTTGCCGTCCACGCCTTGCGTGAGATCGGCCAGGGATGATGATGGCGGCTCATCAAGCTCGGCGACCGTGGTCTGTGGGATACCAGGAGCACTCGCCTGCGCTGCGGGAGCCGACGTCGCCGGTCCACCACTGCTAGGCGATGAGCAGCTGGTCATGAGTGCCGTAACCGCAATTGCTAGAGCAAATCTGCGCATCAGGCGCACCTCCCGTGTAGATCAAGACACCGCAAAGTATGACTTGATCCGCCCGGCATAAGGTCCCGGCAGTGCACGACCTCTCGCTGTCGGCGCTCACTGTCTCGAGAACCAGGTAATCCGCGTCGGATGCCTGTCGCCCCTGCCCCGGATGGCCCCGGCGTTGTGTGGGAGAGGCCCGGTGGGGCCTATTCAGGATGCCGATCGCGCATCACGCGTACGGGGCTCCCGCCTGCCGCCTCGTACTCCCACCGGTTTGGCGTGCTGCCTCAGGCGCCCTCTCGTCACCGTTTGTCGGGATGAGGCGAGCGTAGCTCCGCTTACGTGTCCGATCATTCGGATTTGAAGCAGGCGCAGATGGAGAGGCCGGCGGAGGCAAGAGGAGGGAGGGAACTCCCGGAAAGGGATCCCCGGCCGGCCGTTTCATCTGCCAAATGAAGGTCGGCAGGCCCACCTAACGATCTGGTCTCCGACAACTGGACGCGTACACCTTTGGAACGCGCCATTCGTCACATAGATCACTAGAGACCCATCACGCCATCGGAGTCCAGAATGACCGAGCAGCCCCCTTACGCCCAGCCTTACCAGCAGCCCGTCTATTTCCAGCAGCCGCCGCCCCGGCGGAACAACGGCTTGGCCATCGCCAGCCTCATCCTCGGCTTGACCGGTTTCATCACCTGCGGATTCACCTCGATCCTCGCAGTCGTGTTCGGCCATGTCGCTCTCGGCCAAATCCGCCGCGACAGGACCGATGGCCACGGAATGGCGCTGACCGGCGTAGTCCTCGGCTGGATCCTGACCGGGCTGTGGATCCTCTACTGGATCCTCGCATTCGCCGGGATCGTCACGGGAATCGGCGGGGTTGGTAGCTCAACCGCGGCACAGCCGACGGCGGGCGCGACCCAGCTCGTGGGCGAAGAGCCCGCCCCCAGTGACCACAAGGTCACCTTCGAGGCGAGTGGCAAGAACGGCGCGAAGACCGCCACGAATGTCACCTACAACGTCGGGTTCGACATCAAGCAGGGTGCCGGCGTCCCACTTCCCTACTCGAAGTCCGTCTCTGTGGACGAGGATGCGCCGACCCTGTCGTTGTGGGTGCAGAACGCCGACGCTGAAGGCACCATCACTTGCCGGATCAAGGTCGACGGGAAGATGGTCCGCGAGGCCAAGTCGAACGGTCCATACGGGGTATGTCGCGTTGAGACCGACGGGCTCGGCGGGTGATCGACCATGGCATCGAGTTTCCCCAGTACCGCTTGCACATTGTCCCCGCGGTCGTCGCCCTTGCGAGCCCGTCCTGGCAACGTGAGGTGTGGCTAAATCCCGATAAGTTCGAAAATCTCGACTATGTGGTGCACATCCTCTTCGACGATTTCTGCAATGCACACGCTCCTCAGCTCTGGCTCGGAGTGAGCCTGCGCACAGAGGAGGAGGTCTCGTTGATGGCTGACCTCGGCGCCGCGTACTCGGAAGTACAGGATGCAATCGGTGCGACCGCCAGGGATGAGGCGTACTTGGAATCGCCCGGCTGGCCAGCTGTGCTAGCTGCAGCGGCGCGACTGGCGCAAGTGCTGGTGGAGAACGATCTCACCGCTTTGAGCGAGCTACATGACGCCGGACATCGCTGGCCGCCACTGAGCCAAGGTGAGGAGGAATAGCCCGATAGGAGGCAGCTCGACGATCCAGGAGACGGACGGCCCGTGGGGGACGGGCGCGCCGGGAGATGGATCGGTGGAGGAGCTGTTTGGTGAGCTGCGTCCGGTTGGTACCGCGGGGGGGTCGAACGAGGCGAAGCACGGCGCTGACGAGCTTGTCATCACGGCCCGCAGGCGCCGTGACGCCTGACCCGGCGACGCTGTTCAAGGCGCTGAAGAGCGCGAACGCGACCACCGCGGAGAACTCCGACGGCACGCTGCACTTCGAGTACGCCGCGAAGTCCAAGGACGGCTCGAGCGCCATGTCCGGCGACGTCACCCTCGATGCCGATGGCCGGATCGCGAAGGTGGCACTCGCCGGACGGTGGCAGTCGACGGCGAAGGGCCGGCTCGACACCGGCACGTTCACCGCGACGCTCGAGCTGTTCGACTACGGCGTCAAGGTGAAGGTGAAGCGTCCCGCCGACGTGGTCAAGGCCAAGTAGGCCTACTCTGCGACGGCGACGGCCAGGGGCCTCTTCCCTTGATGAGCTGCCCGCGCACCGACAGGCCGCGGGCAGCTTCGTCGTGCCTGCTGCCCGACTCCGGGCCGTTTTCCTGGCGAACGGTCCCGACCTGCCGAACGGTCCGAGTTGACGCCCTCGTACGGCGCGGGCAGCCTCTTCATCGTTGCCGGCCAGGCGGGCTCGGCCCAATCGGAGGAACGGTGCGGCGATGGCGGACCCGACAAGAATGACGGCGGATGCCGCGATCTCCATCGTGCCCGCCAACGAGGCGAGCTGGGACGACCTGCAGGCCGTCTTCGGCGCGCGCGGCGATGCGTCCAGGTGCCAGTGCCAGTACTTCAAGATCCGGGACTTTCAGTGGAAGTCGGTTCCCGTTGAGGAACGCGCCGAGCGTCTGCGCGAACAGACCGGCTGTGATCGGCCCGAGGCCCGCACGACGAGCGGCCTCGTCGCCTACCTCGACGGCGAACCCGTCGGCTGGTGCGCGGTCGAGCCCCGCACCGCGTACGAGCGTCTGCTGCGCACCCGCGTCCCGTGGACCGGCCGCGATGAGGACAAGACCGATGACGGCGTCTGGGCCGTGACCTGCTTCGTCACTCGCTCGGGCTTCCGGCGCCGCGGCGTCGGCCGTGCGCTCGCGCGCGGTGCCGTCGACTTCGCGCGGGAGCGCGGCGCCCGTGCCGTCGAGGGCTATCCGATGATCACGCAGCCGGGGCAGGAGGTCGCCTGGGGAGAGCTCTACGTCGGCAGCAGAAGCATCTTCGCCGCCGCCGGGTTCGCCGAGGTCAGCAGGCCTACGCTCAGGCGCGTCGTGATGCGGATCGACTTCTAGCCGCAGTCGGCGGTCATCTGGTCCGGGGATATCAAAAAGGAGCGCGCTGCCGACGAGTGTTCCTTGGACCTCGGATTCGGTCGTCGGGTATGGGGAAGGAAACCCGTCCAACGGCGAGACGTACCCAGCGCGGACATGGGAAAGAGATCCGCTGTGGCAATTGCCTGATGGATTGCCGGTAATAGCCGATTTTATTCTGCGAATTCCCGAAAGGCTGTCATGCGGACCAGATTGACCATTCCTGCCCATGTCAGCCTCGTTCGGTTCGCCGCCGCTGCCGCCGCCGCGGTCGCGTTGCTCGCCGGCTGCGGCTCAGGCGAGGAGCCGACGCAGCGATCCGCCGCCGCGTCGAGCAACTCGGCGTCGACGCCCGAGGTCGCGCTGGCCTCACCACTGCCGCCGGAAGCGTCCACCTCACCGGCGTCGCCGAAGGCGGCCAACGGGACCGACCTTGCGGCGTGCAAGGACGCCGACTGCGAAGTGGAGGTCCGACCGGGTGACCGGCTGAAGATCGATGCCAAGTTCGGTTTGGATTCGATCACCGTCAAGTCCCTTGGGAGAGACGAGATCAGGCTGGCTCTCCAAGGCTCCTCGGGCGGACTCCATGTCGACGGACGAAACGTCAGCGTCAATAGCAGCTGTACCAACGGTCGCTGCCATGACGAAGGAGAGGTGTCGCTGACCACCGAAAGACCGGGGCGTATCAACACAATTCAGCTGCGTCTTGCGGAGGTCGCCTCCGACCACGCCATTCTGGTGCTTCTGCCGAAATAGCGTCTGTGGCCCAAGTGGGAAGCGGTCCCTCTGTGCGATCCGCCTCGTCAGGCAGGATCCGCGTGCGCGGCCGCCTGGACGGCCTCGACCGCTTCCTCGGCCGAGCCGCCGAGCCGGGCGACTTCGGTCAAATAAGCGCGGGCATGCTGTTCGATCAGGTCCGCTCGCGTCATCTGGGGCTCAGGCTGTGGCAGTACCCGGGTGCCGCCACCGCGTTTCCCGCTGACGTAACCGGCCCGCTCCAGTTCCCTGTACGCCCGCGCGACCGTGCCCACGGCCAGGCCCAGGTCGGCGGCGAGTTGGCGCACCGGAGGCAGGCGAGTGCCCACGTTCAACACCCCGCACCGGATCAGCTCCGCGAGCTGTGCCCGGATCTGCTCGTACGGCGGGGAGGGACTGGTGACATCTACCTTGATCACGACGGCTTGATCCCAGGACGGGAGAGCAGTTCGGCCAGGTACCAGACGGCCGAGCACGCGGAGAGGACGGCGACTCCCAGGAGCGCGCACGTTCCGGCCGTGGCCCAGCCGATGAACTCGCTCTGCCGGTGGAGAGCGTCCCCGGCGACGACGGCGATCCCCGCCAGCGGCAGGGCCACGCAGATGCCGTAGGCCGCGGTGACCACACGAGCGGAATGCGCTCGCCGCGCGTCATCCACGGCCCTCGCCGCCGCGTCGAGGTCCAGGCGTCCGCGCCGGACGACGCGGTGCACCGCCAGCGCGGAGAGCAGGAACGCGACCGCGAGTACGGACAGCAACGGCCAGGCGTAGAACCAGCCGGGCCAAGGGCTGACCGCACTGCGCACGGTTCCGTCCGGGCGGTTCGCGGCCAGCACCCGGCCGGGACGGCCCATGTCGTCGGCGCTCGCCGTGGCGGTGGTGACGGCCAACAGGACGACGGTGACCAGCGAGAGTGCGCCGGCCAGCGGCGCGGAGAACCTGGGCAGGTAATCGCGGGCCGTTCTGATCTCCAATGACGCACCGCGGATCGCTCCGTGCGGCCGCGGTGCGGCGGCCTCTCCCGTCAGCGTGCCGAACAGGATGCCCAGGCCCAGGGCGGGGGTCGCGAGCAACGGCCCGCGACCGAGGCCATCCCAATTCAGGACGAGCCAGGACGCCGTGAGCCCGAGACTCAGCCCCGCGAGTCTGGCCCACAGGAGACGCCTCGCCGTGGTGCGCAACCCGGAATCGACACTGCTGGAAGGCGCCACCGCCCGGGTTGATGAGACGAGCGTTGCGAGGAGCACGGACGCCAGTATCAGCAACACGGTGAGGGCCAGGGGGATCGCGGTGGTCACTGCGGCTCCTTTGTATCAACCGGACGATACAAAGAGTGCCTAATTCAGCCCGCTTGTGGCAAGTTATTGATACAAATCCGGCGATGCCCGGTCGCCCGCCCATGACCTTCCTTCCGGGTCGGACCGTCGCCCCGGCGGGGGGTCCGAGTGAATCAGCGGGCGGCGTCCAGGCGGGCGCGGTGTTCATCGTCGAGTTTGATGTCCAGGGCGCCCAGGGCCTCGTCAAGCTGGGAGAGGGAGCTCACGCCGACGATGGGGACCGTCGTGACGTCTCCGCCGATCAGCCAGGCCAGCACCACCTGGTTGACCGTTGCGTCCAGCTCGCGCGCGATCTCCCGTAGAACGGCGAGCCCGCGTACGGTGCCGGGGTGGTCGTAGGCCTCCGGGATCGGCCGGTCCTCGCGGGTGTAGGCGCCGGCCATGAGCGTGTTGTACGCCCACAGGGTCAGACCGGGCTCCGAGCGCAGGTAGTCGAGCATGTCGTCTTGAACCAGGACGTGGCCGGACTCGGGCAGCCGCACTCCGGGCCGGGGCCGCAGGTAGGTGTGGCGAAGCTGCACGTTGGTGTAGAGCGGCAGGCCGCCTGCCCGCGAAGTGGCACGGGCACGCTCCAGGCGCCAGGCCGCCACGTTGCTCGCGCCGATCTCGCGGACCTTGCCCGCCTCCGCCAATTCGGCGAAGGCCCCCAGGGTCTCCTCCAGAGGGACGGAGCGGTCCTCGATGTGGGCCCAGTACACGTCGATGTGATCGGTGCCGAGCCGCCTCAGACTGCCTTCGGCGGCCGCGGCGATCGTCGCGGCGGACAGGCCTTCTGCGGAGTTCATGGTCCGGTCGCCCGGAACGGTCGGCCGCCCACCGCATTTGGTGCTCAGTACCATCTGGTCGCGGTTGCCCCGTACGGCCAGCCAGCGGCCGATGGACAGCTCGCTCTCGTCGCCGGTGGCACCCTCGGTCCAGAACGGGTAGTTGTTCGCGGTGTCCAGCACAGTGCCGCCGGCCTCGGCGAACCGGTCGAGGATCGCGAACACGTCCCTGTCGTCGAGGACGGTGCCGAACGGGATGGTGCCCAGGGCGAGGGGGATGTATTTCATATAGATCATCCTGGCAGCCGAATCCGACCGGCCGTGGCTGCTGGTGATCTCGATCGGAGCCGGAGGCCGATTCACTGCGTGGCGGCGGTTCTCAGGGCGTGGAACTGCTTCAGCAGGGCCGCGTCGCCGGAGATGCGGACGGACGCGTCGTCGCCCCGGTTCCAGAGCCAGCGGAGGAGCGGAGCCGGGTCCCCGCTCACCAGCGCTTCTCCGTCGAAGCCCGTGGCCGCGTCCTTCACGTTCACCTGGCCGGGCTGTGCGCCCTCGCCCGCCACGGCCGTCAGCGTCCAGGCGTGGTGGCTCGTGGAGACCGTGACCGGGCGCTCATCCGGTTCGTCGAGGAGGGTGCCGAAGTCGTCCAGCCAGCGGGTGCTTCCGTAGCCCAAGAAGAGCTTCAGGACCTCGTCGACACCGTCGAGGGCGAGATCGTCCGGGACCGGGGACACCGGATGCCCGGCCGTAAGCTCGGCGTCGATGCGATGGATCACCGTCTCCTGAGCCATGCGGCGGATCCAGAAGCCGACGGTCTGATCGGGCTCGTGCCATGTGGCCGCGGGGTCGGCCGGGGAGTGTGCGGAGAACTGCTCGGACAGCGCCGCATGGGCTCGGTCCAGAGAGATCACAGGATCGGGGTCGAGCACGCCGGGCGGCCACTCCTCGGGGAAGGCCCTGAGCCGGATGCACTCGGCCTTGTGCAGGTAGACCTCCGCGACGTGTCGTGCGAGGTCGCCGACGGACCAGTCAGGGCACGACGGTACGCGTGCCGACGGATCGGCACTGACGACTGCGATACGCAATCGGACGAAGTCATCCTCAAGACAGCTGAGAAGCCGGGAAAAGTCCATCCGCACATCGAACCAGTCGCGCCCGGAATTCTGAACCGAGTTTCCAGCGGGCGCGCGCTCTGCCTGCCGGCTGCGGTTCAATCGCTCAGCGGGGCGCCGCGCCAGCGCCATTCCCGCAGTCGCGGGAGGCCGGGCAACTCGATGCGCCCCGTGGACCACGACAGCGCGTGCCACGGGTCGGCGGAGCCGAGATCGGCGGCGGCCCGCGGGAACAGTCGAGCGAGCACGCGTGCGCACACGTCGCGTGGCGGATCGAACGGGAGACCGAGACCCTGGGCGATGTCCTGGCCATGAAGCAGGGCCTCGACGCAGCCCATGGCGGCGAAGCCTTCAGGATCGGCCATCCCGGAGGGGTGGTACGCCCGCACATGCGGTGAGGCCGTCCGCACCGTCGCCACCAGGATGCGTCCACCGGCCTCGGCGAACTCCAGCACCTCGGCAGGGGAGGCCTTCTCATCGGCCTCCGCCATGAATCGCACGTACCTGCCGGTGGGCCGCACCACGATCTGGCCGGCGTATGACATCAAGCAGTCGCCGATGTGCTCGGCCGTCTGCCGGCAGGTCCATTCCAACGTGCCCGCCGGTACGGACCAATCGCGATCGGCGATCGGGCCGAGGGCGGCGACCACCTGGGCGATCGCTGCGTCCAAGTCGTCGGCGGTGACCGTCATTTCGAACTCCTCGGCTCTCTCAAGGTCGGAACCAAGCACCGTACGGGAGTTCGCACCGAAAGGTCGGGGTTACCGGTCGGGTCCTCTGGCCAGGAGGGTTCAGCCGATCGTGAAGAGCCTGGCGGCGTTGTGATGGCAGACGTCGCGCAGCCAGTCGTCCCCGAGATGCAGGTCGGCCAGTGCCCGCAGGGCCTCGCCGTACGGGTAGGGGATGTTGGGGAAGTCGGTGCCGAGCAGGATGCGCTCCTGGAGGTCCAGCAGGCGCGGGATCGCCGCGCGCGGGAACGGTGCGGTCTGCTCGGTGAAACGGGTGAAGGCCATCGTCGTGTCCAGGTGGACCCGCGGATGCCGTACGGCCAGCGCGAGGAACTCGGTGTATTCGGGGGTTCCCATGTGGGCGATGACCAGTCGCAGTCGGGGATACCGGGTAAGCAGGGCGGCGATCGGTCCCGGACCGGTGTGCGGGCCGGGAGCCGGGCCTGAACCGCAGTGCGTCACCACCGGGATGCCCTGGTCTTCCAGCAGGCCCCAGACCTCGTCGAGCAGCGGGTCGTTCGGGTCGTAGGCGCCCACCTGGAGATGCGCCTTGAACACACGGGCGCCCGACTCGATCGCGCGCGTCACGTACTGCGAGGCGCCCGGTTCGGGGAAGAACGTCGCGGTGTGCAGGCAGTCGGGGGTGCGGGCGGCGAAGTCGGCGGACCAGGAGTTCAGCCACGCCGCCATGTCGGGCTTGTGGGGGTAGAGCATCGAGGTGAACGCGCGCAGGCCGAAGGCCCGGAGGCGTTCGACCCGGTCTTCCTCCGCGAGCCGGTAGGAGATCGGCCAGTCGCGGCCCACCAGAGGCCCCGCGGAGTCGAAGTAGGCCCACACCTTGGCGAGCACGCGCTCCGGCATGAAATGGGTGTGCACGTCGATCAGGCCGGGCAGGCCGAGGTCCCGCCAGAATGCGATCACGGGCGCCACGTCCGCCTGCGCATCGCCGTGAGCATGATCGTCCGGAAGGGGGATGGCCCGTCGGGTCGCCTCCGTCATAACGCCACACGCTAGCCGTGGCGGCTCGGGCCGCTCGCTGCCAGGGTGCCTCCGGGACGATATTCGGCCGGAAACGCTGGACCATATATCGGGACCCGATATATGGTCTCGTCCATGACCAAGATGACGGAGGCGACGTACTTCATACTCGCCGCACTCCTCGAAGCCCCGCTTCACGGCTACGGGATCATCAAACGTGCGGGTGATCAGTCGGCCGGAAGAGTGAAACTCGCCGTCGGCACCCTGTACGGCGCGCTCGACCGGCTCACTGAGGCCGGCCTGGTGGTGCTGGACAGGGAGGAGGTCGTCGACGGCCGGCCGAGACGCTACTACCGGATCACCGAGGACGGCGTCGTCGCCGTCCGCCAGGAGGCGGTGCGCCTCCAGCAGGCCGCCAGGGTCGTCACGGGCCAGATCGCGGTGATGGGCGCATGAGCGCCACGGCCGCGCTGGAACGGCGCTACCGCAACCTGCTCCGGGCCTATCCGAAGGTCTACCGCCAGTGGCACGGTGAGGAGCTCATCGGGACGCTGATGGCGGCGTCCGATCCTGAGACCCGCCGTCCCGCGCTCCGGGAGACGTTCGCTCTCATCACCGGCGGGTTCGCCGCCCGTGCGCGAAACGCCAGGGCCGCGGGGGCGCCCTGGTGGGCCGACGGGCTGCAGTTGGGCGTGCTCGCCGTCGCGACGACCACGTTCGCACTGAGAGTCACCCTGATATATGGCTTCCGGCCGATCTGGGCGCTCGGCTCGATCGTCCTGATCGTGGCGATCATCCGGGGATGGGTGCGGCTGGCGCTTCCCCTTGCTCTGATCGCTGCGCTCGATGCCAGCCGTTTCCTCGTCCTGCACAACGACGCGTGGCAGGTGGCCGATTTCGGTCCTGCCTACGTGGAGGCGTCGAACATTTTGCCCTACTGGCTGATCGTCGCCGGCCTGGCCGTGCTCGCGGTGCGGCCGGGGAAGGGTCTCCCCACCCGATCGTGGGCGTGGCTCCTGATTCTGGGGCTCTGCTGGGGGCTGCAGTTCGTCTACCCCTACTACGACGGCAGCCTGACCTGGATGCTTTTCCGGGCGGGCGTCGAGGTGCTGGTGCTCAGTGCCGCGCTCTGGGCCACAGTCGCGGTCAGGGACGCCAGGTGGGCCCTCGCGGCGGCCGTCTATTTGATCCCCGGCCTGACGTACCTGGGCGAGAACCTGTCCATGCACGGCAGAAAGGGCTTCGCCTACTGGGGCCTGCTCACCCTGCTCGTGCTCGCGTCGTTCGTGGCGGCGCGGCGCACCAGGCAGAAGGTCTGAGCCATCCGAGCGGCCACTCCGGTCGCGGCCCGGTTCCGATTCGCGGAGCCGGGCTTTTCGACCTCGACGCCGAAATGAGCATTTCAGGGTCGCGGCCGCCCGCTTTACGTGCGAGGCGATTCACACCGTCCGGAATTTCTCCGCCACCGAGGTCGGTGACGGATAGGGGAACGTCTAAGGGTGATTCCAGGGTGATCCCGGTAGCCTGCCGACCTCCCATCAGCCGAATATGGGCAGGAGATTCGGTAGCAAACACAAAAGGCCGCCACCGAGCGTCGGGGTGTGCCTGGTGCCGCATCGCGCATTGCTATCGATGGGAGATCTGTGGCTCATTCCACCACGTCCTCCGCCCCACAGAGGCCGAACCCGGCACAGGCGTCATCCGTGACTCTTCAGAGCGTGTCCAAGTCCTTCGGGACGGGCCCGACCTCGGTAGTCGCGCTTCGTGATGTCTCCATGACCTTTCCCCAAGGCACCTTCACCGCTTTGATGGGCCCGTCGGGATCGGGAAAAAGCACGTTCATGCATTGTGCCGCCGGTCTGGAGCGGCCCGATGTCGGAGCCGTGTACCTCGCGGGAGCGGACATCACAAAGATGTCCGAGAGACGGCTGACGGTTTTCCGGCGTGACAACATGGGCTTCGTCTTTCAATCCTTCAACCTTCTCCCCTCCCTCACAGCCCGGCAGAACATCACACTCCCTTTCCTGCTCAACGGTCGACGTGCGGACCGGAAATGGGTCGACGAGATCGTGGAGCGGATGGGTCTCACCGAGCGGATGAGCCATCTTCCCGCCGAATTGTCCGGGGGACAGCAACAACGAGTGTCCATCGCGCGGGCTCTGGTCACGCGACCACAGGTCATCTTCGCCGACGAGCCCACCGGAGCCCTCGACACCCGGACGGGGACCGGCATCCTGCACCTGCTCAGAGAGACCGTGGACGTGTACGGCCGCACTCTCATCATGGTCACCCACGATCCACGCGCTGCCGCGTACGCCGATCGGGTCGTGTTCCTCGTGGATGGCGGCATCGTGGACGAGATGCGCAGTCCCACGGTCGAGCGGACCTCGGCCTGGCTGTCCCGGTCGGATGTGTGAGCCGTGCTACGTCTCGCCCTGAGATCCGTCAGCACGCGCAAGGCGCGTTTCGCGGGCTCGCTGCTCGCCATCGCTCTCGCCGTGACCGTCATCACGGCGGGAGGCGTGCTCCTGCAGTCAGCACTGACCGGCGACCGAGGATCACCGCGGTTCGACGCCGTCACGCTGATCGTCACCGGGAACTCCCACCTGCCCGTGGCGTCTGTGAACGGTCAGGCCATCGATGCCGGCGCCGATCCCGTGGGGGACGGTCTTCCTCCCCCACGGCTACCGCTCGCGGTGGCGAAACGCGTCGCGCAGGTGTCCGGCGTGCGTGAGGTGGTGCCGGACGTCTCTGTCTACAGCCAGGTCGTCAAGGTCGGCGAACCGTCGTCCATCGTGAACGCGGACGGCGCCATGCGGGGTCATGGCTGGAGCAGCAGCCGGCTGACGCCGTACCGGCTGCGGGACGGCCACCCACCGGTGAGCCCGGACGAGATCGTCCTGGACGGCCGTTTCGCGGCACGTAAGGGCCTCGGCACGGGAGACTCCGCAGACGTCGTGACGGCGGTCGACGGCACGCGCCGCTACCGCGTCGTCGGTGTAGCCGATCCGGCCACGCCGGGGCCTTCCCACGCCACCGCCGTCTTCTTCACCGATCAGACCGCCGCACGGTTGTCCGGAGATCCGACTCGCGTCGACGCGATCGCGGTGTTCGCGGAGTCGCACGAGGACGTCACGCGGTTGGCCTCTCGCGTCCGGGACGCCGCAGGGGACGGGACACTGGTGCTCACCGACACCTCCCAAGCGGAACCGTCGGCCGATTCCGGCGCCTATGTCGCGACCACCGCGTTCCTCGGCATCATGAGTGCCGTCGCGGGATTTGTCGCGATCTTCGTGGTCGCGGGGACCTTCTCCCTGCTGGTCGTGCAGAGACGTCGGGAGACCGCGGTGCTCCGTGCGGTCGGCGCCACGGGCGGCCAGGTCCGGCGCATGATCGCCGCCGAGGCGCTGGTGGTGTCCGCGATCGCGTTGGCGGTGGGGGTGCCCGCCGGGCTCATGCTGTCCCGGCCACTCGCAAGCCTTCTGGTAACGCTCGGTGTGGCTCCCACGGGCTTCCACCCGGTGTACGGGGCCGTCCCCGTGATCGTGGCGGCGGTGGCGGGGATCGGCCTCACTCAGCTGGCGGCCTTCACCGCCGCCGGCCGTGCCGCGCGGGTGCGCCCGACCGAGGCGCTGCGTGAGTCGGCGGCCCCGCCCAGGCGCCTGTCCCGGCTGCGGACGCTGGCAGGCTTCGCCTTCGCGGCCCTGAGCGCGTTCATCGTCGCCAACGGCATCGCCACCGGCGGAAACAAGGGCTCGGGGGACGTCTTCGTCGTGAGCTTCACGCTCATGGTCACGGCCACGCTGCTCGGTCCGATGGTCACCGCGCGGGTAGCCCGTCTGGTCGCTCCGCTGATCGCCGTTCTGGGTCGGGGGCAGGGTTTCCTCGCCGCGGCCAACTCCAAGGCCAATCCGTGGCGTATCGCTTCGGCGAGCACGCCGATCACCCTCGCGGTGACGTTCACCTGCATCATGATCTTCATGCCGCAGACCGTGCAGAAGCTGACTCTACGGGAGAGCCAGTTGCGGATTCAGGCCGATCACGTGCTCGTCTCGGCGGACGGCCAGGGCCTGCCCTCCGCCGTCACCCGGGACGTCGCCCGACTTCCCGGTGTCAGTGCCGTCGCCGCCACGACTCCGATCCCCGTGCGCCTTGGCATGGGCGGTGCGGGCGGGCCTGTGCCGACGCGGACACTGATGGCGCTCGCCGTCGTCCCCGCCCAGGTGACAGCGCTTCTGGATCTCGATGTGAAGGTGGGTCGTCTCAGCGCGCTGACCGATGACGGCATCGCCGCCAGTTCGGCCGCGGCGAGGGAGCACGGCTGGCGTGTCGGCGACAGGTTGCCCGTCGGGCTGCCGGACGGCACTCGTAGGGAGTTGCATCTCGTCGCGACGTACGACCGGAGCCTGGGCCTGAGCGACGTTCTGGTGCCGGCCGACCTGGCCGCGCGTCACGCACCCCAGGCGCTTGCCACGGCGATCTACGTCAAGGGCGAGACGGCAGAAGGCCTGAATGCGCTCACGAAGACCCACCCGACCCTGATCACGCTCTCGCGAAGCGCTTACCTGGCTCAGATGAAACAGAGCAGTGACGCTCAGACGACCGCCGTCTACCTCTTCATCATGCTGATCGGCCTCTACACGGCGATATCCGTGATGAACATGCTGGCCGCGGCGACCGCGGCGCGCGCCCGGGAGTTCGCGGCCCTGCGACTGGCAGGATCAACGCGGCGCCAGGTGCTGACGATGGTCGGAGGGGAGGCCCTGATCACCGTGGCGGTCGGTGTCTTCCTCGGCACACTCATCGCCGCGACCACCCTGGTGAGCTCAAGCCTGGCGCTGACCCGGACCCCCGTATTCGCCGCCCCACCGCAGGTCTACCTCACCATCGTGGCTACGGCAGTCGTCCTGGGCCTGGCCGCGACCCTGTTTCCAGCGGGGATGGCAGTAAGGCTGAGGGCCATATCGGTGATCGGAGCTCGTGAGTGAGCAATCGCCACCCGCCGTATCAGTCTCCACGGTCCAGATCATCAGTTGAACGCGCCCGCAACGCGATGAAGACGTCGATCAGCCGCTCATGCTCCGCGGCCAGCGGCCGGACGTACGGCCCGTAGCCGCAGTCGTCGAAGTCGATGGCGCGTACGGCTCGCGCGGCGGGGCTCATGGGAACTCCTCATCAGGGGGATCTCGTCTTGCCGGACCGGTCCGGATCTCTCACTGGGAGGGCGTTCAGAGAGGGGAGTGGCGATAGCGGAGGCGTTCCGCCTCCTGGGGCGTGCAGAAGAAACCGGTGTCCAGCGGAGTGGACCACGTCCGGATCGCGGAGAGAACCACCACGAGCAATGCCGCGGCGATGAACTCCACCACCAGGAAGATGCCGTAGAACAGGGCGAACTCGCCGGTGGGGCCGTCAGCCGACAGGAACGTCCAGAGCAGCAGGCACAGGCCGGGGAGACCGAAGGTCACCGCCGCCAGCCAGCAGATCGCTTTCAGGAACTCGCGCATGCCGCGATCCTCGGTGCGGCGGCGCGTGAGCGACTGAGTGCGAACGCTCAAATCTCCGTGCGGTGCGTACTCAGCCGGGTCGTCTTCCTCCACACGGCGCGGAAGCCGTACGGCGGCGCTATTCCTCTGTGCCGTCTTCGAGCGCCTTGGCGAAGCCCTTGATGGCGTCCCACACCTGATGCCGGTCGTAACCGCGCATCACGACCGTGAACGAAGTCTCGAGTAGCTCTTCGGCGGTGATGGTGCCGGCGTCGACCCGCGCCAGGATCACATTGACCTGATGGCGGTCATAACCCCGGAGCACCAGGTCGAACTCCTTGCCGCTCGCCGGCCCGCCGGCCAGGGGTTGCGCGGGAGTGACGACAGCGTGAGCCGCGGCCTCACCGCCCGGGCCCGCGAAACGGTCCTCGACGACGTCCCACACCTGGTGCCGGTCATAGCCGATCATCGCCACGCGGAATGACGGCTTCTCCAACTCTTCGGCGGTGACGGCACCCGCGGCGAGTCGCTCGAAGAACGCGTCCACCTGCTTCCGGTCATAACCCCGGAGGACCACGTCGAATTCTTCATTCATCAGATGATCGGCCCATCTCTCCGCCGTAGGGCGATGACGACTCACATCCGCTCGCGCGGTGCCGCCACGATGCTTCCATGGCGACCGCCGTCCTGCTGGCGAAATGATCGGTTTGTACGTTGTACGACTGTTTTGGTGTGCTGTCCGCATCGGAACGGGGAGGAGTCCGGCGTCAGGGCCGCTCAGCCCCGGCCTTATCACCCCTGCCTTATCAGCCCATGCCGGCGTACTGTCGGGGCCGCAGCGCCCGGGCGCGCAGCGCGGCGAGCGCCGCGGAGCGGCCCGCCTCGGTCAGCCGCCAGGGTGCGTCCCACGAGCAGTCGGCGCGCAGGGCCAGGGCGTCGAGACGGCGCTGGAGCTCGCCGAGCGGCGCCGCCAGGTCGGGCGGGGCCACCTGGCCGCCCTCGGCCGTCCGCCATCCCTCGCCGTTGACGACGTCGGCGACGCGTTCGCTCAGCTCGCGGTACGGCAACGGCCCGTTGTCCACCAGCAACATCAGCGCCGACTCACGGATGGAGATCTCGAAGTCGTGCTCGCCCCGGGCCGGGAGCAGCAGCGTGGCGGCCGCCTCACTCCACAGCGCCTCCGGGTCGTCGAGCAGCGTGCGCCCCGCGGGCGTCAGCTCGAGCCTCCGGCCCGTACGGCTCAGCGCCCCGAGTTCGTGGACGGCGATCTCCTTCAGGGTGGTCAGCGCGGGGACGTCGGCCTCGCTCCGCACCGACCGGGTGCTCATGGCGTCCCAGCCGAAACGGTCGACGGCGTCCAGGACGAGCGCCCGGGTGAGGTTGAACCTCTCCGTCAGCGGCGCGCCTTTCACCGCGAGGGCAAGCAGCCAGCGGAGCGGCTCGAGGTGCATGCCGGCCGGCGCAGGCACAGGGGCGTGCAGCCGTACCTCGAAGGGCTGGGCCAGCTCACGGCGGGCGCTGCCGCGTCCGAGGACCCAGCGGTTGAGCCGCTCCCCGTGGACCCGGTGCAGCCAGCAGTCGCCGCCGAGCTCGGGCCGGGGAGAGGTCAGCCAGCGGGTGGTCAGCGTCCCGCGGTCGACCGGATCGCCCGACACGATGGCGAGCTCCAGAGCGGCGGCGCAGGCGAGGTGCGCGCCCAGCTCCTCCGGCCCCATGATCGAGCTCCAGGAGAGCTCCGCGACATTGGGCGGCAGCACCCCCGTCTCCTCCAGCGCCTGGTGGTAGGCGGTGGCGCCCGCCTCCTCGCCGTCCCGGGCGTAGACACGGAGGATGTCGGCCGTGAGGGGAGAGTCGCACAACGCGGCGTACCGTCCCATTCCGCCGAGGCGGAGGAGCTCTCCGAGCGCCCGGGCGATGGTCGGCCGGTCGCCGGAGACCTTGATCGGCAACGTGTACCAGAGGAACTCGCACACATCGAGCTGGCTGATGGTCTCCAGCGCTTCGCCGCCGGTCAGCCATTCGACGGCCACACGTGCCGCGTCGGCGGTGTCCGGCTCGGCGCGCTCCAGCTCGGCGAGGAGAGCGGCCACGTCAGGTGCGGGCATGACTCGAAGTCTGCCGTATGCGACCCATCGTTGACGACGACCATGCCTCACTGGTGACCACCCCTGTGACCAACGATACGGAAGGTCAGATCCACGATGTGAAGAGCATTCGTGCGTGCCATACGTCGTAGGGCACGATCTGGGCGGAAAGGATGGGATAGAGCCACCAGAAGTTGACCAAGGCGAGCAGGACGAAGCCGCCCGCGAAGACCGTTCCGACCACGCGCCTGGACGGCTTGGCGTCCCCCCGGCCGATCATGAGACCGCAGGCGAGCACGATGGCCAGGATCATGAACGGCACCATCGGCAGCGCGTAGAACAGGAACATCGTCCGGTGGTTGACGATGGCGAAGTAGAACCACGGCAGCCAGCCGGCCCCGTAGGCCAGCAGCACCGCGCCCGCTCGCCAGTCCCGGGTCGACACGTACCAGGCGATCATCGCGATGAGGGCCGCCGCGCCGCCGAACCAGATCACCGGCGTCCCGGTCCCGAGCACGGCCCAGGAACACGACGAGGCTCCGCAGTTCGTGGGCGACTCGTAGAAGAACGCGACCGGCCGCAGCAGAAGGGGCCACTGCCAGGGCTGGGACTGGTACGGGTGGGTGGCGTCCAGGCCCTCGTGGAAGCTGAGCACCTGCCATTGGTAGGTGAACCACGAGTGCAGCGAATTGACGACGAAGTGCAGCGGGCCGCCAGAGGTCGCCTCCGCCCAGTTGCGGCCGTAGCCCTTGGCGGAGAGGAACCACCCGGTGAAGGAGACGACGTAGACCACCCCGGGCAACGCGGCCACCCAGCCCGCGGCCAGCGGCACGTCCCTGGCGAACGCTCCGGCGTAGGGCCGGCGAAGGCCGACGGCCCGCCGCGCGCCGAAGTCCCAGAAGATCGTCAGCAGAAGGAAGCCGATGATGAAGAAGACCGCGGTCCACTTGCTGGCCATCGCCGCGCCCAGGCAGAGCCCGGCGGCCAGTCGCCAGGGGCGAAGGCCCAGGTACGGCCCGAACTCGTCGCCCTCGCTCCGCGACTCGTGCCAGTCCGCCAGGCGTTCCCGCATGCGGTCGCGGTCGACCACCAGGCAGGCGAACCCGGCCAGCACCCAGAACATCACGAAGATGTCCAGCAGTGCCGTACGGGACAACACGAAGTGCAGGCCCTCAAGGGACAGCAGGAAGCCGGCGAGGCAGCCCAGCAGGGTGGAGCGCGTCATGCGCCGCGCCACCCTGGCGAGGATCAGGATCGAGAGTGATCCGATGACGGCGGTGGCGAATCGCCACCCGAACGGGTCGAGGCCGAAGATCAGCTCGCCGAGGCCGATGAGCCACTTTCCGAGCGGCGGGTGCACCACGTAGTTGGCGCACTGGTCCACCTGCTGGCACGTCTTGAAGATGTTCGCGTTGCCGGACAACATCAGCTTGTCCGCGCCGTCGACGAACTGCCGCTCGACGCCGTACTTGGCGATCGCCCAGGCGTCCTTCGCGTAGTAGGTCTCGTCGAACACGACGGAGTGCGGGGTCCCGAGCCGGGTGAACCGGAGGACCGCGCCGAACACGGCGACCGCGATCGGACCGATCCAGCCCCACCAGGCACTGCCGGGCATGGGCGGCACCAGCCGATCGCGGAGGGAGACCTGCGAAGCCGTACTCGGCCCCTGGTCCGGCTCCTCGAACGCCTGATATGGGAAGTCGGTTACGGCCACCTGCGACAGAGTACTGGTGAGGGTGGGCGCGGAACATGGCGTACGCGCTGATTGGGAACATCTGGCCGTTCGCGTGTGAACGTTTCAGGAAGTCATAGGCTGAGCGGGTGCTTATTCTCGCGGGAGCTCCAATCGGACAGTTGGGGGACGCCTCGCCCAGGCTCCGCGAGGCGCTCGCGAAGGCCGACGTGATCGCCGCCGAGGACACCCGCAGGTTCCGGAGGCTCGCCTCCGACCTGGCGGTGACCGTCACCGGCCGTGTCGTGTCGTACTACGACGCCAACGAGGTCGGCCGGGCGAAGGAACTGCTGGAGGCCCTGCTCGCGGGACAGACCGTCGTCGTGATCACGGACGCGGGCATGCCCGGTGTGTCCGATCCCGGCTACCGCCTCACGCACCTCGCGGTCGAGGCCGGGGTGCAGGTGACCGCACTCCCGGGCCCCTCGGCCGTCACCACCGCTCTGGCCGTGTCGGGTCTGCCCAGCGACCGGTTCTGCTTCGAAGGGTTCCCGCCGCGCAAGCCGGGCGAGCGGGCGCGGAGGCTGGCCGCCCTGGCCGGCGAGGAGCGCACGATGGTCTTCTTCGAGGCTCCCCATCGCGTGGGCGCCGCTCTGGAGGCCATGGCCGAGGCGTTCGGACCCGACCGGCCCGCCGCCGTCTGCCGCGAGCTCACCAAGACCTACGAGGAGGTACGGCGGGGCACGCTCGCCGAACTGGCCGAGTGGGCGGCGGGCGAGGTCAGGGGCGAGATCACCCTCGTGATCGCGGGACGGACCGTCTCGGACGCCCCTCCGGTGATGGACGACCTGGTCGGCGAGGTGGCCCGGCTCGAGGAGACAGGGGTGCCGCGCAAGCAGGCGATCGTCGACGTCGCGAAGTCGGCGGGCATCCCCAAGCGCGAGCTCTACAACGCCGTTCACGGCACCTGAGGCGCTCTCCGGGGTCAGGCGTTCTCGGCGGGTTGCGGATCGACGGCTTCGGCCGTGTCCGGCCGGCCGCGTCCGCGTAGCGCCGCGATGGTGATGGCGGCCGCCATGCAGGCCAGCGGCGCCGCGGGCAGCAGATAGCGGTAGTCGAACTCCGCCGTGGCGGCCGGGGCCAGGACCAGGCCGACCGCGCCCAGCCAGGGCAGCAGGACGGCTCCGCCGAGCTCACGCCATCGCACCGCCACGCCGTACAGGCCGACGAGCAGCAGCAGCCCGAGCGCGATGCCGGGCAGCCGCACCACCTTCTGGTAGCCGATCATGATGTCGGACCAGGGCGCGACGACGTGCGTCGCCGCGGGGCCGTTCTCGTAGGCCTCGGCGTCCTTGTCGGTCGTGCTGTGGTACGAACTCCACTTCGGGAGCTCCCGTGTGAACGAGTTGCTGAACTCGTACAGCATGTAGGTCTTGTAGTCGGGGAACTGCGGCCGGTCCCAGCGGAACGCGCGGAAGAAGTCCTTGGACACGGCCGCGAGATAGTCGCCCGGCTGCGAGAGGATCGCCTTCTTCGCGAAGGCGCTCGCGTTCGCGTTGATCTCGGGGGTGAACTTCATGCCCGAGCCGAAGACGTGCAACTGGTTCTCGTTGTCCCACCACAGGTAGGCCTGGGCGGAAGGCTCCCGCTTGTCGCGCGGCGTGTTGATGCACAGGAGGACGAGCTCGAGTTCCTTGCGCTTGTCGAGGTTCATCTCGTGGCAGTCCGCGAACAGGGAGGTCCTCATGTAGAGGATCACCCCGTCGCTGTTGGTCATCGCGAACTGACCGTTGACGGCCTTGAACCAGCCCATGTAGGCCCCGACGGGGATGGCACAGGCGACGATCATCGCGATGATGGGCTTCCACCCGGCCCGCTTGATGAGCAGGTAGACGACGACCAGGGCGAGGATCGGCAGCCCGATGCTCCGGGTCAGGGCGGTCAGCGCCAGCAGGACGCCGACGACCGCGCCCACCCGCCACGACATCGTCCGGTGCCACAGGACCAGCGTGATCACGCCCACGACGAGCAGGATGAACATCGCGTCCGACATGACCAGCTGCTCGAGCTCGATCTGGTAGGCGTCGAACAGGATCGGCGCCGCGGCGAGCGTCGCCCCCCAGCCTGGGATGCCAAATTTCTTGGTCAGAAGGGCATAGATCAGTACGCCTGCCGCGATTCCCATCAGGTGCTGGGTGAAGACGACCAGGGCGAGGCTGTGGAACGGGCGGAGCATCAGCAGCCAGAACCCGTATCCGTCCGGGCGGATCGGGTGCGGCCGGGGGCGCAGGGCCACCGAGATGTAGTCGTAGGAGTCGTTGAACCACATGGCCGGGCCGAATCCCAGCATCGTGATGATCCGGAGCAGGGCCGCCAGGCCGACCGCGACGGCGAAGACCTTGTGGCGGCGCAGAAACGCGAAAAGACGCCCCCATCCACTGACTGGGGAGGCGTCGACTACCGGTGGCTCCGCGACCGCGACCATGGTTACAGAATGCCAGCCCTTTTGTGGACTTGACTCGGGCACCTGGGGGAAGCGGGCATCATGGTGTCCTGCCGTCATATGCAAGGAGTTGCGACGTGGAGCTGACTGTCGTCATGCCGTGCCTCAACGAGGCCGAGACCGTCGAGACATGCGTTCGCAAGGCTCTTGCCTGCATGCATGAGCATGGAATAGACGGCGAGGTGGTGATCGCCGACAACGGCAGCACCGACGGATCGCAGCAGCTCGCACGGGATGCGGGCGCTCGCGTGGTGCACATCGCCGAGAAGGGCTACGGCAACGCCCTTCTGGGCGGCATCCGGGCCGCTCGCGGCAAGTACGTGATCATGGGAGACGCCGACGACTCCTATGACTTCACCAATCTGATGCCGTTCGTCGAGCAGTTGCGCGACGGCGCAGAGCTCGTGATGGGCAATCGGTTCAAGGGCGGCATCGCCCCGGGAGCCATGCCTCCGCTCCACCGCTACCTGGGCAACCCGGTGTTGTCGTTCGTGGGGCGCCTGTTCTTCCCGAGCGCCATCGGCGACTTCCACTGCGGCCTGCGGGGTTTCCGCCGCGACTCGATCCTGCGGCTGGGGCTGCAGACCGGCGGCATGGAGTTCGCCTCCGAGGTGGTCGTCAAGTCCACGCTCCAGGGGCTCGACGTCCGCGAGGTCCCGACCACGCTGTCGCCCGACGGCCGCTCGCGCCCGCCGCACCTGCGTTCGTGGCGGGACGGCTGGCGCCACCTGCGCTTCCTGCTGCTGTACAGCCCCCGCTGGCTGTTCTTCATCCCCGGCCTCGCGCTGATGACCCTCGGCCTGCTCGCGGGCGCCGCGCTGACCTTCGGCCCGGTCTACATCGGCAACCTGGCCTTCGACGTCGACACCCTCGTCGGCGCGTCGGCGATCGTCGTGATCGGCTTCCAGGCCGTCCTGTTCGCGTTGTTCACGAAGGTGTACGCCGCGGAGGAGGGCTTCCTCCCGGAGGACAAGCGGATCAGGAAGCTCGTCGACATCGTCACGCTGGAGAAGGGCCTGATCGCCGGCGGCCTCCTGGGGATCGCCGGTCTCGGCGGTCTGGTGGCGTCCCTGGTGCACTGGGGAGGCCGGGGCTTCGGTGAGCTGATCCCGGCGGAGTCGCTCCGCCTGGTGGTGCCGTCCGCGACCGCGTTCATCATGAGCTTCCAGACGATCTTCGCGTCGCTGTTCATCAGCATTCTCGGCATCCGCCGGTCTCGCGAGACGCCGACCGACATCGCCGCGTCCGCCGCCGAGGAGGCCGCGGAGGCCGTCACGCGCACGCCTGCCGAGGCCTGAGCCCGACGAAGCGGGGGTTGAGCTCTACGGGCCGGAGGCTTGGAGCCGGCGGTCCGTGGGGTTGAGCTCTACGGGCCGTGGGCTTGAGTGCGGCGAGTCGGGGCTTGGAGTCGGCGGTCCATGGGCTTGAGCTCTACGGGCCGTGGGCTTGAACTCGACGACGGCAAACCGGTGTGAGGCGGCACCGGGAGGGCTCTAGGCTTGTGGGCATGTCCCAGCACATCTTGACCGCCGTCGCCTGGCCGTACGCCAACGGTCCTCGTCACATCGGGCACGTCTCCGGCTTCGGAGTGCCCTCTGACGTCTTCAGCCGCTACCAGCGGATGGCGGGCAACAAGGTGCTGATGGTCTCCGGCACCGACGAGCACGGCACGCCCATCCAGGTGCAGGCCGACAAGGAGGGCGTGACCGCGCGCCAGCTCGCCGACCGGTACAACCGTGTCATCGCGGAGGACCTCACCGGTCTGGGCCTGTCCTACGACCTGTTCACGCGGACCACCACGAAGAACCACTACTCCGTGGCGCAGGAGATCTTCCTGGGTCTCTACAAGAACGGCTACGTCTTCCCCAAGACCACGATGGGGGCGGTCTCCCCGTCGACCGGCCGTACCCTTCCGGACCGGTACATCGAGGGCACCTGCCCCATCTGCGGCTACGACGGCGCCCGCGGGGACCAGTGCGACAACTGCGGCAACCAGCTCGACCCGATCGACCTGATCAACCCGCGGTCGCGGATCAACGGCGAGACGCCCGCCTTCGTCGAGACCGAGCACTTCATGCTCGACCTGCCGGCCTTCGCCGAGGCGCTGGGCACCTACCTGCAGTCCAAGCAGGGCGAGTGGCGGCCCAACGTGCTGAAGTTCTCGCTCAACCTGCTCGGCGACCTCCAGCCGCGGGCGATCACCCGTGACCTCGACTGGGGTGTCCCGATCCCGCTGGAGGGCTGGAGCGACCGCTCGGACAAGCGGCTCTATGTCTGGTTCGACGCGGTCGTCGGCTACCTGTCGGCGTCCGTCGAATGGGCCAGGCGCAGCGGCGATCCGGACGCGTGGCGGCAGTGGTGGCAGAACCCGGACGCCCGGGGCTACTACTTCATGGGCAAGGACAACATCGTCTTCCACGCCGAGATCTGGCCCGCGATGCTCATGGGCTACAACGGCGAGGGCGCAAGGGGTGGCGTTCCCGGATCGCTCGGGAAGCTGGCCCTGCCGTCCGAGGTGGTGTCGAGCGAGTTCCTGACCATGGAGGGCAAGAAGTTCTCGTCGTCGCGCCAAGTCGTGATCTACGTCCGAGACTTCCTCGAGCGTTATTCGGCGGACGCCCTGCGCTACTACATCGCCGTCGCCGGTCCGGAGAACCAGGACACCGACTTCACCTGGTCGGAGTTCGTGAACCGAAACAACGGCGAACTGGTCGCGGCCTGGGGCAACCTGGTCAACCGGTCGATCTCCATGGCCGCGAGGAACTTCGGCGCCATCCCGGAGGCCGTCCACCTCACTGACGCCGACCGCGCGCTGCTGGAAAGATCGCGTGCGGCCTTCACGGCCGTCGGCGGCGAGCTCCAGCGGTCCCGGTTCAAGAACGCGGTCACCGAGGCGTTCGACGTGGTGCGTGACGCGAACAAGTACCTCGCCGAGCAGGAGCCCTGGAAGATCAAGGACGACCCCGAGCGGCAGGGATCGATCCTGCACGTGGCCCTCCAGATCGTGGACGACGTCAAGACCCTGCTCACCCCGTTCGTGCCGAGCTCTTCGAACAAGATCTTCGAGATGCTGGGCGGCGAGGGCGTGTGGTCTGGCATGCCGGAGATTCGTGAGGTCGACGAGGACGGCGGCCCGTCCTACCCGATCATCACGGGCGACTACGACGGAGCGGCCAAGTGGGAGCACCGTCCGATCAAGGCCGGCGTCCCGCTGGCTCCGCCCACACCGCTGTTCGCCAAGCTCGACAACAAGATCGTCGACGAGGAACTCGCCCGCCTCGAACCCTGACCTCCGGCGTGATCATGCACAGGTTCGGTGAAGTGCTGCCTGACCAGGCCCAACACCGTTCGTGATCATGCACGGGTTCGGAAGAAGTGTGTCTGACCTGCGCGATTCCTGTTCGTGATCATGCACCGGTTCGGACGAGGTGTGTCTGACCTGCGCGGTTCCTGTTCGTGATCATGCGCACTTTCATCGATCCGTACTGTGACCAGCAGAAACGCGGTTCGTGATCTGGCAATGGTCGAGTGCATGGTCACGAAGGACGTCTTCGCTGCTAGGGCACGGTTTGCCGAAGGTGTGCATGATCACGAACAGGATCGGCCCAGGTAAACAGGCATCTCTCCGAGGGTGTGCATGATCACGGATTGTGGTGGGGCAGGTCAGGCAGCACGTCTCCGAACCTGTGCATGATCACCACAAAAAAGGGTGGGGCATGATCAGCACAAGGGGGGGCGGGTAGGGTTTGGGGGCGTGAGTGGGATTCCGCCGGTGCCTGAGGGGCTGCCGGGTGAGGTGTTCGACAGCCACTGCCATCTCGACATCATGGTCGGTGAGCGGCAGGCGTCCTCGGGAGATCCGGTGGCCCAGGCCGCCCAGGCGGCCGGCGCCTCCGTCAGGGCGATCCTCGAGCAGGCCAGGTCCGTGGGCGTGACCAGGCTCGTGACCATCGGTTACGACCTGCCGTCCTCCCGCTGGAACGCCAACGCGGCCGCCGAACACGACGATGTCTACGCAGGCGTGGCGATCCATCCCAACGAGGCGCACGCGTCCACGCCGGAGGTCCTCGGCGAGATCGAGGAACTGGCGCGTCTGCCGCATGTCCGGGCGGTGGGGGAGACCGGGCTCGACTACTTCCGCGACTGGGCCTCTCATGACGACCAGCAGGCGAGCTTCCGCGCGCACATCGAGATCGCCAAGCGGACCGGCAAGGCGCTGGTCATCCATGATCGCGACGCCCATGACGACGTCCTCAGGGTCCTCGCCGACGAAGGCGCTCCCGATGTCGTGATTTTTCATAGCTTTTCTGGGGACGCCGAGCTGGCCAAGCGTTGCTCGGACGCCGGCTATTTCATGTCCTTCTCCGGGCCGGTGACCTACAAGAACGCCGGATACCTGAGGGAGGCCGCCGACGTCGCTCCCCAGGAGCTCATGCTGGTCGAGACCGACGCGCCCTACCTGCCGCCCGTGCCCCACCGCGGCAAGCCGAACGCCCCCTACCTCATCCCGCTGACGCTCCGCTGCCTGGCGGAGGTCAAGGGCATGGACGTCCGCGATCTGGCCGCCGCCGTCAGCGCCAACGGCGAGACCGCCTTCGGCGCCTGGTGACGCGGCGGCGAATCGACCCGCACGTATGCACCACACTGGAGGGATGAGCCTGCTCGGTCCGGTAGAGGTACGCACGCTGGCGAAGAAGCTGAACATCCGGCCGACGAAGAAGCTCGGGCAGAACTTCGTCATCGACGGCGGCACAGTGCGCAGGATCGTCCGGACGGCCGAACTGTCCCCGGATGACGTGGCCATCGAGGTCGGTCCCGGCCTCGGCTCGTTGACGCTGGCGCTGCTCCCCGAGGTCGCGCGGGTCGTCGCGGTGGAGATCGATCCGGTGCTCGCGGCGCAACTGCCGCTGACGGTGGCCGAGCACGCTCCCGAACTGGCCGACCGGCTGACTGTCCTGCACGCTGACGCCCTCCGGGTACGGCCCGCCGATCTGGGCGCCGAACCGACCGCGCTCGTGGCCAACCTGCCCTACAACGTGTCCGTGCCGGTGCTGCTGCACCTTCTGGAGGCGCTGCCGTCGCTGCGCCGGGGCCTGGTCATGGTCCAGTCGGAGGTCGCCGACCGGCTCGCGGCCGCACCGGGATCGAAGATCTACGGCATCCCGTCGCTCAAGGCCGCGTGGTACGCCGATGTCCGCAGGGCCGGCCCCGTGGGCCGCAACGTCTTCTGGCCGGCGCCGAACGTCGACTCCGGCCTGGTCTCCCTCGTCCGCAGGGACCCGCCGGAGACCTCGGCGCCGCGCACAGAGGTCTTCGCGGCCATCGACGCGGCCTTCGCCCAGCGCCGTAAGACGCTGCGCGCCGCACTCGCGTCCTGGGCCGGTACGGCTGCCGCCGCCGAGGCCGCACTCGTCAAGGCGGGGATCGATCCGTCCAAGAGAGGCGAGCAACTCGGCATCGAGGACTTCGCGCGCATCGCCGAGCATCGGCCACCCCTCGAGACGGACCCCGAGACGGACCTCGAGACGGACTCTGAAACTGACCTCGAGCCGGCCCCTGAGACGGACCGCGAAACGGGGCTCTGAGACGAACGATCAGGCCGGCCGGCTCGGCTAGCCCGCCACGGAGGCCCCGAAGTCCAGGGATTCCGTACCCGTCGGACCTGCCTGCTCGGGTGACATCTCGCGAAGGTTGCGGCCGCTCGCGGCGGTCGCCGTGGTCACGACGGTGACCGTGCCAGTGGTTCCCCGATCGGGAGCGCCGATCAGGAACCGGCCGTCTCCGAACGGGCTCACGCTCCACCCGAAATGGTCGTACGGCCGGGGGTCGCCCAGCGTCGCCATCAGGCCGGCGGAGCCGTTTCCGAGCGGGACGACGTTCACGGCGCCACTCTCCGGCGTGGTGGGCCCGCTCTCGCCGGGTGCGCCGACGAGGACGTACGGGCCGCTGAGGGCCACGGACCAGCCGAACCTGTCGCCGGGGTCGGGGCTGTCGCCCACGATGTCGAGTCCTTGGTGCAGCACCCGGAGGAAGCGCGGACCGGCGTCGGTCGCCTCGAAGAGCACGACCGCCCCGGCGTCCCGTGCGCCCTCCGGGTCCGCCTTGGGCACGCCGACCGCCAGATAACCCTGGTCGCCGTCCTTGCCGTACCGCAGGGAGTACCCGAAGTTGTCGCCCGCGTTGGAGGGGACTCCGTCGGTGACGGAGGCGAGATCCCATTTCCTGCCGCGGTACCGCGAGGGGCGGGAGGCCACGTCGTAGACCAGGGTGACGCCTCCCGTGTCCGCCTGGCCCGTGTCCTCGTTGTCCTCGAAGGGCACGCCCATCACCAGGTCGGCGGCGCCGGGGGAGCCGCCGAGCCTGCCCAGGGTCACCGCCCAGCCGAACATGTCGCCGGGCTGGCTGATGCCCGGGACGCCCGGTGAGTCCTGGGTGATCCGCTGAGGTTCGCCCGGCTTGCGATCCTTGAGATCGAAGACGTACACGGCGCCGGAGTCGATGGTGTCGTCGGCGTCCTCGTACGGCGCGCCGATCGCCACGAGGCCGTCCCGCACGGCCACGGACCAGCCGAAATGCGCGGATGATCGCGCCACGGGCGGCTTCAGCTCCAGCCGGGTGGCGACGCGGCCGAAGTCGGGACCGCCCCAGTAGACGTAGGCGATGCCGGAACCGCCCACCGTGGCGGAGCCGCGCCTGCCGTCCGCGAACGGGTTGGCCACCACCAGGTCCATGCACCGGTCACCGTCGATGTGCCCGGGGCGGGCGATCCAGCCGGGCGTGCCCGCCTCGAAGGCCTGGATGGCCGGGTCGAGGGGAGTGCCGGGCCGTCCCCGCAGGAGGAAGAGCCTTCCGCCGCGCGCGGTTCCGAAGCCGGCGAACGGGTCGCCCACCACGGCGTCGTCCTGGCCGTCCCCGTCGAAGTCGAACTCGCCCGCGTGCGGGCACCTCTCAGCCGGATCGTGCGTGGGGGGCCGAGGGTTGCCCGGCTGGGGAGGCCGCGGAGTGAACCCCCGCGTGGGGACGACGACCGTCGGAGTCGGTGTGGGTTCGAGCGAGACGCTGGGAGTGGGCTCGGGGGTGACCGTCGGCGTGATCTCCGGCGTGGGGTCGGGCGTCGGCGGCGGGGAGGGGGACACGGCCGCGACGCAGGCCAGTGCGATCGCCGCCGTGAGGATCAGGCGTCCCACTCGCGCGCCGGTCATAGGCGCACCTCGATGTCGCCGCCACCCGTGATCACCGGTCCGATCAGCCGTACGGCCCTGCGATCCGCGGGCAGCGTGTACTCCGTGGCCAGGGAGATCATGTCCCCGGGCTGGATGGAGGCGGGTGAGTCCTTGACGGCGCCCACGGCGGCGCGGGTGATCCCTTCGTCGTCGACGAGGTCGAGCGGCCCGGCCAGGTCGACCTTGGAGCCGCCCATGTTGAGCAGCGCCCATTCGACCAGGCACGTCTGGCCCGCATCGGCCGCTCCCCGGCAGGTGGGCCGCTGGACGACGAGCTGGACGTCCCCGACTTCGAGGCGGCGGCCTATGTCGTTCGCCCGGGCATGCGGTACGCCGGCCGTCACGACGCCCTGTTTCCCGGTGCGCAGCCCGATGACCAGACCGGCGGCGATGACCGCCACGAGGCCCGCGACCAGGAGCACGGCCGTGGGCGGCCTTCTCCGGCGGAGTGTCGGCAGGGGTGCGGGGGCGGTGACGGGCAGGAGGTTCTGCGGCGGGTCCCAGAGTTCCTCGATCGCCTCGGTCGTCTGCTCCGTCTGCCCGCCGACGAGGGCGAGCAGCAGTTCCTGGGCGGTCGGCCGGTTCGTGGGCCAGCGGTTCAGCGCCCGGCGCACGAGGTGGGCGAGACCCTCCGGGAGGCCGGTGATGTCGGGCTCGCTCTCCAGGATGCGATGGGCGAGGACCATCGGCGGGCCCTCTCCGAAGGGATGGCGGCCGGTTCCCGCGTAGGCCACCAGGCAGCCCCAGGTGAAGATGTCGGCCGGCGGGCCCACGGGGTGCGCCTGCAGGTGTTCGGGAGCCCACCAGCCGGGGGTCCCGACGACCTCGCCCGTCTTGGTGTGCCCGTGGGTCGCGTCGACGGCCCGGGCGATGCCGAAGTCGATGACCCGGGGCCCTGACATCGACAGGATGACGTTGGCCGGTTTCAGGTCTCGGTGCACCAGCCCGGCCGAGTGGATGGCGGTCAGCGCCGCCGCGACCCCGAACGCGACGCCGTGCAGGGTCGCCGCCTCGAGCTTGCCGTACGTCGAGATCTGACGGTCGAGCGGAGTGCCCGGGATGAACTCGGTGACCATGTACGGCCGGCCGTCCGCGGCCTCGCCGTGCCCGATGACCTCTGCGGTGCAGAAGGACGCCACCGCCTGCGCGTGCTCGACCTCCGAGTGGAACCGCGAGGTGAAGTCGGGGTCCTCCGAGTACTCCCGCCGGACGACCTTCACGGCGACCAGCCGGTCGTCGTCAGAGGAACCGAGGTAGACCGTTCCCATGCCGCCCGTGCCGAGCCGCCCGAGCAGCGTGTAACCGCCGATGGCGGCCGGGTCGCTCGGGGACAGAGGCGCGCTCGTCGCGCTGGGGCCGTCTATCGGTGTGCTCCATGGACCGGGGGATCATCCAAACCGTACCGTCTGCGTGTATGCCTTTCGCCCTCATTTAGGAGGATCTATTGGCTGGTCGCAGGTCCAGGCCACGTTAGGCTCGGATCCCATGGCCGCAGTGACAGGACGAGTCGGGGAAGCGGTGAGCGGGCGATGATCGAGGTCACCGTGCGCGTGCCCGCCAAGGTCAACCTCCAGCTGGCCGTGGGGCCCCTCCGCGATGACGGCTTCCACGACCTGGTGAACGTCTTCCACGCCGTGTCGTTGTTCGACGAGCTGACGGCGTCAGAGCCGGCCACGTCGGGGGAGACGCTGACGGTACGGGTCGAGGGCGAGTCGGCGGGGAGCGTGCCCACAGGTGAGGACAACCTGGCGTCGAAGGCGGCCAGGGCCCTCGCGGCACGGGCGGGCGTCTCTCGCGGCGCCGACCTGCTGATCCGTAAGACGATCCCGGTGGCCGGCGGAATGGCCGGCGGCAGCGCGGACGCCGCGGCGGCCCTGGTGGCGTGCAACGAGTTGTGGGGCCTCGGGCTCCCCGTCGAGGACCTGATGGAGATCGGCGGCGACATCGGCAGCGACGTGCCGTTCGCCCTCCTCGGCGGCACGGCGGTGGGCAGGGGCAAGGGCGAGTTGCTCACGCCGGTCGAGACGGGCGGCACCTTCCACTGGGTCTTCGCGCTCGCGGACGGCGGCCTGTCCACGCCCAAGGTCTACGGCGAATGCGACAGGCTGCGCGAGGCCGCGGGCGAGGAGGCGGCCTGGCCGATCGCCAGTGAGCCGCTCATGGCGGCCCTCCACGAGGGTGACGCGAAGGCGCTCGGCCTGGCGCTGGTCAACGACCTGCAGCCCGCCGCGCTCGCGCTCCGCCCGTCTCTCGGCCGCACGCTCGACGCGGGGCGCGAGGCGGGCGCGCTCGGCGCGATCGTGTCAGGCTCCGGGCCCACGTGCGCCTTCCTGGCCGATTCCGGGACACACGCCGCCGAGGTGGCGCTCGCGCTCACGAGTGCGGGCGTCTGCCGGTCCGTCGTCACCGCTTCGGGGCCCGTCCCGGGAGCCGTCGTCGCCGGATAGGCTTTACGGGCGATGAACCTGGTCAATCTCGAATCCGTCTCCCAAGCCTTCGGGCCCAAACCGCTGCTCTCCGGTGTCTCCCTCGGCATCGAACAGGGCGATCGGATCGGTGTCGTCGGCCTCAACGGCGGCGGCAAGTCCACGCTGGTCTCGATCATCACCGGAGAGCTGAAGCCCGACAGCGGACGGGTGACCCACAACCGTGGCCTGCGTGTGGGCGGCCTGTCCCAGCGGGACGACCTCGACCCGGCGGCCGCCGTACGGGATCTGGTCCTCGCGGACAGGGCGGAGCACGAGTGGGCCGGGGACCCGGCCATCCGGGAGATCCTCGCCAACCTGCTCGGCGACATCGACCTGTCGGCGAAGGCGGCCGCGCTGTCGGGCGGTGAGCGACGTCGTACGGCCCTGGCCAGGCTGCTCATCGGCGAGCACGACCTGATCCTCCTCGACGAGCCGACCAACCACCTCGACATCGAGGCCATCGCCTGGCTCGCCGGTCATCTCTCCCAGCGCAGGTCGGCGCTCCTGGTCGTCACCCACGACCGCTGGTTCCTCGACGCAGTGGCGACCCGGACGTGGGAGGTCGTGGACGGGGGCGTCGAGCGCTACGAAGGCGGGTACGCCGCCTACGTCCTGGCCAAGGCCGAGCGGGCACGGATCGCGCAGGCGGCGGAGGACCGCAGGCAGAACCTCATGCGCAAGGAGATCGCGTGGCTGCGGCGCGGGCCGCCCGCCCGGACCTCCAAGCCCAAGTTCCGCATCAACGCCGCCGAGGCCCTGATCGCGGATGTGCCGCCGGCGCGGGAGAGCGTCGAACTGCTGAAGTTCGCCTCCGCACGGCTCGGCAAGACCGTCTACGACCTCGAGGACGTGACGCTGCACGCGGGCGGTCCCGACGCGGGCCCGCTCGTGCTCGACCACTGCACCTGGCAGTTCGGCCCCGGTGATCGGGTCGGCCTGATCGGTGTCAACGGCTCGGGCAAGTCGTCGGTGTTACGCCTGCTCTCCGGCATGGTCGCACCCGACTCCGGCCGGGTCGTCGAGGGCAAGACGGTACGGCTCGCGCACCTCTCGCAGGAACTGGTCGAGCTCGATCCCCGGCGACGCGTGCTCGAGACGGTGGAAGAGGTCCGCAAGTACGTCACCGTCGGCAAGAAGGAATGGTCGGCGTCCCAGCTGCTCGAGATCCTCGGCTTCAAGGGCGAGGCGCAGTGGAAGGTCGTCGGCGATCTGTCGGGTGGCGAGCGGCGACGTCTCCAGCTGCTCAGGCTGATCATGGATGAGCCCAACGTGTTGCTCCTGGACGAGCCGACGAACGACCTCGACATCGAGACGCTGACCGAGCTCGAGGATCTACTCGACGCCTGGCCCGGCACGCTGGTCGTCGTCAGCCACGACCGCTACTTCCTGGAGCGGGTCGCCGACCGCTGCGTGGCCCTGCTGGGCGACGGCAGGTTGTCGATGTTGCCGGGCGGTGTGGACGAGTATCTGGAGCGCCGGGCGTCCGGGGCGGCGTTGTCCGCCCGGGCCGCCTCAGCCGGTACGGCTACGGCCCCCGCGCAGGCTCCGGCGGCCGCCCAGGTCGCGGTGGACGCGGGGTTGTCGGCCAAGGAGCTGCGGGAGCTCCAGAAGGAGCTGAACCGGCTGGAGCGGCAGCTCGACAAGCTGGGCGAGCGTGAGGCGAAGGTGCACGCCGAGATGGCCACGGCGGCGAGCGACTTCGAACGGCTCGGCAAGCTCGACGCGGAACTCCGCGAGATCGGCGCGCAGAAGGACTCGGTCGAGCTCGAATGGATGGAACTGGCCGAACGCCTCGACTCCACCTCCTCCTGACCCACCACCCCCATCGCGCGTGATCATGCACAGGTTCGGAAGAAGCGTGCCCGACCTGCGCACATTCAGTTCGTGATCATGCACGGGTTCGGAAGAAGCGTGCCCGACCTGCGCACATTCAGTTCGTGATCATGCACACTTTCGTGTATCCATACCGTGACCAGCGGAAACGCGGTTGGTGATCTGGCGATGGTCGAGTGCATGATCACGGAGGGTATCGCCCCAGCTCATGCGATGTGATCACGAACCTGTGCATGATCACGGCAGAGGAAACGCCTGGTCACGGGGCTTGATCACGAACCTGTGCATGATCACGACGAGGAGGGTCGCGGCGAGGGGGTTAGTGGGTGGAGATGGTGGGGGGTGGAAAGTTGGGCTGGAGTTCTCGTGAGTTGCCTTCGCCGGTCGGCCACAACGACCTGAACGTCCGGATGCCCTCGCGGCCCGCCTTCGCCCGCTGGCCGAACACGACCCAGTTCACGGGCTGGAAATAGGTTCCCTCCTCGTCCGGCGTGGTCAGCGACCCTGTGTAGCGAAAGGTCGTACGCCCGATGGGCAGTAAGTCCCAAAGATGAATGTTCCGGACATCTCTGGACATCCCCAATGCCGGAGGTGACGTGAGGAGACGGTCGTGCTCGGAGGGCCGTCCGTCGTTTCTCTGGTCGAGCAGGACGGACAGGACGGCATAACCCCTCTCGCCCGAAGTCTTCTCGTGCACGAGGTGCGCCTCTACGGGGGCGAACGGCTCGCCGGCGAATTTGTGCTCCGCATGGCCGTGAAAGTGCACGTTGCTCAGGTCGTATCGCTCGCCGCCGAGAGTGATGTACGGCCGGGCACGCTCGTCTTCGACGACGAACCTGATGTCGTCGTGCTCGCTCAGCCGGCCGCCGATGGGAGCCCGGTCCTGGAAGAGGATCTTGCCGTCCACGTTGGGCGGATAGTGGATGACGAGGCGCGGAACGGCGCGACGGCAGGCGGTCGCGCGGTCGATCTCCACGGGGGACTGGACGGCCGCGTCGGTCCCCGCGCGCCCACAAGGCGGCCTGTGCGCCGTGGCGTGGGCGGGGATGACGAGCGGGGTGAGGCCGATGACGGCGGCCGCCGATAACACGGCGAAACGAGGAAGCATGCGCGGGAACCCCTCAGTGGTCGGCACCGAATGGGGCATTGAGCGCGAGCCTCTTTGCTCACATCCGGGGGGATATGCATGGCATTTCAACCTTTATAGATTGCCGACCGCTTGACACCAATGTGTCATCAATCACAGTGCATATCCGTCAAGAGGGTCTTGCGCATTTCGGAAAAAACAGCGATAAGTCGCTCTGTTTTGTGCGGCGCGCAACGCCGTACGCCGCGAGGAGGCGGTCCATCGCGAGAGGAAACGAGAGGGAGTCCGGGAGCTAGTGCGCGGCTTCCGCGGAGGCGTCGAACGGCACGAGCAGCGTGCGCAGCAGTCCGGCGAGCACCTGCCGTTCGTGCTCGTCCAGCCCGGCCAGAAGTTCCCGCTCGCGGCGGAGCAGATCGGCGAAGGCGGCGTCCACCCGCTCCAGTCCGGCGGGGGTGAGGCGCACCAGTACGCCGCGCCGGTCCTCGGGGTCGGGACGCCGGACCACGAGCCCGGAGGCCGCCAGGCGGTCGATCCGGTTGGTCATCGTGCCGGAGGTGACCAGTGTGGCCCGCAGCAGCGCACCGGGGCTCAGCTCGTACGGCTCGCCTGACCGGCGAAGCGCGGTCAGCACGTCGAACTCCCACGACTCGACGCCGTGTTCGGCGAAGGCGGCACGTCGTTCGCGCTCAAGGTGCCTGCTCAGCCGCGAGACCCGGCTCAGCACCTCCAGCGGCGCGACGTCCAGGTCGGGCCGCTCCTGCTGCCAGGCTGCGACCAGACGGTCCACCTCGTCCTCGACGGGCCTCGAGAAGGTCATGCGCAGAGTCTAGCTTTCTTGACGTCGAGATATCTTCCACGATATCGATTATCTTGATGTCAAGATAAGTATCGGGGAGGATGCTGATGGATCACGATATCTGGGACCCGGCGATCTACCGGGCCTACGCCGGGGAGCGTTCGAGGCCATTCTTCGACCTGGTCGCACGCGTGGGGGCCGAAACGCCCGAATACGTGGTCGACCTGGGCTGCGGCAGTGGCGAGCTGACCGCGTCGTTGTGCCGGCGCTGGCCGGCGGCGGCGGTGCACGGGGTGGACTCCTCGCCCGCGATGATCGAGGACGCGCCGGCGGGGCCGACGTTCGAGGTCGCCGACGTCCGTGACTGGCGGCCCGCCCGTCCCGTCGATGTGATCGTCTCGAACGCCGTGCTGCAGTGGGTGCCCGGGCATCTCGACCTGCTCGAACGCTGGATCGGCGATCTGGCGGAGGGCGGCTGGCTGGCCTTCCAGGTCCCCGGGAACTTCGGCTCGCCGAGCCATTCGATCATCCGGGAGCTGTGCCGTACGGAATGGCGGGACCGGCTGGGCGACCTGGCCCAGCGGACGCCGGTCGCGGAACCGGTCGAGTACCTGCGGCGGCTCGCCGCCCTCGGATGCGCGGTCGACACCTGGGAGACGACCTACGTCCACGTGCTCCAGGGAGAGGACGCGGCGCTCACGTGGGTGCGGGGCACGGCCCTGCGGCCGATCCTCGACCGGCTGTCCCCCGGGGAGCAGGAGGCCTTCCTCGCCGAGTGCGGCCGCCGTCTCCGCGAGGCCTACCCGCGTGAGCCGTACGGCACGGCGTTCCCTTTCAGAAGAATCTTCCTGGTCGCCCATAAATAGCCGAAGGCCGCATATATTCCATTTAAGGTGGAATTGCCGCGTCAAATAAGGTTCCGACGCTAGGGGTGATCATGACGATCGAGATCGAAGACAAGTTCGACGTGCCATCCGAGTTCGGCCTGCCGGACCTGAGTGATGTCAAGGGTTGCGCCGAGGTGGCCCAGCCTCTCAGCCACAAGCTCGTCGCGCTGTACTTCGATACCCCGGACCTGCGGCTGGCCGCGCGCGGGATCACCCTGCGCCGCCGTCGTGGCGGCGACGACGAGGGCTGGCACCTCAAGCTGCCCAAGGCCAAGCGAGCCAGGCAGGAGATCACTGTCCCGCTGACGCGCAGCGCCAAGATCGTGCCTCCGGAGCTCGCCGAGCTCGTCCTCGCCTACACCAGGGGCGCGGCCCTGGCCCCCGTCGCCCAGCTCGAGACGCGGCGGGGCGTCACCCGGCTCATCGGCCCCGAAGGCCAGGCGCTCGTGGAGGTCGCGGACGACCGTGTCAAAGGCACCGTGCTCGGTGACGAGCCCCGCGTTGTCCGCTGGCGTGAGGTCGAGGCCGAGCTGAAGGACGGCGACCGCGACGTGCTCAGGCGCGTCGGGAAACGCCTTCTCAAGGCCGGGGCGACCCCCGCGGACGCGAGCAGCAAACTGGCCCGCCTCCTCGGCGGCGTCTCCCCCCGGCCGGAGACCGCGCTCGCCCCGGGGTCCGCGGGCGAGGTCGTCGTCGCCTATCTGAGAGGCCACGTCAAGGCGCTGACCGCCCAGGACCCGCGGGTACGGCGGGCCGAGGAGGACGCCGTCCACCAGGCGAGAGTCGCCAGCCGGCGGCTGCGGAGCGCGTTCAAGGCCTTCAAGTCGATCCTCGGCGACACCGCCGAGCTGCAGGACGAGCTCAGGTGGATCGGTGAGGTGCTGGGCGAGGCGCGCGATCTGGAGGTCATCAGGGACAGGTTCGCCCGGCGTCTCGACGCCCTCGACCCCTCCCTGGTGGTGGGGCCCGTACGCCGGCGGCTGGGCGACGACCTGCTGACGCGGGAGCACGAGGCCTACGGCCGGATCCGCGAGGCGCTCAGCGGTGAGCGCTACTTCGCGCTGCTCGACGGCCTGGAGGAGTTCGTGGCCCGCCCCCCGCTGACCGATCGCGCGGCCGGCGACGCGGGCAAGGTGCTGGAGAAGATCGCGGACAAGGGATGGAAGCGGGTCGGCGACGCCTACGACGTCGCGCAGGCCATGGAGGACCTCGACCAGCGCGAGATCGCCATGCACGACGTCCGCAAGGCCGCCAAGCGGGCCCGCTACACCGCGGAGGCGGTCGGGCTGGCCGGGCTGGCCAAGCGGGCCGAGACCGTGCAGGAGGTGCTGGGCAGGCACCAGGACGGCGTGGTGGCCCAGGGGGTGCTCGCCGACGAGGCCGAGGCCGCCCGCGGCGCGGGCGAGGACACCTTCACCTACGGGGTCCTGGTCGGCCTGGAGCACGCGGACGCCGAGCGGGCCCACGAGGAGTTCCCGAACGTGTGGGCCGACGTCAGCGGGTGACCCGGCACTCGACCATGGGTGAGGGCCAGGTCACCTGGACTCCACGTGCTCTAGGGTCACGTGATGTAACGTGACCCGGCACTTCACAGGGGTGAGGGTCACGTGATGTAACGCTCGACGCTCACGAGGCGCCCGCCCGCCCGGTTCAGCACGGTGAAGGCCCCCTTGCCGAGCTGGCCCTCGGCGTCGTTCAGGCGGCTCTCACCCGCCATCGCGAGCAGTTCCGGCAGCACCTTGCCGTGGCTGCACACCACGGACGGCTCGCCCGACTCGATGAGCTCGCTCACCAGCCGCTCGGCGGCGCGCGGGTCGTAGCCGTCCTCGGACAGCGCCCCGTCCTCGCGGACGCGCATCCCCCGGCCGCCGGCGTACGGCCTCAGCATCTCGACGCAGCGCAGGCTGGGGGAGCTCACCAGAGCCGCCGGGCGGTAGGCGCCGAGCACCGCCGTGAAGGCCGCCGACTGCGCCCACCCGAACTCGTCGAGTGGGCGGAGATCGTCGTCGCCCGTCCACTCCTGGCGGGACCCGGCCAGGCCGTGCCGTACGAAGATCAGGGGAACGGTCGCGAGCGGCAGAGCGGTCAGGGCCCTGAGCAGGCCCGCGTCCCACTCGTAGGTCAGCCGCCGTCTGGCCTCGTTCAGCGGAAGCCAGACGACCTCGTCCACCTCGTCGACCGTGATGATCTCCCCGCCGGGGCCGGAGGCCCGCGCCGCCCAGTAGTCCACCCGCTTGAGGCGGCCGTCCTTGAGGTAGTGGCTCGGCGGCAGGGACCGGCCGAACACCACGTCCAGGCCGGTCTCCTCCCGCACTTCGCGCAGGGCCCCGGCGATCATGTGCTCGCCCGGCTTGAGCTTCCCCTTGGGAAAACTCCAGTCGTCGTACTTCGGCCGGTGGACGAGGGCGACCTCGGGGTCGGTCTCGTCACCACGCCACACGACGGCTCCGGCCGCGCGGATCATGTCGGTCATGCCGGTGGATCGAACCTCGGGTTCGAACATGAGCATCCCTCAGTCCAGGCTGGTCGCGTCGTCCACGGCCCGCCAGCGCCTGCGTGCGATCAGGTGGTGCTGCAGATCGATCTCGCCGCGGTGACGCAGCCATTTCCCGTCGGAGTTCAGCGTCCACGCCGTCGTGGTGTCGCTCATGGCGAGGTCGAGGAGGTCGGACAGGTACTCGCGCTGCTGGCCGCTGGTCACCCTCACCAGAGCCTCGACGCGCCGGTCCAGGTTGCGGCGCATGAGGTCGGCGCTGCCGATCCAGATCTCCGACCGGTCGCCCTCGCCGAACTCGTACACCCTCGAGTGCTCGAGGAAACGGCCCAGGATGCTTCTGACCCGGATCGTCTCCGACAAACCGGGGATGCCCGGCCTGAGCGTGCAGATTCCCCTGACCCAGAGATCGACCGGCACACCTGCCCGCGACGCCCGGTAGAGCGCGTCGATGAGCGGCTCGTCGACCATCGAGTTCGTCTTGATGCGGATCCGCGCCGGGCGGCCGTTCCTGTGGTGCTCGATCTCGCCCTCGATCCTGGACAGCAGGCCCTGCCTGAGCGAGTCGGGCGCGACGAGCAGCCGGCGGTAGTCCTCCTGGATCGAGTAGCCGGTGAGGTGGATGAACAGATCCGTGACGTCCTCGCCCACCTGGGGGTCGGCCGTCAGCAGCCCGAAGTCCTCGTACTGCCTGGCCGTCTTCGGGTTGTAGTTCCCGGTGCCGATGTGGCAGTAGCGCCGCAGTTCGCCGTTCGCCTCCTGCCGGACCACCAGGGCCAGCTTGGAGTGCGTCTTCAGCCCGAGCACGCCGTAGACGACGTGGCAGCCCGCCTTCTCCAGCTTGCGCGCCCAGGAGATGTTCGCGTGCTCGTCGAACCTGGCCTTGATCTCCACGACGACGACGACCTGCTTGCCGGCCTCGGCGGCGTCGATCAGGGCGTCCACGATGGGGGAGTCGCCGCTGGTCCGGTAGAGCGTCTGCTTGATCGCCAGGACGTCCGGGTCGGCCGCCGCCTCCTCCACGAACCGCTGGACGCTCGTGGCGAACGAGTCGTACGGGTGGTGCAGGAGGATGTCCCGCTCCCGCAGCGTGGCGAACAGGCCGTCCTCGGCGCTCACGGCCTCCGCCGGCACGAACCGGTTGAACTTCAGCTCGCTCCGGTCGAGGTCGGCGATGGCGTGCAGGCCGGTCAGGTCCAGCGGGCCGGGGAGCCGGTAGATCTCGTGGTCGGCCACCCGCAGTTCGTCGACGAGCAGGTCCAGCACCTCGGGGGTGATGGTGTCCTCGACCTCCAGGCGGACCGGCGGTCCGAACCGCCGGTGCCGGAGCTCCCGCTCCAGCGCCTGCATCAGGTTCTCCGTGACGTCCTCGTCGACCTCGAGGTCCTCGTTCCTGGTCACCCGGAAGGCGTGGTGCTCGACGATCTCCATGCCCTTGAAGAGCTCGCCCAGGTGGGCGGCGATGACGTCCTCCATCGGGACGAACCGGCTCTGCGACGCGGTGACGAACCTCGGCAGCTGCGACGGCACCTTCACCCGGGCGAAGACCGTGTTCCCGCTGATCGGGTTACGGACGGTCACAGCGAGGTTGAGGGAAAGGCCGGAAATGTAAGGGAAGGGGTGTGCGGGGTCCACCGCGAGCGGGGTGAGCACGGGCCGGATCCGCTCCTGGAACAGCTTCCGCAGCGCCGTCCGCTCGTCCCGGCCGAGGTCGTCCCAGCGGACGATCTCGATCCCCTCCGCGGCAAGCTGGGGCAGCACGCCGTCGTGGAAGTCTCCGGCATGCCGGCGGGCGAGGTCGTCGGCGATGGCCGCGATCCGCGCCAGCTCCTCGCTGGGCTTCAGGCCGCTCTTGGTCCGCAGGAGCAGGCCGGTCGCCATCCGGCGCTTGAGGCCGGCCACCCGGACGCGGAAGAACTCGTCCAGGTTGCTTGCGAAGATCGCCAGGAATCTGACGCGTTCGAGTAGGGGGACCGACGGGTCCTCCGATAACTCCAGCACACGCTCGTTGAACTGGAGCCAACTCTCCTCCCGGTTGAGGAACCGGTCCTGGGGCAGCGGTGCGTCTTCGGGCAGGGTGGCATCCTCGGGTTTGGGCACGGAAGCGAATTCGGCGGACATATGACAAAATATGCCCTAATTCGTTGAACGGTACGTTAACTACGACGCAACGAAACCGTCAGGGCACCCTGTCGACTTCGGTGTCCGCCGGGTCCTCGGCCGCTTTCGCCCGTGCCCTGGCCTCCTGCGACCGCTGCTCTTCCCGCTCTTCGCGTTCCCGCTGCTTGTCCCGTTCCCTCTGCTCGCGCTCGCGGGCTCGTTCGAGTTCCTTGAGCTCCCGTTCGCGGACCTTCTCCTGCTCCCTGAGCTCCCGCTCGCGGGCCTTCTCCTGCTCGCGCCTGACCTTCTCCTGCTCCTTGAGCTCGCGTTCCCGGGCTCGTTCGAGTTCCTTGAGCTCCCGCTCGCGGGCCTTCTCCTGCTCCTTGACCTCGCGCTCGCGCAGCTTCTCGTGCTCGCGCCGGGCCTTCTCCTGCTCCTTGAGCTCGCGCTCGTTCGGGCGGGCCGCTGTACGGGGCTCCGTCGTGGGCGTCAGCACCAGACCGCGGGACGCCGCCGTGAGGCCGGGATTCGGGTCGAGACCCGTGAGACCGTTCCAGGAGAGGTTGACCAGGTGGGCGGCGACCTCCTCGCGGCGGGGCCGGCGCTCCTCGAGCCACCACTGCCCGGTCAGCGCGGTCATCCCCACCAGCATCTGGGCGTACATCGGCGCGAGGTTCGGGTCGTAGCCACGCTCCCTGAACTCGTCGGCGAGCACGTCTTCCACCTGGCCGGCTATGTCGCTGATCAGGCTCGCGAACGTGCCCGTGCCGGAGGCGGCGTGGGAGTCGCGGACCAGGATCTGGAAGCCCTCACTGCTCTCCTCGATGTACTGGAGGAGGGCGAGCGCGGCACGTTCCAGCTTCACCCGCGCGTGCGACGCCACCAGGGCCTGCGAGACGAGGCTCAGCAGTCGCTGCATCTCGCGGTCGATGACGACCGCGTAGATGCCCTCCTTGCCGCCGAAGTGCTCGTAGACCACGGGCTTGGAGACCTTGGCACTCGCCGCGATCTCTTCGACGGAGGTGCCGTCGAAGCCCTTCTCGGCGAACAGGGTCCGGCCGATCTGGATCAGCTGCTCGCGCCGTTCCGCGCCAGTCATGCGCTTGCGGGATCGGGAGGAGTCGCTCACGACTTCAATCATGGCCTGTTCTCGGCCCTCAGCCGCCTTGCGTACGGCTTTCGCGGGCGCGGAATCGCCCGCGTCCGCGGGCACGGGCTGGATATGTGCGCGTACGGCCACCGCTGTCGCCCTGGTCAGGGGTAAGGCGGCGGCCCTACCAGAATCGTCGTCGTCAGAGGTGGAACGCGGAGAAGCCAGGGCCGCCAGGTCGACGGCGGCCCTGTCATCCGTACCGATGGCGTCAGCCAAGACGCTTCGCCGCCAGTCGCTCGGGGGTGGGCCAGCGCACGTCGTAGGCCCAGCCGGCCTTCTCGAACAGGCGGATCGTCCCGGCGCTCAGGTCGATCTGGCCCTTGAGCGCGCCGTGCCGGGCGCAGGTCGGGTCGGCGTGGTGCAGGTTGTGCCAGGACTCGCCGAAGGACGGGATGGCGAGCCACCACACCTGGCGGGACTTGTCGCGCGACTCGAACTCCTCGTCGCCGAACACGTGGCAGATCGAGTTGATGGACCAGGTGACGTGGTGCAGCAGACCGATGCGGACGACCGTGCCCCAGAAGAGAGCGGTCACGATGCCCTGCCACGACCAGGTCAGCAGGCCGCCCAGCGCGCCGGGCAGCAGGAGCGAGGTGAGCGCCAGGGCGGGGAACCACTTGTGCAGCTTGATGATGTCCGGGTCCTTGGCCAGGTCCGGGGCGTACTTCTGCCGGTTGACCCGCTCCACTTCGAACAGCCAGCCCATGTGCGCCCAGAGCAGTCCCTTGGACAGCGCCCAGACGCTGGTGCCGAAGCGCCAAGGCGAGTGCGGGTCGCCTTCCTTGTCCGAGAACTTGTGGTGCTTGCGGTGGGCGGCGACCCAGTCGAGGACGGACATCTCGAGCGAGAGGCTGCCCGCGATCGCCAGGGCGATCTTCAGGGGCCGCTTGGCCTTGAAGGAGCCGTGGGTGAAGTAGCGATGGAATCCGACCGTGACGCCCAGTCCGGAGATGACGTAGAACACGAAGGCGATCGCGATGTCCGTCCAGCCCAGACCCCATCCCCAGGCGAAGGGCACCGCGGCGATGACCGCGAGGATGGGGGCTCCGACGACGACGCCGAAGATGATCAGATCGCCCCGGGACTTGCCTTGGGGCTCGAAGTCCGGTTTGGGCTGCGGTCCGGGCCGTTCGGTCAGGACGGTCATTGGCTACCTCGCGTGTGGGGAAGATGTCTGGCTACGCCACCGTAACCTACGCCATCGTAAGTTAGGAATTTCGCCGACTGAATGTGGGGAAGGTGACGCTCCCGCGCACATCTGGTGGCGAATCCACGTCTTGCTAGATCGGCTGATCATCTGCTAAATGAGCCATCCCCGCGGCGGGAGATCCGGTCCTCCGGCCGCGCGGATATCGGATGGTCTGCCCGGAGGATCCGACCGGGTAACCGGCGCGCCCGGAAAGCCGCCGAGCCGGACGGCCCCGGATTCGGGATCATCGGCGGACCGCGTCTTGGCGTCACAGATCCGGGGGGATCGGTATCGTAGGAGGCGGCTTGCGGCCGGGATCACCGGGCGCTCGCCAAACCTTTCCGGCGTTGGGTAATTGGCAGCCCGCAGGGTTTTGGTCCCTGTTGTCCAGGTTCGAGTCCTGGCGCCGGAGCGGCAGCTGAGGATCGGGTGGTTATGGGTGGGGCTGGATTCGATCTCAGGCCCGACAGGTAAGCTCACCTTGTCGAGCGGGTGACCGTGCGGTGCCCTGTGGGTGGCCGCCCGTGAACCGGAAGCCGACTCGTCTCTATCGTGACGCCGAGGGAGCCTCAGTCCGTGAGTGTGCCGCGTCCGGCCGCCGTCATCGTCCTCGCCGCCGGCGAGGGCACTCGGATGAAGTCGAACACCCCCAAAGTCCTCCATGAGCTCTGCGGTCGCGCGCTTGTGGACCACATGCTCGCCGCCGCCCGCGGCCTCGACCCCGAGCAGTTGGTCGTGGTCATCGGACACGCCCGCGACCAGGTCGAAAGCCACCTCGCCACCACGGCGCCCGACGCGCTCCCGGTCGTCCAGGAGAAGCAGAACGGCACCGGCCACGCCGTGAGAACCGCCCTCGAGGCGGTGGGCGACATCAGAGGAACGGTCCTCGTCACGTACGGCGACACGCCCCTGCTCCGCACGGCGACTCTCGCGGCGCTGCTGGAAAGGCACGCCGCGGACGGCAACGCGGTCACGGTCCTCACCGCGGAGGTCCCCGACCCGACCGGGTACGGCCGGATCGTCCGCGACGCGGGCGGAGCCGTCCTGGAGATCGTCGAGGAGAAGGACGCGAGCCCCGAGCAGCGGGCGATCCATGAGATGAACTCGGGCGTCTACGCGTTCGACGGATCGCTCCTCGCCGACGGGGTCAAGCGGGTCGGCGCGGCCAACGCGCAGGGCGAGGAGTACCTCACCGACGTCCTGGCCATCCTCCGCGAGGACGGGCACCGGGTCGGGGCGCACGTCGCGTCCGACTACGTCGAGGTGGAGGGCGTGAACGACCGCGTCCAGCTCGCCTTCGCGCGCCGGGTCCTCAACGACCGGATCCTCCAGGCGCACATGCGGGCCGGCGTGACCATCATCGACCCCGCGAGCACCTGGATCGACGCCGAGGTCAGGCTCGAGGCGGACGCGGTGATCCACCCGGCGACCCAGCTCCACGGCTCCACGAGAGTCGCCTCCGGGGCCGAGGTCGGCCCCGCGACCACGCTGACCGACACCGTCGTCGGCGCGGACGCCGTGGTGCGCAACGCGGTCTGCGACCGGGCCGAGATCGGCGCGCAGGCGTCCGTCGGCCCCTACGCCTACCTCCGGCCCGGGACGGTCCTCGGGCGCAAGAGCAAGATCGGCACCTTCGTCGAGGCCAAGAACTCGTCCGTCGGCGAGGGGTCCAAGATCCCCCACCTGTCGTACGTCGGCGACGCCACCATCGGGACGGGCTCCAACATCGGCGCGGCCTGTGTCTTCGTGAACTACGACGGGATCAACAAGCACCGCACCGTCGTGGGCGACCACGTCCGGGTGGGCAGTGACAACATGCTGGTCGCTCCGGTGACCATCGGCGACGGCGCCTACACCGCCGCCGGCTCCGTCATCACCGGCGACGTCCCTCCGGGGGCGATGGCCGTGGCCAGGAGCAAGCAGCGCAACATCGAGGGGTGGGTCGTCCGCCGCCGCCCGGGGACGGCCTCGGCCAAGGCGGCCGAACAGGCCGTCGCCGAGCCGGATGAGCAGGCGGAGCCGCAGACGGGCGCGGAGTAGTCGCGAGGCACAGTTCTGAGTGGTCACGGACAGGCGGCACCGCCGGACGGCGTGCGGCGTTCGTTGCGTGAGCCGTACGGCATCGGTAATGAGAACAAGGCGCGGTCTCACCGCGTAACGCCCTCAGGGGCAGGCCAGGAGGACACCGTGGTTCAGCGGGGCGAGCGAACAGGACGGCACGGCGTCGAGTCGTGTGTGCGGGACCAGGCGACCCGTTACGGAACGGCCGGCCGGGGGGCTCGGCAGTCGAGGAGTGTGGCATGAGCGGCAAGAAGACGATGGGTGAGCGGAACCTCATGTTCTTCTCCGGACGCGCCCACCCCGAGTTGGCCGACGAGGTGGCCGCGAATCTCGCCGTCGAGATCACGCCCACCGCGCTGCGCGACTTCGCGAACGGCGAGATCTACGTGCGCTACCTGGAGTCCGTCCGCGGTTGCGACGCCTTCGTGATGCAGAGCCACACCGCGCCGATCAACCAGTGGATCATGGAGCAGCTGATCATGGTCGACGCGCTCAAGCGCGCCTCGGCCAAGCGGATCACGGTCATCATGCCCTTCTACGGCTATGCGCGGCAGGACAAGAAGGGCCGCGGGCGAGAGCCGATCACGGCCAGGCTGATGGCCGACATGTTCAAGCAGGCGGGCGCCGACCGGTTGATGTCGATCGACCTGCACACCTCTCAGATCCAGGGCTTCTTCGACGGCCCGGTGGACCACCTGTTCGCGATGCCGGTGCTGATCAACTACCTGCGGGGCAAGCTCGACCCGGCGACCACGACGATCGTCTCGCCTGACACCGGCCGTGTACGGCTCGCGGAGCGCTGGTCGGACTCGCTCGGCACCCCGGTGGCGTTCATCCACAAGCGCCGCGACCTCGACGTGGCCAATCAGGTGAAGGTGCACGAGGTGGTCGGCAAGGTCCAGGGCCGGACCTGCGTGCTGATCGACGACATGATCGACACCGGCGGCTCGATCTGCAAGGCGGCCGACGCGCTCTACGAGCACGGGGCCACCGACGTCATCGTGGCGGCGACGCACGCGGTGTTCTCCGACCCCGCGGTGGATCGCCTCAAGAATTCGCGGATCTCCGAGGTGGTCGTGACGAACACCCTGCCGATCCCCGTCGAGAAGAGGTTCGACAGCCTGACCGTGATGTCGATCGCCCCGCTGATCGCCCGTGCCATCACCGAGGTCTTCACCGACGGCTCCGTCACCAGCCTCTTCGAAGGCGACAGCTAGTTCGCGAGGGTCCCTGGTTCGCGAGGGGCGCGGCCTCCAAGGCGCCCCGAGCCCGCGCGAGCGGAGCTCGCGCAATCGACACGGTAGGCTGTTCACGCTGCGCCCGTAACGCCTTCCGCTAGGGCGGATCAGGGTGGGTGCTCACCAATCGTCAAGCAACCCCTAGGAGATGTGCCATGTCCGAAGTTCGAATCGCCGCTGAGCTCCGCACGGAGTTCGGAAAGGGCGCCGCCCGTGCGATCCGCCGGGGGAACAAGGTTCCCGCCGTGCTGTACGGCCATGGCACCGAGCCCAAGCACCTGACCCTGCCGGGCCACGAGCTGCTGCTCGCGCTGCGTCAGGCCAACGTCCTCATCCGCGTCCACGGCGACGGGGTCGACGAGATCGCGCTGCCCAAGGGCGTCCAGCGTGACCCGATCAGGGGCTACATCGAGCACATCGACCTGCTCCTGGTCAAGCGGGGCGAGAAGGTCACCGTCGAGATCCCGGTCAACGTCACCGGCGAGGTGATCGGCGGCGCCATCCTCGACCAGCAGCTGATCACGCTGTCGGTGGAGGCCGAGGCCACGCACATCCCGACCGGCGTCACCGTCGACGTCGACGGCAAGGACGTCGGCTTCGTCGTCCACGCGGCCGACCTCCCGCTGCCGACGGGCACCACGCTCCAGGGCGACCCCGAGGCGCTGGTCCTGCACGTGATCGCCGCTCCGACGGCCGAGCTGCCCGCGGAGGGCGAGGCCGCCGCTGAGGGCGCTGCCGAGGGCGAGGCCGCTTCGGCCGAGTCCGCCGAGTAGCACCGATGTGAGACAGTCCTCCACAGGACCTCCTGTGGAGGACTTCTTCATGTGAGGAGACCGTGATGTCTGGGATCGCCGAGTCCGGTGATCAGCGATGGCTTGTCGTCGGCCTGGGCAATCCGGGGCCCGAGTACGCCGGGAACCGGCACAACGCGGGCTTCATGGTGGTCGAGGAGCTGGCGGCCCGGATGGGCGGCCGTTTCAAGGTCCACAAGTCGCGGGCCGAGATCGTCGAGGGGCGGTCGGCCGGCGCCCGTGCCGTGCTGGCAAAGCCGTTGTCGTACATGAACCTGTCCGGCGGTCCGGTGAAGGCGCTGGCCGACTTCTACAAGGTCGCGCCCGTGAACGTCATCGTCATCCATGACGAGCTGGACATCCCCTACGGCGCGCTGCGCACGAAGCTGGGCGGCGGGGACAACGGCCACAACGGGTTGAAGTCGATCACCAAGTCGCTGGGGACGAAGGACTATCCGCGGATCCGCTTCGGCATCGGCCGCCCACCGGGACGGATGGATCCGGCGGCCTACGTGCTGAAGGACTTCGCCACCGCCGAGCGCAAGGACCTGCCGTTCCTGGTCGACCGTGCGGCCGACATGGTGGAGTCACTGATCACGAGCGGCGTCGAGGCCACCCAGAACAGGTTCCACGCGGGGGATCTCAACCCGGTGAAGCCGCCCCGCTGATCCCGGCCAGAGCATCAGGTTCTGGAACAGCTCGGCCTGCTCCACGGCGTCGTCCAGCGCGTTGTGGGTGTGGCGGCGGTCCGATCGCACCTCGCGCGGCATCTGCCGCTTGGTCGACCACGCGACGGGGACGCCCGCCTTGGCGGTGTAGAGGGTCTTGATGTCGATGCACCGGGAGTGGCCGAACGGGCTCTCCCCGGTGAAACGCAGGAAGTACCAGTACATCCACATCCAGTCGTAGGCCAGCGGGAACGCCGCCAGCACCGGGAGGTCCGCTCCGCAGACCTCCCGGATCCAGGCCGCGGCGGCGGCCATGGCCTCGGCGGGGTCGCGCCCCTCCTCGACCAGCGCGTCGCGGTCGAGTCCGCTGACCGCCAGCGATTCGGCGACGAAGTCGTCGCTGATGGGCCTGAGCTCCGCGTAGAAGGTCGCCGATTCGGGATCGGTCTTCTCGAAGCTCCTGCCGACCATCCTCCCCGCCACCGTCATACCGATGCTGATCATGGAATATGGGCCCGGAATCGGGCCATCGGCCTCGATATCGACAGAGATGTACGTTTCGGCTTTCACGAATTCTCCTCTAAGCCCCACCGGATGACCGCTAGCATTCCTCACTGTCAGTGACGATGCCGTTACGTGACGGCGCGAGGCGACGAGTGTGGAGGGTGCGTGCTGGACGGCGAAGTTTCAGTGGTCGCCGCCGGCCGGGCGCGGCCGACGCCGGCGCATCCGATCCCGCGGCCGCCGCGCTGGGCGACGCGATACCGGTTCCATGCGGCTGTGTCCGACATGACGTGTGCCCTTCTGGCCGGGGTAGCCGCAGTACTGCTCAGGTTCGGCGAGGTTACTCCTTATGTGGCGCCCTATGTGGTGCTGAGTGGAGCGCTTCCGCCCGTGTGGGCCGGCATGATCGGCCTCAACCGGGGCTACGAGCCCCGCCTGATCGGGGTGGGCTCGGAGGAGTTCCGCCGGATCGCGCAGTGCGGGTTCACCCTCATCGCCGCGGTCGCCATCACGGCCTACGTGACCAAGGCCGACCTCGCCCGCGGTTACGTGGTCGTGGCGCTGCCGCTCATGACGGTCCTGACCCTCCTCGCCCGGTACGGCTTACGCCGCCGCCTGCACGGGCGCCGGCGCCGGGGCGAGGACTGCATGCGCCGGGTGGTCGCGGTGGGCCATCGCGCGGGCATCGCCGAACTGACCATGAGATTCCGGCGCGAGCGCTATCACGGGATGGAGATCGTCGCCGCCTGCCTGCCCACCGATGCGCAGGGGGAGATCGAGGAGGTCCCCATCCTGGGCGACTTCACCGACGTCCCCCTCGTCGTGCAGCAGGTGGGGGCGGACACCGTGGCGGTGCTCGCCTGTCCGGAACTCGACGGCACGGCGCTGCGCAGACTGGCCTGGCGGCTGGAGCGGACCCGCACCGACCTCGTCGTCGCCCCCGCCCTCATGGAGGTGGCGGGACCGCGCACCGCGATCCGGCCGGTGGCGGGGCTTCCCCTGCTCCACGTCGAGCACCCGGACCTCGCCGGCGCGCGCCAGTTGATCAAGACGGCCTTCGACCGGCTGGTCGCGGGCGTCGCCCTGGTCCTGCTCGCTCCGTTGATGCTCGTCGTCGCGATAGCCGTACGGGCGTCGAGCCCGGGGCCGGTGCTGTTCAGGCAGACGCGGGTCGGCAAGGACGGCGTGGAGTTCACGATCCTCAAGTTCAGGACCATGCGGAACGACGCCGAGGCCCGCAAGGTGGAACTCGTCAACGACGGCCACGGCCTGCTGTTCAAGATCCGCCAGGATCCGCGGGTCACCCGCATGGGCGTCCGGCTGAGGCGGCACTCCCTCGACGAGCTGCCCCAGCTGATCAACGTGCTCCGGGGTCACATGTCTCTGGTCGGGCCGCGCCCGCCGCTGCCGGAGGAGGTCGCGCGGTACCGCGACGACGTCCGCCGCCGGCTGGTCGTACGCCCTGGAATGACCGGCCTCTGGCAGGTCAACGGCAGGTCTGATCTTTCCTGGGAGGAATCGGTACGGTTGGACCTGCGTTACATCGAGAATTGGTCGCTGATGCTGGATCTGCAGATTCTCTGGAAGACCTGGTCAGCGGTCGCGGGCGGCGCGGGAGCTTACTGAATGACGATTAGGGACGACCACGCCCTCGCGGGTGATCTCGCCACGGAGGCGGGGGAACGGCTGCTCGCACTCCGGGCCGAGCACGGGTTCGCCGACCAGCGTGCGCTGAAAGACGCGGGCGACCTGATGGCGCACCGGTTCCTCACCGAGGCCCTGCAGCGCCTCAGGCCGAGCGACAGCGTCCTGTCGGAGGAGGCGACCCGCGAGGAGCGGATGGATCCGCGGCGCCTGTCGGCCGACCGAGTGTGGATCGTCGACCCGCTCGACGGCACCCGCGAGTTCTCCGAGGAGGGCCGGTCCGACTGGGCGGTCCATGTCGCGCTGTGGGAGAAAGGCTCGCTGACGGCGGGGGCGGTCGCGCTCCCGGCCCAGGGCAGGACCCTGACGGCGGCCGTCCCGCCCGTGCTGGCAAGGCCCGGCGAGCGGTTCCGGATCGCGGTCAGCCGCACCCGGCCCCCCGAGTTCGTGCGGAAGCTCGCGTTCCTCGCGGGCGCCGATCTGGTCCCGATCGGCTCGGCCGGGGCCAAGATCTCAGCCGTCCTCACCGGAGAGGTCGAGGCGTACGTCCACGCGGGCGGCCAGTACGAGTGGGACTCCGCCGCGCCGGTCGCCGTGGCGCTCGCCGCGGGGGCGCACGCGAGCAGGATCGACGGCTCGCCACTGGTCTACAACCAGGCAGACCCCTCCCTGCCGGATATCCTTGTTTGCCTACCGGATCTGGCGCCAACGTTGCTCGCCGGCATCCGTGACCTTCATCGCTAATCTCCCGGAGGAAGCACCAATGCTCCAGCGTGACTACACGACGTCACAGCTCGACGTGCTCGAGGCCGAGGCGATCCACGTCATGCGCGAGGTCGCGGCCGAGTTCGAGCGGCCCTGTCTGCTCTTCTCTGGTGGCAAGGACTCGATCGTCATGCTGCGCGTCGCCGAGAAGGCGTTCTGGCCGGCGCCGATCCCCTTCCCGCTGATGCACGTGGACACCGGGCACAACTTCCCCGAGGTGATCGACTTCCGGGACCGGCGCGTCGCCGAGCTGAACGCACGGCTGGTCGTGGCCTCGGTCCAGGCATCCATCGACGCGGGACGGGTGATGGAGGAGACCGGGCGGCGCGCCTCGCGCAACCGGCTGCAGACCACGACCCTGCTCGACGCGATCGAGGAGAACGAGTACGACGCCGTGTTCGGCGGGGCCCGGCGTGACGAGGAGAAGGCCAGGGCCAAGGAGCGCGTGTTCTCCTTCCGCGACGACTTCGGGCAGTGGGATCCGAAGAACCAGCGGCCCGAGCTGTGGAACCTCTACAACACCCGGATCCGCAAGGGGGAGCACATCCGCGTGTTCCCGCTGTCCAACTGGACCGAGCTGGACATCTGGTACTACATCCAGCGCGAGGGCATCGAGATCCCCTCGATCTACTTCGCCCACACCCGCAAGGTGTTCGAGCGGGACGGCATGCTGCTCAGCGATGACGAGGTGGTCCAGCGGGGCGACGACGAGCCGATCTTCGAGGCGGTGGTCCGTTACCGCACGGTCGGCGACATGACGTGCACCGGCGCGGTGGCCTCCACGGCCACGACGGTCGAGCAGATCATCGAAGAGGTGGCGGCGACCAGGATCACCGAACGGGGAGCCACCCGCGCCGACGACCGCGCGTCCGAGGCCGCCATGGAAGATCGCAAGAAGGAAGGGTACTTCTGATGCGCGCTGATCTTCCTGATGCCGGCCGTACGAACCTTGGGGAGCACGAGTAATGGACATCCTTCGTTTCGCTACGGCGGGCAGCGTGGACGACGGCAAGTCGACGCTGATCGGGCGGCTGCTCTTCGACTCCAAGGCGATCTTCGAGGACCAGTTGGAAGCGGTCGAGCGCACCTCGCGCGACCGGGGCACCGAGTACACCGACCTGTCCCTGCTCACCGACGGTCTCCGGGCGGAGCGCGAGCAGGGGATCACGATCGACGTCGCCTACCGCTACTTCGCGACGCCCCGGCGGAAGTTCATCATCGCCGACACCCCGGGTCACATCCAGTACACCCGGAACATGGTCACCGGAGCCTCGACCGCGGACCTGGCGATCATCCTGATCGACGCCCGTAAGGGCGTGCTGGAGCAGTCGCGGCGGCACGCGTTCCTGACGACGCTCCTGCGGGTGCCCCACCTCGTCCTCGCGGTCAACAAGATGGACCTCGTCGACTACTCCGAGGCCCGGTTCGAGGAGATCCGCGAGGAGTTCACCGCCTTCGCGTCGAAGCTGAACGCCAGCGACCTCACGTTCATCCCGATCTCCGCGCTGCACGGCGACAACGTGGTCTCCCGCTCGGAGAACATGCCGTGGTACGAGGGCACGGCGCTGCTCCATCACCTGGAGCACGTGCACATCGCCTCCGACCGCAATCTCGTCGACGTCCGCTTCCCGGTGCAGTACGTCATCCGACCGCACAACGCGACGAACCAGTCGCTGCACGACTACCGCGGATACGCGGGTCAGGTGGCCGGTGGCGTCCTCAAGCCGGGCGACGAGGTCATGCACCTGCCGTCGGGCCTCACCACGCGGATCAAGTCGATCGACAGCTTCGACGGCGCGCTCGACGAGGCATTCCCGCCCATGTCGGTCACCATCCGGCTGGAGGACGACATCGACATCTCGCGCGGCGACATGATCTGCCGTCCGCACAACCAGCCGCACGTGGCCCAGGAGATCGACGCGATGGTCGCGTGGATGGCCGACGGCGTGAGGCTGCAGCCCCGCTCCAAGCTGGTTCTCAAGCACACCACGAGGACCGCGCGGACCGTGGTCAGGGACCTGCAGTACCGCCTGGATGTCAACACCCTTCACCGTGACGAGACGGCGACCTCGCTGGGGCTCAACGAGATCGGCCGGGTGACGCTGCGCACCACTCAGCCGCTGTTCGTGGACGACTACGCCAGGAACCGCCTCACCGGCGGATTCATCCTGATCGACGAGACCACCAACGGCACAGTCGGGGCAGGGATGATCGTCGACGCTCACTGAGTAGATCCTTTAGGGATCATCAGGCGTTCGATTACTCTCCGCGCTAGGGTCGTCACGTTCCGCATCCACTAGGTGGAGGGCTCGTGGCCGACGCTCAGCCGGTGATCTTCGTAGGAGGGCTGGGCCGTAGCGGCACCACCCTGCTCGAGCGCCTGCTCGGTGAGATTCCGGGTGTGGCACCGCTCGGAGAGGTCGTCCATCTGTGGGCGCGTGGCGTTCGCGCCGACGAGCCCTGTGGCTGCGGTCAGCCGTTCTCCCAGTGCACGTTCTGGAGCAAGGTCGGCTCCCGCGCGTTCGGTTACTGGCGTGAGAGCCGTGCCGTCATGCTGCAGGAGCTCCGTGCCCGGGTGGACCGCACGCGCCGCATTCCGGGTTTCGCCATCGGGCTGCTGACCCGGGAGGCCGAGCTCGCCGAGTACGTCTCGGCGTACTCGCGGATCTATGCCGCCGCGGCCGAGGTCGCGGCGGCGCGCGTCGTCATCGACTCCAGCAAGCACGCCTCCCTGGCGTACTGCCTGTCCGCGACCATGGACCTCCGGGTCGTCCACGTGGTGCGCGACCCCCGCGCGGTCGCGGCGTCCTGGCGCAGGAGGGTGCGGCGGCCCGAGGACGGCCGGCCGATGGCCCGGTGGGCGCCCGCCCGGACGGCGATGCACTGGCTCGCGCAGAACCTCGCCTTCGAGGTCCTCCGCTGGAAGGGCGTCCAGGTCGTCCGCGTCCACTACGAGGATCTCGTGCAGGACCCCGTCGCGACGCTGACGGAACTGGCCGGCGACCTGGAGCTGACCGACTCTCGCGAGACGCTCGGCTTCATCGAGGACGGGCAGGCGCGACTCGGCGTCGCGCACACGGTCTCCGGCAATCCCATGAGGTTCGCCGTGGGCCACATCGAGTTCCACGACCGCCGCGCCGCACTGCCGTTCCGGCAGCGCTGGCTGGTCACCGCGCTGACCTGGCCGCTGCTGCTGATGTACGGCTACCCCCTCGCATACTGATCGGAGCTCGTGATTTGAACCCGTCCGTGGGTGTCGTGATCCCCACCCGAGGAGACCGGCCAGGCTCGCTCGCCGCCGCGGTGGCCGGCGTGCTGGGCCAGGCCTACAGTCGCCGGTTGCAGGTGGTCGTGGTCGTCGACGCGGGAGGCGCGCCGGTCGAGCAGGTGGCCGAGCAGGTGGGGAGCATCGGCTCCTCCCGGGGCAGCGTCCGGATCCTGCCGAACCGCCAGCGCCCCGGCCTGCCCGGCGCCAGGAACTCCGGAATCGCCGCGCTCGAGACCGAGCTGGTGGCCTTCTGCGACGACGACGATCTCTGGTTGCCCGGCAAGCTCGCCGTACAGGCGGCCGCGCTGGCCGAGGAGCCGGAGGCCGATTTCGCCAGTTGCGCGATCGAGGTCGAGTACGGCTCACGCCGCGTCCCCCGCCTCGCCGGAACCGCCCGGGTGACGCGCGAGCACCTGACGCGCTCGCGGATGATGATGGTCCACTCCTCGACGTTCCTGTTCCGGCGGGGCTCCATCTGGGTGGACGAGAGCGCACCCGGCGGTCAGAACGAGGATTGGGACCTCGCGCTGCGTGCCGCCTGGCGGCACCCGATCGTCCATGTCGACCGTCCGCTCGTCCGCGTGCGCTGGGGTGCCTCGCAGTACGTCATGAAGTGGGCGGATCGCATCGCGGGCCTCGACTGGATGCTGGCCCGCCATCCCGAACTGGCGGCGGACGCGTACGGCGCCGCCCGGATCTACGGCCAGCTGGCCTTCTCGCACGCGGCTCTCGGCCACCGCCGAGAGGCCGCCCGCTGGGCGCTCAGGGCCTTCGCGGCCCGCAGGAGCGAGCCGCGCGCGGCCGTCGCTCTGGCGGTGGCCGGCCGGCTGATCTCCGCGAGCGCGGTGCTGAGCCTGCTCAACGCCCGCGGTCACGGCATCTGATGGCCCCTCGTTCGGGGGTGGCGCCCGCTCCGGCCCGCCGGCGCAGGCAGGGGCGAGTGGCGGTCGCCGGGGTCAAGGTCGATCCGCTGACCGAGGCCCAGGTGGTGGAGCACGTCGTCGCCGCGCTCGGCCGAGGTCGCGGAGGACACCTCGTCACCCCCAATGTGGACATCTGCCGGGCGATCTCGCGTCACGCCGACCTGCGCGCCCTGGTCACCCGGGCCGACCTGGCGGTCGCGGACGGCATGCCGCTGGTCTGGGCGGCCCGGCTGCTCGGCCGGCCCCTGCCCGAGCGGGTCACCGGAGCCGATCTGATCTGGTCGCTCTCCGAGGCCGCGGCCGTCGGCGGCATCCCGGTCTATCTGCTCGGCGGGCCGCCAGGGGTGGCGGAGACCGCGCGGGACGTCTTGTGCGAGCGCTATCCGGGGCTGGTGGTGGCCGGGACCGACGCCCCGCCGTACGGGTTCGAGACGTGTCCGGAGGCTCTCGCCGAGGTGAGGAGGAGGCTCGTCGCGGCCGGGCCGCGGCTGGTCTTCGTCGGGCTCGGGTTCCCGAAGCAGGATCGGCTGATCGCCATGGTCCGGGCCGACCTGCCCGGGGCGTGGTTCGTGGGCTGCGGCTCCGCGATCGCCTTCACCGCCGGCGCCGTACGGCGGGCTCCCGCGTGGATGGGGGATCACGGGCTGGAGTGGTTGTTCCGGCTGTTGAGCGAGCCCGGCAGGCTGGCACGGCGTTACCTCGTCGACGACCTGCCGTTCGCCCTCCGTCTGCTGGCCGTCTGCCTGCTGAAACGCCTGTGGCGGGCTCGTCGGTCGGTTTGCGGACGTCAATGATCAATGCGTGTTTGCGATTTTCGCAATTCGAATCTAGGCTTTCGGTATGGCTGGGGAGAGAACGGCGGAGCGGGTGCGCCGACTGATCGCGGACAGTGGCATCACCCAGGCCGAGTTCGCCGCACGAGCGGGGCTCGACTCACCGAAGATGTCCAAGTCGTTGTCGGGCATTCGGCGATTCACCTCGCTGGACCTGGCGCGGATCGCCGATGTGGGTGGGGTCTCCGTCGACTGGCTCCTGGGTGGCGACTCGACTGTTCCTTCCCTGGCCGCACGAACCTCCATGGCTTCGTCCACGTCATCGGATACGGCTATCCGTGAGGCGGAACGGCTCGCCCAGATCCGGGCGGATCTGGCATTTCTCGGATATCGGCAGGAGTTGTCCGCCTTCGCGCCGGTTCTGAAGGCGGGACGACCGATCGACCAAGGACGCAACCTTGCCGCCGAGGCTCGGGATCTCGCACGAAGCGGCGGGATCGATCCCTGTCGGCGGCGTGATCTGTCCGAAGTCATTGAGGACCTTTTCGGGGTGGATGTCGCGATCGTTCGCCTCCCGGACGGGTTCGATGGACTCGCCTACGCGGACGAGCAAACGCGGCTCATGGTGATCGGTACATCGGAGGTGCCCGCCCGTCAGAGGTTCACCATCGCCCATGAACTGGCTCATTTGCTTACCGGTGACAACCAGGGACTCCACCTGGACGCCGACCTTCATGACAGTGTTCACAAGCAGCAGCCCTCGGAAATCAGAGCGAACGCCTTCGCCGCCGAGTTCCTGCTTCCCGCGGAGATCCTTCGCGAGGAAGACGCTCGGCTCACATGGTCGGAGACCGCGTTCGCGAAGCTCGCCTGCCGCTTCTGGGTATCGCCGAGCACGCTTGCGTGGCGGCTGTTCAATCTCGGCCTCATCGATCGCCGGCTCTGTGACTCTTTCAGATCACTGAACGCCGGTCAGGCGGCTCATCTGGCCGATGCCGTGGATGTGCTGGCGGAGTGGATCGAGTCGGCGTCGCGTCCGCGGACTCCTGCCTCGCTCGTGCGGGGCACCTTCCAGGCGTATGCCGATGGAAAGGCGACGCTCAGGCCGTACGCGAATCTGATCGGCGTCGACACCGCCACGTTGCGGCAGGCCATCAGTGAAACGAGAGAGGAATCCCCCCTCGGCTCATGACCTGGTACTGGTTTCCCGACAACACAGTGCTGTGCAATTTCGCCTGCGTGGACAGCCTCCCTTTATTGGAGAAGACCCTGCGCGGTCGTGGACGCTGGACTGAGGCGATCGCGTTCGAGGCGGCACAGTCCTCCCGCGTCTATCCCGGCTTGGGCGCGATCGCCGGCGGCAATTGGCTGGGGGATCCGATCGAGATCGATGATCCCGAGGAGAACAGGCAGATCGAGCGTGTTCGCCGAGCGGTCTTCGGCGGGTCACCGCGTCAGCCGCTGAAGCACCTCGGAGAGGCGCAGACCTGCCACGTGATCTTGAACTGGGCGGAGTTCACCGGTTCGCACTGGATCACCGATGATCGGGACGCTCAGGAGTACGCGCGTGCTCAAGGCATAACCACCCGCGACACCATGGACCTCATGTCCGAGGCGGTGGCCGACGGATGTTGCACGGGCGACGACGGATTCAGGCTCCTGCATCAGATGTGGCAAGAGGGCCGGCACCTTCGTGTGCCGCGTCACCCGTCCGATCTATGAACTATCCCGGCGTTGCTTCCTGGAAGAGCAGCTCAGGCGGTCGGCAGGCAGGTCAGGGACTGGATGCGGGCGATCTCTTCGGGGGACAGGCGCCGGCGGTAGGCGCTGAGGGCCTGGCGGGAGTCCATGGGGCGGAAGGCCGTCCGTGACAGGCCCGTCCAGGCGAAGCCGCCCGATCGGGAGCGCCGTGCCGTACAGGCCGTGGTGATGCGCCGGGCGGCCCGGCGGGTCCACGGCAGCCCGCACCACTCGTAGAGGTCGCGAAAGCCGTCCAGAGGCGCCGAGGCGAGGTGTTCGAAGCCCACCACGCGGATGCCGGTCGAGCGGGCGGCCACCGCGTCGGTCACCTGACGGGCCGCACTCCACAGGGCGGCCGTCTTGGCGATGCGGTCCTGCGAGCCGGCCAGGGGGCGGAGCCGTTCGACACCGGGGTGGTCGCGCAGGAGCAGCGGCTGTCCCAGGAGTTCGTCGAAGGAGACCGTCCAGCCGAGCCGCTGCCAGCTCGCCACGAACGAAACGGGATCCCGGACCAGGATGATCACCTGGCAGCCGAGCCGTCGGGCGAACCATTCCGCGGACAGGAGCGCGAAGGGATCGTCGAGCAGGGCGCGCCTGCCGCGGAGTGCGCCCATCCCGAACGCCGTGCCGTGCTTGGCCATCCTGGCCAGGTCGCGTGGCCGCCTGTTACGGCGAAGCTCGGCCAGCCAGTGGTAGCGGAGCGCGACCGTTCCGGAGAAGGCGTCGAGCCAGGGGGTCTCGTCGTCCGCGCAGATGTACTGGAACCGGTGGGTCACGGACGCGGCGAGCACGCCGGGGGAGCGGCCGGGCGGGCGTTCCGGGTTGAGCGGCTCGTTGACGTAGACCAGGTGCCCGCTCGCCGCGAGCATCTTGCCCACCCAACTCGTGCCGCTGCGCGGCAGGCCGGTGACCAGGACAGGGGGTCCGGAGGCCTTCACACGACGACCCTTCGCAGGCGGAACGCGCTCGCGGAGTGCCTGCCGAAGGGGCGCAGGCCGTAGCGGCGGGAGATCTGGACCAGCGGCAACGCGTTCTTCGCCAGCACTCCGGCCGACCAGCCGAGAGCCGCTCCCAGCGCGCCGTGGGACGGCACCAGCAGCACGTCGACCACGATGGTCACCGCCACGGCGCAGGCGGTGTTGGCCAGGCTCGCCGCGGTGCGTCCGGACGCGATGAGGACGACGTCGACCATGCCGCAGGCGGTGGCGACCACCATGGTTCCGGACAACACCAGCGCGATGGCCACGCCGTCGGCGTAGGAGGGGCCGAACAACGGCAGCAACCACGGCGCGAGGGCCGCGTACCCGAGCCAGATCGGCCAGGTGAGCACGACCAGCCACATGGTCGTGGTCTGGTAGAGGCGCCGGGCCCGCGCGAGGTCGCCGTCGGCGAGCGCCCTGACGAGGTGGGGTTGCACGGCCTGCACCAGCCCCTGGTTGGCCAGCTGCCCGACGACCTTGAACCGGGTGGCCGCCGTGTAGACGGCGGCGGGGGCCGGACCCGCCAGCACCGCGACGATCACGATGTCGAGCCGTTGGAACACCGCCTGGATCGCCGCGGCGGCCGACCTCGGCCCCGTGTAACGCCAGAACGCCGCCATCCCACCCCCGCCGCGCGCGAGCCTGAAGGCCGCCATCCCGTCCCCGCCGCGCGCCCTGAAGGCCACCATCTCGCCTCCGCCGTGTCCGAGTGGGGGAGCGGTCGAACCCGGCAGGTGCCGCCGGAGCCACACCGCCGCCAGCACGGTGGCGGGGACCGCCGGCAGGGCCCACGCCGCCGTCAGGATGGGCAGCGAGGCGCCCACGAGCACTCCGGCGGCGACGAGGAGGAGCTGGCCCATCGGCCGGCCGAGGCCGTCGAGCAGGAGCGTCGGCCGCATCGAGCCGAGGCCTCGGGTGGCCGACACCAGCACGTCCGCCAGCACGACGGCGGGCAGGGTCGCGGCCAGCGCCGGCCAGACGCCGTCCGGGACGCCGGTCAGCTCGGCCAGCTCTCCGTCGAAGACCGTGACGGCGCACGCGGCGAGCGCGGAGACCGCCGCGACCGGGGTGAGCGCCGCCCACAACACCGTGCGGCCCGATGACTCGCGTGGTCGTCTTGCCAGGGCGTAGATCAGGCCGTTCCCGGCGTCGAGCCGCAGGATTCCGGCGAGCATGAGGCACAGTGCCGTCGCGGTGAAGAACGCCCCCGCCGCGTCGGGATCGAGCGATCGCGTGATGAGCAGCACGATGAGGAACTGGCTCGCCGCTCCGCCCCCCGCGGCGGCGAGCCCGGCGAGGCTGCCGCGCGCCAGGCCGGAGCCGGGACGACGTGTTCCGAGGGCGCTCATCGGCGCCACGAGGGCTCCGTCCCGAGCCATTGCTGGAGGAGGGCGTCCCACGGGGCGAAGTGCGCGCCCAGCCGTTGGCGCACCGAGAGCGGCATCTCGGAGGTCCGCGGCTGCGCGTTGTGCACCTCGAACACCGGGTCGCCCATCCGCGGCAGCCCCAGGAACTCCAGGACGCGGTCATAGACGGGGTCGGGCTCACGGAAGAACGAACCGCTGTCGAGGACGAGGATCCGGTCGCGGCCGACGAGAAGCTCCATCCGGTTCAGCTGTTCGGCGTACCTGCCGCGGGCGACGTAGGCGTGGTGGCGATGGGCGTGGCTCAGGTAGTGGGGAGACTCGCGCAGCCGCTCGGCCTCGCCCGCGAGCCGCGCGCTCTCCATGTCCAGTGCGCGCTCGAACGACGGCTCGGTCTCGAACCCCCGAGCGAGCTCGTGCGCGTGCGCCGACGCGGCCCGCTCGACCGGATCCCTGACCAGCGCGATCAGCTTGACCCCCGGGAGGTTCCAGGCGATCCGGGCGGCCGCGAGCGGGTGGAAGAGGTAGTACGGCGACGACTCGAAGGCCTGGGTGCGTTGGCCGTACCGGCGCTGGAGCCGCTGTGCGGTGGCCTTGAGCGGGAAGTGCGCCTGATACCAGGACATGTCGTGGTCGTAACTCACGTCGAAGTAGTGCACGCCCTTGCGCAACACCGGCTTGACGATCAGGGGATGCCGGGAGAGAGCGCGGTAGAGCGAGGTGGTGCCGCATCGCTGCGCTCCGACGATCAGGAACGACGGCAGTATCCGCGCACGCGTCGTGAGCATGCCCGTGGTGAGGGAGACGGCATGGGCCGAGCGCTTCAACGTTGACCTCACAGGAGGCTCTCCAGATGATCGACGAGGGGGTTGAGCCAGAGGGACGAGGGACCGAGGGGCTCGTGGCCGTCCCGGTGGTGCCGATCGGCAAGGGTGATCAGGTAGTGGGCGGCCGCCCGGCGGGCCTCCGCGGAGGACAGGCCGAACGGCTCCAGGAGCAGGCCGGCCTGTGCCAGGCAGGAGCGGGCCGCCACGGCAGGGCGCATACGGCGCAACGCGCGGTTGAAGTAGTAGTGGAGGGCGTCGAATCCGAGGGGGACGTCGGTGGCGAACCGTTCCCAGTCCCAGACGAGCAGCCGCCCGTCCGGGGCCGCGGACAGGTTCCAGGGAGCGAAGTCGCCATGCCATCCCCACCCCGCCTGGTCATGCAGCGGCCTGCCGCTCACCTGTGCGGACAGTGCTCGTGATCGTGGCCGGGCCGGCTCACCCCGGCCGCGCCGGTGCGCGGCCATGCTCCGCCGTCCGAGTGAGGCGATCTCGGCCACGGCGGCGTCGCGCAGCCCCCGGGGCACCGGCGCCGCGGTGACCGGAAGGGGGGAGACCACGAGCACCTCGAGCCCGCGCCACGTTCCGTGATGGACGACGGAAGGTGGTACGACCACCTTCATGGGGTGGTCCGCCAGCATCCGCAGCACCGCGCCCTCGTGCCGGACGAGTTCCCTGGTCCGGTCCGAGTCGCCGATCTTCACGAACGCGACGAGCCCGTCCTCGCCGTGCGCCTCCAGCACGGGCTTGCGGTTCGCCCGGCGGGCGGGCCGTACGTGGACGACCGCGTGGATCCGCCGGTCGAGCACCTGGCTGAGGTGGGTCTCGATCGTGTCCGGGCCGTCCCACACGGGAACGCCGCGGCCGAGGGCCGCGTGCCACCGTGTGCGGGGGACCAGCCGCCGCGGCACGAGCCGGTGCGGGAGCAGCGTGCGGGCCGCCTTGGAGGTGCCGGGCGGGTACAACTGGGCCAGGACCTCGTGCAGGTAGCGCAGACGTGTCGGGGTGTCTCTCATGCGTTCCGCCAGAGGAGGGCGAAGGAGATCAGATACAGGCTCAGCGCGCTGATCAGACCGTCGTAGACGAGCATGTAGAACAGCACGAGGATCATGACGAGGGTCCCCGCCTGCCCGATGGGCGTGCGGTCGCGCCAGAACCGGCGGACCGCGCCCGCGAAGAAGCCCACGTACAGCAGGGCCCCGGCGAAACCCTGGCTGATCAGCAGCAGCCACAACTGGCCGTCGCTGCCCAGCGGGGGATGGCCGCACTCCTCGCACCAGCGCGTCTTGCCCGTCGTGATCGTGCGCTGGTTGCCGAAGGCGTTGCGGGTGTTGCCGTAGCCGATGAGGGGCGACGTGGCGGCCACGCGCACAGTGGAGGAGACGGTGAACGCCCGGATGTCGTTGCTGTGCGGGCTGTCGATGCGCTGGGCGACGATCGCGCTCAGCGGCGACAGGAAGAACGCCGCCCCCGCGAGGGCGGCGGCCGCCCCGACGAGCAGCGGGCGGCCGCGCAGGGCCAGGTAGGCGGCGGAGATGGCGAGCCCGATCCACAGGCCGCGGTTCAGCGAGTAGACGATCGGCACGGCGGCCGCCACGATCAGCACCGCCGCCATCGCCCGCCGGTACGGCCCGCCGTACGCCCACCATCCGACCACGAACCAGATGACCAGGACCGACACGTTGCTGCCCCAGGCGTTGGCCCATTCGAACGGCGCCTCGGGACGCGGCGAGCTGTGCCCGAGCACGTGCTGCACCTGCGCGGCCGTCGGGTGGATGAGGTTGCGCACGAAGGAGTTGTCGCCGATCCACCCCGGCAGGACCATCTCGAGCGGCGAGGTGAACTGGAAGCCGGGAGCCAGGACGCCCAGCAGTCCGCCGGCGACCGTCGTGATGAACAGCACGCCCAGCATCCGCACGAGGGTGAGCTGGGGAAGCTCGTCGAGCGAGAGGTTGCCCAGGTAGACGACCATGACGAGCAGCGAGGCGTAGACGGCGAGGCGCACGAGGTAGCCGGTGATCCGGCCGGGGCTGAGGTCGCCGTAGGTGCCGTCGGGCGTCTCGGCCAGTGTGACGGCGCTGATGAGGTATCCCGCCAGTAACAACAGCCACAGGCCGAAGCCCTTGGGCACCCTGATCGGCCGCCTGCGCCACAGGATCACGGCCATCGGCACGGCGAGCACGACGACCGCGAGGCCGCCGAGTCCGAGTGCCCACCAGACGGGATAGCCGATCAGCAGCGCGGCGACCGGCCACACCGCCGGCCTCACGTGACCTGCTCCGCCTGGCCGGGTACGGACACCGTCAGCCCCGGCGGCACGGCCACGACGCCCAGGACCCGCACTCCCTGGCGGGCCAGGTTCCGTACGGCTCCCGCCACGTCGTCGGACGTGGTCCGGCCGAGTGCCGCCAGGAGCATCGCCGCGTCCGGGCGGCCTTCGCGCCCCGTCACGACGGAGATGGGGGCGAGGCGGGCGAGCGCCGCGCCGAGCCCCTCGGCCATGGACCGGCCGTGGCTCTCGTCGCCGAGTTCTTCGAGGAGCAGCGTGTGGCGCCCGTCGCCCAGCGCGGTCACCGCGACGGCCGCGAGTTCGTGGAAGATCGTCGTTTCCGGCCGGGTGGCGGTTTCGGCGAGCAGGGGCAGTCCGGTCAGGCGTTCCACGTCACCGGATCGGCGGAGCCGGGTGTCGAGCCGGTCCCGGGCGAACGCCGCTCCCGCGCCGCAGATCAGGCCGAGGAAGAGCCCGCTGCCGAGGTAGATCGGGGCGCTGGGGGCGCTCGGCTCCGTGGGCGGCCGCGCTGGGCTGATGACGGTCCCCGGCGTGATCGCGACGGTCTTCAGGGCGTCGTACTTGACCGTGAGGCTGGACGCCTGGCGGGCCAGCACCGTCTGCCGGTGCGCGGCGATCGCCCGCGCGGCCGATCCACGGGCCTGGGTGGGCACGGCGGCGGCGGCCTTCGCCAGATCGGCGTTCACCTGGCGCAGCTTGGCCGCGAGGACCTTCTGCTCGGCCGTCAGCGCGTCCGTGGCCGAGCTGAGGCGGTTTCGCAGATACGCGTCGGCGAATGCCTGGGCGCCTTTCGCGGCCGATTCGGGATCGGCGGTGGTGAACGAGATGGAAAGAATGGCCGAATTGGGAGGCACGTCTACTTCGACCATTTCGCGCAAGCCGTCGGGATCCGTATATTTCAGGGCCTGGGCGGCTAGAGAGGCGACCACGGTGGATTGTGCGATCTGTGCCTCGGTATCGAGGTTGAGGGGTTCCTTCTGCCGCGGGGTTATCAGATTGACCTGTTCCTGCATCCCGGTGGGGAACACCTGCACCTGGGCGGCGGACGTATATGCGGCAGGCGTCTCCGACAACAACACGGCGCCACCGATCATACCTGTGACCAGGCATGACAGGAATACTTGCCACCGCCTGCGCAGGACGGAACCGTACTCCGCGATGTCTCTGCTATGCGGTGAAAGAATCATGGCCAACTCTCCGTGCCCCTCGCCCGGAGTCGAACTATAGGCCGGTGAGAGGTTTCCCCATCCGCTATTGAAGATTTTCCACGCAAGAATGACCGGATAGCGGTCGACTTTTCTCGGAAATTTCTAGACAGATGAGTTGGTAAGAATGGCCCACCGACCGCCCCCTCTTGGTGGGAAGGTGAACCCCCGCGGGGATCCGGACCACACGATGGGGGGAAACGGTGCGACGAACTGGGGGCGCCGGCTTGGCCGCACTTGCCGGCCTGGCCGTACTGATGGGGGCGGGCGCGGTGGGCTGCTCGGCCGCGTCGGGCACGTCGACGTCACGGGGGGTCGGGACGTTCCTCGACCAGACGCACAGGCCGCCGAAGGTCGCCAGTTGCGTGGTGACGGAGAAGCTGATTCCGACGTGCGGGGCGTGGTGGGGGATCGCGCCCGACGTCTTCTCCGGCAGGCGTCCGCTGCAGTCCGTCGAGACGGCCGAGCGGCGGATGGGCCGCCGGGCGGACATCGTGCACGTCTACCACCGGGGTGACGAACTGTTCCCCACGCCGCAGGAGCGCGCCATCGCGCAGGGTCCCCGCCTGCTGCTCGTCAACTGGAAACCGGCGCCGGACCGTTCGTGGGCCCAGGTGGCCCGAGGCGACGTGGACGACCGCATCGACGCGCTCGCCGGCTACATCACCCGGACCTTCCCCAGTCGCTTCTTCCTGACGATCCACCACGAGCCCGAGGACGACGTCCGCTCGGGCGCGGGGTTCTCGGCCACCGACTACGTGGCCATGTACCGGCACGTCGTCTCCCGCCTCCGGGCCAGGGGGGTGCAGAACGCCGTGACGGTGATGACCTACATGGGGGCGCCCAACTGGGCGTCCAAGCCGTGGTTCGAGTCGCTCTATCCGGGCGACGACGTGGTCGACTGGGTCGCCATCGACCCCTACGCCGACTCCCAGGTGTCCGACTTCGCCGGCATGGTGAACAAGACGCGCCCGGAGTATCCCAAGTGGCCGGGCTTCTATCGGTGGATGCAGGGACGCTTCCCGGGCAAGCCGATCATGATCGCCGAGTGGGGGGCCTTCGAGCGATCGGGCTCGCCCAGGTTCAAGCGCGACTTCTACCTGTCCGTCGCGCGGCAGATCGACGACTACCCGCAGATCAAGGCGCTGGTGTACTTCGACTCGCCGGTGGCTCCGCGCGGCGACACCCGGTTCGACACGACTCCGGGGGGCGGCCGCGCGTTCGCCGAACTCGGCCGGGAGCCCGAGTTCACCGGCACCCGCGTCCCCACCCGCTGATCTCGCGGGCGGGGACGCCGCGGCTCAGCGGATCCAGCCCCCGGAGGTGAGCAGGTTGAGCACCGTGTTCACGGAGCGCTCGACCGTCATCCCCGTGGTGTCGAGCACGAGTTCGGCGTCGTCGGGCTCCTCGTACGGATCGGAGATCCCCGTGAACTCGGGGATCAGGCCCGCGCGGGCCTTGGCGTACAGGCCCTTCCTGTCGCGGCGCTCGCACTCCTCCAGCGGGGTCGCGACGTGGACCAGCAGGAAGTCGGCGCCGACCTCCTCCACCATGGCCCGCACCTCGTCGCGCGTGGACGCGTAGGGCGCGATCGGCGCGCAGATGGCGAGGCCGCCGTGCCGGGCGACCTCCGCCGCGACGAAGCCGATGCGCCGGATGTTCAGGTCGCGATCCTCGCGGGAGAAGGTGAGCCCGGCCGACAGCAGCCGCCGCACCACGTCGCCGTCCAGGTAGGTGACCGTGCGCCCGCCTCGCTCGAGCAGCGTGTCGCGCAGGCCGCGCGCGACCGTCGACTTGCCCGAGCCGGACAGGCCGGTGAAGAACACCACGAGTCCCCGCCGGTGCGGCGGTCCCGGGATGACGATGGGGGCGGGGCCGGCGTAGTGCTCGGTCGCGCCGTAGTTGCGCGCCACGTGCTCGCGCAACTCCAGGTCGATCTCGGTGTCCTCGCGGGGCGCGAGCGGCACGGCGACCACGGTCGATCCGGGGAGCCGCTCCGACGCCTTGAGCGCGGCGCGCACCACCGCGGGCCCGCCCTCGCCGAACACCAGCGGCATCAGGACGACGGTGGCCTCCAGTTCCTCGGCGGTCGCCGCCACGTCCTCGAGGACGGTGGAGTCCAGCGGCCCCCGCATGGTCACGGCGAGGATCTCCCCGTGCGGCAGATCCTTGCGGACCTCGTCGGGCGTACGGCGCAGCCGGGCGAACGGCCCGAAGACGGGCACGTCGAGCGCCTTCACGGGGCCTGCCGCGTGGTGGCCGTCCCGCTCCTCCACGGTCAGCACGGCCACCGCCGCACCCTCGGGATCCTTGAGCGTCACCCGGGCGCCGGGCGGGACGTCGTCCGGAAGGGCGAGCGTGATCGGGTCCGGCCAGGGCGTCCCGTCGGACAGCGTGCCGTTCTCGGCCACCGCGCTCGCGTCGGCCGAGGTCAGGAAGCCGGTCAGCGGCGCGAAGGCCCCGGAGAGCAGCAACTCCAGATCGGCCAGCTCCCGGGCGTCGGGAGTCCACTCAGTCATTCGTCTATTCCGATCGATTCGGTCGCCAACACACATCGCGTCGTTCGGACGCATAGCGGGAGGGTGCGCACGGCGTCTAGAAGCCGACAGTATTCCTTGGAGGTGACTGTGGACGCCGCAGACGAGCGACGTTTCCGAGAGTTCGTGTCGGCGCGCTCGCCGGCGCTGATGAGGCCGGCGTTCCTCCTGACCGGAGGCGATCAGCACACCGCCGAGGATCTCGTGCAGACCGCCCTCGCGAAGGCCCGGACGGGGCTGCGCGGGCGGGTGCGGCGACGAGTTCGACGACGGGCTGGTCCTGGTGAGCGTGGACGGCAGGCGGGCCGTTCAGCTGTGGCGCCACCGCTGGGACCCGCAGTCCCGGATGTGGTGGCTGACGGTCCTCACCCTCCGCTAGATGAGGCGGGCGAAATGGTTCTGGGGCTTGCGGACGACCATGCAGACCTCGTCGTTCGTGCCGGAGAGGCGGTCACCGGACAGGGCGGCGACGGCGCCGCAGACCGCTTTGACGAGTCCGGCGTGCGGCCCACGCCGGGCCGGGCCGGTCGCGCCGGAGTAGTCCTCGGCGATCATCAGGCCGCGCATCAGGCAGTACGCCTGGATGCCCTCACGGGAGGCGATCGGCTCGTAGACCGCCGGTAGCGGGCCCACGGACCCGGCGGGCATCAGGCTCCTCCACAGGGCCCCCCGCAACCAGGAGGGCGCCATCCGGTCGCAGAAGCCGTACGCCGACCTGCGATCCCTGGCCTTGATCAGCAGCAGGCCGCCGGGCCGGAGCCCTCCGACCAGGCGGTCGAGCACGAGCTCGGCGTTGTGGATGCGTTCCAGCAGGAACGACACGTGGACCACGTCGAAGGAGCGCGGCGGGATGGGCACCTTGCGCATGTCGTCGAGGTACCACGCGTCCAGGTCCTGGCGTGAGGCGGTGTGGGCGCGCAGTGGCGGCAGGTCCTCGTCCACCCCCGTGACCAGGGGATCGGATCGGCCGACGTCCAGCGTGCCGCCCCGTCCGCATCCGGCGACCAGGATGTCGAGGCGCCGCCCCAGCTGCTCGGTCCACTGCTCGCGGACTCGCTGACCGAAAACGTCATCCTCGCCGACGGGCGACCACTGAACCTCAGGCATGCCACAGAGCGTAACCACCTAAGTGCGATGAGTAGAGCATTTGCGGTGCCGGGGTTTCGGCGGCTTCGGGGCTCCTGCCCGGTGCGGGGGCCGACGGGCGTAGCCTGGGTAACCCCGGTCCATATCTGGCTCGGGCCATTTCGCTTGCCGTCGTGGGGCTCTGAAGGCATAAATGTCTCTTTCCGGACTGCTCGATCTTGTCGCCGCCGAACCGAAACTGGCCGCCGTTCTCGAAGGAGCCGGCGGCTCCGCCGATCCCGGCGCCGACCTGATCGCGCCGTCCGCGCTCCGGCCGCTGGCCGTGGCCGCCCTCTCCCGTGTCCGTCCCGTGCTCGCGGTGACCGCGACCGGCAGGGAGGCCGAGGACCTCGCCGCCGCCCTCACCGGGCTGGTCGACGAGAGCTCGGTGGCGGTCTTCCCCGCGTGGGAGACCCTTCCGCACGAACGGCTCTCGCCCCGGAGCGACACGGTCGGCCAGCGGCTCGCCGTACTGCGCCGCCTGGCCCACCCGGTCGCGGGCGACCCGAACGCAGGGCCGCTCCAGGTTGTCGTCGCCCCTGTCCGCTCGTTGCTGCAGCCGATCGTGTCCGGCCTCGGCGACCTCGAGCCCGTACGGCTCAGCGCGGGTGACGACGCCGATCTCGACGACGTCGTGGCGCAGTTGGTCGGCAACGGCTACCACCGCGTCGACATGGTCGAAAAGCGCGGGGAGGTCGCCGTCCGCGGCGGCCTGCTCGACGTCTTCCCGCCCACCGAGGAGCACCCGCTGCGGCTGGAGTTCTGGGGCGACACGGTCGAGGAGATCCGCTGGTTCAAGGTCGCCGACCAGCGCTCGCTGGAGATCGCGCAGGACGGCCTGTTCGCCGCGCCCTGCCGCGAGCTGCTGCTCACCGACGACGTACGGCTACGCGCCCGCGAGCTGGGGGAGGAGCACCCCGCGCTGAAGGAGGTGCTCGACCAGCTCGCCGAGGGTGTGCCGGTGGAGGGCATGGAGGCGTTCGCCCCGGTCCTGGCCGGCTCGATGGACCTGCTGCTCGATCACCTGGCCGTCCGCTCGGCCGTGTTCGTCTGCGACCCCGAGCGCATCCGGAGCCGGGCCGTCGAGCTGGTGCGGACCAGCCAGGAGTTCATGGAGGCGTCCTGGATCACCGCCGCCGCAGGCGGGGAGGCGCCGATCGACCTCGAGGCGGCCGCGTTCCGGACGCTGGAGGACGTTCAGGGCCACGCCCGCGAGCTGGGCCAGGCGTGGTGGAGCATCGCGCCCTTCGGCGACGGGGCCGAGCTGGACGCCCATGACGTCGAGGCCTACCGCGGCGACACCCAGCGCGCGCTGGCCGACATCAAGGGGTGGCTGGGCGCGGGCAAGTCGGTCGTGCTGCTCAGCGAGGGCCACGGCCCGGCCGACCGCATGGTCGAGCTGCTCAAGGGCGTCGACGTGGCGGCCAGGCTGACGCCCTCGCTCGACGCCCCGCCGCCGCGTGACGTCGTCCAGGTCACCACCGGCCGCCTCGACCACGGATTCGTCATCCCCGGCCTGGCCGTACTGACCCATCTCGACCTGGTCGGGCAGAAGGCGTCGACCAAGGACATGCGGCGGCTGCCGTCGCGGCGCCGCAACATGGTCGATCCGCTCCAGCTGAAGGTCGGCGACCACGTCGTGCACGAGCAGCACGGCGTGGGGCGCTACATCGAGATGGTCCAGCGCACGATCCAAGGGGCGACCAGGGAGTATCTCGTCATCGAGTACGCCAAGGGCGACCGGCTCTACGTGCCGACCGACCAGCTCGACGAGGTCACCCGCTACGTCGGAGGAGAGGCGCCGACCCTCAACCGCATGGGCGGCGCCGACTGGGCCAAGGCCAAGACCAAGGCCAGGAAGGCCGTCAGGGAGATCGCGGGCGAGCTGATCCGGCTCTACTCGGCCCGGATGGCGTCCCCCGGCCACGCCTTCGCGTCCGACAGCCCCTGGCAGCGCGAGATGGAGGACGCCTTCCCGTACGCCGAGACCGGCGACCAGCTGGAGGCGATCGACGAGGTCAAGCGGGACATGGAACGACCGGTCCCGATGGACCGTCTGATCTGCGGCGACGTCGGGTACGGCAAGACCGAGATCGCGGTGCGGGCCGCGTTCAAGGCGGTCCAGGACGGCAAGCAGGTCGCCGTGCTCGTGCCGACCACGCTGCTCGTCCAGCAGCACCTGTCGACGTTCGGCGAGCGGTTCGCCAGCTTCCCCGTCACGGTGAAGCCGATGTCCCGCTTCCAGACCGACGGCGAGGTCAAGGAGACGATGGAGGGGGTCAGGAACGGCGCCGTCGACGTCGTGATCGGCACCCACCGCCTGCTGTCGCCCGAGGTCAGGTTCAAGGACCTCGGCCTGATCATCGTGGACGAGGAGCAGCGGTTCGGCGTCGAGCACAAGGAGGCCATGAAGCACCTCCGCACCCAGGTCGACGTGCTCGCCATGTCGGCCACGCCGATCCCGCGCACGCTGGAGATGGGCCTGACCGGCATCCGCGAGATGTCCACGATCCTCACCCCGCCTGAGGAGCGCCACCCGATCCTCACGTTCGTCGGACCGTACGACGAGAAGCAGATCGCGGCGGCGATCAGGCGCGAGCTGATGCGCGACGGCCAGACCTTCTTCGTGCACAACCGCGTGCGCAGCATCGACAGGGTGGCCGCGCGGCTCCACGAGCTGGTCCCCGAGGCGCGGATCGCCGTCGCCCACGGCCAGATGAACGAGCACCAGCTCGAAAAGATCATGGTGGACTTCTGGGAGCGCAACTTCGACGTGCTCGTCTGCACCACGATCGTCGAGTCCGGCCTCGACGTGCCCAACGCCAACACGCTCATCGTGGATCGGGCGGACAACTACGGCCTGTCGCAGCTGCACCAGCTTCGCGGCCGGGTGGGGCGGGGACGCGAGCGCGGCTACGCCTACTTCCTCTACCCGCCGGAGTCCCCGCTGACCGAGACCGCACACGAGCGGCTCGCCACGATCGCGCAGCACACCGAGATGGGCGCGGGCATGTACGTCGCGATGAAGGACCTGGAGATCCGCGGCGCCGGCAACATCCTCGGGGCGGAGCAGTCGGGCTTCATCGCCGGCGTCGGCTTCGACCTCTACGTGCGGATGATGTCCGAGGCCGTGCAGGAGCAGAAGTCCAAGCTGTCCGGGGAGCCCGAGGTCGAGGAGCGGACCGACGTCAAGGTCGAGTTGCCGATCAACGGGCATGTGCCTCACGCTTACGTGACGTCGGAGCGGCTGCGGCTCGAGGCGTACAAGCGCATCGCCGCGATCGCGTCCGAGGACGACATCGCGGCCGTCCGCGACGAGCTGACCGACCGGTACGGCAGGCCGCCGCAGGAGGTGGACAACCTCCTGGAGGTGGCGCGGTTCCGGATCAAGGCCCGCAAGGCCGGGCTGACCGACGTCACCCTGCAGGGCCAGCAGATCAGGTTCGCGCCCGTGGTTCTGCGGGACTCCCAGCAGGTGCGGCTGCAGCGGCTGTATCCGCGGTCGATCGTCAAGCAGGCCACCGAGGTCCTGCTGGTGCCGGTGCCCAAGACCAAGCCCATCGGCGGTCAGCCGCTGCGGGACCTGGAGCTGCTGAAATGGTGCGGAGACCTGGTCGACGCCATGTTCCTTGAACCCATACGGGTACAGTGACCGCGGATTGGCGGTCTCACGGCGCTCGCGCGAGATCGCGCAAAAGACAGAGAACCGGCACAATTGCCTGGCCGGTGTCCTCGGGAGGATCGTTCGTGAAGTCATATCAAGTGCGCGTCGCCGTGGCCGTCGCGGTGGCCGGTGTCGCATTGAGCGCGTGTGGCCCCGTGCAGGCCGGCGCCGCGGCCATCGTGGGCAAGGAACGCATCGCCGCCAGTGACTTGGACACCAAGATCCAGGACTTCCGCAAGGATCTGGCCGCCCACAAGATGACCGAGGACCAGCTCGGCCTCAGGATCCCGTTGACGCAACTGATCCTGCTTCGGCTGGCCAACGACGAGCAGTACATCCAGCTCGGCAAGCAGCGGGGCATCGCCGTCACCCAGCGGGACATCGACGACGTCATCGCGTCGCAGGGCGGCCAGTCGCAGACGGACGCGGCGCTGCTGCAAAGTGGTGTCCCGCTGTCCATGGGCCGGGAGTTCATCAGCTCGCTGATCATCCAGCAGAAGCTGGTCGAGCAGGCGGGCGGTGGGGTCGATCAGCAGAGCCAGCAGGCCGCTCTGCAGAAGGTGACCCAGGAGGCCGACACCAAGGTCCCGATGCGCTTCAGCCCGCGGTACGGCAAGTTCGACGCCCAGCAGGGGTTCCTGCCCGACGAACGCTTCGGCAAGGTTCCCGCCCCCGAGCAGCCCCCCGCCGCCGCCCCTCCCGCGTGATCATGCACACATTCGGTGCCGGCCGTACGGACCTGCGCGAACTCTCGGCGTGATCATGCACAAGTTCGTGAAAAGGCCCCTTCGCCTGCCACGACTCATTTCGTGATCATGCGCGGATTCGTAAAGTTCCACACTGATCTGCGGGAGGAAGGTTCGTGATCATGCAATTGCATGATCACGAATCGCGTTTCCCCTGCGTGACGCACCTTCCGCCGAGCCTGCGCATGATCACGCACGGAGAAGTGGCTGGTCGGAGCCGAATCCACGAACCCGTGCATGATCACGCGTGGGAAAGCGGCCGGTCAGGGGCCGATCCACGAACCCGTGCATGATCACGGGCAAAAAGGGTGAGGGAGGCTGAGGGTATGGCGTTGGTGGTTGTCACCACTTCTCCGCGAGTGGCTCCGGGGCTGTTGACCGGGCAGGCGTGGGCGGCACTCCGTTCGGAGCGCGTCCTCACCGGGTCCGCCGGCCATCCTGTCCTCCCCTATCTGGAAGAGGCCGGAATCCACGTCGACGTCGGGACCCCCGACCCGGCCGCCCTCGCCGCCGAGGGCAGCACGGGCACGGTCGTCTGGCTCGCCGCCCAGGACGGCGACGAGGACCTGATGCGCGCCATCGGCCACGCCGCCATCGCCATGGCCGACCCGCCCGTCATCGAGGTGATCCCCGGCTCGTACGACCTTCCGGGCGCCAGGCTGCTCGACCTCGTCCAGGTCATGGACAGGCTCCGCCGTGAATGCCCGTGGGATCGCAAGCAGACCCACGAGTCGCTCGTCCCCTATCTCGTCGAGGAGGCCTACGAGGTCCTGGAGACGATCGACCAGGGGGACTTCACGGCGCTCAGGGAAGAGTTGGGCGATCTGCTGCTCCAGGTGATGTTCCACTCCCGGCTGGCCCAGGAACGGGGCCAGGAGAGCGGCTTCGACATCGACGACGTCGCGACGGGGATCGTCGAGAAGTTGGTCCGCCGCCATCCGCACGTCTTCGCCGGCACCACGGTCTCGGGCGCCGGAGAGGTGAGCGACAACTGGGAGACGATCAAGTCGGCCGAACGCGCGGCCAAGGGCGAGACCGACTCCGCGCTGAGCGGCGTGCCCATGGGGCAGCCCGCGCTCTCCCTCGCCGCGCAGATGCTCCGCCGGGCCGGACGCGCCGGCGTCCCCGCCTCCCTCGCCGGCGACCTCCCCGACACGGTGGGCGCGCGCCTGTTCGAGCTTGTACGGCTCGCGCAGGACGAAGGGCTCGATCCCGAGGCCGAACTGAGGGCGGTGACGCGCGAGTACCGGCGGCGGATCGAGGAGTGGGAGATCGAATCCTGACAGATGAGACACGCCGGGAGAATGGTCTGCCCCCGAGCCGTGGCGGCTGGTAAGGACCGGTAGGCTCAGCAGGCAAACTGCCCGCGACTTTGCTAGGAGCGTTCGTGGCTGCCATCGAGGCCGTTACCGCCCGCGAGATCCTCGACTCCCGGGGGAACCCCACGGTCGAGGTCGAGGTATTGCTGGACGACTACAGCACCGGCCGCGCCGCCGTCCCGAGCGGTGCTTCCACCGGCCAGTTCGAGGCTGTGGAGCTTCGTGACGGGGACAAGAAGCGCTACCTCGGCAAGGGTGTCGAGAAGGCCGTCCTCGGCGTGACCGACGAGATCGCCGACGAGATCATCGGTTTCGACGCCGAAGAGCAGCGGCTGATCGACCAGACCATGCTCGACCTGGACGGCACGCCCAACAAGGCCAGGCTCGGCGCCAACGCGCTGCTCGGCGTCTCGCTCGCCGTCGCCAAGGCCGCCGCGGACAGCTCCGACCTGCCGCTGTTCCGCTACATCGGCGGGCCCAACGCCCACATCCTGCCGGTGCCGATGATGAACATCCTGAACGGCGGCGCGCACGCCGACTCCAATGTGGACATCCAGGAGTTCATGATCGCCCCGATCGGCGCGGAGACCTTCTCCGAGGCCGTCCGGATGGGCGCGGAGACCTACCACACGCTGAAGTCCGTGCTCAAGGAGAAGGGCTACGCCACGGGCCTGGGCGACGAGGGCGGCTTCGCGCCGAGCCTGCCGTCCAACCGCGACGCACTCGACCTGATCATGGTGGCGATCGAGAAGGCCGGCTACACGCCGGGCGAGGACATCGCGCTCGCGCTCGACGTGGCGGCCACCGAGTTCCACTCGGGCGGCGTCTACACGATCGACGGCAAGGGCGTCTCGGCGGGCGAGCTGATCTCGTTCTACGAGGACCTGGTCCGCTCCTACCCCCTGGTCTCCATCGAGGACCCGCTGGACGAGGAGGACTGGGAGGGCTGGAAGGCCATCACCGCCTCGCTCGGCACCAAGGTCCAGATCGTGGGCGACGACCTGTTCGTCACCAACCCGGAGCGGCTGGAGCGCGGCATCCGTGAGGCCGCCGCCAACGCGTTGCTCGTCAAGGTCAACCAGATCGGCACCCTGTCGGAGACCCTCGACGCGGTCGACCTGGCCCACCGCAGCGGCTACCGCTGCATGATGAGCCACCGCTCGGGCGAGACCGAGGACACCACGATCGCCGACCTGGCCGTCGCCACCAACTGCGGCCAGATCAAGACCGGCGCGCCCGCGCGGTCCGACCGGGTGGCCAAGTACAACCAGCTGCTCCGCATCGAGGAGCTCCTCGACGACGCCGCCCGTTACGCGGGTCGCGGCGCGTTCCCCCGCTTCCAGGGGTAACCCGAAAGGGCGCAGCAAGCCGTACGGAACCGGAGACGGAAACCGGAAGGGGTGTCGCGTTGGCGAAGCGACCGCAGCTCACCGGGCGAGCGGCCATCCTCGCGGTGGTCGTGTGCGCGATTTCGATGAGCCTCGCCTACCCCATCCGGGAGTACGTCGCGCAGCGGCGGCAGATCGCGCAGCTCGAGCAGCAGCAGACCCAGGCACTCAGGAACCTGCAGAAGCTCGAGGAGCGCCGCAGGCAGCTGGAGGACCCGGAGTACATCAAGCGCCAGGCCAAGGAGCGGCTCCATTATTGCGAGCCCGGCGCGAAGTGTTTCGTGGTGCTCGACGCGGGCGAGGGCAAGGCCGCGGCGAAGGCGGGGGCCAAGCCGGCGGAGCAGGCCCCGTGGTATCTCACGCTGTGGCAGTCGGTCGAGGCGGCCGACAGCGGGCGCGACGCCGTGCAGGCGAGTGTGCAGACGGGCCAGGAGTGATGGCGAGGAGTTCGACAGTGGTGGATCAGGCCGATCTGGCCGCGGTGGAGGCCCAGCTCGGGCGTTCTCCGCGCGGGGTGCGGGCCGTCGCGCACAGGTGCCACTGTGGCCTGCCCGACGTACTGGAGACCGCTCCGCGGCTGCCCGACGGATCACCGTTCCCCACGCTGTTCTACCTGACCTGCCCCAAGGCGGCGTCGGCCATCGGCACGCTGGAGTCGTCGGGCCTGATGAAGCTCATGCAGGCCAGGCTGGCGGAGGACCCCGAGTTGGCCGCGGCGTATCTGGCGGCTCACGAGGACTACCTCGCCCGGCGGGATCGGGCCGCGAGCGAGGACGGCCTGGAGCCGCTTCCCCGCGACATGCAGACCGCCGGCGGCATGCCCGACCGGGTCAAGTGCCTGCACGCCCTGGTCGCCCACGAGCTGGCCGTCCCGGGAGCCAACCCGTTCGGCCGTGAGGCTCTCGACGCCCTGCCCGAATGGTGGGCGGAAGGGCCCTGCGCCGAAGCCGGGGAGTCGTCGTGAGGGTCGCGGCCGTCGACTGCGGCACGAACTCGGTGCGCCTCCTCATCGCCGATATGACCGACGTCGCGGACGTGGCGTCAGGGGCCGGTGAGCCGGTCGACATCGAGCGCCGGATGGAGATCGTCCGCCTGGGTCAGGGCGTCGACCGCACCGGACGCCTCGCGCCCGAGGCCCTGGAGCGCACGTTCACGGCGATGCGGAGCTACGCCAAGCTCATCGCCGAGCACGCGGGGCCGTCCGGATGGATGCCGGTCCGGGTCGTGGCCACGTCCGCGACCAGGGACGCGTCCAACCGGAGCGAGTTCGTGGCCGGGGTCACCGAGATCTTCGGCGTCGAACCCGAGGTGGTGACGGGCGACGAGGAGGCGCGGCTGTCCTTCACCGGCGCCACGAGAGGCCAGGACACCGGGGAGCCTCCGTACCTCGTGGTGGACATCGGCGGCGGGTCGACCGAGTTCGTCGTCGGCTCCGGTGCCGTCCAGGGGGCGTTGTCGGTGGACATCGGCTGCGTACGGCTGACCGAACGGCATCTCAAGGGAGATCCGCCGGAGCCTGAGACGGTGAAGGCGGCGATCGCGGACATCGAGGCGGCCATGGACCGGGTCGAGGCCGTCGTGCCCGTCAGGGACGCGCGGACCCTGGTCGGTCTCGCGGGCTCGGTCACCACGGTCGCGGGCATCGTCCTCGGCCTGCCCGCCTACGACCCCGCGCGGATCCACCACTCCCGCATCCCCGCCGCGCAGGTCCACGAGGTCTCCGCGCGGTTGCTGGAGATGACCCGGGAGGAGCGCGCGGCCATCCCGGTCATGCATCCCGGCCGGGTGGACGTCATCGGCGCGGGCGCGCTCATCCTCGACCGCATCGTCCGCCGGTACGGCTTCGCCGAGGTCGTCGTCAGCGAGCACGACATCCTCGACGGGATCGCCTGGTCCCTGGTCTGATCCACGGTTCGTCTCCCTCGAATCGTGGAGATCTTGCCGCTATTACGCAATGCATAGTACTGTGCGTCGCGTGGACAGCAGCCAGCTCCTCAAAGGGGTCCTCGATGTCGCCGTCCTCGCGGTGCTCGCCAAGCGGGACAGCTACGGCTATGACGTCGTGCGCAGTCTGCGTGAGGCCGGCCTGGAGGACGTGGGCGACGCCTCGGTGTACGGCACGCTGCGCCGGCTCTTCAAGGCCGGGGCGCTCAACTCCTATGTGGTCGCGTCCGACGAGGGCCCGCACCGCAAGTACTACGGCCTGAACGACGTGGGCAGGTCGCTCCTCACCTCGTCGGCGACGACGTGGGCCTCGTTCGCCGCCACCATGAACCACCTGCTCAAGGAGGTTGCCTCGTGACCACCCCCCCGCTGAGCCCGGGCGCGTACGCCGAGGCGGTGCGGGCGGCCCTCGCCGACCTGCCCGCCGCGGACAGAGAGGAGATGCTCGAGGATCTCGACGACCATCTCATGGAGGTGGCCGCCGAGCCCGGCATGACCTTGGAGGATCGCCTCGGCTCTCCCGAGGCGTACGCCGCGGAGTTGCGGGCCGCCTATGGGGGCCGGCCCGCCCGCCCGCGCCGGCGTCTCACCGAACGGACGCGCAACCGGGCCGCCGGCCTTCTCGGTACGGCTCACGCCCGGTTGATGCAACTGCCGCCGTACCGGCAGGCCGTCGCCTTCGCGCCCGAGTTACGACCCGCCTGGTGGGTCCTGCGCGGCTACGCGGCGGCGCTGCTCATCCTGTCCGGGATCGGACCGCGCCGGCTGGTCCCCGGAGACGTGGTGGCGTGGGTGTTCACGCTCGCGCTGGTCTGGGCGTCGGTATGGGCCGGGCGCCGGGCCGTGCCCGGAGTCCCCGGCTGGGAGAGGGCACTGCTGCTCGGCGCCAACGTCGTCGCCGCGATCGTGGTGCTGGCCACGATGATCGATCCGCCGGTTCAGAGCTCGGGCCCCGTCGCCTTCGATGGCGGAGCACCCGTTCCCTACGGCGTGCAGGTGGAGAATGTCGCCGTCCTGGACGGGGGCAGCGTCTACAACATCATCCCGTACGACGAGAACGGGGCCCCGCTGCACGACGTGCGGCTCTACGACCAGGACGGCAGGCCGATCACCACCGACCCGGAGTCGTACGGCCGGGCGATCGCCGTCCCCTGCGAGGGCGAGCCGCCGATGCGCAATTCCTATCCGCTTCCGCTCATGCCGGAAGGGTCCTGGGTCGACCCGCTGCCGGGCGACACCTCCGCGTGCGTCCCCCCGAGCCCGTCGGCGACACCGTCGCCGACCGGCTCTCCGTCGGCCGGAGTCGCCCCGTCTTCGCCGGAGGGGGCCACGCCCGCCCCGGCGCCCTCCGCCACGCCCGCTCTGGCGCCCTCCGCCACACCGTCCGCGTCACCCACCAAGGCGGACGGGAAGTGAGAACAGGCCCCGCATGATGGCGCTCGGCCACCACGCCAGCTCACCGGGGTCGGTGGCGAGCGCGAGACGGGGGAAACGGCGCAGCACGCTGCCGATCGCGACCTCCGCCTCGACCTTGGCGAGGGCCGCGCCGATGCAGTAGTGCGGACCTCGCCCGAACCCGAGATGCGGTTCGCCGATCCTGCCGGGGGAGAACGCGTCGGGGTCGGGGAAGACGGAGGGGTCCCGGTTGGCCGCGAGCAGGGACACCAGGACCGGATCTCCGGGGAGCATCCGCTGCCCGCCGATGACGACGGGTTCGGTGGGGAAGCGCCAGGTGGCGTTCCGCACCGGGCCGTCGTAGCGGAGCATCTCGTCGACGACGTCGGGGAGCAGGGAGAAGTCGGCGCGGAGCGCCGCGAGTTGCTCCGGGTGCCGTAAGAGGGCGAGAAGACCGTTGCCGATCAGCGCGACCGTCGTCTCGTGGCCCGCGATGAGCAGCAGGAACGCCGTCGACGTCAGCTCGTCGGGATGGATCTCGCCCCGGTGGGAGCGCCGGACGAGCTCCGTGAGCAGGTCGTCGCCCGGGCGGGTCCGCTTGAGCGTGACGAGATCGCTCAGGAACTTCTCCAGCCCGTCGGTGGCGAGGGAGATCTGCTCGACCTCGGATGCCGCCGCCGAGTCGATCACCGACGCGAGACGGTGGAAGGCATCCCGGTCCTCCTCGGGCACGCCGAGCAGGTCGCAGATGATCGTGATCGGCAGCGGGTAGGCGAGGTCGGCGACCAGGTCGGCCTCGTCGCCGTCCAGACGGTCGAGCAGGCCGTCCGTCACCTCCTGCGCGCGGGCTCGCAGGCCCTCCATGCGGCGGGGAGTGAAGGTGGCGCTGACCAGCCGCCGAAGCCGGGAGTGGTCCTCGCCGTCCGCGTTGATCATGTGGCGCGCGAGGGAGGGGCGGTGGTCCAGCGGCAGGCCGAGGCTCGCCGCACGCCACTCGGGTGAGCCCGACGCCGGATCCTTGGACAGGGACGGGTGGGTGAGCGCCTCGACGGCGTCCTCATATCGGGTGACCAGCCAGGCCTCGCACCCCGGCAGCGGGACTCGGGTGACGGGGGCGTTGCGCCGCAGCCACTCGAACGCGGGATAGGGGTCGGCGTCGAATGCGGGGCCGAACAGTGGGGGGCACGAGTCGGTAGACACGGGCGAGTATTTACCCCGGCATACCGGAGAAAAGTCGTGGAGAAGGGCAATCTCCGGTGATCAGCGAGACCGCGGCCACGCCGCCGGCCCCCTGCTGGGACGATCGGACCATGAGTCGCGTACCTCCCGGAACCGGTTGGCCGGACGACCCCGCCCGGCCCGACACCCCTGTCGCGCACGACCCCCTGGAGGTCGCCGCGCTGGCGACGGACAGCGGGACGCTGGCGGAACTCACCGCCCGGCAGTCGGTGTGCCGGGCCTGCCCGCGACTGGTCGAGTGGCGGGAGTCCGTCGCCGACGTCAAGCGGCGGGCGTTCGCGGAGGAGACCTACTGGGGCCGCCCCATCGCCGGCTGGGGGGACGACAGGCCGCACACACTCATCGTGGGGCTCGCCCCCGCCGCGCACGGTGGGAACCGTACGGGCCGGATCTTCACGGGCGACCGCAGCGGGGACTGGCTCTTCGCGTCGCTGTACCGGACCGGCCTCGCCGTACAGGAGACGAGCGTCCGCGCGGGCGACGGCCAGGGGTTGATCGGCGCGCGGATGATGGCGGCGGTCAGGTGCGCGCCGCCCGCCAACAAGCCGACGCCGGAGGAGCGGGACTCCTGCTTCCCGTGGCTCACCCGCGAACTCGCGCTGGTGGCGGAGTCCACACGGGTCGTCGTGGCGCTCGGCGGCTTCGCCTGGCAGGCGGTGTGGCCGGCGCTGCGTGAGGCCGGTTTCGCGCTGCCCCGGCGACGCCCGCCGTTCGGCCACGGGGTCGAGGTTCCCCTCTCGTACGGCACGGCGCCCGTGACGCTGATCGGCTGTTACCACCCGAGCCAGCAGAACACGTTCACGGGGCGGGTCACGGCGGAGATGCTCGACGCGGTGTTCGCGCGGGCGGTCGCGCTGGCCGGTCCGCACCCTGGTCACGACCCTCGCCGAACGCCCCCTTCGATGGCCGTCGGCGAGGCCCCTGCCCACATCGCCGACGACCGCTTGTGAATGCTTTCACGAGTGTGAAGTCGGTCACGAAGAGAATTTTTGGCGCTCTTCGTAAAGGAAGAAGGCTCTGACCAGGCTGGTTCGGAAAATATCGGAGAAGTTTCGCTCTGAGCGGATTGGCGCCGATGCCGTCTCGTGACGTAACCTTGTGAATGCTTTCACAAGCAATCGAGGCACGAAGGGCATCCGTGGTGAACCGCAAGCCGAAGCACATTGTCATCGTCGGCGGTGGATACGTGGGCCTCTACACCAGCCTGCGCCTCCAGCGCACGCTCCGCCGTGAGCTGCGTGACGGGAGCGTTCGGATCACGCTCATCGATCCGCAGTCCTACATGACCTACCAGCCGTTCCTTCCTGAGGCCGCGGCGGGCAACATCTCGCCCCGCCACGTCGTGGCCCCGCTGCGCCGGGTGCTCCCCAAGGTCCGGGTCCTCAACGGCAAGGTCTCCAAGGTCCACCACGAGGCCAGGACGGTGACCTTCGAGCCCTCCGTCGGGCAGTCGCGGGAGATCGAGTACGACGTCATCGTCATGGCCGCCGGCTCCATCTCGCGCACGCTGCCGATCCCCGGCCTGGCGGACGCCGCGATCGGCTTCAAGACCGTCGGCGAGGCCATCGCGCTGCGCAACCGCGTGCTGGCCCTGCTCGACCGGGCCGACTCGAGCGAGGACGAGGAGGTGCGCCGCCGCGCCCTGACCTTCGTCGTGGTCGGCGGCGGCTTCGCGGGCATCGAGGCGCTCGCCGAGCTCGAGGACATGACCGAGGACGCGATCAAGTACTACCCGAGCATCCAGCAGAAGGACCTGCGCTGGGTCCTCATCGAGGCGAGCGACCGCATCCTGCCCGAGGTCGGCCCCGAGATGGGCGAGTGGACGGCGGAGGAGCTCCGCGAGCGCGGCATCGAACTCAAGATGAAGACCCTCCTCAAGTCCTGCGAGGGCGGCCTGGTGAAGACCTCGGACGGAGACTCCTTCGAGTCGGCCACGATCGTCTGGACGGCGGGCGTCAAGCCGAGCCCGGTCGTCAACTCCGGTGACCTCCCGCTCGACGAGCGCGGCCGGATCATGACCACGACCCGCCTCACGGTGGCCGGGGTCAAGGGCGCCTTCGCGGCCGGAGACGTCGCCGGCGTGCCCGACGTGACCAACCCGGGCCAGTACTGCGCGCCCAACGCCCAGCACGCCGTCCGCCAGTCCAAGGTCCTGGGCGACAACATCACGGCTTACCTGCGCGGGGAGAAGCTGAAGGATTACCGGCACAAGTACGCCGGATCGGTCGCCGGCCTGGGGCTCCACAAGGGCGTCGCGAACGTCTACGGGGTGAAGCTACGCGGGATCCCGGCGTGGTTCATGCACAGGACGTATCATCTGTCGCGGGTGCCTACGGTGAATCGTAAGGTCCGCGTGATGGCCGACTGGACGTTGTCGCTGTTCTTCAAGAGGGAGACCGTCTCGCTCGGCCAACTCGAGAACCCCCGCGACGAGTTCAGGGCCGCCGCTCAGAGCGGTCCCACACGCTAGATCGTCACCGTACGGCACGCGCTCCGCATCCGGGGCGCGTGCCGTCCGGCGCCCGAGCACGATGCCGGCCACCCCTTCCGTCGGCGGTGCGGTCAAACGTGACTGCGACGGAGGGTGGGACGAAGGTGGGGCTCTACGCTGTAACTGTGATCGGGAGGGACCGCCCGGGCGCAGTCGCCGAGGTCACGAGAGCGGTCGCCGGTGGTGGTGCCATCGGTGACTCCTCGATGAGCCTGCTCGGCGGCCATCTCGCGATGACCCTCGTCGTCTCGGCCGGTCTGTCTCGTGATCTCCTCGGTGAGAGCCTGACCCGGAGCATCCCCGGATTGGCCGTCGCCGTGACGGATCTCGCTCCCGCGCCGGTCGACCCGCCCGCCGCTCCCGGCTCGGCCGTCCCACCTGTCCCGGCGGCATCGCCCGGAGGGATCACGGACATCGGCCCTCCCGGGCTCGCCTACGCCCTCACCCTGCACGGCCCCACCAGGACCGACGTTCTTCCGGTGGCCACCGGCCTGCTCGCCGAGGTGGGCTGTGCCGTCACCTCGATGACCACACGAGTCGCCGGAAACCTGTTCGTCCTGGTGGCGGATGTGGAACTGCCCGCTCAGGCTGACGTGGCCTCGCTGATGCGGGCGATGGCCGCGGCCCTGGACGGATTCCGGATCGCCTTCCGGCCGGCCGACCCGGCGGTGATGTGATGGAAGGCGACAGGCGTACCTGTCTGATCGAGGGGGTGGTCACCGCGCCGCACCATCTGCTCGTGACACCGGCGGCTCCTGTGGACCCGTCCGACGCCGTGGTGTCCTCCGTCGTGCGCCATCTGCTGGAGGTCATGCGCAGCATGCCGGGGTGCCGTGGCCTGACGGCCCCCCAACTCGGCGTCGGATGGCGGCTGATGTGCCTCGACGTCTCCGGCCATCCCTCGACCCGGTCGTGTTCGGGGGAACTGGTCATCGCCAACCCGGAGGTCGTCGAGGCGGCCGACTGGGACGTGGCCCGTGAAGGCTGCCTGTCGGTGCCGGGCCTGGCCGCCGAGGTCGCCCGGGCCACTCAGATCACGGTCCAGGGCGTACGACCGGGCACGGGTGAGCCGATGACGTTCCACGCCGACGCCTTCGAGGCCCGTTGCGTCCAGCATCAGATCGATCATCTGGACGGCCTGCTCTTCCTGGACCGGGTCGCCGGAACGAGAGCCGTGCATGCTGTCCGGAAAGGGGGACAAGCGGCGTAAGGGCTAACCAGTTACAGATGAGTGGTCCGTGGCATATGATCGCGGCGCCCCCGTAGCCCAACGGCAGAGGCAAGCCCCTTAAAAGGGCTGCGTTGTGGGTTCGAGTCCCACCGGGGGCACAGTTTCCGCCAAGCATGAGCAAGCCCGCGACGTGAACGTCAGGTCGCGGGCTGATCTGTGTTGTCCGGTTGTCCATGAATGCAGCGTCTCGAAGGGCGCTCGCCGTGATCCCGCCGTGAGTGTCCGGCCCGATCGGGCCACTTCATGTCCACGTAGGCACATTCGACGCGGAGCGTGGTGCCGATGGCCGCGATCTCGGCGGTCAGGATCTGGTGATGAGCGGGAATCGCTCGACATCCAGGAATTCCACGCTGCGCAGGTGGCCATCGCGCATCGCATTGGCGGTGTCGACCGTGGCGGTACCTGCTGCGCTTCACGCGGAGGCCCGGACTGGCTAGAGTTCTCGCCGATGAACGCCCCACCGCCGCCGGACGGGCCCGCCGGCCCCCCAGGGTCTCCGCCCCCTGGTCCGCCGTACGGCGGACCGCCGGTCCGCTATGAGCCGCGGCGCCCCGGGACGCCGCGGCGCCGCGGACGGATCGGCAGGATTCTGGCCGTCGTACTCTCGCTCGCCGCGGCGGGCGGCGTGGTCGCCGGCATCATTTACTACGAGCAGAGCTACAAGCCGCGCCACTATCTCCGGGAATGGTCGTTCCGGATAGCGGCGCCACAGGGCCGCTTCAACCGAATCGAACTGGGCGCGGACGAACACGCGACCAACATCCGGTTCACGGAGCAGTGCCACCCAGCCTCACCGTGCGACCCGCCGCCCGTCAAGGCCGTCGCGGACTGGGTGGCGAGCGATGGCGGGGTCGTCACCGAGAAGGCCGTCGCGGAGTGTTTCAAGGACGGAGGCTCCTTCTCCTACGACCACGAACGCCATCCCGTCAGCGTCCGCTGCGAGAAGGTCGACTCCCCCAGGTTCAGATACACCTTCACCGTACGCCTGGGCTACTGATCGCCCACGCGCCACGAGCCTCGCCACCAGACCGCTGAGACCCCGCACACAGGAGTACGGCGATGCTGAGCAGGCGGAAGCGGTTCACATCGACCACGCCGTCGCCGCCTTACTCGGCCACCTGCCGTGTGGCGCCTGCCGGTTGAAGGCGGAAGAGCTCCGATCGGTACTTCGCCGCGATCCACCGCTATGCGATGTCCAGGCTCGGTCCCGGTGCCGCGGACGACATCGCCGCCACCACGGGACGTGGTGAAGACGGCCGCGACAGCCAACCCCGAAGTTCTGCTGGTTTGGCCACGGTGCGAACTTTCGGAAGCTCTACGGGAGAGAAGGGCTGAACCATCCCCCGACTGAGATGAGGCCGCTCATGACGAAGGAGCCCAAGCGGTGCTGCCTGAGATGACCAGCCCACCCGCGGCTTCCTCCCCGGCCCCGGACGACGCCGAGGTGATCGCGGCCTCCCTGAGCGACTCCGAGTGCTTCGCGGCCATCTTCGACCGGCATGTCGAAGTGATCCATCACTACATCGCCCGCAGGGTCGGTACGGACGCGGCCGACGACATCGTCGCGGAGACCTTTCTGGCGGCCTTCCGGCGACGGTCCGTCTACGACGTGTCCCGCTCCGACGCGCGCCCGTGGCTGTACGGCATCGCCACCACGCTCGTCGCGCGTCATCGGCGTTCCGAAGTGCGGTACCTGCGGGCTCTGAGTCGCACGGGGGTGGACCCGCTGCCGGAGTCGCTGGCCGACGGCGTCGTCAACCGGCTCATCACTCATGACCAGAAGCGGCGGCTGGCGGGGGCGCTGGCGACGCTGGGACAGGGTGACCGCGATGCCTTGCTGCTCGTGGTGTGGGGTGAGCTGACCTACGAGGAGACCGCTCGGGCCCTCGACATCCCCTTGGGAACCGTGCGCTCGCGCCTGAACCGGGCGCGTCGCAAATTACGCGCCCAGCTCGGTCGAAACGACCCGACGAAGGAGACCCACGATGGATGAGCTGCACATGCTCGCCGAGCTCCGCAGGGACACGCCGCCGATCCGCACGGGCGCCTCGGGTGCGGCCCGCGCACGGCTGCTCGAGGAGATGGCGGCTCCCCGCCGCAGCCGCCTCCGGTTGAGGCCGATCATCTTGCGAGCGGGCGTGGTCGCGGCGCTGGCATCGGCGATCATCACCGCGATCGCCGTGCCGCAGGACACCGGAGGAGACCCCGGACGGCCGGACGCGGTCGCCGCGCTGGCCGGGGCCCAACCCGCCGTGGCGGCTGTGGCAGAGCGGGCGCGTACCGCGGCGGAGAAGCAGTCGACGGAGAAGGTGCCCGCGGACTCCTGGACGTACGTGCGGACGCTGCAGCGGGAAACTGAGTCGCACGACTTATCGGACCTGCGGGATTGGTACACCGCGGATGGCCGCTGGACCGCCGGCATCGGCAACGATGGCCGTGTCACGGTGTCGGAAATCGATCCCAAGCGTGATGTTCCGTCCGCTGCATTCCTCCTGGGCGCGCCGACCGACCCGGAAGGCATGGCACGGCACGTCTACGCGGAAGTCGACAGGGTCATTGCGGCGGAGCGCACGGGAGGCATCCGCGCATCGACCATCGATACCTCGCGCGGGCGGGACGTCGCCGCGTTCACGCTGGTGAAAGAGGCGTTGAAGAGGTACTACGTCACGCCGCGCCAGCAGGCGGCCCTGTACGGCGCGCTGGCCTACATCCCCGGCGTGACGGTGATCGAGGATGCCGAGGACGCGGCCGGGCGGCACGGCCAGGCATTCGGCATCATCGACCCGCAGTCAGTGCGGTCGGAGATCATCTTTGACCGGCGTACCTACCGTTATCTGGGGTCTAGCTCCGTGTTCACCAAGGACTACACGGAACCGCCGCCTCCGCCCGGCGTGGACAGCGACTACGACCCCGACAATCCCCTGCACTTCGCGAAGGGCACCGTCGTCGAACTGAACGCGAAAATGGACGCCGCCGTGGTCGACGGCCCAGGTCAGCGCCCGTGACATGGACGTCAGGTCGCGGGCTGATCTATCCGCTCGCTTTCAGACGAAGTCCCGGGCATGGTCGTGGACCCAGTCGCCGAACGTGCGGGCGGCCTTGCCCGTGACCTTCTCCGCGGTCGGCATCGGGCTGAACGCAACGGGGCCGGACTCCTCGGCCTCGGATCGCCCGGCTTCATTGCCCGCGTAATCCTCGAACCCGGTGAGAAAGCGGGCGTTCGCCGCCGCGAAGCCGCCTTGGGCCAGATACATGTCGCGAGCCTGGGCCGGGGTCACGACCTCCAAACGGATGTCCTGGCCGATGGCCTCGGCGATGGCGCGGACCTGGTCACGGCGGCTGATGAATTCCGGGCCGTTCAGGGTGTAGGCGGCGCGCTGATGCCCGTCCTCCAGGAGGGCGGCCGTGGCGACGTCGGCGATGTCCCGCTCGTGCACCGGGTGCCAGGCCAGGTCGGGGAACGGATCTCGAACGACCCGCTCGGCCCGGATCGAGGGCCCCCACAGCCACAGCTTGTTCAGCATGAACTCGCCGGGCCGTACATGGGTCCACTCCATGCCGGAGGCCTCCACGGCCTGCTCCACGGGCAGGTGGAAATCGGTGTCGTAGCCGGCGGTCACCGCGCCCGACGACAGGACGACCACGCGGCGGACTCCGGCCTCCTCGGCCAGGGCGACCACCTCTGATGCGGTCGCCGCGAACGGAAACAGATACATCCTGTCCACGCCGTCCAGCGCCGGACGCAGGCTCTCCGGCCGCGCCAAGTCGCCCTGAACCACCTCGGCCCCCCGGGGAAGGGCGGCCTGATCGGGATGCCTGCTCAGCGCCCTTACGGCGACGCCCGCCTGGAGGAGTTGCTCGGTGACGATCCGCCCTACGTTTCCGGTCGCGCCGGTCACGAGAATTCGCATTTCTCCATCTTCGACTGCGAAAGGTCTTCCGGGCAAACATGAACGTGCCATTCGCATTTAATGTCTGACCTGCGGAAATGCTGTATTTCAGGTGTTCGAATTTCATTTCGGTGCGGTGGTGATGGCGGGGCGGGGACCGTGGCCCGGCCGTGCGAACGGTCCGGTCCGGCTCTCCGAGGTTGATGTATGCCCCCTTGGGGGTTATACAAGGGGTATGCCGAAAATCAACGTGTACCTGCCCGACGAGCTGGCCGAGGCGGTCAAGGAGGCCGGCCTGCCGGTCTCCGCCGTCTGCCAGCGAGCCTTGGAGCAGGCCGTACGCAGGGTGACCGCCATCCGGGAGGCCGTCGTGGGCGAGCTGGAGCTCGACGACCCCGCAGGACGTTTGGGGCACTTCACCGCGCGTGCCCGGGCCGTCTTCAAGCTCGCCCTGGAACGGGCGCGGGAGCGGGGAGCCGCCGCCATCGGGACGGAGGACCTGCTCGCCGCCATGCTGGCCGAGGGGAACAACCTGGCCCTGCACGTCCTGCGCGCCATGGAGATCGATCCGGAGGTGGTCGGGCGTGACCTCGCCCGGCAGCTTCCGGACCGGCCCGAGGCCTCCGGCGACGAGGCCGTCCGGCGGTTCAGCGGCCCCGCCGCCAACGCCCTCGAGTTCGCCGTGACGGAGGCGCAGACGCTCGGTCACAACTACATCGGGTGTGAGCACCTGCTGCTGGGGTTGGTCGCAGAGCCCGACGGCACGGCCGGGCAGGTCCTCCGTACGAGAGGCGCCGAGGCCCGCCTCACCCGCCGTGCCGTCGTCGCGGCCCTCGCCGGTTACGTCCATCTCCGGGCGCAGACGCAAAGCCCGCAGCCACAAAACCCGCCGACCCAAATCCCGCAGACACAGGGCTCGCAGACACAGGGAGTGCAGGCGCCGGTCATGGACGCCACGGCCCAGGAGGGCGCGCTCGCGCGGATCGGCGAGCTCGTCCGCCAGGAGCTCAGGCCGCTGGCCGAGCGCATCGAACGGCTCGAACAGCACGCGGGCATCACGGGCCCGGAGGCCTGACATGGCGCGGGTGTTGCTGCTCGCGACGGGCGACATGATCGCCTACTCGTCCGGCCCGGGGCGTCCGGGCTTGGCGTCCGGAGCGGATCTCCTGCGGACCGTGCCCGCCCGCATGCGGACGATGGAGGTCGTGGCCGAGGACGTCATGGCCGAGCCGAGCTGGGACTTGTCGCCCTCCGCCATGCTCGCCCTGGCCCGGCGGGTCCGGTCGGCCATTCTGGACGAGGACTTCGACGGGGTCGTGGTCACGCACGGCATCGACACCATGGAGGACACCGCGTACCTCACCGACCTGCTCGCGGGGCCCGCGGCCCGCCGGGGGGCGATCGTGCTGACCGGAGCCGTGCGCCCTCTGGGCCACCCGTCCGCCGACGGGCCGGGCAACCTGGCGTCGTCGCTTGCGGCCGCCGCCGACCCGGCCCTCCGTGGGGTGGGAGCGGTCGTCTGCCTCGGCGACGAACTGCACGCGGCCCGATGGGTCACCCTGGTCGACGCCGCCGGCGTTCCGGCGTTCTCCTCCGCGCCGTTCTCCCCTGTGGGCCGCGTGGTGGAGGGCCGAGTCGAGCCGCTCGGCGCGCCTCCGCCGAGGCCGCCGGATCCCCGGGGAGAGCCCGAGTCGCATGTTGCCTTGATCAAGACTTATCCGGACATCGAGCCGGCGCTGCTGACGGCCGTGGTCGACGCGGGCGCGCGTGGGATCGTGCTGGAGGGCACCGGCGAGGCGAACGTCCCGGTCACGTTGTTCACCACGATCACCGAGCTGTCGGACTGGGACATCCCGGTGGTCGTCGCGTCACGGTGTCATACGTCCGGCCTGCCGCTCGATGCCCTGCCGTTCGGAATGGGGCTCGCCGCGAAAGCGGGTGCGATCGGCGCCCGCGGCCTCGCTCCCGTCAAGGCGCGTGCCGCCGTGATGGTCGCTCTGGGCGCGGGCGGCAGAGACGCCGTGCGCGACTGGTTCGGCGGGTTGTGACCCGCCGCGCCCGGTGATCGTCGTGGGGATCGGCTCACGAGCCGTTGCGACAGGCCCCGCCGACGGCAGCCGCAGGACGAATCGCGCACCGCCCTCCGGCGAGTCCGTCACCTGCAACGTGCCGCCGTGCGCGATCGCGATCTCATGGGCGATGGCGAGGCCCAGGCCGGTGCCTCCGTGGCCGCGGCTGCGGGCGCTGTCCAGCCGGGTGAAGCGTTCGAAGACCCGCTCCCGTTCCGCGAGCGGGATGCCGGTGCCGTCGTCGCTGACCGACAGTTCGGCGCAGGCGGCACCCCGGCACACCTCGACCAGGACGGCATGGGAGGCATGGCGCTGGGCGTTGTCGAGCAGGTTGCCGAACAACCGGCCGAGCTGACTTCGTACGCCGTCGACCATGACTCCTGGTTCGAGCCGCAGCCGCACGTCTACGCGCCGGGACCGATGAGAGATCTCCTCCTCGACGAGGACGCCCAGATCGACGGGCCGCTGCTCCTGCGGCGCGTTCGCCCCGAGCTTCGCGAGCAGGAGCAGGTCGGCGATGATCGTCTGGAGCCGGTCGACGTCGGTCAGCGTCCGCCGGAGCATGTCGGCCAACTCGGTCTGGTCCGGATGCAGCTGAGCCTCCTCGAGTTCCGCCCGCAGCCCGGCGAGCGGCGTGCGCAACTCGTGCGCGGCGTCCGCCGCGAACTGACGCTGCCGCAGCAGCGCGCTCTCGGTCGCGCGCTTGGCCTCCTCGATTCGTGCCAGCGTGCCGTTCACCGTCCTGGCCAGGCGGCCGATCTCGTCGTGGCCCACGGGCTCTTCGACCCTGCTGCCGACATGCCTGACATTGATGGAGGCGAGTTCGGTGCGGATGTCCTCGACCGGCCGGAGGGTGCGGCCTGCGATCTTCCAGGTGCCCCAGCCGGTGAGCAGGACGAGGACGACGACCTCCGCCGCGAAGATCCAGTCGAACGGCGCGGCGGCCGTCGCGACGGCCATGGGCCTGCCCGCGTAGACCACGGGTGAGTCCACCGCCTGCGACACGCGGTACGCGGAGATCCGGACGCAACTCCCGTCGCCGTGGTCCGGGCAGGCCCGCACGTCCATCTGCGGGCGCTCAGGGCGTGGAAGCACCGTGCTCATCGGGGGCAGGCCGGAGGCCGCCGGCGACGCCGCGATGACGTGCCGATCGGGCGCCACGACCTGGATCAGCGTGACGCCGCGGACCTCGGGCACGATCGGGTTCCCCAGGCGCCCGGTGCGGACGGCCTCGGCGGTCGTGGAGGACTGATGGCGTGCGTCGAGCCAGACGGTGTCATTGAACGCCTGACGGGTCAGCGAGCCGATCAGCAGTCCTGTGGGCCCGATCAACAGCACCGCCAGAAGACTGACCAGAACGGTGATCCGGCCGCGGATCGACCGCGGCCGCAGCCGCGTCAGTGGTGACCGCTCAGGTTCGAGGAGCGAAACAAGGCTGCGCACCGCATCCTCCTCACACGTGATCGCTACCTCGAGATGCTCGGGGCGCTGCGGTGGTGAGGGTTGTCGGCCGCCCAGGGCCCGACTCTGCCGATCGTGCGCGGCGGTTGGAGCGAACTCCGGTGGCCGTGGATCCGTCTCCGAGACGGACCCGCTGCTGAACACGCTAACACTTGACTTGAATTGTTCAAGTAAAAGAACTGTCCCAGTTTATTGGCGCGGGCATGCCTGGGGGAGGCCGGGAAACCGCGCCGATTCCGCGCGGCGTGGCGGGGAACTCGTGCCGGGTCCTGATCGTTGCAGACGTTGGCGGAGCGCCGAGTCCCTTGTGGGCACGGCGCTTCGTGGGCACCATCCCGAATAAGCCGCGCAAGAGGCTGAGCAGCGAGTCGCGTCCCGGAGGCAGCGATGGAGAGCAGAAACCCGATATTCAGCCGGCGTGGGTCCACCGGTCAGCAGCAATGGACTTCGGCGACCCCGAGCGTGCAGCAGCTCGACGCCATGTACGGCGCGCCGTCGTACGCTCCGCCGACCTCGCGCCCGATGACCATCGACGACGTCGTGGTGCGCGGTTTCATGACACTCGGCGCACTGGTCGTCGCCGCGGCCGTGTCGTGGTACATGGACTTCGGCGCCGGGATCGCCATCCCGGCGATGTTGGTGGGGTTGGTCCTCGGCCTGATCGTCTCGTTCAAGCAGAGCACGAACCCCGCGCTCATCCTCGGCTACGCGCTCTGTTACGGCATCGCGATCGGCTACATCAGCCACGCGTACGAGTCGCGATTCAACGGCATCGTCCTGCAGGCCGTGCTCGGCACGATGGTGGCCTTCGGCGGCACACTGGCCGTCTACGCACTCAAGATCTTCCGGCCGACACCGAAGGTCACCAAGTTCGTCATCGCGGCCGGTTTCGCGTTCGTCGGCCTCGCCCTGCTCAACCTGGTCGCGGGCTTCTTCGTGGACGGGGGCCTCGGCCTTCGCACCGACAGCCCGATCGGCTGGCTCTTCAGCGTCGTCGCGATCCTGCTCGGCTGCTTCTTCCTGCTCCTCGACTTCGACCAGATCGAGAGCGGCGTCCGGGCGGGCGTCCCCGAGCGGTACTCCTGGCTGATGGCCTTCGGCCTCACGCTGAGCCTCGTGTGGCTCTACCTGGAGATTCTCCGTTTCATCAGCTATTTCACAAGCAACGACTAGCCTGGCGAGAGAAAAGGGCACTCTTCTTTTCCGAAGGGTGCCCTTTTTTTGTCCTTTAACAGGATGTGCCGTCACGGTGCAAAACTTTCGATCAACAATCTGTAACAAGTTGATGTCTGCGGGGGTCTTGTCAAGCACGGGCTGGTGATGCACTGTGACACAAAGCAGCCCGATCCGTGGAGGTGCCCATGTCGTTGAACCACTCACCGGAGACACAGACAAAGCTGATCGCACGCGTCCCGTCCATCACCGGACGCGAACTCCCCGAGTGGTTCCAAGCCATCGACAACGGTCCGTCGTTCCTCAGATGTGATGAGCGGGCCGCCTGGCTCGCCGATGAACACGGGCTGAGCCACGGCTACGCCGCAGCGATCGTCCTGGAGCACGAGCGGCGTCGTCGCTTCTAGGAAGTGACCGGTCCCGAATCCCTGCGCCCGCACCGCCTCGGTGTGGGCGCATCATTGTCTTCATGGATCTCGATGAGGCGCGTGAGTTCGTGAAGAACAACCATCGCGCGGTCATGTTCACCTGGCACGCAGACGGCCGCCCCCAGACGTCACCGGTCACCGTGGGGCTCGACGAGGACGGATATCTCATCGTCAGCAGCCGCGAGACCGCGGCGAAGACCCGCAACGCCCGTAAGAATCCCCAGGTCCTCCTCACGGTGATGAGCGACGCCTTCTACGGCCCCTGGGTCCAGATCGAGGGAACCGCGCAGGTCGTGTCGCTGCCGGAGGCCATGGACGGCCTGGTCGGGTACTACCGGGGCATCAGCGGTGAGCACCCGGACTGGGACGACTACCGCGAGGCGATGGTGCGGGACAAGCGGGTCCTCATCCGGGTCGAGCCCACCAAGGCCGGGCCCGACCACCACGGCTGACGCTCCGCCGAGGCGGGGCCAGACAGACCACCACGGCTGACGCCCTGCGGGGGATCCCGGACGACTCCGGGATCCCCCGCGGCCGTCTAGGCCAGACGCTCCAGGACCATCGCCATGCCCTGGCCGCCGCCGACGCACATCGTCTCGAGGCCGAGCGACTTGTCGTGGAACCGGAGGCTGTTGATGAGCGTCGAGGTGATGCGGGCGCCGGTCATCCCGAAGGGGTGACCGACGGCGATCGCGCCGCCGTTCACGTTGAGGCGGTCGAGGTCGATGCCGAGCTCCTGGTAGGACGGGATCACCTGCGCGGCGAAGGCTTCGTTGATCTCCACGAGGTCGACGTCGCCGATGGCCATGCCCGCGCGGCCGAGGGCCTGCCGGGACGCCTCGACCGGCCCGAGCCCCATGATCTCCGGAGACAGCCCGGTCACACCGGTCGAGACGATCCGCGCCAGCGGCGTGATCCCCAGCTCGGCCGCCTTGGTGTCGCTCATGACGATCACCGCGGCCGCGCCGTCGTTGAGGGGGCAGCAGTTGCCGGCCGTCACCGTGCCGTCAGGCCGGAAGACCGGCTTGAGCTGCGAGACCGCCTCGTAGGTCGTGCCCGCCCGCGGGCCGTCGTCCTTGCTCACCACGGTGCCGTCGGGCAGCGTGACCGGGGTGATGTCGCTCTCCCAGAACCCGTTGGCCAGCGCCTTCTCCGCCAGGTTCTGCGACCGCACGCCGAACTCGTCCTGCTCGCGCCGGGAGACGCCCCGCAGCCCCGCGACGTTCTCCGCGGTCTGGCCCATGGCGATGTAGACGTCCGGGATCGCGTCGTCCTCGCGGGGGTCGTGCCAGACCGGGGCCCCGCCCTCGGCGAGCTTGTCGGTCCGGGACTTGCCGTCCAGGAAGAGAGGGTTGGTGGTGCCGGGGAGGGAGTCCGAGCTGCCCTTGGCGAACCGGGAGACGGTCTCGACGCCCGCGGAGATGAAGACGTCGCCCTCCCCGGCCTTGATCGCGTGGAAGGCCATCCGGGTCGTCTGCAGCGACGACGAGCAGTAGCGGGTGACCGTGGTGCCCGGCACGCCGTCGAGGCCGAGGAGCACCGAGACGACCCGGCCCATGTTGAAGCCCTGCTCGCCGCCGGGCAGGCCGCAGCCCAGCATGAGGTCGTCCACGTCGTTCGGGTCGAGCTGCGGCACCTTGGCGAGCGCGGCCTGGACGATCTGAACCGCGAGGTCGTCGGGCCGGATGTCCTTCAAAGATCCCTTGAAGGCGCGGCCGATCGGCGACCGCGCGGTTGCCACGATGACTGCCTCAGGCATGTGACTCTCCCTGTTTCTCCGGCCACCGCACTCAGGGTTCGGGCGGCCCTCCTCCGCAGGAGGTTACCCCCCGGTACGGCTTCCGCCACGCCCTGGGGCCACGCGAACAGAACTTTGTACCGGAGGAGCGAGGTGTGCCGTGGACACTGGTCATCCGTACATGCCGGGAGTGGTGGCGGTGCCGTCGTTGACGGCGTGCAGGGCGCCCTTCTCGTCACGCCAGAGGCGCCAGCCGTTCTGCCCGCCGGTGAACCACGCGGGCGGCGCCGCGGACGACGAGGTCCGCTTGCCGGTGGCCAGGTCGAACTCGCAGAGGGCGGCGATCGCGTAGAACCCGGGGGTCACGCCGGGAAGGGGCAGCGGACGCGGGTCCGTGGCGCAGAACGACCAGCCGGTCGTGTCCTTCACCGGGCTCGACTCACCCGTCTTCAGGTCGAAGGCCGAGCCGGGGGCGTCGTGCTTGAGGAACCCGAGCTTGTCCATGGCCGGAGGGAACGCGAGCCACCAGCCGGAGCCGGGCACCTGGGTCGGCGTGATCTGCCCGAGCACGCGTCCCGTCTCCCCGTCGAGCCGGGCGAAGCCGCCGTACTGTCCCTGCTCGTCCACCGGCCTGACCACGGGTGCGAACGCCGGGTTGCCGCTGGGGTAGACCCGGACCACCGAGGGGCGCATCCAGTCGACGACGCCGTCGTCGAGACGCACGGAGAACAGGCCGAACGTCGAGGTCTGCTTGGTGTCGGGGCTGGTGTAGGGCGCGACGTAGCCCACGAGCTTGTCGCCGGTCGCGCCGAACGACCAGCCGCCGGACAGGTCGACGCCCTGGCCGAGGGCCTGCTCGATCGGGAGTTGCCAGACGACCTTGCCCGTCTTCAGCGAGTGCGCCTCCAGGACGGGGTGCGAGGCGAGCCGCAACATCACGACGTTGGTCGTGTCCGACCATTCGACCTCGGCGATTCCGGGGAGTTGCCACTGGGTCCTGCCGGTCTGCGCATCCAGGACCACGACCCGGGCCGTTTTCAGAGAGGTGTTCTCGGACAGGCAGATGTACGGCCCGCAGCGCTGCGGGCCGAAGGTCGACTCGATGGGACGGGCCCACTTCTGCTTGCCGGTCTTGGCGTCCCTGGCCACCACGGTCGCCTTGATCCGGGTGGTCTTGGGGGCGGTGCCCGCGGGATCGACGGCCACGACGACGGCCTGGTCTTTGCCGGTCTCCACCGTGGCCGGGGCCTGCACGCCCATGCCGGGCAGCCGGCCGGCCATCGTCGCGGGGACGGCCCAGAGCTTCTTGCCCGTGGCCAGGTCGAGGGCGACGGTCTCGAGGGCGCCGTTGGTCCGCATCGAGGTGGCCGCCGCCACGCCTGCCCCCGTGGTGACGCGGCTGACGGCGTTCACCTGGACGTTCGACCAGGACTTCGACGGGCTGTCGGTGGTGTCGCTGCTGGAGCAGGAGGTCAGAGCCCCGCCGGCCAGGAGGGTGGCTGCGGCGAGAGCGAGAGGAGGTTTCACGTGAGGCCGGGTCATGTCACTCCTACAGGGGGTGATGGCCTGGCCGCGCGGGGTAACCGGCTCTAGCCGCTCGTCATCGGCCCAGGTTTCCGGCGAAGCAGCGCCGCCCATCGTCCGTGGGGGCCGACCGCCCGGCCGGCCACATGGGTCGCGGTGACCTCGGTGCCGGGTTCCTCCACGGCCATTGCCGCCAGAAGGTATTGCGATCCTTCGACGCGCACGGGTTCTGGCCCGGGCCACAACCCCAACGCGGCGCATACAGACGGTAGCACTGCGTACGCGGCTTGTGAGTAACCTCGGGCAGATGGATGAAAACGATCTGGTCCGAACATCTCTGCCGGGTTGGTCTCGAATTCGGGCCCGAGGACGTCCGCGAAGGCCACGGTCCTTCCACCGGCCTCGACGACGGCGACCGTCTGGGCGGCGGCGAGCTGCCGCGACCACCGGCGGGTGACCCACCGGAGGGGCTGCGCGATCGGCCGGACGGTTCCCAGGTCGGGGCAGGTGCCCACGACGACCTCCGCACCCGCGTCCCGGAGCCGGCGCACGGCCTTCTGCAGGTGCCGTACGGCACGGGCGGGAAGGGTGGCGGTCGTGACGTCGTTGGCCCCGACGAAGACGACGGCGATCTCGGGCCGGTCTTCAAGCGCCCGGTCCACCTGGACGTCCAGGTCGGCCGACGCCGCTCCCGACAGGCCGAGGACTCTCAGCCGTACCGGCCGCTCGGCGACGGCGGCCACGCCCCGCGCGATGATGACGGCCGGGGTGTCGGCGGGGTCGGTCAGGCCGAGGCCGACCGACGTCGAGTCCCCGAGGACGGCCACGCGGATCGGCTCACCGGGGTAGGTGTCGCCGTAGACCCCGTCGGAGTCGGGGCCGTTGAGACCGTGCGGCTGGCCGACGATCCGGCGGGCCACCGCGGCCTCGGCGATGAGCAGACCGTAGGTGACCGCTCCCAGTGCGGTCAGGCCTCCGCCGCCGAGTGCGGCGGCCGTGGCGATGCGTCGTGCGGTTCGCGCCGCGCCGGTCGTCCAGATCACCCGCCCTCCCCACGTCACGGTACGGTTTGGAATTGAAACTAGCCGAATCCCGGCCACCCCCTCGGGACCCCGGCTCCTGGCAAGCTGACAAAGCTTCGGTAAACCAAGGCGGTCTTCGCGGTGCGGGTACACGACTCGCTGGTCGAGCTTATGGGGAACACCCCTCTCGTCCGGTTGCGCAAGGTCACGGCTGGAGCGCCTGCACAGGTGCTGGCCAAGGTGGAGTATTTCAACCCGGGCGGTTCGGTGAAGGACCGGATCGCCGTACGGATGATCGAGGCCGCAGAGCGGAGCGGCGCCCTCAGGCCCGGCGGGACGATCGTGGAGCCCACCTCGGGCAACACCGGCGTCGGGCTGGCCATCGTGGCCCAGGAGAAGGGATACCGCTGCCTGTTCGTCTGCCCGGACAAGGTGGCGCAGGACAAGATCGCCGTGCTCAGGGCGTACGGCGCGGAGGTCGTGGTGTGCCCGACCGCCGTCTCTCCCGACCACCCGGACTCCTACTACTCGGTGTCCGACCGGCTGGCGCGTGAGACGCCGAACGCGTGGAAGCCCGACCAGTACTCCAACCCGGAGAACCCGGCGAGTCACTATCACTCGACCGGTCCGGAGATCTGGGAGCAGACCGAGGGCAGGATCACCCACTTCGTCGCGGGAGTGGGCACCGGCGGGACGATCAGCGGGACCGGCAAGTACCTCAAGGAGGTCTCCGGCGGCCGCGTGAAGATCATCGGAGCCGACCCCGAGGGCTCGGTGTACTCCGGCGGCAGCGGTCGTCCGTACCTGGTCGAGGGCGTCGGCGAGGACATCTGGCCGATCACCTACGACACCACGATCTGCGACGAGGTCATCGCGATCTCCGACAAGGACTCGTTCAACATGACCCGGCGCCTGGCCCGGGAGGAGGCCCTGCTCGTCGGCGGGTCGTGCGGCATGGCCGTCGTGGCGGCCGTCCAGGTGGCCCACGCGGCGGGACCGGACGACGTGGTCGTCGTGCTGCTGCCCGACGGCGGCCGCGGCTATCTTTCGAAGATCTTCAATGACGAGTGGATGGCCGACTACGGGTTCCTCACGACGTCGAGCGACGAGGGCCTGGTGGCCGACGTCCTGAGCCGCAAGACGCCGGGCCTCCCGGAATTCGTGCACGTCCACCCGCACGAGACGGTCGGCACGGCGATCTCCATCATGCGTGAGTACAGCGTGTCGCAGCTCCCGGTCATGAAGGAGGAGCCGCCGGTCATGGCGGCCGAAGTGGTGGGCTCGATCGTTGAGCGCGACCTCCTGGAGGGCCTGTACCGGGGCAAGATGCGCTCCGACGACCCGATCGAGGGCCACATGTCGGCGGCCCTGCCCATGATCGGCTCGGGCGAGCCGGTGGCCCGGGCGGTCGAGGCCCTGGAGAAGGCCGACGCCGCGGTGGTCCTCGGCGACGGCAAGCCCGTGGGCCTGCTCACCCGGCAGGACCTGCTGGCCTTCCTGGCCGGGCGGTAGCCCGGCAGCGGCTACGCTCGACGGCATGAACGAAGGCTTCGAGACTCTGGCCGTCCACGCAGGCCAGGAGGCTGACCCATATACGGGTGCGGTCGTGCCGCCGATCTATGCCGTGTCGACCTACAAGCAGGACGGCGTCGGCGGGTTGCGGGCCGGCTACGAGTACAGCCGGTCCGCGAACCCGACCAGGTCCGCCCTCGAGGAGGCGCTCGCCGCCGTCGAGGGGGGCGCACGCGGTCTGGCGTTCGCCTCGGGCCTGGCCGCCGAGGACACGCTGATCCGGACGGTCTGCGAACCCGGTGATCACGTGCTGATTCCCGACGACGCCTACGGCGGCACCTACCGGCTCTTCTCCAAGGTCCTTTCGAGGTGGGGGCTGAGCTTCGACCCGGTGCCGCTGGGGGACCTGGACGCCGTCCGCGCCGCCGTACGGCCGGAGACCAAGGCGATCTGGGTGGAGACGCCCACCAACCCGCTGCTCGGCATCGCCGACATCGCGGCGCTCGCGCAGATCGCCCATGAGTCGGGCGCGGTGCTGCTGGTGGACAACACCTTCGCCTCGCCGTACCTGCAGCAGCCGCTGGCGCTCGGTGCGGACGTGGTGGTCCATTCGACCACCAAGTACGTCGGGGGCCACTCGGACGTCGTCGGCGGCGCTCTGATCGCCCGTTCGGCGGAGGTGGGGGAGCGGCTCGCCTTCCACCAGAACGCGATCGGAGGGGTGGCCGGGCCCTTCGACGCGTGGCTGACCCTCCGGGGGCTCAAGACGCTCGGCGTCCGGATGGACCGGCACTGCGACAACGCCGAGCGCGTGGTCGACCTGCTGCTGTCACACCGCAAGGTGACCGAGGTGCTCTACCCCGGACTGCCCGGGCACCCGGGACACGAGATCGCGGCCAAGCAGATGCGGCGCTTCGGCGGGATGGTCTCCTTCCGGGTCGCGGCCGGCGAGGAGGAGGCCGTCGCGATCTGCGGCCGCACCCGCCTGTTCACCCTCGGCGAGTCGCTCGGCGGGGTCGAGTCACTGATCGAGCACCCGGGCAGGATGACGCACGCCTCGGCGGCCGGGTCTCCGCTCGAGGTCCCCGGCGATCTGGTCCGCCTGTCGGTCGGCATCGAGACCGTCGACGACCTCCTGTCCGACCTGACGGAGGCGCTTTCCTGACGAGTCCGGTGATCCGGCCCGCGATCAGCACGCCACCGCCGCCTCGGCGTCGGCGGGTTTCGCGGGCCGGGCCAGCCACCTCTCGCTGAGCAGGGCCGCGAGCGCCACGGAGGTCAGGAGGGCGCCGGTGAGCGCAACACTGCGCGTTCCCAGCCCGTCGATCAGCACTCCTCCGAGCAGCGAGCCCGCGGCGATGCCGACGTTGAAGGCCGAACTGGTGCCCGCGGAGGCGATGTCGGTGCTGCCCGGAGCCACCTGCAGGGTGCGGTTCTGGATGGCGGTGGCCAGAGCGCTGAACGACAGGCCGGTCAGGCACAGCGCCACGATGGCGGGGGCCTGCGCGGTGCCCAGGGCGTACAGGCCGAGCAGGGCGCCGGTGATCACCACGAGCGGCACGATCAGCGCGGCCCGAGGGCGTCGATCGAGGTGTGCGCCGACCGCGATCGTGCCGACGACCCCGGCGACGCCGGAGGCCAGCAGCAGCGACCCGAGCGCCTGCGGGGCGAAACCGCTGACCTCCTCCAGGTAGGGCGTGATGTAGGTGTAGGCGGTCAGGAATCCGGTGACGCCGATCACCGTGGCGGTGAGCAGCAGCGCGTACCTCCGGGCGTCGGGAGCCGAGCCGCGCGTCGGCTCGACGCCTGCGGCGCTGACGGCGGGCAGCAGCGCGATCAGTGCGACGCAGGTGACGAGGGCCAGGACGGCCATCACGACGAACGAGACCCGCCAGCCCGCCTGCTGGCCGAGCCAGGTCCCGGCGGGCACGCCGAAGACGGGGGCGATCGAGTTGCCGATCGCGAGGCGGGCGACCACGCGTCCCTGCTCCTTCGGAGGGAACAGCCCGATCGCCGTGGTGGCGACGACCGACCAGAAGAGCGCCTGCGTCAGCGCGGTCAGCAGCCGGGCGGTCAGCAGGACCGGATAGCTCGGCGCGGCGGCGGTCAACAGCGAGCCGATGGTGAGCACGCCGAGGGTCACGGCGAGAAGCGTCCGCCGGGGCACCCTCAGCGCGAGCCTGGCGAGCGGGACCGAGGCCAGCACGACCACGGTGGCATAACCCGTGACGATCAGGCCCATCTCCGACGGGGTCCGGTGGAGGTCGGCCGCCATCACCGTGAGCAGGCCGATCGGGAGAAGCTCGACGGTGATGTAGATGAAAGTGGCCATGCCCAGGGCCACCAGCGCCCAGGTCGCCCGGGTCCCGGTCGTCGGCGCGCGGTCCGAGGCCACGGTCGCCACCTTTCTGTTCAGCGGCGGCGGGTTCGCCGGGGCCGGCCGTCAGGGGTTGAAGAACACCATCAGGAAGAGGATCACCAGCCAGATCAGGGCGGTGAGGCCGGAGAGGGCGGCGATCCGCCCGGTCTGCACCTTGGCGTCGTCGACCGGGCTCTCCGTGAGCAGCGCCTGCATGGCCGACCGCTGGTCGCGATCGATGATCACCAGCAGGACCGCCGCCACGATGAACAACGTCATGGCGACCGACAGGTACGGCTTGGCCAGGGCGCTCCTCCCCAGGGCCAGTCCGAAGAAGAACACACCGAGCGTCAGGACTCCGAAGAGCCGGGTGGACCGGTTGAGGTACTTCAGGACGTTGACGTCGCGGGCCCGGATGTAGCGGGGCGTCACGCTCGTCACCGCCGTCAGCGGTCCGATAGCGAAGATGGCGAAGCCTATGTGCAGCCACAGGAGCAGCTTGTCGAGAAACGACATGTCGCTGAGGCTATCGCCTGGTTGATCGAAGTGGGAGGACGAAGACGCGACGACGTCACTTGCGGCCACGGGGACGACCGTGGACGCACATCTCGTACATCACACCCGTGACGACCATCAGGACGACCAGGCCGACGGCGGCGAACATCTGGGCTCTCCCTCCACGAGGCGTGGAACGGTCAGCACCGAAAGTGGGAAGTCCTGAATATCGTCCGCCGATCGCAGCCCGATCGGCAATCGATTATCGCGTCAGCGTGACCGCCTCACCTTGAGGAAGTCGCTGACCACGTATTCGCCGAGCCGGTCGGCGCTGGCAGAGAACACGCGCCCCCCGTTGCGCCGGGCGACCTCGTTGACGAAGTCCTTCAGCCGCTCGTCGGCGGCGAGCATGAACACGTTGAGGGTCGCCCGCCGCCTGGTCATCTTGTCGACCTCGGCCAGGGTCAGCTCCAGCGTCTCCGCCGAGGGCGGCCACTCGAAACGCGGGACGCCGCTGCGCATCAGATGGGCGGTCGGCTCGCCGTCGGTGACCACCAGGACCACAGGTTCGAAGTCCGGGTGGCGGTCGAGGTGGCGGCCGGCGATCAGCAGTGCGTGGTGCAGGTTGGTGCCCTGCACCATGTCCCACTCCAGCCCGGCCAGTTCGTCGGCCTGGAGCACCCGCGCGTAGTTCGAGAACCCGATGATCTGGACGGCGTCCTGCGGGAACTTCGAGGCCACCAGGGCCTGCAGGGCCAGCGCCGTCTGCTTGGCCGCCGCCCACGTGCCCCGCAGGGCCATGGAGTACGACAGGTCGACCAGCAGGCACACGGCGGCGGCGGACCGCCGTTCGGTCTCCGCCACCTCGAAGTCGTCGACGGTGAGCGAGACCCGGCGGGAGTGTGAGGTGCCGCGGCGCACGCCGTTGACCACGGTGCGCACGACGTCGATGGGCTGCTCGTCCCCGAACCGCCAGGGACGGCTGGATCCGGTGAGCTCGCCCGCCTTGCCGGCGTCCCGCTGGTCGTGGTCGCCCCGGCGGCCCGAGTCGAGGGACGAGAAGACCCGCCGCAGCGCCGTCTCGCCGAGCCGGCGGACCGCCTTGGGAGTGAGCTCCAGCTTGCCGCGATGGCGTCGCAGGTAGCCCTGCTCCTCCAGTTCGCGTTCCACCTGGCGGAGGGCATCGAGGTCGTCGACGGCGGAGCGGCCGAGGGCCCGCCTGATCGCGTCCTCGTCGATGTCGTCGAGCCGCGCGCCCGGATAGTCCTGCCGCAGGGCGGTCTCGAGGTCGCTCAGGTCGGCCAGGTCCTGCAGAGCGGTCACGGCGTCGCCCATGCCCGTGGGCTCGTCCCCTGAGACCCGCTCAGGCGTGTTCCAGGCGAGGTCGGGGCGGCGGGAGTACAGGGCGTTGCCCAGCCGCCGCATCTGCTCCGACAGCCCCGCCTGTTCCAGGGTCTGGTCGATCAGCCCGGCGAGTTCCTCACGCTGCTGAGGCGTCAGCGAGGCGAGCAGCCGCTGCGTGGCCGCCGCCCGGCGGGCCAGGATGTCGACGAGCTCTTCCAGATTCCGCGGATTCTCGGGAAACATATCCCGATATTTCTGCATGAACTGGTCGAAATCTTCTTGGGTGTGCTCGCCGCGCGCGTCGCGGTCCAGCATGTCGTTGAGATCCGACATCATCTGCCGGACCCGCTCCATCGCGGCGGGGTCGGGATTGGCCAGAGCGTCCCGCATGCCGCGGAACTGGCTGTCGAGCACCTCCCGGCGCAGCAGGTCGCGCAACTCCTCGAACGTCTGGCGGGCGGCCTGGGACCGCCAGTCGTACGAACCGAGCTCCTGGATCGCCCGCGAGGTGTCGGAGGGCAGCGCGTCGAGGGCCGCCTCCCGGAAGCGCGCGTCGTCCGACGGGTCGGGGAACAGCTCGGCCCGCTCCTGGCCGATGGCCTTGTCGAGCAGGGCGCGGGCGCGCTCGAGCGTGCCGTCGAGCCGCGTGTTCTCCCTCAGCTCGCGGCGGCGCTGCCGTACCTGGCGGAGCAGGTCGTCGAGCCCCCGCCGGTCGGACGGGCCCGGAAGGCCGCGCTTGAGCAGGTCGCGCAGGGCGTCGAGAGGCGTCGAACCCGAAAGGATCGCGTCGCCCATCTCGTCGAGCGCCCCGCGGACGTCGTACGGCGGAGCCAGTGGATCGGGCCCGTCGTGATACTCCCCGTACCGGTATGCCACGGGATTACGCTAACCCGGCCGGGGCCTGTGCGCGCGTGCGCGGGCCGTCCGTCATGTGCGATACACCGATCCGCCCGCGATGTCGTCCTTGGACAGGCGCCGCATCAGGTAGAGCCCTTCGAGGGCGAACTCCAGCGCGGCGGCCGCGTGACCGGGGGACTCGTCGCCCTCGCCCAGGCCCAGCCGCGTCATGATCTTCGCCAGGCCGTCCACCCGGCCGATGCGCCGCAGCAGCTCGTTGGCCGGGACCAGTTCGCCCGACTCGATCTGGACGCCTTCGGAGAACTTCTCGAGCAGGGGAGCGAGATCCGTCCCGCCCAGGGTGCCGCGGAACGTCTCGGCCGTCGCCCGGCGGAGCAGGTGGGCGAGCACCTCGACCTCGCGGCCCTCCTCGCTGACCTCGAACTCGACCTTGCCGCGCAGCGTGGGGACGACGCCGGGCAGGTCGCAGATCCGCGTCACCGGCCGCTCCTCGCCCGTCAGGGCGGCCCGCCGCAGGGCGGACGCGGCGGCGGTCTCGGCGGCGGCGATGGAGAAGCGCGCGGAGACGCCCGAGCGGGCGTCGACGGCGGTGGACTCCCTGACCAGCCGGGTGAACCGGGCGATGACCTCCACCAGATGGGCGGGAAGGTCGGCGCCGAGCTCTTCGAGAGCGGCCTCCTGGCGGATCAGGACCAGTTCGTCCTCGACGGACTGGGGGTAGTGCGTGCGGATCTCCGCGCCGAACCGGTCCTTGAGCGGCGTGATGATCCGGCCCCGGTTCGTGTAGTCCTCGGGGTTGGCGCTGGCGATGAGCAGGATGTCCAGGGGGAGGCGCAGGTTGTAGCCGCGGACCTGGACGTCGCGCTCCTCCAGGACGTTCAGCAGTGAGACCTGGATGCGCTCGGCCAGGTCGGGAAGCTCGTTGACGGAGAAGACGCCGCGGTTGGTCCGGGGGACCAGGCCGTAGTGGACGGTCTCGGGGTCGCCCAGCGTGCGCCCCTCGGCGATCTTGATCGGGTCGACGTCGCCGATGAGGTCGCCGACCGAGGTGTCCGGAGTGGCCAGCTTCTCGCCGTAGCGGTCGTCGCGATGCCTCCAGGCGACCGGGAGGTCGTCGCCCAGTTCGCCGGCGAGCCGCAGGCAGCGGACACAGGCCGGCTCGTACGGATGATCGTTGATCTCGCATCCCGCGATGACCGGCGACCACTCGTCGAGAAGCTCGGTGATGGTGCGGATGAGGCGGGTCTTGCCCTGGCCGCGCTCGCCGAGGAGCACCAGGTCGTGCCCGGCGATCAGGGCCCTTTCCAGATGCGGGAGGACGGTCTCGTCGAAGCCGATGATCCCGGGGAACCGGGGCTCGCCGGCCCGGAGCCGGGCCAGGAGGTTCTCGCGGATCTCGGCCTTGACCGTCCGGTGGACGTGTCCACTCTCGCGCAGTTCACGCAGAGTGCTGCTGGCAGGCGCGGGCGATTTGTGCACGCTGCCGAGACTACGTCCCCATCATGGGATCCGGCATCCCCGTTCGGCGGATCCGGATTTCGGATCTTGACCATCGCGTGACGTGTTGTGTGCGTTGTCGTCCTCCGAGTGGGGACAATCGGGCAAGGAGAACCGCTAGCGAACAGGGGGCGGGGCTATGGCGGTACTGACAAGCCGCTTCGCCGATGGTCTCGCCGTGGGCACCGATCTGGTGGAGGCCGCGGAGACCGCGATCCGCCAGGCTCTCGCCGGCCTGTCGGGTCCGCCCGACCTGGTGTGCTTCTTCATCTGCGGGGACGATCCCGAGGAGGTCGGCCGGGCCGGGCAGCGGGCGATGGGCATGGCGCCGGATGCCCACGTGATCGGGTGCAGCGCGACGGGAGTGATCGGTGATGCCAGAGGGGTCGAGCTCAAACCGGCCGTGAGCGCGTGGGCCGCGTCCCTCGGGGAGGCCAAGGTCACCACGTTCGCTCTGGAGACCCTCAGGACCAGCGACAGGTTCGTGGTCGTGGGTCTGCCGGAGCGCGGTCTCGACGACCGGGTCGCCATCCTGCTCGCCGATCCGTACAGCTTCCCCACCGACGCCTTCATCGAACACTCGAGCGAGGTGCTGGGCACCCTGCCGATCATCGGCGGGCTCGCCAACGGCATGCAGGGCCGAGGATCCGTACGGCTGTTCGCCGACGGGGAGGTCTACAACGAAGGCGCGATCGGAGTGCTCCTGAGCGGCCCGGTGAGCGTCGGAACCGTGGTCAGCCAGGGATGCCGCCCGATCGGCCCGACCATGGCCGTCACCCACGCCGAGGAGAACCTGCTGCTCGAGCTCGCCGGTCAGCCCGCGCTCGCGCGGCTGGAGGACATCGTCACCGATCTGGACGAGGAGGACCGCGAGCTCGTCGCCTCGGGGTTACAGATCGGCGTCGCGATGGACGAGTACGCGGAGCGGCACGAGCGGGGCGACTTCCTCATCCGCGGGGTGCTCGGCATCGACCCTGAACGTGAGGCGGTCGCCGTCGGGGACGTGCTGGAGATCGGCAGGACCGTCCGCTTCCAGGTGAGGGACGCGGAGACCGCCGACGAGGACCTCTACGAGCTGCTCGACGCCCACCTCGAGAGGGTCGGGCGGGTCGACGGCGCGTTGCTGTTCTCCTGCAACGGCCGGGGTTCGGCGATGTTCGGGACTCCGGATCATGACGCTCTGGCCGTGCGGGATACGCTCGGCCCGATCGGCGTCGCGGGGTTCTTCGCCGCGGGCGAGGTGGGCCCCGTCGGCGGGCAGAACCACGTGCACGGCTTCACCGCCTCGATCCTGGTGTTCTCCTCCTCACCCCCATAGGAGCGTGACGTGGCCGACCTGGTGCTGGCCGTCGACATCGGCGGGACGAAATTCGCCGCGGGACTGGTCGGGCCGGACGGAGAGCTCATCTCCTCCGAGCGCGTGGCGACTCCTCCCGGAGGTGACGCCGAGGCCCTGTGGGAGGCCCTGACCGGCCTCATCGACGGGCTCGGCTCGCCGGAGGACGTCGCCGGCGTCGGAATCGGCTCGGGCGGGCCGATGACCTGGCCGTCCGGCGAGGTCTCGCCGCTGAACATGCCCGGCTGGCGGGACTTCCCGCTCCGGGAGCGGCTCGCCGAGCGTTTTCCCGGCGTTCCGGTCCGCATCCACAACGACGCGGTCTGCCTGGCCATCGCCGAGCACTCGCACGGCGCGGGCCGCGGCTCCGACAACATGCTGGGCATGGTGGTCTCCACAGGCGTCGGCGGGGGGCTCATCCTCGGCGGCCGCCTGATCGACGGAGGAACGGGAAACGCCGGTCACATCGGGCACGTGGTCGTGGACCCGGAGGGGCCGCCCTGCCGGTGCGGCGGCAGAGGGTGCCTGGAGGCCGTCGCCCGCGGCCCGGGCCTCGCCGAGTGGGCCGTCTCACAGGGCTGGACGCCGGGATCCCAGCCGCAGGGCGAGGGGCTCTACCAGGAGGCGGCCACCGCGAACGGCCGACGGCTGGCCCTGGACGCGGCCGCGGGGGACCCGATCGCCTCCGCCGCGATGGTCAGAGCCGGGCGCGCCGTCGGCATCGCGATCGCCTCGGCCACCCATCTGTGCGACCTCGACGTCGTGACCGTCGGGGGCGGGCTCTCGCAGGCCGGGCCGCTCCTGTTCGACCCCCTCGAAGAGGCACTCCGTGAGCACGCGCGCATGGAGTTCTCCGCACGGGTCCGCGTGGTGCCCGCGATGCTCGGCCAGGACGCCGGGCTCATCGGCGCCGCCGGGCTGATCCTCGACGCCGATCGCTATTGGGCGCCCCGCTAACCTGTGTGACGGCCGGTCCGACAGGTGAAGGGCGACTCGCATGGGTCTCGGGGCGTTGGCGGGAATCGCGCTCGTGGCGTTGGGCATGGTCCTGACGCCCGGGCCGAACATGGTCTATCTGGTCTCGCGTTCGATCACGCAGGGACGGCGGGCGGGGCTGGTCTCCCTGATCGGTGTCGCGGTGGGCTTCCTCGCCTATCTGGCGGCCACCTGTTTCGGGCTGACGGCGGTGTTCGCCCTGGTCCCCGAGGCATACGTCGCGATCAAGCTGGCCGGTGCGGGTTACCTGCTCTACCTGGCGTGGAAGACCCTGAAGCCGGGCGGCACGTCGGTCTTCCAGCCGAAGGCGCTCAAGCCGGACCCGCCCCGGAAGCTGTTCATGATGGGGCTCGTCACCAACCTGCTCAACCCCAAGGCCGCCGTGATGTACATGTCGCTGCTGCCGCAGTTCATCGACCCCTCAGCGGGTGACGTGATGACGCAGAGTTTCCTGCTGGGGACCGTGCAGATCGTGATCAGCATGGCGATCAACACGCTCATCGTGCTGACCGCGGGAAGCCTCGCGGCGTTCCTCGGCACGCGGCCGACCTGGCTGCGCTTCCAGCGGTACGTCATGGGCACCATGCTGGGCGCGTTCGCGGTCAAGCTCGCCACCGACCGTTCGCGGGCCGTGATCGCGACGCCGTGAGCGGCGCCGTACGAAAGGATGGACGGCATGGCTGTCCCACAGATGACGTTCGACGACGTCGTCGCCGCGCGCGAGGTTCTCGACGACGTGATCGCGCACACTCCGGTGGTGCACTCGCGCGTCCTTTCCGAGACCGTCGGCGGGCCGGTCTACCTCAAGTGCGAGAACCTCCAGCGGGCCGGGTCGTTCAAGGTCCGGGGCGCCTACGTGCGCATCGCGCGGCTGACCGACGAGGAGCGGGCGCGCGGGGTCGTGGCCGCGAGCGCCGGCAACCACGCCCAGGGAGTGGCGCTCGGCTCCGGGCTGCTCGGCGCCAAGTCGACGGTCTACATGCCTGAGGGCGCGCCGCTGCCGAAGGTGGAGGCCACCCGGGCGTACGGCGCGGACGTCGTCTTCGCGGGGCACACGGTCGACGTGGCGCTGCAGGCGGCGCAGGAGCACGCGGAGAAGACCGGTGCGCTGTTCATCCACCCGTTCGACCACCCGGACATCGTCGCCGGTCAGGGCACGGTCGGCCTGGAGATCCTGGAGCAACTGCCGGAGGCGGCCACGATCGTGCTCCCGATCGGCGGTGGCGGCCTGGCCGCCGGCGTGGCGCTCGCGGTGAAGTCGCAACGGCCGGGGATCCGGGTGGTCGGCGTCCAGGCGGAACGGGCGGCCGCCTATCCGGAGTCGCTCGCGGCCGGGCATCCGGTGATGGTGGAGCCCGCGTCCACGATGGCGGACGGGATCGCGGTCGGGCGTCCGGGCGAGTTGCCGTTCGAGCTGATCCACTATCTGGTCGACAGGGTGGTGACGGTCTCCGAGGAGTCCCTGTCGCGGGCCCTGCTGCTGTGCCTGGAGCGCTCGAAGCTGGTCGTCGAGCCCGCGGGCGTCGCCGGGGTGGCGGCGCTGCTCGACCAGCCGCACGCCTTCGAACCGCCCGTGGTCGTGGTGCTCTCCGGCGGGAACATCGATCCCCTGCTGCTCGCCCGCGTGCTCAGGCACGGCCTCGCGGCGGCCGGGCGTTATCTCGCGTTCCGCATCCGGCTGACCGACCGGCCCGGCGCGCTCGCGTCGCTCCTCGGCAGGCTGGCGGACCTCGGTGTCAACGTGCTCGACGTGGTGCACGAACGGATGGGCGCCCGCCTCCACCTCGACGAGGTCGAGGTCCTGCTGCAGTTGGAGACCAGAGGGCCGGCGCACTGCGACGAGGTGCTGAGCGCGCTCAGGCGCGACGGGCACAAGCTGATCTTCTCCTGATCCCGCAGGCCGGCGCGGGCATCGCTCACGCCGGCGCGGCATCAGAGCACCGCGGCATTGGTCAGATCACCGCGGCGGGCCGCCTGGGCTGGTACAGCCACGCGTCGAAGAGGCCGGACAGATCCTTGCCGGACATCTGCTCGGCCAGGCCGACGAACTGCTCGGTGGTGGCGTTGCCGTACTGGTGGGAAGCAGTCCACTTCTTGATCAGAGCGAAGAAGGTCGCGTCGCCGATCTCCCTGCGCAGCGCGTGCAGGGTCATGGCCCCCCGTGTGTACACCGAGCCGTTGAACAGGTCGGCGCGCTGGGCCCGGCCCGGGGGGTAGCTCCACATGGAGTCGGCGGTCTTCGCGTAGTAGTTGCGGAAGACCGTGTCGGCCGTCGTGCCGCCCTCGTGCTCCGACCACAGCCACTCGGCGTAGGTGGCGAAGCCCTCGTTCAGCCACAGGTCCTTCCAGCGGGTGATGCTCACGCTGTCGCCGAACCACTGGTGGGCCAGTTCGTGGGCCATGACCCCCGAATCCGGGGTGAACCCTCCGTAGATCGGCTTGGTCTGGTTCTCCAGCGCGTAGCCGGCGGCGTAGTCGTCCACCACGGCCCCGGTCGAGGAGAACGGGTAGGGGCCGAAGACGGTCGACCAGTAGTCGGTGATCTGCCCGGTCTTCGTGTAGAGGGTGTCCAGCGAGCCGTGGAACGCGGGGTCGACGGCCGCGTAGACGGGGGTGCCGGCGGCGCTCTTCCCCGTGCGCGTCTCGAACCTGCCGGTCGTCATCGTCGCGAGGTAGGAGGCCATCGGATGCCTCTCCCGCCACACGAACGTGGTCCTGCCGTCACTCGTCGCGGGCGTTCCGGCGAGTTCGCCGTTCGCGATCGCGGTGACGCCCGCGGGCACCGTGATCTCGAAGGCGTACGTGGCCTTGTCGGACGGATGGTCGTTCGAGGGGAACCAGGTCTTGGCCCCGTTGGGCTCGCAGGTGACGAACGAGCCGTCCGGCGTCGCGATGAACCCGTAGGTCCCCAGGTTGGCGTAGTTGCGGATCGGATCGGGCACCCCGGCGTAGTCGACGGTGACGTCGAAACGCGCGTCCTTGGCGATCCGCGCCACCGGGGAGATCGTCAGCTCGTCGTCGCGCCGGCCGAACCGGGCGGCGGCGCCGTCGACGGTGACCTGGCTCACCGTGAGCCCGTGCAGGTCGAGGTCGAAGGCCGTCAGATCCTGTACGGCTCTCGCCCGCACGGTCGCGCTGCCCGACAGGCGCCTGGAAGCGGGGTCGTAGGAGAGCTTGAGCCCGTAGTGCTCGACGTCGTAGCCGCCGTTGCCGTCCTCGGGGAAGTCGGGGTCGCCGATCCCGGAGGCCCCCTGGGTGCCGCTTCCCGGCGCAGCACCGCCCACCGCGCCCTCGGAGGCGGAGCACGCTGCGGAGACGCCTGCGAGAGGCAGGGCGAGGGACAACGCGACCCCCAGCGACAGCGGTCGCAGGAGTCTTCCCACGGGGCGGCGCGGCGGGGTCGCCGAATGATGAGCAGCCATATGTCGAGCCACCTTACGTGAGGTGGGTTCCCAGGTCAGGCACCGACGATCCGGCTTTTCCCCCGCCGCCCGCTACCGCGTGACCCTTACAGGGTGCCTCGCAGGGCCTGCTCGCGCTCGATGGCCTCGAACAGCGCCTTGAAGTTGCCCTTGCCGAAACCGAGCGACCCGTGGCGTTCGATCAGCTCGAAGAACACCGTGGGCCGGTCGACCACGGGCTTGGTGAAGATCTGCAGCAGGTAGCCGTCCTCGTCACGGTCGACCAGGACGCTGCGCTTCTTGAGCTCCTCCACGGGCACCCGCACATCGCCGATCCGCTCGCGAAGCTCGGGGTCGTCGTAGTAGGAGTCGGGCGTGGCCAGGAACTCCACCCCGGCCTTCCGCATGTGGTCCACGGTCGCCAGGATGTCGTTGGTGGCGAGCGCGATGTGCTGGACGCCCGCGCCGCCGTAGAACTCCAGGTACTCCTCGATCTGCGACTTCTTCTTGCCCTCCGCGGGCTCGTTCAACGGGAACTTGACCTTGCGGGTTCCGTCGGCCACGACCTTCGACATCAGCGCCGAGTACTCGGTGGCGATGTCGTCGCCGATGAACTCCGCCATCTTGGTGAAGCCCATGATCCGCTCGTAGAAGTCGACCCACTCGTCCATGCGCTCCACGTTGCCCACGCAGTGGTCGATCGCCTGGAAAACCCTGCCGTGCTTCACGTCGGGACCGGCCACGATCGGCTGGGCGGGGACGTAGCCGGGCAGGTAGACGCCCGCGTAGTTGGACCTGTCCACGAAGGTGTGCCGGGTCTCGCCGTACGTGGCGATCGCCGAGATCACGACCTTGCCGTGGTCGTCCTCCACGACGTGCGGCTCCACGAGGCCGGTGGCCCCCCGCTCGAGGGCGTGCCGGTAGGCCGCCTCCGCGTCGGGCACCTCGATCGCGAGGTCGATGACGCCGTCACCGTGGTCCGCCACATGCTTGGCGAGCGCCGTGCCCGGGCGTACCGATCCGCGTAGTTCGAAGCGTGCGGAACCGGAGACCAGGACGTAGGCCACCTCGTCGGAGCTGCCCGTCTCGGGGCCCCGGTAGGCCACCAGGCGCATGCCGAAGGCGGTCGAGTAGTAGTGCGCGGCCTGCTTCGCGTTGCCTACAGCGAAGACCACCGCGTCCATGCCGTTAACCGGAAAGACATCGTTCATGAGTCCACTGTCCGTTGGGGTAGCCAAATTGTGCAAGAGTGAGATGTATTGATGGACAATTTGCTCAATTGCTAATCCCTGGCGGAGGTAAACGTTGTGACGATTGATCAGCTGGACGCCCGTCTCATCTCACTGCTGGCCGAGGAGCCGCGGATCGGCGTGCTGGAGAGTTCCCGCCGGCTGAATGTGGCGAGGGGCACGGTGCAGGCGCGGCTCGACCGCCTGGCGGCCAGGGGCGTCATCGTGGGCTACGGGCCGCAGATCGACCCCGCGGCTCTGGGATACGACGTCACCGCCTTCGTGACGCTGCAGATCCGCCAGGTCAGCGGACACGTGCCGGTCGCGGACCGGCTCGCCCTGGTCCCGGAGGTGCTGGAGGTCCACACCATCACCGGCGGCGGCGACATGCTCTGCCGGGTGGTCGCCCGCAGCAACGCCGATCTCCAGCGGGTCATCGATCTCATCGTCGACGTCGAGGGCGTCGTACGGACCTCGTCGGTGATCGCTCTCGACACACCTGTCCCTTATCGGACCCTTCCATTGGTCGCCGCGGCGGGCACATAGGCCGGAACGCGGGCGGGAAAACCGCGCCGTACGCCAGTATGGGAATGGGCCAAGCATTGTTATCCATCGTTTACCGTGGATCCATCCGCCCAGCTCACGGGTGTAAGGGGACGTTTTGGGGGTAACGCGTGCACGGCGGCGACGACGGTCGGGGGGACCGTGACAGCCGGAATTGGACCAAGCCAGTCGAAAGCGGCGAAGGGCCAATACCGGCTGAATGGGGGACCGTTCAGCGAGTCGTGAAGCGACCGCGGAAGCGGCTGCTCCGGATCGTCCTCATCGCGGTGGCGGCGTTGGCCGTGGCGCTGATCGCCGCCGTCGGCGTCGTGTGGGCGCTGACCCCGATTCCGGACACGACCCAGGAGCTGGCCACGGCGCAGGGCTCGGTGATCTACTACCGCGACGGCAGGTCCGTCCTCGCCAACGAGGGCGTCAACCGGAAGAACGTGCCGCTCAGCCAGGTCCCCACGATGGTGCGGAACGCGGTCATCGCCGCGGAGAACCGGACGTTCTACCAGGACAAAGGCGTCTCGCTCTCCGGCACCGCGCGCGCCATGTGGTCCACGCTCACCGGCCGCCAACTCCAGGGCGGCTCGACGATCACCCAGCAGATGGTCCGCAACTACTACAGCGGCCTCGGTCAGGAACGCTCCATCGGGCGCAAGCTCAAGGAGATCATGATCGCCCTGAAGGTCGATCAGTCGAAGTCCAAGGACTGGGTACTCGAGCAGTATCTCAACACGATCTACTTCGGCCGCGGCGCCTACGGCATCCAGGCCGCCTCGCTGGCGTATTTCAACAAGGACGTGCAGAACCTCACCCCGGCCGAGGGGGCGTATCTGGCGACGGTGATCCAGCAGCCCAGCCGGTTCGCCGACCCCAAGGGCGCCGACCTCGACGCGGCACGCTCCCGCTGGCACGCGGTGATCGACGGGATGGTCGCCACGCGGGCGCTGACCTCCGCCTCCGCGGCCGTCCAGGAGTTCCCCAAGCTGGCCGCGCAGAAGGCCCCGCTGTCCCTCGGAGGCCAGAACGGCTACATGCTCGCCCAGGTGCGGGCGGAGCTGAACCGGCTGGGCTACACCGACGAGGACATCAACCAGGGCGGCCTCAAGATCACCACGACCTTCGACAAGAAGCTCATGGGGCTCGCGCAGGCGTCGGTGAAGGCGGTGCTGCCCAGCGACACGCCCAAGAGCGTCCGCACCGGTCTCGCCGCGGTCGACCCGGCCACCGGGGAGGTGGTCGCCTTCTACGGAGGCCGGTACGAGACCAACCAGTACGACAACGCGTTCTCCGCGAAGGTCCAGGCCGGTTCGACGTTCAAGCCCTACGCGCTCGCCGCGGCCCTGCAGGCGGGCTACGGCCTCGGCACCCGGGTGTACGGCAACTCGCCCCTGAAGGTCGACACGGCCGAGATCCCCAACTCCGAGAACAGGTCGTACGGCTCGGCCATCACGCTCGTGCAGGCCGCCCGCTACTCCGTCAACACCGCGTTCGTCGACCTCGGGCGACTGGTCGGACTGGACAAGGTCGCGGCGGCGGCGGAGGCGGCGGGGATCCCGCCCGACCAGCTCGTCAAGCAGAAGGACTTCCCCACCTTCCCGCTCGGCACGGCGTCGGTGAGCGCCGTCCAGCAGGCCTCCGGGTTCGCCACGTTCGCCGCGAAGGGCGTCCACCGCCAGGCACACGTGATCCGTGCGATCACCGACGCGAACGGGCAGACCAAGAAGATCACCGTAAGCGGCGTGCGGGCCTTCAGCGAGGCCACGGCCGCGGACACGACCTACGCGCTGGAGCAGGTCGTGACCGGTGGCACCGGCACCGCCGCCCGCCTCTACGACCGCCCCGTGGCCGGGAAGACCGGGACGACCGACGAGTCGGCCGCCGTCTGGTTCTCCGGGTACGTCCCCCAGTTGGCCGTGGCGGTCGACATGTTCCGCGACGACAACAAAGCGGTGACCGTGCCCGGCTACGGGGCGCTGTACGGCGGGACGTTGCCCGCCCAGGTCTGGAAGTACTTCATGAGCGCGGCCATGGAGGGCAAGCCGGTCAAGGAGTTCCCCGACCCCGTGTCCTGGGATCCCTATTACTACTGGGATGGGTACGGCTCGAGCGCGTCGCCCTCGCAGTCGCCGAGCACGGGCGTCACCCCCGTGCCCAGCCCGCCGGACAGGGGGGTGGTCACGCCGGATCCCGGCGTCTCCACCGGTTCCAGCGGCCCGCCCGCACCCGGTGACGGTGACGTCGGCGGAGGCGCCGGGGACGGAGGCCTGGGCGTGCCCGGCGACGGCAGGCCACCTGACGCCGGAACCCCTGGTCAGCCGCCGCCGGTGGTGCCGACTCAGCCGGGCATCGGCTGATGGCCGGTCACGCCGACAGCTGGGCGCGCAACTCCGCGGGAGTGGTGACCGGAGCCCGGCAGGCGAAGCCGCGGCACACGTAGGCCGCCGGCTCGCCGCCGACCAGCCCGCGGCCTTCCAGCAGCGGGACGTCCGCGGTCCCCCCGGGCCCGAGGGCGACGACGAGGCCCGGCACGCCCGACATCAGGGCGGCCCGATGCAGGGCCTTCGTGCGCGGATCATCGGCGGGACCGACGACGGCCACCTCGACCGGCCCGTTCAGCGTGCCCTCCGTCACCGCGAGGCCCCACCCGGCGAACCTGGCGTACTGGGCCGCCAACACGGAGACGGTGCCGAGGGCCGCCTCGGCCGCCTCCCTGTGCCGTGCGGATCCGGTGAGTGCGGCGTAGGACAGCAGCGCTCCCGCCGCGGCGAACTGACCTGACGGCGTGGCGTTGTCGGTCGGGTCCTGCGGTCGCTGGAACAGCCGTTCGCCGTCGTCGGGGGAGTCGAAGAAGCCGCCCGATCCGTCGGGGAACCGGGCGAGCAACGTCTCCAGCAGGCCGCCCGCGCGATGGAACCAGCGCGTCTCCCCGGTCACCCCGTAGAGCACGAGGAAACCCTCCGCCACGTTCGCGTAGTCCTCGAGCACGCCCGCGTTGGCGCCGGCCCGCCCGTCACGCGAGGTCCGTCGCAGCCGTACCGGGCCGTCCACGGCGGAGCCCCCGGGCGTGTCCGCGAGGGCGTCCTCCGCGGCGTGCAGGTCGTCGAGCAGTACGGCGGCCGCCCGCGCGGCCTCCACCAGATCGGGACGGTCGAACAGGGCACCGGCCTCAGCGAGGGCCGACACGGCCAGGCCGTTCCAGGAGGCGACGACCTTGTCGTCCCGCCCCGGCCGCGGTCGTTGCTCACGTGCCGCGAGCAGTGCCGTACGGACCTGGTCGAACCGGGCGCCGTCATCGGGGTCGGCGAGAAGCTGGAGCACGGACATGCCGTGCTCGAACGTGCCGGTCACCTCGAAGAGCGACGTGGCCCAGGCCCCGTCGTCGTCACCGAGCACGTCACGGAGCTGCTCGGGGGTCCAGACGTAGAACAGGCCCTCTCCGTGCGAGCCGTCGGAGCCCGCGCTGTCGGCGTCCAGGGCGGAGGCGAAGCCGCCCTCGGGCGTGCGCATCTCGCGCAGCAGCCAGTCGGCGGTCTCCAGAGCGATCCGCCGGGCGAGCACCGACCCGGTGGAGCGCCACCAGTGCGTGTAGACCCGCAGGAGCAGGGCGTTGTCGTAGAGCATCTTCTCGAAGTGGGGGACCACCCAGCCGGCGTCCACCGAGTAGCGCGCGAATCCGCCGGCGAGCTGGTCGTAGATGCCGCCCCTGGCCATGGCGTCCATCGTCTTGCCGGCCATGGCGAGGGCGTCGGAGGTGCCGTGCCTGAGGAGGAACTCCAGGACCATGGACGGGGGGAACTTGGGCGCGCCGCCGAAGCCTCCCCTGCGCGGGTCGAAGCTCTCGGTGAGGTTGCGGACCGCGGCCTCCAGCACCGGCGCCGCGGGGAGCGTCCCCGAGGGGAGCCCCGCGCGCTCGTTGAGCGCCGCGACCACGTTGGCCCCCTGCGCGACGACGGCCTCCCTGTCATCGCGCCAGGCCTGAGACACACCCTGCAGAAGCTGCTGGAAGCGGGCGCGGGGGAAGTAGGTGCCCGCGTAGAACGGCGCCCCATCGGGGGTGGCGAAGACGGTCATGGGCCAGCCGCCCTGTCCGGTCATCGCCTGCGTGGCGCCCATGTAGACGGCGTCGACGTCGGGCCGCTCCTCGCGGTCGACCTTGATGTTGACGAACAGCTCGTTCATCAGCTCGGCGGTCGCGGGGTCCTCGAAGGACTCGTGCGCCATGACGTGGCACCAGTGGCAGGCGGAGTAGCCGACGCTGATCAGCAGAGGCACGCCGCGGGTGCGGGCCTCCTTGAACGCCTCGTCGCCCCACGGGAACCAGTCGACGGGGTTTTCGGCGTGTTGGAGCAGGTAGGGCGAGGTCGCGCCGCCAAGCCGGTTCATAGATCCACCCTCTCACACCGAAACGAGCGAAGGCCCCTGGTCTCGGGGGAGGTCAGGTCGTCGACAGGGCCTCCGTCGGGGTGAGCCGGGCGGCCCGGATCGACGGGTGGACACCGGCGATCATGCCGATCGGGACGGCGCCGCCGAGATCGCTGACGAGGGCGCCGGGCGGAATGACGACCGGCCGATGCTGATGGCCGGCGTGGCCGATGGTGGCCAGGACGCCGAGGAGCGTCCCCGTCACGACAGGAGGACGGACGCGGTGAGGAACTGTGCGGCCGGCAGGCGTCCGCGACATGCCCGGGCGGGCGGACCCCACGCGGCCAGGGAAAACAACGAGCAGATCATTCCGTTACTAGGGCAAGGAACCGCCACGAACGCGGCGGGGATGTGTTCCGGCCCGGTCCAGCGTAGGCTCACGGGGCGTGAGCTTGGATCTGGACTTCGCTGTAAGGCATTCGGGGCGGCAGGCGTCGGCGCTGACGCGGCGCGACGTGGCCCGTGTGCTGTTGGCCGTGCCCTCGGGGCAGGCCCTGGTCTCCCTGTCCGACCTGCGCAAGGAGCTGCTGGCGGCGGGCAACCCGCTCTCCGTCGTCTTCTGGGACTCGGCCAGGGCGATCCTGTCCCGGATCGAGTCCGGAGCGGCCACGGTGGGGGACGTCCAGCGTTGGCTGGAGTCCAGCGGGACCGAGCCGATTCTGCTCACTCGCAGTTACTTCGTGTGGCCGGAGGAGAGCGAGCGCGGCCCCATCGCCACCGAGATGTACGAGCGCATGGTGGCGTTCCTGGAGGAGCAGGTGGACGCCGGCGAGATCGACGCCGACGCGCTGGCCGCCGCGGACCAGGACGCGCGCCACGCCTATGAGGAGTTGCAGGAGCGCTGGCTCACGACGCCTCTGCCCGACGGGCGGGTTCCGAACGTCGTGGTCAGCGACGAGCAGGACCAGGAGCTGTTCGCCGCCTGGGACGAGGAGGAGGCGTTCGCACTCAGCGAGCTGCGCCGCGTGCTCGACGACCTGCCAGAACCTCCGCTCCCCGTCCATGACCTCCGGTCCGCCGCCGGGCGGTTGCGCGTCACGCTCACCCAGCAGGGCTATCCCGGCAACATCCTGCGGGCCTGCGCGGGCCTCGAGGACGGGCTCCTGCCCGAGCGCGACGAGGATCTGTGGCTCGCCGTCGCGGCCGGGATCGCCGCCCCGATCTCCGATCTCCCCGACGAGGAGGACGCGGCCCGCTTCTTCGACATGGAGGGGGAGCTGAGCCACGAGGACTCGATCCTGGCCTCCCTGTGCGCGATCCACCATGCGGACTGGCTGGCGGTGGTGATCACTCTGGCCCGTTACGGCCCGGGAGTGCTCGCCTCACCGGAGCGGATCGCCCGGTTCATCGCCGACTCGGAGGACATCGACGTCGAGCCCGACGACCCGGAGGACCTCGAGGCGACCGAGATGCTCTTCACGGCCGTGACGCCGCTGTGGGCTCACCTCGGCATCGTGGACAAGGCGGAGGTGCTCACGCCGCTGGGCTGGTGGGGGCTGCCCAAGGCGCTGGAGCGGGCCTGGTCGGCGGAGTGACCTGAGGCAGGTCAGTCCGCCGACTTGACGGTCTCGCGGTAGGCGTCGTCGACGAGGTCGAGATACTCGGGATGGCGCCCGATGTAGCCGGCCACGAACGGGCAGATGGGGACGACCTTCAGACCCGCCTCCCGAGCCTGGTCGAGCGCGGCGGACACGAGCTTGCCGCCGAGTCCGTGCCCCTCGAACTCGTCGCGGATCACCGTATGAGTGAAGACGATCTTGCCGGGTCGGCGCCGGTACTCCGCGAATCCGGCGACCTGCCCGTCGACCAGGATCTCGTAACGCGCCTTTTCGGCGTCGTCCACGACCTCGGTCACTCGTCTCCCCCGTCCTGGCGGTTCTCGAGCCGGTCGTCGGGGCCGTTGATCTTGGCGAACTTCCTGTTCATCGACTTGATGAGGAAGAACAGGGCGACGCCGATGGCGGCGACGACCATGAAGGCGAGGATCCCGGGGCCGACGTTGGTGTAGTCGGGTGTGACGTTCACGGCTCCAGCTTACGAGCAGGCAGGGGAGACCCCCGCGTGGATCCCCGTGAACAGGTCGTCCTCGGGGAGCGAGGTGTCCACCAGCGAGCGTGCCAGGTGGTAGTCCTCGGTCGGCCAGGCCTCCTGCTGGATGTCGATCGGGCACACGAACCAGAACCCGTCCGGGTCGACCTGCGTGGCGTGCGCCATCAGGGCGCGGTCACGCGTCTCGAAGTAGTCGGCGCACGGCACCCGGGTGGTGATCTCCCACTTCTGCGGGCGGTCCTCCCAGCGCGAGATCCAGTCGGCGTACGGCGAGCCCATCCCGCGCTCGTTCATGATCGCGTGCAGCGCCTCGAACCGCTCCCTGGTGAAGCCCATGTGGTAGTAGAGCTTCAGCGGCTGCCATGGCTCTCCGGTGCCGGGGTAGCGGTCCGGATCGCCGGCGGCCTCGAACGCCTCCACCGACACGCGGTTGGTCATGATGTGGTCGGGGTGCGGGTAGCCGCCGTTGTCGTCATAAGTCAAGATCACATGCGGCCGGAACTCGCGGATCGCCGCCACGAGCGGCCGCGACGCCACGTCGAGCGGCTGGAGCGCGAAGCATCCCTCGGGGAGCGGCTCGTTCTCGTCCTCGGGGAGGCCCGAGTCGACGAAGCCGAGGAAGCTCTGCTCGACGCAGAGGATCTCCCGGGCGGCGGCCATCTCCAGACGGCGCACCTCGCCCATGTTCTCAAGGATCTCCGGGCGGTCCATCTTCGGATTGAGGATCGACCCCCGTTCGCCGCCCGTGCAGGTGATCACGAGGACCTCCACGCCCTCGGCGACGTAGCGAGCCATCGTGGCCGCGCCCTTGCTCGACTCGTCGTCTGGGTGCGCGTGAACGGCCATCAGCCTCAGCGGTGCACTCACGGCTCTCCTCAAGTGTCCTGGTAGCTCCCAGGAGAGGTTAGCTTCTAATTGGCCGGGTGCTTCGGATTCGCCGCCCGACCGCGACCCCGAACAACCCTCCAGGGACAATTGATTCGCACAACGCCGAGAGACCACGGGGAGATTCCGTCATGCCGAGCGACGAGGCCGCCAGCGGCCCGGAGGGTCAGGTGCCCGGACCCATCCTCGGCACGCCGGACGAGTTCCAGCCCCGCCCGGCCACGCCCCGGCGGTTCGTGGCGTACGTCGTCATCGGCGCCGTCGTCGCCCTGATGGCCGGAGGCTGGGGCTACGTCATGGTGGCGTTCAAGGGCAATCCGGAGGTGAGTGCCGAGGTCATCACCTTCGACGCGAGCGCCCCGGCGTCCGCGCGGATCACCTTCTCCGTGCACAAGCCCGCGGACCGTGCGGCGACCTGCCGGTTGCGCGCGGTCGACACCCAGCACATCGAGGTCGGCAGCCGCGAGATCGACGTCCCGCGCGGCGAATCGGACATCGCTTTCACCGAGACACTGAAGACCACTGCCCAGGCCACGGCAGTCCACGTCCAGTACTGCAATCTCGTATAGTGGATTCTTTGGGGAAGCGTTCGAAGGCGTTAACTTCCTAGCCTTCCGAGTCACTTACTGGAACAAGGAGAACCCGTGGCCGTCTCCCAGAACGAGAACGTCACCTGGCTGACGCAGGAGGCGTACGACCGCCTCAAGGAGGAGTACGAGTACCTTTCTGGCCCGGGTCGCACCGACATCGCCAAGAAGATCGAAGCCGCCCGGGAAGAGGGCGACCTCAAGGAGAACGGCGGCTACCACGCCGCCAAGGACGAGCAGGGCAAGATGGAGGCCCGAATCTTCCACCTCCGTCAGATCCTCGACAGCGCGAAGGTCGGCGAGGCTCCCCGCGCCGAGGGCGTCGTCGGTCCCGGAATGACCGTGACGGTGCGTTTCGCCGGCGACGAAGAGGAGGTCACCTTCCTCCTGGCCTCCCGCGAGGAAAGCGGCGCACCCATCGACGTGTACTCGCCGAAGTCCCCCCTCGGGGCCGCCATCAACGGCAAGAAGATTGGCGAAAAGGCCAGTTACACGCTGCCGAACGGCAGGCAGAACACGGTGGAGATCCTCGAGGCAGTGCCGTACATCGGCAACTAGAGCCGTAGAGAACGTCTCACCCACATGCCGGGAGTCTCGCGGTAAAGGATTGCGAGATTCCCGGCGGTACGGCAGGCTCGGGGATGGACCGGACCTTAAATGCCGAAAGGGGTGAGATCGTGCTCGATGGTCGAGCGCGGCTCACCAAGGTCGTCTCCGAGGTCCGTGAGGACCTCGCCTTCCGTCCCCGGATGCCCCGGCGGGACCCTCGTCGCCGGATCCGGAACCTGCGCAGGACGGTGCCGTTCATCGCCGCGCTGCTGACCTCCGTGCTGATCCTGGATGTCGTGGTCCTGGCCGAGCTGACCGGCAGGGAGCCCGACAAGGCGGCCTTCCGGCAGCAGACGCAGCCCGTGCGGGATCCGGGCGGGTTCGTCGCCGCCTCAGGACCCGCCGTGGCCCCGACGCCGGCGGTCGCCCCGCTCAAGAAACCGATCCGGGCACAGCTGCTCGTGGTCGCCGACCATCCCCTTCCGCCGGAGGACGTGGCGGAGGTGCGCGACCAGAAGGGCGTGACCGGGACCGAGGTCGTCGACGCCGCCGAGGTGCGGATGGACGGCAAGCGGGTCCAGACCATGGGCGTCGAACCCTCGACGTTCCGGCCGTACGCGCCGAAGTCGACCGCCGAGTCGGACGCGCTCTGGGCCAACATCGCCGCCGGTGACATGGCCGTCTCGTTCGACCTGGGCCAGGACGGCGGACTCAAGCTCGGCTCCACGGTGGACGGAGGCGGCCGCCAGTTACGGGTCGGGGCCTACGCCACCGTGGGGATGGGATCGATCTCGGCCGTCGTCTCCCGGCAGACCGCCAGGTCGCTGGGCATCCCCACGGGGAACGCGCTCGTCGTCAGCGCGCCGAAGGCCGACTCGCGGGCGCTGCGGGCGAAACTGCTGAAGATCCTGCCGAAGGGCAGCCAGGTGGCGACCATCAACCCGGTGGTCGTCGAACGGCGTGGCCGTACGGCATGGCCCGAAACGGCGTTCATGTCCACGAATCAGATCCAGGTCGCCCTCCAGGCCGCCGAGGGCAAGCTGGGCCGGCCGTACGTGTGGGGGGCGGAGGGACCGGACAGCTTCGACTGCTCGGGGCTGGTGCAGTGGGCCTTCGGTCAGGCCGGCGTGCGGATGCCGAGGGTCGCGGACCAGCAGTGGGCGACCGGGCCCCGGATCCCCCTGTCGCAGGCGCGGCCGGGTGACCTGATCTTCTGGCGGAACGACCCCACGAACCCCGGCTACATCTCGCACGTGGCGATCTACTGGGGCCCCGGCAAGATGTTGGTGGCGCCTCATACGGGGGACGTGGTGAAGTTCTCGCCGATCTACACGAAGAATCTGGCGGGAGTCGTCCGGGTGAGCCCGGCGGTCGCCAAGGGCGTGCGCTGACGGCTCAGATCGGGAGCCCCGCCTCGAGATAGCCGAGGGCCTCGTCGACGAGGTCGGGCAGCGGTTTCGCGCCGTCCTGCTCGACCCAGGAGAAGATCGCGGGCAACATCGCCCCCATCACGGCTCCCACGAAGGTCCGTACGGCGGGGCTGTCCTGATCGGCGCCGGACCGCTCGGCGACGGCCTGCGCGAGGCCGTCGATGGTGGTGAACAGGCCTTCCGCCGTCCGCACGCGGACCGCGGGAACGCTGAGGGACAATTTCGCCCGGAAGAGGGTCTGCTCCAGTTCCTCCGGCGAGAGCTCGTGGAACGCCGCCCGGAACGCGGCCCGGACCGCCGGCAGCGGGGACAGGCCCGCCGGTTGCCGGACGATCTCGGCGATGAGCAGGGGGTCGTAGTCGTCCTGGACGACGACGTCCTCCTTGGTGGGGAAATAACGGAAGAACGTGCTCGGAGAGATCTCGGACGCCTCCGCGATCTGCTCGACCGTCGTGGCCTCGTAACCGCGCTCGGCGAACAGCCGCAGGGCCTGCTCCTGGATCGTCCGCCGAGTCTTGGCCTTCTTCCGCTCACGAAGGCTCGTGGCCACGCTTTCCGAAGGGTCCGGGTTCCGATCAGCGCGCGACGGTGAGCTCATGCTCCGATTCTGCCGTCTCGCCGGACCTCGGTGTACGGCCCGGCAGGAAGATCGCCATGAGGGCCGCGGCCACCAGTGCGGTCAGCCCGCAGACGAGCAGGACCTGGTCCATCCCGGTGACGAACGCCTCCCTGGCCGCCCGCAGGAGGGCGCCGTCACCGACGGCCAGGGCACCGATGATCGAGTCCTTCGCCGCCTCGGGGGCGCCGGCCGGGAGGCCGCCCACATAGGCCGCCGACAGCAGGCTCCCGAGCACGGCCACGCCCAGTGTGCCGCCGACCTGGCGCATGGTCTGCAGCGTCGCCGATCCGGAGCCTGAGCGCTCCTCGGGCAGCGTGGCCAGCACGCCGTCCATGGCGGGGATCATGGCCAGCCCCACGCCCACGCCCACGACGGACAGCCAGAAGGCGATGTAGCCGTAGCCCATCGTCACCTCGGTCATCGTGCCCAGACCGAAGCCCGCGGCCAGCACCACGAGGCCGGCGGCCATCATCGCCCGGAGTCCGAATCTCCGCATCAGCCGCTCACCTGCCAGGCCGCCGGCCATGAGCCCGGCGACCATGGGAAGCACGCGGAGTCCGGTGCCGAAGGCGTCGTGCCCGAGTACGGCCTGCAGATCCTGCGGGACGACGAACAGGACGCCCGTCATGCCGAGGCTGACGAAGGTCGCACCGATCGCGCCCCAGATGAACACGCGGTTGCGGAACAGCCCGAGGTCGATCATGGGCTGACGTGTGCGGGTCTCCACCAGGACGAACGACCCGAGAAGGACGACTCCCGCCGCCAGCGCGGTCACCACTCCGGCGTCGCCCCAGCCGTCGGCGGGCGCCTGGATGATTCCGTACACGAGCGCGCCCAGACCGGACACGGACAGCAGGCTTCCCCAGACGTCCAGCCGGGGGGCCGAGGGATCGCGCGACTCGGGGACCAGCACGGCCGCAGCCACGAAGGCGACGATCACGATGGGGATGTTGATCAGGAAGATCGAGCCCCACCAGAAGTGGTCGAGCAGGTAACCGCCCACGATCGGCCCGAGGGGCAGGCCGAGGGCCATCGCCGCGGTGAAGGTCGCGATGGCCCGGCCGCGCTCCGCCGGCGCGAAGATCACCGGCAGCATCGACGTGGACAACGGCATGATCACCGCGGCGCCCGCGCCCATGAGCGCACGCGAGGCGATCAGGGCGCCGGTGCCGTCGGCCGTCGTCGCGATCACCGAGGCCACGCCGAAGGCGGCGAGACCACCCAGGAGCAGGCGCCTGCGGCCGAACCGGTCGCCGAACGCGCCTGCGGGGAGCATCAGGGCCGCGAACGGCACCATGTACGCGTCGACGATCCATTGCAGGTCGCCGGTGCTCGCGCCGAGATCGGCGGCGAGCGTGGGGAGGGCCACGTTGAGGACGGTCGCGTCCAGTCCGATGACCAGCACGCTGAGCACGAGCGCGCCGAGCGCCCACCAGCGAGAAGTGAGAGTAGCCATAATTTGATAGTAGCTATCAAAAGATAGCCACTGTCAACGCTTGGCTCCTGATGGGCGGAGTTGTAATCTTCATTACATGGATGCAGAAGAACAGTTGAGAGGCTGGTTCGCGGGGCGCCTCCCCGACGGATGGTTCTCCGAACGGCCCAGGATCGTGCTCGACCGCGAGGAGATCACGGTCATCGGCACCCTTCCGCCGCTCACCGTGGTGGAGGGCCTGCCCGAGGTGGAACGGGCCGCGGCGGCCGAGGGGTACGTCGAGCGGTTCCGTGAGGAGACCCGCGAACGCCGAATGGAGATCGCCCGTGAGGCGGAGCACCGCTTCCGCAGAAAGGTCTCCTGGGGGGTGACGGTCGACGGTGAGACAGTGATGTTCACCACTCTCTCCGTGCCGGTCATGACCCGGCTCAGGCAGGCCGAGCGGCAGGTGCTCGACACCCTGGTCGCCGCAGGAGTGGCGCGCAGTCGCAGCGACGCGCTGGCCTGGTGCGTCAGGCTCGTCGGCAAGCACACCGACACGTGGCTCGCTGACCTGCGCGATGCCCTCCAGCACGTGGACCGCGTCCGTTCGGAGGGCCCCGGTCTGGTGGACTGAACCAATTGGCCGATAGGCCTAGACCATTCGCATTGGCCTATACCAATGTGTAAGTCGCGGGAGGCGGGTAAGGAGAACGGGACGTTTCTTCGGAAGTGGCCGACGTGGGCGTGCACCCACGCGTCATCACTGCATCTGCCAGGCAGAACGTCAATAAAGGCAGTGGAGAAGACGAATATCGCGAATTTAACGGCGTGGAAACTCGATGGTCTACGCCAATTGGCTTCGCCGGCTATTCGTCGTTGATGATGATTTGGCCCCGCGACAAGAGGAGCCACCCCGTGTCAGTTTCAGTAGAGGTATCGAATCCGACCACTCATGCGGCGCTCGCCGCCTGGGTCGGTGAGATCGCCGAGTTGACCCAGCCCGACCGGATCGAATGGTGTGACGGCTCCGAGGCCGAGTGGACCCGCCTCACCAACCTGCTCGTCGAGCAGGGGACCTTCACCCGGTTGTCCCAGCGGATCAACAGCTTCTACGCCGCCTCCGACCCCAGCGACGTGGCCCGGGTCGAGGACCGCACGTTCATCTGCTCGGAGCGTGCCGAGGACGCGGGACCGACCAACAACTGGATCGCGCCCGACGAGATGCGGCGGACGTTCGCCGGCCTCTTCAAGGGCAGCATGCGCGGCCGGACCATGTACGTCGTGCCGTTCTGCATGGGCCCCCTGGGCGGGAACATCTCGCAGTTGGGCGTGGAGATCACCGACTCGCCGTACGTGGTCGTGTCGATGCGGATCATGACGCGGATGGGCGAGGAGGCGCTGCGCCTCATCGAGGAGCGCGGCGACTTCGTCAGGGCCGTGCACTCCGTGGGCGCGCCGCTGGCGCCGGGCCAGAAGGACGTCCCCTGGCCGTGCAGCCAGACGAAGTACATCAGCCACTTCCCCGAGACCCGCGAGATCTGGTCGTACGGCTCCGGCTACGGCGGCAACGCCCTGCTCGGCAAGAAGTGCTACGCGCTGCGCATCGCCAGCGTGATGGCCAGGGACGAGGGCTGGCTGGCCGAGCACATGCTCATCCTCAAGCTCACCCCGCCCGAAGGGGAGACCCGCTACGCGGCCGCGGCCTTCCCGTCGGCGTGCGGCAAGACCAACCTCGCCATGCTCCGGCCGACGATCCCCGGCTGGAAGGTCGAGACGATCGGGGACGACATCGCCTGGATGCGCTTCGGTCCCGACGGGCGGCTGTACGCGATCAACCCCGAGGCGGGGTTCTTCGGCGTCGCCCCCGGCACGGGCGAGAGCACGAACGCCAACGCGGTCGAGACCCTCTGGGGCAACAGCATCTTCACCAACGTCGCGCTCACCGACGACGGCGACGTCTGGTGGGAGGGCCTCACCGACGAGCCGCCCGCCCACCTCACCGACTGGAAGGGCCGCTCCTGGACGCCGGCCTCGGGTGAGCCCGCGGCGCATCCGAACGCGCGCTTCACGACCCCCGCCGGGCAGTGCCCGACCATCGCGCGCGAGTGGCAGGACCCGGCAGGCGTGCCGATCTCGGCGATCCTGTTCGGCGGTCGCAGGGCCACCGCCGTCCCGCTGGTCACCGAGTCGCTGAGCTGGCAGCACGGGGTCTTCCTCGGCGCGAACGTGGCCTCGGAGAAGACCGCCGCCGCCGAGGGCAAGGTCGGCGAACTGCGCCGCGACCCCTTCGCGATGTTGCCGTTCTGCGGCTACAACATGGGCGACTACTTCGCACACTGGCTCAAGGTCGGCGAGGCCGCCGACGCGGCGAAGCTGCCGCGCGTCTACTACGTCAACTGGTTCCGCAAGGACGCCGAGGGCCGGTTCGTGTGGCCGGGCTTCGGTGAGAACAGCCGCGTGCTGAAGTGGATCGTCGAGCGGCTCAACGGCGATGCGGAGGCCGTGCCGTCCCCGATCGGCAACCTCCCGGACCGGCTCGACACCGAGGGGCTGGACATCTCCGAGGAGAACCTGCGTCTCCTGCTCACCGTCGACCCCGAGGTCTGGCGCGAGGAGGCGTCACTCATCCCGGCGCACTTCGAGACCTTCGGCGACCACATGCCGAAGCAGTTGTGGGCCGAGTACGACGCCCTGGTGCAGCGACTCGGCTGATCCTGTACGGCTTGCGCCCCGGATGCGACGATTCTGGGGAACCCGGAGCGTCTGATCAGTAGACGAGGCGCAAGCCGTACGACAGCCGCCGTGACGTCACGCGCCTCCTCCTCCCCCAGGAGGTGCCATGGAGTACGTACTCCTCGTCGTCGCCGTCGCGATCGCCGGCTTCATCGCGCTCGTCGCGTCGGCCATGTCGGCCGACGCCGGTGGGCACGAGGACATCGGCGACGGGTCCTCCGGCCAGGGTGAGCTCGATCCCTACGAGTTGGCCTATCTCGCCGAAGGCCCCGACCGTGTGGTCGACACGGCGATCGTCGTGCTCATGAACCGGGAGCTGATCCGGATCTCGCGGGGAGGCCGCATCCACCGCGTCTCCGGGTCGGCCCATACCTCGGACGACGCCGTCGAGCAGGCCGTGCTCTCGCCGGCCTCCCGTCCCGGCGGTGTCAGGTCGGCTCGGCTCCGCCGGGAACTCTTGCAGGGCTCCGCGATGACCGGCCTCGAGACGCGCCTGGTCGCCAAGGGTCTGCTGATCTCCGACGAGGCCGCGGAGAAGCGCCGACTGGACGCCGGCGCACTGAGCGGGTTCATCATGTTCGAGGGCGCCGTCACCGCGCTACTGCTCCTGGTGCAGGCCATCGGCTTCGTCTCGTGGAGCGTGCCGTCCGTCGCGGCGGTGCTGGTGAACGTCCTGTCGGCCATTTACTGCATCCGCGTCCGCCGCCGCCACTCGCGGTTGATGGCGGGCACGCTCACCCCGGAAGGGCAGTGGGCCGTCCAGGACGCCCGTGCACGTACGGCGCCCACGTCCGCGGGGCGCGAGCCGTCGGCGCGGAGGGCGAGACGGCACGCCCACGCCGGCGTGGCGATCGGCGTGGCGATCGGCGTGGCGCTCTACGGCCTGGGCGAACTGCCCGATCAGGGGATCGCGAAGGAGATCGGGCGAGGGCGCGAGCCTGAGAAGGAGCAGGCGTCCACCGGCCCCGCGGCCGGAGGCGGGGAGGCCACGTCGGGGTGCGGCGGGTGCGGCGGGTGCGGCGGGTGCGGAGGAGGGTGCGGCGGATGCGGAGGCTGAGGCGCCGCTGGGGGGCGCGTCTCCGTCTGCCGCTGATCCTGTGCGGCTTGCGCCCCCGATGCGAAACTTCTGGGAACACTCGCGCGTCTAATGGATAGACGGGGCGCAAGCCGTGCGGCTGACACGGGCGGTGGTGACGCGCTCCCTCCTTCCCCCCAGGAGGGTGTTCATGGAGTTCGTACTTCCACTCGTCGCGGTCGTCGTCGCGGTTCTCGCGAGGAACGCGGCGTCGGCTTTCACCCGGGAACACCAGAGAATCCGTTCGGTCTCCGGCTTCAGCCGGGACGATCTCACCCACTACGAGCTCGCCTATCTCGCCGGCGGCCCGCGTCGTGTGATCAACACGGCGATCGCGCTGCTCGTGGACCGGGAACTGGTCCGCGTCGCGCGAGGAGGCCGCGTCACCGTCGTCGCCGGCGCCGTTCCGCCCGCGGACGAAGTCGAGCGCGCCGTCCTCGACCTGGCGGCCGTACCGGGAGGGCGCTCGGCGTCGGAGATCCGTCACGAGGTCGCCCGCGCTCCGGCGATGACCGACCTCAAGCTGCGCCTGATCGCCACGGGGCTCCTGCTCCCTGACGGCGCGCTCAACGGCCCGCACGCGACCAACACCAGGTTGGGGCGCCTGGTCGTCCTCGCCTTCGCGGTCACGGCCGTGTCCGTCGTGGTGCCGATCGCGGGCCTTCTCCCGTGGAGCCCGCTGGCCGTCGGGGCGGTGCTCGTGGCAGGCGTCACCGCCGTGTCCGGCCTGCGCGCCCACCGCCGTTACGCGAGGGCGCTGCCGAGCCTTCTCACCAGGAGCGGGCGTGATGCCCTCCAGGCCGCGCAGACCCGGAACGCGCGCACACGGGTCGAGCCGATCTCCATCATGGCGGACACCGCGGTCTACACCGGCCTGGCCGGCGGCGTGGCCCTCTACGGGCTGGTCGAGATGCCCGACCAGAGCGTCGCGGTCGAGATCGACAGGGAACGGGACCACGGCGGGAGCGGCGGAGACGGTTCCGGCGGCTGTGCGTCCGGGGCCTGCGGAGGCGGACCCTCGGACTGGGGGGCCGGATCCTTCGGATCCGACTCGGGTGGCGGTCATTGGGGTGGCGGTCATTCGGGCGGCGGTCATTCGGGTTCCGACGGCGGCGGCTGTGGCGGGGGTTCGAGTTGCGGCGGCGCGAGTTGCGGAGGAGGGGGCTGCGGAGGTGGCGGCAACTGACCGGGCCGAGCTGGGAGTCGGCATCGGGTGGCGCTCGGAGATCGACCTGACCGTCGAACGGCTGGACGTCGACTTCGTCGAAGTGGTCGCGGAGAACGTCCACCCCGCCCGGCTCTCGGAGTCCCTCGCCCTGCTGCGCGCACGCGGCGTCCCGGTCATCCCGCACGGCGTGGCGCTCGGGATCGGCGGTGCGGACAGGCCCGACGCGGCGCGCCTCGCGCACCTGGCCGCCTGCGCGGAGGCGCTGGAGGCGCCGCTCGTGAGCGAGCACCTGGCGTTCGTCCGCGAGGGCGACCTGGAGGCGGGCCACCTGCTCCCCGTTCCCCGCACCCGTGAGGCCCTGGCCGTCATCGCCGAGAACGTACGGCTCGCGCAGGCCGCCCTCCCCGTTCCTCTCGCGCTGGAGAACGTGGCGGCACTGTTCGGCTGGCCGGAGGACGAGCTCACCGAAGCGGAGTTCCTCGGCGAACTGGTCGAGCGCACCGGGGTGAAGCTGCTCGTCGATGTGGCGAACCTGTACACCAACCAGGTGAACCTCGGGCTGGACGCCCGGGACGCCCTCGACGAGCTTCCTCTCAGCGAGCTGGCCTACGTCCACGTGGCCGGAGGACACCTCCACGGCGGCGTGTGGCACGACACCCACACCGCCGCCGCCCCGGAGGCGGTGCTCGACATCCTGGCGGAGCTGTGCGGCCGCGTACGGCCTCCTGGGGTCCTGCTCGAATGGGACGACGAGTACCCGAGCGACCGGGCGATGGCGGCCGAACTGGACCGGATCCGGGCGGCCATGTCGCGTGGCCGGGCCGCACGTGGTTGAGCCGGGGCCGGGGCCGTACGCCGGGCGGAAGCCTGAGCATCACGTGGAGCTCGACGCCGAGGGGAGGCCTGGGCGTGACGCGGAGCCGTCCGTCCGCGCGGCGCGCGAGTCTCTCAGGGCCGCCCAGGGGGCACTGCTGGCGGCCCTGGTGGCCGGAGGCGCGGTGCCCGAGGGTTTCGACGGGGAGCGCGTCAGGATCCAGGCGCACAGCCTCGTCGCCAAACGGCGCGGCCTGGTCGCTCGCCGGCTCCCCGATCTGGTCAGATCGCTCGGTCCGGATTTCGCCGCGGCGTTCGCCGCCTACGCCGCGGGCCGTCCCAAGCCCGGCGGAGGCTCGCAGGCCGACGCGAGAGACTTCGCCGACTGGCTCACCGCGCAGGGCCGGGTTCCGCGCGCTGAGGACGGGCATGGCGCGCCTACTCCGTGAGGCCCGCGATAATTGCCTGACCGAGGCTCCCAGGTCGTAAGGGAAGAGGACTTCATGGGTGTGCGCGATCTCGTGTACAAGCTGTACGAGCGCATGCTTGAGCGGAAGCTCTCCTCTGACCAGATCCCCCGGCATGTGGGTGTCATCGTCGACGGCAACCGGCGCTGGGCCAGGGCCATGGGGCTGCGCGACGTCAGCCACGGCCACCAGAAGGGCGCCGACAAGATCTCGGAATTGCTGGTGTGGTGCCGTGAGGCCGGCGTCGAATACGTGACGCTGTGGTTGCTCTCCACCGACAACCTTTCCCGGGACAAGGCTGAGCTGGGGCCGTTGCTTCAGGTCATCGAGGGTCTGGTGCAGGACATCGTCGACCAGGGATGGCACGTGTCGCCCATGGGGTCGCTCGACCTGCTGCCCGATCACACGGCCCGTGTCCTCAAAGATGCAAAAGAAACCACATCGCATCGTCCCGGGCTGATTGTGAACGTTGCGGTTGGGTATGGAGGAAGACGTGAGATCGCTGATGCGGTGCGCTCCCTCCTCCAGGAGCACGCAAGCAAGGGCGCGAGCATCGAAGACCTCGTCGAGGTCCTCGATGTCGAGCACATCGCGGAGCATCTCTATACGCGCGGTCTCCCCGATCCGGACCTCGTCATCCGGACTTCGGGAGAGCAGCGGCTGTCCGGATTCCTGCTCTGGCAGAGCGCCCACTCCGAGTTCTACTTCTGCGAGGCCTACTGGCCTGACTTCCGCAGAGTCGACTTCCTGCGGGCTCTCCGCTCCTACGCCGCGCGTAACCGGCGGTACGGCTCTTAGGCCGCCGAGATCATTCCAAACGGTACATGAACTGCCTCTTTCGGACAGCGCCCAACTATTGGGTCGAGGGGTTTCATTACGTACCGTGGTAGGTAAGTCGCCATCGACCCGGTCGATGGCTCTTACCTGGGGAGAGGGCCCGTCCTTGCGTCACGACCTTGCGAGGCGGGCTGGAGTCCCGACCCGCTTCGGCAGGTCACGGGCCCGGTCCGTTCACCACCAGTCAAGGCAGGGCGCCTTCTTAGGTGCCCGGGGGAGAACGCGTGGCAGTGTCCTCGAACAACCCGTCCGCATCCCGCACCTACGTTCTGGACACCTCGGTACTGCTCGCCGACCCGGCGGCGATGAGCCGCTTCGACGAGCATGAGGTCGTCCTCCCGATCGTTGTCGTCACCGAGCTGGAGGCCAAGCGGCATCACCCCGAGCTGGGGTACTTCGCCCGTGAGGCCCTTCGGTTCCTGGACGACCTCCGGGTGCGGCACGGGCGGCTGGATGAACCGATGCCGATCGGCGTCGGAACCATCCGGGTCGAGCTCAACCATAGTGATCCATCCGTCCTCCCCGCGGGCTTCCGCCTCGGGGACAACGACACGCGCATCCTCACGGTCGCGCAGAACCTCGCGGCCGAGGGCCGCGACGTGGTTCTGGTGTCGAAGGACCTCCCGATGCGGGTGAAGGCCGCCTCCATCGGCCTGGCCGCCGAGGAGTACCGCGCGGGGATGGTGGTCGAGTCGGGCTGGACCGGCATGGCCGAGCTCCAGGTCACGACCGAAGAGGTCGAGGCCCTCTTCGAGAACGGCACCGCGGACCTGGAGGACGCCCGCGAGATGCCCTGCCACACCGGTCTCCGCCTGCTGTCGAGCCGCGGCTCCGCGCTCGGCCGGGTCCTGCCGGACAAGTCCGTACGGCTGGTCAGGGGCGACCGGGAGGTCTTCGGCCTGCACGGCCGGTCCGCCGAGCAGCGGATCGCCCTCGACCTGCTGATGGACCCCGAGGTCGGCATCGTCTCACTGGGCGGCCGCGCGGGCACCGGCAAGTCGGCCCTCGCCCTGTGCGCGGGCCTGGAGGCGGTGCTCGAGCGCCGCCAGCACCGCAAGGTCATCGTCTTCCGCCCGCTCTACGCCGTGGGCGGCCAGGAGCTCGGCTACCTGCCCGGCTCGGAGAACGAGAAGATGGGCCCGTGGGCGCAGGCCGTCTTCGACACCCTCGGCGCGGTGACGACGCCCGAGGTGATCGAGGAGGTCCTCGACCGCGGCATGCTCGAGGTGCTGCCCCTGACCCACATCCGCGGCCGCTCGCTGCACGACGCGTTCGTCATCGTGGACGAGGCGCAGTCGCTGGAGCGGGGTGTGCTGCTGACCGTGCTCTCGCGGATCGGCGCCAACTCCCGTGTGGTGCTCACCCACGACATCGCCCAGCGCGACAACCTGCGCGTGGGCCGGCACGACGGCGTCGTGGCGGTCGTGGAGAAGCTCAAGGGCCACCCGCTGTTCGCGCACATCACGCTCACCAGGTCGGAGCGTTCGCCCATCGCCGCGCTGGTGACCGAGATGCTGGAGAACATCGCGGTCTGACCTGATCGAACGTCACGGGGGGAGATGGCCGTTCTTGGGGGCCAGATCCCAGTACTCCCGGCACGTGTGGACCTTCAGGGGTCCCGTGTCGCCGGGAGTGCCGTGCGCGATCTCCACGGCCCAGACCTCCGAGCGCAGCCGTGCCGTACAGGTGATCTGGGCCATGGCGATCCTGGAAATCTTCAGGCCGCTGACGAACACGCGCATGCGCAGGGTCACCGTGTTGTCCGGGTCGTTGCGGCTGCTCGGGTCGGGCGCGTAGCGGACCAGTTGCACCTCGGCGAGATGAAGCCCGTCCAGCGCCGTGGTCAGCCTGTCGGCGGGCTGGGCGCCCGCCTTGAACAGGGTGGCCATCAGGTCGTTGACGTGGGCGGAGCCCACGGCGACGTTCGTCAGCTGGAGTCGCCCGTCGCGGACGAGATAGATCCTGGTGAGACTCGACGCCCCGCGCGCGATGGGGGCGGGGCCGGTGTCGACGACGCCCGTCGGCGGCACGCCGCACGCCGCGACCACGGCGGCCGTCAAGGCGACCAGGAACGCCCGGGCGCCTCTCATGACCGGGGGATCCCGAGCCGGAAGAGGGTGCCGGGCTCGCGCCGCTCCACGGTGATGGTGCCGTTGTGCAACTCCGCGTTGGCCTTGGCGATCGCGAGCCCGAGACCGCTGCCGACGCTTCTCGCCCGGTCGGACCCGGCCTTGAAGAATCTGTCGAAGACGTGGGGCAGCGCCTGCTCGGGGATGCCCCTTCCGTGATCGCGCACCGTCACCTCCAGTCCTTGCCTGTCGACGCGGGCGCGTACAAGCACGGGCGGCGAGCCGTGCTGGAGCGCGTTGCCCACGAGGTTGGCCACGATCACGTCGAACCGGCGTGGGTCCAGGGAGAACGTCAGCCCGACGGGCATGGTGAGTTTCACCTGGTCAGCCCACCCGCGCATCTCCAGGGAGTCGGCCAGGCAGTCGCCCACGTCGACGCTCTCCTTCCGCAGCACGGCCGCGCCGGAGTCGAAACGGCTGATCTCGATCAGGTGCTCCACCAGCACGCGGAGCCTGTCGATCTCGCGGACCACGATGAGCATCGCCTCGCCCGCGTCGTCGGGCAGCCCTGCGGCGTCCTCGGTCAGCATGTCGGTCACCGCCGTCATGGCGGTCAGCGGAGTGCGCAGTTCGTGGGAGACGTCGGCGACGAAGCGGCGGGACAGCGACTCCAGCGTGCGCAGTTCCGAGACCGTGTGCTCCAGGGCCGCGGCCGTCTCGTTGAAGGTCGCGGTGAGCTCCGCCAGTTCGTCCTTGCCCCGGACGGGGAGTCTGACGTGCAGGTCGCCGGACCCCAGCGCCCGGGCGGCCACGCCGAGTCTCCGTACGGGCAGCAGCACCCGGCGCGCCGACACCAGGGCCACGGTCAGCGCGATCGTCAGCGTGATGCCTCCCGCCTGCGCCAGGGCGTTGCGGAGGCGGAACAGGACGCCCTCCTCCTCGGCCAGGGACACGAAGACGTACGCCGTGAGCCCCGTGGCCCGCTTGGCGCCGCTTTGGTTGACCCGCTGGATCTGGGTGGCCACGAGCAGCCACGGCTGGTTCCCGATACGCAGGCGCTGGTAGACCAGCCGCCTGCCGGCCTGCCAGCGGAGCTGGTCGGGGACGTCGCTCATGGTGAAGCGACCGCCCGGGCTCGTGTGCTGGAGGTCCCCGTAGGTCATGATCACCGTGCGGCCGGGACCGCTGAGCGCGTTGACCAGGCCGGCCAGGTCGTCGTCGGTGACGGTGGAGTCACTCGGCCACACGACGTCGCTGGCCCCGACGGGCAGGGTGACCGTGGAGAGCGTGTCGCGCACGTCGGCGACGGCGGCCCGCTCGGCACGGTCGAGCAGTTCTCTCCGGACGAGTTGGTAGCCGAGACCCGCGACCATGGCGGACGCCGTCACCGCCACCAGGAGGAAGGTGATCACCAACCGGGCCCGGAGCCCGGTGGGCACCCAGGTCATGGCGGGCTGAAGCGGTACCCGAACCCGCGGACCGTGTGGATGAAGACCGGGTCGGCGGGCACCGGCTCGATCTTGGCCCGGATCCGCTGCACGCACGCGTCGACCAGTCGCGAGTCCGCGACGTGGGTGTGGTCCCAGACGGCGCGCAGCAGGTAGCGGCGGTTGAGCACCTGACCCGAATGGCGGACGAGTTCGAGCAGGAGGCGCAGCTCGGTCGGGGTGAGATGGATCTCGCGGCCGTTCAGACTGATCTTGAGGGCGCCCCGGTCGATCACCAGGTCGCCGAAGCTGACGCGGTCGGCGGACGCGGACTCGAGTCTCCGCAGGATCGCCCGGATGCGGGCGTCGAGAACCCGCGGCTCGACGGGCTTGACCACGTAGTCGTCGGCGCCCGCCTCCAGCCCCACGACCACGTCGAGATCGTCGCCCCGCGCGGTCAGCAGGATGATCGGCAGCGAGTCGAGCTTGCGGATGCGGCGGCAGACCTCCACCCCGTCTATGCCGGGGAGCATCACGTCGAGGATGACGATCTCGGGCCTCCGCGCTCGCACATGGTCGAGCGCCTCCTCACCCGTCGCGAACGTCGTCACCGAGTGGCCCTGGCGGGTGAGCGCCAGTTCGAGCCCGGTGCGGACGGAGGGGTCGTCTTCGACGAGGAGGATGCCTGCCACGCGGTCATTATGGTTCGGTCCGGACGTTCTCCCATCTTCGACATGAAACTGTGACATCGGGCGCACATGATCCCGACGAAACGAGGGCAAGCTGGAAAGGGCATCCTGTCGGGTCCGCTGTGACGGGATTTACGGGTGATGTGACCAAAATCACATTTCTATGGAAAGTCCATGTAGCGGGCCGGTTAGGTCAAGAGAACACCAACTGGGTTTCACGATTCGGTTGCGCAACACCCCCCAAGACAGGGCAAGCTCAGGTGCCGTGAGCTCTGGTCAGCAGCTGAGGGATCGTCCGCCCGGGTCGCGCTCTCGTTCGAAGCGCCCCGACGTCCAATCGAAGCCCGGCTGGGTCACCCCCAAGCGGGTCGCCATCATCGGCGTCACGATCGCGGTCCTCGCCGGCGGCACGGCCTACGTCGTGCGCACGGCCATGGACAACGCGAAGGCCCCGAGGAACGTGCTCACCCTCCAGGACATCGCCAACAGCGATCCCTACGCGCCCAACCCGGAGAACGACGCGCTCAAGGCGCATGCCGTCCAGGCGCTCAAGCAGGCCAAGCTGAAAGAGCTCACGGACAACCGCAAGGCCGACCTCGACCCCGTGAAGATCGTCCCCAAGGCCCCCGGCGGCGGCGGCTTCTCCCCGGCGAACTTCCCGCCCGGCTCAACGCCGGACCCCGGCAGCAACAAGGCGCTCGGCAAGCAGATGGCCGACGCTCGCGGCTGGAGCAGCGAGTGGGGCTGCCTGGAGAAGCTGTGGGACCGTGAGAGCCACTGGAACCAGCGGGCGATGAACCGCTACAGCGGCGCGTACGGCATCCCCCAGTCCCTGCCCGGCAGCAAGATGGCCAGCGCGGGATCCGACTGGCAGACCAACCCCGCCACGCAGATCAAGTGGGGGCTCGGGTACATCGCCGGCCGGTACAAGTCGCCCTGCGGAGCATGGGCGCACTCCCAGTCGACCGGCTGGTACTAGACCGAATCCGCCCAGCCTTCCGCCGGTCCGTTCACACCGGTGAGGCGTCCATTCTCTGGTCAGATTTGGTCGACCTTTCGGCAAGCCTGAGGGGATACCGCCGGTCTGCACTGCACCCTTGGCCTCATGGGTGTGAAGGTCAGCGTGGTTGTGCCCGTGTTCAACCCCGGGCTGGCGGATGACGCCTTCGGCGCGTGCGTGCGTTCGCTCCTCGAGCAGTCGCTCCCGCCGGAAGAGTACGAAGTGATCTTCGCGGACGACGGATCGACGGACGGCGCGCGCAAGCGGCTCGACGCGATCGCCGCGAACCGGCCCAACGTCCGCGTGCTGCATCTGGACCACAACGGCTCCCTCGCCCGCGCGCGCAACGTGGGCCTGTCGGTCGCCTGCGGCGACTACGTCTACCTGATGAACCAGCACGACCGGCTGGAGCCCGCCGCGCTGGAGCACATGTACGGCATGGCGGTGGAGGCCGACGCGGACGTGCTGGTCGGCAGGGTGGTGGACGGCGGTCCGCCGCTGTCGGCCTTCACCCGGAACCAGCCTCGCGCCGACGTCCTGCGCGACCACCTGCTGGCGTTGCCGACGGCGCACAAGCTGTTCAGCCGCGAGTTCGTCGAGTCCCACCAGTTGCGCTTCCCCGACCGCCCCTTGTCCGAGCCGTCATTCGTGACCAGGGCGTACCTGGCGGCGAAGGTGGTCGCGATTTTGGCCGAGGAGATCTGCTGCCATCTCGGGCCGATCGAGGACGAGTCGCCGGACCCCGAGGCGCTGTTCGACGGGCTGCACGCGATCCTCGACGTCGTCGACGCCCACACCGGGCCGGGCCGGCAGCGTGACCGCATCTACGCCCACTGGTACCGGGTGCTGGGGCTGCGCCGCCTCGGCGGGAGCCGTTTCCTGGCGACCCCCGACGACGAGCGCACGATCCTGTTCTCCCTGCTGTACCGCCTCACCGTCGAGCGTTTCCCGCCGGCCCTGGACACCTACCTCCCCGTCCATCTGAGGGCTCGGGTGGCACTGCTCCGCCACGGCAGGATGCAGACGCTCATCGAGCTCGCCGCGGCGTTCCAGGGCACGCGGCTGCGCGCCGAGTTGCGCGACGTGCGCTGGGAGCAGAGCGTGCTGGCCCTCGACCTCGGCGTCGAGATCGTGCGCGCGGACGGGAGCCCGCTGCGGTTCCGGTCGGAGGGAGGGCGGCTGTTCTGGACGCCCATGGTGCCGATGCACGGGCTGCTCGACCAGGAGGCGGCCGACGTCACCCAGGCGGCGGACAAGGCCCGGATGGAGGTCTACATCCGCGACGCGGAGACCGGCGTCATGTACTTCCTCCCGGTGACCAGCACGGTCGGCAGGGCCGCCGTGGGGGACCAGGTGCGCGTCTGGGCGAGCGGCGAGGCCCGGCTGGACGTGGGATCGGCCGCGCTGGGCAGGCCGCTGCGCCCGGGCGTGTGGGAGGTCCACGTGCGGATGCGCGGCGTGCATCCCGGCCGCACCCGCGTCGCCCGGCCCGACGCGCCGATGAACTGCGCGGGGGTGCTCGCGGAGGACCCCCGCCGGCTGGTCGTGCCGTGCTGGTCGGAGCGCGGCGAGCTCAGCGTCTGCGTGGAGCCCAAGTCGTTCCCCGAATCGATCGCGCTCGTGTCGTCGAGGACCTCGGTCGCCCACCAGGAGGGCCACGTCTTCGTCGTCGTGCCCGTGCCGTACGTGCCGCCCAGTGGGGGACCGCCGGCGGAACTGGTGCTGCGCGAGCGGGACGGACGCGGCCGGAGCATGGCGGTGCCCGCGCTCGTCGAGCCGGGGATCCCCGGGCGCCTGGCCGGGCAGCTCATCGCGAAGGTGCCGGTGAGCCGGATGGGCGGGGACGACAGCATCGGGCCGGGATCCTGGCGGCCGAGCCTGCGGATGGACGAGAAGGACGTCGACCTGCTGTTCGGCCTGACGGTGGGCCGCGGCGGGCAGGTGAGCGTCCTGCCCGCCGGAATGCGGCCCGCGCCGTCGCTTCTCAGGAGGATCGCGCGGCGGATCCTTCGTTACCGTTCGAGCAGGTGAGCCAGGAGCGCCTCGCGGAACTCGGCGGGACTGTCGATCTGGGGGCCGTGGCCGCCGCCCTCGATGACCACCTCGCGGTAGGCGCCGTAGAGGTCCAGGGCCGCTCGCGTCTGGGCGATCATCGGCTGGGCCGGGGTGCCGTCCCAGCCGGGGACCGCGCCGATCGCGCCCAGGTGCGCGAGGTCGAACAGCGACGTATCTGAGACGATCACGTCCTGCGCTCCTCTGATCCACAGGATCGGCGGCTTGGGATCGATCGTGTGCAGGTCGTCGATGCGGAAGTTGGTCGGGGCGAGGGTGTTGAGCACGCCCCGCTTGCCCGGCGCGAGGCCCGGCCACGCGTCGGTGGCGGCGGAGTCGCCCGGATAGTGGTCGTCGCCGATGCGGGTGGACAACATCGACTCCACGAACGCGTCCTCCTCCTCGCCCAGGTCCGTGCCGGGGGCCACGTAGGCGGCCCGGAGCACGGAGCGGGGGGAGATGGGCGAGTCCGCCGTCAGGTCACGGGCCTTGATCGCCGCGACGAAGTCCGGGTTGGCGGCCCCGCCGCCCGATCCGGCGCCGTCGGGGTGGTTGAGCGCCCCCTCGGGACCCTGCGTCCCGCCGAAGCCGTACGGTGAGCAGGGGTTGACCAGCGTGAGGCTCCTGACGGCCTCAGGCCGGTCGCGGAGCGCCTGCATGACGACGGCTCCGCCCAGGCTCCAGCCGACGAGATGCGCCGGCCCGATCGTGTCGAGGAACGACAGCACGTCGTCGGAGTAGTCCCGCACGCCGCGGGACGCGTCCACCGGTTCCGGGTCGGAATCGCCGAACCCGCGCAGGTCGAGGGCGAGCGGCCGGAACCGCCCGGCGATCGCCGTCATGGTGGAGTGCCAGAACGTGCTCGACGAGACGTTGCCGTGGACGAACACGACGGGGTCGCCCGTCGCCTCCGGCACCGAGACGACGTTGAGGGTCAGGCGCGGCGTGGTGACGCGCTCGGACGAGATCGATGAACTCATTGCGTGGCTCCGAGAGAGCAGGTGTTTTCCAGGTCGCCCGTGGTCGGGCGGGGAACGGTACGGCTGGCGGGGGGCGGCGCGCCGGTGCCGATCCACCGCTCGAGAGCGGTGAAGGCGCTGCGGAAGCACGGCAGCAGCGGGCGGAGCTGGTCGGGATAGGCGGGGTACAGACCGTCGACGTGGTTGCCGTCCTCGATCCGGTAGTACCGGAACAGGCCGTCACGGTGGTGGTCGGCGATCATGTTGGCGTAGACGTCCGAATCCTGGCTGATGGGGAGCAAGGTGTCCAGAGTGCCGTGCACGGTGATCAGCGGGCGCTTGATCTTGCCGGTGAGGGAGACCCTCTCCACGGCCTGGTGCACGCTCTGGGGCCTGGACGCGTAGTCGTAGTCGGTGTCGCAGGCGGGCGTGCCCGTGGCGCAGTACGGCGTGCCCGCCTGGGTGACGCCGTCGAAGTCCGGGTCGAACTCCTCGCGGAAGATCCGCTGGGTGAGGTCCCAGTAGATCTGGTAGTGGAAGGGCCACAGGAACTCGGAGCCGGGCGCGAAGCCCGCGGTGAGCATGCCCTGAGTGTCACCCGAGGGGTAGGCCCGCAGCGCCGCCGGCAGGAACGTCAGCAGGTTGGGCCCGTCGGCCTTCCACAACACGCCTTCCCAGTCGACGCCGCCGTCCCACAGGTCGGGACGGTTCTCGAGCTGCCAGCGCACGAGGTAGCCGCCGTTGGACTGGCCGGCGACGATGGAGGTCTTCGGCGCCTTGCCGTACCTCTTCTTGACGACCTTCTTGGCCGCGACGGCGAGCTGGCTGACCCGGTCGTTCCACTCGGCGACCGCGTCGCCGGGGCGCTTGCCGTCGAGGTAGAACGTGGCGCCGACGTTGCCCTTGTCGGTCGCCGCGTAGGCGTAGCCCTTGGCGAGCGCCCAGTCGGAGATCGTGAAGTCGTTGGCGTAGGTCTCCCTGTTGCCCGGCGACCCCGCGACGACCAGGCCGCCGTTCCAGTGCTCGGGGAGCCGGATGACGAACTGCGAGTCGTGGTTCCACCCGTGGTTGGTGTCCCCGGTCGAGGTGTCGGGGAAGTAGCCGTCGATCTGCGTGCCCGGCACGCCGCTCGGGTTCACGGCTCCGGCGGAGTTGAGCCCGGACCAGTCGGTCACGTCGGTGTGGCCCGAGACCAGGGTGCCCTTGGTGGTCAGGTCGTCGAGGCAGGCGCTGATCTGGTGCTCGGCTCCCGGCACGGCGATCGACCGGCACGAGGAGGCGGAGGCGGGGGCGGCGGTGAGCCCGGCGGCCGCGACCACCGCGGCGATGAGCAGCCCCTGGACACGGCGGGACATCAGGCCTCCTTCACGATGTGGACGGGCAGCTGGCCGGGGGTCGAGGTCGCCTCGATGGCGGTCAGATCGCGGTCGCGGGTCTCCTTGGACAGGTAGACCGCGAGCAGGGTGAGCACGGCCGCGCCCGCCACGTAGATGGAGACGGGAAGGCCGGAGTCGTAGGCGCCGAGGAGGGCGACGGCGATGATCGGGGCGAGCGCGCCGGCCACGATCGAGGCGAGCTGGTAGCCGATCGACACGCCCGAGTAGCGCATGCGGGTCCCGAACATCTCGGAGAAGAACGCCGCCTGCGGTCCGTACATCGCGCCGTGGAAGATCAAGCCGACGGTCACGGCGAGTGTGACCAGGAAGAACGACTTCGTGTCGATCAGCGGGAAGAAGGCGAACGCCCACAGGCCCATCGCGGCGGCGCCGAACAGGTAGACGGGCCGGCGGCCGACCCTGTCGGAGAGCGCGCCCCACAGCGGGATCGTGACGAAGTGGATCGCCGAGGCGATCAGCACCGCGTTGAGCGCGGTCTGCTTGGACAGGCCGGCCGCCTCCACCGCGTACACCAGGATGAAGGCGGTGATGACGTAGTAGGAGATGTTCTCGACCAGCCGGGCGCCGATCGCGAGGACGACGTCACGCCAGTGGTAGCGGAACACGTCGAGGATGGGCATCGACGGCGCCTTGTCCTGCTTGGCGAGCGCCTCCTGGAAGACGGGGGACTCGGTGACGGTGAGCCGGATCCACAGGCCGATCAGCACGAGCACGCCGGACAGCAGGAACGGGATCCGCCATCCCCAGGCGAGGAAGGCGTCGTCGGGCTGGACGGCGGTGAGCAGCGCGAGCACGCCGGTGGCGATCAGGTTGCCGCCCGGGGCGCCGGCCTGCGGCCACGAGGCCCAGAAGCCGCGGTTGCGGGGCTCGCCGTGCTCGGAGACGAGCAGCACCGCGCCGCCCCATTCGCCGCCGAGGGCGAAGCCCTGGATCAGCCGGAGCAGGGTCAGCAGGACGGCGGCTCCGGCGCCCAGCGTGGCGTAGGTGGGCAGGAGACCGATCAGGAACGTCGCGCCGCCCATCATCAGGAGACTGATGACGAGCAGTCGCTTGCGGCCGAGCCGGTCGCCGTAGTGGCCGAAGACCAGCCCGCCGAGCGGGCGGGCGGCGAATCCCACGGCGTAGGTGAGGAAGGAGAACAACGTGCCCGTGAGTGCGTCCTGCGTGGGGAAGAACAGCTTGTTGAAGACGAGCGCGGCCGCGGAGCCGTAGAGGAAGAAGTCGTACCACTCGATCGTGGTACCGATCAGGCTGGCGCCGACGATCTTGCCGATCCGGGTGCGGGGTGGCGATGTGCTGACCATCTCGAACTCCTCGCATGGGGGGTTCCGGCCAACGTACGCAGTGACCCGGATCACTCCTATGGGGCCTCCACACACACCTCAGGCGTCGGGCATGTGGGTGCGCAGGCGGTGCAGTCTCAGGGCGAGCTGGATCTCCAGGGCACGCTCGGGCTCCTGCCAGTCGCCGCCGAGGAGTTGCCCCACCCGGTCGAGCCGCTGGGTCACCGTGTTGACGTGGATGTGCAGCGCGTCAGCCGTACGGGACAGGGAGCCGCCCACGCCGAAGTAGGCCGTCAACGTCTTGACCAGGGCGGTCCCGCGCCGCGTGTCGTAGTCGAGCACCGGGCCGAGAGCCGAGACGAGGAAGCCGGCGACGTCGCGGCCCTCGCCGATCAGCAGGCCGACGAAGCCGAGTTCCTCCGCGCTCGCCCCGTCGCCCGTGCGCCCGAGAGAGATCAGCGCGTCGGCGCAGCGCTGGGCCTCGCGGTAGGCCTCCGCCACCGGAGCGGGGCTGCCCGCCGCGGCGCCCGCCGTCGCCGGACGCCCGAGGGAGGCGCTCAGCTCGGCCGCGGCTCGGCGCGCCATCAGGCCCGGCTTGTCGCCGGGGAGCAGCAGGACGACCTCGTCACCGCGCGCGGCGGCCAGACCGTGGGCGACGGACGCCTGCGACGATGCCCAGAACGCGGCGCGCTCCCGCTGCCCCTCGTGCCGGGCGACGATCAGCACGTGCGGGGCGCCGAGGTCCACGCCGAGCCTGCGTGCCCGGTCACGCAGGCCGCCGAGGTCGGGCCGGGAGATGAGGTCGTCGAGAAGCTCGCCGCGTACCCTGCCCTCGGCTTCGGACACGCTGCGCCTGAACAGCAGCAACAGTGCGGTCACCAGGGCCGCCCGCTCCAGGATGCGCTGGTCGGTGTCGGAGACCGGGCTGTCGGTCCGCAACACCAGCGTGCACAGCGGCGCCGCGCCGACGTCGACCGAGGCCACGAACGCGTCGCCCCTCTTGACCGTACGGCCGAGCGCGCGCGACGACTGGGCCGCGTCGAACACTCCCGCGTCCAGGTCGCCCGCCTGCCCGACGAGCGGCCGGCCCTCGTCGTCGAGGACGGTCAGGCTGCCGCCGAGCACCTCGGTCACGACGGCCGCGACGTCCTCCACGCCGCCGCCCCGCAGGACGAGGCCGGTCATCCGGTCGTGGGCGTCCGCCGCCCGCTCGATGGCCTCGCTGTGCGCGCGGATCAGACCGTTCGCCTGGCTCAGCTCCGCCAGGGCGGCCCTGGTCTCCTGCAGCAGCCGGGCGTTGTCGATCGCGACGGCGGCGTGCGCGGCCAGCGAGACCAACAGCGCCACCTCCTCCTGGAGGAACGGCCGGGCGCTCCGGTTGGCGGCGAACAGCACGCCGATCACCTGGGCGCCGATGCGGAGCGGGACGCCGAGAATGGCCACCAGGCCCTCCTCGTGCACCGCCTCGTCGATCGTGTTCGTGTGCCGGAAGCGCGGGTCGTCGAAGTAGTCCGCCGTGTTGTACGGCATGCCCGTCTGCGCGACGAGTCCGCCGAGGCCGGCGCCCATGGCCAGCCGTACCCGCCGGAAGTGCGCGGAGATGGAACCGTCCGTCACCCGCATGTAGGTGTCGCCGTGCTCCGGGTCGTTCAGCGTCATGTAGGCGATGTCGGTGCCGAGCAGCAGCCGGGCCCGGTGCACGATCGCCTCGAGCACCGCGTCGAGGTCGCTCAGCCCGGCGAGGTCGCTCGCCGTGTCGAACAGGGCCGACAGTTCGGCCTCCCGCTTGGCCCTCCTGCGCAACATCGCACGGACCTTGAGCGCGGCGACCTTGGCCTGCTCCAGGTCGTCGAGCGTCGCGGAGTCGGCGCCGGCCGCGCGCGCCTGCAGGACCGGCCCCTCGAACTCCACGGCCGAAGCCTCCCTGACCAGGAGTTCGAGGTAGACGTTCACGTCAGCGCGCGCTCCATCCTCCGTCGAGCGGGATCGACACCCCGGTGATGAACGACCCCTGCGGGCCGCACAGGTAGGCCACCATCGCGGCGACCTCGTCGGGCTCGATCAGCCGCTTGATCGCCGCCGGCGCGAGCATGACCTGCTCCACGACCTCGTCCTCGCTGATGCCGTGGGTCCGCGCCTGGTCGGCGATCTGGTTCTCCACGAGCGGGGTGCGGACGTAGGCGGGGTTCACGCAGTTCGACGTGACGCCGTGCGGCGCCCCTTCGAGCGCGATCACCTTCGAGAGTCCCTCGAGTGCGTGCTTGGCCGTCACATAGGCCGACTTGTACGGCGAGGCGCGCAGGCCGTGCACCGAGGAGATGTTGACGACCCGTCCCCAGCCTCGCTCGTACATACCGGGCAACATGGCCCTGGCCAGCAGGAAGGGCGCCTCGACCATGACCCGGAGGATCTTCGAGAAGGTCTCGGGAGGGAACTCCTCGATCGGCGCGACGTGCTGGAAACCCGCGTTGTTGACCACGATGTCGGCGGAGATCTCGCCGCCCAGCTGGTCCTGCCAGGCGGTCAGGAAGGCGGGGTCGGACAGGTCGACGACGAGGGGGGCGCCGCCGACCTCCGCGGCCACCTGTTTCGCGGCGTCGCCGTTCACGTCGGCGACGATCACGTGCGCGCCCTCGCCGGCCAGCCGGCGGGCGCAGGCCCGGCCGATGCCGCTGCCCGCACCCGTCACCAGAGCGGTACGCCCTTCAAGGCTCATGACGATTCACCCTAGGAATCGCGGCCGGTCCGGCCCATGGGGGCGGCAGACATAGATCGTCGTCCTCCTATGTGGGCCGGGTCATGGAGAGCACGTCGAGGATCTCGTCGAGTTGCGCTTCCGACACCGTGCCGTCGGCGACGTGGCCGCGCTCGACGACGACCTGCCTGATCGTCTTGCGCTCCGCGAGCGCCTGTTTGGCGATCTTCGCGGCCTCCTCGTACCCGAGGTACCGGTTCAGCGGGGTGACGATGGACGGGGACGACTCGGCGTACTCCCTGAGCCGGTCGGCGTTGGCGGTGATCCCGCTGACGCACCGGTCGGCCAGCAGTCGCGAGACGTTCGCCAGCAGCCTGATGGACTCCAGCACGTTGCGCGCCATGACCGGGAGCATCACGTTGAGCTCGAACGCGCCGGAGGCCCCGGCCATCGCGATCGTCGCGTCGTTGCCGACGACCTGCGCGGCCACCATCGTGACCGCCTCGGGGATGACCGGGTTCACCTTGCCCGGCATGATCGAGGAACCCGGCTGGAGATCGGGAAGGTTGATCTCCCCCAGGCCCGCCCGCGGACCCGAGCCCATCCAGCGGAGATCGTTGGCGATCTTGTTGAGGGAGACCGCGACCACCCGCAGCGCACCCGAGAGCTCGACCAGGCCGTCTCTGGCGCCCTGCGCCTCGAAGTGGTTCCTGGCCTCGGTGAACGGGAGACCGGTCGTGCGGCTCAGCTCCGCGATGACGGTGGCCGCCCAGTCGGGGGCGGGGACGTTGATGCCGGTGCCGACGGCCGTGCCGCCCAGGGGCAGCTCGGCGAGGCGCGGGATCACGCTCTGCAGCCGTTCGATCCCCAGCTCGATCTGCGTGGAGTAGCCGCCGAATTCCTGGCCGAGCGTGACGGGCGTGGCGTCCATGAGGTGCGTGCGGCCCGACTTGACCACGTCGGCGAACTCCGCCGCCTTCTGCTCGAGCGCCGACGCGAGGTGCTCGAGCGCGGGGGTCAGGTCGTGCGCGACCGCCATGGTGGCGGCCACGTGGATCGAGGAGGGGAACACGTCGTTGGACGACTGGGCCGCGTTGACGTGGTCGTTCGGGTGTACCGGCCGTCCCAGCCGCTCCTCCGCGAGTGTGGCGACGACCTCGTTGGCGTTCATGTTGGACGAGGTGCCCGAGCCGGTCTGGAACACGTCCACGGGGAACTGGTCGTTCCAGCGGCCCTCGGCCACCTCGTCCGCCGCGTCCCGTACGGCCTCGGCCAGGTCTTTGTCGATGACTCCGTACTCGGCGTTGACCGTGGCGCAGGCCGCCTTGATCCGCCCGAGTGCGGAGATGTGCGCGGGCTCTAGCCCGCGGCCTGAGATGGGGAAGTTCTCCACGGCCCGCTGGGTCTGCGCCCGCCATTTCGCGCGGGCGGGAACCCGCACCTCGCCCATGGAGTCGTGCTCGATCCGGAAATCGTCCATGCCCCAGTCCTATCAAGTGCCGCCGGGACCGGCGGCGAAGGCCGCCACCGCCACGACGGCGAGCACGATGAAGACGGCGAGTGCGATCGCGAGCACCGTGAGGAGACGCCTCCCGGTGCCGTCCGTCTCCGGCTGGGAGGGATCACCTCTCATCGCGAACAGGTCCGTGCCGAGCCCGCGATCACCGGACGGGGCGGGGAGCTCGGGCGGCGGGCCGGAGACCTGCGGCGGCGTCGGCACGACAGGCGCAGCCGCCGGCCCCGGCATGGCGGGTCGGACTGCGCCCGGTGGCGGTGCGGCGGGTCGCGGTGCGCCCGGCCCCGGCATGGCGGGTCGCGGCGCCGGATGCCCCGCGGCGGGAGCGGCCGGACCGGGGGGACGGCCTGAACCCTCACGCGGAAGGGGGCGACCCGGCAGCCTGCCGGGGGCCGTCGTGTCCTCCTCAGAAGTCCCGGCCGCGGCCGGCCCGGGTGGCGGGCTCGCCGAAGCGGACGTCGGCGAGGAGGCGGGCGCCGGTCCCGGAGGACCGGGCAGGGGCCGCTTGATCACCATCGTCCCCTCGTCGTCCGCCCGGTGTGACGCGGAGCGCGGGGAGGCAGGCGGCGCGGGCCGGGGTGCCTGCGCGGAGCGCTGAGCGGGAGGTGGCGCGGAGCGGGGAGCGGCGGGCGGCGTCCGGGGGGCCGGGGACGGCGAAGCCGTACGGGGAGCCGCGGAGGGGTGCGGCCGGCCTGACGGGGTGTCGGCCACCGCGCGTAACATCGCGGCCGCCCTGTCGGGCGAGAGCCGTAAGGTGTGGTCCTTGTTCAGCAGGCCCTCGAGCACGGGGCGCAGCGGGCCCGCCTGGGTCGGCGGGTCCGCGGTCTCGGTCATGAGAGCCGCGAGCGTCTCCTGGACCGTGCCCCGTTCGTAGGCGGGCCGCCCCTCGACGGCGAAGTACAACGTCGCGCCGAGCGACCACATGTCCGACTCGGGACCGGTGTAGTCGCCTCTGGCCCGTTCCGGCGCGGTGTACCCCGGCGATCCGATCACCATGCCGGTCCGCGTGAGAGGGCTGTCGCCGGGCGCCTTGGCGATGCCGAAGTCGGTCAGGACGACCCTGCCCGCGTCGGTCAGCAGCACGTTCCCGGGCTTCACGTCGCGGTGGAGGATGTTCTGGGCATGCGCGGCCCGCAGCGCTCCCAGCAGGTCGTAGCCGATCTGGGCGACCAGCCGGGGCGGGAGCGGGCCCTCCTCGTCGATCACCTGCTCGAGTGATCGCCCGTCGACCAGTTCCATGACGATCCACGGACTGCCGTCCACCTCGATGGCGTCATGGATCGTGGCGACCGACGGATGACGGACCCGGGCCGCGATCCGGCCCTCGCGGATCATGCGCTCCCGCAGCTCCTCGCGCTGCGCACGGTTGAGCCCCGGGTCCTGGCGGATCTGCTTGAGCGCCACGACGCGTGCGAGTGAGCGGTCGAAGGCGCGCCAGACGGTGCCCATCGTGCCCCGGCCGATGGGTGTGATCAGCTCGTATCGACCGGCGATCAGCCGCGGTTGCTGTTCCGGCATATTAAGAAAGATAGCGATTCTCGGTTGAGAAGCGTCTTCCGGTCACTTGAGTTTTTTCGGCCGGTACCGACGCGGCAGCACCATCGCGATGACCTGGACCAGCCGCTGGATCACCGGAACGCCGACGGAGTGATGCCTGGTGGGTCCGGTGGGCTTGCGATGCACGCCCTCGGCCGGTCGTCGCGGATTCTGGGGGTAGCTCCTGGTCTGGTGCGGGCCCGAGTCCTGAGGGTCGCGCGGATAGCTGCGCGGCGCCACGCCCGGCGCGGGCCGGGGCTCGGCCCGGTGCTGCCCCCGGTGTTGTGGCCTGCGCGGAGCCGTCGGCACCGCCGTCGAAGCCTGGGGACGGATCGGCCGGTGCGGTTGCGGGCTCAGGTCCTCCCCGCTCCCGCCGGCGGCGATCCTGGCGAGAAGCACCGCCGCGCGGACCGCGTCGAGGCGGACGGCCGGGTCGATCTGGAGCAGCCCGCGAAGGACGGGCGCGAGCGGGCCCGCCCGCTCCATGGGGATCGGCGCGCCGCTGGTGAGTGCCGCCAGGGCGGCCGCGGCGGAACGGCGGCCGTGCAGGCCGCGTCCTTCGACCGCGGTGTAGAGCGTCGCGCCGAGAGACCACAGGTCGGCCGCCGGGCTGGCCTTGTCGCCCAGCACCCGCTCGGGCGCGATGTAACCGGCGGAGCCGAGCACGATGCCCGCCTGGGTCAGGGAGACGTCGCCCTCCAGAGCGGCCAGCCCGAAGTCCGTCAGCACGGTCCGGTCCTGGGTCACCAGCACGTTGCTGGGCTTCACGTCGCGATGGAGGATGCCCTTGGCGTGGACGGCGCGCAGCGCGCCCAGCAGTTGCCTGCCGATGTCCGCCACGTGCCGGGGGTCGAGCGGGCCCTCCTGCTTGACGATCTCCTCGAGGGATTGGGCCTTGAGCAGCTCCATCACGATCCACGGACGTTCGTCCTCGGTGATCACGTCGAACACCGTGATGACGGAGGGATGGGCCACCATGGCGGTGGCTCGGCCCTCGCGCTCGGTCCGCGCGCACAGCTCGGCCCGCAACTCCTCATCGAGGACCAGTGGCAGCCGGACTTCCTTGACAGCCACGTCACGGTCGAGAAGCTCGTCGCGCGCACGCCAAACGGTGCCCATGCCGCCGCGGCCGACCGGCTCCATGAGCCGGTAGCGCGCGGCTAACTGGTATCCGGACGGCGCACGCATGGGTGGCAGCTTACCGATTCGTGCCACATGACCTGTAGAGACCATGCCGGGAAATTGTTGAGATCTTCTGTCAAATGTTCTGACTTGCGGGTCGTAGGTCAGCGACGACCGATGGTAAGGAGCGAGCAGCGGCAGCGCATCGGGCGACCGGCCGGGTCGTTGACGGTCGCGTCGCGGGTCGGGCTGGGCGCAGGATCTGGATGTGCCGAGCAGGGTTCTCGCCGTGTGATCATCCGGATGGCCGAGCTTTCCGAGATCGCCGAGAAGGCGGGCCTGAAGGGGCCGGACGGGTATTTCCCTCTAAGGTCGAGGAAAAGAGCCGAGAGGATCGGCCTGTTCCTGACCTGGAGAGTGTTTAAACGATGCGTGAATATCAGGCCGTCGTCAGGGTCGCCCACGAGGGCTTGACCCTGTCCGAGGACGACGCGCGGGAAACACTCGACCTGGTGACCGGTGAACTTCTGATGTATTCGCCCGCGGCTCGGCTCTGGCAGGACCGGAGCGAGTTCACCATGACTGTAGGCGTGCCGTCCCTGTGGGATGTTGCGCCGTTCGCCGGGCGTTCCATCCGAGACGCCTTCAAGGCTGCCGGACTGGACGTTGCCGTTGTGCGCGTCGACGCGTGGCTGGTAGAAGAATGGGACGAGGAGCAGGAGGCGACCGGCACGGCCCCCATCTATTCGGAATAGACCCCCGTGTCTTACCTATCCTGCCTGCGGTGCCGAAAGTTGAGCCCGTTTCGAAACAGTCAGCCTCGGGGCTCGGGTTCCTCACGTATCCGCCGTTCTTCCCGGGCAACCTCGTCAATGAAGCTCGTCAAGATCGGCAACGGAAGGCTGCTGTCTTTCAGCAGGACCTGCGGGTCCGTGCAGATGCCATCGCTGGGATAAAGCACAGTCACCAGCGCAGGCCCGAGCTCCTGATCAACGAGCTCTGCCAGTTCGATTGCCCATGCGTCGTCATATATCGCGTCGCGGTAGGCCATGACGTGGAACTGCCGTTGGCCGTGCTCAAGGCGAACTGTCACCTGTCGATCGTCGCATGATCACAGAACGGGTAAACGCTGTCGGGGTTGTTCGGGTACTCGTATATTTCGCCGCCGAGCTGTCCCACTGAACCGAACAGCTTGTTCGCGGCAAGGCCCTGTTCGCTCATGCGTTGGGCGTCGTCATGGATGCTGAAGACCTGGGCCTGGCCGCAGGTGGAGAACGTTGCCTGCTGGACCTTTCCCAGGCGGCGTATGGGATTATGGCCGATTTCGAAATTCCCCACGAGGCTGGGGCGGCACGTAGTGACCGCGCTAAGTGGAATTGCAGTCGTTGCCACAGGCCGGCCATGGCCGTTGGTTTAGCCCCACGTGCAACCTCGTTTGGTCTGAAACCGCGTATGTAGGCCGTACGGGTTTTGAACGGCTGGCACGGCTCCTTCGCGAGCCTTGGCGGAATGGGTCCGCATCTGGGTGGGTGCGACAGAGGTGGCCCTCGGCCCTGGGTGCCACGCTCCGGCGGGCTGTGCCCCGTGGGGGGCACGGATACCCGGCCGAGCGCGGCACTCAGGCGTGGGCCCTACGCGCCCGAGGTGCGTACAGGGATGGTGGTGAACGTCGGTGATGGTTGCTGTGCGGTGAAGAAGTCGTTGCCCTTGTCGTCGACGACGATGAACGCGGGGAAGTCGACCACCTCGATCTTCCAGACCGCCTCCATGCCGAGCTCGGGGTATTCCAGGACCTCGACCTTGGTGATGCAGTCCTGGGCCAGACGTGCCGCGGGGCCGCCGATCGAGCCGAGGTAGAAGCCGCCGTGCTCCCGGCACGCGTCGGTGACCTGCTTGGACCTGTTGCCCTTGGCCAGCATCACCATGGACCCGCCGGCGGCCTGGAAGCGCTCGACGTAGGAGTCCATGCGCCCGGCCGTGGTCGGCCCGAACGACCCGGAGGCGTACCCCTCGGGCGTCTTGGCCGGGCCGGCGTAGTAGACCGCGTGGTCCTTGAGGTAGCCGGGCATCTCGCCACCCTCGTCGAGCAGCTCCGCGATCTTGGCGTGGGCGATGTCGCGGGCGACGACGAGCGGTCCCGTGAGGGACAGCCGCGTCTTGACCGGATACCCGCTGAGCTCGGCGAGGATCTCCGGCATCGGGCGGTTGAGGTCGACGGCGACGACGTCGTCGGACAGGTGCTCGTCCGTCGTGTCGGGCAGGAACTTCGCCGGGTCGGTCTCCAACTGCTCCAGGAAGACCCCCTCGGAAGTGATCTTGGCCAGGGCCTGGCGGTCGGCGCTGCAGCTCACGGCGATGGCGACGGGGCAGGACGCGCCGTGCCGGGGCAGCCGGATCACGCGGACGTCGTGGCAGAAGTACTTGCCGCCGAACTGGGCGCCGATGCCGAGCTTCTGGGTGAGCTCGAAGACCTTCTTCTCCATCTCGAGGTCGCGGAAGCCGTGACCGCTCGTGGAGCCTTCCGTCGGAATGGAGTCCAGGTACCGCGCCGACGCGTACTTGGCCGTCTTGAGCGCGAACTCGGCGCTGGTCCCGCCCACCACGATCGCCAGATGGTACGGCGGGCAGGCGGCGGTGCCGAGGGAGCGGATCTTCTCCTCGAGGAACTGGAGCATCCGCTTCTCGTTGAGGACGGCCTTGGTCTCCTGGTAGAGGAACGACTTGTTGGCCGAGCCGCCGCCCTTGGCCATGAACAGCAGCTTGTACTCGTCCGGGTGGCCCGCCGGGTCCTCGGCGTACAGCTCGATCTGGGCGGGCAGGTTGTTGCCCGTGTTCTTCTCGTCCCACATGGTCAGCGGAGCCATCTGGGAGTAGCGCAGGTTCAGCTTGGTGTACGCGTCGTACACGCCGCGGCTGATGTGCTCGGCGTCGCTCCCGTCGGTGAGGACGTGCCTGCCGCGCTTGCCCATCACGATCGCCGTGCCGGTGTCCTGGCACATCGGCAGGACGCCGCCCGCCGAGATGCTCGCGTTCTTCAGCAGGTCGAGCGCGACGAAACGGTCGTTCCCGCTCGACTCGGGATCGTCGACGATCTTCCGCAACTGGGCGAGGTGGGAGGAGCGGAGGTAGTGCGAGATGTCGTGGACCGCGGTCTCGGTGAGCAGGCGCAGGGCCTCGGGATCGACCTCGAGGAACCTCCGTCCCGCCGCCTCGGTGACGCGCACCCCCTCTGTCGTGATCAGGCGGTATTCCGTCTCGTCCGGGCCCAGCGGCAGCAGGTCGGTGTAGTCGAACTCGGGCATCCTCGGTCCCTTGCGTCATCGCGTTTTCCCCACAGCGTACGGCTCTGCCGGCGCGGTTCCGCTTCGCCCTTCTTTTGATCGAATTTATACGTCAATAAGGTCATAAAACGGGATAATTAGCCCTGATGGCATGAGGGGGAGGCCATGGGGACCGAAGTCATGATGATGATCTTCTTCGGTGCGGGGATCATGGTCGCGCTGGCGTTCTCGCTGCTCGCGATCGTTCTGCACGAGATCCGCGACGAGCGTTCGAACCGGTCGTCCGAAGTCCGAGCGAAATCCCGGCGATGACGACGGCCGCGCCGGCGAGGTCCGGCGCCGACGGCAGGCCCAGGCCGAGGACCACCGAGGTGCTGATCGCGCCGACCGGGATCATCCCGGCGAACAGTCCGGCGCGGTCGGCGCCGAGCCGGGGCAGCGAGTCGTACCAGAGGAAGAACGCCACCGTGGTCACGATGAGGGACAGATAGCCCAGCCCCAGCGCCTCGGGGATCGTCGGCATCCTGAACATGGCCTGCCCGTCCATGACGAAGCCGATGACCAGCAGGAACGGGACGGCGAGGGCCGTCGAGTAGGCCGAGACCCGGATCGGGCCCAGCGAGGGCAGCAGGGGCAGCGCGAGGAGCGAGAAGCAGACCTCGCAGGCGATCGCGCCGAGCGACCACATCAAGCCGGGCAGGTTGCCGCTGCCGAAGCCCGTCGCGAGCAGTGCGCCGGCGACCACGACCAGCGCGGCGGCGATCACCCTCGGTGAGGGCAGTGACGGCCCCGACCCCCGTGCGAGCGGGCCGAGGACGGCGAGCGCCAGCGGCACCGTGGCGAGGACGGTGCCCGTCAGCGCGGGACTCGACGCCCTGGTGGCCTCGATCACGCACACGTTGAAGATCACCAGTCCGGTCAGGGACAGGCCGCAGAGCAGCCCCCAGGCGGACGGCCCGAGCCTCGCCTGCCGTACGGGTCCGCGGGCCCTCGCGACGACGAGCAGGATCACGGCGGCGAGCGCATAACGCAGGGCCTGCCCGCCGTAGAGGGGGTAGCCGCCGATGAGGCCGGAGACGGCGGCCAGCGTGCCCACCATGAACATCGCCGCGGCCGCGCCCGCCGCGGCGGGCATGGTCCGGGGACGGGGAGAGGTCTCACTGAGGGAAGTCACGTGTGGAGATGCTAGGAAGCCAATGGTTCACTGAACGGGTCCAATCGGGCAGTGGAATCGAGTACCAATGGCAGACCTGCATCTCCCGCTCGACCGGAGCGCGGGCGGGCTCGCCGGGCAGGTCGCCCGCGAGCTGAGAGAGTCGATCCGGTCGGGGCGCCTGGCCCAGGGCACCCGCCTTCCGGCCAGCAGGGACCTCGCGAGGGACCTCGGACTGTCGCGCGGCGTCGTCGTCGAGGCCTACGAGCAGCTGGTCGCGGAGGGCTTCCTGGAGGCGAGGGTCGGTGCCGGGACCCGGGTGGCGGCCGCGCCCAGCCAGACCGCCTCGGTCGCGGGCGACAGGCCCGAGCCGGCCGCGCCGTACTACGGGCACCGGCCGACCTCGCCCGACCTGGCGGCGTTCCCCCGCCAGGCATGGCTTGCCGCGATCAGGCACGTGCTCATGACGGTGCCCAACGACGCGCTCGACTACGGCGATCCCGGCGGCGTCCCGGAGTTGCGCGAGCAGTTGGCTCCGTATCTGCGCCGGGTGCGCGCCGCGGACGCGACCCCGGAGAACCTGGTGATCGTCACCGGCATGGCGCAGGGGCTCAGCCTGGTCATCCGCGTCCTGGCGGAGCGGGCGGGGCGCAGGGTGGCCCTCGCCGTCGAGGACCCCACGAGCCCGCGCCAGCTCCCGCTGCTGGCCCGCGCGGGGGCCGACCTGATCCGGGTGCCCGTCGACGAGGAGGGCATGGTCATCGAGGACCTGGCGGGGACGGGCGCCGAGGTCGCCCTTCTCACGCCCGCGCACCAGTACCCGACGGGGGTCGTGCTCTCTCCCCGCCGGCGGGCCGAGCTGATCGCCTGGGCGTCGAGGACCGGGGCCGTGGTGCTGGAGGACGACTACGACGCCGACTTCCGCTTCGACCGCGAGCCCGTGGGCTGCCTGCAGGGGCTCGCCCCCGGCCGGGTCGTCCTGGCGGGCAGCGTCAGCAAGTCGCTCGCCCCCGGGCTGCGGCTCGGCTGGCTGGTGGCCCCGCCGCACATCGCCGGGTCGGTACGGCGGGCCAGGGGGGAACTCGACCTCGGCTCTCCCGTCATCGACCAGCACGCGCTCGCCCACCTCGTCGGGTCGGGGGGCTACGACAGGCACCTGCGCCGCATGCGCAGGGAGTACCGGGTGCGCAGGGACGCACTGGTGGACGCCCTCGCCGAGCATCTTCCGGAGATCACCGTGCACGGGATCTCCGCGGGCCTCCACCTCTACGCCGAACTGCCGGACGGCAGGCAGGAGGCCGTCACCGAGGCGGCGAGGGCCGCGGGGCTGAGCGTCGATCCGGTGACCCGGGACGGAGCGAGAAGTCGGTCCCCTGCGCTCGTCATCGGATTCGCGCGGCTGCCCGCCCACCGCATCCTGCGGGCGGTCGAGGAGGTCGCCGGACGTCTCGGATAGGCCGCCCGGGTCCCTGCCTCAGGAGGTGGCGGGCGCCGTCGCGGCGGGAGCCGTACGAGGCTGGAAACCCCGTGCGAGCAGGATGATCACGGCGGCGAGCACGAGCGGCGCGGTGAAGGCGATCCGGTAGTCGGCGGCGTCCGCGATGCCGCCGACCAGGGCGGCGCCGACGATGAAGCCCACGTAGTTGAACAGGTTGACCCGCGCGATCGCCACGCCGGTCCCCGCGGGGTCCAGGCGGCCGGCGGCCGAGAACGACTGGGGGGCGACGACCGACAGGCCGATTCCGGTCAGCGCGAAGCCGGCGATGGCCAGCGGCTCGGAGGGCGCGACGACGATCGCGACGAAGCCCAGCGTGGCGACCGCTCCGCCGATCCTGACGATGAAGGCGGGCCCCCACCTGCGGACGGCGAGGTCGCCGCCGATCCTGACGACGAACGTGGTCGCCTGGTAGGCGCCGAGCGCGAGCGGCACGACCGCCGCCGACGCGTGCATGACCTTGTCCATGAAGACGGAGCCGAAGTTGGAGACCGACGAGTCGCCCACGTAGAGGAAGGCCATCGCGAGGCAGAGCGGGATGATCGCCTTCCAGGGGACCTGGGGGCCGGCGTGCGCGGCCTCCACCTCCACGTGCTCCTCCTCCGGCGTGCAGAGCCAGTTGGAGGCGACCAGTGAGATGACCACGGCGGGTGCCAGGGCGATCGCGAACGTGGCGGGCAGGGCGAGGTCCATGCCGCCCGCGGCGGACGCCCACAACGCTCCGATGACCGCCGCGGCGCTCCACAGGGCGTGGAAGCCCGTCAGGACGGGCCTGCCGTACCGGCGCTCGACGGTGACGCCCTGCATGTTCATGCCCGCGTCGACCCCGCCGAGGCTGAGCCCGAACAGGACGTTGGCCGCCACGAGCGTCGGGACGTTGGGGGCGGCGCCGGCCAGGACGACCGCGACACACGCGAGCGGCTGGACGAACCTGAGGATCCAGCGGCTGCCGAACCGCGTCGCGAGGCTTCCCGCCACCACGCTGCCGATCCCGGCGATGACCGGGACCACGAGCAGCAGGATCGACAACTCGCCGTCGGTGAGCCCGTGTTTCTTCTGCAGCGCGGAGACCTGGGTGAGCAGGGTGGCGAACGTGAGGCCCTGGACGAAGAAGACGGCGAAGGTGGCGAGACGCGCCCGCCGGTCGCGTGGCTGGGGCACCGCGGCCTCCACGAACATGAGGGGGGTTCAAGTTCCGTCAGACTAGGAGCCGTGGACCATGCGGTCAATGGCCGGGTGATCGACCCCGGGAATCGGTTTAGTCTCGAAGATGTGAGCAGTGAGCCCCGCGCATCCCGGCTGAACAACCTGCTGTCCGCCTTCCTCGCCTCGCGGAGCCCGGAGGCGGCTCCCGCCGAGGACCTGCGGGCGTCCGACGCGGACCGCGAGCGGGTGATCGCCGCGCTGACGGACGCGGTCACCGACGGCCGGCTCACCCATCCCGAGCATGAGGAGCGCGTCGAGCAGGCCTACGCCGCCCGGACGCTCGGCGCCCTCGCCGCACTGACCGCGGACCTGCTCCCGCCGGAAGAGCAGCCGGTCCGCATGGACGGCCGACCGCTGACGGCCTTGTTCCGCAACGAGAGCCGCGGGGGCCGCTGGGTCGTCCCCTCGCACGTCCCCGTCACGTCCGTCGGCGGCCGGGTCACCATGGACCTGTGCGAGGCCCTGCTCCAGTCACGCCGGGTGGTGGTCCAGCTCGCGGTCATGGCCGGCACGGTCACGCTGATCGTCCCCGAGGGGGTGCGCATCGTGACCGGCCCGTCGGCGCGCGTGGGTTCCCTGCGCAACGAGGTACGGCTGCCGCCGGGCGCGACCGGTCACGCTCCGGACGCGCCCGTCATCGAACTGGCGGGATTCGTGTTCGGCGGCAAGGTCGTCGCCAAGTCGCCGCAACGCCCCAGGAAGGGGCTCTTCCGCCGGGACTGAGGCCCGTCATCGAGCCGCCGGGACTCGTTTCGGCGGCCGGGGCCCGTGGCGGCTGAGGCCTGTGGTGGCCGAGCCCCGTGGCGGCCGAGGCCCGCCCTCAGACCGCCGTGTCGAAGTTGATCGCGCTGTAGGCCCCGAGCTTCCAGAGCCGGTGCTCGCTCTCGATCTTGCGGATCGTGCCGGAGCGGCCCCGCATGACCAGCGAGTTCGTGACGGCGGCCCCGCCCTTGAAACGCACGCCGTACATCAGTTCGCCGTCGGTGATCCCGCTCGCCGCGAAGAACACGTCGTCGGAACGGACCAGGTCGTCGGTCGTCAGCACCTGCCCGAGGTCGAGCCCGGCGTCGAGGGCCTTGGCGCGCTCCTGCTCGTCGCGGGGCCACAGCTTGCCCTGGATGACCCCGCCCAGGCACTTCATCGCGCAAGCCGCCACGATGCCCTCGGGTGTGCCGCCGACGCCGAGCATCAGGTCGACGCCGGTCCCGGCGCGGGCCGCCATGATCGCGCCCGCCACGTCGCCGTCGGTGATGAACCGGATCCGTGCTCCGGTCTCCCTGATGTCCTTGACGATGCCCTCGTGCCGGGGGCGGTCGAGCACGACGACCGTGACATCGGACGGCTTGGCGCCCTTGGCCTTGGCCACCGCCTTGATGTTGTCGGCGACGGGCGCCTCGATGTCCACCTTGTCGGCGGCCTCCGGGCCCGTGACCAGCTTCTCCATGTAGAAGACCGCGGACGGGTCGTACATGGAGCCCCGCTCGCCCACGGCGATGACGGAGATCGCGTTGTTCATGCCGAGGGCGCAGAGCCGGGTGCCGTCGATGGGGTCGACGGCCACGTCGCACTCGGGGCCGGTGCCGTCGCCCACCTCCTCGCCGTTGAACAACATGGGCGCGTTGTCCTTCTCGCCCTCACCGATCACGACCACGCCTCGCATGGAGACGGTGTTGATCAGTTGTCGCATCGCGTTCACGGCGGCGCCGTCGGCCCCGTTCTTGTCGCCGCGGCCCACCCAGCGGGCGGCGGCCATGGCGGCGGCCTCGGTCACCCGTACGAGTTCGAGTGCCAGGTTTCGGTCGGGTGCGTGCTCGCCTGTCGCCAGGGCGGCCGGTACGTGGTCGGACATCGATCCCCTTCCCGTCTTCAAGAGATCGTAGTTCCCGGGACCGCCCTTTGTCCGATTGGTCTGGACCTGTTGCCGCAGGTGAGGGGCCATTTGGTCCGGGACTGCCCCAGGGGAGGCAGGGCGGGATATCGTCGCCGTCATGAGCAGCGACACCGAGCGAACGGTAACAGTACGCACGTCAGAGCGTGGAGCCGCCACGCGGGGTGCGCTTCTCGACGCCGCAAGGGAGATATTCGTCACAAGCGGTTTCGCCGAGGCCGGTGTGACCGAGGTGGTGGCACGTGCGGGGGCGAGTGTGGGCAGTCTCTACCACCACTTCTCCGGCAAGGCCGACCTCTATCTGACGCTCTTCGAGGAGTTCCAGCACCGGCAGACGCAGCGGACCCGGCAGGCGGTCCAAGACGCCAGGACGGCGGGGGAGAACGAGCCGATGCCCCTGTTCCTCGCCGGGGCGCGGGCCTATCTCGAGGGCTGCCTGACCGAGCGCGACCTCGCCGCGCTCTTCCTGCGGGGCGACGCCCCTCCCGGTTTCGAGGTCATCATGCGCGACCGGCTCCGCCAGTGGGCCCGGCGGACGGCGGCCCTGTTCGAGCACGAGGACACCCTGGTCATCGTGGTCACCGGCGCCCTGTCGGCGGTCGTGCAGGAGGTGACCCTCTCCGAGGATCCGGAGGCCGCCCGCAAGCTGGCCGAGGACGCTCTTCTCATCATCGCCCGCACGACCGGGTAATCTGCGGTTACGTGGGACGATTCACGCAGGGTTTCTACGGCTACGCATTCGCTCTGTTCGTGTGCCTCGCCGCGGTCGGGCTGTTCCTGCTCGTCACGCCGCAGAGCGGGGAGCAGCACGTTCCCCGGATCGACTACTCGATCGACCAGGCCAACGCCGTACGTGCCGCGTCGTATCCGATCGAGGCGCCCCGGCAGGTTCCGCCGAACTGGGTCCCCAACAGCTCGTCGGTCACCCAGAACGGGTCGACCGTGACCTGGCGGCTGGGCTTCGCCACCGGCAAGCAGATGCACGCCCTGGTCGCCCAGAGCAACGAGCAGCCCGCGGCCGAGTTCGCCAACCGGATGGCCAACACCGACAAGGTCACCGGAAGTCGTGAGATCAACGGCACGGCCTGGCAGGAACGATTCCGCTCCGACAAGAACCAGCGATCTCTCGTCCAGGTCCAGCCGACCCACGCGGTGGTCGTCACCGGTTCGGCCGACTGGCAGGAGCTGGCGGATCTGGCCGCCTCGCTCGCCCCCCAGTCCCACGCCGCCACGGCAGGCTGAGGGGCCTTCCGTCAGAAGGGCGCCTCGTCGGTTCCGCTCGCCTGGGGCTCCTGGCGCTGGGCCATCGCCGCGGCCAGCTTCACCCGGGCGCCCTGCAACCACTCCTCGCAGAGCGCGGCCAGCTTCTCGCCGCGCTCCCAGAGCTCGATGGACTGCTCCAGCGTGAGCCCGCCCGTCTCCAGCCGGCGCACGACCTCGGTGAGCTCTTCCCGGGCCTGCTCGTACGACGGCGTCTGCTTGTCCTCAGCCACGTCCCCCACCATAGAGGCCCTCCGGTGCCGGAGTGCCGAGTGTCTGATATGGGCATAAAAGTGCATATTTGAACGTTTTTCACTTAGCACGGCTAACCACTACGACGAAGTCGGGGGACTCGACGATGTGTGGAATCAGCGGCTGGGTCGACTATGAGCGTGATCTCCAGCAGGCCCGGGGGACGGCGCAGGCCATGGTGGACACGATGGCCTGCAGGGGACCGGACGCGGAGGGGCTGTGGCTCTCGCCGCACGCGGCCCTCGGTCACCGGCGACTCGCGATCATCGACATCGAGGGCGGCCGCCAGCCCATGATCGCCGAGGAGGACGGCCGCCCGATCGCCGTTCTCACCTACAGCGGTGAGGCGTACAACTTCCACGAGCTGCGCGACGAACTGAAGCAGCGGGGCCACCGCTTCCGCACGTCCAGCGACACCGAGGTCGTCCTCGAGGCGTACCTGGAATGGGGCGAGGACTTCGTCACCCGCCTGAACGGCATGTACGCCTTCGCCATCTGGGACACCCGGCGCGAGGAACTGCTCCTGGTCCGCGACCGGATGGGCATCAAGCCCCTGTACTACTACCCGACCCCCACCGGCGTGCTCTTCGGGTCCGAGCCCAAGGCGATCCTGGCCAACCCGCTGGCGCGGCCGGTCGTGGACGCCGACGGGCTGCGCGAGCTGCTCGCCTTCGTCAAGACCCCGGAGAACGCCGTCTTCCGCGGCATGTACGAGGTGCGCCCCGGTCAGATCGTCCGGATCCGCCGCGAGGGCCTGAGCAAGCGGCGCTACTGGCAGCTGGAGTCCCGCGAGCACACCGACGACCTGGAGACCACCGTCAGGACCGTCCGCGACCTCCTGGACGACATCGTCACCCGGCAGCTCATCTCCGATGTTCCGCTGTGCACGCTCCTGTCCGGAGGGCTCGACTCCAGCGTCGTCACCGCGCTCGCCGCGCGGGCGCTGGAAGGCCAGGACAAGGTCCGGTCCTTCTCGGTGGACTTCACCGGGTACGCGGAGAACTTCCAGCCGGACGAGATGCGTGACACGCCCGACACGCCCTACGTGCACGACCTCGTGCGGCACGTCGGCTCCGAGCACGCGGACATCATCCTCGAGTCTGCCGACCTCATGGATCCGGCCGTGCGGGACGCCGTGCTGCGGGCGCGTGACCTGCCCATCGGCATCGGCGACATGGACACCTCGCTCTACCTGCTCTTCAAGGCGATCCGCAGCCACTCGACGGTGGCCCTGTCGGGCGAGTCGGCCGACGAGGTCTTCGGCGGGTACAGGTGGTTCCACGACCCGGAGGCGGTCAACTCCGGCACGTTCCCGTGGCTGGCGGGCGTGGGCCTCGCCGGGCACACCAGCAGGGGGCACTTCCTCGAGGAGCATCTGCTGCGCAAGCTCGACATCCCCGCCTACCGGGCGGACAGCTACCAGCAGGCGCTGGCCGAGGTCCCCAGGCTCTCCGGCGAGACGGGCCTGGAGCGGCGCATGCGAGAGGTCAGCTACCTGCACCTCACCCGGTTCGTGCAGATCCTGCTCGACCGCAAGGACCGCATGAGCATGGCCGTCGGGCTCGAGGTCCGGGTGCCGTTCTGCGACCACCGGCTGGTCGACTACGTCTTCAACGCCCCGTGGAGCATGAAGACCTTCGACGGCCGGGAGAAGAGCCTGCTGCGGGCGGCCGCCGGGGACGTCCTGCCGGTCTCGGTGCGTGACCGCGTCAAGAGCCCCTACCCGTCGACGCAGGACCCGTCCTACGAGGAGGCCCTGCGTGCGGAGACCGCCAGGCTGCTCGACGGCGGAGGGTTCGCCGCCGAGTCTCTGGTGGACACCGCCAAGGTGCGGGCCATCCTCGCCGAACCGCTGGCAGCCACCAGCCTCCAGGGTCCCAGGGCCGCACTGGAAGGGCTGCTCCAGTTCAACACCTGGCTGGAGGACTACGGGACGCGGATCGTCGTCTAGGGCGTCACTCCTGGGCGGTAACGGTCACCCGGTCGTCGGAGAAGCGGATCGTCAGCTCGTCGCCGGGCTTCACGTCGCCGGCCAGCCGTACGACCTCGCCGGAGGCGCGCTGCGCGATCGCGTAGCCGCGCTCCAGCGTGGCGGCCGGTGACAACGCCACGAGCCGGGCGCGCAGGTGCTCGAGCGAGTCGGCCGAGCGGTCCAGCGACGAGGTGAGGCTGCGCCTGGACCGCTCACGCAGGGCGTCCACCTGCTCGGCCCGGCGGTCCAGCTCGCGGACCGGGTCGGCGAGGGAGGGCCGGGAGCGCACCGAGCCCAGCCACGACAGCTCGCGCTCGACCCAGCCGCCGACGACGCGGCGGCCGCGATCCCTGAGCTGGCGGACCAGCGTGAGCTGCTCGCCGACGTCGGGCACGACCTTCTTCGCCGCGTCGGTCGGGGTGGAGGCCCGCACATCGGCCACGAGGTCCAGCAGGGGGCTGTCCTGCTCGTGGCCGATGGCGCTGACGACGGGCGTACGGCATGCCGCGACCGCGCGTACCAGGGACTCGTCGGAGAACGGCAGCAGGTCCTCCAGGGAACCGCCGCCGCGGGTCACGATGATGACGTCGACCTCCCGATCGGCGTCGAGCCTGCTCAGCGCATCGGTGACCTCGCCGACGGCGTACGGCCCCTGTACGGCCACCGCCTCGACCTTGAACCGGACGGCCGGCCAGCGGCGCCGGGCGTTCTCCAGCACGTCGCGTTCCGCGGCGGAGTCCCGCCCGCAGATCAGGCCGATCGTGGACGGCAGGAACGGCAGCCGTCTCTTGCGGTCCACGTTGAACAGGCCCTCACCGGCCAGGACGTGACGGAGCCGTTCGAGTCTGGCCAGCAGCTCCCCGATGCCGACCGGCCGAATCTCCGTCGCGGTGAACGAGAACGAGCCCTTGTTGACCCAGAAGTCCGGCTTCACGTGCATGACCACCCGTGCCCCGTCCACCGGCCGGGGCACGCTCGCCTCGTAGACGTTCCGCGTGCAGGTGACCCGCGCGGAGACGTTGGCCACCGGGTCGCGCAGAGTCAGGAACACCGTGCCGCCGCGGGCGGTCAGCTCGGTGATCTGTCCCTCGACCCAGATGGTTCCCAGCTTGCCGATCCACTGGGCGACCATCTGCAGCACCGACCTGATCGGGAGCGGCGCCTCCGGTGACGTCTTCGCGGTCACATGTGCTCCTAGGGCTGGGCTTCGAGCTTGGCCAGGCGGTTCTCGTACAGGCGGACGACCTCGGCGCGGCCCGCGTGCGCCTTCTCATAGGCGAGCAGGTCCCGGATCTGGTCGATCGACTGGCTCCGGAGCCTCGCGCGAAGTGACGCGATCGTCAGTTCACCGTAGCCGGGCAGCGGCTCCCCTGTGGTGTCCACCGCGGTGTCCGTGGTGGTCTTCGTCGCGGTGGCCGCCTCGGCGCCGGTCGTGTCCGCCGTCTTCGCGGCCGTCCTGGTCCTCGGCTTCGCGGCGGTCTTGGCGGTCGTCCTGGGGGCCGCCTTGGCCCTGGGCTTGGCCGGAGCCTTCGCCGGGGCCTTGGCCGGAGTCTCCACGGGCGTCTCCACGGGCGTCTCGGCCTCGGCCGCCTTCGGCTCGACCGTGGCCGGCGTCTCGGGCTCGACCGCAGCCGCAGTCGGCGTCTCCACCGGTATCTCTACGGGCGCCTCCGCCTCGGCCTTCTTGCTCTCCTGCCGCGGCGCGTAGATCACCGGCTCACGCCGTGCGGGCTTGGGCTCCTCCGCCTGGGGGGCGGCCGGCTCCTCGTGCGCGGCAGCGGCCTCGGTGGTCGCGGTGCGCGAGGTGTCCGCCGCCTCCTTCTCCTCGGACGTCGTCAGCCGCTTGAGCGCCGTCCTGACACGGTCGCTGAGGAGCAGTGCGTGCCCGACGCTGCTCAAAGCGGTCTGGAGGGCGTTCACGGGCAGGTCTTTTGCCTTGTCGCGAAGCTGGTCGCGGCGATGTAGGGCGTCGCGTAGCGGTTTCGTAATGGTTCTAAGGACGGACATCGCTACTCCTGGGGAGATATTTCGGTGGACGTCCAGTCTCGCAAGACCGGAGTCAAGAGGTGGCTGGCGTTCCACATAGCATAGGAACATGGATTCAGAGACCCCTCGGGCCCGCCGTGTCCTGCTCGCCAAGCCGCGCGGTTACTGCGCCGGAGTGGACCGAGCCGTCGAGGCGGTCGAGAGGGCGCTCGACCAGTACGGCGCGCCCATCTACGTGCGTAAGCAGATCGTCCACAACACCCACGTGGTGAAGCGGCTCGAGGCCAGGGGCGCGGTGTTCGTCGAGGAGACCGAGCAGGTCCCCGAGGGCGCGATCGTGGTGTTCTCCGCCCACGGCGTGGCGCCCAGTGTCCACGAGGAGGCCGCCGGCCGCCACCTCAAGACGATCGACGCGACCTGCCCGCTGGTCACGAAGGTCCACAACGAGGCGAGGCGGTTCGCCGCCAAGGACTACGACATCCTGCTCATCGGCCACGAAGGCCACGAGGAGGTCGAGGGGACCGCGGGAGAGGCCCCGCAGCACATCCAGCTCGTCGACGGGTTCGACGGCGTGGAGGGCATCGAGGTCCGCGACCCGGAGAAGGTGGTCTGGCTCTCCCAGACGACGTTGTCGGTCGACGAGACCGAGGAGACCGTCGCCCGGCTGCGCGGCCGCTTCCCCAACCTGATCGACCCGCCGAGCGACGACATCTGCTACGCCACGTCGAACCGGCAGACGGCCGTCAAGGAGATCGCGGCCGAGTCCGAGCTGGTCATCGTGGTCGGCTCCACCAACTCCTCCAACTCCAAGCGGCTGGTCGAGGTGGCCAAGGACTACGGCGCCGACGCCTCCTACCTCGTGGACGACGCATCGTTCGTCCAGGAGGAGTGGCTCGACGGCGTGACCACCGTCGGCGTCACGAGTGGCGCGTCCGTCCCCGAGGAACTGGTGGACGGCGTGCTGGCACGGCTCGCGGAGCTCGGCTTCATCGACGTGCAGGAGGTCGAGTCCGTCAAGGAGAGCATGCGGTTCGCCCTGCCGCACGAGCTGCGGCGCGATCTGCGCACCGCCTGATCGGGGCCCGCCCGATCAGGGCTCAGTCGTCGGTGGTCTTGCCGTACACGCGGGGCTCGAAGTAGCCCTCGGGCTCGGGAGCGTAGGTTCCCTCGCTGCTCACCCGCTGCTTCGGGATGCCCGGGGTCTTGATGGCGAGATCGTGCCGGAGGTCGCGCACGTTGTCGGACAGGCCCCGCGGCCACGCGATCCCCAGCACCAGGGCCGAGCCGCCGAACAGCCAGGGCGCACCGGACGAGAGCGCGGTGAACAGGCCGAGGCCGAGCGCCTGCGCCATCGAATCGGCCCCGATCGACCGGACGACCTCGATGAACGTCGTGGCGGTGAAGAAGACCAGCGGCGGGGTCACGACCATCGGCAGCAGGTCTCGCGGCTGCACGAGCAAGGCGACGCCTATGCAGCCGACGACGAACGCCGGTCCGGGGAGGGAGACGATCTGCCCCAGGAGCGTGACGATGAAGAGCAGTGCGACGGCGCCACGGGCCGTCAGCTTGAGCCTTGCCTGATCGGTGCCTGTCATGAGCCCCCCTTACGACAAGTCTCGCGTCAATTTACCGTTCTGGCGCGGGAATGGAGGGTGGCTTACCTGCTCTTCACCTTCCACTTCCGGTATCCCGACGAGGCGGGGGACCTCCTCGACGAGTTCCGGCGCGTTGAGCGGGGTGCTCACCAGGCCGAGGTCGTTCATCTTGCGGGCGCTGACGAGGACCCGGGTCTCCAGCGACCCCACGGTCTGGTTGTACGCGACGACCGCCCTCGACAGCGCCTTGCCCAGGCCGTCGACGTGGCGGCCGAGGTTGCCCAGCCGCTCGTACAGCTCCTTGCCGAGGTCGAAGACCGCCTTGGCGTTCTCACTCAGCGCCGCCTGCTGCCAGGCGTACTGGGCGGTCCGCAGCATGGTGATCAGCGTGGTCGGGGTCGCGATGTGCACACGCCGCTTCATCGCGTATTCGAGCAGCGCGGGATCGCGCTCCAGCGCGGGCGCGAGGAACGCCTCACCGGGGATGAACAGCACCATGAACTCGGGGGACGGGCTGAAAGCCTGCCAGTAGGTCTTGGCGGCCAGCCGGTCCACGTGCTCGCGCAGATGGCGGGCGTGTGCGTCGAGCCGTGCCGAGGCGAGGTCGGGGTCGGTCGCCTCCGCGGCCTCCAGATAGGCCGCGAGGGACACCTTGGAGTCGACGATGATGTTCTTGCCGCCGCTGAGCCGTACGACCATGTCGGGGCGGACGAGCCCGTCCCTGGTCGCGGCGCTGACCTGCTCGTCGAAGTCGCAGAACCGGGCCATGCCGGCGATCTCGGCGACGCGGCGCAGTTGAAGCTCTCCCCAGCGGCCGCGTGCCTCCGGCCGCTGGAGGGCCCGGACGAGGGCCGTCGTCTGCGTCTTGAGCTGCTCCGAGCTGGCCCTGACGAACTCCATCTGCTTGCTCAGCTCGGCGCGGGCGGCCCTTGAGCCCGACTCGGTCTCCCTGAGCTGCTCCTCGACCCTCGCGAGCGTCTCCTTGAGCGGGGCGACCAGGCCCTCGACGGCCTGGCGCCGCTGGTCGAGATCGCCCGCGGCCTCGGCCCGCGTGGTGTTGAGCCGGTTCTCCGCGAGTTCGAGGAAGCGGAGGTTGGCGACGTCGAGGGCCCGCGCGGACAGGGCCTGGAACCTCTCGGGAAGCTGGGCGTCGACGTAGGCCATCCGGTCTTCGGCCGCCTGCGCCCGTCCCCGGGCCTCGGCCAGCTTGACGGCGGACTCGGCCGCCTCACGGGTCATCCGGCCCCGCCCGAGTGCGAAACCGACCACGAGCCCGGCGAGGAGCCCCACGGCCAGCCAGAGTGCGAGAGCCACGACATCCACGGTGTGGATGATCCCAGGTTGTCCCTTCCATGACGTGGAGGCGCGCTCACCCGGGCGCGCCTGCGGGCACGCTGAAGCGCTGATGTCCTGCTCACCGGCGCAGGCCCGTAAACTCGGCCAACGTGAGCCTGAGCATCGGCATCGTCGGCCTGCCCAACGTCGGCAAGTCCACGCTTTTCAACGCCCTGACCAAGAGCGCCAACGCCCTGGCGGCGAACTATCCGTTCGCCACCATCGAGCCCAACGTGGGCATCGTGGGTGTGCCCGACGCGCGGCTGGGCAGGCTGGCGGAGATCTACGACTCCGTTCGGATCCTGCCCGCCAAGGTCGAGTTCGTCGACATCGCGGGGCTGGTCAAGGGAGCCTCGGAGGGACAGGGCCGGGGCAACCAGTTCCTGGCCAACATCCGCGAGACCGACGCCATCTGCCAGGTCATCCGGGTCTTCACCGACCCCGACGTCACCCACGTCGACGGTGACGTCTCGCCCGCGCGCGACATCGAGACGATCAACACCGAGCTGATCCTCGCCGACCTCCAGACGATCGAGAAGGCGGTCCCGCGGCTCCAGAAGGAGGCGCGGACCAACAAGGACCGCAAGATTGTCCTGGAGGCCGCCGAGGCCGCCGCCAAGCTGCTCGACACCGGGACGACGCTGTACGCCGGTGCGAAGGCGGCCGGGATCGACCTCGCCGACCTGCGTGAGCTGCACCTGCTGACGGCCAAGCCGTTCCTGTACGTGTTCAACCTCGACGCGGACGAGCTGACGGACGACGACCTGCGGGCGAAGCTCTCGGCGATCGTCGCCCCCGCGGAGGCCGTGTTCCTCGACGCCAAGATCGAGTCCGAGCTGGTCGAGTTGCCCGACGACGAGGCGCTGGAACTGCTGCAGTCGGTCGGCCAGGAGGAGTCCGGCCTGTCCCAGCTGGCCAGGGTCGGCTTCGAGACGCTCGGCCTGCAGACCTACCTGACCGCGGGGCCCAAGGAGGCCCGGGCCTGGACGATCCGCAAGGGCGCCACCGCACCCGAGGCCGCCGGCGTCATCCACACCGACTTCCAGCGCGGCTTCATCAAGGCCGAGGTGGTCTCGTTCGACGACCTGGTCGAGGCGGGATCGATGACCGCCGCCAGGTCCGCCGGCCGGGCCAGGATCGAGGGCAAGGACTACGTCATGCGTGACGGCGACGTCGTGGAGTTCCGCTTCAACGTCTGACCCGGCGCCGTCCGCCCAGGTCAGGCGTTCGGGTCGTCGTGTTGGGCACGTCCGGGCACACGACCTGGCATCGTCCTCCGCTCGACGAGTGCGTTCCTCGGAGCCCGGCATCAAGAGAACGAGGTTGGCGTTCTCATGCCCCAGACCCTCGGCTACGACGATGACTGATTCGCCCTGCATCAACAGCAGCGAAGCATGATGATGGCGAAGGTCATGAGACGTCGTGCTCTCCGGCAGCCCAGCGTTGGCGACCTCGTCGCCAGGCCTGGCTGCCGCTCCGCGCGGTGGGATGGACAGGGCCTATTAAGTCGACGCCTCCCGATAGCATCCCGCGTCATGAGAAGACTGATCATCGCGCTGGCGAGTACAGCGGGAGCGATCGCGTTTACCTTGGGCGGGTATGCCGTTGGTGCCGCAAAGGGAGATGTCGCTTCGGCGCCTTCGGAGGGGTGTGGGCAGGCCAATCAAACAATCAAGGAGCTTGCCGATCAGGTGCGGAAGCAGCCGGTAAGCCAAGAGCCGGAAATGGACAGTCGAACTGGCGCCATGGAAGAAGGAAGGGTCAAGATCCTCATCATGGCCGTCAACCAGAATCCGTCGTGCTTCGATGCCAAGGCTCGTGCGACAGCATCTGTCCTGAGCCGGCAACCGTCCGGAGATCAAAGGGACGCAGCCGTATGCGAACTCACTGGAGTCCGCTTCGAGGAGTGCCCGATCTCGGTTGATTAACGTCCACTCCGCACCGCTGGGCCTCCCCAGTTCCGTTCTGGTTCCGTCCGAGGCGCAAAGCGCCGGAAGTCGACAAGAGACGTTGAGAGCTGTATTGCCTGGTCAGAACGCCACGTGAGGCGGCACCGGCAGCCCGGGCCGAGGAGGCTCGTATGAGTCGCGTGAAGAATCTCCCGCACCCCTAGCCGGAGCCTTGGCCTGGCGCAACACTTGACCCGGCTGATCGCGCCCAAGAGGGCGGTCGCGATGCTGGCCGGTGTCGCCCTGATCGGCTACGCGGCATTCCTCATCTACGACTTCGTCTTGGTCGCCGTGTTCGCCCTGGACCCCGTACAGCGGGGTTGACCATTCGAGTGCCCCGTACCGTTCGCCGATCTCTTCCTGTGTGCGGCTCGGTGTCGCCCGCCGCTCGGGTCTGTGCTCCCGGGGCGCGCACGGGGCCCAAGACACCGTGAACTTTCGGCAACGATCAACCGCCGACGCGAGGTCGGATGGCCGCGCGGCCATCAGCGCGAACTCCCCGGCCCTGGGGCCGGCCGAGCGGCGGCCAGTGTTCCGCCGCAGGTCGAGATCGGCATCGTGATACCTCTCTGAGCTGCGAGGACAGCAATACGTGGCGGTTAGGTAATCGATGTCCGCGCTGGCCAGGCGTAACGTGCTTTCCCGCGGAGCGTCAGGCGTGGGGTCGTCTCATCTGGAAGTAGACCTGGTTTGCTCGGTCACGGCGATGCTTGCACCATGGGCGTGGCTTTCCTGGAAGAATTGGCGAGACCGCTAGGGTGAATACTTCAATGCGGCTAACCGGATCGAGAGTAAGACGACACCGCGCCAGCCGGGGGGATCGGCGCGAGCGGAGGCGTGATGGCTCGCAGGTCAACCGTCCAGCAGGATCCGCGGATCGCTGGCGACCCCGAGTCGTACCCTCTGGAGGGCCCTGATCGGGTGACAGTGTCGCGTGGAACGTCCTCCAGGCGTGGAGGCTGGGGCGGTGGCGGGGGCCGCTGGCTCGTGTGGGCGGGGCGTGCCGTTCTGTGGGCGCTCATCATCGTGATCGTCGTCAACGGCGTCCGGGCGCCTTTCGAGCGGCTGAGCCAGAACGGCGCCGCGACGGATTCGGAAACGACGCCGAGTTCGAGTGGTCGTGATTTTCCCGTGACGCAGGCGGCCGCATTCGCCAATCAGTTCGCCGCCGTCTATTTGAATTATGACGCCACCGACGCGCAGCAAAGAGCGGAACGGTTGAAGGCTTTTCTTCCTGAAGGCGCGGACGAGCAGTTCGGCTGGAACGGCTATGGACGAATGGCGGCCGGCGCATTTCAGTTCTCCGGAATTCAGGTGAGCGACGAGCACGACGCCGTCGTCACGGTCGCCTACCAGACCGGTGGGCACCGTGGGCTGCTGTCCGTTCCGATCTACAACGACGGCGGACACTTCGTCGTGTCGGGACAGCCGGGACTGCTGCCCGCTCCCGCGCTGCCGGGGTTCCCCCAGGTCTCCGGCCCGTCGCGGGACTCGGCGACGGAGGCGGAGCTACGGCCGCAGGTCGAGGGCTTCTTCAAGGCGTTCGCGGCGGGCAACCAGGTGGATCTGCAGCGGTATGTCGCGAGCGGGAAGCCGATCGACGGCTTCAACGGGGAGTTCACCCTGGCCCAGCTCAAGGATCTCGTCGTGCCGGAAGGCGAGGCGAACACCAGGGAGGTCACCGCAGTGGTCGTGTGGGCCGTCTCGTCGAACGGAACGGACGCCGTCTCGACCTCCGAGCAGAACGACCCGGCCGTCCAGCCCGGCGGCCTCGAGCAGGCCTACCGACTGACCATGGAGAAGCAGGGCGGCAAGTGGTTCGTCCAGCAGGTCCAGGGTGCGAGCCGGTCCGTGGGGTAGCGCATGCCCGGCCATGACATCGCTGATCCATACCCCCGGGAGGGCGAGAATTGATTCTGAAGACCATCGTGGACAGTTCCCTGGAACTGGCCGCGCCCTCGCAGCCCCCGACGGGGGGAATCAACACCGAAGGTCTGGCGGACTTCCTCCGTACCTTCTTCGCGCCGCTGTTCCTCGTGGTCGTCTCCATCGTGGCGCTTTTCTTCCTCTTCACCCGTGAGATCACCAGGTTCGTGCAGTTCATCATTCTGGCGATCGCCATCGGCGTGATCTTCTATGTGCCCAACATCATCGAGGTGACGGCGAAGGCGATCGCGGGCGCGCTCGGAATCAAGTGATCCGGCGGAGAGGAGGATCGGGTGGATCTCCCCACATACACCAATATCTGGCGAATTGAGAAGCGGCTCTACAAGCTGTACGACCTACGGCTGCCCATGCCTCTTCCGATCGTCTGGATCGGTGTGTTCGTGGGTGTCCTGGTCCCCTGGTGGCTCTTCCTCTACCTCGTCAAGGTGCCGTTCGCGGCGCCCTGGCACGTGGTCTACCTGGTCCCGCCGGGCGTCGTCACCTGGCTGTCCACCCGTCCCGTCATCGAGGGCAAGCGGCTGACCGAGGTGCTGCAGTCGCAGCTGCGCTACCTGGCGGAGCCGCGCACCTGGGCTCGCATGGCGCCGGTCGCGGAGCCGGAGACGATCACCCTGACCGCTCGTGTCTGGCGGACCGCGCCGTCGGCCGCGCCGGTCCGCGTCAAGGCCGCCCGCAAGGCCGTGGCGGCGGAGGCGGCGGGGCAGGACGCGAAGACCAAGGGACGAAGCGCGGCGACGAAGACCAGAGGCGTCGAGACGAAGGCACGCGGTACGGAGAAGGTGCGCGGCGCGGGGCCCCGGACGAGGACGCCGGAGACCACGGCGACCACGGCGACCGGCGTGGGAGTCAGGGCCAGAGCCGGGGAGACCAAGGGCAGAGGCAAGGCCGTCGAGCCGTGGACGCCCGATCGCGTCATTCCGGCCCGTGCGCTGCCTCCCTCCTCCGCCGGGCGACCCGCCACCGTGCACCCCGCCGTGGCGGCGGCCGCGGCCGCCGCCGCGCCGGTCACCGACTCGCCTCCCGACTCGTGGAGCAGGCCCACCGCGAAGCCGGCCACGACGGGTGAGCCCGTGCAGGCCGTCTCCGCGGACGAGCCCGTCTTCTACATGCCCAAGCCGTCCGTGTCCCCGGGAGACAAGCCGCCGATCCGGGTGGCGCTGCCGAAGCGGGCCGCGCCGCTCGCGCTGCCTCCCGCACCCTCGACACCGCCGCCGACGCAGCCCGGTCCGGCTGCCGAGGAGTCCGCCGCTCCCGTGCCACCCATCGGGACCGAGGCGCTGCGGCGGTTGCGCAGGCTCGCGGCCAGTGCCGAGTCCGCGCCCGAATCGGTGCAGGAACCCGCCTCCCACCCGACGCGTCACGCCGGCCCGGAGTCGGCACAGGACCTCGGTACGGATGCGGCGCATCCGGTGCGCCACGCGGGCCCTGAACCGGATTCCGTACGGCAGGCCTCTCCCGAGGCGATGCGCGACCCGGCGGTCTCTGAGCCGGTGCGGGACGCGGCTCCGACCTCCACGCGGGAAGCGGTCCGATCCGCGGCACACGACGCGGCTCCGATCCCCGCACGGGAATCCGCTCAGGAACCGACGCGCGACGCCGCGCCCGCGGATCCGATGCCGGACTCCCCGCAGGAGTCGCCGGCACAGAGCCCTGCCCTGGACGCCGGGCGAGGAACGGCGCAGACGCCAGACCAAGCCCCTGTACAAGGAACGGCCCAGACGCCTGCTCAGGCCCCGGTGCGGGAGCCGGTCCGGGAAGCCGCGGAGAACGTCGTCAGCGAGCCGGCAACGGAGTCCGGTCAGGCCGGACGGGTCGAGCAAGACAGGGTGCGGGAGCCGCGCCCAGGAACGTCCGATCGGCAGCGGGAGGCCTGGGAGCAGCACCGGAAGGGCCAGCCGCCACGGCTCGTCCGTCCCGCCGTGCCCCCTGCCCCGGCCGCTCCGCCGCTCGCCGCCCAGTCGTCGACCGCTGAGCCACCCGCTGCCGAGCCCTCCGTCCAGCCGCCCACGCGGCCGGCCGTCGAGCCGCCCACCGCGCAGCCGCCCGCCCGGCCGGCCCCTGAGCTGCCCGCTGCCCGGCCGGCCGCTCAGTCGCCTGCACAGCCGCCCGCGCCGCCGTCGGCCGAGCCGCCCGTCGAGCGCCCCGCGGGGCCCTCGCCGGCTCCCGCCGCGAGTGTGGCGCCGCCGCCAAGCGGGAACAGGGGAGTGTCGATCCGGAGGGTTCCCACGCTTCCCCAGGCGAGCGGGCCCGCCACTCCGGTGCTTCCTCCCGCCGCCCTGCCGTCCTCGCCGGTGGACGAGCCCAGAGTCCGCCGTGTGGAGTCCGTCGTCGGGCGCGGCTCCTCGGGCGGCTGGCGCAGGATCGCCCAGGTGGTCGTCGGCGGGAGCCGTACCGACGGCATGGAGGTCGACGAGGCGCGGGCACGCACGCCGCTCACCACGAGCAGGCGGGTCATGGTGCTGGGCTGCACCGGCGGCGCCGGGCAGACGACCACGGCGCTCATGCTCGGCCACACGCTCGCCCGCTACCGGGAAGACAGGGTGCTGGCCCTCGATGCGAACACCGGGGACAACACGCTGACGACCAGGATCCAGGCCGAGTCACCCGAGACGCTGAGCTCGCTGCTCGAAGGGTCGCACGCGGTGTCCGGCTACCTCGGCATGCGCGCCTACACGACGCGGTGCGAGTCGGGGCTCGAGGTGGTCGGCGCCGACACCGACGCCGGGGCCGAGCAGCGCCTGTCCGACCGGGCCCTGCTGAACGACTGGCGGCGGACGCTCTCCGCGCTGGACCAGCACTACCGCCTGGTCGTGGTCGACCCGGCCGCCGCTCTCGCCGCGAGGCTCCTGCCGTACACCGATCAGCTGGTGCTGGTCGCGCCCGCGAGCGAGGACGCGTCGGACGCGATCGCCATGACGTACGAGTGGCTCGACGGCCACGGCGTCTCCGATCTCCGGCGCAGGGCCGTCATGGTGATCAACGGCGTGAGCCGGCGGAGCATGCCGGACGTGGAGCAGGCCGAGGCCGTGGCCAGCGGCCGCTGCCGGGCCATCGTCCGCGTGCCCTGGGAGGACGAGCTGGCTCCGGGGCGTCCCGGACCAGTTGACGTCAACCACCTCCGGATCGGCGGCCGCAGGGCGTACGTTGCACTCGCCGGAGTGATCGTGAGTGGCTTGGCGACGATCCAGGCGAAGCAGGAGGTGGCCAGATGAGCGCCCGGTGCGAGAAGGGGAGCCGGTGAGCGAGCGATGAGTGAGCGGCGCTGGAATCTGCGAGCGAGGAAGTCGGTGAGCGACCGATGAGCAAGGGGGCGCGGAGCCGCCTCGCGGTGCGGTATTTCGACGACCGTGTCCTGCTCACCGACTCGGCGGCGTGGGCCTACTTCCGGTTGCCGACGGTGAGCTATGAGTTCCTCACGCCCGAGGAGCGGGAGGCGCTCGCCACCAACATCACGATCGCGCTGGCCGCGATCAGGATGCCCGACGCCGAGGTGCATCTGCGCATCGCCCACCGGGCGTATCCGGCGGCCGAATGGGCGATGGCGCTCAACGCCACCTCCGACGAGGGGGCCGGCTGGCGGGACTACCTGGAGGAGATGTACCGCCACGTCTGGGCTAAGGACTTCTGGAGCAAAGAGGTCTACCTCGGCGTACGGCTCGGCCCGCGCGGCGCCCAACTCGGCAGCGGAGTGCTGTCCCAGCTGTTCGGCTTCTACCAGCGAAGCGAGCGGGCGCTCGGGATCGAGGACGACCACGTGCCCGACCGCGAGGTCGAGCGGTGGACCGGTCAGGCGGAACGGCTCGGCCGGGCCCTGACCTCCAGCGCCCTCTACGCGCGGCACGCCACCTCCACGGAGATCGCCTGGCTGTTCCAGCACGCCGCCTCGGGGGCGCTCGGCGAGCCGCCGCATTCGGCCTCGCCGCGCCGCAAGTGGGGCAAGGGCGAGATCGAGGCCCTGGTCGAGGGGCAGATCCACAACGGCAGGTCGTTGTTGCGGATCGAGCAGATGTCGGGCGACGCGTTCACCGCGCATCTGTCCTTCGCCCGGTTCCCCGACCTGATGGCCTTCCCCGACGGGGAGCCGTGGCTGCACTTCGCCGACCAACTGCCGTTCCCCGTGGAGATCTCGAGCAGGATGCGGCTGATCTCGCCGGTCCGCGCGAGCAAGGACGTGGCGAGGAAACTGGCACACGCGCGCGACATGGACATCCACATCCGCGAGGCGGGCGCGGAGGCGCCCCTCGCGCTGGCCGAGCAGATCGACGCCGCTCGCATGCTGGAACACGGCATCACCAAGGAGCGGCTCCCGTTCGTGTACGGCTGGCACCGGCTGAGCGTCAGCGCGCCGACCGAGGAGATCTGCGTCCAGCGGGTCGAGGCGGTGGTGGAGCACTACCGCGACATCGGCATCGACGTGGTGAACTCCACCGGCGACCAGTTCTCGTTGTTCTGCGAAGCCCTGCCGGGGGAGAAGGTCCGGGTCAACGCCTACGCCCAGCGCCAGCCCCTCCGGACGATCGCGGGCGGCATGTCGACGGCCACCGTGGAGTTGGGCGACCGGGTGGACGAGTCGAACGCCGGCTGGGTCGGACCGTACATCGGGGAGACCCTGGGGCGGGCCCGCAGCATCGTCCACTTCGACCCGCTGGTCGCGGCCACCAGGAACCGCCCGACGGCCATCGCGATCACGGGGGAGCCCGGCGGCGGCAAGACGACTCTGGCGCTCCTGTTGATCTACCAGATGGCCCTGCGCGGGGTGACCGTCGCGGTCATCGACCCGAAGGGCGACGCTGAGTCGCTGGTCCAGCTCCTTCAGCGGCGCGGACGCAAGGCGCGGATCATCCCGCTGGGGTCGGCGGCGCCCGGCCTGCTCGACCCGTTCTCGTTCGGCGACGACATCGCGGCGAAGAAGACGATGGCCTCCGAGACGTTGCGGCTGCTGTTGCCCCGCATGTCGGAGGAGCGCGAGTCGGCGATGATCCAGGCGGTGGCCGCGGTCTCCAACGAGCCCGACCCCTCGCTCGGCAAGGTGGTCGACCACCTGGAGCAGAACCCGGATCCGGCGTCGAAGAACCTCGGGGCCGTCCTGCGGTCGATGTCCGAGATGCACCTCGCGCAACTCTGCTTCGACAGATTCGGCGGCGACCAGATCGACACCGAGGGATGGACCACGGTGTTCACGCTGGGCGGTCTCACGCTGCCCGACGTGGCGACCACCAGGGACGACTACTCCTACGAGCAGCGGCTGTCGGTGGCCCTGCTCTATCTGGTGTCCCAGTTCGCCCGGCGGCTGATGAACGGACTCGACCGGCGCACGCCCAAGGCGATCTTCCTGGACGAGGCGTGGGCGATCACGTCCACGCCCGAGGGCGCCAAGCTGGTGCCGGAGGTCTCCCGGATGGGCCGCTCCCGCAACACGGCGCTCGTCCTGGTGTCCCAGAACGCGGGTGACCTGCTCAACGAGCAGGTGACCAACTGTCTCTCCTCGGTCTTCGCGTTCCGCTCGTCCGAGCGGGTCGAGGTCGGGCACGTGATGGAACTGCTCGGGGTGGATCCGTCGGAGGAGCACAAGGCCGTGTTGCGGTCGCTGGGCAACGGCGAATGCGTCTTCCGGGACCTGGACGGCCGGGCGGGCCGGATCGGGGTGGACCTCGTCTCCGAGGAACTCCTTCGCTGGCTCGATACCAATCCGACGCACGACAAACCAGGCGAGAAAGTGCATGATCGTCTTAACGGGGGCGCTGATCGGTCGGGGGTCGCTCAGGAGGTGCGGTCTTGAGATTGCGCAGGAACGGTCGCGTCCGATTCGGAGTACGGCGCAAGCTCGCCCTGCTCCTCGTCGCCTTCGCGGCGTTCGTGATGTTGCCATTCGCGTTCCCCGCCGACACGGCGAGCGCGGCCGGACCGTGTGACCTCTCGTCCGAGCTCGCCCCCGAGATCGTGGGCGGCGGCGTGGACGGCCTGGTCGAGCCCCCGCCGCCGGACTCGGACGGCACGGCGGGAGCCGCCGGAGCGCAGGCCGCCCCCAAGGAGCCCCTCACCAATTACGACCGGTACGGCATGGCCGGTCAGTACTGGCACACCTACGGCCTCGGCTGCTCGGACGTCACGGCGGTCCTCGGCAACGCGTGGGCCAACACGGTCTTCTCCTGGGCCAAGGCGGTCGACCGGATCACGATCAGCACCTACCAGGCCGCGGCCGCCGAGGGACCGCTCCAGCCGATCAAGAATGTCGCCGACGAGGTCGTCACCAACCTCGCCGACGCGATGTACTGGCCCTATCTGCGGCCGATCGTCATCCTCGGCGCGATCTGGCTGGCGTGGTACGGCCTGATCCGCAAGCGGGCCACCACCACGACCGAGGGCGTCATCTGGATGGTCCTCGCGGTCACGGTGGCGATCTGGTTCTTCAGCCGCCCCGGCGACTTCACCTCTCTCGGCAAGACCGTGACCGACAAGACCGGGGAGGTCGTCAACTCCGCCTTCTCCGGGCTGCCGGGCGCGGGCGGCGCGTCCTGCCTGCCGACCAAGGGCGACGCCACCGCGCAACCCCAGCCCGGCGGGTACGGCCAGCAGGGCACTCCGGGCGTCGACCAGAACGCCGACGCGCTGTGGTCCACGCTCGTGTGCAAGCCCTGGTTGATGGGCGAGTTCGGCACCGCCGACGCGAACGCCCCGATCGTCAAGACGTTCGGCGCCGACCTGCTCGACATCCAGGCGATCGACGCCGGCGAACAGGCCGCGAAACAGATGCCGAGCGGCGACGCCCACCAGAAACGGTTCGAAGAGGAGATCGCCAAGCCGCTGGAGAACAACCCGACGTTCTTCCTCCTTCAGGGCAAGGACTGGACCAGCCGTCTCGGCATCGCCATCGGCGCCTTCATCGCGGCGATGGTCGCGGGCCTGCTCATCTTCCTGGTGGCGGTGTCACTGCTGGTGCTCAAGGTGGGCTTCCTGCTGTTGCTGATGCTCGGGCCGATCTTCCTGCTCATCGGCGTGCATCCCGGCTCCGGGCGGATCATCGCGATGCGCTGGGTCGAGATGCTGGTCGGCACATTGTTGCGCCAGGCCGTGCTGGCCCTGGTCCTGAGCATCCTGGTGTACGGCTATGCGTTGATCATCTCGACCAACCTGCCGTGGGGCATGCAGATCCTGTTCATGGCGCTGCTGACGATCGCCGTCTTCTTCTACAGACGTCCGTTCCAGCATCTGTTCGCCTCGATGGACGGTCACACGCTCGCGACCAGGATGCTCGGAGACGCGGCGACCGCGCCCACGCTGTCGCGCGCGGCGAACGCGCTGCCGCCGGTGGCGGCCACACGTGCCGCCCGGTGGGGCCTGCGCAAGGCCGAGCCCGTCATGGGCGCGGCCGCGATGGCGACCGGGGTGGCGACCGCCGCGGCGGCGACGTCCGTGGCGCAGGGCCGCGTACGCGGTGAGGAGGGTGCGGCCACGGCGGCGGGACAGGCCCGTGCCAGGGCGGGCGCTCAGCCGGAACCGCTGGAGACCGACCCGCAGGCCGCCGGGCGCCGCAAGGCCGGGGGAACGGTTCCCCGCACCGGCTCGGCGCCGCCGCTCAACCTCACCGGCGTCCGGCCCGCCGACGCCCCCCGGCCGTCCAGGCCCGCGCGGCCGGGTCGTCCTCCCTCGAGCCCGGCGCCGCGCGGCGGAACCGGCGGAGGCGGCGGCGGACCGGTCCCGAGCTCCGGAGGATCCGGTTCGGGTTCGGGTTCGAGATCCGGCTCCGGTGGTGGCGGCGGCTGGTTCAGTGGTCGCTCGGGCGGCTGGTCCTCCCGGCCTTCCACACCCAGCGGCTCGCGCGGTTTAGGCGGCGGACGATCGTCCGGTGGTGGTGGCGGCTCCTCCTCGTCGTCACGCCGATCCGACTCGTCCGGAGGCTCGGGGGGTCGCTCCCGTCCGGCGCCTCCGCGTGACAACGGGTCCTCCAGCAGGTCGAGATCCTCCGACGCGCCACCGTTGTGGTTGCAGAGCAGGGGCGACACCAGGCGAGGATCCGGCGACGCGCCCACCCCGTTCTGGGCGCGCCCCACCGACCGAGACTCCCGAGACACCTGACGCAGGCTTGATGACGACCCAAGGAACCGACCGCAGGAAGGGGCTCGCCTTCGCGGGCGCCGTCGTCGTGCTCGCGGCCGTCGGCGTGTACCTGACGATGAGCCCGTCGTCCGGAGGCGCCGACCGCACGGAGACGGTGGCGGAGCAGGCGCCGGCCGCCGTCGCGTCCACCCAGGCTCCGGCCCCCGCGCCGAGCCAGGTGGCGGTCACCCCCGGCACGTTCGACGTGTACCGCTACCTGCCGCTGTCGAGGAGCGAGCTCGGCGCGGCGGCCGACCTCGCTCGGCGGTTCACCGCCTCGTACGGGACGTTCGAGTACTCCGAGGACCCGGCGGCCTTCGCGACGCGGCTGAACGCGTTCTCCACGGCCGAATTCGGGGCGCAGCTCACCCGGGCCATGACCGACCCGGCGGTGGTCCAGCAGAACAAGGCCGACCGCGTCGTCTCCACGGGCTCGGCACAGGTGGTCTCGATCCGCGACATGACGGCCAACACGGTCGTGTTCGTCGTCGGCTCCGTCCGCCACGTGATCGCCCGGAGCGGTGAGAAGGACCAGAACGACCAGTACGCCGTCACCGTGATCAAGGCGGCCGCCGACTGGCGGGTCTACGACATGGAACCCGCGGGTGCCGGTCAGGACGGGGACACCTCACCGTGACGGCACCTCCGCGCACAGGCTTGGCTTCGCGGGGCCTGCGGAGCCTGCGGGTGATCAGAGCGGGCGGGGGTTCGTGGCGGGTCATCGCCATCGTTCTCACACTGATCGTTCCCCTGACGTTGTTCGGCTCGATCATCCTGATGTCGCCGTCCCCGTCGATCTTCATCGGAGGGAGTTTCGGCGCGGACTGCGCGTCGGCGGCCTCGGCGGCGGACGCGTCGCAGACCGCGGCCTCCGACATCCCGGCGGACTATCTGCGGATCTACAAGAAGGTCGGCCAGGAGATCGGCGTCCAATGGAACGTCCTGGCCGCCATCGGCAAGCGGGAGACCGACCACGGCCGATCACAGCTTCCCGGTGTCAGCAGCGGCACCAACTACGCGGGCGCGGCCGGCCCGATGCAGTTCCTGATCAGCACCTGGGGCGGCAAGTCCAAGATCAAGATACGTCCCGGGATCAACGGGTACGCGTCGGACGGCGACGGCGACGGTTACGGCGACGTCTACGATCCCGCCGACGCCATCCTGGGCGCGGCCAAGATGCTCAAACGCAACGGCGCCCCCGACGACCTGCCACGGGCGATCTTCGTCTACAACCGAGCGACGTGGTACGTCGACCAGGTTCTGGAGATCGCCAAGCGCTACGCGGCCACAGGGGAGATCGGCGTCCCGTCCGATGCGGATCCCGCGTGCGACGGCGGATACGTGGACAGCGCGTCCAGCGAGGTCGTGCAGAAGATTCTGGAGTACGCGCTGGCCCAGCGGGGCAAGCCGTACCGCTGGGGTGGGACGGGTCCCGACGCCTTCGACTGCTCGGGAATCATCTACATGGCCTACCGGAACGCCGGGTTGTCGATTCCGCGTACGACGTTCGGGCAGTGGCCCTTCGGCGTACAGGTGCGCGCCGGCAACGAACAGCCGGGCGACCTGGTGTTCTTCAACGCCGGCCCGAACAACGGCCCGGGCCGCCCCGGCCACGTCGGCATGGTCGTCTCGAAGGGGAAGATGATCGAGGCCCGGTGCACCCTGTGCGGGCCCATCAAGGTCACGGGATACACCGACCGGCCCAACATCGTGGGATTCACCCGCCCGCTGGAGAACGCCGATGTGCTCGCGCAGTTGAAGCGCGCCATAACCTGATCGACCATGGACGCCATCAGAAGGCTCGTCGTGGGGGCCGCGATCGTGCAGGACGGCCGGGTTCTCGCCGCGCAGCGGGCGGAGCCGGAGGCGCTCAGGGGAGGCTGGGAGTTCCCCGGCGGGAAGGTGGAACCCGGTGAGAGCGACCTCGACGCGCTGGTCCGCGAGTGCGTGGAGGAGTTGGGCGTCGAGATCGTCCCGGGTGAGCGGGTCGCGGGGGAATGGCCGCTGCCGAACGGCTACGTGATGCGCGTCTGGTTCGCAAGCATCCGGCGAGGCGTGCCGGAGGCCCGGGAACACCTCGCGTTGCGCTGGCTGCCGCACCACGAGTTGTACGACGTCGCGTGGCTGTCCCCCGACCTGCCGATCGTGGCGGCGGTCGAAAAGATCCTCTGGGAATAGTGGGTGACGAGTGGGGAACGGAAATGGCGTTCGGGGGCAGGCTTTGCCATCATTTGAGCAGAACTAGACTGTTCCAAGGCCTAGACCGAAAGGGTGGAGGCGAGCGGGTGGTACGACGCGCACAGCTGAGAGCCGTGTCCTCCGTCGCGGCCTCGTTGGGGGTCGCCGCCGTGGCGGTGTTCGCGGCAGGGCCGGTGTTCGGCGTGACCGCCGACGCCGAGCCGACCGACCCCGCGGGTGATCCGGGTGGAGCCGCGCCGACGGTCACGGTGACGACGACCGTCACCACGACCACGACCGAGACGGCCACGGCGACCGCGACGGCGACCGCGACGGCGACGGCGACCAAGACCGTGAAGCCGCCTCCGCCGGTGTCGCAGCCTGTGGTCACGGTGACGATCACCAAGACGCCGACGCCGACGGCGAAGTCGACCCCGGTCGTCACGGTCACCGTCACCCAGGCGCGGACACCGCCGCCCGTCACCGTCACCCAGACCGCGACGATTCCGGGCCTGGGGTTGCCGCTCCTGTCCACGAACGTGGCCGCCCCGCCGCCGCTGGCGCTGACCACGCCGACGCCGGACCCGGCTGTCATCCTGGCTCCCGCGCAGCCGACGCCGATGCCGATGCCGACGCCCACGTTCGAGGATCCGACGCCCGAGTCGGTGCCGATCGAGATCCGCAACGCCACTCCCGAGTTCGACCAGGTGACGGTCAGCCGCAAGCTGTCGATCCTGGCCGCGGTGCTGGTGTTGCTCGCCCTGCTCGCCTGGCTCATCTTCGAAGGCAGGCTCCGGCGGATGGCGCACGCGGCGGCTGTGCGGAAGGCGGGACCGCGGGCGTGGCGAACTCCCACGACGCCTGCGCCCGAGGGTTCCGTGCCCGACGGCCAGGGGCACCCGCAGATGGTCGGCTACGTGCCGGTGCAGGGCTATCCGGCGGGACAGTTGCCGTACGGATACCCCCAGGCCTACGGGTACCCGCAGATCTACGCCCACCCGTACCCGTACCCGTACCCCGAGCAGGCCGAGGTCGAGGTCGAGCAGGCCGAGCCCGCGAAGGTCGAGGCCGCGAAGGCCGAGGTCGATCAGGCCGGCAAGCCGGAGGGGCCCGAGCAGGCCGAGGGCGCGAAGGTCGAGGGCGCGAAGGCCGAGTCTGAGCAGACCGACAAGGTCGGCAAGGACTAAACGAGAAAGAAAAAGCGCCGGCCGGAGGATTCCTCCGGCCGGCGCTTTTCTGTGTGGACTCTCAGACGCCGGAGCGCTTGAAGATCTTGGAGCCCAGCCACACGAGCGGGTCGTACTTCCGGTCGACCACGCGCTCCTTCATCGGGATCAGCGCGTTGTCGGTGATCTTGATGTGCTCGGGGCAGACCTCCGTACAACACTTGGTGATGTTGCAGTAGCCGAGGCCGTGCTCCTCCTGGGCCGACTCCTTGCGGTCGAGCTCGTCATAGGGGTGCATGTCGAGCTCGGCGATGCGCATGAGGAAACGCGGGCCGGCGAAGGCCGGCTTGTTCTCGTCGTGGTCGCGGATCACGTGGCAGACGTTGTTGCACATGAAGCATTCGATGCACTTGCGGAACTCCTGGGACCGCTCGACATCGATCTGCTGCATGCGGTACTCGCCCGGCTTCACATCCTTGGGCGGGGTGAACGAGGGGATCTCCCGCGCCTTCTGGTAGTTGAACGAGACGTCGCAGACCAGGTCCTTGATGACCGGGAACGTCCGCATCGGCGTGACCGTGATGGTCTCGGTCTCCTCGAACGTGGACATCCGGGTCATGCAGCCCAGCCGGGGCCTGCCGTTGATCTCCATCGAGCACGACCCGCACTTGCCGGCCTTGCAGTTCCACCGGACCGCGAGGTCGGGGACCTGGGTGGCCTGCAACCGGTGGATGACGTCGAGGACGACCTCGCCCTCGTTCACCTCGACGGTGAAGTCCTCGAGCTGTCCCTCGCCGCCTTCGCCGCGCCAGACGCGGAACTTCGCCTTGTAACCCATCACGACTCCTTGACCGCGGCGTCGTACTCCGCCAGCTCGTCTTCGGTGAGGTACTTCTCAAGCTCGGACCGCTCGAAGAGGCTGATCAGGTCGCCCCGCATGGACGGCTGGACCTTCTCTTCGACCGTAACGCCGGAACCGTCCGGCGCGGCGGAGCAGACGAGCAGCTTCTGCCGCCAATCGGCGGACATGACGGGGAAGTCGTCGCGGGTGTGACCGCCGCGGCTCTCCTCCCGCAGCAGCGCGGCGCGGGCCACGCACTCGCTCACGAGGAGCATGTTGCGCAGGTCGATCGCCAGGTGCCAGCCGGGGTTGTAGACGCGGCTGCCGGACGAGCCCGTGTTCTTCGACCGCTCCTTGAGCTTCTCGACGACCTGGAGCGCCTCGGAGATCTCTCCGGCCTTCCGGATGATCCCGACGAGGTCGTTCATCGTGCGCTGGAGCTCGTGGTGCACCTCGTAGGGGTTCTCCCCTCCGGTCCGCTCCAGGGGCGCCACGGCCTCCGCCTTGGCGTCCGTCACGTCGGCGGCCGAGGGCCGAGTGGCCAGCCCGTCGACGTAGGCCGACGCGCCCAGGCCGGCGCGGCGGCCGAAGACCAGGAGGTCGGACAGGGAGTTGCCGCCCAGGCGGTTCGAGCCGTGCATGCCGCCCGAGACCTCTCCGGCGGCGAACAGGCCGGGCACGGACGCGGCGCCCGTGTCGGCCTCCACCTCCACGCCGCCCATGATGTAGTGGCAGGTCGGACCGACCTGCATGGGCTCCTGGGTGATGTCCACGTCCGCCAGCTCCTTGAACTGGTGGTGCATGGACGGCAGACGCTTGATGATCTCGGCCGCGGGGAGGCGGCTGGAGACGTCGAGGAACACGCCGCCCTGCGGCGATCCACGCCCGGCCTTCACCTCGGAGTTGATGGCCCTGGCCACCTCGTCACGGGGCAGCAGCTCCGGAGGCCGGCGGTTGTTCGCCTGGTCGGTGTACCAGCGGTCGCCCTCCTCCTCGGTCGTCGCGTACTTGTCCTTGAAGACGTCCGGCACGTAGTCGAACATGAACCGGCGGCCCTCGGAGTTGCGCAGCACACCGCCGTCGCCGCGGACCGACTCGGTGACGAGGATCCCGCGCACCGACGGAGGCCAGACCATCCCGGTCGGGTGGAACTGGATGAACTCCATGTTGATCAGCTTGGCGCCCGCGAGCACGGCCAGCGCGTGGCCGTCGCCCGTGTACTCCCAGGAGTTCGAGGTGACGACGTAGGACTTGCCGATGCCGCCGGTCGCCAGCACCACGGCGGGGGCGTCGAAGACGATGAAGTCGCCCGTCTCACGCCAGTAGCCGAACGCGCCGGCGATGGCGTCGCCGTCCTTGAGGAGGCGCGTGATCGTGCACTCGGCGAACACCTTGATGAACGCCTCGGGGTCGCCGTGCTCGCGCTCGTCCTCCTGCTGGAGGGCGACGACCCGCTGCTGCAGCGTGCGGATCAGCTCCAGGCCCGTACGGTCGCCGACGTGGGCGAGACGCGGGTACTCGTGGCCGCCGAAGTTCCGCTGACTGATCTTGCCGTCCTTGGTGCGGTCGAACAGCGCACCCCACTCCTCCAACTCCCAGACGCGGTCCGGGGCCTCCTTGGCGTGCAGTTCCGCCATCCGCCAGTTGTTGAGGAACTTGCCTCCGCGCATGGTGTCGCGGAAGTGAACCATCCAGTTGTCGTCGGAGTTGACGTTGCCCATCGCGGCGGCGGCGCCGCCCTCGGCCATGACCGTGTGGGCCTTGCCGAAGAGCGACTTGCAGATGATGGCGGTCCGCTTGCCCTGCTGCCGCGCCTCGATCGCCGCGCGCAGGCCGGCTCCGCCGGCTCCGATGACGACGACGTCGTATTCGTGACGCTCCACGTTGAGAATCCTTAAGCGAACGGGAAGTTGATGACGCCCTTGGCGACCAGGCGCACATAGAGGTCCGCGATCATGACCGAGTACATCGAGGCCCAGGCGAACTGCTGGTGCCTGGCGTTGAGCTTCGAGACGAAGGTCCACGCCTTGTATCGGATCGGGTGCCTGGAGAAGTGGTTCAGGCGGCCGGCGGTGATGTGCCGGCAGGAGTGGCAGCCGAGGGTGTAGCAGGCGATCAGGACGGCGTTCGCCACCAGGATGATCGTGCCGAGACCCACGTGGCCCCAGTTGCCGTGCTCGTCCCTGAACGCGAGCACAGCGTCGTAGGCCAGGATCGCGCCGATGACCACGGCGAGGTAGAAGAAGTAGCGGTGGACGTTCTGGATGATCAGCGGGAGCCTGGTCTCGCCCGAGTACTTCTTGTGCGGCTCGGACACGGCGCACGCCGGCGGTGACAGCCAGAACGACCGGTAGTACGACTTGCGGTAGTAGTAACACGTGAGCCGGAAACCACCCGGCAGGCCGAGGATGAGGAGGCCGGGCGGCAGGCCGTACCAGTCGCCGAACGGCGCGAGCCCGAGGAAGCGGGCCCCCTCCGGGCAGGACGTCGCCAGGCAGGGCGACGAGAACGGCGCGATGTACGGCTCGGCGAAGTAGCTCTTGTCGAAGATCGCCCAGACTCCGTAGATCAGGAATGACATCAGTCCGGCGAATGTCAGCGCCGGGACCAGCCACCACCTGTCGGTGCGGAGCGTGCGCACCTTCAGTTGCGCTCGCTGTTTGCTTGTCGGGCTCTCGGCCGTTGTCTGGGTCATCGGAGACTTTCCACCCTCTGGCACGCTTATGGTGGGGGAAACATTACGACGGCCACATCCCGAAGTGTGAGGAGGGTCACTCCCAACCGTCTGTGATTCCCGTCACTTCCCCGGCAGTTTGACCACAGTCACGAAGAAATCGTCGATCTGTCGCACCACGCGAATGAACTGGTCAAAGTCCACCGGTTTTGTCACGTACGCGTTTGCATGCAGGTTGTAACCCTTGAGGATATCCTGCTCCGCTTCCGATGTGGTGAGGATCACCACCGGGATGATCCGCAAATCCGGATCGTTCTTGATCTCCTGCAGAACCTCGAAGCCGTCGACCCGGGGCAGGTTCAGGTCGAGCAGGACCAGGTCGGGCCGCGGCATCGCCTCGTAGGCGCCCTCGCCGCGCAGGAACATCAGCGCCTGCTCGCCGTCGTGCACCACGTGTAAGCGGTTGCCGACCTTGTTGTAGGAGAACGCCTCCCTGGTCAGGAGGACGTCGCCGGGGTCGTCCTCGACGAGGAGCACCTCGATGGGGCGGAAGTCAGGCATCGGGTTCTCCCACGGTCGGCAGCGTCCAGTGGAACGTGGCTCCCGGCCCCTCCCCGGAGTCGAGCCAGATCTGGCCGCCATGGTATTCGACGATCTTGCGGCAGAGGGCGAGTCCGATGCCGCTGCCTGGATAGACGTCGCGCGGGTGCAGACGCTGGAAGATCAGGAAGATCCGGTCGGCGTACCGGGGGTCGACGCCGATGCCGTTGTCCGAGCAGCTGAACTCCCACATCGCGTCGTTCCTCCGTACGCCGATGTGGACGCGGGGCGGATCGGCGGAGCGGAATTTCACGGCGTTGGCGACCAGGTTCTGGAACAGCTGGGTCAGCAGCGGCACGTTGCCGAGGACCTCCGGCAGGTCGTCGTGCGTGACGGCGGCGTCCGCGTCGGCCAGGAGGGCGTCGAGGTTGTGCAGGGCCGCGTCCAGCGCGTCGGCGGACCGCACCGGGTGGAGGTCCCCGCCGACCCTGCCGACCCGGGAGAAGTCGAGCAGATCGTTGATGAGCAGCTGCATCCGCTTGGCGCCGTCGACCGAGAAGGCGATGTACTGGCGGGCGCGGTCGTCGAGCTGGTCGCCGTAGCGCTGTTCGAGCAACTGGGTGAAGCTCGCGACCTTCCGCAACGGCTCCTGGAGGTCGTGACTGGCCACGTAGGCGAACTGCTCCAGCTCGCCGTTGGAGCGCGTGAGCTCCCTGGTCTGGTCGGAGAGCTGCTGGCGCGCGTCCACCGCCGCCCGCCACTCGGAGACGATGCGCCTGCGCATTCCGTCGACGTGCGCGGACAGCTCCCGCAGCTCGTACGGCCGGTCGACGCCGAGCTCGTGGTCGAAGTCTCCGGCGGCCACCGTCCTGACCTGTCCGGCGAGGCGTGCCACCGGGCGGGTCACGAACCTGCGCACGATGAGCGCGCAGCCGATCACCGCGGCCACCACGGCGGCCACGAGCGCGCCGACCGCGACGTAGATGGTGTTCCAGCCGTTGTACAGGCTGGTCCTGCCGATGTCGTGGAGCCGGTTCAGCTGGTTCTGCTGCGCGTTCAGTGCCGCGCGGACACGGGCGAAGCGCTCGACGTTGACCTTCGCGGTGTCGCGGTTCACCGCCCTGGTCCCGGATGTGGGCACCGCCTCGACGATCTTCTCCGCGTAGTCACGCCGCCAGTCCGCTGAGGCCGCGGTCAGCCGGTCCAGCCCGGCTCGTACGGCCGGCGCCTCCGGGAGACGGGGGATCAGCGCGGCGGTGGCGGCGGTGGCGGTCTGCTCGGCGGCGACGCCCTGGCGGTACTCAGTGAGGTACTGCTGGTCGGTCGTCAGGCCGTATCCCCTGATGGCGCTCTCCTGGGCCTGGATGGCGGTGGAGATCTCCAGGGTGTGCAGCGTGGCGGGGTCGATCACGTCGACCAGCGTCTCCCTGGCCTGGCGCGTCGTGCTGAGCGTCAGCAGGATCGCGGTGACCCCCAGCACGAAGACGAGGGCGGAGGCCGTGCCGGCGAGGACGAACCATCGGGCCAGGGGGAGCCCCCGCCTGCCGGTATGAGGCGCCAGCGGTGCGAGAGGCTCAGGTTTCATCATGACCTCTCGGCCTCCCTGAAGTCGTCCCCGGGACCGTTCCTGGTGAGCAGCACGGCGGCCACGTCGTCGTTCAGCCCGTCGCCGACCTGGGCGATGATCCGGTCGAGATCGACGCCGCCGTGGTCGCGGACGATGTCGGCCAGGCCGTCGGTGCCCAGCAGGTCGCGGCCGGCCCCGGTCGTCGCCTCGATGAGCCCGTCGGTGTACAGCAGGAGCGACCACGTGTCGCCCAGAGGGATGTCGACGGGGTTCCAGACGACGTCGTCGAAGATGCCGAGCGGCGGCCCCGACGGGATGTCGGTGACGATGTCCACGACGCCGTTCCTGATCACGAGCGGCGACGGATGGCCGACCACGTGCATGCGGGCGTTGCGGAGGTCAGGGTCGATGGTGGCGATGCACAGGGTCGTGAAGATCTCCGGTGACTTCCGCTCGTTCCTGAGCAGCGTGTCGAGCGTCCCCAGCAGTTCGTCGCCCGTATGGCCGGCGAGCACGAGTGTGCGCCAGCCGATGCGCAGAGCCGTGCCGAGGGCGGCCTCGTCGGGCCCGTGACCGCAGACGTCGCCGATCAGGATGTGCACCGCGCCGTCGGCGGTCTGCACGGTGTCCCAGAAGTCGCCGGCCAGCAGGCCGCGCACCCGCCCGGGCAGGTATCTCGTCTGGTGGTCCAGGAGGGAGCCCGGGGCGAGCAGCGGGACGGGAAGCAGTCCGCGCTCCAGGCGCGCGTTCTCCTGTCCGACGATGCGCTCCTCGACCAGTTCGCGCATGGCGACGTCGGCGCGCTTGCGCTCGATGGCGTAGCGGATGGCGCGGGTCAGCAGTCGGTCGTCCACATCCTGTTTGACCAGGAAGTCCTGGGCGCCGGCGGCCACCGCCTCGATTCCGACGTGCGCGTCGTTGAGACCGGTGAGCACCAGCACGGCGGTGTCCGAGACCATGGACAGCACCTGCTCGAGGGCTTCCAGGCCGCTCGCGTCCGGCAGAGACAGGTCGACGAGCACGCAGTGGACGTCGTCGGTCAGCCGCTCGCGCCCCTCGGCCAGAGTGCGGGCCCAAGTGATCTTCGGTGGACGCTCGGCGTCCGCGAGCAGTTCCTCGACGAGGAACGCGTCGGCCGAATCATCCTCGATCAACAGGAGGGTGAGCGGGTCGGGCAGATCAGGCGAGGGCGTGATCACTTACGCCTCTCGAAGCGTCGGGGAACACGGTCGGGAAATCTTACCGTCAATTTACGAATTCTCGCCTGGCCGGCGATGGGCGAGTGCCTCTATCCCCGGAGACAGGGTCCCCATGTCGGACGCCTCCACCAGGAAGGACAGAAGCTCGGAACGGAAGGCCTGGGCCGCTCGCGTCGGTTCGACGTCTTTGCGGTGGGCGAGGGCGACGGTCCTGCGCAGCCCCGGGAGTATCGGTGTTCCCACCAGCCCCGGCCGGCCGTCGAGCACCATCGAGGGCACCACGGCGACCCCCAGCCCGGCCTCGACGAACCGCAGGACCGCGTCCATCTCCCCGCCCTCCACGGCGAACCGGGGCTCGAACCCCGCCTGCCTGCACGCGGTGAGCGTCGCCTCGCGCAGGTCGTAGCCGCGCCGGAACATCACCAGAGGGCGTCCGCGCAGCTCGTCGATCCGCATGTGCGTCCTGCGGCCCGGCTTGACGGCCGAGGCGACCACGAGGTCCTCCCGGAGGATCTCCTCGGTGACCAGGGAGGGATCGCTGCTCTGCAAGGGCAGGATGATGAGCGCGAGGTCGAGTTGTCCCCTCGCCAGGTCGCGGACGAGGTCGCGCGAGCCGCCCTCCTCGACCTGGAGCTCTACGCCCGGATAGTCGCCGTGGAAGCGGGCCAGCACGTCCGCGAGGAGCCCCGCGCACAGGGAGGGCGTCGCGCCGAGCCGTACACGGCCTCGCCGGAGGCCGGCGAGCTCGGCCACCTCACGCCGGGCCGTCTCCGCGTCGGCCAGCATGCGCCGCGCGAGGGGGAGGAGGGCCTCCCCTGCGGGGGTGAGCGTGACGTTGCCCCGGGCCCGGCTGAACAGGGGCGCCCCCAGCTCGGTCTCGAGAGCCTTGATCTGCTTGCTCAGGGACGGCTGGGCGACCCGCATCCGCTCGGCGGCGTGGGTGAAGTGCCGGGCCTCGGCCACCGCGAGGAAGTAGGCCAGCTGTTGGAACTGCACGTGTCGATAGCCTACGACCTGTCCACTCTGTGAGATTGGTCGCACCGGGCCGGAGCCGCGGAGGCCCGTCTACCCTGCCGGGCACGGCGGATAGCCCCCGGCTATCGAAACCAGACCTGCGATGACTTGGACGCCCGAACGCGGTTCTGCCTAGCGTTTCCCGATGTGACAGCCACTGTTGACCACAAGGTGGACCGCGCGCCCGCCGCCCCCGTGCGGAGGCGCCCCCGCGGCTTCTACGGCTCGTCGAACGGCAAGAAGGCGGTCATGGCCGTCACGGGCGCCGTCCTCGTGCTCTTCCTGGTCGCCCACATGCTGGGGAACCTCAAGGTGTTCCTGGGCGCCGACTCGTTCAACCACTACGCCGAATGGCTGCGGACGGTGGGCTCGCCCGCGCTGCCGAACCGCACCCTGCTGACCCTCGCCGAGATCGGCCTCACGGTCGCCGTCGTGCTGCACATGTGGTCGGCGGTGTCGCTGGCCAGGCGGGCCGCCAAGGCGAGGCCCGTCAAGTACGCGGCCCGGGTGAAGCCGCAGGCGGGAGGGTACGCCACGCGGACCATGCGCTACGGCGGCGTCATCATCCTGCTTTTCGTGATCTGGCACCTGCTCGACCTCACCTTCGGGGTCGTGAACCCCAAGGGCGGGGAGGCCATGCCGTACGACCGGGTGGTGGCCGGGTTCGCGCCCGACCGCTGGTGGGTCACGGTGTTCTACGTGGTCGCCCTGGCGATGGTCGGCCTCCACCTGCGGCACGGCCTGTGGAGCGCGCTCCAGACGCTCGGCCTGGCCCACCGGTACAAGGCACTCAAGACGGCTTCGACCGTGATCTCCGTCGTGCTCGTGGCCGGATTCGTCGTCGTACCCCTAGCCGTGATGATCGGAGTGGTGAAATGAGCCTCTCGTGGACGATCGGCGAGCCGATCAAGGATGAGAAGGCCCCGTCGGGACCCATCGAGGAGCGCTGGGACACCCGCAGGTTCCAGGCCAAGCTGGTCAACCCGGCCAACAAGCGCAAGCTGACCGTCATCGTCGTCGGCACCGGCCTCGCGGGCGGCTCGGCGGCGGCGACGCTCGGTGAGCTGGGCTACAAGGTCAAGTCGTTCTGTTACCAGGACTCGCCCCGGCGCGCGCACTCGATCGCCGCGCAGGGCGGGATCAACGCGGCGAAGAACTACCGCGGCGACGGCGACAGCGTCCACCGGCTCTTCTACGACACCGTCAAGGGCGGCGACTTCCGCGCCCGCGAGTCGAACGTCTACCGGCTCGCCCAGGTCAGCGTGAACATCATCGACCAGGCCGTGGCGCAGGGCGTGCCGTTCGCGCGTGAGTACGGCGGGCTGCTCGACACCCGCTCGTTCGGAGGCGCCCAGGTCTCCCGCACCTTCTACGCCAGGGGCCAGACGGGTCAGCAACTGCTGCTCGGCGCCTACCAGGCGCTGGAGCGGCAGATCGCGGCCGGGACCGTGGAGATGCACACCCGCCACGAGATGCTCGAACTCGTCATCAGCGGCGGGCGGGCGCGCGGAGTCGTGGTCCGCGACCTGGTCACGGGGGAGGTCGAGACCCACCTCGCGGACGCGGTGGTGCTCGCGACCGGCGGTTACGGCAATGTGTTCTTCCTGTCCACCAACGCCAAGGGCTGCAACACCACGGCGATCTGGCGGGCCCACCAGCGTGGGGCGATGTTCGCCAACCCCTGCTACACGCAGATCCACCCGACCTGCATCCCCGTCAGCGGGGAGTACCAGTCGAAGCTGACGCTGATGTCGGAGTCGCTGCGCAACGACGGCCGGGTCTGGGTGCCGCAGCGCACGGGCGACGACCGGATGCCGGCCGACATCCCCGAGGACGAGCGCGATTACTACCTTGAGCGGATATATCCGGCTTTCGGCAATCTCGTTCCGCGGGACATCGCCAGCCGCGCCGCCAAGAACGTCTGCGACGAGGGCCGCGGCGTCGGTCCCGGCGGGCTCGGCGTCTACCTGGACTTCGCCGACGCGATCGCCAGGCTCGGCCGCGAGGCCGTCGAGAAGAAGTACGGCAACCTCTTCGAGATGTACGAGCGCATCACCGGGGAGAACCCCTACGAGACGCCGATGCGCATCTATCCCGCCGTGCACTACACGATGGGCGGCCTGTGGGTCGACTACGACCTGCAGTCGACGATCCCCGGCCTGTTCGTGATCGGCGAGGCCAACTTCTCCGACCACGGCGCCAACCGACTCGGCGCGTCAGCGCTGATGCAGGGCCTGGCGGACGGCTACTTCGTGTTGCCGACGACCCTCGGCGACTATCTGGCCGGAGCGGGCGGCTTCGGCGACGTGGAGCCGGCCGAGGTCGCCCAGGCCGAGGCCGCGGTCCAGGAGAAGATCGACAGGCTGCTCGCCGTCGACGGGACCCGCACGGCCGACTCCTACCACCGCGAGCTGGGCCGTCTCATGTGGGACTACTGCGGCATGGAGCGGACCGACGAGTCGCTGCGCAAGGCGCTGGAGCGGATCCCCGAGCTCCGCGAGGAGTTCTGGAACAACGTGAAGGTGCCGGGTGACGGCGAAGGCCTCAACCAGGCGCTCGAGCGCGCGGGCCGGGTCGCCGACTTCTTCGACCTGGCCGAGCTCATGTGCCTGGACGCCCTCCACCGCACCGAGTCGTGCGGCGGCCACTTCCGGGCCGAGTCGCAGGACGCGGACGGCGAGGCGCTGCGCGACGACGAGCACTTCGCCTACGTCGCCGCGTGGGAGTGGGGCCCCGAGGGCCCGATCCTGCACAAGGAAGAGCTCGAGTACGAATACGTCAAGATGACCCAGCGGAGCTACAAGTGAGCGAGCGCGCCGCAGGCAAGGGGAAGCGGGCATGAACCTGACCCTCAAGATCTGGCGCCAGAACGGCTCGTCGGATCGCGGACGGATGGTGACCTACGAGGTCCAGGACGTCTCACCGGACATGTCCTTCCTGGAGATGCTCGACGTCCTGAACGAGCGGCTGACCCTCGAGGGCGACGACCCCGTCGCCTTCGACCACGACTGCCGCGAGGGCATCTGCGGCATGTGCGGCATGGTCATCAACGGCGTCGCCCACGGTGAGCAGCGCGCGACGACGACCTGCCAGCTGCACATGCGGCACTTCGAGGACGGCGCCACCGTCACGATCGAGCCCTGGCGTGCGGCGCCGTTCCCCGTGGTCAAGGACCTCGTGGTGGACAGGTCCTCCTTCGACCGGATCATCCAGGCGGGCGGGTTCATCTCCGTTCCCGCGGGGTCCGCGCCCGACGCGCACGCCGTGCCGGTGCCCAAGGACGACGCGGACGCGGCGTTCGACGCGGCCACCTGCATCGGGTGCGGCGCCTGCGTGGCCGCCTGCCCGAACGGCTCGGCCTCGCTCTTCACGGCCGCCAAGATCACTCACTTGGGCCTGCTCCCGCAGGGGCAGCCCGAGCGGGCCGCGCGGGCGAAGGCCATGGTCGAGCAGATGGACGCCGAGGGCTTCGGCGGTTGCACCAATACGGGGGAGTGCACCGCGGTGTGCCCGAAGGGCATCCCGTTGGACGCGATCGCCCGGATGAACGCCGACTATCTCAAGACCGCGTCGAAGTAGGGCGCGCAATCCTGTGCCGATGTGGTGGACGTCGCCGAGAGGCGTCCGCCGCATCGGCGTCTCCCGGTTCGGCGTCTCCAATACCGGTGTCACCAGCACCGGCGTCTCCCGTACCGCCGTCGGGTCGCGCCCGGCGCGCCAGTGGCCGGGCTCCTACCGGGGTGAGGGCCCCATCTCGGCGCGGATCTCCACACGAAGGGTCGGAAGGTCGATGCCGGCGTCGGCGAGGATCCTGGCGCCGAGGCCTTCTCCCTCGCGGAGCAGGCCGAGCAGGATGTGGCCGTCGCGGATGTCGCGGCTCTTGAGCGCGAGTGCCTCGCGCAGGGCCAGTTCGAGGGTCTTCTTGGCCCGTGGCGTGAAGGGGATGCCGCGACCGCTGACCAGGGCGCCCCGCCGGTCCCTGCTCGGATGGCGGTCGAGGGCTCCCGGCCCGAAGACGGCTTCGACCTTCTCGCGTACCGCCGCCAGATCGATGCCGATGGAGTCCAGGGCGTCCGCGTCGAGATCGCCGGCCGGCAGGGTGCCGAGAACGCGCACCACCGCCGCGGAGGCCTGCTCGTGGTCCAGGCCGTGCCTGTTGACGAGCCGCGCGGACACGGTGTCCGGCTGCTCCAGGATGCCGAGGAGAAGGTGCTCGGTCCCGATGTGGTTGTGCCGGAGGCTCCGGGCGTTCCCCTGCGCGAGCTTGATCACTTGCCGGGCCTCGTCGGTGAATCGTTCGAACATCGTCTACTTCTCCCGCCTCATCAGTCCCCGTCCGCCCGCGTACTTCTTGTGGACCGCCTGCCGCGTGACGCCCAGCAGGAGCGCGATGTCCTGCCAGGACCACCCCGCGTTGCGGGCGTTGTCCACCTGCAGTGCTTCCAGCCGCTCGACCAGCAGCCGCAGGGCCCGTACGGCCCGCAGCCCTGTGGCCGGGTCGCGGCTGCCGGCGTCGTTGGCCAGCTGTGCCGTGTCGCTCATGCCGTAAACCTAAGTTGACAATCCTCTCCCTGTCAACCTCGGTTGACGACAGAAAACCATTTGCCCGGTGACCTGCGATCTTGCGAGCCTAGAATGACCATGATTTCCTTGCCTGTCGCCGATCCCGGCACTCCAGACGCCCGCAGTCCCATCCGGTACCTGTGGTGGGTGGCGCGTGTCCAGAAGTGGCCGCTGCTCGTCGGCATCGGCCTGGCGATCCTGTGGTGGCTGGCGCAGGCGCTCGTCCCCGCCGCACTGGGCCGGGCGATCGACGCGCTGGCCGATGGCCGTACGAACGTCCTGGTGCAGTGGTCGGCCGCGATCTTCGGCCTGGGCGTGATCCAGGCGGTGGCGGGCGTCCTGCGGCACCGGTTCGCGGTGCTCACCTGGCTCGGGGCGTCCTACCGGACGGTCCAGGTCACCACCCGCCAGGCGACCCGGCTGGGCGCGACGCTGCCGAAGCGCCTGTCGACCGGCGAGGTCGTCAGCGTCGGCAACTCCGACATCGCCCACATCGGCAACGCAATGGAGATCCTGCTCCGCGGCACGGGCGCGTTCGTCGCGGTCGGCACAGTGACGGTGATCCTGCTGTCCACGTCTCCGCCCCTGGGACTGGTCGTGCTCATCGGCGTGCCGCTGATGGTCGGGGCCGTGGGCCCGCTGCTCAGGCCGCTCCACAACAGGCAGCACGCGCAGCGCGACCTGCAGGGCGACCTGGCGACCCGCGCCTCCGACATCGTCGGCGGCCTGAGGGTCCTGCGGGGGATCGGCGGAGAGGAGCTCTTCTCGGCCCGGTACCGCGAGGAGTCGCAGAAGGTCCGGCGGGCCGGCGTGCGGGTGGCCTCGGTCGAGTCGGCGCTGGAGGGCGCGCAGATCCTGTTGCCCGGCGTGCTCATCGCCGCCGTCACCTGGCTGGGCGCGCACTTCGCATTGGACGGGCGGATTAGCCCAGGTCAGCTCGTCGCGTTCTACGCCTACGCCGCATTCCTGATCGCACCGCTCCGGACGCTCACGGAGGCCGCCGACAGGCTGACCAAGGGACACGTGGCCGCCCGTCGCGTCTGCCGGATCCTGTCGCTGGACCCCGAGATCCAGGACGGCACGGGCACGTTGCCCGCCGACGCCGCGTCCGACGTCCTGGTGGACGGCGAGTCCGGCGTCGCCGTACGGCCGGGCAGGCTCACCGCGCTCGTCACGGCCGTGCCCGAGGAGGCGGCGGCGATCGCCGACCGGCTGGGACGTTACGCGCCCGGCGAGGTGACGCTCGGTGACGTCTCCTTGGAAGAGCTGCCGATCGACGAGGTCAGACGGCACATCCTGGTCGCCGACAACGCCTCCCGGCTGTTCACCGGCCGCCTGCGCGACGAGCTCGACGTGCGGGGCACGGCGACCGACGACGACGTACGGCTGGCCCTGCACGCCGCCTGCGCCGACGACATCGTCGAGTCGTTGCCCGACGGCCTCGACGCCCATGTCGCCGAGGCGGGCCGGGAGTTCTCCGGCGGGCAGCAGCAGCGGCTGCGGCTCGCCCGGGCGCTGGCGGCCGATCCGGACGTGCTGGTCCTGATCGAGCCGACCAGCGCGGTCGACGCCCACACCGAGGCGCGCATCGCCGACCGGCTCGGCGCGGCCCGCGCGGGCCGCACCACGCTGGTCTGCACCACCAGTCCGCTCGTCCTCGACCGTGCGGATCTGGTCCTGTTCGTCGAGGACGGCAAGGTCCGGGCCGAGGGCGCACATCGGGAGCTGCTTCAAGTGGAGCCCGGCTACTCGGCCACCGTCACGAGAGGGGAGGGCTGACCATGGCAGGCCGGATTCTGCCGGTCGCCGACCGCGCGCAGGTGCGTGCCTACGCGCGGCGGCTGACCCTGAAGTATCCGAAGGAACTCGGACTGGCGCTGTCCCTGCACGCCCTCGCGGCGATCTCGGGCCTCGCCTCGCCGCGGCTGCTGGGCGAGCTGGTCCAGGCCGTCGCCGACGGGTCCGGCGACGTCCACGTGGACACGATCGCGCTGGCCATCGCGGGATTCGTCGTCGTGCAGGCCGTCCTGGTGCGGTTGGCGGTCTACGCGTCCTCGCGCCTCGGCGAGAAGGTGCTGGCAGAACTCCGCGAGGACTTCGTCGACCAGGTGCTCGCCCTGCCGCTGTCGACGGTGGAGCGAGCCGGCTCCGGCGACCTCATCACGCGCACGTCGCGGGACGTGGACGCCCTGTCCAGGTCCGTACGGCACGCCGTCCCCGAGACGCTGATCGCGGTCGTCACGTGCGTGTTCGCCCTGGGCGCGCTGCTGCTCGTCGGCCCGGTCATGGCGGTGCCCTCCCTGGTGGCGGTCCCCGTGTTGTGGATCTCCACCAGGTGGTACCTGAAGCGGGCCAGGGACGGATACCTCCGCGAGAACGCCGCCTACGCGGACATGACCGAAGGTCTGTCCGAAACCGTCGAGGGCGCCAGGACCGTCGAGGCCCTGGGCATCCAGAAGCGCCGCCACCAGCGGACGGACGGCGACATCTCGCGGTCTTTCGCGGCGGAGCGCTACACCCTCGGCCTGCGGATGGTCTGGTTCCCGTCCGTCGAGATCGGCTATGTGATCCCCGTCGTGGCGACCCTGCTGCTGGGAGGGCTGTTCCACGCCGAGGGCTGGGTCTCCCTCGCCCAGGTCACCGCGGCCACGCTGTACGTGCAGCAGCTGATCGACCCGCTCGACCGGGTGTTGTCGTGGATGGACGAGCTCCAGGTCGGCGGGGCGTCCATGGCCCGGCTGCTGGGCGTGGTCAACGTGCCGGACGACCGTGTCGCCGGAGACACGCGGCCGGACGGCGAGGAGCTGAAGGCGACCGGCGTGACCTACGCCTACCGCGAGGGTCACGACGTGCTGCACGGCATCGACCTCGACGTCCGGGCGGGGGAGCGGCTCGCCATGGTCGGCCCGTCAGGCGCGGGCAAGTCCACGCTCGGACGCCTGCTCGCGGGCATCCACGGCCCCAGGACCGGCTCCGTCACCGTCGGCGACGTCGAGCTCGTCGAACTGCCGCTCGACGAGCTGCGGGGCCACGTGGCGCTCGTCACGCAGGAACACCACGTGTTCCGCGGGACGCTTCGCGACAACGTGCTGATCGGGCGGCCGAACGCGACGGACGACGAGGTCCGCAGGGCGCTGGAGGCCGTGGACGCCTGGGACTGGGCCGAGGCCCTCGACGAGGGCCTCGACACGATCGTCGGGTCGGGCGGCGAGGCCGTCTCCCCGGCCCAGGCGCAGCAGCTCGCCCTCGCGAGGCTCGTCCTGGCCGATCCGCACACGCTGGTGCTCGACGAGGCCACCTCGTTGATCGACCCGCGGGCGGCCCGGCACCTGGAGCGTTCGCTGGCCGCCGTCCTGGACGGCCGCACGGTGATCGCGATCGCGCACCGGCTCTACACCGCCCACGACGCCGACCGCGTGGCCGTCGTGGAGGACGGACGCGTGAGCGAGCTCGGCTCCCACGACGAACTCGTCGCGGCCGGCGGGGCGTACGCCGCGCTGTGGGACAGCTGGCACGGCAAGGGCCGCTGAGAACGACCGAGGGCGGCCGGCCCCGCGACGATCGCGGGACCGGCCGCCCTCAGGCCGTTCGTCCGGCTCAGTCCCGGCGGAACTCCCCGCCGAGCGAACTGGTGAGGAACTGCAGCTGGAGCAGCAGCAGGTTCTCCGCCACGACCTCCTGCGGGGTCATGTGGGTGACTCCGGACAGGGGCAGGACGGTGTGCGGCCGGCCCGCCGCCAGCAGGGCCGAGGACAACCTGAGCGTGTGCGCCGCGACCACGTTGTCGTCGGCCAGGCCGTGCACCAGCAGGAGCGGCCGCTCGAGCTTCTCCGCGTCGCCGATCAGCGACGACGCCTCGTAGTGGCCCTCGTCGGGGTGGCCGAGGTAACGCTCGGTGTAGCAGGTGTCGTAGAGCCGCCAGTCGGTGACGGGGGCTCCGGCGACGGCGGCGTGGAAGACGTCGGGCCTGCGGAGCACCGCGAGGGCCGCCAGGTAACCGCCGAACGACCAGCCCCTGATCGCCACCCGCGACAGGTCGAGGTCGTCGGGATGCAGCGCGGCCACCCCCTGGAGGGCGTCCACCTGGTCCTCGAGCGCCAGAGACAGGTCGTGCAGCACCTCGCGCTCGAACGCGGGGCCGCGTCCGGGCGTGCCCCTGCCGTCGGAGACCACCACGGCGAAGCCCTGCTCGGCCCACCACTGGGGCTCCAGGAACATCCGCCCGGCGGCGAGGACCCGCTGTGCGTGCGGCCCGCCGTACGGGTCCATCAGGACCGGCAGGCGGCGGGAGCCCGGGATGTGCCAGGACGGCAGCAGGACGGCGGTGGACAGGCCGCGCGATCCCGCGCGCACGAGTGAGACCCGCGGTTCGAGGCCGGGCCGCTCGGCGACCGAGGCGATGGGCGCCGAGGCGCCGTCGCGGCCCACGACCGTCACCGACATGCCCTCGGCCTGGACGCTCTGCCGCAGGATGACGGTGACGCCGCCGGAGAGACGGCCGGAGTGCACGCCGGGCTCGGTGGTCACCGGGCGGAGCGAGCCGCCCGAGTAGGTCCACAGCTGGATCTCGGTGGGCTCCGTCGAGGCCGTGAACAGGACGGTGTCGCCGTCGACGTCGAGCACCGCCCGCACCTGCAACGACGGTGGCGTCACCGGCTCCTCGCCGATGAACAGGCGATGCCCGCCCTCGGCGACCGTCACCCAGACGAGGCGCCCGTCGGACAGGCGGCCGGGCACGCCGGGGACGATGTCCAGCCAGGCCGGGTCGGTGTCCTCCCTGACGAGCTCCGTCGCGCCGGTCGAGGTGTCGACGGAGAACAGGCGCCTGGTCCGCTGGTCACGCGAGAGCGTGACGATGTCCGCGCCGTGCCCGTTCCAGGAGGCCGTCACCAGATACTCCTGCTCGAACGGCACCTCGACCCGGGAGCCGTCGAGGCCGAGCACGAACAGCGAGACCTCCGCGTTGGCCGTGCCGGCGGCAGGATAGCGCTGCGCCGTCGCGGGGCGGTCGGGGTTCGCCGGGTCGGCGATGTGCCACAACCCGACCGGCGACTCGTCGACGCGCGCGGCCAGCAGGCGGTCGCCGGACGGGGCCCACCAGTAGCCGCGCATGCGGTCCATCTCCTCGGCGGCGATGAACTCCGCCAGGCCGTAGGCGATCTCGTCGCCCTCGGGCGCGGCCAGCACCAGGTCCTCACCCGTCGCCACGTCCTGGACGTGCAGGGCGCCCGCCGTGACGTAGGCCACCCGGGTCCCGTCGGGGTTCAGCCGGGGGTCGATCACCGCGCCCGGGGTCGTGAGCCGGCGCACGGCACCTGTGGCGATGTCGGCCAGGTGGAGCTCGCCGGACAGCGCGAAGACGGCCAGCCGCACCTCGCGGTCCGTCGCGTAGGCGACCACGCCGCCGGCCGACTCCCTCGACCTCTCGCGGCGGGCCCGCTCCTCCGCGGGCAGGTCCTCGTCGGCGGCCCCCAGCGAGAGCGGGTCGACGACCAGGCGCTCGACCCCCGTGGCGGCGTCGAGCTCCCACAGGCACGTGACCGGATCCGTGCCCGACTTCGTCCGGAGGAAGACGACCCGGCCGCCTTCCGGAGAGACCGTGAAACCACGGGGGATTCCGAGGGTGAACCGGCGGGTCCTGGCATACAACCGTGGGAAGCTCTCAGTCATAGCCCCACATACTGTCAGCTGGCTCGACGGTCAGGGCGATGACCTAGGCTCGGAGGCATGACTGATCGGCGCCTGCTGCTCGTCCACGCCCATCCCGACGACGAATCGATCGGCACGGGAGCGACGATGGCCAGATACGTGGCCGAGGGTGCCCATGTCACGCTGGTCACCTGCACGCTCGGCGAGGAGGGGGAGATCATCCCGCCAGAGCTCGCCCACCACGCGGCCGAACGCGACGACACCCTCGGGCAGTACCGCATCGGCGAGCTCGCCGCGGCCTGCAAGGCGCTCGGCGTCACCGATCACCGGTTCCTCGGCGGCGCGGGCCGCTGGCGCGACTCGGGGATGATGGGCGCCGCGACCAACGACCGCCCCGGCTGCTTCTGGCGCGCGGATCTCGACGAGGCCGCGGCCGAGCTCGTGACCGTGATCCGCCAGGTCCGGCCGCAGGTCCTGGTCACCTACGACGAGAACGGCTTCTACGGGCACCCCGACCACATCCAGGCCCATCGGGTGGCCTGGCGGGCCTTCCAGCTCGCGGCGGACTCCCGCCATCCGGGCGGCGACCCGTGGCGGATCGCGAAGTTCTACTACACGGCGATGCCCAAGTCGGTGATGAGGCGGACGGCCGAGGCGATGCGCGACGCCGACGTGGAGTTCTGGAACGTCGACTCCGACGACATGCCCTTCGGCTGCGCGGACGGGGACGTCACGACGGAGATCGACGCCCGGCCCCACGTGGAGGAGAAGCTCGACGCCATGCGTGCGCACGCCTCCCAGATCGCCGTCGACGCCCCGTGGTTCGCGCTCTCGAACAAGATCGGACAGCAGGTCCTCGGCGTGGAGCACTTCATCCTGCGCGCCGGGGTCCCCGGGCCGTCCGGCGCCGGCGCGCCCTATGAGGCCGGCGGCATCGGTGAGCCGTACAACCGCGAGGACGACCTGTTCGCGGGCATCCGCTAACCTCTGCGGCATGACAGCGGTGACGGGCGCGGCCTACGGGATGTTGTTCCTGCTGGGCCTCGTGCTGGGCGTCGTCGGCGGGTTCGAGCACTCCTGGTATGCCGGAAGTGTGCCGATCGCCGCGCTGGGATGGCTCCTGATCCTGTTCGCCGTGCCGTACGCCATGGGCAGGCTGATGGGCGGCAGGCTCGGGGCCACGGCGCCGGCGCTGGGCTGGCTCGTGTCGTCGTTCCTGCTCGCCACCCGGCAGCCCGCGGGAGACCTGGCCATCGCCGGGGACTCGGCCGGGTACTGGTACCTCTACGGCGGAGCCGTCGCCGTCGCGGCCGCCATCATGGTCACCCGCTCCAGCGGGTCGTGGCTGCTGAAGTCGCCAGGCGGCACCTGAGACAGGTGCTTTACCTCGGGGCGGCCTTCGCCGATTCTGAGGTCATGCGGCGATGGCACCGAACCCGGCAGGTGATCAACTACGTCAACCTCTCCACCCCGGCCGGCCTGCTCATCGCACTGATCGGCGGTGCGCGGCCGCGCAGGGGCGAGCAGGGGCTGATCTTCGCCCACGGGTACCGCATCCCCTTCCCCGTCGCGGGGGCGTTCACGGTGGGCAACGTGGTCCTCACCAAGAACGCCGACGGCTACCTCAGCGGCAGGCTGCTCGACCACGAGGCCCGGCACGCCAGCCAATACGTGGCGTGCGTCGGTCTCCCCATGATCGTGCTGTACCTCGTCGCCTCGGGCGTGTCCTACGCCCTCTGCGGGAATCCCGCGTCGTGGAACGCCTTCGAGCGGCTGGCCGGCCTGGACGACGGCGGCTACCCCCACAAGGACGTCCGGTGGCGCCGATCACGAGAGGGACGATCCGGTCATGACGTTCACGACCGCTGACCTGTTCGACGCCCACGGCGACGCGCTGAGCAGCTGCGTCACCCAGTTCCGCTCGTACGGCTCCCGCACGCGGTTCTCCGGGGAGATCGAGACGGTTCGCTGCCTGGAGGACAACGCGCTCGTGAAACAGGTGCTCGGGACGCCCGGAGAGGGGCGGGTCCTCGTCGTGGACGGCGGCGGATCCTTGCGGACGGCCCTGCTGGGCGACCTCATCGCGGCGTCCGCCGTACGGAACGGATGGTCGGGCGTGATCATCAACGGCGCGGTCAGGGACACGGTGGCGCTGGCCGGGCTCGAACTCGGCGTCAAGGCCCTCGGGTCCAACCCGCGCAGAAGCGCGAAGGAGGGGCGGGGCGAGGCGGGCGTCCCCGTGACCTTCGGCGAAGTGACGTTCGCGCCGGGCGATTGGCTCTACAGCGACGAGGACGGCGTGGTCGTGAGCGCTCAGAGGGTCCAGGACTGACCGGTCGGGGTGTCGGCGACCTTCACGCCGAGATCGGCCAGATCGTCGCGGAGCCGGTCGGAGGCGGCCCAGTCGCCTCCCGTCTGCGCACGCTCGCGCGCCCGCAGAAGCTCCCCCGCGCCGGGCGGGAGCGTGGGGACCTTCCCGATGTCGATCGACAGGTCGAGGCCGAGCACGTGGTCGAAGAGGAGGAACGTCTCGAACCGGGAGCCCGGCGTCACGCCGTCGTCGTCCTCGAGGTCGTGCAGGAGCCCCAGCGCCCGCGGCATGTCGAGGTCGTCGTCGAGCGCCTGCTGGACCGCCGCCGCCCGGTCGGCATCGATGGGACGGCTCGGCGACTCGGCCCAGTCGGCCACCCGCCGCCGCCAGCGCCGGAGAGTCCTGGCCGCCGTCCGGAGGCCCTCCCGGGTGAGGTCGGCCTGCTCCCGGTAGTGCCACCCCATGAGCGCGAGCCGTACGGCCAGCGGGTCGAGGCCCTCCTCCGTCACGGAGGACAGGAGCACCGGGTCCGGCCCGTCCGCCTGCCTGCCCTCGAAGAGCAGGCGCCCACCGTGAAGCCAGGGGGCGGTCGTCTCCCTGCCGGTGGCCGCGCCCGACTCGGCGCGCACGCCCTCGCGATGGCCGGCGTCGCCGCCGGCGTAGAGGTCGACGCGCCCGCCGAGATGCCGCAGGGACAGGGCCGAGCAGCCGACGTGGGGGCCGGGGGCGCCGGGGCCCCAGGGAGAGTCCCAGGCGGGCACGGCGGCCGTCCACAGCGGCCGCTGGGGGTCCGCGTCGAAGTACACCGACCCGTCGGGCGCGGGACGGGCCCGGCCCTGCTCGATCAGCCGGGTGATCAGTTCGATCACCGCGTCGACGTTCTCCGACTCCCGCGGGGTGTGCTCCGGGGTGCGGATGTTCAGGGCGAGCGCGTCGGCGCGGAAGGTGTCCTCGTAGAGCGGCGCGGGCGGTTTGCCGTCGAGGAGGCTTGCCGCCTCGCCGTGGCCGCTCACGTCGGCGACGCTCCGGCAGGCGATCACCCGTGGCCCCCGTCGCTCCGCCACCCGCCTGACCAGATCGGCGAGCAGGAGCGAGCGGAGGTCCCCGATGTGGGCGTATCGGTGGGCGGGGGGCCCGCAGACGTACATCCGCAGGACCCGCGAACCCGTGGCCACCACCGGATCCATCCGCCCGGCGCGCGTGTCGTAGACCCGGAGCATGCTCCTGAGCCTAGGCGAGGAAGCCGAGGATGTCCCGGTCCCCCCGTTCCCTGAGACGCTCGAGCACCTCTTCGCGGGCCGCGCCCTCGGGCAGGCCGATGCGGGAGCCGATGAGCCGGACGCCCTCCGCGTCGGACGCCACGGGGGCCGTGTAGCCGATGAGGTGCAGGGCCCGGTTGAGCGGCGGGAGCCCGGCCGCCGAGGCCGGGAGGAAGCGGGTCAGCAGCTCGCCGCCGTCGGAGACGGTGATGAAGACGTGGTCGCCGTCCGAGGCGTTGTAATCGACCAGCACCGGCCTGATCGAGCCCATGGTCGGCTGGTTGTGCCAGCTGATCACCACGTCGCCCGCCGGTGTGGAGGTGGTCAGCTGCCCCCCGGGCGCCATCCCCAGGTGGGCGGCGAAACCGGTCGGCAGCGGGGACCCCGACCCGCGCAGATGCTCGGCGTTGATGTCGACGCGGTGCCACCAGCGGCCGTCGCGGCTGCGGAAGGACCGCCGGGTCATCGAGACGTCCTTGCGCGGATGGTACGGCTCCGCCTGCTCCGGCCCGGCGACCCGGATCCAGCCGCGCTGGGTGCGCTCGAACCCCGGCCCGCCCGCGTACGCGCGGACCGAGCTCTCGCTCACCTCGTATCGCGACGTCAGGTTGCCGACGATCGTGTTGACCGACGCCTCGCCGCCCGCCCGTTCGATCTCTCGGGCGATCATCTCGCGGATGCCGAGGTACTCCTCGCCGCCGCCCCAGCGCCGCAGGCCGTACTTGTTGCGGTCGAGGCGGACGAAGCGTTCGTCCGAGGCGAGCTGGTTGCGGACGCCGACGACGCTGTGGTCCTCGCCGATCCGCTCCTGGATCTCCTCGGGGCTCAGGGGTGCGCCCGCGACGGCCAGCACCGCCTCCGCCTTGTCGTTGACGCCGCGCGGCCACAGGACCACGTGTCCCTCCAGCACCCGCAGGTGGGGGACGGAGGCGAGCCATCGCTCGGCCAGATCCTCGCGGACGCCGAGCTGGGAGACCAGGGAGACGGACTCCTCCAGCTTCCGCGGGCCGTCCGAGAACAGCTGCCGGGTCTTCTCCCGCATCTCCTCCGCGCCTCCGGCGACCAGCCAGCCGTCACCCTGCTCGTAGCCGGTGAGCAGGGTGCGGACGAAGCGCCACGCGGGGATCGCGAGAGTGGCCAGCTCCGTCCGGTGCCACGGCGCTGCGCCGGCGAGCTCGTCCGCGGGCGCGGCGGAACCGAGCCGGGTGTGCAACCAGGACAGATGCGTGTTGAGAGGCGCGGCCTCCTGACCGGCCAGCCAGCTCAGGACGTGCTCGCGGAGATCGCGCTCGATCTGCCTGATCCGCTCACGGGTGACGGAGAACCTCTGGGCCAGTTCGTCGAGCGTCGCCCGCTGCGCGGTCTGGGTGGGGTTCTGCGACGCGTCGAAGTACAGCCGATCCCTCGCGATGGCCCGCTGCCGGTCGTCGAGCCGGGCGAAGAGCCGGTCGATGATCTCGGGCAGCGCGCCGGTCGAGGGGTCGTCCGACGGCTCGGTCTCCAGCAGCTTGTCGAGCACCCCGGTGAAGAGCCCGTGCACGCTGTCACGCGAGCCCGGCGTCTTGAGACAGTCCGCGGGGTCGGTGAATCTGAGCAGCGGCAGGATGTCGCCGAGGACGAGATGCTCCCAGCAGGCGCTGGTGAGGTCGGTGAGGCGGGACGCGACCTGCGCGGTTCCCACCAGGGCACAGGCCCGGTCGAGCGGAAGCGACTGCCACCAGGCGTCGGGAAGGCCGGGATCGCTCGCGATCGGCTCCACCTGGCTCGGCGCGGTCCAGCGCAGGGGGGGCACGATGTCGCTCAGGCTCAGATTCAATGCAGGTCCAACCGGCAAGGGGAATATATCCGCAGTTCAGGGTAGGGGATCAGCCAGGCAGGAAGGGACTCGCCCGGCCGGAATAGGACACATACAGCAGCTCGCCGGCCCGCGTGCACGCCACGTAGAGCAACCCCCGTTCTCGTTGCAGGTCGTGGGCCCGGGCTGTGGGGTCTTCCGAGGCCGGGGTCAGCGCGTCGGGCGCCGGCACGATTCCGTCAGCCACGCCTATCACGGCCACCCTGCGAAATTCCAGCCCTTTCATCCCATGCAGCATCGTGACTTTCACTGTTATCCCTGCGTCACGCAGGGCCGTCCGGGCCGCCTTCACCAACTCGGCGGTCCGAGCGGCGACGGCGATGTCCTGCGTCGGCACGCCTTCCTCCATCCACTCGGAGACATGCGAGATCAGCCCGGCGATCTCGGCCTCGGGGCTGACGTACCCCAGGACCGTCGGGCGCGCCCCGTTCCGCACGGCGCGGAAGCCGTACAGGTCGGCGATTCCGTCGACGAGCCCGTCAGCGGGTCCTCCGCCGCGAAGCCGGACGCCCCAGGAAAGGATCTCCCGTGGAAGACGATAGGAGATCTTCAGTTGAAACCGGCGGGCGGGGATGCCGACGTTCGCCAGCGCGACGCGGGTGTCGAACATGCGCTGGTGGGGGTCGCCCACGATGAACAGGTCGTCCTGCGCCACGGGAACGGCCGCCCGCAGCAGACGCCACTGCGCCGGGTGCAGGTCCTGTGCCTCGTCCACCACGATGTGCCGGTACGGCTCCAGCCCCGGGGCCTCCTGACCGAGCAGGTCGCCCGTCGACTGCCCGAGCAGCGCCGCCGCCTCGGAGGCGAGTTGGAGGAGCGTGCGGCGGCCCGACTCCCTCAGCCGGTCGACGACGTGCCGGACGGCCTCCCACACCACGACCCGGCTCTCCGGGCCGAGTTCCACGCTCCGGCCCGGGCGGCTCGCGGTCTGGTACTCCTCCAGCGTGCGGAGGTTCTGGGCGAGGATGACCTGCTCCCACTCCCGCAGCAGGAACGCGGCCCCGAAGCGGCTGCCCGCCGCCTCCTCCCAGAGCGTGGCCAGATCTCCGGCGCCGACGAGGGCGGGCGGACGTCCCTCCGCCTCCGCGACGATCCGGTGGGCGAGCCGGTCGACGTTGCCGACCTCGACCCGCTTGCGCTCGACCTCGTCCTCGATGATCAGGTCGAGCCGCGCGGACAACTCGGTGGCCAGGCCCTGGGAGAACGTCACGAGCATGACGGCGCCGGCGCCGGCGCGGGCGAGATGGGCCGCCCGGTGCAGGGCGATGATCGTCTTGCCGGTGCCCGCGCCCCCCGTCACCAGCACGGGTTCGTGGTAGCCGGCCCAGTTCGCGTAGGTGTGCTGCGGTGGATACAGGAACGTGCACCAGTGCGGCAGGGCCATGATCCGGTCGAGCTCGTCGCGTTCGGCCGCGAACGCCGCGAGGTGGGGGCTGCGACGCAGCGCGGCCGCCAGGTCGCCGGTGTCGATCACGCCGGGCTCCGAGGAACGGCAGGCGTCGAGCTCGCGCCAGGCCTCGGTGAGGGTGCCGCCACGGGCGAGCGCCGACAGGGGGGCGAACTGGCTTTCCGGCAGCAGGGGCTCCAGCGCCTCGAAATGGGACTCGGTGGTCATCAGGCGCAGCAGGCGGAGCAACTGCTGGTCGACGCCGATCTCGAGCAGGTCGGTGTCGCAGAACTGGGAGAACAACCGCCGTTTCGACCGCTGGGCCGACCTTCGCAGTGCGGGCTCGACGCGTTCCAGTGCCTCGGCGTCCCAGGTCTCGATCACCCCGATGGCGGGGTTGACCCCGAACCTGTGGCGCTGCGCGTACGCCCATGCCGCCGCGTCGGGCAGCACCGTGACCAGCCAGTACGTGTCGCCCTGGCGTAAGGCGACGGCCCGGTGGCGATCGGCCAGGCGCAGCGTGGTCACCCGGTGGTCGCGGCTGTTGCGCACCCGCTCCGGATGCGGCGCAGAGGGGGAGTTGCCGAGGAATCGGCGGACCGCGACTACGGCGTCCCGGCGCACCGGCCGGGCCAGGGTGCTGAGCTCCCTGGTGAACTCCGGGGAGATCGCGAGCCGGGGCACCGTGCTAGTCCAGTAAGGAGATGAGGTCGCGGTCGCCTCGTTCGCGGAGCCGGGTGAGGAGCTCGGGCCTTCCCGCCGGCCCGCTGAGGCCGATCCTCGTCGCGATCACTCGTACGGCCTGGTCGGGGGTTCCCCCCGGAGCGGTGTACCCGACCAGGCGCAACGCCTGCGAGGTCGGGTCGCCGCCGTTGGACGCGGACAGGTGCCGCACCCGCAGCATGCCCTCGTCGGAGATGGTCAGGAAGACGTGGCTGCCCTCCTTGGCGGCCACCTCGGTGAGGATCCGCTGCAGTGAGCCGAAGCCGGGGCGCGACGCCCAGGTCAGTTCCACGTCCCCGGCGGCGCTCCGCGCCGGACGGTTCTCCCCTGGCTTGAGGCCGAGATAGGCGGCGAAACCGGTCGGCATGGGCACCTCGGCGCCCTGGATGTGTTCGCCGGTGACGTCCACCCGCAGCCACCAGCGTCCGTCAGGCTGGCGGAAACACCTCCGGGTGAGGGCCACGTCCTTGAGCTGGCCCGGAGGCTTCGCCGTCGTCGCGCCGTTCGCGGAGCGGGGCACGCCGTTGGTGCTCCTCTTGCCGCTCTGGATGCTCAGCTGCGGGACGTTCTCCAGCCATTCCTTGGCCACGTCCGGGTGGATGCCGAGGGAGGAGACCAGCTCCAGCGCCCGGGCGACGGTCGGGCGCTCGGCGTTCAGGATCAGGCCGCGGGTCCGCTCGTGCAGATCGGCGAGGTCTCCCGCCACCAGCCAGTCGCCCGAGACCTGGTAGCCGGGCAGGGTCGCCACCACGAAGTGCCAGGCGGGCACGTCGAGTGAGCGCAGTTCCTCCTTGTGCCACTCGGCCGCCGCGATCAGCCTGCTCTTGGGCGCCGCGACCCCCAGTTCGCCGGAGAGCCAGGCCAGATGCGCCTTGTACGGCGCGGCCTCCGGCTTGTCGAGCCATTCGGCCAGCCAGAGGCGCAGAGTGGTCTCCAGCGCCTGGAGGACGTCAGGGGAGACGGCGAGGAGCTTGCCCAGCTCCTCGACGGCCGAAGGCGAGTCCGTGAAGACCCGGTTCTGGGCGACCATCCAGGTCCGGTCGTCCATGTCGGAGAACGCCCCGTCGATCAGCGCGGGGAAGTCGACGTCGCTCTGCGGCGCACGCGGGGCCGGAACCTCGGGCGCCGGCCTGAGGTGCCTGACCGCGCCGTGGGCCGGGCGCGCCCTGACGGGGGCCGGCTCGGGGACCTCGCCGGGTGCGGCCAGGGACGGCGCCAGCTTGGCGAACACGGCGGTGAACAGGGCGGTCAGGACCGGCCGGGCCTTGATGAAGGGCTGGTCGGTGAGCTCACGGCCGGACAGGGTCAGCAGGCCCACCCAGGAGCCGGCCCGGTCGAGCGCGATCGCGACCTGGGGGTCGTCGGCCTCGTCGGGGTCGAGCACGTAGAGCGCGGGCAGGACGTCACCCACCGCGGCGGCCGGCCAGTGCTCCAGCGCCAGATCCGTGATCAGCTCGCCGAGGGCGTCGGGGTCCATGACACCGAGCACCCGCTCCATGGGCAGGCTGCGCCACCAGGCGTCCGGCAGCTCGCCCTGCTCGCTCAGGACTCCGATGCGGGAGGCGTCACTCCAGCGCAGCGGTGGCACGAGGTCACTCAGGCAGAAGTTCATGCTTTCCCCATCACTCCGTCGGACCAGACCATAGTCTGACAAATCCCCATTCGATGGGGCACTGCGTCAGGGACGAACGGCGGCGAAACGCAGCCGGACGTAGTCGGCCATCCACCCGGACTCCCTGCGCAGGGCAGGGGCGGCGAGCTCGTTGACCCGCAGCAGCAGCGGCTCCACGGTCGCGAGCGGCACACCGTCCAGCAGCGAGCCGGCGAACAGTCGCACCCAGTCCGCGGCGCCGTTCGGACAGTCGTCGAGCGGCGTCGGGCGGTCGAAGTATTCCAGGATCCGGACGGTGAAGCCCCCCTGCTCCAGGCGCCGGGCGTACTCGGCCGGGCTGGGAAAGTACCAGGGAAGCTCGGGCTCGCGCAGGCCGTACTCCCGCCAGGCGGTCAGCATGGCGGAGGTGAGCGCCGCGCAGTTGCCGGCGCCGCCGAGCTCCGCCACGAACCGCCCGCCAGGGCGCAGGGCCATGCGAACACACGCGATCACCGCCTCGGGGTCACGGCTCATCCAGTGCAGCGCGGCGTTGGAGAACACCGCGTCGTACGGCTGGGCCACCGTGAAATCGTGACCGTCGCCGACGGCGAAGTCCAGCCCGGGATGCTGGGAGATGGCCGTCTCGATCATCGAGTGGGAGCCGTCGATCCCGAGGACCTCGGCGCCGCGGGCGGCGATGTCGGCCGTGAGCACGCCGGTCCCGCAGCCGAGGTCGAGCACGCGCTCACCCGGCTGGGGATCGAGCAGCTCCACGAGCGGCGCTCCGTGCGCGGAGACGTAGCCGAAGGAGCTGTCGTACGCACGAGCGTTCCATCTCGTGAGATTGGGGGTTTCGTACCGCAAGATCAGCTCGCATTCTGAGTCATTCAGATAGCGACACACTTTACGGCTTCAGATGCCCTTGCGAGTTGTGCATGCTTAGCCCACCGCTTGTGACCAATGTGTCTTGAGGTAGGACTTGGCCTCATCCTGCTGCGGGATCGTGAGAATGACGGGGGTTCCGGTCGCCGCGGGAAGCTTGGCGGCGGCGGTCTTGTCGAGCGTTCCGCGCATCTCCATGGCCTCCGTCCTGGTCGGACGGGCGTAGGCCTTGAGGTAGAGGTTCTGACCCTCGTCGGACAGCAGGAACTCCTCCCACAGCCGCGCGGCGGCCGGATGCGGGGCGTCCTTGCTGATGGCCTGCACGTAGTACGACGCGAGGACCGCGTCACGCGGGATCGTCACCTGCCAGGCGGGCTTGTCGTTGCGGGCGGAGGCCTCGGCCCTGGCGGTATTGAGGTAGTCCCAGTCGACGACGGAGGCGGCCCGCTCGGGCTGGCTCAGCATTCCGGCGCGCTTGATCCTGGAGAACAGGTCCACGCCGCGCGCGGCGTCGACCTTGCCGTCGTTGAGCGAGGCGGCCATGACGCCGCTGAAGGCGGAGGCGGTCCGCAGGGGATCGCCGGGCAGCGCCACGGAGACTCCGGGCTTGACCAGCGCCGCGTAGGACGCGGGAGCCGAGACCTTCCTGGGGTCGTAGCCGATCGACATGTAGCCGCCGTAGGCGCCGTACCAGAGGCCCTTGGCGTCCTTCAGCCGATCGGGGATGTCGCCCCAGCCGGTGACCTTGTAGGGCGCGAACCGCTTCGCGTTCGCGACCGCGACGTCGAGGCTCAGGTCGAACACGTCGGGGGCGTCCTTGGATCCGCGCAGGCGGGTCGCCGCGTCGATCTCCTGCTGACTGTTCGCGTCAGGGGAGGTCCCGATGACCTTGATGCCGTACTTGTCGGAGAAGCGGTCGATGATGTCCGCGTAGTTCATCCAACCGCGCGGCAGGCCCACGACGGTCAGCGTGCCCTCCCGCTTGGCGGCCTCCACCAGCCTGTCCATGGTGGAGAACCCGTCCTTCATACTCGTCCCCATCGGATTGACCGGCGGGAGTTCCTTGCCGCCCTCCGACGGCGCGGAGCACGCGGCCGCCACGGAGACGAGCATCACCACTACAGCACTGGCACGTATGGTCACGCTACGTATATTCCGTGTTGCTCAGCCGCCGGTCGAGGAGGCACGCGGGGGAGAAGCCACGATCTTGGCCGCGACCATGGAGTTCTCGGCGATCTCGACCGTCGTGCCGTCCCGCTTGCGAAGGATGAGCACGCCGCCGGTCCACGACTCCAACACGCCGACCGCGTCACGGAAACCACCGGTGTCGACGCGGCGCACCGTCACCCGTTGCCCCACATCGCCGGGGGTGATGGCCACAACCAGCCTGGCTCCGAACTGAGGGCTCATGATGATTGGCCCCCTCCTGTTCCGGCTACTAGACAGGCACCGCAATACTAGGGCGTAGCAACCGCGGTCGAGCCGTGCAACCCAGAAGGAGCCCGAGGTGACGTACGTCATCGCGCAGCCTTGCGTGGATGTCCTGGACAAGGCGTGCATCGAGGAGTGCCCCGTCGATTGCATCTACGAGGGCGAGCGCATGCTCTACATCCACCCCGACGAGTGCGTGGACTGCGGGGCCTGCGAACCGGTGTGCCCGGTAGAGGCGATCTTCTATGAGGACGACCTTCCCGACCAGTGGAAGGACTTCTACAAGGCCAACGTCGAGTTCTTCGACGAGCTCGGGTCGCCCGGCGGCGCCTCGAAGGTCGGGAAGATCGAGAAGGACCACGCCGTCGTCGCCGCGCTCCCGCCGCAGGCCGAGGACCACTGAGTGCGGGCCCGTCCGCTGACCGGGGTGATCTCTTGATCGCCTTGCCGGACTTCCCGTGGGATCGGCTGGCGCCGTACAAGGAGCTCGCCCAGGCTCACGCGGACGGGATCGCCGACCTGTCGGTCGGCACGCCCGTCGACCCGGTGCCCGCCGTCGCCCGCAAGGCGCTCGCCGCGGCAGCCGACAGCCCCGGATATCCCCAGACCCACGGCACCGCGCGGCTGCGCGAGGCCGCCGCGGGGTGGCTGCGGCGCAGGCACGGGGTCACGGTAGACCCGGCCGACGTGCTGCCGACGATCGGCTCCAAGGAACTGGTGGCCTGGCTGCCGACGCTCCTGGGAGCCGGACGCGGGGATCGCGTGGTCATCCCCGAACTGGCCTATCCCACCTATGACGTCGGCGCCCGCCTGGCGGGCGCCGAGCCGTACGCGGTGGACGGCCTCGTCGCGGTCGGCCCTGAGCGCGTGCCGCTCGTCTGGGTCAACTCGCCGTCCAACCCGACGGGCAGGGTGCTGCCCGCCGAGCACCTGCGCAAGGTCGTCGCCTGGGCGCGCGAGCGCGGTGCGGTGGTGGCCTCGGACGAGTGCTACCTCGAACTCGGCTGGGAGGACCATCCGGTCTCCGTGCTGCACCCCGACGTCTGCGGCGGCTCGCACGAGGGGATCCTCGCGGTCCACTCGTTGTCCAAGCGGTCCAACCTCGCGGGCTATCGGGCCGGGTTCGTCGCCGGCGACCCCGTCCTGGTGAAGCGGCTCCTGGAGGTGCGCAAGCACGCGGGCATGATGGTCTCCGCCCCGGTCCAGGCCGCGATGGCCGCGGTCCTGGACGACGACGAGCACGCCGACGAGCAGCGGGGGCGGTACGCCCGGCGCCGTGAGGTCCTGCGCCCGGCGCTCGAGCGGGCGGGCTGGCGGATCGACCACTCCACGGCCGGCCTCTATCTGTGGGCCACCGACGGCACCGACTGCTGGGATCAGGTTCGCGGGCTGGCCGAAAAAGGCATTTTGGTGGCACCGGGTGACTTCTACGGAGCCGCAGGTCGCGCCCACGTACGCGTCGCCCTTACGGCCACCGATGAACGGATCGATGCGGTGGTGCGCCGCCTCCAGTAGGATCGCGCGGCATGACGGCAGCGGTCGTGCTCGTGTTGGGTGTCGCCACACTGGTCGTCGTCCTGGGTGCGTTCGTCGTGACGGCCCGGCAGGGCCGGGTTCCCGCTCCGATGCCGCCCCTGCCGCCGGAGCAGCCCGAGGCCGCGCCCGTCCGCGTTCCGGCCGCCGCGGCCGACTACTTCGACCCCAGGACGATCAAGGTCGGGGACACCGTTCACATCCAGGGCGTGAAGTCCCGGGCCATCGGCGCGCTGCACCTATCGAGGCAGGGCGACCAGTGGACGGAGTACCTCCTCGACGAGGGCGTCCGGCGCTACCAGTGGCTCTCGGTCGAGGAGCGGCGCGGTCCCGCGGACGGCGAGCCTCTCCACCTCGAGGTCATGTTGTGGACTCAGGTGCCGACGCAGGGGATGGTCCCGGCCAAGCACATGCTGATCATGGAGGGTGTGGAGTTCTTCCCCATCGAGCGAGGCACGGTGGCCTTCCGCTCCGAGGGGATGACGGGCCAGCCCGACCGGGGGCTTCTCGACTTCGCCCACTACCGGGCCGCCGACGGCCGGCTGCTGTCGTTCGAGCGCGTCCAGGGCGGCCAGTGGTCGGCCTTCTACACCCGCCCGCTGACGCCGGGTTCGATCCGCGTGGAGCGGCTCCCCTGATCGCCCGGTAGTTTCTGGGGGGTGACTCGGCGTCGTTCCCGCGTAGGCCTGACCGTTCTGATCATCGTCGTCCTGATCCTGGGGGGCCTCGGGTACGGCGTCTATCACCTGATCAAGAAGGCCCAGCCGTTCGCCTTGGGCGAACACTGCCTGGTGACGACATCGGACGGCACGCTGGACCTCGACATCGAGCAGGCGCAGATCGCCGCCACGATCGCGGCGGTCGCCGCACGCAGGAAGCTGCCGGACCGCGCCCTGCAGATCGCCTACGTGACCGCCATCCAGGAGTCGAAGCTGGCCAACCTGCCGTTCGGCGACCTGGACTCGGTGGGGGTCTTCCAGCAGCGGCCCTCCCAGGGATGGGGCACGGTCGAGCAGCTCAACGATCCCGTTTACGCGACCAAGAAGTTCTTCGCGGCGCTGGAGAAGGTCAAGCACTACAAGACCCTGCCTCTCCACGAGGCGGCGCAGGCCGTCCAGCGTTCGGCCGACGGCTCCGCGTACGCGCAGCACGAGCCGTCCGCGAAGATCCTCACCGGCGCCTTCACCGGTCGAGTCCCCAAGGCCGTCCACTGCTGGTACCCCCCGGCGGACAAGCCGGTCACACCGCAGCCGAAGGAGGCGCGAAAGCAACTCGTCCGCGCCCTCGGCGACGACTCCTCGGCCGACCACGGGTGGCTCATCGCCGAGTGGTACGTCTCCAACGCGCAGAAGTACGGCCTGCGTGAGGTGCACTACGGCGGAATGACCTGGACCGCGGAGGCGGGGCACGACGGCTGGCTGAAGGACGATGCCAAGGCGTCCGGCGCGGTGCGCATCGCCTAGGCTCAGGGGGCATGCGGCTGGACCTTGGACAGGACGTCGGAGCGCTGACGGCGCGCCTTGTGGACATCGAGTCGGTCAGCGGGGGTGAGAAGGCCCTCGCCGACGCCATCGAGGAGGCACTGTCCCCGCTGGACCACCTCACCGTGGTCCGCGACGGGCAGAACATCGTGGCCCGCACGACGCTCGGGCGCGCGGAGCGCGTCGTGATCGCCGGGCACATCGACACCGTCCCCGTCGCGGCCAACCTGCCCAGCCGCGTCGACGGCGACCTGCTCTACGGCTGCGGCACCTCGGACATGAAGAGCGGCCTGGCCGTCCAGCTCAAGCTGGCCCTGCTGGAAGACCCGAACAAGGACCTGACCTTCGTCTTCTACGACTGCGAGGAGATCGAGGCGGAGCGCAGCGGCCTGCTGCGCCTCACCCGTGAGCACCCCGAGTGGCTCGCCGGCGACTTCGCCGTCGTCATGGAGCCGACGGACGGGCTGATCGAGGGCGGCTGCCAGGGGACGCTGCGGGCCGACGTGGTCGTGCGGGGGGCCAGGGCGCACAGCGCGCGATCCTGGGAGGGCGTCAACGCCATCCACGGGATCAAGCCGGTCATCGACATCCTCAGCGTCTATGAGACCAGGCGTCCCGTGGTCGACGGCCTGCGCTACCACGAGGGCCTCAACGCCGTGGGCATCCGCGGCGGGGTGGCGGGGAACGTGATCCCCGACGAGTGCGTCGTGACCGTCAACTACCGCTTCGCCCCCGACCTGACTGTCGAGCAGGCCTTCGACCACGTCAGGGAGCAGTTCGGCGGCTTCGAGGTGCGGCTCGTGGACGGTGCGCCGGGAGCCAGGCCCGGGCTCACCCATCCGGTGGCCGCGGCGTTCGCCGAGGCCATCGGCGGCACGCCGCGGGCCAAGCTCGGCTGGACCGACGTGGCCCGGTTCTCAGCCCTCGGCATGCCCGCCGTCAACTGCGGTCCCGGGAACCCCAACCTCGCCCACACCAGCGGCGAGCACGTGAGCCTGACGATGATCGCAGAGACCGAGCGACGGATGCTCGACTGGCTGGGCTCACCGCGCTGATCGACTCCGTCAGCGGCCGGTCGTGACCTCGGTGAGCATCGATTCCGTGGTGAAGGTGCCCTCCCGGCGGATGGTGTGCCAGCGCAGGCGCACTCCCAGCACGGCCGTCGCCACCGACTGGATCACCACCAGGTACATGAGCTGCCGGTAGACGAACTGCTGGAGCGGAAGCACCCACAGAGCGGACGCCGGCTCGTGGTCGAGCCGGAGCGCATACCATCCGCTGAGCGCCTGAGCGGTGACGAAGCCGACCCACACGGCCACCACGGGCAGGGGGTCCGCGACGGCCAGGCTGTACACCGCCATGATGTCCACGACGGGAGCCAGCAGCGGAAGGATCACCTGGAAGAGCGTGAGATAGCCCAGGCAACGGCGTCCGAAGGAGCCGCGCTCCACGACCGCCCCGCGATGCTTCCACATCGCCTGCAGCGTGCCGTAGCACCACCGGTAACGCTGGCGCCAGAGTTGACCGAGGGATGTGGGCGCCTCGGTCCACGCCCGGGCGGTCTCCTCGTAGACCACCCGCCAGCCCGTGCGGCAGATCGCCATGGTGAGATCGGTGTCCTCGGCGAGAGTGTCCAGGCTGACGCCGCCGACCGACCTCAGTGCCGACCTGCGGAAGGCGCCGATGGCGCCGGGGACCGTGGCCATGCAGCCGAGCAGGTCGAACGCTCTCCGGTCGAGGTTGAACCCGATGACGTACTCGATGTGCTGCCAACGGCCGATCATGCCCCGCCGGTTGCCGACCTTCGTGTTGCCACTGACCGCGCCCACGGACGGATCGGCCAGCGGCTGGATCAGATTGCCGATGGTCGACGGTTCGAAGACCGTGTCCCCGTCGACCATGATCAGGATGTCGTGTGCCGCCTGCGTGATTCCGGTGTTCAAGGCGGACGGCTTGCCGCCGTTCGGCTGACGGATCACACGCACGCCGGGGAGGCCCAGCGATGCTGCGATCTCCGCCGTGCGGTCCGTGGAGCCGTCGTCGACGACGATGACCTCCACACGCCCCTGGTAGTCGGTCGCGACGAGGGAGCGGACGGTGGCCTCGATGCCCGCCTCTTCGTTGTAGGCGGGGACGACCACCGTGACGGGAGGCGGAGAGGGCCACCGTGCGATCCCATGGCGGCGGCGTCCGGCGTCCCTGTCCCCTCGATGCCGCCTCGCCCTGTGCGCGTGGATCCAGGCGAAGACGACGAACAGCGCCAGCCTGAGCAGGGTCAGCAACCCGGCCGCGGCGAGGATCCAGCTGAGTGATCCGGTGAATGCGGAGGAGGCCCGCTGGATGAGGATCAGGGCCTCGCCGAGCCGCCGGTCGCCCGTTGAGGCGGGCGCATGCGCCGAGGGAAGCCCGATCGCCCGAGTCAGGGTGGTGGCCGTGTAGCCCCGCTTGTCCAGGACCGACAGCAACCGGTCGACCGCCGCCACGGTCTGTGAACGGTCTCCTCCCGCGTCGTGGAACATGATTACGGCCCCAGCGTCGCGCGGGGGCAGGGATGCCCTGACGATCTGGTCCACCCCCGGACGGCTCCAGTCCTTGGAGTCGAGATCGGTCAGAGCCACCAGATAGCCCTCTGCCCCGAGCAGTCGCATCGCCGCGAACTGCTTGTCCCCCACGGCGTCCGGCGACGCGGAATACGGCATGCGGATCAGGCGGGTGTTGATGCCGGCGGTCCCCGCCAACGCCTTCTGCGTGAGCGACAACTCCAGCCGGGTTCGCCAGTCCGGTGTCGTCGTCACGTCGGCGTGCGTATACGTGTGGTTGCCGATCTCATTGCCCTGGGCGACCATGCGGCGGACGAGGTCCGGATTCTCGGCGACGTGCGCCCCGACCACGAAGAAGGTCGCGGTGGCGCCGTGCTTGCGGAGTACGTCGAGCACCTGGGGCGTCCAGCGCGGGTCGGGCCCGTCGTCGAAGGTGAGCGCCACGGTGCGCCGTGCGACGTGTACGGTCTGCGGCCGTGTTTCCGACATGTTCACCACGGGGCCGCCCGCGTGCAGCCGGTCGAGCACCGCCGAATCGCCGGTGTCGGCCGCGGGAGTGTGAGTTTCGCCGACGACGTTGTGGACGTAGCCGTTCAGAAAGAGCGCCCCGCCGGTCAGGACGGCCGCCAGGGCGACCAGGAACCAGTGGCCGCGCGGGTCGCTTCGCTTGGTCCGCCGCCCGCTCATTTCGGCCCGTGCGTCTTGTCGACCTGCCCTGGTGGGATGCCGCCGTGGCCTGGATTGCCCGCCACGGCATCGTCGGCATTGGCCGGAGGCGTCTTGCCGGGGCCGCCGGTCGCAGGCGCGGTGGCAGGGGGCCGTCGCGGCGATGAGGTCGGGGTGGCGGGCACCGGCGCCTGCGGGACCGCCGTGGGCCCGGGCGACGCAGACGGGCCGACACCGGGTGCTCGCGTGGCCGAGCCGGCAGGCGGCCGAGAGGCGGTTCCCCCGACGGCCGGTCGGTCCGGAGCCTTGCCGGGCCAGCCCAGCCCGGGCAGCTCGGTGCCACCCAGCATTCCGGTGACCACGAAGGCCAGGAGGGCCACGACGACGGCTCCGGAAGCGATCGCCGTCGCCGTGAGAATCCGGCCGCGTCGACCGCTCTGGTCCACGAACACGGCGGTGTCTTGACTGACTGGCTCATCCACGAGCCGTGATACTAGTGAGCAGACGTAAACAGTCGGGAATAGAGCGACGTTTGTGACCATCCTGTGTGAAACGCCCGCACCGACCATGGCCCGCTAGCGTGAGCACATGAACCACGACCGGCCTGAACGCCGCCAGGGATCCTCGGTGCTCCGCGGCGATCTCGTTCCCGACTCGACATATGACCAGCGCCTGCTCGACCGCAAGGGCCCGACCGACTGGCTCCACATGGACCCGTGGCGGGTCCTGCGCATCCAGTCGGAGTTCGTCGAGGGCTTCGGCTCCCTGGCCAACCTTCCCGCGGCGGTGACCGTATTCGGATCCGCACGCACCCCCCGCGACAGCCCCGACTACGAGATGGGCGTCCGCGTGGGTCACGCACTGGCCAAGGTGGGGTACGCCGTCATCACCGGCGGCGGCCCCGGCGTCATGGAGGCGGCCAACAAGGGGGCGTTAGAGGCCGACGGCGTCTCCGTCGGGCTCGGCATCGAACTCCCCCACGAACAGCGTTTGAACGAGTACGTCGACCTGGGCGTCGAGTTCCGCTACTTCTTCGTCCGCAAGACGATGTTCGTCAAGTACTCCTCCGGCTTCATCGCCCTGCCGGGCGGGTTCGGCACGCTCGACGAGCTGTTCGAGGCGCTCACCCTGGTCCAGACCCAGAAGGTCACCTCGTTCCCGGTGATCCTCATGGGGTCGGAGTTCTGGACGCCGCTGGTCGACTGGGTCCGTACGACACTGGCGAAGACCGGCAAGATCTCGGCGTCGGATGTGGACCTCATGCGGGTCACCGACGACCCCGACGAGGCCGTCCGGATCATCCTCGAGGCCGACCGGCACCGCGCGGGAGCGTGACGACATGTTCATCTGCGTGTTCTGCGCGTCGAGCCAGAAGATCGATCGCAAGTACCTCGACCTCGCCCGCGACGTCGGCACGGAGCTCGCCCGGCGCGGGCACGGCCTCGTCAGCGGCGGCGCCATCGTCTCCTGCATGGGCGAGGTCGCCCGGGCCGTCCGGGAGGGCGGCGGCCACACCGTGGGGGTGATCCCGCAGGTGCTCGTGGACATCGAGGTCGCGGACACCGACTCCACCGAGCTGATCGTCACCGGCGACATGCGCGAGCGCAAGGGCCTGATGGACGCCCGGTCGGACGCCTTCCTCGTGCTGCCCGGCGGGATCGGCACGCTGGAGGAGCTCTTCGAGATCTGGACCTCACGGGTGCTCGGCATCCATGAGAGGCCGCTGGTGGTGCTGGACCCGTGGGGCCTGTACGCGCCGCTGCGCCGACTCGTCGACGGCATGTACGAGCAGGGGTTCACCCGTCCGAACGTCTTCGACGCGATCTCCTGGACGACCACCGTCGAGGAGGCCTTCGACCAGCTGGAACGGACCGTCCCGCACCTCCTGCCGACGGCCGAGGAGATCGGGGAGCCCTAGGGAGACACGACCTGGGTCACGCGAGGCCGCGACGGGTGAGCGCGGGGGAGCGCCGGCCCAGCAGGACCTCGGTCATGTCGAGCGCCTGCCGTACCTGGTGGGTGGTGCGGAACACCGTCGCCCCCGCCCACGCGAACGCGGCGGCCGCCGCGACCGCCTCGGTCTCGTCCTCCGGCAACGTCACCATGACCGTACGGCCGGCCTGGGCCAGCGCGGAGACCTCGGACAGCGAGGAGGCCGCCGCCCAGGCCGGATCGATTTCGTCATCCGGGTGGATCACAATGGTCATGCCTTCAATGCTCGCACGCGTGCGACTTGTGGCACGATTCGTATGTGCTGGTCGTCCTCGTCATAGCCGGTCTCGCCGTCCTCGTCTGCGTGTGGATGGTGTCGCTCGGCCGTGGCGGTGAGCTCGCGGTCTTCCCGCCCGACATGCCTCCGACGGAGCTGCCCGACGCCGGTCACCTGACCGCCGCCGACCTCATGGGCCTGCAGCTTCCCCTGAGCCTGGTCGGGTACCACACCCAGGTCGTGGACGAGGCGCTCTATCGGTTGTCGACCGCGCTCGGCGAGCGGGACACGCGGATCGCGGTGCTGGAGCAGCGTGTCGCGGACCTGCTGGCGGGTCGCCTCCATGCGCGGCAGGAGGTCTTCGCGCGACCGGCCGAGCCGGTCCGCACCGAGCACCAGCCCGAGATCATCGCCAGGCCCGAAGTCATCGCCAAGCCCGAGGTCTCCACCAGGCCCGAGGTCCCCGCCAAGCCCGAGATCCCCTCCAAGACCGCTGCGGGCGGCTGGGAGGACGACCGCTCGGACGCGGAGGAGTCATGGTGAACCGGTGCGGGTGGGCCACCTCGGCCCCTGACTACATCGCCTACCACGACGACGAGTGGGGACGTCCCGTCCACGGCGACGACCATGTCTACGAGCGGATCACGCTGGAGGCGTTCCAGTCCGGCCTGTCGTGGCTGACGATCCTGCGCAAGAGGGAGAACTTCCGGCGGGCCTTCGCCGAGTTCTCCATCCCCAAGGTCGCCGCGTTCGACGAGTCCGACGTCGAGCGGCTGATGAACGACACCGGCATCGTCAGGAACCGCGCCAAGGTCGACGCGGCGATCGCCAACGCCAGGGCGGCCGTCGAGCTGCCGGGCGGGCTCTGCGAGCTGGTCTGGAGGTTCGCCGACTGGTCCGCGCCAGTGCCGGCCGGCCTCGCCGACGTGCCGGCGCAGACCGCGGGTTCGAAGGCGCTGGCCAAGGAGCTCAAGAAGCACGGATTCCGGTTCGTCGGCCCGACGACGGCCTACGCGCTGATGCAGGCGATCGGCCTGGTCAACGACCACGTGATCGACTGCTGGGTGCGCGAGGAGGTCAGCGCCCTTCGAAACGCGGCCGCTCCCTGCTGAGGAAGGCCTTGGTCGCCGCCAGGTGATCGACCGTGGCCGCGCAGTCGTCCTGCAGGTCGGCCTCGAGGTCGAGCGCGTCGGAGAGCGAGTGGGCCGCGGCGAAGTCGAGCGCCCGCCGGGTCGCGGCGTAGGCCAGGGTGGGGCCCTGGGCCAGCCGCAGCGCCAGATCGCGGGCCGCGGGCACCACGTCGTCGCCCGGCACGACGCTGGTCACCAGGCCCAGCTCCAGCGCGCGCGCCGCGTCGACGGCGTCGCCGAGGAGCAGCAGTTCCCTGGCCACGGCCGGCCCCACGAGGCGCTGGAGGGTCCACGAGGCGCCGGAGTCGGGCCCGAGGCCGATCCCGGTGAACGCCATGGCGAACTTGGCCCTCTCGGCGGCGACGCGGAAGTCGCACGCGAAGGCCAGGGACGCCCCCGCTCCCGCGGCCACGCCGTTGACGGCCGCCACCACCGGCTTGTCCATCGAGGTGATCGTGAGCACGATCGGGTTGTAGTGCTCGCGAACGGTGTTCGCGAGCCCGAGGCCGCTTTCCAGGTTGTCGGCGTGCTCGCGCAGGTCCTGTCCCGCGCAGAAGGCCCGGCCTGCCCCGGTCAGCAGGACGGCGCGGACGGACCCGTCCGCGGCGGCCCGGCGCAGCGCCGCGAGCAACTCGACCTTCATGGCCACGGTCAGGGAGTTCATCGCGTCAGGGCGGTCCAGGGTGATCGTCGCGATCGCCTGCTCGACCTCGTAGCCGACACTCATCTCACGATCCCCCATCCAGGTTGCGGTCGACGAACGCCGCCGCCGCGGGTAGCAGCCGGGCCGCCTCCTGCTCGAAGTAGGCACGGGCCTTGTCGCCCGGCCACCCCGGAGGCAGCAGTCGCGCCGGCAGGCCGGGGTCGCGGAACAGGAAGTTGCGCCAACCGTGCACCAGCCTGCTCCGGACCGCGAAGATCTGGTGGTCGGGGGAATCCCCCCGCAGCGATCCCACGAGATCCACGGCGCCGGCGAGCCAATCCTCGTACGCCCCGGCGATGCCGTCCAGATCCCACGCCTGGGCGACCAGTTCGCGCGGGTCGCCCTCCAGCGCGGCGTCGAACCGGTGGGCGGACAGCCGCAAGGCGTCCAGCTCCGGTGAGGCCCACGGCCCGATCCAGGTGGTCTCCGTCAGCGGAGCGTAGCCGAGGAAGGCCAGATCGGCCCGGATCCGCTCCCGCCTCGCCCGGTCCCTGACCGGTTCGAGCACCAGCATGTGCCACCGTCCCCGCCAGTCGGCGGCGCCCGCGCGGTAGACCCGCGCGGCGGTCTCGTCGAGACGGCGCTCGCATTTCGGCGTGACCGCATATCCCGGCCCCTGTGGCAGGCGCACCGGGTCGAGCCACCCCTGACGGACCATGCGGGAGATCGCGGTTCGTACGGCGGGGGCCGCGATGTCGAGGGGCGCGAGCAGCCTGACGAGCGCGGCCACCGAAGCCCGCCCGTGACGTGTGCGGAGGTGGTCGCCGTAGAGATCGAAAAGTGCGGCTCGGGCGTTCATCCCTCTCAGTTTGAGGGTCGGGATCGCTCCTCGACAATGCGCCTGAGCCCTTATTGATCGACTGACCGGAGCCGGGCCGTTACCTTTTTGAGCTCGGAGGCGGGATAATAGAACATCACAGAAACGTGAATGCGCCGGTCACCCTTCGGGGTGGCCGACTACGCGGGAAGGGATACACGCATGGCGGCGATGAAGCCACGGACTGGCGACGGTCCGCTGGAGGTCACCAAGGAAGGACGGGGCATCGTCATGCGGGTCCCTCTCGAGGGTGGCGGCCGACTCGTCGTCGAGCTCTCGGCGGATGAGGCCGGCGCTCTCGGAGACGCGCTGAAGACAGTGGTCGGCTGAGGTTTCAGCCGACTTTGTTCGACTTTTCGGCCCTGGTGACGGGATTTCCCCCCCGCGCCGGGGCCGCCCTATTTGGAGGCGTTCGTGCCAATTGAGACCACGTTGACCGTTTCTGACCGGCTCCCCGAGAACGCGGAGCTGACCGCGGTGCCCTTCGGGCCGGACCTCGCCGCCTCGCCCGTCGAGTTGCCCGTGCCGGTGAGCGCCCTGCTGTCCCACTACGAGGCCAAGGGCGAGCCTGGCGAGGTCTTCGAGGTTCCCGTGGTCAGGGGGGACGGTGTGGGCCGCGTGCTGCTCTACGGCACGGGCGACTGCTCCGCTCCGGCGCTGCGCAAGGCGGGAGCGGCCATCGCGCGCAAGGCCAAGGGGCGCCCCTCCCTTTCCGTCGTGGTCCCCGCCCATGGTGACGTGAGCGCTCTCGTCGAAGGGGCGCTCCTCGCCTCCTACACGTTCAGGATCGGCCAGACCCGGACGAGCGCGGTGGAGGAGATCGTCTTCTCCGGCGCGGACGAGCCGGCTCTGCGCCGCGGCGAGGTGGCCGCCCGCGCCACCGCCCTCGCCCGCGACCTGGTCAACACCCCGGCCGACGTGAAGACTCCCGAATGGCTGGCCGAGCAGGCCCGGATCATCGCCGCCGATCACGGCCTGGCCGTACGGGTCTGGGCGGACGGCGACCTCGGCGAGTTCGGGGGCATCCGGGCGGTCGGTCAGGGCTCGATCCACCCGCCCAGGTTCGTCCAGCTCCAGTACACGCCGGAGAACGCCGGTGACGGCACCCCGCACGTGGTCCTGGCGGGCAAGGGCATCACGTTCGACACGGGCGGCCTGTCCCTGAAGCCCAACGAGGGCATGAAGACCATGAAGACCGACATGGCGGGCGGTGCGGTCGTGATGGCCGTGATGAGCGCGCTGGCCGCCTTCGAGGTGCCGGTCCGCGTGACGGGCCTGATCGCCTGCGCGGAGAACGCCATCTCGGGCTCGGCCCAGCGGCCGAGCGACGTCATCACGCAGTACGGCGGGCGCACGGTCGAGGTGCTCAACACCGACGCCGAGGGCCGGCTCGTGCTGGCCGACGCCCTGGCGTACGCCGACGCCGAACTGGACCCCGACGTGATGATCGACATCGCCACGCTCACCGGTGCGGCGAAGGTGGCGCTGGGGGTCTCCCTGGGCGCGCTCTACGCCACCGACGAGTCGGTCGCCGACTCCCTGCTCTCCGCCGGTGAGATCAGTGGAGACCGGTTCTGGCGCATGCCCCTGCTCGAGGACTACCGCGCGGACCTGGACTCCGACGTCGCCGATCTGACCAACGTGGACCGCAAGATGTCCGGCGCCGCGGGGTCGGTCATCGCGGCGCTGTATCTGCGGGAGTTCGTCGGCGAGCGGCCCTGGGCGCACCTGGACATCGCCGGGCCCGCGCGGTCGGCCGCCGACGACGGCCAGTTCACCAAGGGCGCCACGGGCTTCGGCGTGAGGATGTTGCTGAGCTACCTGGCCGCTTAGGCGGGCGGCAGCTTGACCGCGACCAGGAGACCGTCGCCCAGGGGGAGCATGAGCGGGCGCAGCCGCTCCTCCTCCCTGACCATCCGGCCGAGTTCCCGGACGGCGACGGTGTCCGGGTCGCGCCGGGTGGGGTCGGCGACCTGGTCGCGCCAGAGGGCGTTCGCGAAGGCCACCACGCCGCCGGGGCGCAGCAGCCGGATCGACTCGCCCAGGTAGTCGAGGTACTCCTGCTTCGCCGCGTCGCAGAAGACCAGGTCGTAGCCGCCGTCGGCCAGGCGCGGCAGCACATCGAGGGCGCGGCCTCCGATGAGGCGGATCCTGCTGCCGGAATAGCCGGCCTCGGCGAACGTCTGCCTGGCCATGCGCTGGTGCTCCGGTTCGACGTCCACGCTGGTCAGCGTGCCGTCCGGGCGCATTCCGCGCAGGAGCCACAGGCCGGAGACGCCGCATCCGGTGCCGACCTCGACCACCGAACGGGCGCCGGCCACTGTCGCGAGGAAGCACAAGGCCGCCCCGCACCCGGGCAGGAGCGGCGTCGCTCCCACCTCGATGCCGCGTCTGCGGGCCTCCTGGAGGATCTCGTCCTCTGGAACGAAGTCCTCCGCGTACTCCAGGCTGGCCGGAGTCGCCATCGGCCTCTCCTTCCCCTGGTTCATGTTGGTCGCAGCCTAGGGGAGTCGGACCGGAACGGGAACTCACGCCACAACGGTGACGTTGCACGCTTTGGACGGTCTTTGTTCAAGGCCGTTCGACTCGCGGTGCGCGGGAAGGGGCGAAACCAGGCACTATGGCTGTAGCGACGATCCTGCAGAGAGGAATGCCGGTGGACGAGCACGACCACCAGGCGGAGACTTCGGTGTCCGGCTGGACGCCTCCCACCTGGGAGGAGGTCGTCCGAACGCATTCCGCGCGGGTGTACCGGCTGGCTTACCGGCTGACGGGCAACGTGCACGACGCGGAAGACCTCACCCAGGAGGTCTTCGTCCGCGTGTTCCGTTCCCTGTCGAGTTACACGCCGGGGACGTTCGAGGGCTGGTTGCACCGGATCACGACGAACCTCTTCCTCGACATGGCGCGGCGCAGGCAGCGCATTCGCTTCGAGGGTCTGGCCGACGACGCCGCCGAGCGGCTGCGCGGCCGGGAGCCCTCGCCCGCGCAGGCCTACGACGACGCGCACCTGGAGCCCGACATCCAGGCGGCGCTCGACGCCCTGGCACCCGAGTTCCGGGCCGCGGTCGTGTTGTGCGACATCGAGGGCCTGTCCTACGAAGAGATCGCCGCGACACTCGGCGTGAAGCTCGGGACCGTGCGCAGCCGCATCCACCGGGCCCGGGCACAACTCCGGGAGGCTCTGGAGCACCGCGCACCTTCCACAGACAGAAGCGGCGATCAGTTCCCCCCGTCATTCAGCAGGGAGGGACTGTGAATCACCTTGGCGAGCGCGTGTCCGCGCTCATCGACGGCGAACTCGGCCACAGCGAGCGTGAACGGGCGCTCGGCCACCTGACGTTCTGTGCGGACTGCCGTGCGGAGGTCGACGCGCTGCGCGCGCTGAAGAGCCGTCTTCGGTCCATGGAGCCGCCGGCCATGCCGGCCGACCTGACGATGTCCCTGTTGAGGATGTCGGAACCGGGAGGGCCGCTGCCGCCGCGCATGCGTCCCTTTCCCGACCATCCGGCGTTCGCGTCCAGTGGCCTGCCGGGGATGCACGGCATCGCCCCGCTCGACAACCGGCCGGGGCGTCCCAGCGGGTTGTCCGGTCCGGGAAGGCGGCCGGGCAGGGCCAGGCGCGCCGGATACGTCGCCGTCGGCGTCGCCTCCGCGGCGGTGGCACTCGGGACGATCTTCATGGTCGGTGGGGCCGGTGCCCACCAGGATCCGGGTCCCGAGGTGTTGTTCGTACATCCGGCGCAGGACCCGGCGCCCTTCGTGAAGGCGTCGCCGACGCCGTCAGGCAGCGCCAGCCCGCGGTTCTCCCGCTGACCACGGGAAACGGCATAGCATCAGGCGTTGCCGTCGTCGCGTGAGGAGTGGTTGCCCCGATGACCGATCACACGCGTCCCTCCAGCGCGTCGGACCGGCCCGAGTTCTTCCCTGTGGGTGAGGAGCCCGGTTGGGGCCCTCCCGGCGGGTCACCGCCCTCGCTGGGCGCGCATGGCATCGGTCAGGGCTGGGCGCCTCCCACGGCGCCTCCCGCCCTCCTGCCGAGCGGTCCGCCGCCGGCCGGCCCGGTCAGGCCGGCTCCGGCGCGGGCCGGGCTGTTCGCGATGCTGGCCGTGGTCATCGCGCTGGTCTCGGGTGGAGCGGCGAGTGTGGGCACGTGGCTCCTCACCCGGCCGCCCGCGGGCACCGACCCGGGATACTCCCTGGCCGCCCCCGCGGCCGTTTCGACGGCCCGTCCGCCCGCGTCCGTGGCGGGCGTCGCGGCCAAGGTGCTGCCCAGCGTCGTTTCCTTGGAGGTCAGGGGCAGCAGCGAGGCGGGCACCGGCTCGGGTTTCGTCATCAAGGGCGGCTACATCGTGACCAACGATCACGTGGCCGCGGTCAGCGGGCAGGGCGGCGAGATCAAGATCCGGTTCAACGACGGCACGTCCGCCGGCGCCAAGATCGTCGGCCGTGATCCCAACTCGGACATCGCCGTGGTCAAGCCAGATGCGGCGGTCACGGCCCCGGAACTGCCTCTCGGCAACTCCGACAGCGTGGTGGTCGGAGACCCCGTCATCGCCATCGGCTCGCCGCTGGGCCTCGCCGGCACCGTCACCACCGGCATCGTCAGCTCACTCAACCGGCCGGTCGAGGCGGGCGGGTCGACCGGGTCCGACTACGCGCTCATCAACGCGATCCAGACGGACGCGGCCATCAATCCCGGCAATTCGGGTGGTCCGCTGGTCAACGCCTCGGGTGAGGTGATCGGCGTGAACTCGGCGATCGCCGCGGTCGGCGGTTCCCCGGCTCTGGGCCAGCAGACGGGCAGCATCGGCCTCGGCTTCGCGATCCCCGTCAACCATGTGCGCAGGATCGCCCAGGAACTCATCACCACCGGCGTCGCCAGGACCTCACGGATCGGCATCACCATCGATCAGGGTTACCAGGGCGAGGGCGTCAGGATCGCGACCAGGACCGAGTCGGGTGAACCCGCTGTGACTCCCGGCGGCCCGGCCGCCGAGGCCGGTCTGGCGCCGGGAGACGTCATCTTGGAGGTCGACGGCCAGCCGGTCGGGGGCAGCCGCGAACTGGTCGTCACGATCAGGAGCAAGGCACCGGGAGACAAGGTGACCATCGGGTTCCAGCACGACGGCCAGATGAAGACGGCCACGGTAACGGTGGGCGCTGCGCCCGTTCCGGCGGTGCGGCCGTCCTGAGGCCCGGTCCCGAGCCGGAATGGGGGGTATTAGGCTGAACCCAGTCGTTGCTTATTGAGGAGATCACCGTGTTCGGACTGGGCTGGTGGGAGATCCTGGCGCTAGTGGTGATCGGTCTGCTCGTGTTCGGTCCCGACAAGCTGCCACAGGCGGCCTCACAGGCCGGCAAGACGTTGCGGCAGCTTCGCCAGATGGCCAACAACGCCAAGGCGGACCTCCAGGCCAATCTCGGGCCTGAGTTCTCCAATTTCGACCCGGCAGACCTCAATCCGAAGACCTTCGTGCGCAAGCACCTGCTCGACGACATCGAGAACGACTGGAACGGTACGACTAGCACCGCTTCCGAGCCGATCGAGGCCGCCGAGCCGGAACTCGGCTTCGGGGAGATCCCGCCCTACGACAACGAGGCCACGTAGGCCCCCTCGCGTCAGTGCTTGGTGGGCGAGATGTCCAGCTTGAGGCCCTTGAGGCTGGTGGACTTCTTGCTCAGGCCGGCGGCGATCCGGCGCAGTTCGGCGGAGGCCGGAGCATCCGGATCGGTCAGGACGAGAGGCTTGCCCTCGTCGCCGCCCTCACGCAGCCGCAGGTCGATCGGCACCTGGCCGAGCAGCGGCACCCGGGAGCCCAGCGTTCGGGTGAGCGCGTCGGCCACCGTCTGACCGCCGCCCTCGCCGAACACCGCGATCCGCTCGTCGCAGTGCGGGCAGGGCAGCCACGCCATGTTCTCGATGACACCCGCGATCTGCTGGTGGGTCTGCGCCGCGATGGATCCGGCGCGCTCGGCGACCTCGGCGGCCGCCTGCTGCGGGGTGGTCACGATGAGGAGTTCGGCCGTGGGCATCCGCTGGGCCACGGAGATCGCGATGTCGCCGGTGCCGGGCGGCAGGTCCATCAGCAGCACGTCGAGGTCGCCCCAGAAGACGTCCGCGAGGAACTGGTGCAGCGCGCGGTCGAGCATGGGGCCGCGCCAGACCACCGGGGTGTTGCCCTCGGGCTTGAACATGCCGACCGAGATGACCTTGATGTCATGCGCCACGGGCGGCATGATCATGTCTTCGACCTTGGTGGGCCGGTCACTCACCCCGAGCATGCGGGGCACGGAGTGGCCGTAGATGTCGGCGTCCACGATGCCGACCTTCAGGCCCGAGGCGGCCATCGAGGCCGCGAGGTTGACGGTGACGGACGACTTGCCCACACCGCCCTTGCCGCTGGCCACGGCGAACACGCGGGTCAGCGAGCCGGGCCTGGCGAAGGGGATCTCCTTCTCCGGCCCGCGGTCGCCGCGCAGCTTGGTCTGCAGGTTCTTGCGCTGGTCGCCGCTCATGACGTCCATGTCCACGTGGACACGGGCGACGCCGTCGAGCTTGGAGACCGCGGCGGTGACGTCGCGGGTGATGGTGTCCCTCATGGGGCAGCCGGCGACGGTGAGGAAGATGCCGACGCGCACCACCCCGTCCGGGGAGATATCGACGCTCTTGACCATGTCAAGGTCGGTGATCGGCCGGCGGATCTCAGGGTCGTTGACCGTAGCCAGCGCGGCCGTTACCAATTCTGGGGATGGTGCCATGAATCCATGCTATGGACTCTTGTGCGGTCCGACGAACGCGGGTGTGCCTGCGTCCACGAGGATTTGCGCCAATAGGAGACCAACGGGAAACGGGTTACGGGAAAGGATTGAGCCGCGATGAGGCACCTCGGCATTCTCGCCCACAGCACCGAGGGGGCCGCGCTGTGCTTCCTCGCCTTCTGCCAAGAAGGGTTCGCCGAGCTCGGCCCGCACGATCATCCGGACGTGACCATGGACTGCGTCGCCCTCGCGCGCAGCATGCCCGCCTGGGACGCCGGGGACCACGCCTCGATCAGGGACACGCTGTCGGTGAGCGTGGGGAGGCTCGCGAAGGCCGGGGCGGACTTCTTCGTCTGCCCGGACAACACCGCCCACATGGCGCTGGAACTGCCCGGAGAGGATCTCGCCCTGCCGGGGCTGCACATCGCCGACGTCGTCGCGGACCGTGCCGCTCGTGACGGCAGGACGCGGGTCGGCGTTCTCGGAACCCGGTACCTGATGGACGGCCCGCTCTATCCCGTGGCGTTCGAGAGGCGCGGGATCGCGGCCGAGGTGCCGGAGGCGGGGGACCGGGAGATCGTCAACGAGGTCATCTTCGAGGAACTGCTGGGCGGCGTGGTCTCCGAGCGCGGGCGGCGGGAGTACGCGCGCGTCATCGGGCGGCTGGCGGATCGGGGATGCGACGCGGTGGCGCTCGTGTGCACGGAGATCCCCCTCCTCGTGACGCCGGGCGTCTCCCCGCTCCCGACGCTGGACTCGACCCGCCTGCTCGCCCGGGCGGCCTTCGAGGTGGCCACTGGCCGCGCTCCGCTGCCGGACTGGCGCGGCGGGCCGTTCGCGCCGGCCGGTTAGGAGGCCTGGCCGGAGAGCTCGTCCTGGAGACGCTGCAGTTCGGCCCTGATGTAGTCCCTGGTGGCCACCTCGCCGACGGCGATGCGCAGGCCGGCGATCTCCCTGGTGAGATATTCGATCTCCGCCTGGTTGCGCTCGGCCGTGATCCTGTCCTGCTCGTACTGGATCCGGTCCCGGTCGGCCTGCCGGTTCTGCGCGAGGAGGATCAGCGGGGCGGCGTACGACGCCTGGAGGGAGAGCATGAGCGTCAGGAAGATGAACGGATAGGGGTCGAACGCCCAGGGCGTCAGGAAGTTCCACAGAAGCCAGGCCCCGACGAACACCGTCATGTAGACGATGAAGCGGGCGGTGCCGAGGAACCGGGCGATCCGCTCGGAGAGCCGCCCGAAGGCCTCGGGGTCGTAGTAGAGCCGTACCCGGGAGGTCAGCTCACGCGGCTGGTCGAGGCGCTCGGTCATTCGCTCAGTCGTGCCTTTCCCGCCAGTCCTCGGGCAGCATGTGGTCGAGCACGTCGTCCACGGTCACCGCGCCGAGCAGGCGCCCGAGCTCATCGACGACGGGAATCGCGACCAGGTTGTAGGTGGCCATGTAGGAGGCCACCTCTCGGAGGCTGAACTCCGGCCTGATCGGGTCCAGGGTGATGTCTATCATGGCGCCGAGCAGGGTGGACGGCGGCTCTCTGAGCAGCCGCTGGAAGTGCGCCACACCGAGGAACCTGCCGGTCGGCGTCTCGGTGGGCGGCCGGGTCACGTACACCTCGGCGGCGACGGCCGGGGTCAGCTCCCGCTGCCGGATGTGCGCGAGCGCCTCGGCCACGGTGGCGTTCGGGGGGAGCACGACCGGTTCGGACGTCATCATGCCCCCCGCGGTGTCCTCGCGGTAGGTCAGCAGCCGCCGGACCGGGGCGGCCTCCTCGGGGATCATCAGCCGCAGCAGCGTCTCCGCCTGCTCGGAGGGAAGTTCCTGCAGCAGGTCGGCGGCGTCGTCGGGGCTCATCTCCTCCAGCACGTCGGCGGCCCGCTCCTTCTGGAGTTGGCTCAGCACGACCACCTGGTCGCGCTCGGGCAGCTCTTCGAGCACATCCGCGAGCCGGTCGTCGTTGAGCGCGGCCGCCACCTCGGCCATCCGCTTGCCGGGCAGTTCGTGGAGCATGTTGGCCAGGTCGGCCGGGCGCATGGACTCGAAGGCCGCGAGCAGGTTGGCCGCGCCCTGGTCCTTCTGCGTGATTCCGAAGCCGGTGACCTCGTCCCAGTCGACGACGAGCGTCTCGCCCCGGCGGCGGGTGCCTCTCCGGACCGCGACCTTGGCGATCTGCCACTCGGACGGCCGCGCCTGTTCCATCGCGAGGTCGAGGACGGTGACCGGTTCGCCTTTGTACTGCACGCCGAGGTCGAGCATCTCGCCGATGGCCAGCGTCTCGGCGTTCCTCCGCTCGAACCGGCGCACGTTGAGCTTGCCGGTGAAGATGACCGCGCCGACCTCGATGCTGGTGATGCGGGTGATCGGCAGGAAGACCCGGCGGCGTGGCTGCACCTCGACGACGAAGCCGTGGACACGTGGCGGAAGCGGGCCGCGCAGGGAGACCACGACGTCACGGATCCGGCCGATCTGGTCTCCGGCCGGATCGAAGACGGCGAGGCCGGCCAGCCTTGCCACGAAGATCCGATCCACGCAGTCAGGTTACGCGGATGCGAGCTAGATGCCGATATGACAGCATCAAGAGCACTTAACAGTAATTACATGGGCAGGTGAGTATGCGGGCTGTGAGCTTGGCGATCGCATTCGTGTCAGCCGTCTGTTTCGGGTTCTCCGGACCGATGGCGAAATATCTCGGAGCCGCCGGTCTCACGCCGCTGGAAGCCGTCTGGGTCCGCATGGCCGGATCCGGAGTGCTCCTGATCCTGGCCCTCGCGATCGTCCGGCCGCGGGCGTTGCGCATCCCCCGCGCGCGCCTGCCGTTCTTCGTCGCGTACGCGGTCATCGCGGTCGCGGCGGTCCAGGCCCTGTTCTTCCTGGCCATCACGCGGCTGCCGGTCGGCGTCGCCCTGCTCATCGAGTACACCTCTCCCGTCATCGTCGTGTTGTGGGTGCGCTTCGTCCGGCGGGTACGGCTGCCGCGGGCGGCCTACCTCGGCGCGCTGATCGCCGTCGTCGGCCTGGCGATCGTGGTCCAGGTCTGGGAGGGCATGCGGGTCGATGCGCTGGGGCTCGTGATCGCCCTCGCGGCGGGCGGATGCAGCGCCGGATATTTCCTGATGAGCGATTCATTCTCCGACGACGTGGACACGTTCGGGCTCATCGGGTGGGGCATGTTGGGCTCGGTGGTCGTTCTTCTGCCGATCTCACAACCGTGGAACATCCACTGGGGGGCGTTCGGCACGACCGCCGCCCTCGGCGGGCACAGCCTCCCGGTGGCGGGGGCCGCCCTGTGGCTCGTTCTGGTCGCCACGGTGATCGCGTACTTCACCGGGGTGACGGCGGTCCGTCGCCTTTCGGCCGCCGTGGGGGCCACCGTCGCGTCGCTCGAGGTGATCACCGGCGCGGTCATCGCCTGGGTCCTGCTCGGCGAGCATCTGGGAGCCGCCCAGATCGTGGGGGGCCTGATCGTGCTCGTCGGCGCCCTGCTCGCCCAGACGGCGACCGTACGGCTCTCGCCGGAGAAGGCGGCGGAGACCGCCGAGGCCGTCCGAGTGTGAAGCCGTCCCCCTGCCGCCCGGCGCCGCTCAGCGAGGCGTGAGCCGTACGACTGTGGAGTGCGCCGCCCACCGGGCGGCCAGCCCGGCGGCGTCGGGGGCGTTGAGGCGCTCCTTGGCGAGTGCGGCGACCGCGTCAGGCTCCGCCGCCTGGTCGACGATCTCGACCGAGGCGGCGAAGCGGACCAGTTCCGCCCCGTTGTCCTTGCTGCGGAGCGTGACGTCGACCTCGCCCGCGTCCGTGAGGCCGGGCAGATCCTGCTCGCCCCCTCCGGTCACGACGTAGATCGCGCCGTCATGCCAGGCGTGCCAGGCCAGTCGGCGTCCGATCCACAGGACGCCGGACTTCTTGGCGCCTTCCTCGATCACCGGCAGGCTCATGAGGGCAGCCTAGCTCCGGCCGGTGAGCTTCCACGCGGCCGGAAGGAGACCGGCGGCGATGAGGACCTTCAGGCCGTCGCCGATGAGGAAGGGCACGACACCCTGAGCGAAGGCGGTCGGCAGGTCCATGCCGGTGGCGACCATGAGCCACGGCATGCCGATCGCGTAGATCAGCACGGTGCCCGCGGCCATGGTGCCGACCGTCCGCCAGACGGTCCGGTCGCCGCCCCGGCTCGCGAGTGCCCCCACGACGCTCGCGGCGAGGAAGAACCCGACGACGTAACCGAGGGTGGCGTCGCCGGACGCGGCGAACAGCGGAACTCCGGCGAGGCCGGCCACCAGGTAGAGGGCCATGCTGATCGCGGCACGGTGCAGGCCGAGCGCGGCGCCCGAGAGCAGGACCGCGAAGGTCTGCAGGGTCACGGGGACCGGCGTGCCCGGCACCGGGAAGCTGACCTTGGCGGACAGGCCCGTGAGCAGGGCCGCGCCGGCGATCAGCGCGATGTCGCGGACGAGCCTTCCCGGGATGAGGTCGGACAGTACGGCGGGGCGGGTACCGGCGGCGGCGTTGGCCATGAATGGCTCCCTCTCGACTTGTCGCCTCCGGCTGAACCGGCGCGGAGGATCACTTTGCCGAGTCCATTCTTGGGGAGCGGGACGGAAAGCCGTACGGCGGCGGCGCCAAGAACAAGTGGGCCGATTTGTGCGAGATCAACAGGTGCCGGGCGGTACAACCCCGGACGAGGCGGTCCCTGACGTGCCGCGGTTGTAGCAGGTCTACGAACGACCGCTGTCGTACCTGCCCCGGCCACCCCTCCCGGCCGCTTGTCGCTACGGTGTGGACCATGCGTGCTCGACGTTCCTGCCTCGCCGTCCCCGGCAGCAACCCCCGGTTCCTGGAGAAGGCGCAGGGGCTGGCCGCCGACGAGGTCTTCCTCGATCTGGAGGACTCCGTCGCCCCGGGAGCCAAGAAGGACGCCCGCGCGAACATCGTCGCCGCGCTGCGCGACGGCGACTGGGCGGGCAAGACCGTCGTGGTCAGGGTGAACGACCTGACCACCGAGTGGACATATCGCGATGTCATCGAGGTCGTCGAGGGTGCGGGCGACCGGCTCGACTGCGTGATGCTGCCGAAGGTCGAGGACGCCTCCCACGTCACCTGGCTCGACACCCTGCTCGGCCAGATCGAGCGGGCCACCGGCCTGCCGGATGGCCGGATCGGGATCGAGGCCCAGATCGAGAGCGCCCGGGGCCTGGTCGCCGTGGACGAGATCGCGGGCGCCTCGCCGCGACTGGAGACCCTGGTGTTCGGGCCCGCCGACTTCATGGCCTCGATCGGCATGCGGACGCTCGTCGTCGGACAGCAGCCGCCCGGATACGACGAGGGCGACGCCTACCACTACATCCTGATGCGGATTCTGATGGCGGCCCGGGCCCACGACCTCCAGGCCATCGACGGGCCCTATCTCCAGATCCGCGACGCGGACGGTTTCCGCCAGGTGGCCCGCCGGGCGGCGGCCCTGGGGTTCGACGGCAAGTGGGTGCTGCATCCGTCGCAGGTGGAGGCCGCCAACGCGGTGTTCTCGCCCTCCCAGGAGGACTACGACCACGCCGAGTTGATCCTCGACGCCTACGAGTACTACACGACCGTCGAGAAGCGAGGCGCGGTGATGCTCGGTGACGAGATGATCGACGAGGCCTCGCGGAAGATGGCTCTCGTGGTCTCCGCCAAGGGCCGCGCGGCGGGTCTTCCCCGCACGACCTCCTTCACCCCTCCGGCCTCGTGACGGGTCCTACAGCCGGATGCCGAGTGTGGTGAAGAACCAGAACGACGAGGTCAGCCAGAGCCCGATCAGCGCGGTGAAGACGAGGCCGCCGAGGACCGGCAGGCTCCAGCCGGGCAGGCCGCGCCGGGGCAGCGCGAGCATCTTGGCCGTGAAGACGCCGTAGAAGAAGCTTCCGAGCAACGAGTGGATCAGGACGCGGGGGCTGTCGTACTGGGCGCCCAGTGCGTAGAGGCAGTGGAAGGCCACCGGGATCGTCAGCAGGAAGGCGATCCTGCCCGACCACCGGTGCAGGGGGGCGACCCAGGCGGATCTCGTCCCCGTCCTGCGCCACATCGCCCTGGCGGACAGGACCTGCACGATCGCGAGCAGGGCCGCGCCGGTGGTCAGCCAGGCCTTCATGGCCAGGGGGCCGGAGAACCCGGCCACGCCGACGGCGAAGCCGGTCGGGGCGTGGGCCTTGCCGTACACGCCGAGCGCGACGGCGACCAGGGCCCCGGCACCGAGCGGGACGAGAAGCGGGGCGAGGCTCCGCTTGGTGATGACGGTGGTGTGGGTCACGGGGAAGGCTCCTCGATCAACGGCGACGAGTGGGCGGGGCTTACCGGGCGAGTTCGTCGATGAAGCCGTCGGGCTCCTCGGGCCGCAGCGTGATGCCGTAGTAGTCCACGGCCGTGCCCGGCACGAAACGGGGAGCGGGCTCGCCGCTGCCGCCGATCTGCACCCGGCCGACCTCCTGTCCGTTCGGCAGGACGATCCAGCCGCCGACGATCTTCGCTCCGCGGACCACGGCGCTGGCCCGGTAGAGACCTGACGGCTTCTTGACCAGGGGGGCGGTGAAGCGCCACTTGGCCTTGCCGACCTGCAGCCTGCCCTGGGCCTTGCCGCCGCCCAGGGCGGCGGTGATCAGCGAGTCCTTCCCTTCGAGGGTGACCGTGCCGTTCTCCGCGGTGCCCTTCAGCCAGGCCTCGATGCGGCCGTCGCAGAAGTAGGCGACGGCCTTCCCGTCGCGTACGGCGATCGCCACCAGTCCGCCGTTGCCCTGCACCACGCCCGCGTAGTCGGCCTTTTCGGGCGTGGCGTCCGGCTTCGCCGCAGGCTCGCCGGACGGCTGATCCGAGGGTTCCTGCGACGGCGCGGGGAACGGCTCCGCGGGGGGCGCCGCGGCGGTCGTGTCCTGCCCCGCTCCCACCTGCTGGAAGGAGGGGGCGGCCTTCACGCTGGCCGCGCCGAGGGCGACGACGATCACCGCGCCCGCGGCCAGCGTGTAGACGGGTCCTAGCCGGCTCATTGCGTGCTCCTGGGTTCGCAGTGGCTCTTGGCTTCGAGTGAACCCTCTTTCGCACCGACTGTCTGTGAACTTCTACGCAAATGGCCAGGGGGCATCGTCGAGTGTTCAGAGGCCGGCACGAACAATGGGGGTATGAGCGAACCTCAGCCCTACCAGTGGCCTTACCCGGGCCCCTACCAAGGGGCGCCGTACGCGTGGCAGCCGGTTCGGGCTCCATGGGCCGTACGGCCGCTGCCGGGGATTCGCTACGACAGGCTTGCCCGCACGTCGGCCCACCGGTGGTGGCGGCCCATCGCCGGCACGCTGGCGATCGTGGCCGCGTTCCTGGTGGTGTCGATCGGGCTCGGGCTGGCCGCGGGCCTGCTCTCCATCGTGGCCGGTCTGCCCATGTCGATGGACGGCACGCGCATCTTCATGGATCCGGTGGCCGATCTGGGATTCCAGCTTGGTGTGATCGCGTTGTCCATCCCGCTCGTCCTCGGGGCCGCCTGGGCGATCCAGCGGAGACCGCCGGGCACGCTCTCGTCCGTGGCCTTCCGCCTCCGCTGGGCGTGGCTGGGGCAGTGCCTGCTGATCGCGATCGTGGCGGTCGCGCTGGCGCAGTTCGCCGAGGCCGGGACGCTCCTGCTGAGCGGTGTGAGTCCAGGCTTCGGCTGGGTGGGGTGGGATCGGTTCCTGACGCCCCTCGTCGTGATCCTTCTGCTCGTGCCCTTCCAGGCGGCCGCGGAGGAGTACGCGTTCAGGGGCTGGATCATCCAGGCGTTCGGCACCTATTTCAAGAACCCGTGGCCGGGCGTCCTGCTGGGCGGCGCCGCCTTCGCCTCGCTGCACGGTTACACCGACTGGGGCATCGCCTACGTCTTCGGGTTCGGCGTTCTCATGGGATGGCTGGCGATCCTCACGGGAGGGCTCGAGGCCCCCATCGCCCTGCATGTGATGAACAACCTCGCGGCCTTCGGCATCACCGCCGCCTCCGGAGACGTCGGGAGCGCGCTGACCCAGGGTGCGCTTCCCTGGCAGTCGATCACCGGAACGATCGTCCAGTTCGCCGTGTACGGCTTCGCGGTCGTGATAATCGCCCGAAAGAGGGCAATTCAGACGCTCTCGCGATAAATCTGACTAGAGAGGTCTGTTCGCGTCGGCGTTCCCGTGTTGCTGTGGAACGGTGATGGGGTATCAAGGGGATCGCGCCCGCTTCGCCATAGAAGGGGTGGAACGGTCCTTAATATCCCTCTGGGCCAGAGGTAGGAGGTACTGAGCGTGGCCTCGGGCCCCCACGAGCGCCGGCCTCGGCAGGATGCCGACGACGACGGCAGAGCACACGACGAGGGCCACCCGGAGCCCCCTCCGGCCCTTCATCACACGCCTCCGATCGTCTCTCCCTGGGCGATGCCTCCGTTCGGCGCTCCCGTGCCCGAGGACGCGGAGGAGCCCGAGGGCGCGCAGCAGCCGGAGAGCACGCAGAATCTGTGGGCGCCGCAGCCCGAGCCCTCTCCCGGGGACGGCGCGGACGCCCCTGAGAGCAAGCGGGAGCCGCGAACCGGGCGCCGCCCCTACTCGACGTCGTCCGGCCAGGCGCAGCCCCGCCACAGCCGTACAGGGGACCGCCGATCCGAGACGCCCCCGCCGCCCGCCTCGCCGCCTCCCCCCGACTCGCCACCCGGCCAGGCCGGCGGGTCCGATCCGCCGTCCGGGTCGTCTGAGGCGTTCGGCGGGTCCGGGTCCTCTGGGTCTTCTGGGTCCGCCGGGTCGTTCGGCGGGTCGTCCGGGTCGTCTGCTCCGGTGCCCGGGCCGACCCCGGGCCCGTCCGGCTCGGGTTCGTCCGGCGGGCCGGCCGTTCCCGACGAGCCGCCCCGGCGGCGGCTGGTGGACGCTCCCGACAAGCTGGTGGCCTCCGGGCCGCCGCGAACGCCGCGGGCGAACATTCCCAAGGAGGACCCCGACGCCGACGGCGCTCCCCGGCGTGAGCGGCGCCTGCCGTACTCGTCCGGAGACGACCGCACTCTGGCGCACAGGCCGCCGGTCCCGGGAGCCGAAGACCCGGCCGCCCCTTCTCCCAGCGGCATCCGGCTGGGTCCGGAGATCCCCGCGGAACCCGAGCCCGTCGCCTCGCCCGGCGACCCTCCCGTTCACCAGTCGGGTCCCGAGCCCCCGTACCGGCCGGTGCCCGAGGCCACGTATCCGGCGGATCCCGAGCCCCCGCGGGAACCGGTCGAACGGATCGGCCGCCCTCCGGGAGGGCGGCCCGCCCGGCCCGACGTGCTGGTCGCCATCGGCCCGCCGAGGACGGGAGCGGGCCGGCACCATCGGCGGCTCGCCCCGCCGCGCCGCTTCAGGCCCGGCAGGCTGGTCCTCCCCGTCCTGGTGACGATCGTGCTGCTGGCGGCGGCGGGACTGGGAGTGCTGGCCGTCAACTGGGCCAGAGCCCCGCAGTCCGCCGGACTGCGCCTCGCGGCGGGCGACGGCCAGTCGGGGGACGCCGCCTTCGCCGCGCCCGGCCTGCCGGGCAACGGCTCCAGCCAGGTACTCAACGCGATCGCCGCGGCGGGGTCGACCGTGGTGGCGGTGGGCAGCGACACCACGAGCACACTGCCGAGGCCCCTGTTCCTCGTGTCCACCGACGGCGGCAAGGACTGGGACCTGGGACGCGTCGCCGGTCCCGCCGGCTATGAGGCGGGCGCGGGCGCGGTCGGCCGGGTCGTGGGAGGCGGCGGCCGCTGGCTGGCCGTCGGGACCGACGTCTCGGGCTGGGCGGGCCAGGCGGCACGCGGGATGTGGGTGTCGCCGGACGGCCGGGCGTGGACGGCGGTGGACCCGGCGGGACTCGCCGTCTTCGGCAGCCAGGACCGGATCACCGACGTGGCCAGGACCACCGCGGGATTCGTCGCCGTGGGCGCGTCCACGCTCAAGAACGGAACGGTCGGTCCCGTGGCCTGGACGTCGCCCGACGGCAGGACCTGGTCGAGGGCGGGCGACATCGGCACGCCGGACAAGGTCCGGGGGATGCGCGTGGTCGTCGCCCGAGGCGATCAGATCGTGGCCCTGGCCGATCCCGGTCCCGGCGACTCGGGTTCGGTGATCCTCCGATCGACTGACGGCGGCAGGACGTGGCTGAGGACCGCCGCGACCCTCGCCGGGGTGCAACCCGAGCCGGGTGCGCTCACGGCGACGGGGAACGGGTTCGTCCTCGTCCCGCCCCGCCAGCGTTCGGCAGCCGGTGAGGTGACCGTGTACTGCTCGCCCGAGGGCGCCCGGTGGAGCGAATGCGGGAGCATCGGCGGGCTCGGCCCCGAGAGCACGGGAGTCCGCGGGCTGGCGTCCTCGTCGGCGGGCGTCGCGGCCGTCGTCGAGTCGGCCTGGGAGACGTATGCCGTCTACACCAGCGATGACGGGCGCAAGTGGTCCAAGACGGCGAACCTGGGTGAGATCCCGGGCACCCTGCGCGGGCTGACGATCACCGACGCGGGCCTGGTCGTCGCGGGTGGGGACAAACGCGGCGCCGGTGACGTGGAGAACCTGCCCGTCCTCATGACGGCGGGAGACGGCAAGGCGCCCCGGTCGGTGCCGCTGGGGAACGTCGCCGGTCTCAGCCACCTGGCCAGGGACACCGCCGACGTCGCGGTCTTCGCCGGCGCGTTCGTCGCGGTCGGCTCGGCCAACGGCGACGCCGCCATCTGGACGAGCGGGAACAACGGGGCCAACTGGACCGACGCCGGCCTCTCCGCGCTGCTCGGCGGACCCGGTCGCCAGGCCCTCAACGGCGTGGCGCACGGCCCGAAGGGCTGGCTGGCGGTCGGCAGCACGATGACCGACCCCGCCGTCACCCGGCCGCTGCTGGTGACCTCGTCGGACGGCGGGTCCTGGAAGGCCGGCCCGGCGATGGAGGTCTCCGCCGGTCACTTCCTGGTCGCGCCGCGCCTGGTCGCGGGCGGGCCCAAGGGTTACGTCCTGGCCGGCGACGATCGCAGCGCCACCGGCGTGCTGCCCGCTCTCTGGTTCAGCCCCGATCTCAAGCGGTTCACCCGTGTTCCGTCGGCCGGCATGCCGGCCGGGGGAGCGGGTGTGCGCCTCACCTCGGTCACCGCCACGCCGTCCGGATTCATGGCCGTGGGCGGGTCGGGCGCGCCCGACCTCGAGACCGGCGTCGTCTGGGTCTCGCCCGACGGGCTTCGGTGGACGCAGGCGGGCAGGGTGATCCCCGATGACGCCCGCTCGGCCGGACTGCGGCACGTGGTGGCCACGGGCTCAGGAGTCGTCGCGATCGGCACCGAAGTCACCGAGGAGGGCGTCCGCCCGTTCTCCGCCGTGTCGGCCGACGACGGCGCCCACTGGGAGTACGGCCGGCTCCCCGCCGAGCAGACGGCCGTGGTGCTCGACCTGGTCGCGGCCAACGGCGGTCTGGTCGCCGTGGGATCGTACGGCCCGGCGGGCGAGGGCGACAGCGCCGCGTGGATCTCCGAGGACGGGCTCGCCTGGACCCGCCAGACGCTCACCCAGGACGGCCTCGGCGGTGCCGGCACACAGTGGCTGGGAGCCGTGGCCGTGTCGGGGACCCGTGTGCTGGCCATCGGCAGGTCCACGGGATACGCCGACGACCACCTCACCATCTGGCGCAGCTCGCTCACGGCGGAGGGCCGATGATCCCCCACTCGGCCAGTGCCGCCGTGAGGCCGTCGGTCAGCGGGAGCCGTACGAGATCGGAGGGGTGGCACCAGCGGGCGTCTGCGGCGTCGTCCCCTGCGACGGGCCGGGCGTCCGAGGCGTTCGTCGCCAGGTAGTCGTGGATCTCGTAGACGACGCCGTCCGGGCCCGGCCGCTCGACGGTGCCGGCCAGTGGGCCGGCGATCACATCGAGCCCGGTCTCCTCCAGGAGTTCGCGGCGCAGCGCCTCCGCGTCGGTCTCTCCGGGCTCCACCCGGCCCCCGGGCAGCGACCACAACCCCTGCCCCGGAGGGCGGCCTCTGCGCACCAGCAGCAGCCTGCCGTCGTCGACCACGATCGCTCCCACACATCTGACACGCCGCACAGAACCAAGATTACGACTGGATAACAGGAAGACTCTTGACGCGACCGCTCACTCCGCAGCACCGTGAGTAGTTGTGAGAACCGCGCCTACCTGTCCGCGGTGTTTCGGGCCGCTGCACGAGCCGAACGTCTGGTCGAGCTCCTGGCGTTGCGGTGCGCACGGTGACGTGCTGCCCTTCCCGCCTCCCCGCCGCCCCTCTCAGGCCGCCCTCGACGCGCTGCGCGGGGCCGCCAGGGTCCCCGTCTGGCTTCCGTGGCCGCTGCCGCCGAACTGGCTGGTGACCGGATTCGCCGAAGTGGGCGACGAGCGCAGCGGGGTCAGGGCGAGCGTCGTCGCGATCTCGGGGCCCTCGATCACCTACGGACCCGCCGACATGCTGCTGGTCGCCGAGGAGCCTGGGGTCGGTCTCGGCGCCGCCTACGCGGGGTTGCCCGGACCGGATCCCGGCGCCGGGTTCGACGCGGGGCCGCCGCACGTGAAGGTCGACGCTCGTGGCCATCCGACCGCACTGTGGTGCGCGGGAGGGGTGCCGGAGGACCGGGCGGCCTACGTCGGCGAGGCCCTCGGCAACTGGCTGTGGACGATCGCCTGGCCTGCGGAGGTCGGCTGCCTCATCGCGCTGGCCGATCTCTCTCTGCGCGACCTGCGCGATCACGACCAGGCACTGGACCTTCCGTTCGGTGCCTTCTCGCCCAGACTGGACGCCGATGTCCAGTAAGGCGGGCGCGATCAGCTAGGGATAGTAAGGTTCTGAGCCGTGACAGCGCGTATCGAACGAGTGGTGACTTCGGGCGTCGTCGAGATCGAAGACGTCGAGCACAAGGTCGAGAACAATACCTGGATCGTGGGCGACGACGACGAGGTGATCGTCATCGACGCCGCGCGTGACGCGGAGAAGATCCTGGAGAAGGTGGGCGACCGCGAGGTCCTCGCCGTCATCTGCACCCACGGCCTGCCCGACCACGTGGGCGCCGCGATCGAGGTGGCCGCCAGGGACGAGGCCGTGATCGCCGTCCACGTCAAGGACAAGCGCCTGTGGCGGCAGACGTGGGAGGACACCTGGCCCGACATCGAGATGGAGGACGAGGGCCTGTTCGCCGTCGCCGACGTCGAGCTCGAGGTCCTGGCCACTCCTGGCGTGACGCCCGGCGGCGTGTCCCTCTACTGTGAGGAGCTCGACGCGGTCTTCACCGGCAAGACGCTCCAGCTGGACGGCCCGGGCAAGCTCGCGGGCGAGTACCCCGCCCTCAGCGACCAGCTCACCTCCATCGGCGAGCGGTTGTTCACGCTCCCGCACGCGACCCGGGTGCTCCCCACGCACGGCGAGGAGAGCAGCATCGGCGACCTCGAGCCGCAGTTCGACAAGTGGCTGTCCGGCTCGCTGACCTCGGAGGAGAGCATCGCGGAGCCGCCGCCTCTCGTGGACGGCACCAGGGTCTCCGGTGTCAGGCTGGACCTCGACGAGTAGGCGATCATGGAGCAGCTCGGCCTCGACGGCATGCCGAGGCGGCTCTACACGTGCACGCCGTCCCGCCTGAACTCGTGGCTCGACTGCGGGCGCCGGTACCGCTTCACGTACCTCGACCGCCCGGCGCCGCAGAAGGGCCCTCCGTGGGCGCACAACAGCGTCGGGGCGTCGGTTCACAACGCCCTGGCGGCCTGGTGGCGTGAGCCGTACGAGCGCCGGACGCCGATGATGGCGGCCATCCTCGTCACGAACGGGTGGATCACCGAGGGCTTCCGCGACGAGGAGCAGTCGGCGTTATGGCGTGATCGGGCACGCGAAATGGTGTCCGGATATGTCAGGACGCTTGATCCTTCGGACGACCCGGTCGGCGTCGAGCGCACGGTGGCCACCCGGACGGCTGTGATCGCGGTGTCGGGACGTGTGGACCGGCTCGACCGGCGGGACGACGAGCTCGTGGTGGTCGACTACAAGACCGGCCGCCGGCCGCTGGACGCCGACGACGCCAGGTCCTCGATCGCCCTGGCCATCTACGCCATCGCGTCGTCGCGCATGATGCACCGCACGTGCCGCCGCGTCGAACTCCACCACCTGCCCACGGGCGCCGTCGCCGAGTGGGAGCACACCGACGAGTCGCTCGCCCGCCATCTCCACAGGGCCGAGGAGATCGCCACGGAGGCCTCCGCGGCCGATGAGGCCTACCGGGCCTGGGCGGGGCGTCGTGGCGGCCGGACGGAACCGAGCCGGACGAGGACAGGCCGTACGGACACGGGGCGGACCGACGCGGGGCGGACGGACACGGGCCGGGCGGACGCGAGCCGCACGGGGACCGCGCCCGCGGAGGTGCCGCCCGAGATCGATGAGCTGTTCCGGCCTAACCCCGGCCCGATCTGCTCGTGGTGCGACTTCCGGCGGCACTGCCCGGAAGGCCGGGCCGCCTCTCCGGACCGCCTGCCGTGGTCCGCGCTCGCCGTCGACTCGGAGACGGACACTCAGGCCACGACCCCGACGGCCTAGACGACGATCTTCCCGGGCCTCCTGCGCGGATCGACCAGCCCGCGCAGACCCTTGCTGACGTCGTATCCGGCCGCGGCCAGTCGTTCCCGCGACGCCTGCAACATCTCCCTCGTCGACGGGGTGAACGCGCGCTGGTGCACGAACTCCGGCAGTGAGTTCGTCACCGTGCGGAACGCTCTCAACGTGGCCGTCACGGCGCTCTGCGGTACCTCGGGCAGCACGCCGTACATCCGGCGGGCCCAGTCGGGCAGCGTGTAGTAGCACAGCGCCCCGAACGGGAAGTACATAGGCTTGCCGGGGCTGAGGAAGCGAAGGTCGTGCGGCAGGCGCGGCCACAGCAGGAACCGCACCGCCGCCACCGCTTCGGGGATGGGCTTCAGATGGGGCCGCATCTCGGTGAAGTAGGCGTCCATCTCGGCGACCGAGCCCGGCACGTCCTCCGCGTGGAGGCCCACATAGGCCGCGCTACGTCGCTGCTCGGCCAGGTAGCGGTCGGCCACGCTGTCGGAGATCTTCGCGCCGGCCCGGCGGACGATCTCCAGGTAGGACATGACCTCGGCGCAGTGGACCCACAGGAGCAACTCGGGATCGTCGACGCGGTGATGCCGCCCCGTCTCCGGGTCGTGGATGCGCAGCCCGCGGTGGATGCCCCGCACGCGCCGGCCGATCTCTTCGGCCTCCTCGGGGCTGCCGTAGGTCACCCGGCCGACGAAGTCCGCCGTACGGCGCAGCCGGCCGAACGGATCCTCCTGGAAGTTGGAGTTCTGCCAGACCCCGCGCATCGCCATCGGGTGGAGCGCCTGCAACATCAGGCCGCGGACGCCGCCCACCCACATGGACCTGTCGATGTGCACCAGCCACGTGGCCGATTCCGGTGGCTGCGCCGTGGGCGCGTCGCTCGTCCCCATGCCGGTCACGCCTTCAGCCGTACTGGAGCAGCCGGCTCTCCGCGGCGTTCCAGAACCTGGTGAGGGCCGCGGCGGTGGTCTCCGGAGCCTCCACGGCGGGCGAGTGGACGGAGCCGGGGACGACCACGCAGTCGGCCTCCAGCCGGTTGGCCATCTCGGCCTGCAGGAGCGGCGGCCACCCGTCGTCGTGCTCGCCGTACAGAACGAGGAGGTCGAGGCCGCTCTCGGCCAGCTCGGCCACGCGGTCGCGGGCGTTCAGCACCTCGTCCGCCATCGCCAGCAGGCCGGCGGGGGAGTTGGACAGCAGGCGCTTGCGCAGGAAGGCGACGATGTCGTCCGGCACACCCGCTCTGAGTGCGTCCGGTTCCATCCGGTTGGACCACAGGTAGTCCACGCCGTGCTCGGGCAGCTCCGCCAGCATCATCCGGCCCGCCCGTTCCCGCGGGCCGATGATCCCCGCGGGTCCCGAGCTCATCAGTGTGAACGAGGCCAGCTGCGCCGTGCCGTTCAGGACGGTCTCACGGGCCACTAGGCCGCCGAACGAGTGGCCGAGAAGGTGGACCGGCTCGCCCGCGCCCACGACGCGGGCGATCGATTCGACGTCGGCGCCCAGCGACGCGCAGGTGTAGGCCTGGGGGTCGTCGGGCCCGGGCGTCTCGTACTGCCCGCGCATGTCGACCGCGATCACTCGCCTGCCGGCCTGGGCCAGCGTCTGGAGGACCGCGATGAAGTCTTCCTTGCTCCCGGTGTATCCGGGAACCAGGAGCGCCGGCCAGCGCTCCGCGACGCCGCTCACCGGCAGTGCCTCGAGGGCCGTGAACGAGCCCAGCTCCGTCTCGATCGGGAGGACGGAGACTCCCGGCGGGAGCGTCAGGAACCGCGGCGTGCTCACAGTGTCTCCTCCGCCCCACCCGGGAGCCGCGTTACCGCTGGGCGGGACGGCTTACCCGCGTGGGACCGGCTGCTGTGCCTGTCGGCTGCTTCGCTCACGTGGCATCACGATACCGAGCGAAACCGTTCGCGACACTGCCGAAAAACTTATGCAGGTTGCGGCTGGTCATCGCACACGCCTCATGCCAAAGTCCATACCCACTGGGAGGATGGCCTCCCGGATCAGGTCGTACGGCGAGGCCGCGGACGGCTCACCCTGCGCCTGCTCTGGGCACGCTCGGTCGCCGCCGACGGAGCGGGGTCGTCGTCCTCGGTCGCGAGGTCGGGCGACTGGAAGACCACGACGAAGGGACTCGCCGGGACGATCCGCTCGGCCTGCGGCGCGGAACGCGGTGTGGGGGGCAGCATGGGCGGCGCCTCCTCGAGGATGTCCCCCGGCAGAATTCTGCTCGCGGGTTCGATGGTGACGGCGGGTTCGGCGGCGGTCACGGGCTCGCTCTCTGTCTCGACCGGGGTGACCGGCTTGACGGAGCTCGCCCGCTTGGCGGACGCCGCCCGCCTGGTGGACTTCACTGGCTTGACCGGGCTCGCCTGCTCGGCCTCGACCGGGGTGGCGGTTTCGACCGCGGGGACCGTCTCGACCGGAGGCGCCGTCTCCGCCCTGGGCGCGGGGGCGCTCACGGGTTCGACGCCGGTCGCGGTCTCGGCGGCGGGTTCGGCGGCGGTCACGCCGTCGGTCTCCGCCTCCTGGGCGCGGCCACCGCGGGTACGGCGTCGCTCGCGGGTGCGGGCCGGGCGCTTGCGGCGCTCCTCCGCGTCCTCGTCGCGATCACGCTCGCCGCGTCCCTGCTTGCGGGTCCGGATGCGCCCGGTCTCGCCCAGGTCCTCGATCTCCTCGGCCGCGAGCCCCGCACGGGAGCGGTTGGCGCGCGGCAGCACGCCCTTCGTCCCCTCAGGGATGTCGAGGTCGGAGTAGAGGTGCGGTGAGCTGGAGTAGGTCTCGACCGGGTCGGCGAAGTCGAGGTCGAGCGCGTTGTTGATGACCTTCCAGCGGGTCAGCTCGGTCCACTCGACGAAGGTCACCGCGACACCCGTGCGCCCGGCCCGGCCGGTGCGGCCGATCCGGTGGACGTAGGCCTTCTCGTCCTGGGGGCAGTCGTAGTTGACCACGTGGGTGACATCGTCGATGTCGATGCCGCGCGCGGCCACGTCGGTGGCCACCAGCACATTGATCTTGCCGTTGCGGAAGGCCCGCAGCGCCTGCTCGCGCTGTCCCTGACCGAGGTCGCCGTGGACCGCCGCGGCGGCGAAGCCCTTCTCCTGAAGCTGCTCGGAGACCATGTCGCAGGCGCGCTTGGTCTCGCAGAAGACCATCGTCAGTCCGCTTCCGTTGCTCTGGAGCAGCCGGGCGACGATCTCGATCTTGTCCATGCGGTGCGTGCGGTAGACGAACTGGGTCGTCTGGGGGAGCGCCTCGTCCTCGGCGGCGCTGTTCTCCGCGCGGACGTGGGTGGGCCTGGTGAGGTAACGGCGGGAGAGCGTGACGATCTCACCGGGCATGGTGGCCGAGAACAGCATGGTCTGCCGCTGCTCGGGGACCAGCTTGATGATCCGCTCCATGTCCGGCAGGAAGCCGAGGTCGAGCATGCGGTCGGCCTCGTCGAGGACGAGCATGGTGACCTGGCCGAGGTCGAGGTGCTTCTGCTTGACCAGGTCGAGGAGGCGCCCCGGCGTGCCGACGACGACGTCGACGCCGTTCTTGAGCGACTCGATCTGGGGCTCGTACGCCCGGCCGCCGTACACGGTGAGGATCCGCGAGCCGAGCTTGCCGGCCGCGAGGACCAGGTCCTCGGTCACCTGCAGAGCGAGCTCACGGGTCGGCACGATGACCAGGCCGCGTGGCTTCTTGCGGTTCTTCCTCGGTTTGCCGACGAGTTGCAACATGGCGACGCCGAAGGCATAGGTCTTGCCCGTGCCGGTGCGCGCCTGGCCGATGACGTCCTGGCCGGCGAGTGCCAGCGGGAGCGCCATCTCTTGGATCGGGAACGGTGAAGAGATGCCCTCGGTCTCGAGGGCATCGGCGATCTCTGGGATGACTCCCAGGTCTCGGAACGTCGTTGTCAGTGTGGCCTGCCTAAATCGGTGCGAAGGCGGCCTCCTGGTCATCCAGCCGGCAGATCTTTCCCGGTCCGGGTCCTCGTGGATCACGCCTTCGTCGTGATGAGCGACCGCCACATCCAATAACTGGGGGCGCCGGGGCCGAACCCCGGATCAACACAGCGCGGTCGCACTTTTCACTGAGCAGTCTACTCGATACCACAACGGGGAACCGATTTCTGTTTCTTCCCACCAATAGTCTCCATCGCACCAGTGATGCGGAGGTGGTCGACGGGCTGATGGGAGGTGACCTTGGACACGTACGCTGCACCCATGACTGATTCCTCTCCCGGCCTCTCCCCCGGCGTCGTGGACCTGCTGGGCGTGCTCGCGTACGCCGAGCTGACGGCATTCCTCAAATTGGCGGAGGACGCCGCCCTGCTCGCCCCGACCCTTAACGACAGGGCGGCACTGGGCGACGTCGCGGCGACCGAATACGGCCACTTCCGGGTGTTGCGCGACAAGTTGTCGTCTCTCGGGGTGGACCCGGAGGAGGCGATGGACCCGTTCGTGGACGCGATCGACGCCTGGCACGCGCAGACCAGGCCCAGGGACTGGCATGAGGCACTCGTGAAGGCCTATGTCGGCACGGGCATCGCGGGGGACTTCTACCGCGAGGCCGCCCGCCACGCGGAGGAGTCCGTCCGCCGGCTCGTCGACGACGTCCTGACCGACGAGGGCCGTTCCGAGTTCGCGGTCGAGCGCGTGCGGGCGGCGATCAAGGCCGACCCCCGGCTGAGCGGCCGGCTGGCTCTGTGGGCGCGGCGGATGGTGGGGGAGGCGCTGAGCCAGGGCCAGCGACTGGCCGCCGCGCGTCCGGAACTGGCCGCGATGCTGGTGGGCGAGGAGGGGGAGGACCTCGCGGAGATCGGCAGGTTGTTCGCCCGGCTGACCGAGGAGCACGGCAGGCGCATGGCGGCGATCGGTCTCACCACGAGCGGCTAAGCGTTAGTTGACACTTACGAAAGCAATGGCTAACTTTCCTGGAGACAGTTCCAGGAAAGGAGCACAGCCATGGCTCGGCCTGTGGTTTTCTTCGACATCGCGACCAGTGACGCGCCGTCTCTGTTCGGCTTCTACGCCGACCTGTTCGACTGGCGAATCGACGCGGACAACCCCATGGGGTACGGCTTGGTCGAGGCCGCCGAGGACGGCGTCCCGGGCGGCATCGGAACCGCTGCGGAGGGGGCGGCGAAGGGCGTGAGCATCGTGGTCGCCGTCGACGACGTCCAGGGACACCTGGACAGGGCCGAGGCGCTCGGCGGCAAGACCGTCGTGCCGCCGTACGAGGTCCCGGGGACGGGTACGCTCGCGGAGTTCACCGACCCCCAGGGCAACCGGATCGGGCTCTGGAAGCGCTGACAGGAGCGACGCATGACCGAGCCGATGGATGAGGCGCTGCGGGCGATAGCGGAGCCGCGCCGCCGTGCCATCCTGCGGCTCGTCGCGAACCAGGAGATGCCCGCGGGCCGGATCGCCGAGCACTTCGAGGTGACCCGGCCGGCGGTCTCCCAGCACCTTCAGGTGCTGAAGGAGGCCGGCCTGCTGATCGAGCGGCGTGAGGGCACCAAGCGGCTGTATCGGGCCCGCCGTGAGGGCCTCGCGCCGCTGCGGCAGTTCCTCGACGAGATGTGGGGCGAGTCGCTCGACTTCGCGCGCCGGATCGTGGAGGCCGAACGCGGGGTGTCCGATCACCGGTCGCAGGCGGGATGAGATGGGCCGGTCTGCTGTTCCGGCGGCCAAATGGTTGTAGCGTGCGTGGCATGAGGGCCTCGCGCCGCTACGGCAGTTCCTTGACGAGATGTGGGCCGAATCGCTGGACCTCGCGCGCGGTGTTGCGCAGAGGAAGCGAGCATTGCCCGACTGTCGGCCAGCGGCGGGGTGAAACCCACGGCGCCGACCTCACCCGCCGCCCGCGCGGGTGCCGTCATGGCCGGAGCTGAGCAGGGAACCGGGCCCGAGATCGTCCCGCCGATTCACAAGTCCGTCATGGTCCGCAGCGATCGCGACCATGTCTTCGACGTCTTCGTCCGTGAGATCGGGCAGTGGTGGCCGACGTCGTCCCACTCGCTGGGGACCGCCGAGGTCGTCTCCGTCACCGTCGAGCGGCACGTCGGCGGCCGGGTGTACGAGACGGACGCGGACGGCACGGAGTGCGCCTGGGGGAAGGTCCTGGCCTGGGAACCGCCGGAACGGTTCGCCATGACCTGGGAGTCCACCCGCTACGAGCACGGCGCGCCGGAGCGCCGGCTGTCGCCCGACGGGGCGGTGACCGAGGTCGAGCTGCGCTTCCTGGCCCTCGGCCCCGCACTGACCCGTGTGGAGCTGGAGCACCGTGGCTGGGAACGCCTTTCGCCCGACCTCGCCCGCCGCTATCCCGGGAGCTACAACGCGGGGTGGAGTCTCATCCTGGACCGCCTGGCGACCCACGCCGAGGGCCGTTAGTCACACGTCGCGCTGGTCAAATGGAGTCGGTCACAGGGGCCGAACGGTCACAACGTTCCGCCGAAGCCGACGGGCCGCGTCTCGTCTTCGCCGATCTCGACGAATCCGAGCGACTGGACGGGGACGACCACGCGGCGGCCCTTGGTGTCGGTCAGTGAGAACACGCCTTTGTCCGCGGCGAGCGCCCTGCGGAGTTCCTCCTCGATCTGGTCGGCCGACAGGTCGGTCTCGACAATGATCTCTCGGTGCACCGACTGTACGCCGATCTTGATTTCCATCGGGCTCCCCTTTCGAGAGGGCTTGTAGTACCCATCGTCGTCGCCTCGCGGCGCGCCGAGCCCTTTGATCGCGTCAAGCGAACAGGAATTCGCCGTCAGCCGGTGCGGGGGAAGCCGCTGATGCCGCGCCAGGCGAGACGGGCCATCAGCTGGGTGGCCGCCTCCTTGGGGATCGAGCCCTGGCTCGTGAGCCAGTAGCGGGCGCTGACCTCGGCCATGCCGACCAGGCCGACGCCCAGCAGATGGGCCTCGTCGCTGGAGCAGCCGGTGTCCTCCTGGATGACCTGGCTGATCGCCTCGGCGCTCTCCCGCAGCGAGCGCTCGATGCGCTGGCGCACCGGGGCGGCGTTGCGCAGGTCGGACTCGAAGACGAGCCGGAAGGCCTCACCCTGGCTGGAGACGAAGTCGAAGAACGCCCCGATGGCCGCCTGGACCCGCTGCTTGTTGTCGGTGGTGGAGGCCAGCGCGTCCCGGCAGCGGCTCACCACGTCGTCGACGTGCAGGTCGAGCAGGGCGAGGTAGAGCTCGAGCTTGCCCGGGAAGTGCTGGTACAGGACCGGCTTGCTGACGCCGGCGCGCTCGGCGATCTCGTCCATCGCGGCCGCGTGGTAGCCGTTCTCCACGAAGACTTCCTGGGCGGCGCTCAACAACTGGCGGCGGCGGGCCAAGCGGGGCAGCCGGGTGCCCCGGGGTTTGGCGTCCGGGGGTGTGGTCACGGCAGTCTCCTTGATACGAGGGGCTCGCCGCCCCAGCGTCCCATCCTACGGGGCGGGTGGCCAGGTCAGCGATATTCCTCATCGTCGCCGACGTCCACCGTGCGCTCCTGTTCCGCGACGTCCGCGGGGTCGGCGTCGAATGGGACGTGCTCGGGCCAGCGGTCGTCCCCGGACGATCGGGCCAGCTGGTGCTGCTCCACGGCGTCCGCTTCCGGAGCCTCGATCGAGAGCTCCTCGACGACGTCGTCGAGCGAGTCCATCTCGGACATGTGCACGTCCTCTCGTTCGAGGGGCCTGCTGCGACAGCTCCCACACTACGGCGCGGAGCCTGAGGGCCCGAACAGGTCGCCGTGCTCCTCCACCCGGGCCAGGACCTCCGAGGCCGTGAACACCAGCCGGCCGGGCTCGTCGCACTTTTCGACCTCGTCCCAGAGAAGCGGCGTCGACACGGTGGGGAGACTGTTCGCGCGCATCGAGTAAGGCGCCACCGTGGTCTTGGCCGGGTTGTTCTGGCTCCAGTCGATGAATACGCGGCCGGGGCGGACCTTGCGGGCCATCACGCTCGTCACCAGAGGGTGGGCGCCCTCCAGGCGTTGCGCGAGCCCCTTGGCGTAGTCGGCGGTGCCCGGGCCGCGATCCCAGCGTGCATAGAGCTGCATGCCCTTGTTCCCACTGGTCTTGGGGTGACATTCAAGGCCGTCCCGCTCGAGTTCGTCGCGGAGCAGGACGGCGACCCGGCAGCACTCGACGATCGTGGCCGGGGCCCCGGGGTCGAGATCGAACACGAGCGTGTCGGGCGGCAGCGGATCTCCCTCCACGCCCACCCGCCACATCGGGACGTGGAACTCGATGGCCGCGAGGTTCGCGTAGTAGACCAGCGTCGGCAGATCGTCGACCACCGCGAAGTCGATCTTCTCGCGGTTCATCGTGCTGCCCGGCACGGGAAGCGTGACCTTGCGGACCCACTTCGGGGTGTGGGCGGGGGCGTTCTTCTCGAAGAACGACTGGCGCTCGACTCCGTTGGGGAAACGCTTCACGGTCAGCGGCCGGCCATGGAGATGGGAGAGCATGACCGGGGCGATCCGGGTGTAGTAGTCGATGACCTCGGCCTTGGTGAAGCCGCCTGCGGGGTAGAGCACCTTGGTCAGGTTGCTCAGGGAGAGCTCCCGGCCGTCGACCCGCACCAGCACCTTCTCTGTCACCCCTGCTCCTCTCGCCGTACGTCCGCGGGCACCTTGTCCGCCCTGATGCCGCGCCACACGGGGTGGCGCAGGCGCCCCTCGTGCGTCCACATCGTGAAGGCGACCTCGCCGACGAGCTCGGGCCTGACCCAGCGCGCGTCCCTGCTGATCTCCCGTGGAAGCAGCGCGGAGAAGGCGCTCTGCCTGATTTCGAGGGGTTCCAGCAGCCGATGCACGTCATCCAGCATCGCATCGCTGAACCCGGTGCCGACATGGCCGACGAACAGGAATTCCGACGGCCCCGGCGACGGTCGTCCGTACATGCCGAGGAGCAGCGAGCCGACGCCGCCCGCGCGGCGGCCCTTGCCGGGGCGCCAGCCGCCGATCACGACGTCCGCGGTGTCGAGGTTCTTGACCTTCACCCACCAATCCGTCCGCCGTCCCGGCCGGTACGGCGAGTCGAGCCGCTTGGCCACGACGCCTTCGAGGCCCTGCAGGCGGGTGGCCTCCAGCACGTCGGGGTCGCAGGGAAGGTACGGCGGGGCCTCCAGCCCGAGCGAGTCCAGGAGTTCCCTGCGGTCACGGTAGGGCAGGTCGAACAGCGCGTGGCCGTCCAGATAGAGCAGGTCGAAGGGCATGTAGGTGACGGGCACGAGGGTGAGGAGCCCGGCGGCCGCGGGGTCGGCCACGTGCATGCGCCGCTGGAGCAGCTCGAAGCTGGGCCGTCCGAGGGCGTCGAAGGCGACGACCTCGCCGTCGAGGACGGCGCTGCGGCCCGCGAGGGGGGCGACGACCCGCGCGATCTCGGGGTAACGGGAGGTGCAGTCGGTGCCCTTGCGGCCGGTGGCGCGGACACCGCCGTCGACGTAGACGATCGCCCGGATGCCGTCCCACTTCACCTCCAGGGCGTACGCGGAACGATCGAGGGGGAGGTCGCCGGCGACCGCGAGCATGGGTTCGACCGGATATGGCATTGCCATAGTGGGTACCTGCCCATGAGGTAAGTCCCTTGAATCCCCCCATGGTGGTATTCGAACACAGAGACGAGAATGTGGTTATGCGCAGCATCTGGAAAGGCGCCATCTCGTTCGGACTGGTCACCATCCCAGTGAAGTTGTACTCGGCGACCGAGCAGAAGGACGTCACCTTCCACCAGGTGCATCGGACGGACGGCGGGCGCATCAAGTACCGGCGGGTCTGCACCGTGGACGGCGAGGAGGTGCCGTACGCCGACATCGCCAAGGGATACGAGCTGGCCACGGGCGAGATCGTGGTGCTGACCGACGAGGACTTCGCCGACCTGCCGCTGACCACCTCGCGGCGGATCGACGTGCTGCAGTTCAGCCCCGCCGACCAGATCGACCCCATTTACTTCGCCAAGTCCTACTACCTCGAGCCCGACGCCCAGGGGGCCAAGCCGTACGTGCTGCTGCGCGACGCCCTGGAGCGGTCCGGCCAGGTGGCGATCGTGAAGGTGGCGCTGCGTCAGCGGGAGGCGCTCGCGACGCTCCGGGTCCGTGACGGGATCTTCGTGCTGGAGACGATGCTCTGGCCGGACGAGGTTCGAGAGGTCGAGTTTCCGTTCCTGGAGGAGGACGTCGACATCCGGCCTCAGGAGCTCAAGATGGCCGAGTCCCTGATCGAGACCATGGTCGCCGACTTCGACCCGGGTGAGTATCGGGACGCCTATCGCGAGGCGCTCCAGCAGGTCATCGAGGCCAAGATCGAGGGGAAGGAGGTCGTCGCCGCAGAGGTTCCGTCCGAGACGGGGCCCGCCGTCGACCTGATGGCCGCGCTGCGCGCCAGCGTCGAGGCCGCGAAGAAAGAGCGGGAGGGAGGCCGGGAGGCGCCCGCCGCCAAGAGGAAGGCTCCCGGGAAGGCGTCTGAGAAGGCCGCGGAGAAGGCTGAGGAGAAATCTGAGGAGAAGGCGCCCGCGAAGCGGAGGACCCGCCGCTCGGCCTGAGCCGCTCCGATGTCTCGCCGTCGTGTTGTTTTGTGATGTCTCGCTGTGAGGGCTCCGGTGGAAGTGATCCACCGGAGCCCTCGCCTCTACGCCCCTGGAGAACGGGCTCCAGTTTCCGCTGAGGGGCGGCCCATGAAAGGTCGATGCGTCATGAGGCCTGGTGCCCGTGTCATCCGGGCACTACGGTCTCCCCACTCCTCAGTTCGGGGCGCGGAGCTCATCGCGACGGGCCGCGTGGTCAGCCGACGACGACGTCGGCGTCCGAGTTGCGAACGTTGATGTTGTTCAGCTGGCGGTGCTCGTTGTTGCGCCAGGTGGAGCGGAACCGGTTGTGGCAGCCACGCGACCAGCCGCGGTGGCAGCCGCCGCCACCGCAGCGGCGGTGGCCGCTGCGCCAGAAGCCGCCGCCGCCGCAGCCGCCGCCGCCCCAGCTGGAGACAGTGGTCGCGCTCGCGGTCGTGGTGGTGGTGGCAGCGCCGAGCGCGACGGCCCCACCGGTCAGCGCCGTGCTGATCGCGAGCCCTGCGATGACGTTCTTGTACTTGGGCATTGCGTGTCCCCCTTGAAAGGATTCGATTGCCCTTAATCGGCGCATTTTCCGTCGAAAGAGAAAATGCCCCTGATAGCCCCTAATGGACTATCTTTCCCGCGCTGAGTTAATTGCCGGAAGAGTCGGATCACAAACGACCGGCGAGCGCTTTTGATGGCTTATTGTCTCTTTATAACCGAGCATAGACCATTAATGACGTTTTTGTCACGAAATGTCCGATTCAACGAAGCTGATCGAATGTGCTCCGTCCGTACCGTCCTCTGCGGTGCGTGGAGGCGGGAGGCGGGTGAAACGGCGCGCGGGCCTGAGTGGCCCGCTGGGGCATCGACGCAGCTCCCGCGGTATTCCGGGGACCCGAGCGGCTTCGCTGTGCGCCTGGTCCCTCCTGGGCGGCGGGCGGGCTTTCCGAAGGAGCCCGGCGCGCGAAAAAGCGAGGGCTCCGGTGGATTGGTCATCCACCGGAGCCCTCGCCTTCGTGCCTGAGCTCGGATATTCGATTGAGAACGTTCTATGAGATAGCGGTCCTTAACGGGACCGCGTCATTGAGGCCGACGCTTCACCGCTATGTCGAGAATCGAAATCAGAAGATCCGGGCGAACAGGGCATGCCGCTCGTCGGCTCCCCAACCCTGTCGCCGAAGCTCATTCCGGAGCATGTCCGGACTAGCGTCCCCAGTTGAACCGCTTGCAGTCCTTGTCGAACTCCGAGAAGTGGACGAAGGCGTTGTTGGCACCGACGGTGAAGTTGGTGCAGTCCTCGTCCTGGAAGCGGTTCTCGTGGTCCCAGCCGGTGGTGGCGGCGCTCGCGGAGGTGGCGCCCAGAGCGATGGCACCGCCGGCAAGCGCCGTGCTGATGGCAAGACCGGCCATGACGTTCTTGAGCTTGGGCATTGGGTGTCCCCCTTGAAAGGATCGGTTGCCCTTATTGCGACAATTTCTGAAACGAGAAAGAATGTCGCTGACAGCCCCCTAAGAGGCTATCGTCCTGCGCTGTCTAGATTTCCAGCATTCGGGCCATACAAACGACGATCTGGTGCTTTTAGATGCTTATTGACAGGCTGTGAACGGCCTTAGACTAATAGCGGTGGATATGTCGCATATGTCCGATTCGGATCGCGACGACAGGCGGGGGATTGAGGGGCGGGGGAACGGGCGCGGCGGAGAAGATACGGGCCGAGAGGGCGGGCGCGGTGGAGAAATGGAGGAGGGCTCCGCGGACGATGCCGCGGAGCCCTCGCTCGTTGTCGTGTACGGAATGCACTCCCTGGGCCGTATGACGCGGCCAGGAAGGCGATGCGGACAGAAGGCACCTGGATTGCGGTTCCAGATCCATTGCGGTCACGGACGGCCGTGATGCCCGTCGTGTCCTCTCCTGGTTTTCGTTCTCACCGGCTGACCGAGGTTCATCACAACCGCGATGTCCCCGCCGGTGCGGGACTGACTCACTACTGGACGTGCGTCGGACACCCGGGTTACGGGACGGCGGTGACCGTCACGGTGACGACCGGAGCGGGCGTTCCGTAGTAGTGGCCCTCGGCCTCCGCCTTCGACTTGGAGTCGGTGTCCTGCTTCTGCTGCGGGACGGCCTGGTTGTCCGACTTCTGGAAAGGGGTGATGATCAGCGAGAAGTCACGCAGCAGGTGCTGACGCTGGTGCTGGTGCTCACGCGTGTGCTGGAACTCGTGGTTCCGGTTCCAGTTGCGGTTGTGGTTGCGGTGGCCACGGCCCCAGCCGGAGCCGCCGCAGCCGCCGCCGCAACCCGTGATGGTGGTGGCGCTCGCGGACGTGCTGGTGACAGCAGTTCCGAGGGCGACGGCCCCACCGGTCAGCGCGGTGCTGACAGCGAGGATCCCAACGAGGTTGGCGATCTTGGACATATCTCTTTCCCTTTCATGAGATTGGGCGATCCGTTGCTGCGGCCCGGGCGATGTCAGGGTGCGTGGACGTCAGGGAGATGCCTGTGCCCGCTCAGTGACCGTGGTTCCTGGAACCGCGATGTCAGCGAGCACGGCATTCTCCGCTCAGCGACTCCCGCCCCGGATGAAACCGTGGCGAGCACGCACCCGCACCTCTCAGACCTGGATCAAGACACGACGGGCCTGTATCAGTCCTCGGCTTCAGCCTCGGAGCGCGAGTCGGTGTCCGACTTCTGCCAGGGCGTGGCCTCGTTCTCGGACGACTGGAACGGCGTCACGATCAGCGAGAAGTCGCGCATGAGGTACTGGCGCTGGAACTCGAACTGGCGCGCGTGCTGACGCTGACGGCTGTGGTTCCAGTTGTGGTTGCGGTTGTGGTTGCGCCCCTCGCGGACGCACACCGACTTGTGGCAGACGGGCCGCGAGACCGAAACCGGAGCCGGGGCCGGAGCGGGAACGCCGCCCATGACGACGGACGCGCTCGCGGAGGTGGCGCCGAGGGCGAGTGCCCCGCCCGACAGCGCGACGCTGGCGGCGAGAACGCCCATGATGTTGCTGAGCTTGGACATGTGCTTTTCCCTTTGATGTATGCGTTTCCCCACGCGAAGACGGCTCCACGTCGTTGTGGAATCGCCGCGGCGAGGGAGAAACAGGAGAGTGGGATGCGGGCGCCGAATTGCGGACGGCCTCCGGTGAATGTGCGCCGTGGAAATCCGCTTGACGATCGCGAGTTTTCGAAGATGCCCGTGACCGCCAGGTGTGGCGTCCCCCGGACGGGGTGAGCCTTACGGCGTCGGCGGCCACGGGCACTTCATTCGGTGCTCACGTCCCTGACCATCCGGTCAGGACGCCCGTGAGTCGGCGGCGTATTAGCCGATGACGGGCGGCGCGACCGGAGCGGTCGTGCTCGTGCCGGCGCCCGGGCCGTAGTACTTCTCCTCGGCCTCAGCGTTCGACTTGGAGTCGGTGTCCTGCTTCTGCCACGGGGTGGCGTCGTTGTCGCTCTTCTGGAACGGCGTCACGACCAGGGTGAAGTCGCGCAGCAGGTACTGGCGCTGGTGCTGGTGCTGACGCTCGTGCTGCCACTGGTGGTTCCGGTTCCAGTTGCGGTTGTGGTTCCGGTGGCCACGGCCCCAGCCGCCGCCGCCGCAGCCGCCGCCGCAGCCCATGACGGTGGTGGCGTTCGCGGTGCCGGCGGTGACAGCGGTACCGAGGGCGACGGCCCCGCCGGTCAGCGCGGTGCTGATGGCGAGGACTCCGACGAGGCTCTTGAAGTTGGGCATTTCATTTCCCCCTTGAAAGGACTTACGTCCTATGCGCTGACATTGTCCAAATAGCTTGGAAAATGTTCTTCTGGCGACCCTTAGTGGGTCTTCCCTGCATTGTCTTGTTTTCCGCGTCAGCGGAGCGACAAACGGCGATCGGCGGCTTTTGCCATCTGCTTATCTCTTTATTGACGACGTTGAACCATTTCTGATCATTTTCATCGGAAATGTCATTTATGTCGGATTTAGAATGTCCTAATATGAGCGATATTCACGGCTTTGTTCCCGGTTAATGGCGGCATGCCTGCAGGCCGTCCGGGTATGGGTGCGACCCATGGCAGGGCCGCACGGCAGGGGGCTATCGTCGAAACAGAAGGCGAACAGGGGAGGACGCGTGGGTGTCGAGCCGATTCCGTCGTGGCCGGGAGAGCTCATCGAGATGGGCGATACACGGGTCCACGTGAGATCCACACCCGGGGGCCCCGGAGAGGCCGCGGTGTTCGTCCACGGCCTGGCCGGCTCGGCCACCAACTGGACCGATCTCATGGGCGAACTCGCGGGCGACGTCAGGGGATACGCCCTCGATCTGCCGGGAGCCGGCTATTCGCCCGAGCCCCTGGACGGCGACTACTCGGTGGACGGCCACGCGAGCGTGGTGGCGAAGGTGATCGAGCACGTCGGCAGGCCGGTCCACCTGTTCGGCAACTCCATGGGCGGGGCCGTCTCCGTCCGGGTGGCCGCGACGCGGCCCGACCTCGTCAGGTCGCTGACGCTGATCTCTCCGGCCCTGCCCGACCTGCTGCCCCGGTTCGGCCCGGCCCGCGTGGCCATGTCGGCCGCACCGCGCCTGGGCGAGATCGCGATCAGGAAGCTCAACGGCGTCCCCGTCGATCGGCGCGTCCGGGCGACCCTCAGCTGGTGTTACGCCGACGGGAGCCGGGTCCATCCTCAGCGTCTCCGTGAGGCGGAGGAGGAGTTGCGGCGCCGTGACGGCCTGCCGTACGCGGCGGCGGCGATGGTCGGGTGCGCCCGGGCGATCGTGAACGAGTACTTCCGCGTCGGGCCCGGCAACCTGTGGAGGCAGGCCGCCCAGGTCACGGCCCCCACACTCGTCATCTACGGCCGCCGCGACCGGCTCGTCGACGCCAGGATGGCCCTGCGCGCGGGCCGGGTGTTCCCGGACGTCCGGCTCGTCACGCTCGCGAACGCGGCGCACGTCGCCCAGATGGAGTTCCCCGAGGCCGTCGCCAGGGAGGCGCGCCGGCTCATCGTCGAGACGGCCGCTCCACGGTTGTCCGCCGCGCGATCAGCCTGATTGGGGAATGCGGGATACCCCGGTTAGGTTGTGAGAAGAGCTTGTGATGGGCCCATGGAGCCGAGCGCGACCATTGGCGCGAAAACGGGAGTGGAACTGTGTCGTTGCCACCGCTGGTAGAGCCGGCAGCTGAGCTGACCGTCGACGAGGTGCGCCGCTACTCACGCCACCTGATCATCCCTGACGTGGGCATGGCGGGGCAGAAGCGGCTCAAGAACGCCAAGGTCCTGTGTGTGGGCGCGGGCGGTCTGGGCTCACCCGCCCTGCTGTACCTCGCCGCGGCCGGGGTGGGAACCCTCGGCATCGTCGACTTCGACATCGTGGACGAGTCGAACCTGCAGCGCCAGATCATCCACGGCCAGTCCGACGTCGGCCGCCTCAAGGCGGAGTCGGCCGCGGCCAGCGTCCGCGAGGTCAACCCGAACGTCAACGTGGTGATCCACAACGTCGCCCTCACGACGGACAACGTGATGGACATCTTCTCGGGCTACGACCTGATCGTGGACGGGACGGACAACTTCGCCACCCGCTACATGGTGAACGACGCGGCCGTCCTCCTCGGCAAGCCGTACGTCTGGGGCTCGATCTACCGCTTCGACGGCCAGGCGAGCGTGTTCTGGTCCGAGCACGGCCCCTGCTACCGCTGCCTCTACCCGGAGCCCCCGCCTCCCGGCATGGTGCCGAGCTGCGCCGAGGGCGGCGTCCTCGGGGTGCTGTGCGCCTCGATCGGCTCCATCCAGGTCAACGAGGCCATCAAGATCATCACCGGCATCGGCGACCCTCTCGTCGGCCGCCTGATGATCTATGACGCGCTGGAGATGAAGTACCGCGACGTCAAGGTCCGCAAGGACCCGGAGTGCCCGCTGTGCGGCAAGAACCCCTCGATCACCGAGCTGATCGACTACGAGGCGTTCTGTGGCACGGTCTCCGACGAGGCGCAGCAGGCCGCCGCGGGCTCGACCATCACGGCGGCGGAGCTCAAGGACATGCAGGATCGGGGAGACGACATCTACCTGATCGACGTCCGGGAGCAGAACGAGTACGAGATCGTCAACATCCCCGGCGCCGTGCTGATCCCCAAGGGCGAGTTCCTGAACGGATCCGCGCTGGAGGGCCTGCCGCAGGACAAGAAGATCGTCGTGCACTGCAAGTCGGGCGGCCGCTCCGCGGAGGTCCTGGCGGTTCTCAAGAACGCCGGCTTCGCCGACGCCGTCCACGTCGGCGGCGGCGTCCTGAGCTGGATCAAGACCATCGACCCCAGCCTGCCGACCTACTGACCGGCATTCGCTGATCGGCTGACGTACGGCCGTCGTCCTCGCTGAGCGAGGCGGCGGCCGTACGGGCGTTTCGGGGCGTCGCCGTCACCCTGGGCGGTCAGCCGGGCAGGACCGTCAGTCCACTCGGCGAGACGATCTTCTGCAGGTTCCGCACGTAGTCGGCGAACGCCGAGCGGCCCTGCTCGGTGAGGCTGAACCAGGTCTTGGGCCGCTTGCCGACGTATCCCTTGCGGATGCGCACATATCCGGCGGTCTCCAGGGCGCTCGCGTGCTTGGAGAGCACCGAGTCGCTGATGCCGAGCGTGTCCCGCACGAAACCGAACTCGGCCTCCTCGGCCGCCGCCAGCACCGACACGATCTGCAGCCGGGTGGGGGCGTGGATCACGGGATCGAGCTCCATCACGCCCCTTTCTCGATCTTGCGAGCGATCATCCGGGAGATCCCCCGAGACACCAGGGGACCGGTCGCCGCCACATAGCCCGTCATGACGAGAGCGGCGTACGTCCGAGCGTAGGCGATCTCGTCGGCGTGCCAGCGCAGGGCCAGGATGAGGCAGACGACGAAGCAGGTGGCGAGCCACACCCCGAACACGACGAACCCGCCGCGCGGCAGCAGGCTGCGGTGGGCCGTCATCCGGCGGGTCTTGACGAGCACGGCGACCATGGCGCCGAGCGCCGCGCAGAGCAGGACGGCCACGCCGCCGCTCAGCGGGCCGGGGACGCCGGGTTCGGTCACGATCTGCATCCCGGTCACGAACAGCGAGACGCCGATCACGTACCACGTCGGGAACCAGGGCTGTGATCTCACGGCCCTGGTCTGCGTGTCCCGGATCGTCGCGAGACTCTGTGCGGCTTCGTCGGCGTTCACGGGGGGCTCCTCGGGACGTCGCAGCATTATCTTTCCATCATGGAAAGTACTTTCTGCTTTCCATAGCGTCAAGTACTTTCCGGGGTATTTGGGGAGATAGCCGCCCTTGGTGGGGCTAAGGTCGCTTGGTAAACCCGCAGCGAGGGAGCGGAGACCCCGGTGAGTGAGTGGCGGACCTGGCCGGCTCTCGTGGTCGCCTCCGTGCTCACCCTGGTCTGCGCGGTCGTCGCCGGTGTCGCGGCCAGTTCCGCGGCCGCCGAGTTCACCCGGGGTCCCAGTGCGGCCGAGGTGCGGCAGGCCGCGGCGACCGAGGTCGCGGGCCGCTGGCAGACGTGGCCCGCCGGCCGGATCTTCCCCCCGACCCTCGCGTACACGGGCGAACAGGGCGGCGAGGAGAAGGCCAGCCGGGTCGGCATCTCGTCGAAGACCGACTGCAAGGGCGCCGTCGACGCCACGCTCCAGGCGGCCGTCCGGACCGCTGGATGCAGGGCGATCCTGCGGGCGACGTATCTGGACGCACTCCAGGGCATGGTCGTCACGATCGGTGTCGCGGCCTTTCCCGACGCCCGGTCGGCGGACGCCGCCGAGGCGGCGCTGCCCCAGCAGGGGAAGCCCTCCCCGGGCCTGCGCGCCCTGGCCTTCGACGGCACCGTGACCGACCGGTTCACCGCGGCCGCCCGCCAGGCGGCCACCCTGCGGCAGGCCGGGCCGTACATCGTCCTGACCACAGTTGGCCAGGTCGACGGGCGTCCCGCCCGCGCGCTGGGCAAGCAGCGCCCGGCGATGTTCTCGTTCACGGACGACCTCTCCGAGCGAGTCGCCGACGCTCTCACCGTCCCGTCACCTCTCGAATGCGGGGGCAAGGAGGCGCCGTGCTGAGACGCCTGGCGCTCGGAGTCGTCACGACCCTCACGGCCGCAGCGCTGCTGCTCCCCGGCACGACCGGTACGGCTCTCGCGGACTCGGTCCGTACGAGCCAGCAGTCGGTGTTGCGGACGCTCGACGTCGAGCACGCGTGGAAGGTCACCAAGGGGCGAGGGGTGACGGTCGCCGTCCTCGACTCCGGCGTGGACGCCCGGCATCACGACCTGGCCGGATCGGTGATCACCGGCAAGGACTTCACGGACGGCGCGACGCCGCGCGGAACCGCTGAGGTGCGCCTGCACGGCACCTACATGGCGTCCCTGATCGCGGGCCACGGGCACGGCCCGGGAGCGGCCGACGGAGTCATGGGGGTCGCGCCGCAGGCGAAGATCCTCTCCGTCCGGGTGATCCTCGAGGACGAGGAGGCGGGCTTCCGGAAGTTCAACTCCGACCCGCGGTACGCGGGAGTGGTCGCCAAGGGGATCCGGTACGCCGTGGACCGCGGGGCGGACGTGATCAACCTGTCGATCTCCAAGGACCGGCCCACGGAGGCCGAGCGGGAGGCCATCCGCTACGCGATCTCCAAGGGCGTCGTCCTGGTCGCGGCGGCGGGCAACGACGGCACGGGCAAGCGGACCGCGCCGTACTCCTACCCGGCCGCGATCCCCGGCGTGATCTCAGTGGCCGCCGTGACGCCGGCCCTGATCCGCGCCTCGTTCTCCAACCGGAACTCCTCCGTCCTCGTGGCGGCGCCGGGCGTCGACGTCCTGGGCGCGGGCCCCGGCGACGAGTACTGGGTGGGCCGGGGCACCTCGCAGGCCACCGCGCTGGTCTCGGGAGTGGCGGCGCTGATCAAGTCGCGCCACCCGGCGATGTCCCCCGCTCTCGTGGCCCAGGCGCTGAGCTCGTCGCCGGCCAGGAAGGCGGCCTACAACACGGGAACAGGCTTCGGCGTCGTCGACGCCGCCCGCGCCCTGACCGCCGCGAACACCCTGGCCCGCCACCGGGCCACCGCGTCGGGTCCCGGAGTGCAGGATCCGGCCCGCGCCGTCGGGAAGGGCGCCCACGACACGCCCGTCGCCGTGAAGGTGCGCCGCGATCAGCGGACGATCGCCATCTCCGGCGGCATCGCCCTCGCGGGGCTGGTCAGCGCGGCCGCCAGTCTGATCGTGCTGATCCTCCTCCTCCGCCGGGCACGACGGGAGGAACACGACGATCTCGCCATGTCGCCTCCTCAGCCTCCGGGCCTTCCGACGTAGCATCGAATCATGCCGCCCGAGGAGCCCAGGACACCGCCCGGTGGTCGGCGTGGACTGCCTCTGGGCTCGTCCGCCGGCCGGGTACGAGCGCGTCGCTGGCCCGCGTCAGGCAGACGGGCGATGGCGGCCCAGGCCGCGAAGGAACAGGCGGAGCTCAGGCGGGGCCTCCGGTTCCGCTCCCTCTTCCTGACGTTGATGGGCGTGGTGCTCGCCGTCGCGGCCCTCGACATCCTGCTGGGCTCGGTCGGGCTGATCCAGGAGACGCGCTCGCGTCCCCTCACCGACGAGGAGCGGGCCCAGTACGCCGCGCAGGACGTGGCCAGGCGGTGGCACGCCTGGCCGGTCGGGATGGTCTTCCCCGAGGAGCTTCCGTACAACGGCCTCGGCCGGGCCCAGCAGTACGCCCACCGCGTCGGTGTGGCCCCCGAGGAGGTCTGCGCCACGACGGTCGACTCGCCCGTCGCCTCGGTCCTGCGCGAGCAGGGTTGCCGGACGATGTTGCGGGCCACCTACGTCGACCAGACGTCGACGTTCGCCATCACCGTGGGCGTCGCCGTCCTGAAGGACGAGGACGCCCGGCTGGACGCGGCCACCAAGCTGCCCGTGGACGACCGGGTGGGCATCCGGCCCGTGGCCTTCCCCGGGACGGTGACCGACATGTTCGGCGCCGCCCAGCGGCAGCGGACCGGATGGGTGGGAGCGGGGCCGTACATCGTCTTCTCCGCCGTCGGGTACACCGATGGCAGGACCCGCGACTCCGTCCCCATGGAGGAGCAGTTGAACAGCGAGATGTGGCCGACGGCCGAGTCGATCGCCGGACGCATCGCGCGGTCCCTGGGCGAACCGCCCGACGTCCCGCGCTGCACCCAGGGGAACGTGTGCTGAAGCCGATCGCGCTGTGCGCCGCCGTCGCGAGCGCCCTGCTGGCCGCGGGGCCGACCTACGCGGCGCACGCCGAGTCGAGGCCCGGCGCGGGCGAGGAGCGCTGGGCGCTGGACGCGATCAACGCCGAGGAGGCGTGGAAGGTCACCAAGGGCGCCGGTGTGACCGTGGCCCTGCTGGGCGCCGAGCAGGTGGACGCCGAGGTGTCCGAACTCAAGGGAAGGGTCACGCAGGGGCCCGATCTGTCGGGCGCGCTCTTCGACGACTCCCTGGACAACTCGCCGGACAAGTCCACGGGCGACGTCACCGCCGCGGCGTCGTTGATCGCCGGAAACGGCGGCGGCCCGTCCGGTGTGGCGCCTGAGGCGCGGATCCTGTCCATCAGGGTCGCCACCGGCGAGCCTGAGCTGATCGCGGCCGATCCCCAGTCCGGACCCACCGGGGCCCAGGACAGTCCCATGGCGCGCGGCATCCGGTACGCCGCCAACCACGGGGCCACGGTCATCTGCATCCCGATCGCGGGCTACGGGATCGACCGGGCGGACCGCGAGGCGGTCTCCTACGCGCTGTCGCGCGGGATCGTCCTGGTCGCGGCGGCGGGGGACGGGGGCCGGTCGGCGTACACCCAGCAGACGGGCACCTCCTACTGGCGCTTCCCCGCGGGCTATCCCGGTGTCATCGGCGTGGCGGGCGTCGACAGGCAGGGCCGTAAGACCACCTCCAGCAGTGACAACCTGTCGGTCCTCGTCTCCGCTCCGGGGGCCGACGTGCCGGTGGTCCTGCCCGGGGGCAAGCACGGCACGGTGTCGGGGACCGGCGCGTCGAGCGCGCTCGTGGCGGGGACAGTCGCGCTGATAAAGGCGAAATATCCGAATATGGCGCCCGAACTCGTGTCGCGGGCGCTCAGCTCGACCTCGCACCCCAGTCCGAACGCCGGCTATGACGACAAAGTGGGATTCGGTGAAGTCGACGCGGGGGCCGCGATTGCCAAGGCGGCCGAACTGGCGGGATACGCCCAGGCGGCCCCCGTGCGGGACGATCTCCACTTCGGGAAGGGGCCGATGTCCGAAGCGCCCATGCGCCCGGGGCCCGATCCGGTTAGGCTCTGGATCTACGCAATCGCCGCCCTCGTCGGCCTGGGCGGGTTCTGCGGCGCGATCGTCGTCCTCAGCCGCAGGTGATCACATGTTGGCCGCCATTTGGCGGCGTTTCGGATTTCGACGACAGGGCGACATCAAGTTTCGCTAAGGTCCATGCCTCATGGGGTACGAGTTGCGCGTGGAGCGTGCAGCACCGCTCGCCTACGCCGAACTCGCGAGCGTGATCTCGGCCGGCGCCGGATTCGAGCTGCGCGGGACGCAGGAGGCCGGCGAGCTGGTCGCGTGGCACGGTGACTCCGCGCATCACATCGCGACCTGGTCGGGACGGCTGGCCGGTCGGCCGGGATCGGACTGGCAGGTGGCCCAGCTGGCCCGCGTCGCCGACATGCTCGGCGGATGGCTCGTCGGCGAGGACGGCGAGACCTACGGGCTCAGGAACGGCGTCGTCGAGCAGGTCAACGGCTCCGCGACGTACGAGTTCGGGAAGCTCGAGGAGATCGTCGCCGCCGGGCCCACCGAATGGAGCACCTGAGCCGACGGCGCGGTGAGCCCCCGCCGTACGCCGAGAGAGTGCTCGACCTGGTCGAACGCATCCCGAAAGGTCGGGTCATGTCCTATGGGGACGTGGCGGAATACCTCGGGGAGGGCGGGCCGCGGCAGGTGGGCCGGGTCATGTCGACGTGGGGCGGCGCCGTTCCCTGGTGGCGTGTGATCAGAGCCGACGGTTCGGCCGCGCCCGGCCTGGAGAGCGAGTGCCTCGCCCGATGGCGCGAGGAGGGCACCCCCCTCAGGGGCACCCGGGCGGACATGCGCAGAGCCCGCTGGGACGGTGTTTGATTGCCGCGCCCCTCGGGTGGCGGCTGGGCTTTGTGCATGATCACGGGTGGCGTTTCCGCAGGTCGTGGCGTACGCGTACGAATGTGTGCATGATCACGTGGGAGGTTTGGGCAGGTCACGGGGCATGATCCCGAACCTGTGCATGATCACGCCAAAGGGGGCGGCTTGTGTGAGAGTGGTGAGACTCACGCGAGCCGCCTTGGATGTCCCATATCCGCCGGTCATGTCCGGCGTGTCGTGCGGCTGATCGCGACCACGTCGCGCTGTACTGGTCAAGCGGGCACGATCTATCCCAGTGTTCTGATGGAATTCTGAGCTGTGAGTGGTCAGAAATACCGTTTGGTGCGCCGGGGCGGGGTGAGCCGTTCCGCCCCCGTCCTGGACGAGCATCAGAGGGCCGTCGTCGAGCACGAGAGCGGCCCCCTGCTCGTGCTGGCCGGACCGGGCACCGGCAAGACCACCACCATCGTGGAGACCGTCGTCGACCGCATCGAGCGGCGCGGCGTCGATCCGGAACGGGTCCTGGTCCTCACCTTCAGCCGCAAGGCCGCCGGTGAGCTGCGCGAGCGCATCACAGGGCGGATGCGCAGGACCACGAGGACCCCGCTCGCCCTGACCTTCCACAGCTACGCCTACGCCCTGCTGCGCCGTGAGGCCGTCCTCGCCGGTGAGCCGCCTCCGCGCCTGCTGACCGGACCGGAACAGCTCCTGGAGATCCGCAGACTCCTCCACGGTGAGCTGGAGGACGGAGCCGAGCGCTGGCCGGACCGGATGCGCGAGCTCCTCAAGACCCGGGGATTCGCCGAGGAACTGCGTGACTTCCTGTCCCGGGCGGCCGAGCGCGGGCTGGACGGCGACGCGCTGATCGACCTCGGGCGCACGCACGGCAGGGCCGACTGGGAGGCGGCGGGCCGGTTCTCCTACCGCTATCAGGACCGCTTCGACCTCGATCCCGTGCCGTCGATGGACTACGCGGAGCTGATCCGCGAGGCCGCCGGGCTGCTGACCGACGGCGAGGTCAGGAGACGTGAGCGGGACGCCTACGACGTCGTGCTCGTGGACGAATACCAGGACACCGATCCGGCACAGGAGTTCCTGCTCCAGCAACTCGCCGGGGACGGGCGTGACCTGATCGCGGTGGGGGACCCCGACCAGTCGATCTACGGCTTCCGCGGCGCCGACGTGCAGGGGATCCTGCGGTTCCCGGAGAGGTTCCGCACGGCGGGCGGCGGCGAGGCCCCGGTCATCGCGCTCGGCGTCTGCCGCAGGAGCGGCCCGGAGTTGCTGGAGGCGTCCCGCCGCGTCGCCTCCCGCCTGCCCGCGGGCCGCCACCGTGCGCTCGCGCCGCTCGCCGACGCCGAGCCGGGCGAGGTCTCGGTGCTGCTCGCCGACAGCGACAGCCAGGAGGCCGCCGTGGTGGCCGACACCCTCCGCCGGGCCCATCTCCTCGACGGCGTGCCCTGGTCCGGGATGGCCGTCCTCGTCCGCAGCGCCGCCCGGCAGCTTCCCCTGCTGCGGCGGGCGCTCATCACGGCGGGCGTGCCCGTCATCGTGGCAGGTGACGAGCTGCCGCTGGTCCAGGAGCCGGGAGTGCGGCCGCTGATCACGTTGCTGAAGGTCGCCGTGCACTCGTCGTCCCTCGACGTCGCGACCGCGGAGGAGTTGCTGACCGGAGCCCTGGGCGGCACCGACATGATCGGCGTCCGCCGGTTGCGCCGGGCCCTGCGCGTCGCCGAGCACGAGGCCGCGTCCGCGTCGGAGGCCGCCGCCGAGGAGGGGCAGCCGGCCCTGCCGTTCACGGCCAGGTCGTCCGACGAGATGCTCGTCGCCGCTCTCAGGGACGCCCGCGAGCTCGTCAACGTCGAGCCGCACGTGGGCGCGTCCGCCGAACGGGTCGCGAAGCTTCTGAAGATCGCCCGCGACGCCGTACGGCGCGGCCACGGCGCGGAGGACGTGCTCTGGGACGTCTGGCAGGCCAGCGGTCTCGCGGAGCGGTGGACCGAGACCAGCCTGTCCGGAGGGTCGAGGGGAGTCCAGGCGGACCGGGACCTCGACGGCGTCGTCGCGCTGTTCGACCACGCGGCCCGGTTCACCGACCGGCTGCCCAAGGCCGGCATCGAGGTGTTCCTCGACGACCTGACCTCCCAGGAGATCGCCGGCGACTCCCTCGCCGAGCAGGCCCCGGAGGGCGACGCCGTACGGATCCTCACCGCGCACCGGTCCAAGGGCCTGGAGTGGGACGTGGTGGTGATCGCCGGCGTGCAGGAGGGCGTCTGGCCCGACCTGAGATTGCGGGGGTCGCTCCTCGGAGCCGAGGAGCTCGTCGAGCTGTCCGCCGGGATCGCCCTCGACAGCACTCAGGCGACGGCGGCCGCCCTGTCCTCCAAGCTGCTGGCCGAGGAGCGGCGGCTGTTCTACGTCGCGACGACCCGGGCGCGGCGCAAGCTGGTGGTCACCGCCGTGGGCGGCGAGGACACCGACGAGCGCCCGTCGCGGTTCCTCACCGAGCTGCTTCCCGGAGGCGTCGAGGAGGCGACCGTCGACGACCGCGCCCGCTGGCTGAACATGTCCGCTCTGGTGGCGGACCTGCGGGCGGCCGTGTGCGACTCGACCAAGCCGGAGTCGCTCCGCCGCGACGCGGCCGGGCACCTCGCCCGGCTGGCGCGTGCGGGGGTGCCCGGCGCGAGCCCGCGGGACTGGTACGCGATGACGCCGCTCTCCGACGACCGGCCTCTGGGCTGGCCCGACGACATCGTGCGCATCTCGCCCTCGGCCGTGGAGAACTTCACCAAGTGCGGGCTGCGGTGGGTGCTGGAGACCGCGGTGGGCGCGGGCAACTCCAGCGTGACTCAGAGCCTCGGGTCGGTCATCCACGCGATAGCCGTACTGGCGGCTGAAGACGGCGTGGACCTGGTCGCGCGGCTCGACGACGTCTGGGAGCAGTTCGACTTCGGCGGCGTCTGGTTCAACCGCAAGCAGCGCAAGGTCGCCGAGCAGATGGTCGAGCGGTTCGTACGGTGGCACGAGGAGAACCCGCGCGAGCTCGTCGCCCAGGAGGAGGCGTTCACGGCGGTGGTCGCCGAGGGCGTTCACATCCGGGGCCGCGTCGACCGGGTGGAACGCGACGGCGACGGCCGGGCCGTCATCATCGACATCAAGACCGGCGCCTCCAAGCCGAAGGACGATGAGCTCGACCGGCATCCGCAGCTCGGGGTGTACCAGCTCGCCACGCTGCTCGGGGCGTTCAAGCGGCACGGCCTCGTCGAGCCGGGGGGCGCCTCGCTCGTCCAGGTCGGCAAGGCGGCCGGCGTGACGGGCGCGGCCAAGGAACAGGCGCAGGGCGCGCTGCGGGACGATCCCGAGCCGAAATGGGCCGAGGAACTGGTCGAGACCGTCGCGGCGGGGATGGCGAGGAACGTGTTCGTGGCGAAGGTCAACGACGGCTGCCGCACGTGCGCCGCCAGGGTCGCCTGCCCGGTCAACGACAACGGGGGCCAGGTGTGCTGAGCCTCCGTACGATGGCCTGATGCTGAGCCCCGCGGACCTCGCCGCCAAGCTCGGCGTCCTTCCCCCCACCCCGGAGCAGGCCGCCGTCATCGACGCGCCCCTGGAGCCGGCGGTGGTCGTGGCGGGTGCGGGCTCGGGCAAGAGCGAGACCATGGCCGGGCGCGTGGTGTGGCTGGTGGCCAACGGCCTGGCGCGGCCCGAGCAGATTCTGGGGCTCACCTTCACCAGGAAGGCCGCCGCGGAGCTGGCCGAGCGCGTGCGAAAGCGGCTGAGCGGGCTGGCTGCGGCCGGGCTGGTCGAGCCGGAACTGCTCGACGCGGAGCCGGCCATCTCGACCTACCACGCCTACGCCGCCCGGCTGGTCACCGATCACGCGCTCCGCGAGGGGCTCGAACCCACCATGCGGCTGGTCACGCCGGCCGTCTCCTGGCAGATGGCCGCGCGGGTCGTCGGGCAGTACGACGGCCCCATGGACAAGGTGGACCTCGGTCCGCCGAGCGTCACCGCCGCCGTGCTGGAGCTGGCCGGTGAGATGGCCGAGCACCTGCGGACCTCGGGAGAGGTGCGCGAGGTCGGCGACTGGCTCCGCGACCGCCTCGCCGCCCTTCCGGGCAAGACGATCCTGGCCCAGCAGCGCCCGGTCAGGACCCAGGCCGTCCGGGAGCAGTTGCTGCCGCTCGTCGAAGCGTACGAACGGTTGAAACGCCGCCGGGAGGTCATCGACTACGGCGACCAGATGGCGCTCGCCGCCCTGATCGCGTCGCGGCATCCCGAGGTGGGGGTGTCGGAGCGCTCCCACTTCTCCGTCGTGCTGCTCGACGAGTACCAGGACACGAGCCACGCCCAGCTCGTCCTGCTCCGGGCGCTGTACAGCGGGGGCCATCCGGTCACGGCCGTGGGCGACCCCTGCCAGTCGATCTACGGGTGGCGCGGGGCGTCGTCGGGCAACCTGTCCCGCTTCCCGCAGGACTTCCCCACCTCGTCGGGGGATCCGGCACCCGTGCGCCAGTTGTCGGTCAGCTTCCGCAACGGCGAGCGGGTGCTCGGCGTCGCCGCCGCGCTGCAGGCGCCGCTCCGGCAGGAGGCCGGGCAGGTGCCCGTGCTCGTCCCCGGCGCGAACCGGGCCGGCCGGGGACGGGTGGTGTGCGCGTTCCACGACACCGCGGAGGCCGAGGCCGAATGGGTCGCGGAAGGCGTGGCCAGGACACTCGGACTCGAAGGGGCGCCCGACGGGCTGCCCTGGGGGGAGGGAGAGCGCCCCAGGCGCGGCGCCGCCGTACAGCCGCAGGACGTCGCGATCCTCGCTCGCAAGCGGTCGCAGTTCCCCGCCCTGCGCCGGGCGCTGGAGGCGCGGGACATCCCGGTCGAGGTGGTCGGCCTCGGCGGCCTGCTCACGGTGCCGGAGGTGGCCGACATCGTGGCGACTCTCAGGACGCTCTACGACCCGACGGCCGGAGACGCGCTGGTGCGGCTGCTCGCCGGGCCGCGCTGGCGGATCGGTCCCGCCGACATGAAGGCTCTGGGCGACCTCGCCCGTGAGCTGAACCGCGAGTTCCACGGCGGGCCACGGCCCGACGACCCGCTCGAACAGGTCGTCACGGACATGGCGGAGGAACGCGGCAGCCTGGTCGACGCTCTCGACGAACTGCCCGACCGGTCCGAGTGGCTGGAGGTGTTCTCGGCTCCCGCCCGCGTTCGGCTGCCCGCGCTCGCCCTCGAACTGCGCCACCTGAGATCCCACGCGGGGCAGCCGCTTCCCGACCTCATCAGCGAGGTCGAGCGACGTCTGGGGCTCGACATCGAGGTGGCGGCACGCGGCGGGAGCCCGCTCGCCGCGCGTGCCGACCTGGACGCGTTCCTCGACGCCGCCTCGCGGTTCGCGGGCGACGCCGAGGACCCCACCCTCGGGGCCTTCCTCGCCTACCTCAAGGCCGCGGAGACCGAGGAGTTCGGCCTGGAGGCCGGACGCGTCGGCGACACCAACAGCGTCAAACTCATGACCGTCCATGCGTCCAAGGGCCTGGAGTGGCCGGTGGTCGTCGTTCCCGGCCTGTCGCAGCTCACCACGCAGAAGGGCGGGCTGGCCAGGGGCAGCGTGTTCCCCGCCACGCCGGTGACGAACTCCCGGTGGACGGAGAACCCGCGCAAGCTGCCCTACCCCCTTCGCGGTGACAAGGAGGATCTGCCGGTTCTCGCCGGCCTGGACAAGGAGGCGCTGGCGGACTTCGACGAGCGGTGCCGCGACCGGGATCTGATGGAGGAGCGGCGGCTCGCGTACGTCGCCGTGACCCGGGCGCACCACCTGCTGATCGCCTCCGGGTACCGGTGGGGCGGCTCGACCAAGGCGCTGGAGCCGTCCGACTTCCTCATGGAGATCCGCGAGGCCGGCGCGCAGGTCATGGGCTGGACCGAGGACACCGGTGGGGAGAACCCCCTGCTCGCCGAGCCCGCCGAGGCCATCTGGCCGCTCGTGTCCGTGCGCGAGTCGGTGCTGGACGGCGCACGCCTGGTGGAGGAGGCGCTGGCCGGCGAAGTCCGTACGGAGGTCGCCGACGCGGCCGACATCAGGGATCGTGACCGGGAACGGGCCCGGGCCTGGGCGCGGGACACCGACCTCCTCATCCGGGAACGTGAGGCCAACCGGCGGCGGGGCGGCGGAGCCGTGGAACTGCCCGCACGGTTGACGGTGTCGTCGCTCGTCACGCTGGCCTCTGATCCCGCGGCGTTCGCACGCCAGGTGCGGCGTCCCGTGCCGCGCAAACCCGCGCCGCTCGCCCGCCGGGGCACGACCTTCCACCGATGGCTGGAAACGCGCTGGGGACAACAGCGGCTGCTCGACGACTTCGACCTGCCCGGAGCCTCCGACGAGCCGTCGGAGGCCGAGATCCACCTGGCCGAGTTGCAGGAACGGTTCGAGGACAGCGAGTGGGCCGGACGGGAGCCGCTGGATCTGGAGGTGCCGTTCGAGACCGTCATCGCCGATCGCCTGCTGCGCGGCCGCATGGACGCGGTCTTCCGTGAGGGCGACGGCTACGTGGTCGTCGACTGGAAGACCGGGGAGCGGCTCCACGGCAGGGCGGCGGAGACCGCGTCGGTCCAGCTGGCGGCCTACCGTCTGGCCTGGGCCTCCCTCACGGGCGTGCCGCTGGAGAAGGTCGGGGCGGCCTTCCACTACGTCCGGTCGAACGAGACGGTGCGCCCGGTCGACCTCCTCGGGCCCGAGGGACTCACCGCTCTGATCCACCGGATCCCGTCAGCGGAATAGCGCCTCGGTCTCGAGCTTGATCCCGAACGGTTCGGGCAACTCCAGCGCCTCTCCCGCTTCTACCGTGACGACCTGCTTGTACGGCTCTCGCATGTCGCCTGGGAACACGTCCTTGACCGGCTCGCTCATGAGAGTGACCGTCTTCGGGTCCGCGAGCGGATCGACGACGAGTAGCAGCGGCACTCCGGCACGCGCGTAGTCGAACGGCTTCTCGTCCCAGTCGGTTTGGCGTGTTCCCGGAGAGCACACCTCGACGACGAGCAGGGCGCTGTCGCCTTTGATCCGCAGATCGCCGACATGTTCGGCGTTCCTCGGCGCGACCATCAGGTCCGGAAGCCGGTGATCGAGGAACGGCGGGATGTGGACGGCGAGGTTGTGGTGGAAACGCCAGCCGTTCGCGAGCTTGAGCGGGATCAACAGGTCCGCCAGCTCGTCCACGATGTGGGAACTCTGCTTGCTCTGCCAGGGGCTCACGACGACTTGACCCCAGGAGATCTCCGCGGTGTAGCCCGCGTCGTTGAGCTGCCGGCAGAGCACTTCGATCGCGGCCTCGTCACCGCGATGCCGGGGGTCCGCGCCGCGTGGCCCGGGTTCGGTGTCGGGTTCCTCGGGCTCGGTGTCGGGCTGTCGCTCAGCGGGAACGTGGTCGTTCCGCCGGTGCCGGGTCGGCTTGGTGAGCGCCATGTCGTCGCCATCCTCTCGGGCTCCCTACGCGTCTGATGGTACGTGTCGTGGCAGGAGTGTGACGGAACGTAGCCACACCGAAGAGTGGTCGAGAGGCGGGGGTGGAGGAAATCCCCACGGCGGTGGAGAGTTCTCACTCGTATGAGCAACCCTCGTAGCGATCGGAGGCGTCCACGTGACAGACAGTCGGGAACTGCCCGCCTATGTGTACGACCTGGCCGGGCTGGACGCCCATGCGGGAGCCGTACGGGCCGCGCTGGAAGGGGTCGAGCTCTACTACGCCGTGAAGGCGAACCCCGATCCCGAGCTGCTGCGGGTGCTCGCCCCCCACGTCGACGGATTCGAGGTCTCCTCGGGCGGGGAACTCGCGCACGTCCGCGGGCTGTTCCCCGGCGCCCAGGTCGCGCTGGGCGGCCCCGGCAAGACCGACGCGGAGCTGTCCGCCGAGGTCACCCGGCTGCACGTCGAGAGCCCCGGTGAGTTGCGCCGGCTGCTCGCGTCCGGACGGCCGGCCGATGTGCTCCTGCGGGCCAACCTCGATCTCCCGGTCGACGGGGCCTCACTGGTCATGGGGGGAGGGGCGACGCCGTTCGGCATGGATCCGGCGGGCGTCGCCGAGTGCGTCGACCTGCTGGACAGGCAGGACACCGTTCGTCTCCGCGGGCTCCACGCCCACCTGGCGAGCGGGCTCGACGCCGCAGGGTTGCTGGAGCTGGCCGCCGGAGTGCTCGACTACGCGCGCGGCCTCGGTCTCACCGAGATCAATCTCGGTGGTGGCATGGCGGTGTCCTACCGTGACCCGGGCGCGCTGTTCGACTGGCACTCGTACGGCAAGGGCCTCGCGGCGCTGCGCCGTCCGGGAGAGGTGCTGCGGGTCGAGCCGGGCCGCGCCCTGACCGTCTACTGCGGCCGCTACGTGACCCGGGTGATCGACGTCAAGCGGGTGCACGGCGAACTGTTCGCCGTCGTGGCGGGAGGCACACACCACCTGCGGACCCCGGCCACCAAGGGCCACGACCAGCCGCTGGCGACGGGGGAGCCCGGCGAGCCCATCACGATCGTCGGGCAGCTCTGCACGCCGAAGGACGTGCTCGCCCGCAGGGTGCCGGTGCGGCTGCAGGTGGGCGACGTCGTCGAGTTCGCCATGGCCGGGGCCTACGCGTGGAACATCTCCCACCACGACTTCCTGATGCACCCCAAGCCCGCCTTCCACTACCTCCGGGGCGAGTAGGCGACCAGCGGGTTGGCCACGGTGGTGTACCCCGCCGCCCTGTCGGCCGAGCGGGTCCAGCGGATGCCCAGGTTGGCCTTCGCCGGCAGCGGCGCGCCCCCGAGCAGCTCCGCCAGCGGGGCAGGCCGTCCGCGCCGCCCGGCGTAGTCCTCCAGGACCTCGTGGGCGACGTGCCACAAGTCGTCCAGCAGCCGGTCCGTCCCGGCGACCGTGGCCGCCACCTCGGCGAGATGGTTGACCACGAGGCAGTAGACGACCCGGTTCCAGCCTTGGCCGGCCTCGTAGGTCACCGCCTCGGCCACCCGGTCCGGCAGGCCGGTCAGGTCGTGGCGGCCGGCCACGAGCTTCGTCCCCTCCAGATCGCGGAAGATCGCCTCCATGGGGAGCCCGTCGGCGCCGACGCCGATGAGGACGTTCTGCACATGAGGTTCGAGGACGACCCCGTGCGTGAAGTACGCGTCGAGCACCGGCGGAGCCACCCGCTCCACGTAGGCCCTCCACCAGCCGAGCGGGTCCTCCCACCGGCGGGCTCGCACGGCCTCGGGCAGGTCGTCCCCGGCGGTCGCGAACGCCCCGGCGAGGATCGGGGTCACACCAGGCCCGCACTCCCGCCACGGGCCGGAACGGATGATCACCCCGAGCGCCTCGAACAGCCGGGTCCCGAGCGCCGCCGAACGGTAGCCGGGCTCGGGAAGCCAGCGCGTGCCCGGGAAGTCGGCGGCCAGGCTGCCGAAGATCGGGCGGAGCCGCTCGGTGAGCTCGACGGCTCCGATCAGCTCGTACCAGGCGTTCTTGCGGACGCAGTTGGTGATCCGCACGTCGAGGCTGAACTTCAGGCAGTTCTCCGTGACGGCGTCGTACACCGTGCGCACCGACGATGTGGGGGTCACCGGGCGGGAGCCGTACCCGAGGTCGATGAGCCGTCCGTCGGCGAGCGGGTCCCGCAGGTCGTCGGCGACGAGCTCGAGTTGCCAGGGATGTGCGGGCAGGAGCGTGTACCCGCGGGGGGCGGCGCCGAGCCTGTCGAGCGGCGTGGTGTCCCCCTGCTCCGCCACGAGATCGGCGCGGACGCCGAGCAGGCGCAACGGGAACTCGGCGCGCGCCTCCGGGGCGTACCGGGTCAGTCCTGGGCCGGTGTGCGCCTTCGGCGAGGGGTGGAAGGGATGGCCGTCGACGAGCGACTGCTCGGACGTCAGCCACGGGTCCGACGGCGGGCGGGTCCGCGCACGGGCGGTGAGGAGTTCCGCCATGGCGTCGCGGCTGGCGGCGACCTGCGCGGCGAACTCGTCGTTACCCCCGTGCCCGCTCCCGCTCCCGTTCCCGCGGCCGTTCCCGTTCCCGTGTGCGGACGTGCGGGCGGGCGCGCGGTCGATCGCGCGGTCGATTGCGCTGCCGGCCTCCTCCAACTCGCGCTCGGTGAGTTCGACGAGCAGGTCGGAGGTCAGGGGCAGCCACGACCCGTCCGACAGCCACTCGGCCCGGCCCTCGAAGCGCAGTGCGATGCCGCCGTGCGCGCGCACGCGGATCAGGGTCCCCGCGACCTCCAGCAGCAGGTACGGCTCGGCCGGCCACACCTGGCCGCGCGGGCCGCTGAGCTCCCGGGCGCAACATCGCAGCAGCGCGCCCAGCGTGACCTCCTCGGCCCTGGAGACGTGCGGGTCGAGCAGGAGGCGGTCCATGGGTGATGTGCCCCTTTGCATGGTCACGGATCGGGGAAGGCCAGGTCGGGCGGCAAGCCGCCGAATTCGTGCATGATCACGACCGGAGTCGCCGCAGGCCGGCGGGCATGATCGCGAGAGTGTGCATGATCACGCTCGGGGTTGTCGCAGGTCGACGGGCATGATCACGAAGGTGTGCATGATCACGGCCAAGGGGGTGGTGGGGGGTCATGGGCGGAGGTAGTTGGGGCCGGTTATGCCGTAGAACTTGTTGATGTCGGCGGCTCCCGACCTTCGCTTGTCCACGAGGGTTCCGGCGACGACCATCGACTTGCCGATCAGCCGGGCCGAGTCGAGGGTCCTGGCCCGCAGGAGCCGCGCCATCGGGTCGTCGCCGTAGGGCTCGAGCGCCGCCGACAACTCGTCCCTGATCAGCGCGGACGCCGAGGAGTCGGGGCCGGCCGCGCCCAGGGCCGGGAACACGATCGCGGCGGCGGCCAGGTGCAGCGTGATGGTCACGAAGACGTCGGCGAGCGCATGCGGGTCGTCGGTGAGCATGCGCCGGTCGGAGAAGGCGGGCGTCTCGATCCCGGCCGCGCCCAGGAGACCGGGGGACACGAGCAGGCCGTCGTTGTCCTTCAGCAGCAGCCGCATCGGCCCGCCGCCGAAGACGAGCGCCAGGTTCTGCTGGTGGGCCTCAAGGGCCATGCCGTACCGGACGAACAGGCAGGTGTTCCAGGACAGGAGCACCGACAGGTAGTCGCGCAGCAGCGCGCGCACGTCCCCGCCGTAGTGGCGGTCGGCGAGGTCGTGGAGCACGAGTCGCCTCCCGTCGCCGTCCGGCCAGGGGGCGAGGAGGGACGCCACGGGCACGATCTCGCCCTCGGGGAGGTCCCGGATCAGCCAGCCGAGGTACTCGTGGCCGGCGTGGCCGTAGGTCTGCTCGCCGGCCGGCGAGACCCGCGCGGCGGGCTCCCGGGCGATCACCTCACGCAGGAGCGACTCGGCGAGCGCCCCGTCCCCGAGCGTGGCCGGCTTGATCGACCGCCGGTTGAGCAGCCCCAGGGTGCTCGTCGCCAGGGGCAGCTTGAGGTGGGTCCGCTCGTCGACCTCGACCGTGCGCATGGAGAGGGTCGGGCGGACCGTCAGATGCGGCTTGGTTCCCATGACGACTCCAGGAAGGCCCTCGGTCACCGGCGCGGTCAGCGGATGGACGGGGAACGGCACATGGGTGGCGGCGAACCGCTCGGGGAGGCCGATGTCGCCCGCCCCCGGCCACCAGTCCGGCAGTCCGATGTCGCCCGCCCCCGGCCACCGGCCCGGCAGTCCGGCGCCGGACAGTGTGACGCGCTCTCTGGGGACCGCCGCCCAGGCCAGGTCGAAGGAGGGGGCGAACTCGGGCGCGTGGGCGAGAAGGTCCGCCTCCGAGACGCCGAGACGGCACCGGGCCGTGGGATAGATCGGATGGTCGACGGTCGCGGCCAGCGCCTCGTAGAAGAGGAGTGTGCGCTCCCGGCCGCGCAGCCGGGCCGCGACCTCCGCGCGGTGGCGGTCATGGAGCACCAGCGCGGCCAGCGCCTCGTGGCACTCCCTGGTGAAGGCCGCGACCCCGGGGGCGTCGGCGGGGTCGGCGACCACGGCGAGGGTGTGCAGCACCTCCGCGAGGGTCAGTCCGCCGTTCTGGCCCGCCCTCCCCTCGGCGACGGCGAAGTCCTGGAACGGAGAGCCGACGGCCAGTCGCACCCGCCTGCCGGAGGCGAGGACGACGGCGACGCCGTCCTTGTCGCTCGTCAGGCGGGACGCGATGCTCGCGTAGTCCTCCCGGAGCAGGGCGTCCAGGACGCGGACCGCAAGGTACGTCTCCCTGCCGCGCACCTCGGTCACGCGATCGTCCAGGGCCGGAGTTCGCGGAAGGAGTCGACGGCGGCGTCCACGGTGACCTGGTCGGGGCCGATCGCCCGGACGATGCCGAGGTAGTCCCTGTTCGTGTGGGTCACCTCCACCCGGTCGCCGATCGCGCGCAGCGGCCGGTGCCAGAGCCGGACCCCGGCCGTGTCGCCGGGTGACTCGTCCGGCGACACGGCCGACGGCGCCGCCGTGATGACGCCCGACCGGTCGGCGATCAGGCTGACCGCCGTGCCGAACAGGTCGTCCTGCGGGCCTGCCCGGCCGCCGAGCGTGTCCAGGGGTTCGCCCGCGTGGACGCGCAGGACCCATTCGTGCAGTGGCACACCGACGAGGTCGCCGAGCAGGAAGTCACAGTTGTCGCCGATCAGCCGGTAGTTGACCTCCACGATGCGCGGCCCGTCCTCCGTGACCATGTACTCCGTGTGACACACCCCGAAGCCGGCGCCGATCGCGTCCAGGGCGGCGGCCACGTGCGTCACGTGCTCGCCGCCGGGATCGGGCTGCCAATCCAGGCGCTCCTCGACGAAGTGCGGCAACGGGCCGAGTGTGGTCCTGAAGCCGCCCAGGACGCGGAGCGTCCGCCCGTCGCCCAGTGTCTCCAGCGTGTGCAGACGGCCGTCGAGGAACTCCTCCGCGACCAGGACGTCGCCGGGCCGCCGCTTCCTGATCTCGGAGACGGCCGCGGCCAGTTCGTGGACGTCCGCGGCGAGCATGACGTCCTCGCTGGCCACGCCCATCGCCGGTTTCACGACGACCGGGTACGGCAGGGCCGGCGGCAGGTCGCCCCCCGGCGGGAGCCGTACGGACCGGACGGTCTCCACCGGCGCGAGACGGCGGCGCGTGAGCGCCTTGTTCTTGGCGGTGACGCAGGCGCGCCAGTCCTTGCCCGGCAGGCCGAAGTAACCGGCGGCCAGCGCGGTCTCCGCCTGGAGATGGTCGGAGTTGGAGAAGACGACGTCGGGCCGATGGTGACCGGCGATGACGTCGATCACCGCGCGGGGGTCGCGCACGTCGGTCTCGATGGCCTCATGGTCCGGATATCCGCCCGGCTGGTCGGTCAGGACGGTGACGTCCCACCCCAGCGCGGCGGCGGCGGGCAGGAAACCGTCCATCACGGAGTCGGTCGGGTTGAGCGCCGTGAGGTAGAGCCGCACGCAGATCCTCCGTAGGTAAGCCTAACCTAACTCGTTGCATCCTAGTCACGGTCAGATCGGTTCGTGCCGGGAATCGCCACCGGCGGACGCGTGTTGTGGAGGCACCCGTGGAAGGATGACGCCGTGGAGATCTCGGAAGGCCTGCTCGGCCCGCTGCTGCTGGCACGGAACGCGATCGACCGGTCGGCCGCGCTCAGGGGCGACGAGGAGTGGCTGGCCCGGGCGTGGGCCGACGAGAAGACACGGGTCCTGGTCGTCCGCGACGGCCAGACCGTCATCCGCAGGTTCACCGACGGCGCCGCCGTCGTGTTCCTGTCTCCACTGGACGCGCCGGAGGGTCCCCGCTATCTCCTCGGCGTCGACCCCGACGGCGTGGCCTACTTCGCGGTCCAGGCTCCACTCCCGCCCGGTGAGGCCGCGGGGCTGAGGCAGACGGGCGCCCTGCTCGACGATCGCGACGCGGGACTCGTCGTGTACGCCGTCGCCTTGGAGGCGTGGCACACGACTCACGAGTTCTGCCCGCGTTGCGGGAGCCGTACGACGATCACATCCTCCGGCCACATGCGGGTCTGCCCGAAGGACGGGAGCCAGCACTTCCCCCGGGTCGACCCCGCGGTGATCATGCTGATCCACGACGACGAGGACCGTGTGCTGCTCGCCCGCGGCCCCGAGTGGCCCGAGGGGCGCATGTCCGTCCTGGCGGGGTTCGTCGAGCCCGGCGAGTCGCTGGAGCACGCCGTGATGCGCGAGGTGCTGGAGGAGGTCGGCATCACGGTCACCGCTCCTCGTTACATGGGGAGTCAGCCATGGCCGTTCCCGCGGAGCCTGATGCTCGGCTTCGTCGCCCGCGCGACCACGACCGAGATCGTCATGGACCCCGTCGAGATCGCCGAGGCCCAGTGGTTGTCGCGGGACGAACTGACCGCCCAGGTCGAGTCCGGCCGGCTTCGCCTGCCCGGCCAGGTCTCGATCGCCCGCAGGCTCATCGAGACCTGGTACGGCAAGCCGATCCCCGGCGATTGGTGACAGGCTGAGCCGCGCTCAGCACGCGCCCTGAAGGTGGCGCTTCACCTCGGCGACCGAGGGGTTGGTCATCGTGTGGCAGTCGGTCACGACCGTGGGGACGACCTGGTTGCCGTTGTTCACGCTCATCACGAACTCGGCCGCGTCGGGATGCCGTTCGATGTCGACCTCGCTGTAGGCGATGCCCTCCCGGGTCAGCTGGCTCTTGAGCCGCTTACAGGGGCCGCACCAACTGGTTGTGTAGACCGTGAGCGACATGATCGTCCTTCCGTGCGCGGAACCGAGTAATCACCGTCAACACGGCGGATTCGCGCCGTGTTCCCAGTTCCGGCCCTTTTCCCGAACCATGTTCGGTGATCACCTGTCGGACTCGAGTCGTGCCGCTATCCAGTCCTCGACGGCCTTGGCCACTCCCTTTTCCCGGTAGAGCGGCGCGCTGTGCTGGGTGCCCGGCATGACCTTGATGGACATCGGCACGCCGTACGTCTTCAGCGCCTGCTGGAGCAGTTCGCTCTGGTACGGCGGGACGAACTCGTCCTGCGAGTGCACGTCGAGCATCGGGGCGTCGCCGGCCGAGGCGTGCTCGGAGACCTCCATGCTCGCCCAGACGTCGGGGCACTCGGAGGGCGTGCAGCCCCCGGCGAGCGCGGTGGCGGTCGTGCGGAGCTTGCGCTGGTCGTGGCTCCCGCCCTCGCCCCCGTCGGCGTAGGACGTCAGCGGGGAGATCACGGGGGAGACGCCGACGACTCCGCGCAGGCCCGGAAGGCCGTTCTCGTAGGTGCCGACCGCGGCCGCGATGTGACCGCCCGCGGAGAAGCCGACGAGGACGTAGCGGTCGGGGTCGGTGTTGTAACGGGCGGCGTGAGCGCGCGCGGCGGCGATCGCGGCGATCGTGTCGGTCCGCTGGGCCGGCCAGGGCGCGTCCCCCGAGAGCCGGTAGTCGAGATTGACCACGGTGTAGCCCAGACGGGCGTAGCTCCTGCTGACGGTGGTCATGGTCTTCTTGTCGCCGCCCGACCACCAGCCGCCGTGTATGACGAACACCGCCGGGCGGCTCGGCCCCTTCGTGTGCCACCAGACGTCCATCCGCTGCCGGGGGCCACTGCCGTACGCCACCGTGCGGACCTTGATGTCGGACGCGGACGCGAGCGGCCGGGTGGTGGGCGTCGGCTGGTGGGATGGCGCGGGCGACGTGGTGGAGGTGGTCTTCACCGCCACCGGGGACTTCACCGCCTCGGGCACCGCTCTTTGTCCGGGGAAGGCGAACAGGATCACGGCGAGGGTGAGCGCTCCGACCCCGATCGCCGCGCCCACGGCTTTCCGCACGGGCTGGTTCCTCCCCGCTGGTACCGTGTGCCGACCCGGTCTCAGGACACGCCAGGGCGGCTGCTGGAAGGATGATGCCAGTACATCCGTCCGCATCGCATATTGGGAGCCCATTTGGACGTCCTCGAGGGCCTTGATCCCGAACAGCGCGAGGTCGTTGAGGCGGTGCGCGGCCCGGTGTGCGTGCTCGCGGGTGCGGGCACGGGCAAGACGCGCGCCATCACCCACCGCATCGCCTACGCCGTGCAGAGCGGGATCGTGGATCCGCAGGGCGTTCTCGCGGTCACCTTCACCACCCGGGCGGCCGCCGAGCTCAAGCAGCGGCTGCGCCAACTCGGCGCCCCCGGCGTCCAGGCACGGACCTTCCATGCCGCGGCGCTGCGCCAGCTGAGCTACTTCTGGCCGCGGGTCATCGGCGGGGACCCGCCCCAGGTGGTCGAGTCGAAGTTGCCGCTGCTGATCGAGGCCTGCAGGCGCCTGCGGAAGAATCCCGACCGCGGCGAGCTGAGGGACGTCGCCAGCGAGATCGAGTGGGCGAAGGTCACCCAGGTCGCCCCGGAGGACTACCCGGCCGCGGCGGCGAAGGCCCGGCGCACTCCTCCGGTCGCGCCCGAGGAGGTCTCCCGGCTCTACGAGGGCTACGAGACCCTGCGCCGGCAGCGCAACCTGATCGACTTCGAGACGATCCTCGAGCTCACCGCGGCCGTCATGACCGAGCACCGCGAGGTCGCCTCGCAGATCCGCCAGCAGTACCGCTACTTCGTCGTGGACGAGTTCCAGGACGTCAACCCACTCCAGAAGCTCCTGCTCGACACCTGGCTCGGCGGGCGCGACGACCTGTGCGTCGTGGGCGACCCGAACCAGACGATCTACTCCTTCACCGGGGCGACCCCGCACTACCTCACCAACTTCGCCGTCGAGCACCCCTCCGCCAGCGTGATCAGGCTGATCCGCGACTACCGGTCGACGCCGCAGGTGGTCACGCTGGCCAACCGGGTGATCGCGCGGTCGGTGCACCGGATGGAACTGGTCGCGCAGCGGCCGGAGGGGCCGGAGCCCGTCTTCACCGAGTACGACGACGAGCCGGCCGAGGCCCTCGGGGTGGCGCTGACGGTCAAGAAGCTGATCGCCGACGGCGTGCCCACCCGCGAGATCGCGGTGTTGTTCCGGATCAACGCCCAGTCGGAGGCGTACGAGCAGGCGTTCACCGAGGCGGGCGTGCCGTACCTGCTGCGTGGCGCCGAGCGGTTCTTCGAGCGCCCCGAGGTCCGGCAGGCCGTCGTGCTGCTGAGGGGCGCCGCCCGGTCGGCCAACGACGAGGAGCCGCTGGCCCCCGGAGTGCACGCGATCCTGTCCGGGATCGGGCTGACCGCCGAGCCGCCCAGTGGCGGCAAGGCCAGGGAGAAGTGGGAGTCGCTGAAGGCCCTCGCCGATCTCGCGGAGGACCTCGCGGCGGAGGGCGCGAACCTGGCCGCCTTCGTCACCGAACTCGAGCGCAGGGCGGCCGAGCAGCACGCGCCGCCGGTCGAGGGGGTGACGCTCGCCTCGCTCCACGCGGCCAAGGGCCTGGAGTGGGACGCGGTCTTCCTCATCGGCCTCACCGAGGGCATGTTGCCGATCATCTACGCGGAGACCCCCGAGCAGGTCGAGGAGGAGCGGCGCCTGCTGTACGTGGGGGTCACCCGCGCCCGCGAGCATCTGCACCTGTCGTGGGCGCTGGCCCGCTCGCCCGGCGGACGTCGCTCCCGCCGCCCCTCACGCTTCCTCGACGGCCTGTCGCCGCGGACCCCGGTCGTGAGCCGGGTGGAGCGGCCCTCCGGCGGCGCCAAGAAGACGGCGGCGCCGCTGCACTGCCGGATCTGCGGCAAGACCCTGGTCGTGGCGGCCGAGCAGAAACTGGGCCGCTGCGCGACCTGCCCCGCCGACTACGATGAGGCCCTGCTGGAAAGCCTCAGGTCCTGGCGGTCCGCCGTGGCCAAGGAGACGAAGGTCCCCGCCTACGTCGTGTTCACCGATGTGACGCTGCAGGCCATAGCGGAGCGGGTTCCCACATCGGAGGAGGGCCTGCTCGCGATCGCGGGGATCGGACGCGTCAAACTTGACCGGTACGGCGAAGCCGTTCTGGATCTGTGCCGCGCCACCACTAGTGTTACTGATGAGTAATAAATCCCCCGCGTGATGGAGGCCCCGTGAACTCGGCGCTCAAGGAGTTGCTGGGTCTGCTCGACCTCGAGCAGATCGAGCTGGACATTTTCCGGGGGCGCAGCCCAGAGGAGCGCATCCAGCGGGTCTTCGGCGGTCAGGTCGCCGCGCAGGCGCTCGTGGCGGCCGGTCGCACGGTCCCCTCCGACCGCATGGTCCACTCCCTGCACGCCTACTTCATCCGGCCCGGCGACCCCGCCATCCCGATCGTCTACAACGTCGAGCGGATCCGGGACGGCCGCTCGTTCACGACGCGGCGCGTGGTGGCGGTCCAGCACGGCAAAGCGATCTTCACGATGTCGGTGTCCTTCCACATCCTTGAGGAAGGGGTTTCTCACCAGGCGGTGACGATGCCGCGGGTGCCCGCCCCCGAGACGCTGCCCACCTTCCAGGAGCGCATGGTCAACGTCGTCGGCGACGATCCGGCGTGGCGCGACCACCTGTCGAGGCCGCGCCCGGTCGACGCCCGCTACGTGAACGCGCTGACCTGGGAGGCGCAGAAGGACCCGAGCCTGATCAGCGCGGAGAACCACGTGTGGTTCCGCTACGACGCGGACCTGCCCGACGATCCGCTGCTGCACGTGGTGCTCGCCGCCTACGCCTCCGACTTCACACTCGTGGACACCGTGCTGCTCGCGCACGGCCTGGCCTGGGGCTCTTCGAACGTCCGCGGAGCGTCGCTCGACCACGCGATGTGGTTCCACCGGCCGTTCCGCGCCGACGACTGGTTGCTTTACGCCCAGGAGTCGCCCTGGTCGGGAGGCGCGCGAGGCCTCGCCCGCGGGGAGATGTTCACACCCTCGGGTGACCTCGTGGTGTCGGTGGTTCAGGAGTGCATGATCCGGGTCAGCGAAGATGTCATGAAGTCGTGAAAATCGCAGGTAGAAAATAGGTTGCCCACCCCTGCGGTTCGCGTTTAGGGTCATGACTGATCTCAGCAGTCATGAGGTCGCAGGAAGCCGCCGGACAGTCCGTCCGGCCGATCGCATTCGAGTGGAGGTGAGTCCCGTGGAGAACATGACCGTGTTCCTGGCCACGTGGCTCGCTTTCGCATGCCTGGCCGCCGTCATCGCGCAAATCGAACTTTCGGGTGGCAAGGCCGTTCGCGCCGAGGCTCCGATCGTCAGAGAGCGTGTGACGTCAGCCTTCGGCGACCTCGCCGGCATGGCCAGCCACGGCACCCCCGCTTATGTCCGGATCCCTGTGGTCCGACCGCTGAGCGATGAGCAGACCGACCGCACCGCCAATGGTGGGGCGCAGGGTCCGCGGTACGCCTGGAGAGAACCAGTCATAACCTGACCGGTCACCTCTCTCCAGGCCGCGGATCCGCAAAGGATCCGCGGCCTTTCTTATTGTCCGGCCACGTTCCCGCCCACCCACGAGGACAACCAGACCAGAACGAACGAAGAGGTGACGCAGATGGCGGCCCCGGTCATGGACCTGATCGAAGCCGAAATCCCCTGTCGTACCGAGCCCGACCTGTGGTTCGCCGAGTCTCCCGAGGACGTCGAGTTCGCCAAGGCGCTCTGCGGGGGCTGCCCGATCCAGAAGGCCTGCCTGGCTCGCGCGCTGGAGCGCGAGGAGCCGTGGGGCGTCTGGGGCGGCGAACTGATCCTGCGGGGAGTCGTCGTACCCCGCAAGCGCCCGAGGGGGCGTCCCAGGAAGGCCCCCGTCGCGGCCTGACCAGCAATTTCGCCAGCAACAAGCAGTAGCAATCCGAAAGGAACCACTCGCATGAACCTCTCCCCGAGCGCGTCGTTGTATCTGAATCAAGAAATGGTTCACGAGCGAATACGAACCCTCCACCTCGAAGCCGAGGAGGAGCGGCTCGCCAGCCGGGTCAACAGCGTGCGCAAGGCTCGCCGGCGGATGGAGCGCGCCTCCCGCCGCCTCAGCGACGCGTTATCGCGTGTGTGACGGCAGACGTGCCTGAAGACGCGACGGCCCCGGTCCGATGTGGACCGGGGCCTTCCCCTTTTCGCCGCCAGGGCCCGTCTGGACCGACGCCGCCTTCCGAGCGAGCTCGGAAGGGGAGAGCTCAGGAGGCGGCGAGTACGGTGCCCTCCGGCTCACCGGGGTCGTCGTCGGCGAAACCGGGGACCCACCGGATGGCCTCGTCGCGAAAGCGGGCGGTCGCGCCGAGTTGGCACAACACGCCCACCCCGGCGGCGTGCACCCGGTGGATCAGCACGTATGAGGGCGGCAGGTTGAGCTGACGCACCACGTTGGTCGGGCGCAGGTCGGCGACGGCCACCGCCTGGTGCCGCAGCCACTCCCGGGTGAAGGTGAACTCCTCCACCTGGGTGGGCTCGAGGTAGGGGGCGAGGAACGAGCGCAGCGCGTCGACGTCGACCTCGATGTGCGGCCGGATGAAGCCCTCGTCCCGCAGGCCGCGGACCACCGACTCCATGTCGCCCTGGTTGAAGATCCTGGTGAGTTTGCCGAACATCGGGGGGTAACCCTCGGGCAGGCGGTTGACCGCCCCGAAGTCGAGCACCCCCAGGCGGCCGTCCTCCAGCACCCGGAAGTTGCCCGGATGCGGATCCGCGTGCAGCAGGCCGACCCTCGCCGGAGAGCAGAAGAGGAATCGGACCAGTTGCAGACCCGCCCGGTCCCGATCCTCCTGCGAGCCATCAGTGATGATCTTGGAGAGGGGGGTGCCGTCCATCCACTCGGTGACCAGGATCTGTTCGTTCGCCGCGATGACGTCGGGCACACAGAAGTCCGGATCGTCCATGAACTCCTGGGCGAACGCGTGCTGGGCCTCGGCCTCGTTCAGATAGTCGAGCTCCTCGGCCACCCGCTCCTTGAGCTCGTTGAGGAGCGGTTTGATGTCCAGGCCGGGCAGAATGACGCCGAAGAGCTTGCCGAGCCGCGAGAGCTGGTTGAAGTCGGAGAGCAGGGCCTTCCCCGCCCCCGGATACTGGATCTTCACGGCGACGGTGCGCCCGTCGTGCCAGACTGCCCGGTGCACCTGGCCGATGGAGGCGGCGGCCGTCGGGTGGTCGTCGAACTCGACGAAGTTGTCCCGCCACTCGTCGCCGAGCTGTTCCGCCAGGACCCGGTGGACGCTCGCAGCGGGCAACGGGGGAGCGGCGTCCTGCAGCCTGGTCAGCGTCGCCCGATACGGCTCGGTGAACTCGGGTGGCAGTGCCGCCTCGAAGATGGACAGGGCCTGGCCGAGCTTCATCGCCCCGCCCTTGAGCTCGCCGAGCACCTTGAAGATCTGGTCCGCCGTCCGCTGCTGGATCTCCCTGGTGACGATCTCCGCGGACGCGCCGCCGAGCCGTCTGCCGAGCCCGATCGCGGTCCTGCCGGCGAACCCGAGAGGGAGCGAGGCAAGCTTGGCTGAACGAGTCACAGCGCGATGGGGAAGGTCGGTCACGCGACCATTGTTAGCGAATTTGGGCCGTTTCGACCACATTGACATTGTGAATGACGTTCCCACGACCGATGCCGCCAGCGTCGATCAGGCAGGATGTCGAGGCTCCCGGCCGGCGTGTCCGCCCCGTCGACGAAGGCGATCGCGTGCCCGGCGGCCTGCGCCGCGACCAGCGACGACAGGGTCGTGTCGCAGGCGGATTCGCCGGCGGGATAGCCGCCGAGCCGTGCCCTGACGGCCGGCCAGGAGGGGTCACGGTCGCGCCGGGTCAGGTCGAGGCAATCGAGGCAGGGCGTCACTCCCGGGATCACCAGCGGTCCCACCAGGCCGCAGCCCTCGAAGGCCGTGGCGAGAAGATGCGGGATCTCCTCGGCGCCGAGCTCGCGGACCAGAACGGGGTCGAGCGGGCCGACGGGCGCGAGGATCACGAGATCGGGACGGGAGCCGTGATCGCTCAGCTGCGACGCCGATCGGCCGCTCCAGGCGTTGACACCGGGTGCGATCTCGCGGGCGAGGGCCACCGCTCCCTCCTCCCTGGCCGTCCCGACCTGCGACCAGCCCAGTCCGCCGGGCACGACGTCCTCCCGCCGTGCCGTACCGGAATCGACGACGCAGAGGTGGCCGATGCCCGAGGCGGCCAGCAGGACCGCGATCTGGGCGCCCACCCGGCCCGCGCCGTGCACGCGGACCCGCGCCGATCTCCGGCGCTCGACCGCGCCCATCCCCCCGTCCGGCGACGTGAGCGACAGGACGTCGATGTCGGGACGGAGCCGATCACGCTCGGCTCTGGTCAGGCCGGTCAGAGGTTCGGGACGCACGGCCGCGTCGTCGATCACGCCGCGAGCCGTCAGCAGGGCGATCACCTCGCGAGCCGAGGAGTCGTCGAGATCGCTCTCGGCCACCGCCTGGGTGAGGGTCCGGGTGCCGTCCAGGCTGTCAATCAGGCGGCGCACGGCGGGCTCGACGCCGGTCAGGACGACGGCCCGGTGGGGATGGACGCCGAGCTGGAGGGTGTGCTCGTCGCGGTCGACGCGGCGCAGAACGGGCTTCAGACGGGGTCTCATAGTCGCCAGACCTTGCCACACACCGCCCCGGGTGAGGGTGGAATCTTCGGGGTTGTGGATAATTACCGGGGTGAATGTGGCGGGTGAACTACGCGAGGGCGGTCGTTTTCGCGCTCGCAAGGTCACGTTCGCTCGATTGACCAGGGGGAACATAACTCCCCCCCTGTGGAAATCCGCGCGTGTCGGCTACCTTTCATATGTGCCCCCCGAGACAGTCGAGGTTCGTCGGAGCACACGTCGGCGGCGAACCGTTTCCGCATACCGCGATGGAGACAAGACCATCGTGCTGCTCCCGGCAGGTCTGAGCCTGACCGATGAGGAGCAATGGGTACGCCGCATGCTCGACCGGCTCGCCGCCAAAGAGCAGCGGCGACGGCCGAGCGACGACGATCTGCTCGAGCGAGCGTCGGATCTGGCGACCCGTTATCTGGACGGCAAGGCGACCCCCACCAGCGTCAGGTGGGTCGAGAACCAGCGTCATCGGTGGGGCTCCTGCACTCCCGACCACGGGACGATCCGGCTGTCGACCCGGCTTCAGGGGATGCCCGCCTGGGTCGTCGACTACGTGATCATGCATGAGCTGGTCCACCTGCTCGTCCCCAGCCACGGCCCCGCCTTCTGGGAACTGGTCGAGCGATACCCGCGGGCGGAACGCGCCAGAGGGTTCCTCGAGGGGTTCTCCATGGGGGCACACGGCTCAGCGGAGGAGTGTTGACCCGGATCGTGGCGGTCCTCGTCACGGCGGGGATGACGGACGCCTCACCTCCGGGCGTCGACCCGGAAGAGTTCCTGCTCGCCATGGCGGAGGACACCTACGAGATGGTCGCCGGCCTCGAACTCGTCGAGCCGGTGATCCTGTCCGCCGGAGTCCCCGATCTGGACGCCATCGCCTGGCCGGGCACGCCCGTGATCCCCATCGGCTCCCCTTCGGAGGCGTTCGCGGCTCTGCCGTACGGGACCGAGGCCGTGGTGATCGGCGCCGACGCCCCCGACCTGCCGCCGCTCCTGGTGGGAAAGCTCTTCCGGGAGCTGGGACGGGCCCCGATCGCCGTCTGCCCGGCCGAGGGAGGGGGAGCGGTGGCCATCGCCTCCCGCCTGCCGCTGCCGGACTGGGCCGTTCCCGACTTCGACGAGCCCGACGTGGTCGCGACGCTCCGCGGTCAGGCCCCCGGACCCCGCATGGTCGCGACCGGTCCCGGCTGGCATCGCCTCAGGAAGCCCACGGACATCGCCCGTCTCGATCCCGGCCTCGAAGGGTGGGACAACACCCGGGACCTGCTCACCTGATCACAGGCGGAGCTCGGCGAACAGCGCCCGGTGGTCGGTGCCGGGCACGGTGTGCACGCTGGTGGTCACCGCGGAGGCTCGCTCGTCGTACAGGACGTGATCGATGGTGATCACGGGCGGGATACGCCAGTCGGCGGGCCAGGTGGGGTGCAGCCCCGTCCCGGTCGCGTCGCCCGCGTCCGCGTAGCCCCGGGCGAGGACGTCCCGCAGCGGTGAGTGGTCGAGGCTCGCGTTGAAGTCGCCGGCGAGGATTCTGATCACATCCGAGGACGGCGCCGGCAGGGACGCCATGTCCGCCCGCCACTCGTAGACGTCCTGGCCCACCGGGGAGATGGTGTGTACGTCGACGATCTCCACGGGCGGTCCGCCGGGCACCGCGACCCGGGCACGGGGCATGTTGCGGCTGCCGTGGAGGGCGAAGTCCGGCATCGGGGTGAGGGGGTAACGCGACCAGATCCCGCTGCCGTAGGCGCCGAACGCCGCCTGGTTGAACGTGTACGGCAGCGACTCCTCCAGGCCCGCGGCGTCCAGGGCCTCGACGGCGGCGGGGGTGAGCTCCTGGGTGCTGAGGATGTCGGGCTTGAGCCGCCGCACCAGATCGACGATGGTCGCCGGATCGGCGCTGCCGAAGAACATGTTGCTGGTGAGGATCTTCAACGTCGGCCCGGTGGCCGTGGGCGCCGAGGGGAGGGCCCGGGGCAGCACCATCGCCGCCAGAAGCGTGGAGGTGACCGCCGACACGGCGACGGCGGCCCGGTTGCGGGAGGCGAGTGCGATCAGCACCGCTCCCAGCGACGCGGCCGCCACATACGGCGTCAGCGTGATGAACTCGACGATCACCGGCCGCTGGTCGACGCCGGTCAGCCGCCCGGCCGTCCAGAGAATGAACGGGGCCACCGCGACCCACGCGAAAGCGGGAGACACTCGCCAACGGCGTCGCGGAGGTGACGCGATCACGCCGCCTACGTACGCCTTGGTCATGCTGCCGACCCTAACGAGCGAAGGTGAAACCACGCGTAAGCCGGACCTGAGGATTGCGTGCGAAACATCATCAAGCGGTGGCAAGCCTCGCACGGGCCCTGCGAGCGAGACGCCGGGTCGCCTCGTCGCTCAACTCGGGGATCTCCTCGATCGGGAACCAGCGCAGGTCGAGCGACTCGTCGCTGATCACGGCCTCGGCCTCGGGCGGGGCTACGGCGCCGTACTCCACGTCGAGGTGCCAGCTGTGCGGCGGGTGACACCAGACCTTGTGCCTGTCCAGGGCGAGCGGGCCCTCCAGCGGAACCAGCCCGGTGATGCCGGACTCCTCCACCGCCTCGCGCAGGGCGACCTGGCCGAGGGATGTGTCCGATCTCTCACAGTGCCCGCCCATGGGGAGCCACATCCCCGCCTTGGGATGCAGGGTGAGCAGCACCCGCGTGCCGTCGTGCGACAACACCGCGGTCGTCGCCGTCAGATGGCCGGGGACGCATTCGCGCCACATCGCGTCATCGTGAGCTCGCAGGTGCTCCAGGAACTCCTCGCGCAGCAGTTCCTCATCGGCGGAGGGGGCCGTCCACCCCTCCAGTACGGCTCGGGCGTCACCATGGAGATTCACCGCGGCAGCCTACCGGCGGCATGGCCTTCGCCGTCCGGCGCTCCGAAGAGTCGTCTCCGACGGGGCCGTCCCCGAACGGGCGTCACTCTGAGGGGGCTCCGAAGGGGTCGTCACTCTGAGGAGCCGGAGCCGTCCCTGCCGCCGGTCTCGTCCGTGCCGTCCGCGTCCGGGCGCTGACCGTCCTCCTCGAACAGGGACATGTCGAACTCGGCCTCACCCTTGACGAAGCTCTCCGGATCGTCCAGGTCGCCTGCCGTGGGCATCAGGTCGGGGTGGCCCCACACGGCGTCCCTGCCGTCGATCCCCCGCTCGTCGCCCAGCGCCTTCCACAGGGCCGCCGCCTCGCGCAGCCTCCTCGGGCGCAACTCCAGGCCGACCAGGGTCGCGAAGGTCCGCTCCGCGGGCCCTCCGGTGGCGCGGCGCCGCCGTACCGTCTCGGCCAGGGCCGCGGCGGACGGCAGCTTGCCCTCGGCCGCCGCGTCGACGACGGTGGCGACCCAGCCCTCGACCAGGGCGAGTGCGGTCTCCAGCCGGACGAGCGCGGCCTTCTGCCGTTCGGTCTCCTCCGGCTTGAGCAGCTCACCGCCGCCCAGGACCTCCTGGAGCCGCTCCGGGTTGCTCAGATCGAGCCCCTGCAGCTTCTCCTCCAGGGCGGAGACGTCCACGGTGATGCCCCGGGCGTACTCCTCGACCGCCCCGAGCAGGTGCGCCCGGAGCCACGGGACATGCTGGAACAGTCGGTGGTGTGCGGCCTCACGCAGGGAGAGGTAGAGCCGGATCTCCTCCGACGGCGTCTCCAGCCCCGCGCTGAACGAGGCGATCCCGCCAGGCAGCAGCGCGGCCGTGTCCGAGAGAGGCAGGCCGATGTCGGACGACCCCACGACCTCGCGCGCGAGAGTCCCGAGGGCCTGCCCGATCTGCTGGCCGACCATCATGCCGCCCATCTGCTTGAGCATGCCCATGAGCGGCCCCGCCATGGCCTGCGCCTCGGGGGGCAGCCCGGCGGCTCCCAGCGTGCCGCCCATGGTCTCGACCATGCGGGCCGCGACCGGGTCGCACAGCTGCTTCCAGACCGGCACCGTCTTCTCGATCCACTCCGACCGGCTCCAGGCCTGAGGGTTCACCACTCCGCTCGGAAGGGTCGTCACCTCGTTCAGCCACAGATCGGCCAGATTGAGCGAGTCGACGATCTGGCGGCGCTCGCCCTCCATTACGCTCGGGTCACCTTCAGCGGCCACGACATGCCGGGCGATGTTCTTCGCCATGTCCCAGTTGACCGGTCCGGCGTCCGGCGAGGCGGACAACATGTCCGCGAACTGCCTCATGGCAGCGGCGACCTGCTCCGGACTGCCGAACATGGCGAACGGGTTCTCGTTGGGGTCGTTTTCGCGACCTGGCAGGTCAGTCACCGCGCCACCTCGTGCAGGATGGAGTAGTCCACATCCGCCACGTTATCCGCCGCGGGGCGGATCAGTGCAAAGTGAGGACCTCGTGCCTACCTCGAAACGCCTCCGTCCGCCCGTCGTCGCCGTCACCGGCGGCGCCTCCGGTATAGGCAGGGCGTTCCTCTCAAAAGTGGCCTCGTCTGCGGATTTCCGCCGCGTCGTGGCCATCGACGACCACCGTGGCGACGTGCCCGACGTCACCTGGAGGGTGCTCGACATCCGGGATCCGCTCTTGGCGAACCGCATCTCAGACGTGGACGTCCTGGTCCATCTGGGCACGGACATGTCGCTGGACTCCGATGCCGCCGAGCGCCGCCGCTACAACGTCAGGGCCGCCCAAACCGTCCTCACCGCCTGCGCGGCGGCCCGGGTACGCCGGGTGGTGCTGGTCACCAGCGCCATGGTGTACGGCGCGGCCGCCGACAACGAGGTGCCGCTGCCCGAGGACGCCCCCGTCGCGGCCGAGCCCGACACCGGGCTGGTCGGCGACTTCCTGGAGATCGAGTCGCTGGTCCGGCGCTCGTCGCGCTCGCACCCGGGCCTGGAGGTGACCGTCCTCCGGCCGGCGGCGCTCGTCGGGCAGGGGATCGACACCGTCGTCACCCGGCACTTCGAGGCTCCCCGGCTTCTGGTGGTCAAGGGCTGCCTGCCCCACTGGCAGTTCTGCCACGTCGACGACCTGGTGTCCGCACTGGAGGTCGCGGCTCTCGGCCAGGTGAGCGGCGTGGTCGCCGTCGGCTCCGACGGCTGGCTGGAGACCGACCAGGTGGAGGAGATCTCCGGATTGCGCCGCCTGGAACTGCCCGCGGGGCTGACCTTCGGCACGGCGCAGCGGCTGCATCGGCTGGGGATCACGCCGGCCCCCGCCACCGACCTGCACTACGTCGTCTACCCCTGGGTGGTCGACGCCGCCACGCTCCGTGAGGCCGGATGGAAACCCGCCTGGACGAACGACGCGGCACTCCAGGAGTTGCTGGAGCTTCGGGAGGGACGGCACGCCGTCGTGGGCCGGCGCCTGTCCGGCAAGGACGCCACGATCACCGCCGCCGGTGCGACGGTGGCCGTCATCGGCACCGCCGCGATCGTCCGCGCCGCCCGCAGAAAGCGGCGTATTTGATTGCGCTCGCTCCGCTCGCGCGGGCTCGGGGCGCGGCGTCCACCTGCCTCGCCTCCGGCTCGGCGGGCTCGGGGCGCCATAGAGGCCGCGTCTTCCCTCGTCACGTCCTCGCTGCGGGCGTTCCTCAGTCCAGACACGGCCGCGCCCCTCGCGCCAGTGGTGAGGTTCGAGGTCCTAACACGGCCGCTCCACTCACGTTCCGCTGCTCGTGGGTGTGAGTGGCTCGGGGACGGCACGGCCACGCCTCCCATGGGTTTGATCACGTCGTCCTCGGCCTGAGGAGCTGGGCCGTACTAACCTCATGGGGTGGACGTCATCCGGTTGCTGGGGATTCGTGACACCCCGTTGTCCGTCGACGAGGTGCTGAGCGCCGTCGGCGATCATGCGGCGGGCGGAACGTCGCTCTTCGTCGGGACGGTACGTGAGCAAGATCACGGCAGGCCGGTTCGGCTGCTGTCGTACTCCGCCCACCCGTCGGCGGCCGAGGTGCTCCGGCGCGTGGCGGAGAAGGTGGCCGCCGACTACCCGGTCACGGCCTTGGCCGCGGTGCACCGTGTGGGCGACCTCCGGCTGGGTGACATCGCGGTGATCGTCGCGGTGGCCTGCCCTCACCGGGGGGAGGCGTTCGATGCCTGCCGCCGCCTGATCGACGACCTCAAGCAGGAGGTTCCGATCTGGAAGCACCAGGAGTTCACCGACGGAGACGCCGAGTGGGTCGGGGCCTGTGATTAGCGCCCGGGCGAACGCATAGAGTTCGTCCATGTCCCGACGCGCTTTGGCCCTGATGGTGGCAGGGTTCCTGACGGTCGTGCTCGCGCTGTTCGGCGCCATGCTGCCCGTGCCGTACGTCGCGCTGAGCCCCGGCCCCACGGAGAACACGATCGGGGACGTCAACGGCAAGCCGGTGATCACCATCGACGGGCACCAGACCTATCCCACCGACGGCAAGCTCAGCCTGGTCACCGTCGCCTATCAGGGCGGCCCCGACAACCGGCTCGACCTTCTCACCGCGCTGCGCGGCTGGGCCAACCCGTCGATCGCCGTGGTGCCGGAGGAGGCGATCTTCCCTCGGACCTCGTCGCTGGAACAGGTCGAGCAGGAGAACACCCAGGAGATGTCCGACTCCCAGCAGTGGGCGACCGCGGCGGCGCTCAACGCGCTGAAGGTCCCGATCGAGGAGTCCGTCTCCGTGGCGCAGACCGACAAGGGCGCGCCGGCCGACGGGAAGCTCAAGCCGGGCGACGTGATCACCGCCGTCGACGGCACGCCGGTCACGGCGCTCGAGTCGGTGGCGACGGCCGTGCAGAAGCACAAGGCGGGCGACCCGGTCAAGTTCGCCGTACGGCGCGGGGGATCTTCGACCGATGTCACGCTCACCGCGGGCAAGGCCGACGACGGCAGGACCGTGGTGGGCGTCAGGATGCAGACGTCGTACAAGTTCCCGTTCAAGGTCGACATCAGCGTGGGCGACGTGGGAGGCCCCAGCGCGGGGCTCATGTTCTCGCTCGGCATCTACGACAAGCTGACCCCGGGTTCGATCACCGGGGGGAAGTCGGTGGCCGGCACGGGGACGATCGACCCCGCGGGGAACGTCGGGCCCATCGGCGGGATCGAGCAGAAGATGGTCGGCGCGAAGGCCGCGGGAGCCACGGTCTTCCTCACGCCCGCCGACAACTGCGGGGACGCCGTGAAGGCCGTTCCCCAAGGCCTCAGGCTCGTCAAGGTCGAGACTCTCTCGGGCGCGATCACGGCACTGGACACGCTCCGCACGGGTTCCGGCGACGTACCCGCCTGCACCGCGGGCTAGCCTGGTTGACACCCGGCTTCCTGGATCACCCACCCTCAGATTTCGCGGTGTAGGTTTCCAGGCACGGACCGTTGCTCTCTGAGACAAGGGGATGGCGTTGAGCTTCCGGAGCCCCGGAGCCGGACGGGCGATGCGCTTGCCCCGACGGCCGAGACTTCTCATTCCCGTCACGATCGCGCTCGTAGCCATCGTGGTGTTACTTCTGATCTTCGACGGGATCTATACAGACTTCCTGTGGTTCGATTCGGTGAACTTCTCGTCGGTCTTCTCGACGATGTTGCTCACCCAGATTCTTCTGTTCATCGTCGGCGCCGCGCTGATGGTGGGCATCGTGGGCGGCAACATGGTGCTCGCCCACCGCATGCGCCCGATGTTCGGGCCGGGGATGTTCGGGACGCCGCAGGGAGCCGATCGATACCGGCTGTCTGTCGACCCGCACCGGCGGCTGGTCTTCCTGATCGGCATGGGCGTCCTGGCGCTGTTCACCGGCTCGTCGATCGCGGGGCAGTGGAAGACCTGGCTGCTGTTCGTCAACGGCACGCCGTTCGGCCACAAGGACCCGCAGTTCCACGTCGACGTGTCGTTCTTCATGTTCACCTTCCCGTTCCTGCGGATGGTGCTGACCTTCCTGTTCACGGCCGTCATCCTGTCGATCATCCTCGCGGCGATCGTGCACTACCTCTATGGCGGGTTCCGGGTGCAGTCGCCGGGTGGAGTCAGCGCCTCCCGGGCCGCCCGTAGCCATCTGTCGGTGCTGCTGGGCGTCTTCGTTCTGCTGAAGGCCCTGGCGTACTGGCTCGACCGGTACGAACTGGTCTTCTCCAACCGTGGCTTCGTCTACGGGGCCTCCTACACCGACATCAACGCGGTGCTCCCGGCCAAGGGCATCCTGGCCGGGATCGCGCTGATCTGCGCGCTGATCTTCTTCGCCGGGGTGGTCCGGCCCGGTGGCATGTGGCCCGGGGTCGCGTTCGGGCTCCTGGTGTTGTCGGCGATCCTCATCGGCACGGTCTACCCGGTCCTGGTCGAGCAGTTCCAGGTCAAGCCGACCCAGCAGAGCAAGGAAGAGCCGTACATCAAGCGGAACATCGACGAGACCCGCGAAGCGTACGGAGTGAAGAACGTCAAGGTGGTGCCGTACCAGGCGAAGGGAACGCCGGAGGCAGGCCAGGCCACCACCGACGAGACCGTGTCCGGTGTACGGCTCCTCGACCCGGTGCTGGTGGCCAAGACCTTCCAGCAGAAGCAGCGGATCCGCGGGTTCTACGACTTCGCCGACCCGCTGGACGTCGATCGTTACAAGGAGGCGGACGGCAGCGTCCGCGACCATGTGGTGGCGGTCCGCGAGCTCACGGGCCCGCCCGCGGAGCAGGACAACTGGATCAACCGGCACCTGGTCTACACCCACGGTTACGGGTTCGTCGCCGCCCCCGGCAACGAGGTCGACTCCGAGGGGCTTCCCGACTTCGACGCCAAGGACATGCCGGCATCGGGGTCGCTCGTCACGGACACCGGTCTCAAGGAGCCCCGCGTCTACTTCGGGGAGCGCGGCACCGACTATGTCGTCGTCGGCGGCTCGCCGAACAAGCCGCAGGAACTCGACTTCCCCGAGAGCGGCGGGACCGGCCAGTCGAACAACACCTACACGGGCTCGGGAGGCGTGCCGCTCGGCTCGTTCTTCAACCGGCTGCTCTACGCCGTCAAGTACGGCGAGAAGAACCTGCTGCTGTCGGGCGACATCAACTCCCAGTCCCGCATCCTGTACGACCGGGACCCCGCCCAGCGGGTCGCCAAGGTGGCCCCGTTCCTCAACCTCGACTCCGACCCCTACCCGGCGGTCGTCGACGGCAGGATCGTGTGGATCATCGACGCGTACACGACCGCGAACGAGTTCCCGTACTCGGAGAGCAAGAGCTTCTCCGACATGATCAGGGACACCGCGACGGACCCGCGGGCGATCGCGCCCCAGCCGCGCGACCAGATCAACTACATCCGCAACTCGGTCAAGGCCACGGTGGACGCCTACGACGGCACCGTGAAGCTCTACGAGTGGGACGCGCAGGACCCGGTGCTGAAGTCCTGGGAGAAGGCGTTCCCCGGGGTCATCCAGCCGCAGACGGCGATGAGCCCGGAACTCAAGGAGCACCTGCGCTACCCGGAGGACCTGTTCAAGGTGCAGCGTGACGTCCTGTCGCGCTACCACATCACCGACGCGCCGGCCTTCTACAGCGGACAGGACTTCTGGAACGTCCCCGACGACCCGTCGTCCGGCGAGAAGAACATCAAGCAGCCGCCGTACTTCCTGTCGGTCAAGATGCCCGGCGCCCAGTCGTCGTTCTCGCTGACCACCACGTTCGTGCCCCGTCAGGGACCGAACCTGGCGGCGTTCATGGCGGTGGACGCCAATCCCGGGCCCGGCTACGGCCAGCTGCAGATCCTGCGGATGCCGGCCAACACGACGATCTCCGGTCCGGGGCAGGTGCAGAACACCTTCACCAACCGGTTCTCCGGAGAGCTCAACATCCTGGGGCTGGGCAAGGCCCAGATCCTGTACGGCAACCTGCTCACCCTGCCGTTCGCCGGGGGGCTGGTGTACGTCGAACCGGTCTATGTCCAGACGGCCGAGGGGGCGGGGCAGGAGCCCTATCCGATCCTCAGACGCGTCCTGGTCATGTTCGGCGACAAGGTCGGCTCGGCGGACACGCTCAAGGACGCCCTGGATCAGGTCTTCGGCACCGGTGCGCAGGCACCCGCCAATCCGGAGGCCCCGCCACAGGAGAATCCGACCAACCTCAGCACGCTGACGTCGGTCATCGCGCAGGCGCAGAAGGCGTACGAGGACGCGCAGAAGGCGCTCTCCGCGAACCCGCCCGACTGGACGGCCTACGGCACGGCCCAGGACCAGCTGAGGCAGGCCCTGGACGACCTGAACAAGATTCAGAGCCAGCAGGGCACGGCCACACCGTCTGCGACGCCCACGGCCACGACTACGGCCACGCCCTCGTCTACGGCCTCGCCGCCGGCGAGTCCGAGCGCCTCACCGAGTGGCTGAGCCTCCGATTTGCTACTTCTCCCCGCGCCGGATAATCTTGCATTACCGACGCGGGGTGGAGCAGCTCGGTAGCTCGCTGGGCTCATAACCCAGAGGTCGCAGGTTCAAATCCTGTCCCCGCTACAAAGGTCAGAAGGCCCGGAGGATCTCCTCCGGGCCTTCTGCGTTTCCGCCGGTCGGTATGCCTTTTGTCGTGATACGACAACGTATGTCGGAGTGGTGTCGAAGGGTGACATTGAGTCCGGACCGGTGAGTGGTGAAGGCTCCCGCCATGCAGGCCCGCATATCAACTGACGACGTGCCCGCCCTGGCCCGTGGCTGCGCAGTGCTCGGGACGGGTGGTGGCGGTGACGTCCGCGCCGGGGGGTTGGCCGCACGTCGGGCCATCCTCGAGTACGGGGAAGTCCCGCTCGTCCGGCTCGACGAGCTTCCCGAAGACGCCCTGGTCCTCCCGCTCTCCGGCATCGGCGCACCGACCGTGAGCCACGAGATGATCCACGCCGAGGACGAGCCCGTCCGGATCCGCGACGAGATCGAACGGATCTTCGGCCGGCCCCCGGCGGCCGTGATGTCGTCGGAGATCGGCGGCGGCAACGGGGTGGCCCCGGTGGCGTGGGCGGCCAGGCTCGGCCTGCCGCTGCTGGACGCCGACGCCATGGGACGCGCGTTCCCCGAGGTCCAGATGGTGTCGATGTACGTCGCCGGCATTCCGGCGAACATCGTGATCATGTCCGATGTGGTCGGCAACGTCGTGACGATCCGTCCGGTCGACGGTCTGTGGTCGGAGCAGATCGCCCGCGCGGTGTGCGTGGCCTCGGGTTCCAGCGCGCTGATGGCCGACTACGTCCTGACGGCCGGCGAGTGCCGCGGCGCGGTGATCGAGGGGACCGTCAGCCGGGCCATCGCGATCGGCCGGGCGACGGACGGCGCACAGGATCCGCTGGCCGCCCTCCAGGACGAGCTCGGCGCCGTACGGCTCATCACGGGCAAGCTCACCGACCTGGACCGGCGGACCACCGGAGGCTTCGTCCGGGGCACCGTGACGATCGAGGGGACCGGCGACGACCGCGGCAGGACGCTCGGCCTGGAGATCCAGAACGAGAACCTCGTCGCCGTCGAGGACGGCCGGGTGAGAGCGATGGTGCCCGATTTGATCACAGTTGTGGATACTCAGGCGGCGACCGCCATCCAGACGGAAGGCCTCCGCTATGGTCAGCGGGTGACCGTGCTCGCGTGGCCCTGTGACCCGCTGTGGCGCACGCCCAAGGGCCTGGAGACGGCTGGTCCGCGGGCCTTCGGCTACGACCTCGACTACCTTCCCGTCGAGAAGATCGCGCCATGAGCGAGCGACCTGACCAGCGCCACCGCCTCCGCGTCGGGATCGACGTGGGCGGCACGAACACCGACGCCGTGGTGCTCGACGAGACCGACAGCGTCGTGGCGACCGCCAAGCGGCCCACCAGTCCCGACGTGACCGAGGGCCTGCGCGCCGCGCTGGACGCCGTCCTCGCCGAGCTCGACGACCCCTCGCTGGTGACCCGCGTCATGCTGGGCACCACCCACGCCACCAACGCCATCCTGGAGCGCCGTGCGCTCGGGCGGGTCGCCGTGCTGCGGCTCGGCCTGCCGGCGACGACGTCCGTGCCTCCGCTGAGCGACTGGCCGGCCGACCTGCGGGACGTGGTGGCGGCGGGCACGGCGATCGTGCGCGGCGGCCACTTCGTCGACGGGCGGCCGATCGCCCCGCTCGACACGGACGCGGTCAAGCGCTTCCTCGCTGAGGTGGGGAGCGCGGCCGACGCCGTCGCCGTCGCGGGGGTCTTCAGCCCGGGCAGCGCGGACCAGGAGAAGCAGGTCGCCGAGATCATCCGGGCCGAGCTCGGTGACGTCGCGGTCAGCCTGAGCCATGAGATCGGCTCGCTGGGGCTGCTCGAGCGTGAGAACGCCACGGTGCTCAACGCCGCCCTGTACGGCGTCGCCCGCGACGTCACCACCGCGCTCCAGGACGCGCTGGACTCGCGCGGGCTGAAGGTGGAGACGTTCTTCGCGCAGAACGACGGCACGCTGATGGCCGTCGACTACGCGGCCCGCTATCCCGTTCTGACCATCGGCTCGGGGCCGGCCAACTCCCTGCGGGGAGCGGCCTACCTGTCCGGCGTGGAGGACGCGATCGTCGCCGACGTCGGCGGCACCTCGACGGATCTCGGCGTCCTCGTGGGCGGGTTCCCCCGGGAGTCCGCCGCGGCCGTGGAGATCGGCGGCGTCACGACCAACTTCCGGATGCCCGACATCCTGTCGATCGCCCTCGGCGGGGGCACGATGGTCGGCGCGGAGCCCCGCTCGGTGGGTTACCGGATCGGCCGGGAGGCACTGGTCTTCGGAGGGCCGACGCCCACGATGACCGACGCCGCGGTGGCCGCGGGCAGGGGGACCGTCGGCACGCACGGCGTTCCCGACCAGTGGCGGGACCGGCTGGCGGAGGCCGTGGCGCGGGCCGACGAACTGGTCGCGGACGCGGTCGACCGCGTGGCGCTGGGGAAGGCCGACCGGCCGCTCATCGCGGTGGGCGGGGGCGCGTTGTTGCTGGCGGGACGTATTCCGGGGGCGAGCGAGGTGATCCGGCCGCGCCACGCGGAGGTCGCCAACGCGGTCGGCGCGGCGATCGCGCTCGCGAGTGGCCGGCTCGAAACGATCGTGCCGACCGGAAACGGCGGAAACGCCCGGGCTGCCTTGATCGAGAAAGCCAAGGAGGAGGCGGCCGCGAGGGCCGTCGCCGCCGGGGCCGATCCGGCGTCGGTCCAGATTGTGGAGCTCAGCGAGATCCCCCTCAGCTACCTGCCGGAGCCCGCTGTGCGCCTGCAGGTAAAGGCTGCCGGCCCACTCAGCCGGTAGGCCGGTGGAAACGAAAGGAACCCCCACAAATGCGCTGGCACAAGCGTCTGCTCGCGGCGGGAGCCGTGGCCGTCGTGGCCCTCACCTCCGCGTGCGGGGGTGGCAAGGTCCGCGGCACCGAAGACTCCCCGCAGCCGGGCACGTCTCAGAGCGCGGCTGACGCCACCTTCGTATATGTCCCCAACCTCGACGTCGTCACGGACTGGGACCCCGCGAGCTCGTACTCCAACGAGATCATCGCGATGGAGAACGTCTACGAGTCGCTGACCAGGTACAACCCGCAGACCAAGAAGGCGGAGCCGCGGCTCGCGACGTCCTGGACCAGCACGCCGGACGGCAAGCAGTGGACCTTCACCCTGCGGCCGGGGGTGACGTTCCACACCGGCAAGCCGCTCGACGCCGCCGCGGCGAAGGCCTCCATCGAGCGCACCATGAAGGTCGGGCAGGGCGCCGCCTACATCTGGGGCGCGGTCGACAAGATCGAGGCCAAGGACGCCACCACCCTGGTGTTCACGCTCAAGTACCCGACGGCGCTCGACCTGGTCGCCTCCGCCGGATACGCGTCGTACATCTACGACACCACCGCCGCCACGGGTGACCTGGCGAAGTGGTTCAACGAGGGACACGACGCCGGCTCGGGCCCGTACACGATCGACTCGTGGCAGAAGGGCCAGGAGACCGAGCTCACGCTGAAGAAGTTCGACGGCTACTGGGGCGGCTGGAGCGGTGCCCACTACTCCAAGATCTCCTACAGGGTGACGCCGGAGCTCACGACCGCGTGGCAGTTGCTGCAGCGCGGCGAGGTGAGCTTCGTCCAGCGACTGAACTCGCAGCTGTTCGCCCAGGCGGCCGGCACCGCGAACGTCCAGACCTCGCAGACGCCCTCGTTCCAGAACCTGCTGGCGCTGTTCAACACCGAGAGCGGCCCGCTCAAGGACGTCAAGCTCCGCCAGGCGGTGCAGAAGGCCATCGACTACGACGGTCTCGTCGCCGCGCTGAAGGGCGCCGGCGTGCAGGCCAGTGGCCTGGTGCCCGACGGCCTGCTCGGCTTCACTCCGGGGCAGGCGCCCAAGCAGGACCTCCCGGGCGCCGAGGCGCTGCTGAAGGAGGCCGGTTACGGGCCGGGCGGCAAGCCGCTCGACCTCACCCTGACCTACGCCCAGGGCGACAGCGACCAGGAGGTGCTCGTCACCCTGCTGACGTCGGCGCTCGACAAGCTCAACGTCAAGCTGACGGCCAAGCCGCTGCAGTGGACCACGCAGTGGGACCAGGGCAAGTCGAAGGACACGTCCAAGCGCCAGGACATCTTCATCATGTACTGGTATCCGGACTACGCCGACGCCTACTCGTGGTTCGTGAACGTCTTCCGGAGCGCGGATCCCATCTCCTTCAACCTCTCCTACATGAAGAACGACGGGATCGACAAGGAAATCGACAAGCTGCCCGAGCTCACCGCGATCGACAAGGCGGGGGCGGAGGCGGCGTACGCCGACCTCCAGTCGAAGATCATCGGCCAGGAGGCCGCCGTCGCGGTTCCGTACGTGCAGAACTACCAGCGGGCCTTCTCCAAGTCGGTCCAGGGGTACGTGGACAACCCGGCCTACCCCAACGTGGTGTTCGTCTACGACCTCAAGCCCGGTGCCTGAGGCATGCTCCGCTATCTGACCCGCCGGCTCGGCCAGGCTGTCCTGGTCGTGGCCGGCGTGGTCATCCTCACGTTCGTCATCATGCGGCTGGTCCCCGGGGATCCGGCCGTGGCGTACGCGGGGCCGAGGGCGTCGCCGGCGGAGCTCGCCGCGGCGCGTGCTCGGTTCGGGCTGGACGACTCGCTGCCCGTCCAGCTCTGGAGCTACGTGCGCGACCTGCTCGGCGGGGACTGGGGCACGAGCCTGCACACCCGCCGGCCGGTCCGCGACGACCTGTTCCAGGCGTTTCCCGCGTCCCTGGAACTGGTCGGCGCCGCCCTGGTCGTGGCGATCGTGGTGGGGATCCCGCTGGGGATCGCCGCCGCCCGCTATAAGGGGAAATTACCGGATCTGTCGATTCGGATCTCCTCGATGCTGGCCGTGTCCGTCCCCGTGTTCTGGCTCGCCCTGGCCCTGCAGACGCTCTTCGCCAGCGGCCTCGGCTGGTTCCCTGTCGCGGGGGAGTACGACGCGAACCTCGACACGACGAGCCCGCTGCACGTCTACACCAACATCACCGCCGTGGACGCGTTGTTCACCGGCAACTGGCCGATCCTCCTCAGCACGCTGGCGCACCTCGTGCTGCCGGCCCTGGTGATCGCGGCCTACCCGGCCGGTGTGATCGCCCAGATGACGCGTGCCGCCCTGATCGAGGAGTCGTCCCGCGACCACGCCCGGCTGGAACGGGCCCTCGGCTTCGGCGAGACGGCGGTGCTCACCCGGTTCGCCCTCCGCCCGGCGCTCAACCCGGTGTTGTCGCTCATCGCGCTCGTCTTCGCGTACTCGATCGTGAACGGCTTCCTCGTCGAGGCCGTGTTCAACTGGCCGGGGCTCGGCCGATACGCCGCCGACTCCATCCGCTCGCTGGACACCCCGTCGATCGCCGGGGTCACCCTGCTCGTCGCGATCCTGTACGTCGTCGCCAACCTGGCCGTGGACCTGGTCCAAGGCGTGATCGACCCGAGGGTGAGGTCGCGATGACCGTCTCAGGCCCGGCCGGGGCTCCCACGCTCCAGCCGCAGCTTCGCCGTACGGCACTGCGCGGGCTCGCGGGGATGGACCGGCTGGCCACCGTGGGCGCGGTGCTGCTCGCGCTCATCGTGCTCGCCGCGCTGCTGGCCCCGCTGATCGCGCCGTACCCGGACGACGGCGGCTCGGCCACCCATCCACTCGAGGCGCTGTTGCCGCCCAGCGGAGCCCACTGGTTCGGGACCGACCAGGTCGGCCGCGACGTGCTCAGCCGGGTTCTGTACGGCGCGCGGACGTCGCTGCTGATCGCCGTGGCAGTGCTGGTGATCGCCGGAGTCGTCGGGGTCGTCCTCGGCGTCGTGGCGGGGTACGCCGGGGGCTGGGTCCGTGACGTGATCATGCGGGTCACCGACGTCTTCCTCGCCTTCCCCGCGCTGCTGCTCTCGCTCGCCCTCGCCGTGGTGCTCCAGCCCAGCGTGACGACCGTGATCGTGGCCATCGCGGTCACCTGGTGGCCGTGGTACGCCAGGCTCACCGCGTCGGTGGCGGCCTCGGTGTCCACGCGGGGGTTCGTCGACTCCGCCCGCTGCCTGGGGGTGCCCGCGCCGGTCATCGTCTTCCGGCACGTCCTGCCGAACTCCCTGACGCCGGTCCTCGTTCAGCTCTCGCTCGACGGCGGCGGCGTCATCCTCACCGCGGCCGCCCTGTCCTATCTGGGCCTGGGGGCCCACGAGCCGACCTCCGAATGGGGCCTCATGGTCCAGCAGGGCCAGTCGCTGTTCACCACCGACTGGTGGGTGGTGACCTGCCCCGGCGTGGCCATCCTCATCACGGCCTTCGCCTTCAACGTGCTCGGCGAGGGACTGAGGGCGAGGCTGGCTCGATGATCAGGATCAGGAACCTCGCCGTCAGGATCGGCGACCGGGTGATCGCCTCCGTCCCCGAGCTGGATGTGGCCGCCGGGGAGTGCGTGGCCATCGTGGGCGAGAGCGGGTCGGGCAAGACGACGACGCTGCTCGCCACGCTCGGCCTCGTCGAGGGCGCCGCCGTCTCCGGGGAGATCTGCGTCGGCGACGTCGACGTGCTCACGGCGGCTCCCGCCGACCTGCTGCGGATCCGCGGCTCCCGGGCCGCTCTGGTCATGCAGAGCCCGCAGGCCGCGCTCAACCCCACGATGCGGCTCGGCACACTGATGCGCCGTGCGCTCGCCCGGCACGGCGTCAAGGGCGGCGAGGCGCGCAGCCGGGCCGACGAGGCGGTCGCGGCGGTGCTGCTCGATCCCGCCATCCTGCGGCGCTATCCGCACCAGGTGTCCGGCGGGCAGGCGCAGCGGTTCGCCATCGCGCTGGCACTGGCGCTCGGCGCGGAAGTGATCCTGGCCGACGAGCCGACGAGCGCGCTCGATGTGACCGTGCAGGCCGAGGTCGTCGCCGTGCTGCGTCGCCTGCGCGACGAGCGCGGCCTCGCCGTGTTGTTCGTCTCCCATGACCTGGCCCTCGTCTCCACGATCGCCGACCGGGTCGTGGTCATGAAGGAGGGCGCCGTGGTGGAGTGCGGCCGGGCCGACGCCGTCTTCACCCGGCCGAGTGACGCCTACACCCGCGAGCTGATCGCCGCGGTTCCCCGGCTCCCCGGCCACTCCGGTGAGCGGCCGGGCGAGGAGGAGACATGAGCGAGCGGCCCGCCGTGCTGGGTGCGGAGACGGTCACCCTGGCCTACGGGCACACGGCCGTCGTCCACGACGTCAGCCTGTCGGTCGGCGAGGGCGGGATCGGCCTCATCGGTGAGAGCGGCTCGGGCAAGACCACGCTCGCGCGCGCCCTGCTGGGGCTGCTGCGCCCGCGCTCCGGCACGATCACGTACGGCTCCCGCGACCTGACGTCGCTCGATCGCAAGGAGCGCGCCCGGTTCCGCAGCGACGTGCAGCCCGTCTTCCAGGACGGCAGCGAGGCGCTCGACCCCCGCATGACCGTGGAGGCGTCGATAGGCGAGGCGCTGACCACGCATCACCGGATGGCGAAGGCCGACCGCCGCGCGAGGGTGGCGGAACTCCTGGCCGACGTGGGTCTCGACTCCGCCCTGACCGCGCGCAGGCCGCACCAGATGTCGGGCGGTCAGCGGCAGCGGGTCGCGATCGCCCGCGCTCTGGCCGTGGAGCCCCGGCTGCTCGTGCTGGACGAGCCGACGAGCGCGCTCGACGTCACCGTGCAGGCGAGGATCCTCGACCTGCTGGAGGGGCTGGCCGCCGAGCACGGTCTCGGCTACCTGCTGATCACGCACAACCTCGGCGTCGTCGACCGGCTCTGCCGTACCTCGCACGTGTTGTTCGCCGGCCGCGTGGTGGAGTCGGGCCCGACGACGGACCTGCTCACGCGTCCCGCCCACCCGTACACCCTGGCGTTGCGCGACGCGGTGCCGCGGCTGGGCGGGGAGCCGCCCCGCCCCGGCGGGCGGACCGAGGCGACGCCGGCGGAGTCGGGTTGCCCGTTCCGGTTGCGGTGCCCGTTCGCCGTGGGCGTCTGTGGGGAGGAGGCACCGGGGATCCGGGACGTACAGGGGCGTATGGTGGCATGTCATCGCGCCGAGGACGTGCTGGCCGAAGGTGAGGTCCCCCGTGCACCACGTAAGTGACCTGCTGCGGACGCCTGCGGGTAGGCGGCTGACGCTCGTCGCGGGCCCCTGGGACGCCCGGCCGGTCGACAGCGTCATCCTGGTCGACGAGATGCGCGAGCTGGAGTCGGCCGCGCGTGGAGCGCTCGCCATCCTGTCCCGCCACGCCATGCACGGAGCGGGCGTGCTCGAGGCGCTGGCCGTCGCGGGCCGCAGGGAACTGGCCGCGATCGTGGTGCCGGGCCCTTCGGGCACCTCGCCGGACATCGTCGGCACGGCGCGCAGGGCCGGAGTCGCGCTGCTGACAGGCGCCTCCGACCAGCCGCTCTCCGAGACCGTCCTCGGTCTCAGCGCGGTGTTGCGGGCCGACCCCAGCCTGCTGCTGCGAAGGACCCGTGACGCGATCGAAGGACTCGGTGCGATCGAGGGCGCGGGGGAGGACGACATCCTCCGGGCGGCCTCGGGCGCGATCGGCGTCGAATACGGGGTGGCCGAGGTCGCGGGACCGTCCGCCAACTCGGCCGTGATCCGGGTCGACGGCCGTCCCGACGGCTACGTGTGCTGGGACGGAGAGGATCCCGCCGCCGCCATCGTCGCGGGCGTCGTGGCCACCACCCTGGGCCGCGTGCGCGCGTCGGCCCGCGCCGCCGAGGGCGCCCGCGAACAGGCGGTGCTCGCCCTGCTGCGCGTCGGGGTGAAGGAGGTCAGGACCGCGGCCCGCCGCGCACGGCACGAGGGCGTGCCGGTGGAGGGCTGGCACGTCGCCGTCTTCCTGCGCGATCCCGCCTCTCCCGCCGGCCCGGCCGAGACCACGACCCGGCGGGTGCGCAAAGCGGTCGCCACGGCTCCCTGGGGCGAGGACCTCGCCGGGTCTCCGGTCGTCACCCGCTGGCAGGACGGCATCCTCGTCCTGTTCACGACGGACGAGCGGGCCGTCGCCGACCTTCCGAACGACGCGTGGCCGCGGCTGACCGCCGGCATCGGCACCTGCCAGCCCGGCCCCGACGGGCTGCGCCGTACGGCGTCGCAGGCGAGGGCGGCGGCCGGCCGGGCGGCCGCGGGCGAGGTGGCGCGGTTCGACCGGCTGGGGGCCTACGCGATCCTCGCCGAACTGGGCGGCAGCGACAGCGCGCTGGTCGCCGCGCGGGACATGCTGGCCCCTCTGGACGGCCTGGGCGTGCTGGCGGACCACGCCGTGCCCACGCTCAAGGCGTATCTGGACAGCTGGGGGTCGCGGACCAGGGCCGCTGAGCTGCTCAATCTGCACCCGAACGCGGTGGCCCACCGGATCAGGCGCATCAGCGAGGTGCTCGGCGCCGACCTGTCGGATCCGCAGACCCGGTTCGCCCTGCACGTGGCCTGCCACGTCGTTCTCGATCGGGAATGTCTCCCCGGCACAACGGACGCCATCTCGTCGTTGTGAGGCCACATCGACGCCACCTCACCGTGGTCCTACGTTGCCAGTCATGGCAACGGTCATCGGAGTGGACGTCGGCGGAACCTTCACGGACCTCGTGCTCCACGACGCGGCGACGGGCGAGATCAGGGTGGCCAAGCAGCCCACCACACCGTCCGCGCCCGAGCTCGGCGTACTGGCCGCGGTGGACGCGGCGGTGCCCCCTGAACTGCTGGCCCGCAGCGGCCACTTCGTCCACGGCACGACCGTCGGCCTGAACGCGCTGCTCGAACGCCGCGGCGCGACGGTGGGGCTGATCACCACGGCCGGATTCCGCGACGTGCTCGAGATCCGGCGCGGCGACCGCGACGATCCCTATGACCTCTTCTGGACGCCGCCGCCGCCGCTCGTCCCGCGCCGGCTGCGGGCCGAGGCCGCCGAGCGGGTCGCCGCGGACGGCACGCTGGTCAGGGAGCTCGACCCCGAGAGCGTACGGCAGGCGGCCCGGCTGTTCGCGGCCGAGGGAGTCGACGCCGTCGCGATCGTCTTGATGAACTCCTACGCGAATCCCCGTCATGAAGTGCTGGCCGCCGAGTTGCTCCGCGCGGCCGGGTTCGACGGGCCCATCTCGCTGTCCCACGACGTGTCGGGGGAGTACCGGGAGTACGAGCGGACCTGCACCACGGTCGTGGACGCGTTCGTCCGCCATCGGATGGGCCCCTACCTGCACAACCTCGAGCGGGAGCTGCGGGAGCGCGGATTCGCCGGCGAGCTGCTCGTGACCCGGTCGGGCGGCGGCGCGCTCACGCTCGCGGAGGCGGCCGCGCGGCCGTTCGAGACCATCCTCTCGGGGCCGGTCGCCGGAGCCGTCGCCACCGCCAGGCTCGCGGAGACCCTCGGGCTCCGCACGGCCGTCGCCGCGGACGTCGGCGGCACCAGCTTCGACACGGCCCTGATCGAGGACGGCAGGCTTCCCCTGATGTTCCAGGGCGAGGTCGTCGGCCTCCCTCTGCAGAGCCCCTGGGTCGACGTGCGATCGGTGGGGGCGGGCGGCGGGTCCGTCGCCCACGCCGACGCCGGCGGCCTGCTCCGCGTCGGCCCGCGCAGCGCGGGCGCCGTGCCCGGTCCCGCGTCGTACCTGCGCGGAGGAACCGAGCCCACGGTCACCGACGCGGCCCTGCATCTCGGCATGATCTCCGCAGGCCACATATCGGGCGGGATATCCCTCTCCCCGGAGAAGGCCACCGAGGTGCTGTCGCCCCTCGCGGAGCCGACCGGGATCGCCGGCACCGACGCCGTGGCCGAGGGGGTCATCAGGATCGCGGCGGCCAACATGGCCCAGGCGGTGCGCGGGGTGACGGTCGAGCGGGGAGTCGACCCGCGCGGCGCGGCCATCGTCGCGTTCGGCGGGGCGGGCCCGCTGTTCGGCTGCCTCCTCGCGGTCGAGCTCGACGTCGACACGGTCGTGGTCCCGCCGAACGCGGGCAACTTCTCCGCCGTCGGGCTCGTCCAGGCCGACATCGTGCGCTCGGCGGCCCGGACGATGGTCCGGCCCCTCGACGAGGAGGCACTGCCGGCGATCGAGGCGATGGCCGGCGCGCTGTTCGAACGGCTGTCCACGGCGGGAGCCGTACGGGAGGTCGACCTGGACCTGCGCCACCGCGGCCAGGAGCACACGCTGACGGTCCCCCTGCGCCTGGGTGAGGACGACGTCGCGGCCGTCGCGGACCGGTTCTCCCAGGCATACCACCGGACGTTCGGCCACCAGTTGCCCGATCCGCTGGAAGTGGTCACGGTCAGGGCGACGACGCGGATCGTGCTCGACGCGGCGCGCCCGCTGGTGCCCGCGCCGCCGTCGGGCGCGTCCGCCGCGGGGACGACCCGGCTGTGGTCGTTCGGCAGGCGCGCCTGGGCCGACGCCCAGGTCGTGCCGAGAGAGGGATTCTCCGGGCCCGCGGAGGGGCCGCTCCTGGTGGTGGAGCCGACCGCGACGACGTACGTGGACACGGGCTTCATCGCGGAGGCGCATCCCAGCGGCTGTCTGCTGATCACACGGAAGGACGGCGACCGATGACGAGCATCGTCCGCACCCGCTACACCGAGGCGAACCCCGGGCTCGGCGACGGGGCCGACCCGGTCACCACGGAGATCATCCGCCAGGGGCTGAACGCCGCCGCCGAGCAGATGAAGCAGTCGCTGATCCGCACCGCGTTCTCACCGATCATCTACGAGGCGCTGGACTTCGCCGTCGCGTTCTACGACGTCGACCTGTGCATGCTCGCCCAGGCGCCCACGCTGCCCGCGTTCATGGGCACGCTGGGGTTCTGCGTGCAGGAGGCGGTGGAGGGCGTCGGCGGGGCGGGTGCCCTGTGCCCCGGCGACGTGATCCTCTACAACGACCCCTACGGGACCGGCTCGCACCCGCAGGACGCCGCGATGGTCGCGCCGATCTTCACCGGCGAGGGGGACGTCCTCGTCGGCTACGCCGTGATCAAGGCGCACTGGCTCGACATCGGCGGCAAGGATCCCTACTGCACCGACACGGTCGACGTGCACCAGGAAGGCACCATCTTCCCCGGGGTCAAGCTCTACGACGCGGGGCGGCTGGTGAGCGACGTCTACCGGATGATCCTGGCCAACAGCAGGATGCCGGAGATGGTCATCGGGGACATCAACGCCATGGTCGCCGGGGCCAGGACGGGAGCCGAGGCGCTCGGCGCGCTGGTGCGGCGCTACGGCCTGGACACCTTCCGCCGTTCCGTGGCCCGCATGTACGCCCACGGCGAGGCACTGGTGCGCGGCTGGTTCGAGCGGCTGCCCGACGGCGTCTACACGGCCGAGAGCGTGATCGACTCCGACGGCGTGAACGGTCTGCCGATCCCCTTCGGCGTCGAGGTCGCGATCAGCGGGTCGTCGGTGACCGTCGACCTCACGAACTGCCCCGACCAGGTGGGCGGCCCGGTCAACTGCCCGCTCCCCTCGACGGTGGCGGCCGTCCGGATCGCCGTGGCCTTCCTCGCGGGTTCGGGCGAGCAGCCCAACGAGGGGCACTTCCGGCCGCTCGAGCTGATCACCAGGCGCGGGTCGCTCTTCCATCCCGTACGGCCGGCCCCCTGCTTCATGTACGGGATCCCGTCCGACCACGCCATCGAGCTCATCATCCGCGCGCTCGCCGAGGCCGTGCCCGATTCCGTGCCGGCGGCGAGCGGGGGCGACATCAACGCCCTGGTGTGGTGGGGGAACAGGGAGGCGACCGGCGAGCCCTGGGCCGACGGAGCGCCGCACCCGGTCGGGCAGGGCGCGTCTCCCACTGCGGACGGCGCCAGCGCGCTGATGTACATCTCCGAGTCGGCCACCCGTCTGACGCCCGCCGAGATCTGGGAGGCCCGCAACCCCTGGCGCATCGAGCGCCTCGCCCTGGCCGAGGACTCGGGCGGCGCCGGAACGTACCGAGGCGGGCTCGGGCTCGACCTTTCCTTCCGCGTGCTCGAGGACCAGTACCTCACCGCCGGTCTGGCCAGGACCGCGCTGGAGCCCTGGGGCCTGTCCGGCGGTCTGGCCGGGCGGCCCAACCGGCTCACGGTCGAGTACTCCGACGGGCGCGAGGAGGAGTTCTCACTGAAGACGCGGATCTTCCTGCCCAAGGACGCGGTCGTCCACCTGCGCACCGGATCGGGCGGCGGGTACGGCCCGCCGTCCGAGCGCGACCCCCGGGCCGTCCAGGCGGATCTGCGGGAGGGCTACATCACCGCCGAGCACGCGAGGCGGTACTACCCCCACGCGTTCTAGACGCGTTCAGGGGCTGCGCGGCCATCTGGCTCAGGACTGGATCAGTCTGGATCAGAGGGCGCGCAGCCCGCTGATCACCTCGGTCAGAATGCTCGCGCTCGGCAGTTGGGACACGCTCGCGGGCGGGCGCACCTGCACCAGCCCCTGCTCGTGGAGGTCGCCCACCAGCACGCGCACGACGCCCAGCGGAAGGTCGATCGCCGCGGCGATGTCCGCCAGGGGAGTCGCCCGCGCACAGAGGCTGAGGATCATCCACTGTTCCGGGTTGAGGCTGACCGGCGTGGGCCCACCTGTGGCGGTCACGATGGCCACCAGGTCGATCGCCTTGTTCGCGGGCAGCACCCGCCCGCGGGTCAGCGCGTAGGCCGGGACGACCGGCCCTGCCTCCTCGTCCAGCCACTGGTCGTGGGTGCGCTCGGTCATGACCTCTCCTCGCCGGGCTCCTGGTTGTCTTGGGTTCCCCGGCTCAGCGAGGCAAGAATGATGTCCTCCGGTGTGACCTCGTCCGTCGCCAGGCGCGCGAGATCGGGATCCTTCGGAGAGTCGATGAGCACCGTGGGGAGGAGCACGATCGCGGTCGTCCCGCCGTACGGCGAGGGCCGTAGCGTCACGGAGATCTCGCGACGTGCGGCGAGTCTGGAGACCACGAACAGGCCCATCCGGTCGGTGTCGGCGAGATCGAACTCCGGCGGGTTCGCCAGGCGCTCGTTGAGCTCGGCCAGCCGCTCGGGGGTCATGCCCAGGCCGCGATCCTCGATCTCGACCACGAAGCCGTTGCCCACGAGTTCTCCGCGCACCGAGACCGACGTGTGTGGCGGCGAGAAGATCGTCGCGTTCTCGATCAGCTCGGCGATGAGGTGGATGGCGTCGGCGACGGCCGTGCCGTCCAGCCGGTGCTCCTCCATCGGGAACACGGTCACCCGTGCGTAGTCCTCGACCTCGGCGGCCGCGCCGCGTACGACGTCGTACAGGGGGACCGGCTTGCGCCAGGCCCGGCCCGGCACCGAGCCGGACAAGATGATCAGGCCTTCGGCGTGGCGGCGCATTCGAGTCGTCAGGTGGTCGAGGCGGAACAGGTCCTCGAGGGTCTCCGGCTCGGTCGTACGGCGCTGCATGCCGTCGAGTTGCGTGCGCTGCCGGTGCAGCAGGGTCTGGCTGCGCCTGGCGAGGTTGAGGAAGACCTGACCGACGCCCCTTTGGAGCTTGGCCTGCCCGACCGCGGCCTCGACGGCGGTCTGCTGCACGGTCGAGAAGGCGTGGCCGACGTCCTGGATCTCCGCGGTCTCGCCGATGGCCGGCATCGGCGGAGCCTCGGTGGCGATGTCGACGTCCTCGCCCTTCTTGAGCTTGTCCAGCACGCGCGGCAGCCGCACGTTGGCGAGGTCGAGCGCGGCCTGCCTCAGGGTGGCCAGTTCACGCGCGATGCGGGAGCCGAGGCGCATCGAGATGAGGATCGAGGCGAGCACCGCGAGCAGTCCGGCGCCACCGGCGACGACGGCCCGGGTGAGGATCGAGTCGGCGATGGGTGCCGCACGCTCGGTCAGCTTGGTGCCGGCGTCCGTCTGGGCCTGCTGGAACGACGCGGCGATGTCGTCGGAGGTGGACTGCCAGACCTGTTCCGTCCGGGCGGTGAGCGCACCTCCGGCGATGATCTTCTCTTCCTGCAGCCGGAGCCGCTGGTAGAGCGGAGTCGTGATCAGGTTGACGTTCATCTGCCGCAGGCCCTCGTCCAGCTCGGGGAGCGCCTGGTCGATGAGGAACCGCCGGTTGCCGACGAGCTGCGTGAAGAGCTTGCGCTCCTCGTCGGTCATCGTGCCGGAGGCCGAGGCCGCGGAGGCGATCGCCTGCTCGCGGGTCAGCAGCTCCTTGGAGTAGCCGAGGGAGATGACCACGCGGGACTGCTGGTAGATCGGGATGTCGTCGATCAGCGCCAGGCTGTAGTGCATCCGGTAGATCGAGTCGGAGACGAGGTTGTAGGTCTCGATCGCGCGCAGGCGGTCCGACAGGCCCTCGTCGATCTCCGCCCGGATCTCGTCCAGCTGGCCCAGGCCGCCCAGCATCTCGTCCACCTGGGAGCGCATGGCCGGAGTGGTCGCGGAGCGCGAGGAGTCGGAGAGCGCCAACCGCCGGACGGAGTCGCGGGCGGTGTTGGTGCGCAGCCGCTGCGCCTCCATCTCGGAGCGGCCCGAGCGGCTCGCCGACCCGAGGTAGCGCGCGGAGTCGAGGCGTTCCCGCTGGAGCTCGACGATCAGCTTGTCGGCGGGCTGGCGGAGCGTGGACCACAGGGTGTTGTAGGTCCTCAAGCGGAGACTGTCGCCGATGGTCACACCGGCCGTGACCGCCCACAGGGCTACCAGCGAGAGGAGCGGCACCACGAGCAGGCCGATAAGCCTGAACTTGATCGACCGGTCACGCCTACGGGGACTCATGGCACCTCGTCCCAATGGGGATGATGAGCTTCCGCTGAACTCTTGTGAGACAGGGAGAGAGGTTAGCAGCGCTATGTTTCAAATGAGAGTTCTGCGTTGAGATATCGGGAAATATCGTTTTGAATCGTGATCATGCGGTAGTTTCGATCATGGTAGCTCATGGTGGAAAGGACCTCACGCCGCATGCGCCGTCTGCTCGTCCTAGGTCTCGTGGCCGCCCTGGCCCTGACCGGCTGCGGTGGGGGTTCGGTGGCCGAGACCACCGCCGGAACCACCACCAGTCCCAAGGACTCGAACTTCGTCTACGTATCGAACCTGGACGTCATCACCGACTGGGATCCCGCGACCTCGTACTCCAACGAGGTGATCGCGATGCAGAACATCTACGACTCGCTGACGGTCTACAACCCGGTCACGAAGCGCGCGGGAGCGCGTCTCGCGACCAGGTGGACGTCGTCGTCGGACGGTAAGACCTGGACGTTCACGCTGCGCGACGGCGTGACGTTCCACAGCGGCAGGCCGCTGGACGCCACCGCGGTGAAGGCGTCGATCGAGAGGACCAAGCGGCTCGCGGGTCCCGCGGCCTACATCTGGGACTGCGTCGAGAACATCACGGTCAAGGACCCGCTCACGGTCGAGTTCACGCTCAAGTACCCGGCTCCGCTGGACCTGATCGCCTCGGCCGACTACTCCGCCTACATCTACGACACCGCGGCCGCCGGCTCGGGCGACCTCACGAAGTGGTTCCAGCAGGGCAAGGACGCCGGCTCGGGGCCGTACTCGGTCGCGGCCTGGAAGAAGGGCCAGAGTTCGGAACTCACGTTGCGCGCCTACGACGGATACTGGGGCGGCTGGGACGGCGCTCACTACAAGAACGTCGAATTCCGCGTGACGCCCAACCTCAACGCGGCGTGGCAGCAGTTGCTCCGCGGCGAGGTGAGCTACGTGCAGCGGCTCAACCCCGCCCTCTACCGCAAGGCCGACATGACGGCCGGGGTGCGCACGCTGCAGGTCCCCTCGTTCCAGAACATGCTCGTGCTCTTCAACTCCGAGTCGGGACCCCTCAAGGACATACGGCTCCGCCGCGCGATGCAGAAGGCCATCGACTACGACGGTCTGATCAAGGCGCTCAAGGGTGCGGGGGCGAAGGCGAACGGGCTGGTGCCCGAAGGCCTGCTCGGCCATTCGAGCAAGATCGCTCCGCAGCAGGACATCCCCGGAGCGACCACGCTGCTCCAGCAGGCGGGTTACGGCCCCGGCGGCAAGCAACTCGAGCTGACGCTCACCTACGCCGAGGGCGACGACGACGAGCAGGTGCTCGTCGACCAGCTCACCCAGACGCTGAGTCAGCTCAACGTGAAGGTGAACGCCTTGGCGATGCAGTGGAACGCCCAGTGGGACCAGGGCAAGTCGAAGGATCCGACCAAGCGCCAGGACATCTTCGTCATGTACTGGTGGCCGGACTACGCGGACGCCTATTCGTGGTTCCTCAACGTCTTCCACAGTGGCGATCCGGTGTCCTTCAACCTCACCTACATGAAGAGCAAGGCCCTGGACGGCCAGATCGACAAGCTGCCGTCACTCGTGGCCACGGACCGCTCCGCCGCGGAGAAGGCGTATCTCAATCTCCAGCGGACGCTCATCGACGAGAACGCGGTCGTCGCTGTCCCCTGGGTGTCTAACTACCAGCGCGCGTATCTCGGCAACGTCCAGGGATACACGGACAACCCCGCGTATCCCAACGTGGTGTTCGTGCACGACCTCATCCCTGGCGGATGATCCGGCGCATCCCCGTGTGAACGGGGCCGGACCGGCCCCGTCGTCCCCCGTCGCGGCTCTGCGGGCCTTGTCAGCCCCGGAGCCTGCGGGGGGTGCCCACGCAACGACCGCCGAAGCGGATCGGGACCGGGCGCCGGGGCGCGGGCGCCGGCTCGCCCAGGTGGGCCAGCAGCGTCTGTGCGGTGCGCGCGTCGGAGAGGATGCGCTCGATCTGCTCGCCGGACGGCATCTGCCCGTGCTTGCCGAGCTCGTGCTCCAGGAACGTCATCGGCGACGCGTCGCCGGCCATCTCCGCGGCCACGGTCGCGCGGGCGGCGGTGAGCAACCCCAAGTAGTAGGTACGCAGAATCGACTCGCGCATGCGGGCCTGCTCGAGGTCGTCGAGCAACTCCCGGGCGATGTCGAGTAGACCGCCCGACCGGGGGTCCTCGGCCGCGATGTGTGCGCGAATGTCGTCGAACTCCGACCGCGTCATGATGGCCACCTCCACCGGCGGGAGCAGAGGCGGCTTGGCTGCCGCCGAGTGAAGACTCCCGCATCATGTTCGTAACGTGAGGCGATTGCGGGCGACTTGACATCCGGTTGCGCGGGGGCTGTGACTTCGCTTCGGGACGTTGTCCTGTCAAGCGAAACCGCTGCTGAGGACACCTCACCCCTCATGCCCGTCCCTCTCCCCGACCCGTTGTGCGTCGCCGGCGCGCTCGCCGTCGCGCTACTTAGATGCTTGAACGAACGATCCGGTTGTCCCTGGACGCCCGCGTCTTTGAAAGGACATTCCGGGACGCCCCGAAGAGGGGCCCGCGGCACCTGTGACGCGAGCTCGCCGGTAGCGGGTGCGACGCTTGAGTGATCGTGGCCGGCTCGGGGACGGCATCCCAATGCGGATGGGTGCTCTCCTTTCGGATCAAGGCGGTCTCAA
>NZ_BOOQ01000010.1 GCF_016863315.1 Planotetraspora silvatica
CCAACGCGGCACAGACCGCTGGGCCTTCACCTACCTCAACCCCTACGCGAATCGTCCGAAGAGAACATGATCGCTGGAGTGGCCGCTGCCGGGCCCGCTTCGCCGCGCTGACCGGCCGGTGAGCCGCTCCCGTGCGCTCATGTCGCCCCCGTGGGGCGTCCACGCATGCCTCGGGACGAGAGTTGCGGCGCGATGAGTCACGCGCAAGGGAGATCCATAACACGTGCTTATGGACCAAGCGATCGAATGCCGCGGGTGGGCAGGATGCGTCCGTCCGAACCCTGAACGGCCAAGGGAGCCACCATGACCGCGCGTCCGCCGACCTTTCCCGCCTCCACAGTGCTCGGCTATCCGAGGATCGGGCCTCACCGGGAGCTGAAGCGCGCATTGGAGTCGTACTGGGACGGCCGCTCGACGTACCAGGACCTTGAAAACACGGGACAGCGGCTGCGAGAGGAGACCTGGCGGCGGCTCGACGGGCTCGGCCTGGGTGCGCTGCCCTCCGGCACATTCTCGCTCTATGACCAGATGCTCGACACGGCCGTGCTGCTCGGCGCCGTACCTGATCGGTATCGCGGCGGCACGGGTGAGGATGCCTACTTCGCGATGGCTCGAGGCGCGGAGGGAATCGCGCCGCTGCGGATGACGAAGTGGTTCGACACGAACTATCACTACATCGTCCCTGAGATCGGGCCGGACACCGCCTTCCGGCTCGATGCCGCCAAGCCGCTTTCCGAGGTGCGGGAGGCCCGTGGGCTGGGCCTGGAGACGCGGCCGGTGCTGGTCGGCCCGGTCACCTTCCTCCTGCTGTCGCAGGCCGCCCCGAGCGGGCCGGCCGGATTCGCCCCGCTGGACCGGCTGACCGATGTGCTCGGGGTCTATGAGCGGCTGCTGGCGGAGCTCGCCGCGGAGGGCGTCGACTGGGTCCAGCTGGACGAGCCGGCCCTCGTGACCGACAGAACCGGCGAGGAACTGGCCGCCGTCGCGACCGCCTACGAATGGCTGGGGAACCTGACCGACAGACCTGCTCTGTTCGTCGCCTCGTACTTCGGCGATCTCGGCGACGCCCTGCCGGTCCTCGCGGCCACGCCGGTCGAGGCCATCGGTCTCGATCTGGTGGCCGGCAGTGCCTCCGGCCTCGCATCGCTCGTGGACAAGACGGCGCACGCCGGGGAGACCGCGCACGCCGGGGAGACTGCGCACGCCGGGGGGGCCGCCCTGGCCGGGGAGAGCGTGCTTGCTCAAAAGACCGTGCTCGCGGGGAAGACAGTGGTCGCGGGCGTGGTGTCGGGCCGTGACGTGTGGCGCACCGACCAGGAACAGGCATTGGCCACGCTCCGCGCTGTACGCGAGCTGGCCGGGCACGTCGTCGTGAGCACGTCCTGCTCGCTCCTGCATGTGCCGTACGACCTGGATCTGGAGCCGGGCCTCGATCCCGCCGTCCGGCGGCGACTGGCGTTCGCGGACCAGAAGGTCGCCGAGGTGGTCGAGCTGGCCGCTCTCCTGGCCGCCGATCCGACCGGCCCGATCTCCACACCCGCCATAGGCACGCAGGCGAAGGCTGCGGTGGTGGGCTCCGCACAGCCGGACCAAGCGCCGGCACCGGTACCGGGCCAAGCAGCGGAACTGGTACCGGACCAGGCGACCGCACGGGTACCGGGCGAAGTGCCGGTCAGGAGCCCGTACGCGGTCCGGGCGGCGGCACAGGCCGAGCACCTGCGCCTGCCCTCGCTCCCGGTCACCACGATCGGCTCGTTCCCGCAGACCGGCGAGCTGCGCGGAGCCAGGGCGGCGCTGGCGGCGGGCGAGCTGGGCGAGGCGGCCTACGACGACCTCGTCCGTGCCGAGATCGCCCGCGTCGTCGCCCTGCAGGAGCGGCTCGGACTCGACGTGCTCGTCCACGGCGAGCCGGAGCGCAACGACATGGTGCAGTACTTCGCCGAGCATCTCGACGGTTTCGCGGTCACCCGCAACGGCTGGGTGCAGTCGTACGGCTCGCGCTGCACGCGGCCGCCGATTCTTCACGGCGATGTCCGGCGTCCGGAGCCGATCACCGTGCGGTGGGCACGCCATGCGCAGTCTCTGACGGATAAACCGGTCAAGGGCATGCTGACGGGCCCGGTGACGATCGTCGCCTGGTCGTTCGTCCGTGACGACCTGCCCCTGCGGGACGTGGTGTTCCAGGTCGCCGACGCCATCGGGGACGAGGTGAGCGACCTCGAGGCCGCGGGCGTGCGGGTCATCCAGGTCGACGAGCCGGCGCTGCGTGAGCTCATGCCGCTGCGCCGTGAGGACCAGGACGCCTACCTGGAGTGGGCCGTGGCGGCCTACCGCAGGGCCACATCCGGCGCGGGCGACCGCACACAGATCCACACACACCTGTGCTATTCCGACGCCGACCAGATCCTTGACGCGATCGACGCCCTCGACGCCGACGTCACGACCATCGAGTCGGCGCGTTCGGGTGCGCGGATCCTCGACGAGGCGGCGATCGGCGACTTCGAACGGGGGCTTGGCCCGGGGGTGTACGACATCCATTCGCCGCGGGTGCCGAGCACCTGGGAGATCGAGGTCGCGCTGAAGGCGGCCTTGCGGGTGTTGCCCGCCGACCGGGTCTGGGTCAATCCGGACTGCGGGCTGAAGACCCGGACGTACGAACAGGTTGAGGCGGCGCTCACCAACCTCGTCAGCGCGGCGCGGCACCTCCGAGGTGACCAGCACTCGTGAGGGACCAGCGCTGGTGAACAGTCACCGCTGGTGAACGGTCGCGGCTCGTGGACAGTCATCGCTCGTGAACAGCTACCGCTCGTGACGGGTCCAGCGCACAGGTCGGCTCCCGACTGGCCGGCCCGTGACAGGAGCCTCGGGTGTTCAGCTCGGGTGTTCAGCTCAAGCGTTGCTCGTCGCCGGCCGCAGGCGCGGCAGGCGGCGGGCCCGCGTGCGGTAACGGAGGACCTGGACGGCGCCGAGGATCCACACGGGGTACTGCACGGCGAACGCCCAGCGGTAATCGCCCTGAAGATCCATCGAGATGCCGATCAGGGCGATCACCGACATGGAGGCGACGAAGCCGCCGCCGTTGACGATGCCGGTGGCGACGCCGATCCGCTCGGCCGGGTTGAAGGTCCGCGCGTAGTCGAATCCGATCATCGAGCCGGGGCCGTTCGTCGCGAGCGTGACCATGAGCAGCACGAGCAGCCACAGAGGCACGGGGGCCGGCCACAGGAGGACGAGTGTCCAGGCTCCCGCCGTGCTGCCGATGACGGTCAGCACCATCCAGGACCGCCGTAGCGGGAACCGCCCGGCGAGGAAGCCGAGCAAAGGTCCGCAGAACATCGACAGCACGGTGATCGTGGTCAGCAGCAGTCCCGCCGTCCGCGGAGCCAACCCCTGGCCCTGGACCAGGAACGGGTAGCCCCACAGGATCGTGAAGGCCGCGGCCGAGGACTGGGTGGCGGCGTGCGTCCACATCCCGAGCCGGGTGCCCGGCTCGGCCCACGCGGCCCGCATGGCGGGCGCGGCCGTCTCCATCGCAGGGGGCCGGTCGCGCAACGCCGCGCCGACCACGATGAGAGAGACCAGGCCGAGCGCGGCGGCGCCGAGAAAGGTAGGTGTCCAGCCGTTGGCGTGCAGGGACGTGATCAGCGGCACGGCCGAGGCGACCGCGCCCAGTTGGCCGAGTAGCCCGGTGATCTGCACGATCACGGGATTGCGCCGCGGCGGGAACCACACGCTGACGATCCGGATCACGCTGATGAACGTCATCGCGTCGCCGCAGCCGATGAGGATCCGGCCGGCGGCGGCTCCGGGCAGGTTCGTCGCCAGAGCGAAGACGAGCTGGCCGAGCGCCATCACCGACGCTCCGACGAGCAGCATGCGTTTGGATCCCAGCCGGTCGACCAGAATCCCGACCGGGATCTGCATCGCCGCGTAGACCAGCAGTTGCACCATGGCGAGGACGGACAGACCGGTCGCACCGACCCCGAAGCGGGCCGAGGCGTCGATGCCCGTGACGCCGAGGGACTGCCGGTGGAACACCGCGATCATGTAGGCGACGACGCCGGCGGCCCAGAAGATCAGGGGTTTGCGTGTTCCACCGCTTCGTCCCATAGCTGGGGATTTTACCGATATGTACGGCTTGCGCCTGGGGCGTCCATCTGGTGGACCTCCAGGCGCAAGCCGTGCTGCCGGTCGTGCTGCCGGTCGCGCCGTCAGCCGTACTGGCAGCTGAACTGTCAGCTGAACTGTCAGCCGACGAGGGCGGGAACCCGGTCCTCCCGGACGCCGTCGCCGTCGTCATCGCCGTCCTCGTCGTCGTGATCGCCGTGGGAGAGCTGAGGCAGCCAGCCGAGCCAGCGCGGCAGGTACCAGTTCCAGTCACCCAGCAGTTTCATCGTCGCCGGCAGCAGGACCGCTCGCACGATCGTCGCGTCGATCAGGATCGCGGCCGCCAGGCCTATGCCCATCTGCATGAACGTCAGGAGCGACAGCGTGGCGAAGGTCGCGAACACCGCCACCATGATGAGCGCCGCGCTCGTGACCACGGCGGCGGTGCTCTTGATGCCGGAGGCGATCGCGTCCTCGGTGCGCATGCCCCTGTCGTAGGACTCCCGGATCCGGCTGAGGATGAAGACGTGGTAGTCCATCGACAGGCCGAAGAGGATCACGAACAGGAACAGGGGCAGCCAGTTGGTGATCATCCCGGTGGAGGTGAAACCGAGCAGGCTCTCGCCGTACCCCCTCTGGAAGACCAGCACGAGCACGCCGTACGCCGCCGCGACGGACAGCAGGTTGAGCAGGATGGCCTTGATCGCGACGACCAGCGAGCGGAACGAGATCAGCAGCAGGACGAAGGCCAGCAGCAGCACGAAGCCGAACACCAGCGGGATCGTCCGGCGAAGCTGCTCGTCGAAGTCCATCGAGCCGGCCGTGCTGCCGGTGACGTGCGCTCCGGGAAGCGTGGCGGGGATGACCTCTTCGCGCAGGGTGTGGACCGCGTGCTCCGAGACCGCGTCCATCCCGGCGCCTTTGATGCCGATGGTGATCTGGGCCACCGTCTTATCCGGATTTATCCGTACGCTGATCGGCTCGTTCGCCTCGCCCGTCGCCAGCGCCCGCTTCTTGAACTCCTCGATCGAGGCGGTGAACTGGGGGGTCGTCACGTCGGCGGCCTTGACGACGACCACCGCGGGCTCGTTCCCGCCCGGGAAGGCCTTGTCGATCCGCTTGAAGGTCTCGGCGATCGAGTAGTTGCCCTGCAGGTCGTCGATGGTCTGCGCGCCGGTTTTGAGGCTGAACGCGGGGATCGCGAGCGCGACGAGGAGACCGCCGGCGAGGACCACGGAGATGATCGGATGGCGCAGGACCGGCCCGATGATCGCGCCCCAGAACCTGCTCTCGCCTCCGCGGACCCCGAGGACGCGCCGCCAGCCGACCCTTCCCCTGGTGACGGTCCGTACGGTGCCGTGGATCAACCGGGCGTCGATCTTGTCGCCGATCAGCGAGAGCAGCGCGGGCAGGGCGGTCAGGGAGCCGACGACGGCCGTCAGGACCACGAGGATCGTGCCCTCGGCGAAGCCCATGAAGATGCCGTTGCCCGTCAGGAACATCCCGGCCATCGCCACGATGACGGTGATGCCGGAGATGAGGACGGCCCTGCCGGACGTGGCGGCGGCGATCTCGATGGCCCTGCGCTTGTCGCGGCCCTTCGCTCTCTCCTCGCGCTGCCGCATGACGTAGAAGAGGCTGTAGTCGACGCCGACCGCCAGGCCGATGAGCAACATCACGTTGCTGGTCGCCGAGTCGACGTGCAGAAGCTGGCTGGTGAGCGCCAGCAGCCCGGTGGCCGAGAAGATCGCCGTCATCGCCAGGGCGACCGGGACCAGAGCGGCCAGCAACGCGCCGAACGCGGCGAGCAGGATGCCGATGGTGATCGGCAGCGAGAGCTGCTCGGCCCGCACGAAGTCCTTGTCGATCGCCTCGCCGATCAGCTTGTCGGCGCTCGCCCCGCCGGCCTCCTCGACCCGGAGGTCCGGATGAGCCCGCTGCACGCCCGCGACCGCGTCGAGCACCGGCTGGATCCGCTCGCCGGCGGTCCCCGCGTCGCCCTTCATGTCGAACTGGACCAGGGTCGTGCGCTGGTCAGGGGTGACGGGTGAGGGTTCCTTGTCGTACGGCGTGCGCACGTTCTCGACCTGGCCGGTGGCCTCGACCGCACTCTTCACGCCCATGACGGCCTCGCGGAACGCGGGGTCGCCGGTGGTGAGGGTCCCGGTGCGCGACTGCACCAGCACGATCTCGCCGGCGACGTCCTTGTAGGCCGCGCCGTCCAAGATCTGCTCGGCTAGTCGTGAGTCCCCGTTGGAGCTCTCGTAATTCTTCATCTCGGCCGTGCCCACGGCACTGCCCAGGAACGTCGCCGCGGCGACGAAAGCGATCCAGATCAACAGAGCCGACCATCGATGGCGGGCACTCCAGCCGCCGATCGAGGCGGCGAGGTTCTTCCGGCGTCTCATGCTCTCTCCCTCAGTGGATGTCTCAACCGTAGAAATCGATCAAGGCGTGCACATCGGGCTCGTTGACCAGATCAGACGTCCTGCGACCGGCGTATTACTCTCGTGCTCGAGATCTAGGGGACGTCCCTGAGGCCGCCCTCGGGGAACCCCGGCTAGGCTCCTGCCATGTGCTTCTTCTCCGGCCAGGCGTCGTCGTGATCCCCGCGGATGTCTTCTACGCCGGGCTGAGCAAGGTGGTGGCGGCCGCGGCCGGATTCATCACCGACCCCTCCGGCCGTGTCCTGCTGGTCAAGCCCAACTACCGCGATCACTGGGGCTGGCCGGGTGGTCACGTCGACGAGGGCGAGTCGCCGGACGTCGCCTGTGCGCGTGAGGTGCTCGAGGAGCTCGGCCTGGAGCCACCGGTGGGCCGCCTGTTGGTCGTTCACTGGGTGCCCCCGATCGAGGAGCGCCCCCTGCCGCTCGTCCATTTCCTGTTCGACTGCGGCACGGTGGTCGACGGCAACAGCATCGTCCTGCAGGCGGAGGAACTCGACGGGTACGGCTTCTTCACCGCGGAGGAGGCCGCCTCGATCATGCCGCCCTACCTGGCGACCCGCCTGACCGCGGCGCAGGCCGCCCGCTCGTCCAACACCACCGCGTACATCGGTTCGTTCTCGTAACCGGAGGCCGGCGCCGTGGACACCAGGGAGGCCGCAGGCCGCTTCGCCCGCACGTGGGAACGGGGCTGGGCGGCGCACGATGTCGAGCTGATCGTGTCCTTGTACGCCGAGGGCTGCGAGCATCGCTCGATGCCGTTCCGTCCGGTCCATCGTGGTCGGGCGAAGCTCGCCGACTACGTCCGCTGGTCGTTCGAGAACGAGCGGGTCGAGAGCGTCCGCTTCGGTGAGCCGCTCGTCGACGGGGACACGGCGGTGGCCGAGTTCGTCGTCCTGTCGTCCGAGGACGGCAGGCCGGTGACGCTGGCCGGCTGCGTGATCGTCCGGTTCGACGCGGCCGGGCTCGCCGTGGAGTCGCGCGACTACTGGCACGTCGCCGAGGGACACGTGACCCTCGGCCGATGAGCCGTCGCCTGCCGGGGGATGTACGGGCGGCCTTCGCCTTGATTGCCGCGATTGCCTTGATCACCTTGATTAACCGGGCGCTCTCGCGGAATAGGCCGGTGGTACGGCCCGAACCGACAAGGACGGTAAGACGATGGACGACGCCGAGATCAGGGAGCAGCTGAAGGAATTGGAGGCGGAGCTGGCCAGGCTTCGGGCGAGCGCCGCGGACATCCGGCGGGAGATCGGCGAGCGCTGGGACGCCCCGACGGACGCCGCCGAGATCGCGATGGTGATCACCAACGCGGAGCAGCAGGAGTCGTTGATCGAGACGCTCGAGGCCAGACGCGAGCGGTTGCTGCAGAAGCTCGGCTCGTCCTGAGGCGGTCGGCCTGCCCGGATCAGTCCGGCCCGGGTCGTGCCCGGCTCGGCCCGCTCGGATCGGCCTGCTCGGATCAGTCCGGCTCGGATCAGTCCGGCTCGGATCAGTCCGGCCCGGATCAGTCCCGCCTGGATCAGTCCGCGGGCAACCGGGCGCCGGCGCGGGTCCAGGCATCCTGGGCGCCCCTCGGCAGGTAGGTGACCGGCTGCTCGCTTCGCCGTACGAGATCGCGGATGTCGGTGACGGGCAGGCCGGTGGCGTCCGCGGTCATCTTGCACAGCAGGGCGTTGCGCGCGCCGCCGCCCACCAGGTGGACCTGCCTGGGGGTGGGTGCGGGTGGGCGAGTGCGCCGGGCGTTCGGTCGGGACGCACCGTACGGAGCCTTATGCGTGCATGATCACGCTGGGTGTTTGTGCACGTCACACCGTGCCTGCCAGAACCTGTGCATGATCACGAACGGTGTTCGCGCAGGTCGCGCGATGTATGGAAGAACCTGTGCATGATCACGCCGGGTGTTGGGGCAGGTCAGCCCGTACGTTGCCGAACCTGTGCATGATCACGGCCAAGGGGTGGGGGCCGTGGGGAGGTCAGGTGGTGTCTTGTTCGGCTTTTTGGGCTGTCATCCACGCCGCGATCTGGGCGCGTGAGGTGTAGCCCAGCTTGGCCAGGATGTGCTCGACGTGGCCCTCCGCCGTCCGCTGGGCGACCACGAGGGCGGCGGCGATCTCCTTGTTGCTCAGGCCCTGGGAGATCAGTTCGGCGATCTCCAGCTCGCGCGCGGTCAGCGGCGACGCCGCCGAGGCGGTCGCCCCCGCCTCCTCACTCGCCGGTTCGGCCCCGAGCGCCTCCGCGACGGCCTCGTCCAGAGTCAGCCGCCCGCCCTGCAGCATCGCGCGGGCGAGCCTCTTGGCACCGAGTTGGTTCTCGAGGACGGCGACGCACTCCTGGTGCTGCTCGACGTACCTTCCCATCCGCAGCGTGGAGACCCCGACCGTGCGGGCGATGGCGTCGGCCGCCCCGAGCAGGTGGGCCGCCTTCGTGTGGTGCCCCTCCGCGGAGAGGATCCAGGCCAGGACCTCGACGGCCGTCGCCAGGCTCAGCCTGTCGTCGAACGCCCTGCCGAGCAGCAGGCCCTCGCGCGCTGCCGCCGTGGCGCGTTCGTTGTCGCCCTGCCGCCACAGGTGGATGGCGAATATCGCCAGGGTCCAGGCGCGGCACCAGCTCTCCTCGCGGTCGGCGGACAACGCGAGCCCCCGCTCGAACAGTTCTCCCGCGCGTGCCCGGTCCCCGAGGCAGCCGGTCGCGTCCGCCAGGGCGAGCAGCGCGATCGCGACCGCGAAGCCGTCGCCCGCGGCGGTGAGCAGGGTGACGGCCTCCTCGAGCAGCGGAACCGCCTGCTCGAAGTCGCCGCGGTTGTGTGCCGCCTTGCCGGAGACCAGGCACACCTGGGACAGGCTCACCGGATCGTCCAGCTCGCGGGCCAGGTCCCGGGCCTCTGCCAGCAGCGGCTCGCCCGCCGGGGCGTCCCCCTGGGTGAACGCCAGCCATGCCGATGTGCACAACGCGTGAGCGCGGGCGGCGGTGCGGTCAGGCTCCGCGTCCAGCATGCGGCCGATCCAGTGGCGGCCCTGGATGAACAGCGAGTTGGGAAGCCAGTGAGGCCGGTGCAGGTCCGTGGCCATGCGGAGTCCGATCGCGGCCTCTCCGGGCTCCCGCAGGCAGAACTCCAGCGCGGCCCGGAGGTTGGCCTGCTCCTGCCTGAGCCGGCTGAACCAGGCGACCTGCCGGGGTCCGAACCACTCGGCGGCCGCCTGGCCGGTGAGCCGGAGGTAGAAGTCCCGGTGCCGGCGCGCCAGTGTCCGGCGTTCGTCCGGGCCGGGCTCCCGGGTCCTGGCGAACTCGCGCAGGGTCTCCAGCATGCGGTATCTGACGTCACCCGCGTGCTCCTCCCTGAGCAGCAGCGACTTGTCCACCACGGCGTCGAGGAGGTCGAGGACGTCCTCGCGGGCGATGCCGTCGCCCGAGCAGACGGCCTCGGCGGCTTCGAGATCGAAATGGCCCGGGAAGATCGACATTCGCGTCCACAACGTCCGCTCGGCGGGCGACAACAACTGGAAGCTCCAGTCGATCAGAGCGTGCAACGTCCGCTGGCGCGGCACCGCCGTACGGCTCCCGCCGGTGAGCCAGCGGTAGCGGTCGTCGAGGCGCTCGACGAGCCCGTCCACCGACAACGTCCGCAGCCGGACGGCGGCGAGCTCGATCGCGAGAGGGATGCCGTCCAGCCGGCGGCACAGGGTGGCCACCGCCTCGCGGTTGCCGTCGTCGAGCGCGAACCCGGGCAGGACGGCCGCCGCGCGCTCGGTGAAGAGGGTGACCGCGTCGTAGCGCTCCAGGGCCTTCAGCGTCCGGGCGCCGTCGGACTCGGGCACGGGGAGCGGAGCGACCCGCATGACACGTTCACCCGTGATCCCGAGTGACTGCCGGCTCGTCGTGAGGATCCGGAGCTCGGGGATGCCGCGCAGGAGGGTGTCGGCGAGCGTGGCCACGGCGTCGAGCAGGTGCTCGCAGTTGTCGAGAACGAGCAACGTCCGGCGGGTGGAGAGGAATTCCGACAGCGCCCGCACGGGGCACCCCGTGGTCTGGTCGCGCAGGCCCACGGTCGCCGCGACCGTCTGGCCCACCAGAGCGGGATCGTCGAGCCCGCTCAGGTCGGCCAGCCAGACCTCGTCGAAAGCGCGGTGCTGCTCGAAGGCGGCGCGCAGGGCGAGCCGGGTCTTGCCGACTCCGCCCACGCCGGTGAGGGTCACCAGGCGCGAGACGGACAGCAGCCGCCTGATCTCCGCGAGCTCGTGCCTGCGGCCCACGAAGCTCGTGACGTCGGCGGGAAGATTGCCGACCTGCCGCGTGAACGCCGTACCGGCCATGATTTTTAACGCTAGGCGGCGGAAAGTGCCTGGTCAAACCGGATCGGTGTGGTTTGGGGCAGAAATGTACCCTGAATATGGCAGGGCATAATTCGCTCGGGATCGGGGTGGCCGAAAGCGGTATGACCGCGGTGCTACCGGGAGCCTCGACGCGGCGGCCCTCAGGGCTGCCCGCCGAGGTGACGAGTTTCGTGGGGCGTCGGCACGAGATGGCCGAGGTCCGAAGGCTGCTGTCCGGCTCGCGCGTCGTGACCCTCACCGGCGTGGGCGGGGTCGGCAAGACGCGGCTGGCGCTGCGAGCGGCCGTCGAGGCGCGCCGGCAGTTCCCCGACGGCGTCTGGCTGGTCGAACTCGCCGGGCTCGACGACGCCGACCTGCTCGCGCAGACCATCGCGGAGGGTCTGGAGATCCGCGACTTCTCCCGGATGCCTCCTTCTGACCTGATCGTCGAGCATCTGGCGGACAGGCAGGCGCTGATCGTGCTCGACAACTGCGAGCACCTGCTGATCGAGTGCGCCGTCCTCGTGGACACGCTGGTCCGGGCCCTTCCCGACCTGCGCGTGCTGGCGACGAGCAGGCAACCGCTCGGCATCGCCAGCGAGCAGACGCTCCACCTCGCCCCGTTGCCGGTCCGGGAGGCCTCGCCGCTCGCGTCGGAGGCGCTCGTGGAGTCCGACGCCATCCAGTTGTTCGCCGAGCGCGCGGCGGCCGTGGTTCCGTACTTCGAGGTGACGCCGGACAACCAGGAGGTCGTCGCGGCGATCTGCCGGCGGCTCGACGGACTGCCCCTCGCGATCGAACTCGCCGCGGCGCGGCTGCGCGCCCTGTCGGCCGAGCAGGTCCTCGCCCGGCTGGACGACAGGTTCCGCCTGCTCACCTCGGGGTCGAGGGTGGCGCTGCCCCGCCAGCGGACGCTTCGTGCGCTGATGGACTGGAGCTACGAGTTGTGCACGGAACAGGAGAGGCTCCTGTGGCAGCGGATCTCGGTGTTCGCGGGTGGCCTGGACCTCGAGGCCGCCGAGGAGGTGTGCTCGGGAGACGGCATCGCGAGGGGGGACGTCCTCGACGTGGTGACCGGCCTGGTGGACAAGTCGGTGCTGGCCAGGGAGGAGCAGCATGGGGCGGTCCGCTACCGGTTGCTGGAGACCGTCCGGCAGTACGGCAGGGAGCGTCTCGCCGCCACCGGTCAGGAGTCCGCTCTGCGACGGCGGCACTGCGATCATTACCGGGCCCTGGCCGCCCGCGCGCGTGCCGAGCTGTTCGGTCCCGCGCAGGTGGACTGGTTCCTGCGTCTTTCCACTGAACACGCCAACCTGCGCAACGCCCTGGAGCACTGCTTCGCCGACCCGAGCGACTGCGGCGAGGGCCTCACGATGACGACCGACCTGCTCTATCACTGGATCAGCGGCTACTACCTCGGAGAGGGCAGGCGCTGGCTGGAGGAGGGCCTGGCACAGGACACGGTGCCGGATGAGGAGCGGGGCAGGGCGTTGTGGGCCGCCGCCTGGGTCGCCCTGGTCCAGGCGGACATCCCGTCGGCGGCCGCCCTGATCGAGGAGGCCGGCTCCGTGGCGGAGACGCTCGGGTCCGAGAGCCTGCTCGCCTACGTCACCCTCTTCCAGGGCATGGTCGCCACGTGCCGGGGCGAGGCCGAGACCTCGATCAAGCTGCACCACGAGGCGGTGAATCTGCAGCGATGCGCGGGGGACCCGCTCGGTCTCGCGCTCGCGCTCATCCGGCTGTCCCTCGTGCACTCCGTCGTGGGGGAGGACCTGCTGGCGGTGTCCGACGCCGAGGAGGCCGTGGCGATCTGTGAGGCCCATGGGGAGAAGTGGCACCGGGCGTACGCGATGGCGGCCATGGGCATCGGGGTCTGGCGCCTCGGCGACTCCCGACGGGCCGCGGTGCTGGAGAAGGAGAGCCTCAGGTTCAACGACGCGCTCGACGACGCGCTCGGAGTCGCGATCGGCCTGGAGGCGCTGGCCTGGATCGCCGCGGGCGAGGAGCGGTACGAGCGGGCCGCCCGCCTGCTGGGCGCGCTGAAGGGCGTGTGGGGTGTGCTGGGCGCCCCGCTGTCGGGATTCGGCCATCTCGCCTGCTACCACGACGAATGTGAGGCGCGGACGCTTCGAGCGCTGGGCGAGCAGGACTTCCGGGCCGCGGTCAAGGACGGCGCCGCGTTGCCGTACGAAGAGGTGATCACCTATGCGTTGCAGGAGGAGGCGATCGGCGCGAAGCCGGTGGAGCCGGCCGCCCGCCTGGCCCCGCTGACGCGGAGGGAGACGGAGATCGCCGAGCTCGTCTCACGGGGACTCAGCAACAAGGAGATCGCGGCGGCGCTGGTGATCTCACAGCGCACGGCCGAAGGTCATATCGAGCACATCTTGAACAAGCTGGGATTCAACTCGCGGGCGCAGGTCGCCGCGTGGCTCAGTGAGCGGAGGGGGTACCCGCGGGCAGCTCGAACCACATGACCTTGCCGGTGGGGGTGCGGGACCCGCCCCAGCAGCAGGCCAGTGTGTCGAGCAGGCAGAGGCCGCGGCCGCCTTCGTCGTCGTGTCCCGCGCAGTACGCGCTCGGCAGCACCGTGCCCGCGTCCTCGACCTCGCAGCGCAGCAGGCCTTCCATGGTCGAAAGGGTCAGTCCGACCGGTCCGTGCGCGTGGCACAGGGCGTTGGTGACCAGTTCGCTGACGAGCAACTCGGCGACGTCGGCGACTTCCTCCATGCCCCAGGCCGCCAACCGGTCGCGGGTGAGCCGCCGTGCCCTGGCGACGGAACGGGCGTTGGCCGCCAACGGCCAGAACGACATTTGCACCTCGGGTCCTTCAACCATGATCACGCGATGCCGTCGGCGGGTGGCCGTCCAGCGCTCCCGGGCGGCGGCGTGCCGCTCGTCGCGGATGGGCGAGAAACACATGGACGTCCCCACTCGCCACGGCGGATTGCCCGCCTTGGCGTGGAGAGACGTCATGATCTGGGTCATGCCGCGACGCCCACGCTCGCACGGTGGGCCGGGATGCTGCTTCCGTCGGGCAGGAGCTCACCGGTGTCATCGAAGAGCACCACGCCGTTGCACAGCAGGCCCCATCCCTGCTCGGGGTGGAAGGCGACCAGATGTGCGGCCTCACGATCGGAGGCGGTGGCGGGTGGGCACGGAGGCTGGTGCTGGCACATGATTCGTTTCCCTTGGTCCTCGCTGAGGATAGATGGGACTTTCTTGACGACGTTTTCAGCATCTCGCGTCCGAGTGCTGGTAGAGCACGGGGAAAACCCCCGTATCGGTACCCATTCCGCCCTACGTAGGTAGTGCGTATCCCTGCAAGCACCCCTGAAAGTAGATCCTATTTCTCCTCTCTACCCATATTTAGCCCAGATTGTCACGATTTGGCGGATCTGAGCCGGTCTGAGAGGGGGTGTGAGGGCTCACTAGAGTTGACCGTATGAGCCCAAAGATCGCGACCGCGGACACCGTCACCCGTGAGCAGCTTCTCGAATTCCTCCGGGAACGGCACCGGGCGATCGTCATCACGACACGGCGTGACGGTCTCCCGCAGGCGTCGCCCGTCACGTGCGGCGTCGACGCGGAGGGCCGGATCGTCGTCTCGACCTATCCCGAACGTGCCAAGACCCGCAACGCCCGCCGGTCCGAGCAGGTGAGCGTGGTCGTCCTGTCAGACGACTTCGACGGCCCGTGGGTCCAGGTGGACGGCACCGCCGAGGTCATCGACATGCCCGAGGCCGTGGAGCCGCTGGTGGACTACTACCGCTCGATCGCGGGCGAGCATCCCGACTGGGACGAATACCGCGCGGCCATGGAGCGCCAGGGCAAGTCGCTGCTCCGCGTCACCCCCACCCGCTGGGGCCCGGTCGCCACCGGCGGCTTCCCCGCGCGCCTCGCCTAGGTTCTCGTGCACCTTAGGTTCTCGTGCACCTCGCCGAGGTTCCCGTGAACCTCACCTGCCCCCGGGGCGTCATCCTTACTGCCCGGTAGAGCCGCCCGTCCGGCATGAGGACGCAGGCCTGCCGGCCGTGACCTGACGCGCGGGGAGGGGATGGGGTGCGGCTTCGGTCTGGCGTGGCGAGATCGGGGGACCTGGCCGGGTACTACCGTGCCGAGCGGTACCGGTCCGCGCGCGAGCGGATGGAATGGTCCCTCGCCCGCATCTTCCTGCTGTTCCGCCTGCTGCACGTCTTCCAGATGGCCGGCACCGCCGTCGACATGCTCCATCGGCTCGACCCGGTGGCGGGCGCCGCGATCCTGGTCATCGGCGGCGCCGAGACGGTGTGGCTGTTCGCCCGGATCGTCCGCAGGAGAGAGTACGGCGGAGGCCTGACGGCCGGCGTCGACATCGGCAGCGGGGTCCTGATGCTGGTGATCGCGGGCCTCGGCGCTCCGGCGGCGGATCGGCCGGAGGCGCTCGCCCCGCTGGTCTTCTGGACGACCGACCAGATCAGCGGCGCCGCGCTGTCCCGCAACCTCCGGATCCTCGTCGCGGGGACCGCCTCCATCACCGTTCTCTATCTCGGGGTCGTCCTCCTCGGAGTGCCGGCCGAGGCGCTGGAGTCCGCGACCATCATCGCGGCCAGCGGTTTCGTGGTGCTCGCCACGGTGATCGAGCGGGGGGCCGCCTATCTGCGGCGCACGGCCGCGGATCTGGCCGACCTGAGCCGCCGCGCGGCCGAGGAACGGGCCTATCTCCAGCTCGCCTCCGAGCTGTACAACCATTGGGGCAACACCCTGCTCAAGGTCACGGCCCACGACTGCGCCCGCGTCGGCGAGTTCGACGAGCTCCGCCAGATGTTGCGGGCCGACTACGCCCGCCTGCGCGTGTTCTTCGACACGGGCATGGCCGCCGACCGCACGTCCCTGCTGCGCATCCTGCACAGGGAGATCCTCGACGCCCGTGACAGGCGCCTGATCGCCGAGCCCGTCATCTCGGAAAGCTTCCGTGAGTACGCCGCGACCGTGCCGGAACGGGTGCAGCTCATCTTCGCGGACGCCCTGCGGGCGGTCCTGCTGAACGTCACCGACCACGCCCGTACGGACCACACCTACGTCCGTGCCGACATACGAGGAGGCAGGGCCGCCGTCGCGGTCACCGACCATGGGCCGGGGTTCCCCGAGAAGCCGGTCCTGGGCAGCCTCAACGTGATCAAGGCCGGCCTCCAGTCGCTGGGCGGTGACCTGACCTGGCCTTCCATCCCGGGGGACACCAAGGTGATCATCGAGTTCCCGCTGGCCGCCGTCGCGGAGGAGGCGAGATGAGCGGTCCCCTCGCCGTGGCCGTGGTGGACGCGCATGCCGCGATGCGCGACGCGATCGTCGAGACGCTGGACGCGGACGCGCGGTTCGAGGTCGTGCTCAAGGCCTACGACATCCCGTCGTTGTCCGCGTCCACAGCCGAATTCGACGTGTGCCTGCTCGACATGGCGGTCGACGGCCACCATGAGGACGCCGTCGCCGAGGTGCTGACCCAGCACCCCACGGTCGTCTGGACCGACCGCGTCGACTGGCAGATCCAGGTCCGGGCGCTCGCCATGGGCGCCCTGAGCGTGTTGCCGAGGGCGGCGGGACACCCCGACAGCGTGGCCACCGCGCTGGTGCGCGCGGGCGAAGGTGAAGCCCACCTTTCGCCGCAACTCGCGTCCGCGCTCCTGGACGCCGCGGCCTCGGGCACGCTCATCTGGTCGGACCCGCAGACGGCGCTGCTCACGGAACTCGCGTACGGCACGCGTCCCGATGTCGCGAGCGAGCGCGCGGGGCTGTCCCCGGCCCGCTTCGCCGCGGAGCGGAGTGCGATCGTCGCCGCCTGCCGCGCGACGCCGCTGGAACGGCTGGACTCCCGGCACGTCGTCCCGATCGGCTCCATGGAACGGCCTCGCCTGATCGAGAGGCTGACCGAGCGGCAGATCCAGATCCTGGCGATGCTGGCCGACGGGTACAGCAGGTCGGCCGTGGCGGCCGAGTTGCACATCTCGCCGAAGACGCTGGAAAGCCATCTCGCCAACGTCCTGGTGAAGATCCACGTCGCGCGGGCGTCGACGGCGGAGCGGCTCCTGCTCGCCATGTACTTCACCGAGCGGCACCGCAATCCCCACCGTCTGTGGGAGACCCGAATCGGGGGGCTGATCGCCGGTGAGGAGTGACGGGGGCCTTCCGCCGGAGCCGCTTCTAAGATCACAATGCCCTTTCGGCCCTTTTCGGGCCGATTAGGGGCTAGACCTCATGCGGGCACGGCCGTCAGGGCCTGATCCTGGGTGAGCTGCGTTCGCCGTACGGCCGGTGAACAGACCTTCTGGAGAAAGAGGTAGCGAGATCTTCGGCGACACCCTGGGGCGGGCTGAGTGATTGTCACGCTTGCGGCCTCGGCTGTCGTGGCGGGTCTCGTGATCTGCGGGATCATCGCGTTCGCGGCCAGTGAGAACAGGGGCGTCCAGTATGTGCGCGGCATGGAGCGGTGGACTCCGCCGCGCGGCGGCCGACTGGGTGCGGGTGGGGACGAGACCCTGCCGGGCGGCACCGCGGGGGCACGCCCGGCAGGGGCCGTGGCGACGGGCGAGGGCGACGACGCCGCGGATGTGACCGCCCTGATCGAGACCGGCCCGGATGGAAACGGCCCGGATGGAAGCGGCCCGGATGGAAGCGGCTTGGACGATGCCCAGGAGGTGGATGGCCAGAGTGGCGACGGCCCGGATGAAGCCCACCTGAACGGTGACCAGAACGGTGGCGACGGGACGGTGGGGGCCGACGATTGGTCCAGCCTGCCGCTGGCTCCGCTGGTGGCCTCTCCGCGTCCGGCGTTGGACGACGGAGTCCCCCGGCGCAGCCCCGACGCGATCGAGCGCCGGACCCTGCGCTCGCGGCCTGGAGGGGACCCGCGGCCGGTTCCCCTGGTGAAGTTCGACGCGGCCGGCCGTACGAACGCGGGGAACCAGGGTGACAACGCGGACGGGTACCTCATCCAGGAACAGTTGATCGCGATGGCCGACGGGATCATCCGGGCGACCGAGAGCCGCTGGGCGTCGGCCCTCGCTCTCGGGGCGGTCGTGGCCGACCAGGCGGGGGACTCGCTCGATCCGTTGCAGGCGCTCCGCGACAGCCTGGAGTTCGCCAACGCCACCCTGCGCGGGAAGGGCGAGGAGGCCCCCGAGCTCGCCGGGATGGCGACGTCCCTCGACGTGGTGCTCCTCGCCGAGATCGCCGGTGCGTGGGCCCTGGTCTCCGCGCACGTCGGCAGCGGGAGCATCTTCCTGTTCACCTCGCCCGACGAGGGAGAGATGCTGACGACCCCGCACTCCGTGGGGCTGGGCCCGATCGTCCGGGCCGTGGGTGCGGCGGACCAGGTGACCGGCGACGTGGAGAGCACGGCCGTGCGACCGGGCGCCCTGGTGGTGCTCGCGTCCAACGGCCTGACCGGCGTGTTGTCGTTTCCCGAGATCCAGGCCGTCGTCGGCCGGTACTTCCACGCCGCCCCGCAGGCGTGCGCGGAGGTCCTGCTGCGGCTCGCCTACCGCCACGGCCCGAAGGACGACGTGACGGTGGTCGTGGCCCGGGTGGTCAGGGTCACCGGCTACGTCTGGGGCTCCTGACCCCGGCCTCGGCACCCGCGATCGCCCTCACGGCCGTCGCCGAAGGGCCGGCACCTGCGCGGGCGGGTGGCCCGCCGGCAGGTGCCGGTCGCGGAGGATCTCTAGGCGTGCGGACAGGTGTCGCGGTACTCCTGGATCGCGGTGCTCCTCGGCGCAGGGCAGAGGAACTGGTCATAACGGGTGTCGTTGTCGATGAAGCGCTTCATCCACGAGATCATGTACTTGGCCATCGTGGTGTTCGACGTCTGCGGGAAGAAGTGCGAGGCGTTGTTGAGCTCCATGTACGCCTTCTCCGACGACGCCGGGATGCTGTTGTAGAACGGCTCCGAGTGCGAGGACACCGGGGCGATGCTGTCCGACTCGCCGCCGATGATCATCGTCGGGACGCGGATCCCGGACCAGCTCTTGGTCAGGTTCCACGGCGCGAGCGGAATCGCCGCCTGCAGCGACGGCCGGGAGTTCGCGGCCTCGAGCGTGCCGCCGCCGCCCATCGAGTGGCCCGCCACGGCGAGCCTGCTCGAATCGATCCTGCTGCGCACCGAGCTGGACTGGACGAGGTAGTCGAGCGCGGCCAGCAGTTGCCGCCCGCGGCTGTCCGGCTGGTCGTAGATGGAGTTGGTCTCGATGCCGATGACCACGAAGCCCTGGGAGGCGAGGCGGGGGCCGAGCCAGCTGAGGCTCGACCAGGACGCGGTGTAGCCCGGGGAGATCGCGATCGCCCCGAAGGTTCCCTGGCTGGTGTCGGTCGGGTAGTAGATGATGCCGCCGCCGAACCCGGAGACGAGCGAGGAGACCGACGTCTGCGCGGTCGCGAACGGACCGCGCGTGGCCTCGATGCTCGCGTTGGTGGGAGCGGGGCCGCGCTCGTACGGATTGGCCGCGGCCTGGGCGGGGGTGCCGAAGGCGGCGCCGCCCGCGACCATGGCGAGCGCCAGGCCGACGGCGGCGACCAGCCGGGCGGCGCGGGAGCGCCGAGCCGGAGCGGGGGTGACGGGATGGACGGAACGGGAGGGGATCATCCGTGACTGCACGTCGCTTGTGCTCCCTGCGGTAGGTGGGGAGCCACGCAGGCGGCCGTCCGGTTCCGTGGAGTGGACGGCTCGCGCCGGGTGGGGGTTCCCGATGACTGCTGACCGTCGCAATTGTTCGGTCGCCGTGTCACCCGGGCATCGGCGAAATCACGTGCCTCGTCACGACACGGTGAGATGACCCGGTGTGGCGGCACCGGTCATGACAGCAGCCGGACCAGTTCGACGCGGGAGCGGATGCCGAGCTTGGCGAAGATGTTCCTGAGGTGATGTTCGACGGTGCGCGGGCTGAGATAAAGGCGGGCCGCGACCTCGCGGTTGGTCGCACCCTCCGCCACGAGCCGGGCGATCTGGAGTTGCTGGGCCGTCAGCTGGTCGGTGTTCTGCGCGAGGCCGGGCCGGACCGCCTGGCCCGCCGCGCGCAACTCGCCCCCCGCCTGCGCGGCCCATTGGCGGGCGCCGAGCCGTTCGAACGTCTCGAGCGCGTCGTGCAGGTGCTTCCTGGCGGCGGTCGGCCGCCGGCTCCTGCGCAGGGTGCCGCCGAACAGCAGGTGCGTGCGGGCGGTCTCGAACTCGCAGGAGCCCTGCTGGTGCAGGTCCAGGGCGTCACGGAAGAGCCGCTCCGCCTCGCCGGGGCCGGCGAGGAGAGCGTGGCAGCGCATCGCCAGCGCGAGCCGGTCGGGACTGCGCGTGCTGTCCGCCCAGCGGTCGAGCACCCGTAGAGCCGCCATGGCCTGCTCCCGGTCACCTGTACGCGCCGCCGCCTCGATGAAGGTCGGGGTCGCCATGACCCGCACGACGACGTGGTTGTTCCTGCGCTCGGCCCCCAGGCGGGCGGCGGCGTCGGCCACGCGGCCCGCGGCGAGGTCGAGGTGGGCCAGGGCCCAGTTGCCCAGCGCGGCGGCGACGCCGAGCCCGTGGGCGTCGGCGAGCTCGAAGGCCGCCTGCGCACGGATCCTGCAGGTCTCCTCGTCCCCCTGGACGGCCGCGGTGAGGGCGAGCCACGCCAGGTGGTGGCCGGCGGCGTTCAGTCGTCCGGTCTCCTGGGCCAGCCGGAGCCCCTCCATGGCGTTGGCGGCGACGGAGTCGTAGCGGCCCATCCAGATCTCGGCCTGGATGACCGATTCGAGCAGGTGCGGCAGCGCCGAGTCGTTCCCCCGGTTGCGCGCGATCTCCACGGCTCTCGTGGCGAGCATGTGGGCGTGCCCGTCCTCGCCGAGCAGGAGGCTCGCGACGCCCGCCCAGACCGGCATCGCCGGATTCCGCACGGTGGAGGCGAGCCGCAACACCCGGCGCAGTGGTCCGGCGGCCTCGGTGTGCCGTCCCTTGAAGGTCGCCGCCAGTCCGGCCAGATACTCGAACATGAGCTGCGTGGCCGGGGAGTCGTCGGAACGGCGCACGGCGGCGGCCTGGCGGGCGATGGCGATGAACCGCTGGTTGTCCGCGGCGAAGTAGCTCGCCTCGGCGGCGCGCACGAGCGCGCGGATGCCCAGCGCGCGGTCGCGGTCGAGGAGCCATCCGGCCGCGGCCAGGAACTTGTCGTGGGCGCTCGCCGTCTCTCCCGCGAGCAACTCCAGGCTGCCGTGGAGCAGTTCCGCCCGGCCGCGCGTCTCCTCGCTGATCGTCAGCGAGCGCAGCCGGGCGAGCAACGACCTGGCGTGCTGGGGCAGGCCCGCGATCGACGCGTGACGGGCGGCCGAGGCCAGCCGTGCCGACCTGACGTCACCGTGCTCGGTCAGCTCGGCGGCGCGTTCGAACGCGAGGAACGGCTCGGGATGGCCGCCCTGGCGGCGGGCCGCCTCGGCCGCGGCGGCGAGTTCGTCGCCCAACTCCTCCGCAGGGCCGTCGAGGGCCGCCGCGCGGTGCCAGGCACGGCGCAGGCGCTGGTGGCCGGGGTCGAGGAGGTTCGCCAGCACGCGGTGCGCCGCACGCCTGCGGGCGGCTGAGGCCCCGTCGTAGACCACCGCGCGCATGGCGGGCTCGCTGAAGACGTAGCGGTCGTCGACCGCCTGGACGATGTTCGCGCTCTCCGCCGGTTCGAGGCCGATGAGGGGGCATCGCGGACCGGTGGCGCGGAGCAGTGTCGCCGTGTCCAGGTCCGGATCGGCCGCCATGAGGAGCAGGAGGTCACGGGTGTCGGAGGGCAGGCCCGCCAGCCTGCCGGCGTGGGCACGCCACAAACGCCCGGCGGGAGGCAACGATCCCGGTGGTGCGGCCGTGCCCGCCAGCTGTTCGGGCGTGAGCGAGCCGACGAGCTCAGTGAGGGCGAGCGGGTTGCCCCTGGCGATCCGTTCCAGCGATGCCCGCAGATCGTCGCCGAGCCGTACGGGTGCGAGCTCGTCGGCCAGTTCCCGGATCGCGGCCCCGTCGAGAGGGGCCAGCACACGTGAAGGTACGCCGCCCGGGCCGCAGTACCGGTCGTCCGCGGTGAAGACCAGCACGACGCGCTCCCCGGACACGCGTCGGGCCGCGAAGAAGAGCACGTCCCGGCTGGCCGTGTCGAGAAGGTGCACGTCGTCGACGCAGACGAGCAGCGGTTTCCTGTCCGCGACGGCCGAGAGCAGGTCGAGCACCGCCGCAGGCAGCGCGAGCCCGGCGTCGGCCACACCCAGCTCGATCACCCTCAGCAGGATGGCGGCGCGGGCGGGCGGCAGCGCCGCGAGCGCCGCCGTGACGGGCCGCAACAGGGCGTGCAGCCCGGAGAAGGCGACCTGTGCCTCCGGCTCCACACCGCAGACCCTCAGCACGGTGAAGTCGTGCGCCTCAGCCGCGGCGAGGTCGAGCAGCGCGGTCTTGCCCATTCCGGTCGCGCCGAGCAGGACCGCCGCCCCGCCCGATCCGGTGCGCGCCCCGGCGAGCAACCGCCTCAGCGACTCCCGCTCGTCGTGACGGCCGCGCAGCACCGGTGCCTGAACAGTCCGGGGGGCGCGAGACACGCTCCCCAGTGTTACGCGCAGATGTCATCCCTAAAAGGGAAATGTCGTTCGGATTCGTTTCTTGGCTGACAACTGGTGATTTCACCGATGCGCGGGGGTGTCCCCGGGGGACAACCGCCGTGCGAGCGCCTGGAGCATGGCGACGATCTCGGCGACCTGCTCGGGGTCGTCGGTCCCGGCCGCCGAGGCGATCGCCCCCTCGATCGACGAGGCGCGCACGTGCGCGAGCCGGGCGGAGACCTCCGGCGCGTGCCGGATCAGGACGCGGCGGCGGTCTCGCGGATCCGTCTCCGTCACGATGGAGCCCGCCTCCTTGAGCCTGGCGACGGCCCCCGACACGGCGCTCTGCGGGAGGCCGGTGCGGGCGGCGATCTCGCCGACCGACGTCTCCGGATGCTCGCGCAGGTCGGTCACCACCACCAGGACGGTTCGGACGCTGGTGGTCTGCGGGCCGATGCCCTCGGTCGGCATGGCCTCCTCCCCGATCTTCATCAGGGTCCGTCCGAGGAGGAAGAGCTCGACACCGTTCATGTGTCCATGATACATCTAAATAGATGCATCAAGAATGATGCATCCGATCGGAAGGGATTGCTCATGAACACCGCGGAAATGGTGCGCGTGCCCGGCGCGAAGCTCTATTACGAGGTCCGTGGCAACGGGCCGGTGCTGCTCATCTCGCAGAGCGGCGAGGGAGACGCGGGGCGCAGCCGCGACCTGGTCGACCATCTGGTGGCGGGCTACACGGTGGTGACCTACGACCGCCGCGGCCTGTCCCGCAGCACGCTCGACGACCCCGCCGCGGGCGCCACCGTGGCGGAGCACGCCGACGATGTACGGCGCCTGCTGGCCGAGGTCACCGACGAGCCCGCCGCCATGCTCGGCTGCAGTTTCGGGGCCGTCCTCGGCCTCCACGTGGCGATCGGACATCCCGGGCTGCTGCACACGCTGATCGCCCATGAACCGGTCGCGCCTCGGCTGCTGCCCGACGAGCTGCGCGTCCGGCAGGAGCGCGAGCTCATCGAGCTGCGGGACCTCTACCGGAAGGAAGGCCTGACGGCGACCTTCGCGGAGGTCGCACGGGTTCTCGGCATCGACCCGGCCGCCCAGGAGACCGAGCCGGGCATCGCGCGGCATCCGATGGACGACCGCCGGAAGGCGAACTTCGCCTTCTTCGTCGAGAACGACTTCGGCGCCGTCGTGCAGGACACGCTGGAGGTCGCCGCGCTGGCGGGCTCGCCGACCCGGATCATCCCGGCGGTCGGCCGCGCCACACCGCGGACGGTCTTCGACCACCGCTGTGCGATCGAGCTCGCCGCCCTGCTCGGTGTCGACGTCCAGGAGTTCCCCGGTGGCCACAACGGCAACCTGACCCACCCCCGGGCGTACGCGGCCAGGATCCGCGACCTGCTGGAGGCCTAGCCGTACTCACCGGGGAGGCGGGATCACGCGCTGTGGATCAGATCGACGTCCTCGGGGGCGGCGGCGACGCCGTTCTCGGCGGAGACCTGGGCGAGCAGCAACTCGCCCGTGTGGGCGATGTGGGAGCGCATCGCCTGAGCGGTGGCGCCGGCGTCGCCCGCCTCCACCGCGGCGAGGATGGGCTCGTGCTCGGCGGCGATGTCGGCGAGTGTCCTGGACCGGTCGACCGTGGACGCCCCCAGGGTCATTGTCGCGTCACGCAGGTTGCCGACCATGCTGACGAGCTTGCGGTTGGCGCCCGCGGCGAGCAGGACCTCGTGGAAGGCGCAGTCGTGCCGCATGAAGCGGGGCTCGTCATGATCGGCGGCGGCGGCGCGCATGGCGTCGAGCTCGGCGCGCATGGCCTCGATCAGCGCGGGCTCGGCCCGGCCCGCCGCGACGCGGGCGGCCGGCACCTCCAGCAGCAGACGGAGGTGGAAGACCTCGGCGATCTCCCTGGGGTCGCGCCCGAGCACGCGGAAGCCGCGGCTGCGTTCGAACCGCACCATGCCGGCCTCGGCCAGCCGGAGCATCGCCTCGCGGACCGGGGTGCGTGACACGTTGAGCTGCGCGGCGAGCTGATAGACGGAGTAGAGCTCGCCGGGTCGCAGCTCACCGGAGTGGATGGCCTCGCGGACGGACTCGATGACCTGCTCCGTGAGGCTGGACGCGCCGTCGACCGCTAGCACTTGGCACCTTCCGGAACTCGACCCGTGTGGGGGGACCTTACTCCCGAACGCCGCGATGCTCAATCGTTGACATGCAGCATGCTACATGCCAGATTCGGAAATCTGCTGGTAACAATGCAACGGAGGAGCGGTCATGAAGGTGCATGTCCTCGACTGCGGAGCGATGAGCTGCGACCTGACCTGGCTGCTGCTGAAGCCGGGCCGTTCCATCAGACCAAGAGCCGAGCGCGACAAGCCGGTCGAGTGGTACTCCTGCACGACGCACGCCGTCCTCGTGGAGACCGACGAGGGCACCCTCCTGTGGGACACCAGTTGCCCCCGCGACTGGGAGACCCGCTGGGTCCCCACCGGCCTCCAGGAGTTCTTCCCGTACGACCAGGTCTCCGACGAGCAGTACCTCGACGCCAACCTCGGCCGGCTCGGCGTGAGCCCCGAGAGCCTCGACTACGTGGTGCTCTCGCACCTGCACTTCGACCACGCGGGCAACGTCCGGACGTTCGCGGGCACCGGGGCCCGCCTGGTCTGCAACGACAAGGAGAAGGAGTTCGCCTTCGGTTACGAGGGCGAGTTCAACGGGGCGCACCTGAAGTCCGACTACGAGGGACTCGACTTCGAGACGGTGTCCGGCGACACCGAGATCCTCCCCGGGGTGACGCTCATCGAGGCTCCCGGGCACACCCCGGGGACCATGGCCATGCGGGTCGACCTGCCGGAGTCCGGCACCATGATCTTCACTTCGGACGCGGTCTACATGGGCGACTCCTACGGCCCTCCCGCCACCCCGGCGGCCATCGTCAACGACCTCAGCGCCTGGTACGCCTCCGTCGAGAAGATCCGCTCGATCGCGGAGAGGTCGGAGGCCAATGTGATCTTCGGTCACGACGCGGAGCAGCTCCGCGCCATGCGCACGGCTCCCAACGGTTTCTACAGCTGAGGGGAGGCGACTGTGTACGACGCTCCCAGCAATCCCGAGTCCGTATTCACCTACGGCGCCCCCGCGCTCAAGTTCGGCCCCGGCGCCTCGGCGGAGATCGGCTTCGACCTCGCCCAGTACGGCGTCCGCCGGGTCCTTGTGGTCACCGATCCCCGCGTCGCGGCCACCGGCGGGCCCCAGCGGGTCGCCGACCAGCTCACCGGCTACGGCATGGAGGCGCATGTCTATGACGGCGCGCACGTCGAGCCGACCGACGAGAGCCTGGCCGCAGCCATCGAGCACGCCCGCGCGTCCGGCCCCTGGGACGCCTTCGTCGCCGTCGGGGGAGGGTCGAGCATCGACACGGCCAAGGCCGTGAACCTCCTCACGACCAACCCCGGCGAGCTGATGGATTACGTCAACGCGCCGGTCGGAGGCGGCCGGGCCCCGTCACAGCCGCTCAAGCCGCTGGTGGCGGTGCCCACCACCACGGGGACTGGTTCGGAGAGCACCACGATCTGCGTGCTCGACGTGCTGGAGCAGAAGGTCAAGACCGGGATCAGCCACGTACGGCTCCGCCCCGTCCTCGCGGTCGTCGACCCCGACCTCACGCTGACCCAGCCCGCAGGAGTGACCGCGGCGGCGGGGATGGACATCCTCTGCCACGCGCTGGAGAGCTACACCGCCAGGCCGTACACCTCCTTCGAGCACAAGCGCCCGGAGGAGCGGGTGCCGTACTGCGGCTCGAACCCCGTCGCCGACATGTGGTCCGAGCGCGCGCTGCGCCTGCTCTCCGGCTCCTTCCGCAGGGCCGTACGCCACGGGGACGACGCGGCGGCCCGGGCGGACATGGCGCTGGCGGCCACCTTCGCCGGCCTCGGCTTCGGCAACGCGGGCGTGCACATCCCGCACGCCAACGCCTATCCCATCGCGGGACGCGTCAAGGACTTCCACCCGGACGGCTATCCGGCCGACGAGCCGATGGTGCCGCACGGGATGGCCGTCGCGCTGACCGCACCCGAGGCCTTCCGGTTCACCTTCGAGGCCGAGCCGGAGCGGCACCTGCGTGCCGCCGAGTTGCTCGACCCGGCGGCGGACAAGCCCGACGACCTCGCGGAGCTCCTTCCCGGCGTGCTGATGAACCTGATGCGGGACATCGGCATCCCGAACGGCATCGGCGGCGTGGGCTACACGGAGGCCGACGTGCCCGCACTCGTGGAGGGCGCGATGAAGCAGCAACGCCTGCTCGCCACCGCCCCCCTGCCGGTCGGCGAGGACGACGTGGCGGGGATCCTGACCCGATCGATCGCACTGTGGTGAGGTGACGGCAATGGCGATATACGAGCTGCGCTGTGGCGGCGGCCATCGTTTCGAGGTCATCCAGTCCTTCGCCGCGCCCCTGCCGGACTGCCCGGAATGCGGCGCGGCCACCGGCAAGGTCCCCAGCAGGTTCGGCATCGGCGGCTCCGCGGGCACGCCTCCGCGCGCCGAGATGATGCCGCAGACCTGGCGGGGCACCTACGGCGGCGACCGTGAGTACGTCACCCACCTGCGGCGGACCGCCGAGGCCCGCCGTGACCTGGAGGAACGCCATCCCGAGCTGGCGGGGGACCGGCGCCCGATCATCGCCCACGAGGGCCGCTACGAGAACGCGCCGCTGCGCGCGGGCGACCAGACCCCCGTCCACACTCCCAAGAACGCCGCCGGCCGTACGCACACGCACGGCAGCGCCGGGGAGGGGGGATCCTGAAGCCGGCGGAACTGGCCGCGGCGCTGCGCCGGGCCGGTGTGCGCGACGTCGACGCCACGTCGAGACGCCGCGCGGAGTACTCCTCCGACGCCTCGCTCTACCGGGTGCCTCCGGCGGTGGTGGCCTTCCCGCGCGACGCGGAGGAGGTCGCCGCCGCCCTGGCGACCTGTGCAGCCGAGGGTGTGCCGCTGACCTCGCGCGGCGCCGGGACGTCCATCGCGGGGAACGCCGTCGGGCCCGGGCTGGTCCTCGACTTCGCCCGCCACATGAGGCGGGTGAAGTCGGTCGATCCGGAGACGAGGACCGCGGTCGTCGAGCCCGGCGTCGTGCTCGACACGCTGCAGAGCCGGGCCGCGCCGTACGGACTGCGCTTCGGGCCCGATCCCTCGACGCACGACAGGTGCACGATCGGGGGCATGATCGGCAACAACGCGTGCGGCTCGCGGGCGCTCGCGTACGGCCGGACGGCGGACAACGTCGTGGCGCTCGACGTGCTCACCGGAGGCGGTGAGCGGCTGACCGCCGGGCGCGGCACGGGCGGGTCACCCACCCTCACCGCGCTCCAGGGGGTGGTCCGGGAGAACCTCGCGATGATCCGCACCGAACTGGGACGGTTCCGCCGTCAGATCTCCGGATACTCGCTGGAGCACCTGCTCCCCGAGCACGGTTTCGACGTGGCCAAGGCCATGGTCGGCACCGAGGGCACCTGGGGTTTGCTGCTCGAAGCCGAGGTCTCCCTGGTCGAGGCGCCCGCGCACACCGTGCTCGTCGTGCTCGGCTACCCCGACATGGCGACGGCGGCGGACGCCGTGCCCGCTCTGCTGCCCCACCTGCCCGTGGCCATCGAGGGCATCGACGCCCGAATCGTCGACGCGGTGCGCACCCGGCGCGGTCCCGGCAGGGTGCCGCCGCTTCCGGCGGGGGGCGGCTGGCTCCTGGTGGAGCTGGGCGGCGGATCCGCGGGTGAGCTCCACTCGCGGGCGGCCGCGCTGGTGGCGGACGCCGCGGCGGGCGACAGCCTGCTGATCACCGACCCGGCCCTGGTGGCCGCCGTCTGGCGGATCAGGGAAGACGGCGCCGGGCTGTCGGCGCGCTCTCCCTCGGGGGCGCCCGCGCACGCCGGCTGGGAGGACTCAGCCGTCCCGCCTGAGCGCCTCGGCGCCTATCTGCGCGCGTTCGAGGCGCTCATGACCGGCTACGGGCTGACCGGCATGCCGTACGGCCACTTCGGAGACGGCTGCCTGCACGTGCGCATCGACTTCCCCTTCGGCCGTGCGGAGGGTGTGCGGGTCTTCCGCGAGTTCCTGCTCGACGCCGCGCGCCTGGTCGCCTCGCACGGAGGATCGATGTCCGGCGAGCACGGCGACGGCCGGGCACGGGGCGAGTTGCTGCCGCTGATGTACTCCCCGGAGGCCCTGTCCGCCTTCGCCGCCGCCAAGGCCGTGTTCGATCCCGGCGACGTGCTCAATCCCGGCGTGATCGTACGGCCGGCCGCGTTCGACGCCCGCCTGCGGCTGGTGCCGCCGCCTCCGGTCACACCGGGGACGGCGTTCCGCTATCCCGACGACCACGGGGACCTCACCGCCGCCGTACACCGGTGCACCGGGGTCGGGAGATGCGTGTCCGCGACGCCCGGGGGTGTCATGTGCCCGTCCTACCAGGCCACCCGTGACGAGAAGGACTCGACGCGAGGCCGCGCACGCGTGCTTCAAGAGGCCGTGAACGGCTCGTTGCCGGGAGGGCTGCGGGCACCCGAGGTGCGCGAGGTGCTCGACCTGTGCCTGTCCTGCAAGGGATGCAGGTCGGACTGCCCCACGGGTGTCGACATGGCCACCTACAAGGCCGAGGTGCTCCACCAGGCCTACCGCCGCCGGCCCCGTCCCGCCGCCCACTACACGCTCGGGTGGCTTCCACGCTGGGCCCGCCTGGCCGGGCAGGCCCCGCGGGCGGTCAACGCGGTGCTCGGCGCACGGCCCACCGCCGCGCTCGCCAAACGACTGGGCGGGATCGACCGTCGGCGGGCGCTGCCCGCGTTCGCCGAGCGGTCCTTCCACCGGTCCCTCGACCGGCAGGAACACCACGGGGACGGCACGGGCCCGGCGGTGGTGCTCTGGGTGGACACCTTCACCGACCACTTCTCGCCCGAGATCGCGCGGGCCGCCGTCCGGGTGCTGAACCGCGCCGGCCTGACCGTGACCATCCCCCGCGCCTCCCTGTGCTGTGGGCTGACCTGGATCTCCACGGGACAACTCGGCACGGCCCGGCGCAGGCTCCGCCGTACGGTCGACGCACTGGCCCGGCACGCGGAGGCGGGCACCCCGATCGTCGGCCTCGAGCCGTCGTGCACCGCCACGCTGCGTTCGGACGCGGTGGAACTGCTCGGCGCCGACGACCGTGCCGCCCGGCTCGTCGCCGGCTCGGTCAGGACCCTCGCGGAGTTCCTGAACGGCCTGCCCGTCTGGACGCCGCCCGACCTCGGCGGTGTCGAGGTGCTGGCCCAGCCGCACTGCCACCACCATGCGGTGATGGGCTGGGACGCCGACAGGGACCTGCTCGCCCGGGCCGGCGCCTCGGTCACGTCGGTCGGCGGTTGTTGCGGCCTGGCGGGCGACTTCGGCGTCGTCCGGGGTCACTACGAGATGTCGGTCGCGGTCGCGGAGACCCGGCTGCTGCCGGCCGTACGGCAGGCGGGCGAGGACACGGTCCTGCTCGCCGACGGTTTCTCCTGCCGCACCCAGCTCGACCAGCTCGCCTCCGCGAAGGCGTACCACCTCGCGGAGTTGCTGGCCGGGGACGTGGCCACGCCGCCCCCGGCCGACGCGTGACGGCGAGCCCTCAGAAATCGTCGTCGAAGCTGACCGTGCCGGTCACCCCGACCTGGTAGGCCGAGACCCGCCGCTCGAAGAAGTTCGACAACTCCTGGACGTCCTGGAGCTCCATGAAGGCGAAGGGGTTCTTCGACCCGTACAACGGCGGGATGTCGAGCTGCGCGAGCCGCCGGTCGGCCACGTGCTCCAGGTAGGTGCGCATGTCCGTCAGCGACAGCCCGGACACGCCCTGCGCGAGCAGGTCCTCGGCGAACTGGACCTCGCAGTCGACCGCCTCGGCGAGCATCTCGCTCACCTGGCGCCGCATGTCGTCGTCGAACAGGTCCGGCTCCTCACGCCGTACGGTCTCGACCACGTCGAAGGCGAAGGCCATGTGCATCGACTCGTCGCGGAACACCCAGTTGGTGCCCGAGGCGAGGCCGTTGAGCAGCCCGCGTGACCGCAGGAAGTACACGTAGGCGAAGGCGCCGTAGAAGAACAAGCCCTCGATGCAGGCCGCGAAGCAGATCAGGTTGAGCAGGAAGGCCCGCCTGTCGTCACGCGTCCGCAGCTCGCGCAGGTTGAAGACCGAGTCGATCCAGCGGAAGCAGAACTCGGCCTTGCGCCGGATGGAGGGGATGTTCTCGATCGCGTCGAAGGCCGCGAACCGCTCCCGCTCGTCGGGCACGTAGGTGTCCAGCAGGTTCAGATAGAACTGGACGTGCACCGCCTCCTCGAACAGCTGGCGCGACAGGTAGAGCCGCCCCTCCGGCGAGTTGACGTGCTGGTAGAGGTTGAGCACCAGGTTGTTGGCCACGATCGTGTCGCCGGTGGCGAAGAAGGCGACCAACCGGCTGATCAGATGCCGTTCCGCCGGTGACAGCCGGGCGAGGTCCTTGAGGTCGGAGTGCAGGTCGACCTCTTCGACCGTCCAGGTGTTCTTGATCGCGTCGCGGAAGCGCTCGAAGAAGTGCGGGTAGCGCATGGGCCGCAACGTCAGGTCCATGCCGGGGTCGAGCAACATCGGGCCCTCCTTGGGATCGGCGGCGGTCACTGGCAGGCCTCGCAGGACTCGGGGTTCTCCAGGGAGCAGGCGACGGCGTCCTCCACGGGAACCGCCGGCCTGGCCACGGCCACCGTGGCCTGCTGGATCCGGGTCGCGGGACGCGAGCGCAGGTAGTAGGTCGTCTTCAGACCCGACTTCCACGCGTGGAGGTACATCGAGCTGAGCTTGCCGATGTTCGGCGCGCTCATGAACAGGTTGAGCGACTGGCTCTGGTCGATGTACGGCGCCCGCGCGGCGGCCAGGTCGATCAGCGCCCGCTGGGGCAGCTCCCATGCCGTGCGGAACAGCTCGCGCAGCTCGGCGGGGAGCGCCTCGATGCCCTGCACCGAGCCCTCCGCCCGCTTGATCGCGTCCCTGATCTCCTGGGTCCACAGGCCGCGGGCCTTGAGCTCGCCCACGAGCGCGGTGTTGATCTGGAGGAACTCGCCGCTGAGCGTCTCGCGCTTGAACAGGTTGGACACCTGCGGCTCGATGCACTCGTAGCACCCGGCGATCGAGGCGATGGTGGCGGTCGGGGCGATCGCGATCAGCAGGGAGTTGCGCACTCCGTGGGCGGCGATCCGCTTCCGCAGCGCCCCCCAGCGTTCGGTCTGCGTCACGGTCACGCCCCACAGGTCGGGCTGCAGGTCGCCCCGGGAAACCCGGGTGCGGTCGTACGCCGGGTGGGCGCCGTACCGCTCGGCCAGATCGGCCGAGGTCTCGAGCGCGGTCAGGTAGATCTCCTCCGCGACGCGCGTCGACAACTCCTTCGCGGCGGGCGAGTCGAACGGCAGGCGCAGCGCGAAGAAGACGTCCTGCAGGCCCATGACGCCGAGTCCGACCGGGCGCCAGCGGGGGTTGCTCGCCGCCGCCTGCTCGCTCGGGTAGTAGTTGATGTCGATCACGCGGTCGAGGAACGTCACGGCGGTGCCCACCGTGGCACGCAGCCGTTCCCAGTCCATCCCGCCGCCGGCCATGTGCGCGGCCAGGTTGATCGAGCCGAGGTTGCACACGGCCGTCTCGGTGTCGCTGGACACCTCGATGATCTCCGTGCACAGGTTGGACAGGTGGACCACGTCGCCCGGTTCCGCGGTCTGGTTGCACAGCCGGTTCGACGCGTCCTTGAAGGTCATCCACCCGTTGCCGGTCTGGGCCAGCGTGCGCATCATCTTGCCGTACAGGTCGCGGGCCTTGACCTGGCGGACGTGGCGGCCCTGCTCCTCGGCCGCGCGGTAGACCGCGTCGAACTCCGCACCCCACAGGTCGGGCAGTTCGGGGACCTCGTCGGGGTCGAACAGCGACCAGATCCCGTCGGCCTCGACCCGGCGCATGAACTCGTCGGGGACCCAGTTGGCCAGGTTGAGGTTGTGCGTGCGCCGGGCGTCCTCGCCCGTGTTGTCCCGCAGTTCGAGGAACTCCTCGATGTCCGGGTGCCACGGCTCCAGGTAGACGCAGGCGGCACCCTTGCGCCGGCCACCCTGGTTGACCGCCGCGACCGACGAGTCGAGCGTGCGCAGGAAGGGGACGATGCCGTTGGACTGGCCGTTGGTGCCGCGGATCAGCGCGCCTCGGGAGCGCACCCTCGACCAGGAGATGCCGATCCCGCCGGCGAACTTCGACAGGTGCGCGACCTGCGCGTACCGCTCGTAGATCGAGCCGAGTTCGTCGCGCGGCGAGTCGACGAGGTAGCACGAGGACATCTGGCTGTGCCGCGTCCCGGAGTTGAACAGGGTCGGCGAGCTGGGCAGATAGGCCAGCGACGACATCAGCCGGTAGAGCTCGATCGCCTCCGCGGGATTGTGGGACAACCCGCAGGCCACCCGGAGCAGCCAGTGTTGCGGGGTCTCCACCACCAGCCGGGTGACCGGGTGCCGCAGCAGGTAGCGGTCGTACACCGTCCGCAGGCCGAAGTACTCGAACCGCAGGTCCCCCCGGGGATCGACGGCGTCGTCGAGTTTGCGGGCGTTGGCCGCGACGAACTCGGCGGTCGCGTCTCCGATGAGCCCTTCCGCGTGGCCGATCCGGATCGCCTGGCTGAAGGAGGCGACGCCCTGGCCGCGCACTTCCTTCTCGATGTATCCCGACAGCAGCCGGGCGGCCAGCCGGGAGTACTGCGGCTCCTCACCGATCATCTCGGCGGCGGTCTGGATCGACAGCCGGTCCAGCTCGTCGGTGGTCGCGCCGTCGTACAACCCACTGATCGTCTTCGTCGCCACCCGCAACGGGTCGACGTCGTTCAGGTCCCCGGCCCAGTGCTCGACCGCTCGGACGATCTTGTTGACGTCGACCGGCTCGGTGGAACCGTTGCGCTTGCGCACCCGCATCTGAACCCGGTGCGGCGTCTCGGTGCCGGCAACCCCTGATGAAACACCCTCTATGACCGTCACAGCTCTCCCCTCGCGACCCTCTGATCGGTGGCCCGATCGGCGCGCAGGGTGGCATACCGGCGCATACGCCCCGAGGCGTGCGCCGGAGCCGTCAGCCGTCCCGCGCGGCCTCGGACCAGCCGCGCACATGTGGTCGTGCGCGGCGCGCTGGCAGGTCTTCGGACTCATGGGCGGCACGGCGGACGCCGCGTTTCCTACTGGCTGTCGCTTCCCGGACCGTCCCCGGCCCGGGCCGGATGGATCCAGTGCATGTGACAACGGTCGTTCCCAATCACCGCTGCGGGGCAGTTCCGGAATTGGCGAAGCTCGCGCGCCGGGCACGCGAGCACGTCCGCACCGGATTCCCTCTTGCCTCGGCCGGCCCTGGACGGGCGGCCGAACCAGCTGCAGGGGACACCATATATAGGGGTCTGGAGAAAGTCACACCCAACATGTCGTGTTGGCGTGTCGTCTGGGTGCTGCCGTGTGGTCGTGTACGGTGGGGTCCCGTCTCCGTGAGGGCACGTGCCGAGCCGTACGGCACGGCGCGGCGGGACCCCACCGCCCGGCTACTTGGTCGCCTGCTGGAGGACGTCGCGAAGGCCGGAGGAGGTCAGCGCGTCGTTGTCGTCGACCTTCTTGCCGTCGAGCAGAAGCGTGGGAGTGCCCTGGATCGACGCCAGTGCCGTCTGCGTCAACTGCTGGACCTGGCCGGCGTAGCGCTGGGACTCCATGCAGGACAGCACAGCCGGGTCGGTGATCTTCGCGTCCGCGGCGAACTTCTTGAGGTCGTCGATCGTCAGGGCGACCTTCTCGTCGGGCTGCTTGGCGAACAGGACGTCATGGAAGGCCAACCAGGAGTTGTTCGGCACGCACTGCGCCGCCGCTGCCGCCCGAAGGGAGCCCTGCGGGTTGACGAAGGCGATCGGGTGGTAGACCACCTTGATCTTGCCTTCGGCGGCGTACTGCTTGATCAGGCCGCCGTTGATGTGCTCGAACTCCTTGCAGATCGGGCACTGGAAGTCCTCGTAGATGTCCAGCACGGGCTTGGTCGCCGCGGGCTGGGCCATGGTGACCGTGCCGGCCTCCTGGACCGTGATCGGAGCGATCGCGCCCGAGAAGGACGTCGGCTTCGTCCTGTTCGCCTGTACGAGGACGCCGGCCACGATGGCGGCGATCACGACCACCGCGATGGACGTGATCACGATGATCCGCCGGCGCTTCTCCTGCTGGGCCTGCCGGATTCGCTCTTCGCGGACCCGCTCACGGGCCGACTGCCGAGCCGCCTTGCTCATGATGCTCCAAATCCTCTAAACCACAGTTCCGACGCTATTGCCGCGATATATGGCCGTATGACCTGTTTGTTGAGATTTAGGCGGTCCATGGACAACCGCGTCCGATAAGACGGGAATGGTGACCACCGGTCCGGCGCAGGGCAGCCCGAAGCGGCCCGGCGCGTACGGCCGGGCGGGGCGAACCAGGTCCATCCACGGGGCGTATGTCCTCCACCGCAGCTCAAAGGCCACGTTGAGGCGAGCCTATAGCTGGAGGCCTTCGGTCAGAGTAAGGGCGGCCGTTTGTCCCGATGGTGAAACGGCTCGTGCCGGCACCGAGACCCACGCCGTGCGCGAGATCTTGCCCCGGGAGTGGTTCCACTGGGAGTGGCGGCAGCCGCAAGATTCGTAACCTCCGACGCCGTAGCCACTCAGTCAGTCACCCAAGAGATGCAAAAGGCCGGTTCCGAAGATCGGAACCGGCCTCTCGGCTGGTACTTCTTGGTCGGGGTGACAGGATTTGAACCTGCGGCCTCTTCGTCCCGAACGAAGCGCGCTACCAAGCTGCGCTACACCCCGACGCGCAGGTCGTCTTGCCCTGCGACTCGGCAAGTCTAGCGGACTTTGTGCGTGCTTGTGCGTCAGCGTGCCGGTCGGCGGGGCACCAAGGTCAACAATGTGGCCTCGGGCGGGCAGGCGAACCTGACCGGGGCGTACGGCGAGGTCCCGAGACCCGCCGACACGTGCAGCCAGGAGCTTTCGTGCCTGCTCAGCCCCTTCACACGTGCCCGGTCGATCCCGCAGTTGGTCACGAGGGCGCCGTAGAACGGGATGCACAACTGGCCGCCGTGTGTGTGGCCCGCGAGTAGCAACTGATACCCGTCCGCCGCGAAACGGGACATGTTCCGGGGCTCGGGAGAGTGCATGACGCCCAGACGGAGATCGGCGTCGGCGGGCGCCTGCCCGGCGATCTCGTCGTACCGGTCCCTGTCGATGTGCGAGTCGTGGATTCCGCCCACGTGGACGTCCAGGTCCGCGACCTTCAACCGGGCGGTGGCGTTGTTCATGTCCACCCAGCCCGCCGTGGTCATGGCGGCCCCCAGTTCCTCCCAAGGGAGGTTCGGGATGTGCTGCCGCGAGTCGTTCTTGGACGTACGCCACAGGTAGCGGGCCGGGTTCTTCGGCCTCGGAGCGTAAAGGTCGTTGGATCCGTAGACGAACAGGCCGGGCCTGTCCAGCAGCGGCTCCACGGCCCGCATGTACGGCCCGATCGAGTCGGGGTGAGCCAGCGTGTCACCCGTGTTGACCACCAGATCGGGCTCCAGGGAGGCCAGCGAGCGCACCCAGTTGATGAGCCTGGAGCGCCCAGGGGTGAGGTGAAGATCAGAGATCTGGAGAATCCTGATCGGGCGCTGCCCGGGAGCGAGCACGGGCACGTCGAACCGTCGAAGGCGGAACCAGTTCCGCTCCACGACGGACGCGTAGCCGAGACCGGCCACACCGAGACCGAGGATGGACAAGGGAATCGCGGTGGCTTTCCTCACACAGCCCATCATGCCCGACCGCTGTCCCCCCTCAGACATAACCTGGCGAGAAGCGGGCCGCTGACACGGCAAGATGGATCCATGAGTGCGTTGAAGGACAAGTTGAAGGCCGATCTCACGACCTCGCTGAAGGCTCGCGACGAGGTACGGCTCCGGACGATCCGGATGGCGCTGGCCGCCATCGGCGTCGAGGAGGTCGCGGGCAAGACGGCGCGGGAGCTCTCGGACGACGAGATCGTCAAGGTCCTCACCCGCGAGGCGAAGAAGCGCAGGGAGGCCTCCGAGGCCTTCGCCAACGCCGGCCGTGCCGAGCAGGCGCAGGCGGAGCTGGACGAGCAGGCCATCCTCGACGAATACCTTCCCGCCCAGCTGTCCGACGAGGAGCTCGGCGCACTGGTCGACGAGGCGATCGCGGAGAGCGGCGCGGCCGGCCCCAAGGCGATGGGGCAGGTCATGAAGGTCCTCAATCCCAAGGTCGCCGGCCGGGCCGAGGGCGGCCGCGTCGCCCAGGCCGTACGTGCCCGCCTCAGCGACTGAGGCCGCCGGCCCACAGGGAAGGGAACCCGTCCCCCTCAGGCCAGGCGGAACAAAGCCCTCCCCGCCACTGGCGGGGAGGGCTTTTCACATCGTCACTGGGCGGGCGGGACGATCGGGGGAGTCACACCGCCATGGCCCGGGCCGCCGGTACCGGGGTCTCCGGGCCCCCCGGGACCCTTGGGGTCCCCGGGCTTGCCCTCCTTCTTCGGCGGCTTGGGAGCGCAGGCGCTCCTACAACCGCCGAACCTCGACATGTCGGGCCGGACGAATGACGTCGGGTCGGTGCCCTTCAGCGCCGCGATCATGGTGGCCTTCCAGATCGGGCCGGGGATCGTCGCGCCGAACACCGAGCCGTACTGATGGCCGTTCATGGTCTCGCCGCTCAGCGGGTACTTGACCGGGCCGCGAGGGTCGCCGAGGCTGACCGCGCCGGACAGGTCCGGGGTGTATCCGGCGAACCAGACGGTCCGTGACTGGTCGCCCGTTCCGGTCTTGCCGGCCGCGTCCCTGCCGGGGATGCCGCCCACTCCGGACATCGTGCCCTTGGTGAACACACCGCTGAGGATGTCACTCGTCGCGTCGGCGATCGCCGGCTCGATGACCCGCTTGCACGACGGCTTGAAGGACGTCGTCTTGCCGTTCCGGTCGATGACGGCGGTGATCGCCATGGGCTTGCAGTACTTCCCGCGCGCCCCGAGCGTGGCGTACGCGGAGGCGACCGTGACCGGGTCCATCTCGTTGGCACCGAGGGTGAAGGTCTGGACCTCGCGGAGCTTCGTACCGTCGGAGCGGGTGATCCCCATGTCCTTGGCGGTCTTGACCACGTTGCAGAGGCCGACCTTCTTCTCCAGCGTCATGAAGAAGGTGTTCACCGATCCCCAGGTGCCGGTCTGGAGGGATTCGAACCCGCCCTCGCCGCCCTCGGAGTTGTGCTGCGCAACGCCCGGGGCCCCGACGCTCTGGCCCTTGCAGTTCTTGAAGTCGGAGTAGGCGTTGGCCTCGAACGTGCCGCCGACCTTGAAGCCGTCGTTGAACTTGAGGCCCTCCTTGAGGGCGGTGACCAGCGTGAACACCTTGAACGTCGACCCGGCCTGGAATCCGGTTCCGCCACCGTGGTCGGAGTTCGCCACGATGTTGTAGGAGATCTCGTTCTTCTTCTTGTTCCGCCCGAACTTGCGACTGGACGCCATCGCCCGGATCGCGCCCGTGCCGGGCTGGATGAGCGCCTCGGACGCCACCGGCTTGTCCGAGGAGTGGACGTACTTCTTGATCGCCTTGTCGGCGGCCTTCTGCATCTTCGGGGTGAGCGTGGTCTTGATGGTCAGGCCGCCGCGGTTGAGGAAGTCCTCACGGGCCTTGGGCGTCTTCCCGAACTGCGGGTTGTTCCTGATCTCGTTGCTGACGTAGAGGCAGAAGTACGGGTAGGTGCTCTCCTCGCACCCGCCCGGGATCGCCACGTCCTTGAAGCCGAGTTTCTTCACCTTGGACTTCGCCGCGTCGTCCGGCGTGATGAGCTTCAACTCGGCCATCCGGTCCAGCACCGTGTTACGTCGCTCGAGAAGCTTCTCGCTGGACGCCTTGCCCCGGTTCGGGTCGGTCGCGTTCGGGTTCTGTACGGCTCCCGCCAGCGTGGCCGCCTCGGTGAGGTTGAGCTGGGAGGCGTGCTTGCCGAAGAACCGCTGAGACGCGGCCTCGATGCCGTACGCGCTCGCGCCGTAGTAGGCGATGTTGAGATACCGGTTGAGGATCTCGTCCTTGGAGTACTTCCGCTCGATGGCCATCGCGAAGCGGATCTCGTTGAGCTTCCGCGAGAAGGTGGGGGCGACGGCGGCGGCCTTGTCCGCGTCGGAGTCGGCCGCGTTGTAGAGGACCTGCTTGACGTACTGCTGGGTGATGGACGAACCGCCCTGGGTCACTCCGCCCGTGGTGAGGTTCTTGACCAGCGCGCGGCTCGTGCCTTCGAGGTCGAGCGCGCCATGCTCGTAGAACCGGAAGTCCTCGATCGCCACGATCGCCTTCTGCATGATCGGCGCGATCTGGTTGAGGGAGACGGATACGCGGTTCTGCCAGTAGAACTGGGCGAACTGCTTGCCGTTGGCGTCGAGGAACGTCGTCTTCTCGGGCAGCGGAGGTTCGGGCAGGTCCTCCGGGGCAAGCCGCAGCGCCTCGGTCGCCGTCTTCACGGTGACACCCGCACCGCCCACGGCCGGCAGGGCGATGGCCGCCGCTATCAGACCGGCCACGCCGGCCGCAGCGATCAGCCGCAGAAGGTTCCAGAACGCCGACGGCCGGCCTTTGCCCTTAGCTTGCACGGATCCAAGAGTACGTGGCAAAGGTCACTCGATCGGCACCAATTGCACCAGCTTGCATTACAGGTTCGCGAGGAGGACTAGTCATTCCCGGCCACATGGCCTGACATGACCATGCGAGAAATTGGTCCCCCCGGGGACTGTCGGTCCGATCGCCTCCTTGCGTACGTTCTCCTCTGCGGCAACTGCAACAAGGAGGCTCGACGCCCGCGCCCGTCGGCCGAAATGACGACTGACCACCTAAGGGGAGTGGGGTCGAACATGTGGATCACGGATTGGACCTCCCGTGCCGCCTGTCGAGGTGCGGATCCTGACGCGCTTTTCGTGCAAGGCGCCGCACAGAACCGGGCGAAGCTGATCTGTCGAGGATGCCCCGTTCGTACCGAGTGCCTCGCCGATGCGCTGGACAATCGCATCGAGTTCGGGGTGTGGGGCGGAATGACCGAGCGGGAACGTAGAGCGCTGCTGAGGCGACGGCCCGACGTCGACTCCTGGCGCGATCTGCTCGAATCAGCCAAGGAAGAGTACGAACGCACCAACGAGTTGATCGCCGGCTGAACCCCGACCGGCTGGGCACCACCGCACACCCTTGCGGAATCTCGGGCCCGAGTCACCATGTCGGGTCAGTCTGATCTCACGGCCGGTACCCCGGCTGTTCGGGTTTCGTGGCAGGCGCTCTCCGCGTCTCCCCCTCCATCCATCACCGATGCCACGCCGTCACCGCGTGGCATGGTGGCCGCGACGAGAAGACCACCGCGTGCGCGTCGAGACGACGCGACACGACGCTACGACGCTACGACGCGAGAAGCCGTCCGATCTGGCGCAGTCCCGCCAGATCGTGGACGTCTTCCGGCATGGCGGGCACCTGGGCGAGCGGCACCGTGGGGTGCGCCGAGGTGAAGTGTTCCTGCTCCCGCTGCTCACGCGCGGCGAGTTGCATGCGATCGGCATGCAGCCGCAACACGGCCACCGTCAGGTCGTGCTCGCCGCGCGTCTCCAGATCCTCGGCGGCGGCGTAACTCCGGGCGGAGGACAGCGTGGAAGCCGATGCCTGGTGCACCCGGTTGACCACCACACCGGCCAGGGGCATGCGGTCGTCGGCCAGCCGTTCGACGAAGTAGGAGGCCTCGCGCATGGCGTCGCGCTCCGGCGCGGCGACGACGAGGAAGGCGGTGCCCGGCGCCTGCAGGAGCCGGTAGGTCTGCTCGGCTCGCTGCCGGAACCCGCCGAAGACCGCGTCGAGGGCCGACACGAAGGTCTGGATGTCCTTCAGCACCTGCGCTCCGAGCACCTTCGTGAGCATGCCCGCGATGATGCCGAATCCTGCGTTGAGCAGCTTGAACGCGCTTCGCCCTCCGGCTTTGGCCGGGGCCGTGAGGATGCGGATCAGCCGTCCGTCGAGGAACCGCCCGAGCCGTTCCGGCGCGTCCAGGAAGTCGAGGGCGGACCGCGACGGCGGGGTGTCGACCACGATCAGGTCCCAGTCGCCCGAACGGCGGAGCTGGCCCAGTTTCTCCATGGCCATGTACTCCTGCGTGCCGGAGAAGCTCGACGACAACGACTGGTAGAACGGGTTGGTCAGGATCTGCTGAGCTCGCTGGGGGTCGGCGTGGGCCTCGATGATCTCGTCGAAGGTCCGCTTCATGTCGAGCATCATCGCGTGCAGTTCGCCGCCGTTCGCCGCGTCGACCCGGTCGGCCGCGCTCCCGTTGCCGGTGATCCGGCGGGGGGTGTTGTCGAGCTCGGTGAGGCCCATGGACTGGGCCAGTCGCCTGGCGGGGTCGACGGTGAGCACCACGACCGCCCGCCCGCGCTCCGCCGCCCGCAGCCCGAGCGCCGCCGCCGTCGTGGTCTTCCCGACGCCCCCCGAGCCGCAGCACACGATGATCCGCGTGGCGTCGTCGTCCAGGATCGCGTCGATGTCCAGCGCGGGGGCGGTCCTGCTCACAGATCAACCTCTTCTGTACGGTCGGTCGAGTATGCGGCCGTCATGCCGCGCCCTGCTCGTTGATGGCCTCGGCGAGCTCGTAGAGGCCGGTGAGGTCCACGCCGTCGGCCAGCAGCGGCAGGTCGTACCGAGGGGCGCCGGCGGTGTCCAGGGTGCCGCGCTCGCGCCTTTCCAGCTCCGTACGGCGGGCATGCTCCGAGACCTCCAGGGCGAGGGCCTCGGCGATCAGGGACGCGTCGGCCTTGCCGTCCGCGAGCCCGGCCGCCTTCAGCCCGAGCGCGAGCTCCGAGAGGTCGAACCGGTCCGCCGCGGCGGCGTCGAGGACGGTGTCCGGCAGGGTCGTCGGCCGGACCATGTTGATGAAGACGCCCCCGACAGGGAGCTTGGCCGTACGCAACTCGGTGATGCCGTCGAGCGTCTCCTGGACGGGCATCTCCTCCAGGAGCGTTACGAAGTGCACGGCCGTCTCGGGCGAGGCGAGGACGCTGCGGACCATGTCGGCGTGGTTCTTGACCGGGCCGACCCGGGCCAGCCCGGCGACCTCCTGGGTGACGTTGAGGAAGCGGGCGATCCTGCCGGTCGGGGGAGCGTCCATGACGATCGCGTCATAGACCCTCCGCCCGGACTTGTCGCGCCGCCGTACGGCCTCGCTGGTCTTGCCCGTGACCAGGACGTCGCGCAGGCCGGGCGCGATGGTCGTGGCAAAGTCGATCATGCCCATCCGGGTGAGCGCCTTGCCCATGCGCTTGATGCCGTAGAACATCTCGAGGTAGTCGAGCATGGCCTCTTCCGGATCGATCGCCAGCGCGTAGACGTCGCCGCCTCCGGGCGCCACAGCGATCTTCCGCTCCTCGTACGGCAGCGGCGGAAGGTCGAAGACCTGGGCGATGCCCTGCCGCCCCTCGACCTCGACGAGCAACACCTTGCGGTTGCCCGAGGCCAGTGCGAGGGCGAGCGCCGCGGCCACCGTGGTCTTGCCGGTGCCGCCCTTCCCGGTCACGACGTGCAGTCGCACGCCTTCCCAGTCGGAGTCACGGGCTGTGCTCTTTCTGCCGGCTGGCTGTCTCACGTCGCCTCCTCCGGCCTGCCTGACGGGGTCGATGCGCGGGCCCCGCCACAGCTGTGCCGGTCGGCCGGCCTGCTCCACTCGCCCACGCTTGGAAGGCTACCCAACGGTCATATGCCGATTCATCTCGCCCGACTTCGTGGTGAACCGCGCAGGATGGCTTGCACGTCGATTTGGCAATACTTGGTCCGGACGGCCGGGGCGATTCGGGTGGCGCCTCATGTGCCCCATGGAACGGCGCAGGCGAGAGCGGCGGGGGCGGCGGCATCGATAGCCTGTGCACATGACCAAGTGGGAGTACGTCACGGTGCCGCTGCTGACGCATGCGACGAAGCAGATCCTGGACAACTGGGGAGAAGACGGCTGGGAGCTCGTCTCGATCGTCCCGGGGCCCAACCCCGAGCAGCTCGTCGCCTACATGAAGCGGCCCAAGTGATGGCGACGCCGGAAGAGCGGATCGCCGACCTCGGGCTCGTGTTGCCCGAGGTCGTGCCCCCGCTGGCCGCCTATGTGCCCGCCGTGCGGACGGGCGACTACGTGTACACCTCGGGCCAGCTGCCGCTGGTCGACGGGAAGCTCGCCGTCACCGGCAAGGTGGGGGCCGAGGTCTCGGCCGACGAGGCGAAGGAGCAGGCCCGTATCTGCGGGCTCAACGCCCTGGCGGCCCTGAAATCGGTCGTCGGAGATCTCTCCAAGATCGCCAGGATTGTGAAGGTCGTCGGGTTCGTCGCCAGCGCGCCGGACTTCACCGGCCAGCCGCAGGTCGTCAACGGCGTGAGCGAGTTCCTGGGAGAGGTCTTCGGGGATGCGGGAAAGCACGCCCGTAGCGCCGTCGGCGTCGCCGTCCTCCCCCTCGACGCCCCCGTAGAAGTCGAGATCATCGCCCAGCTCCACCCCTGACCTTTCCCGCGCGACCGCCACAACCCGCGCGTGATCATGCACACCTTCGGAGAAGGGGCCGCTGACCAGCCCCCTCTCCGGGCGTGATCATGCGCAGGTTCGTGATCAATGGGTCCGAGCTGCGCTGATGCGCTCCGTGATCATGCACACTTTCGTGGTCATGCGGATTGACCTGCGCCGATGTCTTTCGTGATCATGCACGTGGGTCGACCTTGGCCTTATCGGGCGGCGATATGACGATCGTGCGCCGACCGCGTGCATGATCACGAAGCTTGTTTGTGCAGGTGGTCAAGGGCGCGGGCGAATGTGTGCATGATCACGGAGAGTATTCGGCCAGGCCAGGGCACACTTGCGCGAACCTGCGCATGATCACGAAGTGCATCGGCGCAGCTCAGGCGCCTTGATCACGAACCTGTGCATGATCACGCGCGACAGGTGTGCGAGGGGTGTGTGAATGGGGCGGCGGGGTGAATAGCATGAGGTTCCGGAAACCGAGTGATGTTCTGCTAGGAGGACGCACATGGGCATTCCGCTGCCGGGAGAGTTCGGGGAACGCGCGCGAGGCATCCTGGCCGGTCAGATCATCCCCGTCCCCGCCCGTGACGCCGCCACCGTCGTGCTGCTCCGGGACGATCCCCTCGAGGTCTACCTGCTGAAGCGCAAGGCGACGATGGCCTTCGCCGCGGGCGCCTATGTCTTCCCCGGAGGATCGGTCGACCCCCGCGACACCGATCACGCCGTCGGCTGGGCAGGTCCCTCGCCCGCCGAATGGGGTGAGGCGTTCCGGGCCGACGAGCGGACCGCCCGGGGCCTGGTCTGCGCCGCCGTACGGGAGACCTTCGAGGAGTCCGGAGTCCTGCTCGCCGGGCCCGGCCCGGAGACCGTCGTGGCGGACACCACGGGCGACGACTGGGAGGCCGACCGCCTGGCGCTGATCGACCGCACGCTCTCGTTCGCCGAGTTCCTCGACCGCCGCGGGCTCGTGCTGAGGTCCGATCTGCTGAAGGCCTGGGCGCACTGGATCACGCCCGAGATTGAGACCCGGCGATTCGACACGCGATTCTTCGTGGCCGCCCTCCCCGCCGGCCAGCGGACGCGCGACGTCGGCGGCGAGGCGGACGTCGTGGCGTGGATGACCGCGGACACCGCGCTCGCCCGGGCCCGCGCAGGCGAGATCATGCTCATGCCACCGACATTTCATACATTGACCGAGATAGCGGCGTTCGAGAGGATCGACCGCGTGTTCGCGAACGACCAGACGATAACGACCTTCATGCCGTCCGCCAGAGAGCACGACGGTCAGGTCGTGCTGGACGTCCCCGACATCGACTACCGCCTCCCCGACGTGACGCGGGACTCGGCATGAGCGGACTGCGGATCCCGGTCGACGGCCCGGACGGATCGGGTACGGCCGGCGCGACCAGCCTGCTCGCCCCCAACCCTTCGCCGATGACCCTCGACGGCACGAACACGTGGGTCGTCGGACGGTCGGACGACGTGCTGGTCGTCGACCCGGGCCCGGACGACGAGACGCACCTCAAGCGCATAGCCGGTCACCTGGGGGAGCGCAGGGTGACGGCGATCCTGCTCACCCATGGGCATGAGGATCACAGCGGCGGCGCCGGGCGGTTCGCCGAGATGGTGGGCGCGCCGGTCCGCGCGCTCGATCCCCGGCATCGACTGGGTGAAGAAGGACTCGGCGACGGGGACGTGGTCACGGCCGGCGGCACGGAGGTCAGGGTCGTCGGCACGCCGGGGCACTCGTTCGACTCGCTGTGCTTCTGGTTGCCGGAGGACCGGGCGATGCTCACCGGCGACACGATCCTCGGCCGGGGGACCACGGTGATCGCCCACGACGGGGATCTGGGCGACTACCTTCGCAGCCTCGACAGGCTCAGGCGCGGCGCCGAGATGCTGGAGGCCGAGGCGCTGCTTCCCGGTCACGGGCCGGTGCTGCCCGAGCCGATCGGCGTGCTCGACGCCTACATCGCCCACCGGCGTCAGCGGTTGGAGCAGATCCGCGAGGCCATCAGGCAGGGAGCCAAGGACGCCCGCGAGATCGTCGAGATCGTGTACGCCGATGTGGACACGTCACTGTGGCCTGCCGCGGAGATGTCGGTCGCGGCCCAGCTCAACTACCTCAAGACGCTCTAGCGCGAGCGGTTGAAGAGCCGCTCCCTGTCCATGATCACGACGGCCTTGGCCTCGATGCGCAGCCAGCCTCGCTGGGCGAAGTCGGCCAGAGCCTTGTTGACCGTCTCCCGTGAGGCGCCCACAAGCTGGGCCAGTTCCTCCTGGGTGAGGTCGTGGTGCACCCGGATGCCGTCGTCGGTCTTCTTCCCGAAACGGTCGGCCAGATCGAGCAGTTGCTTGGCGACACGGCCGGGAACGTCGGTGAAGACCAGGTCGGCCAGCACGTCGTTGGTACGGCGGAGCCGCTGCGCGAGAGCGCGCAACAGATGGAGGGCCACCTCGGGACGGCCGGTCAGCCATGGGCGCAGATCGTCGTGCCCCAGCCCGGCGAGCCGGACGTCGGTCAACGCGATCGCGGACGCCGTACGAGGGCGAGGGTCGAAGAGGGAGAGTTCGCCGAACATCTCACCCGGGCCGAGGACGCTCAACAGGTTCTCGCGGCCGTCGGGGGCTGTTCGCGCTAACTTGATCTTGCCCTCGAGCACCACGTAGAGCCGGTCGCCCGTCTCGTTCTCGCTGAAGAGGGTGCGGCCCTTGGGCAGCTCGACCTCGGTGACGCTGGTCCGCAGCGCCGCGGCGCTCTCACGGTCGAGCGCGGAGAACAGGGGAGCCTTGCTCAGTACTTCTTCGGTGCTCACGGTGCCTCCTTTACTGTGGTTCGCGCTCGGTCGTCGGCTCCGTGCTAGCCATTGTGACCCACGCCTTCCGCATAGGCTTACGGGGTGTCCCGCAAAGTCCCATCGGTTGTCGAGTCCCGGCTCGCTCTGGTGCGTCGTGCCCGGCGGATCAATCGAATCCTGGCCGAAACCTATCCTGACGCTCATTGCGAGCTCGACTTCGGCAACCCCCTTGAACTGCTGGTCGCCACGATCCTCTCGGCGCAGTGTACGGACAAAAGGGTAAATATGGTTACTCCGGTACTTTTTGCGAAGTATCGGACAGCTGCCGAGTTCGCCGCCGCCGACCGGGCGGAGCTCGAGGGGATCATCAAATCAACCGGGTTCTTCCGGGCGAAGACGAACAGCATCATCGGCATGGCCCAGGCCCTCTGTGAACGGCACGAAGGAGAGGTTCCCTCCACCCTCGCCGAGCTGGTCAAGCTGCCGGGGGTCGGCCGCAAGACCGCGAACGTGGTCCTCGGCAACGCCTTCAACGTTCCGGGGATCACCGTGGACACCCACTTCCAGCGGCTGTCCCGCCGCTTCGGCTGGACCACGGAGACCGATCCCGTGAAGATCGAGCACGAGGTCGGGGACCTCATCCCCAAGTCCCAGTGGACGATGTTGTCCCATCGGCTGATCTGGCACGGCCGCCGGATCTGCCAGGCGCGCAAGCCCGCCTGCGGCGCCTGCCCGCTCGCCGCCCTCTGCCCGTCGTACGGCACCGGCCCCACCGATCCCGAGGAGGCCGGGAAGCTGGTCAAGTCCGGTCCGTTCTCGTGACTCGGGGCGGTCGACTACGGCGCCGCGCACGATTTCCCCTCAGCGGGAAGCCTGAGCGCCCCGGGATGGTTGTACGGCAGGCTGGTCGGCTCAGGCCCCCGAGGGGCCGAGCCAGCGCTCATCGGAGGTACACGTGGTTCCCGGCTGGTTGACCGACTTGGCGGCGGGAGCCGTACGGACCCGGGTGCCTGCCGCGTTGCGGCCGCCCGCCAACGGAGACGGCCGGCGCGCGGCGGTGCTGCTGCTCTTCGGCGAGGGGCCGGAGGGGCCGGACGTCCTGCTCATCCAGCGCAGCTCCAAGGGCCGTGTGCACGCCGGGCAGCCCGCGTTCCCCGGTGGCGGTCTCGACCCCGAAGACGACGGCCCGATCGGCGCCGCTCTGCGTGAGGCCGAGGAGGAGACCGGTCTCGACCCGCGAGGCGTCGAGGTGGTCGGCACCATGTCCGAGTTGTACGTGTCGCGGAGCGACAACCGGGTGACGCCGGTGCTGGCCTGGTGGCACACGCCCTGTGCCGTGCACGCCGCCTCGCCGGACGAGGTGGAGGCGGTGGAGCGGATCCCCGTCGCCGAACTCGTCGATCCGGCCAACCGGCTCCAGCTCCGCTATCCCGCCGGAGCCGTGTCGCACCCCGCATTCCGCGTGCGCGGTCTGCTGGTGTGGGGATTCACCGCGGGAGTTCTCGACGGCGTCTTGTCCGCGGCGGGATTCGAGCAGCCGTGGGACAGGTCACGGATCGAGGATCTGCCTCCCGAAGTCCTTGACCTGGCCTCCCGAGGTTAGCGTCAGGCCGAGCATCGCCCAGTCGGCGACGTCCTCGTCCGTGTCCGACGTCAGGCGCCGCAGCGCGGAGAGCCCGGTCGGGTCGGGGGGATCACCGATGACGTTGGGCAACGCGTAGGCCGCGCCGTACCGGACCACGGGATCGTCGCTCCCCGAGAGTTCGATCACGGACGGCAGGGCGCGCACGTCGCGCAGGTGCCCGAACGCGATCAGCACCGAATAGAGCACATGGGAATCGCTCTCGCTCACGGCGAGATAGCGCAGGACGGGCAGGGTCCTGTCGGCGAACGGGCGGTCACGGCCGAGTTCCCCGAGGATGTCCACGCCGAGCACGCGCTCGCCGGCGGACGCGCTCGCACACAGCCGCCTGGCCACGGTGAACGTCTCCAGATCCCCTCGTGCCTGCAGCGCGGTGATGGCCTGCCATCGGGCGGCCCCGTCCGGGTCCTTGTCGTCGAGCGCCATCCGGATGAGCTCGTCGACACCGGATCCGTGATCGCCGGTCGGCCCCGCAGATCCCTGCCGGGCCTGCTCACGCCGGGTTTCGCCGCCGGCGGATCGTCCGTCCCCTGCCTCCATGACGTCACGATATCGAGCAGACCTGTGGGACGCCTGCACGATGAGGGTCGCGGCTGGATACCGTTGAAACTGTGCGCGGTGATCTCCTGGATCTCATACTGATCGGCCTCGTGGTGGCCTTTGCCGTATCCGGTTATCGGCAGGGCTTCATCATCGGGGCCTTCAGCTTCATCGGATTCGTCGGCGGCGCCCTCCTTGGGATGTTCGTCGCGCCGCCTATCGCGGGCGCCATCCTGAGCGGCGACATCGAGAGGGCGCTGCTGGCCATCGTGATCGTGTTCTTGGCGGCGACGGTGGGGCAGTTCGCGTCGTCCACGGTCGGGGCGGTGGTGCGCAGCCACGTGGCCTGGGAGCCCGCGAAGACGGTGGACGCCTTCGGCGGCTCGGTGGCCAGCGGCCTGTCCGTCCTGCTCATCGCGTGGCTGCTCGGGTCGCTGATGGTCTCGATGAGCCTCGCCGTGATCAAGGACCAGGTCAACGGATCGGTGGTTTGGCAGACGGTCGACGATGCCATTCCGAGTGGGGTCCGGGCGCTGCAGAAGCCGTTCAGGGACTTCGTCGACTCCTCCGAGTGGCCCCAGGTGATCACCTCCATCGGCGGCCAGAACGTCGCGCCTCCCGACGAAGGGGTGCTGACCGGCAGCCCCAACCTCACCCGGGCTCGCAAGTCCATCGTGAAGGTGCAGGGCACCGCACCTTCCTGCCGCAAGCGCATCGAGGGCACCGGATTCGTCTACGCGGCTCACAAGATCATGACCAACGCCCACGTGGTCGCAGGGGTGACGCGGGATCTCCGGGTCACCGACTCCACGGGGGCGGGACACGACGCCCGTGTGGTGCTCTACAACCCCGACAGGGACATCGCCATCCTCGACGTGCCCGACCTTCAGGTGCAGCCCCTCCGCTTCGACTACTCGGCCGAGAGCCGCGACAACGCGGTCATCGCCGGCTACCCCAAGGGGCACGGGTTCACCCCCCTGGCCGCGAGGATCAGGGTCAAGCAGCGGGCGGAGTCGTACGACATCTACAACCACCGGAAGGTCGACCGGGAGGTGTACGCGATCCGGGGCAAGGTCCAGCCGGGCAACTCGGGAGGCCCGCTGCTCAGCCCGGACGGCAAGGTGTTCGGCGTGATCTTCGCGGCGGCCACCGACCAGCCGGAGACGGGCTACGCGCTCACGGCCGAGGAGGTCCTTCCCGACGCCGAGGACGGCAGCGCCGCGGTAGCCCGCGTAGGCACCCAGGAATGCGACTGACCCCCCAGGCGTGATCGCCCTCAGGCGCGGGTCAGGCGTGATGCCGTCAGGCGTGCGTTGGGCGTGATGCCGTCAGGCGTGATCATGCGCAGGTTCGTGGAAAGGCGGCCTGACCTGGCCACCCTTTGGGCGTGATCATGCACAGGTTCGGAAAGTGCCGTCCCGACCTGCGAAAACCCCCTCCGTGATCATGCGCGGGTTCGGGAAAACATCGCATCACCTGCGAAGACGCCATTCGTGATCATGCACGGATTCGGCCAACCTGGGCCAGGCCTGGCCGGATCCAACGCGTGATCATGCACGCCGTCGGGCCCTTGGGCCCAACCTCAGCCCAGATGCCCCACGATGCGGGAAATCGCGATGTCCGCGTCGGAGGTGCCCGAGTCGATCTCAACGATGATCTGATCGGCGGCCAACGTCATCGCCCGGAGGTCCAGGTCGAACGGCCTGCGAGAGCCGTACGAGCCGAGACGGGCGGCTCCACGGGCCAGGAGGGAGACGGCTCCGGACGGGTTGCCGCGCTGAATATGGGTCAAGCCAACACATATCTGGGCGAGTCCCTGCCAGAGCTCTCGCTCGTCGGCGGGGCCGGTCTTCCATCGCGCCTCCAGCACTTCATGTGCGTGGAACGGGCGGCCGGTCTCGAGGAACCGGCGCGCCTCGCGGAGCGCTTGCTGTGCATCCGGGGTGTAGTCGTCCGGAACGCGCGGCACACCTTCCGTGCCGTACGGCAGGGGCCTGCCGTAGTCGTCCCGGGGTCGGGAGCTGCGTGGTCTGCCTGCTTCATCACGGTCGCGCATGTCTTCTCCGCATCGCATGATCACGAACAGTGTTCAGCCTGCTCATGGTTATTGATCGAGAACTCTTGCATGATCACGGAGGGGGTTTTCGCAGGTCGGGACGGCACTTGCCGAACCTGTGCATGATCACGATCGGAGAGCGGCCAGGTCAGGTGGCCTTTCCACGAACTTGTGCATGATCACGCCCAAGGGGGAGTGGGGCTTGGGGGTCATCGGTCGGGTTCGGGGTCGGTGAGCCAGGAGATCAATTCGGCGTCGAACTGGTCCGGCCGTTCCTCGTGGGGGAAGTGCCCGGCCCCCTCGATCTGTCTCCACCGGTACGGCGCGGCGACGTACCTGCTGGAGCCCTGGGCGGTCCGGGGGAGCACGCACGTGTCGAGGGCGCCGTGCAGTTGCAGGGTGGGCGCCTCGATCTCCGTCCGCATCTGCCTGGCGTAGCGCAGCCCGTCGGGCCGGAGCGTTGAACGCCCGAACCAGCGGTGGTACTCCAGAGCCGAGTGGGCGACTCCCGGAATGCGGAACGCGTCCTGGTACGTGCGTCTCACGTCGCCCGGCGGCCACTCCGGGCCCGCCCAGGCGTCGATCAGCCGCCCCACGAGCGCGCCCCCGTCGGCCGTCAGCCGCCGCTCGGGCACGATCGGGACCTGGAACCCCAAGGCGTGCCCGCTGGCCCGTATCTGCCCGAAGAAGTCGGTCAGCAAGGCCGCACGCATCCGCAGGGGGTGCGGAGCGGCCACGGGGACCAGGCGGCGCACCGCCTTCGGGTCGAGCACGCTCATCGTCCAGGCGAGCAGCCCGCCCCAGTCGTGGCCCACCACCACGGCCCCCGTCTCGCCGAGCGCGCGGATCAGGCCGGCGGCGTCCACGGCGAGCGTGGGCAGGTCGTAACCGCGAGGAGGCTTGTCGCTCGCGCCGTACCCCCGGAGATCGACCGCGACGGCGCGATAACCGGCGGCGGGCAGGGACGCGAGTTGATGCCGCCAGGTCCACCAGAACTGGGGGAAGCCGTGGAGGAGTAGCACCAGCGGCCCCTCACCCGCCTCCACGACGTGGAACCGGGTGCCCCCGGCGTGGACGTCGCGGTGGGTCCACGGGCCATCGACCCGGACCACGGACTCGTCAAGTGCCATCGCTGATGGACTCCCGGTGTGCGCCGACCTGTCCGGCGGTGGGGCCGGTGTACGGGGGAGGAGGAGAGGGCTTGGACGTCGCGGGGGCGGTCGCGGGCGCCGAGTCGTCCTCTGGGGTGCTCGCGAGGCCCTTCAGCGACCGGGCGGTGCGCTTCATCCCCGACAGGCCCTTGAGACGGCGGTACCCGATGAAGCTCAGCCCGATGGCGACCACGAGGTAGAAGACCGTGACGATGAGAAACGCGGCCCACGTCCACATCCCGAGCGCGACCAGGCCGTACGCGATGGTGAACGAGGCCAGGATCAGGCACAGATGCGCGATGAAGGCGGCGGCCCCGAACAGCCCGGCGGCCATGCCGACCCGCTTCGCGTCGAACTTGAGCTCGGCCTTGGCCAGCTCGATCTCCGAACGGACGAGGGTCGAGATTTGATGGCTGGCCTGAGCGACCAGCGCGCCGAGCGATTCGTCCTCGGGCATCAGCGATCTCCTATCTGCGTCTACAGAACATCATGTCGTGTTCGCGCCTGTACGCGCACGTGAAGAAGGGCGGCGGCGAGCGCTGCGGCGATCAGGCTGGCGATCAGCACCGCCGTGCTCACGCGATCGGAGCCCGGATACGCCCGGTCGCCGATCAACAGCGAGACCGTGAAACCGATCCCGGCGAGGACGGACACCGCCGTGAGATCGTGCCAGCGCAGGTCGTCGCTGATCCTCGCGAACCCGAGACGCACCGACAGCCAGGCCCCGCCGAGCACCCCGGCGAACTTGCCGACGACCAGCCCGACGACGACGCCGAGGGCGATCCTGTCAGTGAAGACCGAGCCGAGTGACGCCGGGTCCAGCTTCACGCCCGCGGCGAGGAACGCGAACACGGGCACCGCGAGACCGGCCGAGAGGGGACGTGTGAAGTGGGCGGCACGTGCGGCGGGAGAGGGCCGGCCGTCCGTTTCGCTGTCGGTCCTGGTCAGCAGCCCGCACAACACCCCGGCGACCGTCGCGTGCACACCGCTCTCGTGCATGAGCGCCCAGGCGGCCACGCCGAGCACCACATAGACGACCACGTGGCGGAACCGCCGCCGCTGGAGGAACCAGTACAGGGCGAGGACGGCCGCGGCCCCCAGCAGCGGCAGAAGGCGCACCCTGTCGCTGTAGAACAGGGCGATCACGGTGATCGCCCCGAGATCGTCCACCACGGCCAGCGTGAGGAGGAAGGCGCGCAGCGCGGCGGGCATCGCCGAAGCCGTCACGGCGAGCACGGCCAGGGCGAACGCGATGTCGGTGGCCGTCGGGATCGCCCACCCTCGGGCGGCGCCTGGAGCGCCCCAGCTCACCGCCAGATAGAACAGCGCCGGTACGGCCATGCCCGCGAAAGCGGCGATCACCGGCAGGGCGGCGCGTTTGAGGCTCGTCAGCTCCCCATGGACGAGCTCTTCTTTGACCTCGATGCCGGCGACGAAGAAGAAGATCGCGAGCAGGCCCTCCGCGGACCACTCGTAGAGCGTCAGGTCCATCGGGCCGACGACGGCATTCCTGAGGGCGTCGTACGAAGGGCCCCACGGGGAGTTCGCCCAGACCAGCGCCATGGCGGTGGCGGCCAGGACCACGACGCCGCCGATGGTCTCCGCCCGCAGCGCCTCGGCCATCCGCTGGGCGTACCCGGCGGCGGATCTGGGCGGCCGTCCCTCGGTGGGTCGGTCCATTGTCTCTCCCACGGATCGGCGTCTGTCAGTTCGCCGACCAGACTTCCCGGCACACCTGGGGACAAGGTTACCGAAGCACGCGAAGAGGCGCGGGTGCCCAGCACCCGCGCCCCAGGTGAGCCGACCGGCTCAGTCCTCGCTCTTGGCGCTCGGCAACTTCTCGGAGATGAGGTTCATCACCGAGCTGTCGGTGAGCGTGGTGACGTCACCGAGCGAGCGGTTCTCGGCCACGTCGCGGAGCAGGCGACGCATGATCTTGCCGGAACGGGTCTTGGGCAGCTCGGGCACGATCATGATCTGACGCGGCTTGGCGATCGGGCCGAGTTCCTTGGCCACGTGGGCGCGCAACTCGGTGGCGATGTCCGCGCCCTCCTCCGCGTTGCCGCGCAGGATCACGAACGACACGATGGCCTGGCCGGTGACGGGGTCGGTCGCCCCCACCACGGCGGCCTCGGCGACCTTCGGGTGGCTGACCAGCGCGCTCTCGACCTCGGTGGTCGAGATGTTGTGGCCGGAGACCAGCATGACGTCGTCGACGCGGCCGAGCAGCCACAGGTCGCCGTCCGAGTCGCGCTTGGCGCCGTCGCCGGCGAAGTACATCCCGTCGAAGCGTGACCAGTAGGTGTCGATGTACCGCTTGTCGTCGCCCCAGATCGTGCGCAGCATCGACGGCCAGGGCTCGCGGACGACGAGGAAGCCGCCGCCGCCGTCGGGCACGGACACGCCTTGGTCGTCGACCACGTCGGCCACGATGCCGGGAAGCGGTCGCATGGCCGCGCCCGGCTTGGCCGCGGTGACGCCGGGCAGCGGGCTGATCATCATGGCGCCCGTCTCGGTCTGCCACCAGGTGTCGACCACCGGGCAGCGCTCGCCGCCGATGTGCTCGCGGTACCAGACGTACGCCTCGGGGTTGATCGGCTCGCCGACCGACCCGAGCACACGCAGCGAGGACATGTCGTACTTGGCGGGGATGTCGTCGCCCCACTTCATGAACGTCCGGATCGCCGTGGGGGCGGTGTAGAGGATTGTCACGCCGTACTTCTGCACGATCTCCCAGAACCGGCCGCGGTGGGGAGTGTCGGGCGTGCCTTCGTAGATCACGCTGGTCGCGCCGTTGGCCAGCGGGCCGTACACGATGTAGGAGTGCCCGGTCACCCAGCCGATGTCGGCCGTGCACCAGTAGATGTCGCTCTCCGGCTTGAGGTCGAAGACCGCGTGGTGCGTCCAGGCCGCTTGGGTGAGGTAGCCGCCGGTGGTGTGGAGGATCCCCTTGGGCTTCCCGGTGGTGCCGCTCGTGTAGAGGATGTAAAGCGGGTCCTCGGCGTCGTGCGGCACGGGCTCGTGCTCGGACGGCTGGCGGTCGACGATGTCGTGCCACCACACGTCCTTGTCGGTGGTCGCGACGTCCTGGCCGGTCCGGCGGACGACGAGCACGTGCTCGATGCCCGGGCACTGCTCCACCGCCTCGTCGACCGTCGGCTTGAGCGCGCTCGGCGCCCCGCGCCGATAGCCGCCGTCGGCCGTGATGACGATCTTGGCGTCCGCGTCGTCGATGCGGCTCTTCAGGGCCGCCGAGGAGAAGCCGCCGAACACCACCGAGTGGATGGCGCCGATGCGCGCGCAGGCGAGCAGCGAGATCGGCAACTCGGGGATCATCGGCATGTAGATGGCGACCCGGTCGCCCTTGCGGACGCCCAGTTCCTCGAGGGCGTTGGCCGCCTTGGAGACCTCCACCTGGAGGTCCGCGTACGTGATCGTCCGGCTGTCGCCCTCCGGCTCGCCCTCCCAGTAGTAGGCGACCTTGTCGCCCCTGCCGGCCTCGACGTGGCGGTCGACGCAGTTGTAGGCGACGTTCAGCTTGCCGCCGATGAACCACTTGGCGAAGGGGGGATTCCACTCCAGGGTGGTCTCCCAGGGCTTGGCCCAGGTCAGCCGTTCGGCTGCGCGCTCCCAGAAGGCGAGCCGGTCCTCGGCCGCCTCCTCGTAGGCGCTCGCCGTGATGTTCGCGGCCGCTGCCAGGTCGGCCGGTGGTGCGAACCGCCGCGTCTCACTCAGCAGGTTCGACAGCGTCTCCTGGGTCTCGTGACCGGGGGTCTCGGGGGCCACTCCGTACTCCTTCACAGCGTTGTGGAATCACTTTCGTTCGGCCGCCTCGGCCAAGCCATGGATGTGTGTGTCCCACTTCACCAGGCCAGGGGCGCAAAGTACAAGTAATCCAGATCGGTCCACAGGCAGCCTACGACGAGCCGGTGTGACCACCTCTTGTCTTCGTTAATAGCGCTGTGGCTGGGAAATCAGTCTTTTAGAGGGACAAGTGAGCATTTCCTGCGCTCAGCGGCTCGACCGGCTCGCCGAACGACCCCTACTGGCCGGTAAGGTCGGTCCCTGTGAACGACCCACTGGCCGCCGTCGCCGAGTTGCCTGGTGTGCCCCAGGCCGTCCAGGAGGCGCGGGAGGCGGTCGACCGCCTCTACGGACACCGGCTGCTCCGCCGTCGGAGCCCCGAGGTGTCGGCGGAGTCCGCCCTCCGCGGCGCGCGTGCCTCGGCGTCGCTGGAAGGCGTCGAGGTCGGCCTGGAGCCGCTGCGGCTGGGCGAGGTGACCGACCCGGTCGTGCAGGGCGCGTTGCGGGCGTCGGCCGAGCTCGGGCGGCTCGGCAAGACCTGGCGATCGGCCCCTCCCCAGGTGCTCGCCCGCCTGCACACCCTGGCGGCGACGGGCCTGACCTCTGATCCCGGCCGGCCGAGGACCGGGCCGACCTCCGCGGACCCGCTCGGGCTCGGCACGGCGCCGGGTCCTGAGGAGGCCGCGGCGCGGATGGCCGCCCTGGCGGAGCTGGTCTCGGCGACCTCGCAGGCGCCGGCCCTCGTCCTGTCGGCGATCGTGCACGCCGAGCTCGCCGTGCTCCGGCCGTTCGGGGTGGTGGACGGAGTGGTCGCCCGGGCGGCCGCGCGGCTCACGCTCGTGGAGCACGGGCTCGATCCCAAGTCGCTCGTCGCCGTCGAGGTGGGTCACGCCGATCTCGGTGACGCGTACGGCGAGAGCCTGCGGGCCTATCTCACGGGCACCGCCGAGGGCGTGGGGACATGGGTGCGGCACTGCGCCGCGGCCACCGTCCTGGGAGCCCGCGAGACCACCGCCGTCTGCGAAGCGCTGTCGCGCTGAAACGGATGGCGAAAGGGGAGAACGTGGAGCCGCGCAAAGCCGGGAAACGGCACGAGTCGCCGCCGGGCCCGGTTCCACCGGAGAAACGGAGAATCAGCTGGGGGCAAAGCGGACGGCGTCCCTGGGATGGAACGCCGTCGCCTGTACGTCACACTGGGTTACCAAGCGTGCACCTCGAATTTGCCGGACCGGGTCAAGCCCGTCTCGGCACGCCTCCCGCGGCTGGTCGCGCGTGGGTGCCCGGCGGCCGTACGCGGACCTTGCGGCCCGTAAGCCCTTTCTACGTCCGATTGCTGCGGTTGGAAACCCCGGGACCAAGACCTTTACGACGATCACGCTCTTCCGGAAACAGGCATTCGTATGGTCTTATGGCGGTAAGGGGGAGTCGTCGTAGTTGGGGCTCACTCGACCGATACGGGTTGCTGGTTTCACTCGGTGTGACCGGTGGCCCTACCGGAACCGGAAGTGGATGTCCACAGTCGAGACTGACTCAGTGAAAAAAACTGACTCAGTTTAGAGAGGATGCTCGACGAACCTCATATCGATCGGGCAGCATACGGTGTGTCTCTTCCTAAGGAGGCCTAGCATGTGCACCTTGTCACGCGGTGGCCTCCTACTTAAAGCTTTCTTCTAATACGGAGCCGGCTCTACCCCCCCAGAGCCGGACCGGTTGGCGACCCCCGCTCTCCCCCCCAGCGGGGGTCGCCTGCTTTCTCTTCCACTTTCCGCTGTACGGCCTGAGCCGCCGCGGCCGTGGGGACGACCCCGTCGTCCACAGGCCGGCCCTTTTCCACAGAGCCGCGTTCGGGCGCCGGGCGGGAAGGCGTGGCGGCGCACGGTGGTCTCCCCGACCGACAGGGAGAGACCGATGCACCGGCCCTTGGCCATCACCGACGACCAGGATCTCCTCGACGATCTGCTGCGCATCGCCGCAGCCGCCGGAGTGGAGATGGACGTCGCCCACGCGGCAGACCACGCCCGGCCGTACTGGACCCGGGCCCCACTCGTGGTCGTCGGAGGTGATCTCGCCGACGCCCTCGCCGCTGTCTCGCCGCCTCCCCGGCAGAACGTGCTGCTCGTGACCCGGGTGCGCGACGATCCGGACATGTGGCGCAGATGCGTGGCCGTGGGGGCGCAGGCCGTGCTCGAACTGCCTCAGGAGGAGCGGCTTCTGGTCGAGGAGCTGGGAGAGCTGGCCGACCCTGTGACCAGGTCGGGCACCGTGGTGTGCGTCGCGGGCGGGAGGGGAGGCGCCGGCGCGACGGTCCTGTCGGCCTCGCTGGCCCTCACGGCCTCCCGCGCCGGAGCCAGGACGCTCCTCATCGACGCCGACCCTCTGGGCGGGGGCATCGACGTCGTCCTCGGTCAGGAGGAGGCCACCGGGGCCCGCTGGCCGGACATCGTCGGCCGGGAGGGCCGGGTCAGCTTCGCCGCGCTCCAGGACGCGCTGCCGACGTTCGGCGAGCTCACCGTGTTGTCCTGGCATCGCGGCGAGCCGGCGGACATTCCACGGGAGGCGATGCGAGCCGTGCTCGACGCCGCCAGGCGCGGGTGCGATCTGGTGGTCGTCGACCTCCCGCGAACCGTCGGGGAAGGGGAGGCGGAGGCCCTGTCCAGGGCGACGGCGACGCTGGTGGTGGTCCAGGCCGATGTCCGGGGGACTCTCGCGGCGGCCCAGACGCTCGCGCTGCTCCGCCGCCACACCGGCGACCTGCGGGCGGTCATCCGCGCGGGGACGCTCGAACCGGATGTCGTCGCCACAGCACTGGACCTTCCCTGCGCGGGGCTCGTTCCCGAGCTGCGCGGTCTCGTCGAGACGCTGGATCGGGGCGATCCGCCCCCGCTCGGCCGCACCCCGCTCGGCCGGTTCTGCTCCGAGCTGCTGTCGGAGCTCGCGCCGTGACCTCGGTGAACGCCGTCTCGGCGGAGCTGACCGAAGCGGTCAGGGTACGGCTGTCGCGGGCCGGAGCACCGCCCACCGCGGCGCAGGTGGCCGCCGCACTGCGAGCCGAGCGTGCGGTGCTCGGAGACGCCGAGGTCCTCGCGATCGCCCGTGTCCTGAAGGCGGAGCTCATCGGCGCCGGTCCTCTCGAAGGACTGTTGGCCGAGCCTGGCGTGACAGACGTCCTGGTCAACGGGCCGCGCGAGGTGTGGATCGACGACGGCAACGGGTTGCGGCGCACGTCGGTCACCTTCCCCGGCGACGGAGAGGTCCGCCGGCTGGCCCAGCGTCTCGCGGCAACCGCCGGGCGGCGGCTCGACGACGCGTGCCCCTACGTGGACGCGCGCCTGGCAGGCGGCGTGCGCCTGCACGCGGTGCTGCCGCCCATCGCGCCCGACGGCACCTGCCTGTCGCTCCGACTGCCGTCACGTCGCGTCTTCACGATCGAGGAGCTCGTCACGGGATCCGGGGCGGCGGTCCTGCGGGCCATCGTGGCCGCGCGCCAGGCGTTCCTCGTCACGGGCGGAACCGGCACGGGGAAGACGACCCTTCTGTCGAGCCTGCTCTCCCTCGCCGATCCGGGAGAGCGCCTGATCCTCGTCGAGGACTCCGCGGAGCTGCGCCCCCACCACCCTCACGTGGTGCGGCTCGAGGCCCGGCCGCCCAACCTCGAAGGCGCCGGAGGCGTCGGTCTTCAAGACCTGGTACGGCAGGCCCTCCGCATGCGGCCCGACCGTCTGGTAGTGGGCGAAGTGCGCGGCCGTGAGGTCGTCGATCTGCTGGCCGCGCTCAACACGGGTCACGAGGGTGGTTGTGGCACTCTGCACGCCAACAAGGCGACGGATGTGCCCGCCCGGCTGGAGGCGCTCGCGTGCGCGGCCGGTCTTTCCCGTGAGGCCGTGCACAGTCAGATCGCGGCCGCCCTCGATCTCGTGGTCCATCTCGTCCGGGAGCCCGGCGGCGGCCGTCGCCGCGTGGCGGAGGTCTGCCTGCTCGAACGCGAAGCCTCCGGGCTGGTGGTCGCCGTGCCCGCGCTGACGTTCGCGGCCGGCGGACGTGTCAGTCCGGGCCCAGCACTGGACGCGCTGAGCCGGCGGTGCCCGGAGATCTCATGGTCGCCGTAGCCGTCCTGACCGCCATGGTCGCGGCCTGGGTCGGCGCGGGCCCGAGTGTGCAGGCCGAGAGATTGGCCGCGGTTCTCGGTGTGCGTGCTCCGAGACCCGGCCGCGCCGTGTGGAAGGCGCTGGTGGACCGCCGGCGTCCGCTGGCCGAGGCGGCGGCCTGGCGCGCGGCGTGCATCGAGCTGTGCGAGGGCGTGGCCGCCGAGCTGGCCGCGGGAAAGCAAGCGGGCGAAGCGCTGGCGAGGGCGGTCTCCGCCATGACCGTGCCTGACACGGCCGCCCTGCTGCCGGTGGTCGCCGCGGCCCGCGACGGCGGCGACGTTCCGGTCGCTCTCGCTCGCGCCGCACCCCTTCAAGGTGGGGAAGGTCTTGTACGGCTCGCCGCCTGCTGGCAGGTGAGCGTGACCGTGGGCGGCGACCTCCTCACGCTCGTCGAGCGTTTGGCGGCGTCTCTCCGCGCCGAGGAGTCTCATCGGCAGGACGTGGCCGCACAGCTCGCGGGTCCGCGGGCGACGGCCCGCATGCTGGCCGGCCTTCCCCTGCTGGGCTTCCTCATGGCGGCGGGTCTCGGAATGAGTCCCGTGTCGTTCCTGCTGGGCAGCCCGGCCGGGCTCGGCTGCCTGACCATCGGCCTCGCGCTCGACGCGACGGGTGTCTGGTGGACCGGTCGTCTCGTCGCCGGAGCGCAGGGACGGTCCTCGAGGGAACGAGAGCCGGGCAGGCGTGACCCGGGTGGTCGGATGACGAGCATGCGGAGATCGGTCGATCTGGGGCAGGTCGATCGGGAGCCGCGTACGCGGGTGCTGGGAAGGCGGGCGACATGATCGTGATTACCGCGATGGTCCTCACCGCGCTCGCGGTGCTGGCCTGGCCGGCTCCGATGTCCCCGGTGGAGCGGCTCCGCAGAATCCGCGCGCCGAGTGGGCCCGACCCGACGGACGGCTCTGGCCGTGATGTCCCTGTGCCGTCGCTCGCGGTCGCGGCGCCGGTGGGGTTCGTCGCCTTCCTGCTCGTGGGCGGTCTCCCGGGGGTGGTGACGGGCGTGCTGGCCGCGGGCGGCGTGTTCGTGATGGTCGGCAGACGGGAGCCGGCCGAGGTGCGCCGTCGCCGCGAGCGGATGACCGCCGATCTTCCGTTCGCGGCCGATCTCATGGCGGCCTGCCTCCGGGCCGGTCAGCCGTTGAGCGGGGCGATCGAGACCACGGCGGACGCCCTTGGCGGCCCTCTCGGCGAGAGGCTCTCCTGGGTGGCGGCCCAGGTGCGGCTCGGAGCGAACCCGGAGGACGTCTGGGCAGCCGTCGGGAGCGAACCGCCACTGGGCACGCTGGCCCGGACGATGATCAGGGCCGCGCGGAACGGGGCTCCCGTCGCCGACGCGCTCACCCGGCTCGCCGATGACGCGCGCCACGCCTCTCGGGCCGCTTCCGCGGCCGCCGCTCGCAAGGTCGGAGTCCAGGCCGTGGCTCCTCTGGGTCTTTGCTTCCTTCCCGCGTTCGTGTTCCTGGGGATCGTGCCTGTGGTCGCGGGTTTGGCGACGCAGATCCTTCTGCCGTGACCATTGATGCGGTCCCGGTGTGAAGCGCGTCGGTCCATCGCGTTGATACGCGTCGGTCCATCGCGTCGCGCGTAAAGCCGTCCAGGCGTTGTGGACAGCGTCTTCCACAGCTGTGGACAGTCGATGTGGCCAGCGGCTGGTCGATGCCGCTTCATCTGGGGCTTTGTGGAATCCACAGGTGCGGCTCAGGAAGCGGCTCATCCACAGATGCCGATTCGCCGCGAAGAAGGCGACGCGAAATCCAGCAACGTGGCTCCGGTCGCGGGCGGATGGTCCGCCCCAGGGTGTCAGGAGGACCGATGGTCAGTTGGAGAGCGGAGCCCACATCCCTCGGCGTCGAGCAGGCGCCGGCTCAGTTCATTCGGCGTGTGGTCGGCGCCGTCCGGACCGCGGCCCACCGGGCGGGGGTGCAGTGGACGCTTTTCGTCTGCGCCGAGACCCGCGCCCGAGGCCGGGCGGGAGTCCAGACCGGGGGCCGGGAGGGGGCTCAGGCGGAGGCTCCGGCCGGAGCGCCCGCTGACGCCCCTTCGCGAGTCGCGGAAGGAACACAAGTCGAGGAAGGAACATTCGCGAGAGCCCGTGCGCGGGCCGAGGCCGGCATGTCGACGGCGGAGTACGCCGTCGGGACGATCGCCGCCTGCGGATTCGCCGCGCTGCTGTTCAAGATCGTGACCAGCGCCGAGGTGAGGTCGATGCTCTCCGCGCTCATTCAGAAGGCGCTCAAGCTGGCCGGCTGAATGGGGCGCGCCGCAGATTCCGGAAGAGAGTCCCGATGGGAGGAACAGGGCGTGCACAGGATCGTGGCGGCACCTCGGAACGTGGGCACTCCGGGGCCCGGCACCTCGGCCGATGCGGTCTCGGCACAGCCGGGACCGGTGAGCACCGGCAGGCCGAGGCGAGAGCGGGGCTCGGTGACGGCTGAGACGGCCGTCGCCCTTCCGGCTCTGGTGATCGTGCTGGCCGCTTCGCTGTGGGCGGTCACCGTCGTCGGCGTGCATCTCCAATGCGTGGACGCGGCCCGGGCGGGCGCCCGGGCCGCCGCGCGAGGCGAGCAGGCCGAGGCCGTCCGCGAGGCCGTCGCCCGGTCGGCCCCGGCGAACGCGAGGATCGACGTCTCCTCCAGTGCGGAGGTCGCCCGTGTCGAGGTCTCCGTCCGGGTCGAGCCTCCATGGGGTCCGATGTCGCCCGCCGTCGAAGTCAAGACGTCGGCCGTCTCCATGCTCGAGCCGGGCGTACGGCCATGAGGCGGTCGGGGCGCCCGGACAAGGGCTCCGCGACGGTGTGGATGATCGCGATCATGGCGGTGGTCTGGATCACGACGATGGCCGTCGTGGACGTGGCGGTCGCTCGCGTGGCACGACACCGCGCGCAGAGCGCGGCGGATCTCAGCGCGCTCGCCGCGGCGGCCCGGGCGGCGTCCGCCTTGGAGGACGGCTGCGCGCGGGCGCGGACGGTGGCGAACGCCAACGGGGCGCGAGTGCACCAGTGCTCGATTTCGGACGGGATCGCCACCGTCGCGGTCTCCGTGCGTTTCGCGCTCCCGGTCTTCGGCAGTCGTACGGCTGCCGCCGTGGCGAGGGCCGGACCAGTCGACGTGAAGCCGTGAGCGGCCCGATGATCCTGCTACGGGGAGGTTTACCGGGATATGTGACCGTGGATGTTCGTCGCAAAAGAATCACGACTTCTTGGACGCGGTGTCTAAGAGTGGACGACTGGCTAAGGTTTCGGATACTCCCGGTCATCCTGAAGATTCTTCGGGATCGGGTCCCAGGCCGGTTCTTGGCGGAAGGATGGGTCGTGACCGCGCTTCGCAGCCTGGCCGTGGCGGCGGGAGTCGTGCCGCTCGCGACGGTATCCGTTCTGATGGTCGGCGTCGCTCCCGCGAGCGCGGCACCCAGCGGCATCACCTCTCCATCGGCTGGAGAGGTCATCAAGACCTCGGGTCCGGTGACGATCTCGGCCAAGACCGGTCTTCTGCAGTTGAGCATGGGCCTCTACGTCGAGGGACCGTCCGTACCCCGGCGGAGGGTCGCCCAGGGCGGTCTCAATCAGACGATCAAGGGCTCGTTCGATCCCGGGGCCGTTCCGAACGGGGTCTTCACGGTGTCTCTCCGCGGAGAGATCACGGCGAAGACCTACAAGACGTCCACGTTCACGGTCAGCAGGCCTCCGGCCGCGCCCTCTGCCGTCAACGCCGTGCTCACGGGCACATCGAACGTGGTCGTCACGTGGGCCAAGGGGTCCGAACCCGACCTGCGGTCCTACACGGTCTCCAGCACGACGGCGGCGAAGTCGGGCGCCCTTCCACTGGCCACGGCGTGCTCGGGCTCGTCCTGCCGTGCGAGTCTCACGGTTCCCGCGGGGGCGGCGGGTCAGCGGGTCGGGTTCTCCGTGAAGGCGGTGCGTTCCGACGGCTCGGGCGGCACCATCGCGTCGGGCGGATCCGCGGTCTCCTATCTGAACATGCCGGCCGCGGCACAGCCGACTCCGACCGCGACGGCATCGGTGGTGACGTCGCCCTCCGCGACGTCACCACCCGCGACGTCGTCCGTCCCGACTCGGGGCTCGACGGCCGCGACCGGATCGCAGTCGGTCCAGCGACTGACCGGGGACACCTCGAAGGCCGGTCTCACTCTTCCCGACCTGCCCGATGCGGACGCGACCCCACCGGAGGTCGCTCCTCCAGGTTCCATGGCGGGCGAACCCGCCCTGGAGCCGTCCGGTTCGCTGCTCAGCGGACCCGGTTACGGCATCCTGCTCGCTCTGGTCGGCGCGGCGCTGCTCCTGGGCGCCCACGTGCGCGGCCGGTTGAAGCGCCGCAAGGGCATCTACGCGCCTGCGGGTGCCGGAGCCGTGGCGGCGGTGCCGATCGGCACCGCCGCCGGCGTGGCCCGGCCTGCAGGGGCGGGCAGCCGCATCTGGACGGGCGGGGTGCGTGCCGCCGCTCCGGGTTCTGCCGGTGGCGGGACGGGCGTTCCCGCCCTGGCACCGGCGGCCACGCGGCATCATCCGGGACTGGCGCCGACGATTTCGGGAATCTCCGCGACCACCACGTGGGGGCTGGTCAGGGGCACCGCCACCACGATCGCCAGGCGCCCCTCCATCGTGCTCGTCAGCGGGGCGCGAAGGTCGCAACCCGCGCTGGTGGCCTCCCCCGTGCCCGCGGACGTCGATCGAACCGGCCCCCTCGAGCAGGTTCCGGCGGAAGGCTCGGCCGACCGGGGGAGGTTCGACCGACCGGCAGAGGGCGAATGGATCGGGGACGATGACGACCCCTACACCGGACGGCGCCGCAGGGAACCGTGAGCGGGTGCCGGGGCCGGCGAGCCGATCAGGAGCCCAACAGCACGCCGAGGAGGCGGAGCGCGCCCGCCTTGTCGAGAGGCTCGTTGCCGTTACCGCACTTGGGTGACTGGATGCAGGACGGACAGCCCCTCTCGCACTCGCAGGAGGAGATCGCCTCACGGGTGGCGGAGAGCCAGTCGGCCGCTTTGGCGTACCCACGCTCGGCGAACCCCGCACCACCCTCATGACCGTCGTACACGAATACGGTGAGCAATCCCGTGTCGGGGTGGAGTTCTGTCGAGACCCCGCCGATGTCCCAGCGGTCGCATGTGGCGAACAGCGGGAGCAGGCCGATCGAGGCATGCTCGGCCGCGTGGGCCGCGCCGCCCAGATCGACCGGTTTGCCGTCCGGGTCCGACGTCAGCGGGATGAGAGCGGCGGAGGGCAGAGTCCACCACACCGCGCGCGTGCACAATGTCCGGGCCGGTAGGTCGAGGGGTTCCTCACCGAGCATCTCGCCGGTCTGGTGGCGGCGCTTGAGATAGGAGACCACCTGATGGGTGACCTCCACGGAACCGAAATGCAGCTCCCCGGGACCGAAATCCTGCGACCGCAGCGACTCCATCACACGGATGTCCGTCACGTCCCTGGCGAAGGTCGAATAGTCGGGCTCGGCTGTGGAGACCAGGGCGACTCCGGCGTCGAGTTCCAGCTCCTCGACCACGAACGTCTCGCCTTGATGCAGGTAGACCGCCCCGGTGTGGACGGTGGTGTGCGCCGACGACTCGTCGACCGTGCCCAGGAGCCGCCCGGTGCCGGACTCGACCACCTGGATGGGGCTCCCGCCTGACCCTCTGATGTCCGCAAGGTCGGCGGCCCGGTTTCGGCTCGTCCAAAACCATCCCGTCGTACGCCGGCGCAGCAGTCCGCGGGCGACCAGATCGTCCAGCACGTCCTGGGCGGCCGGGCCGAAGATCTCGAGGTCGGCCTCGGTGATCGGGATCTCCGAGGCCGCTGCGCAGAGATGGGGCGCCAGCACGTACGGATTGTCCGGATCGAGAACGATGGCTTCCACCGGGCGGCCGAACAGCGCCTCCGGATGGTGGACCAGATAGGTGTCCAGAGGATCGTCGCGCGCGATCAGCACGGCCAGCGCGTCCTGACCCGCGCGCCCGGCCCGGCCCGCCTGCTGCCAGAGGGAGGCGCGGGTGCCCGGCCATCCGGCGATGAGGACGGCGTCGAGGCCGGACACGTCCACGCCGAGTTCCAGCGCGTTGGTCGTCGCCAGGCCGACCAGGGCTCCCGAACGCAGGGCCTTCTCGAGTACACGCCTGTCCTCGGCCAGGTAGCCCGCTCGATAGGCCGCCACCCGGTCCGCCAGCCGGCCCGAGCGCGGGCCGTCGAGAACGCCGGGGCCCTCCTCGGATTCGGATGCCCGGCTCGTGAGCGTCTCCCCACGCGGCCCGCCGCCGCCCACGGTCGCCGGTCCTCCCAGGCCCGGTCCCGCCAGGCGCGGTCCTCCCAGGCCCGGTCCCGCCAGGCCCGGTCCCGCCAGGCCCGGTCCTGCTAGGCCCGGTCCTGCTAGGCGTGGTCCTCCCAGATCCGGTCCGTACGGCAGGGCCGGCTCCTCGAGTTCCTCGCCAGGCGCCAGTGCCGGCTCTTCGAACTCCCCGGCCCGTCGCACCGTCGGCTCTGCCGGGTCCTGGCCGTACGGCGGAGCCGATCCCACGAGATCGCCGAACGGCGGGGCGAGTCCTTCGCCCGTCTCGATCTCCTCCAGGTTGCGCCTCGCGGCGAGGGCGACCGTTTCCGCCGCGCGCCGAGATCGGACGAACGCCAGTGTGCGGACGTCCTCGATCACGAGATCCGACAGCAGGTCGGCCGCTTCGGCGGTCGCCGTCCGCCGGACGGGGGCGCCGCCCTCGCCCCGCAGATCGGTCAGAGGAGGCTCCCACAGGGCGAAGGTGGTCGAACCCCGAGGGGAGGCGTCCGTCGTCACCTCGGCCATCTCAAGGCCTGTCAGGCGCATTCCCGCGAGAGCGGGCTCGCTCGCGGTCGCCGAGGCCAGCAGGAACACGGGCTGAGAGCCGTATTTGGCGGAGACCCGGCGCAGCCGGCGCAGGATCTGGGCGACGTGGGAGCCGAAGACGCCCCGATAGCCGTGGCACTCGTCCACCACGACCAACCGCAGCCGCCGCCAGAAGGACGACCACGACGCGTGCCGGGGCAGGATCGACCGGTGCAACATATCCGGATTTGTCAGGACATAGTTGGCGTGCTGGCGGACCCACTGACGCTCTTCGGTGGGGGTGTCGCCGTCGAAGGTGGCCGCGCGCACCTGGGCCAGCCGCAAACCCCTGACGGTCCTGAGCTGGTCGGCGGCCAGTGCCTTGGTCGGGGTGAGGTAGAGCACGGTGCCGCCGGAGAAGATCTCCGTCACCGCCGGAACCAGGTAGGCCAGGGATTTTCCCGAGGCCGTTCCTGTGGCGATGATCACGTTTCGGCCACGGTGAACATGCTCGGCGGCCTCGAACTGGTGCTGCCAGAGGCCGGGGACGCCCTGGTTCACCAAGCGCGTAACGAGCAGTTCAGGAGCCCAATCCGGCCAACGGACTTGACCCGCCTGACGTGCTGGAACATGCTCCACATGGGTGACACGCCGCTGGCGTGCTGGAACAGCGAGCAGGCGGCCGAGAAGGGGGCCTGATCGTTCCGAGGGAGAAGTAAACGGAGTCACTGGTTTCCAGTTTGCCATCTGCGGGGAGAGTCGCCCGGAGTCGTGATTTCGTATAGACACGGAGTCGGAGCGTGGTTGAATGCCGCGCGTCAGGGTCATGGTTCTGGGGCTACCAGGATGCACGACTCGCATCGAGACCTACGCAAGTAAGGCGCTGGAGGATCTGTGGATCTGAAGTTGGACCACCATTCCGAGGACAGTCTCACCATCGTCGATGTCGAGGGTGAGATCGATGTCTACACCGCGCCCAGACTGCGTGAGCTGCTGATCGACCTGGTCAACAAGGGCAACTTCCACCTTCTCGTGAACATGGAGAAGGTGGACTTCCTCGACTCGACCGGCCTTGGTGTGCTGGTCGGCGGGCTCAAGCGGGTCCGGGCGCACGACGGTTCACTCGAACTCGTCTGCACGCAGGAGCGCATTCTGAAGATCTTCCGGATCACCGGTCTCACGAAGGTCTTCGGCATCTACGCCTCGGTGGAAGAGGCCAAGGAAGCCCACGGCCGGGACAAGTGACGGCCGAGGAGCCAACATGGCCACCGTCGAGTTGACGTTCAGCGCATTGCCGGCCCACGTGCGCACGGCGCGACTGGTCGCGACGGCCATCGCCCGGCGCACCGGGGTGGCGGAGGCGATCCTGGACGAGGTCCGCCTCGCGGTCGGAGAGGCGTGCTCGCGGGCGGTGGAGGCGCATCGCCTTCACTGCCCGGGTGAGCCTGTCCGCATCGAGTTGCGCGATGACGCGGGCCGGTTCGAGGTGACCGTCACCGACGCCGCCCCGAGCGAGGAGCCCAAGCCGTACGTCCTGGACGTCGACGGCGCTTCCATGCCCGATGAGATGGCGGAGCTGGGTGTCGCGGTCATCGCGGGGCTCGCCGACGACGTCGAAGTGGTGCCGAGCCCCAAAGGCATGCGGATCAGGATGAGCTGGCCCGCGTCGGCCGACGGGATCGCCGCGATCTGACTGGGAGCGGGTGTCCGCCCCCGGGAGCGGGGGCGGCTTTCCGCGCGCCTCCGTCGATCTCTGCGAGGGCCGCTTCGCATCCTGCACCATGAACTCGGCCGTTCCGCCGCCGCGACCTGCGGGCTCGGCCATCCGGTCGACCCGCCTCATCCGGGGTGACGCATCCCCAAGGCCGTCCCACCCCGGCGATCGTCTCCTCCAGGTTGCGCATCCCCACAGGCCGTCCCCCCGGGAGGCTGCTTTCCGGTGGAGGCCTCCTCCACCCGAAGTGCAGCGAACGTTCCCCCGTGAGGCCTCGTATCCCGTGGCTCGCACACCCCTGGGCGGCCGCCGCCTGGCGTCGTACCGGACTGCCCGGATAACGGCCTGCCGGTAATCGGACCGCGTCATTCCTGGTGACAGTGTGGCGAACGTCCATTGCTGAGCACATTAAGGGCATCTGAAATATCGCATTTAAGGCCCGCCGTAACAGGAGTGACGCGCGAGGCTTGCATCCTGACTTACCTGGTCAAAAGGACCACCGGGCGGGGCAAAACTTGCGCCATTACTGGACGTGGTCCTAATTACCGAGGCGAGAGGCCTTCATATCCGCGGCGTCGCTGCGTAGACTCCCGGCACCGGCCAAGGTATTGCGGATGCAACCGGAAGCGGCACTTGCCAATCACCCGGAAGTGCGCCGCTAGGACCGGCAGGTACACCGTCAGCAGCGCCCTCCGGGCAGAATCCAACCCGTCTGGCCGAGGAGGACGGATGTCTGCCTATCTAGCCGCTGGCGAAGGCACAGCGGTGGCACTTAGCGGTTCCCATCTCACACTCGTGGTCGTTGTCGCGGCGGTGGCCCTTTTGGCCCTCGCCGTCGCCGGCGGTCTGGTGCGAGAGGTGCTCGCCGCAGGTCAGGGCACCGAACGCATGCAGAACATCGCGCATGCCGTACAGCAAGGTGCCGCCGCATATCTCACACGGCAGTTCCGGACACTCGCCGTGTTCGTTGTCCTCATTCCTTTCCTACTGTTCCTGTTGCCTGCGGATTCGACCAGTGTGGCCGTCGGCCGTTCGGTCTTCTTCGTGATCGGCGCGGTGTTCTCCGCGCTCACGGGCTTCATCGGCATGTGGCTGGCGGTTCGCGGAAACGTCCGCGTTGCGGCGGCGGCCCGTGAGTCCGGTGAGAAGCTCGCGATGCGCATCGCATTCCGCACCGGCGGCGTGGCGGGCATGTTCACCGTCGGTCTCGGTCTGCTCGGTGCGGCCGTCGTCGTGATCATCTACAAGAGCGACGCTCCGAGCGTGCTCGAAGGCTTCGGTTTCGGCGCCGCGCTGCTCGCGATGTTCATGCGTGTCGGCGGAGGCATCTTCACCAAGGCGGCGGACGTCGGCGCCGACCTGGTCGGCAAGGTCGAGCAGGGCATTCCCGAGGACGACCCGCGCAACGCGGCGACCATCGCCGACAACGTGGGCGACAACGTCGGCGACTGCGCCGGCATGGCGGCCGACCTGTTCGAGTCGTACGCCGTCATGCTGGTCGCCAGCCTGATCCTCGGCAAGGCGGCCTTCGGCACCGAGGGTCTGGTCTTCCCGCTGATCGTCCCGATGATCGGCGTCATCACCGCCATCATCGGCATCTTCACCACCCGGCCGCGCTCCGGCGACCGTTCGGGCATGTCGGCCATCAACCGCGGCTTCTTCATCTCGGCCGGGATCTCCGCCGTCCTCGTCGCGGTGGCCGCGTTCGTGTACCTGCCGTCGAGCTTCTCCGGGCTCAGCGGGGTCAGCCCGGCGATCGCGGGGCTCAGCTCCGACCCGCGCCTGATCGCGATCGGCGCGGTGCTCATCGGCCTCGTCCTCGCCAGCGCCATCCAGGTCCTCACGGGCTACTTCACCGAGACCAACCGCCGCCCGGTGAGGGACATCGGCAAGAGCTCGCTCACGGGACCGGCGACCGTGATCCTGGCCGGCATCTCGGTCGGCCTGGAGTCCGCCGTCTACTCGGCGCTGCTGATCGGCGGCGCGGTGTACGGCGCGTTCCTGCTCGGCTTCGGCAACGTGACCATAGCGCTGTTCGCCGTCGCCCTGGCGGGCACGGGGCTGCTGACCACGGTCGGCGTCATCGTCTCCATGGACACCTTCGGGCCGGTCTCGGACAACGCCCAGGGGATCGCGGAGATGTCCGGCGACGTCGAGGGGGAGGGCGCCCAGGTGCTCACCTCTCTGGACGCCGTGGGCAACACCACGAAGGCCATCACCAAGGGCATCGCGATCGCGACGGCCGTGCTCGCCGCGACCGCGCTGTTCGGCTCGTTCCGGACGGCGGTCGAAGGGCAGCTGGCGACGGCGACGCAGGGCGTCAAGGACGCGCTGGGCTCGTTCGCCAGCTTCAACCTGTCCATCGACTCGCCGAACGTCCTCGTCGGTCTGATCATCGGCGCGGCCGTGGTGTTCCTGTTCTCAGGACTGGCCATCGCCGCGGTCGGACGCGCCGCCGGCCGGGTCGTCTACGAGGTCCGCGAGCAGTTCCGCACCAAGCCGGGGATCATGGACGGCACCGAGCTGCCCGACTACGGCCGTGTGGTGGACATCTGCACCCGTGACTCGCTGCGGGAGCTGGCCACGCCCGGTCTGCTCGCGGTCCTGACGCCGATCGCGGTCGGCTTCGCCTTCGGCTACGCGCCGTTGGGGGCCTACCTGGCCGGCGCGATCGCGGCGGGCACCCTGATGGCGGTCTTCCTGGCCAACTCCGGTGGTGCCTGGGACAACGCCAAGAAGTTGGTCGAGGACGGCCACCACGGCGGCAAGGGTTCACCGGCCCACGAGGCCACGATCATCGGCGACACCGTCGGCGACCCGTTCAAGGACACCGCGGGCCCGGCCATCAACCCGCTGATCAAGGTCATGAACCTGGTCGCCCTCCTGATCGCCCCGGCGGTCGTCACCTACGCCGACAACGTGGCGATCCGCGTCGGGGTGACGGTCCTCGCCGTGGGGGTCGTCGTGGGCGCGGTCGTCGTGTCCAAGCGGCGGTCGATCAGCATCGCCTCCTCGGACGACAACGACAACGACCATGAGGAGCGTGCCCCGGAGACCGTCGGAAGCTGAATTCCGCCGGCGAAGGTCGATTGACGAGAGGGTCCCCCATGACCATGGGGGACCCTCTCTCCATACACTGGGCTGTTATGGACGAACCCTCCGGAGGCCGGGGTCTGGCACTGGTTCTGCTGGCCATGCTGGTGATGTTCGCTGTGATCGTCGGCCTCGCCGTATGGGCTGCGGGATGACGTCCCAGGGCGTCGCCGTGAAGACGCTCATCGTGGTGAGACACGCCAAGGCCGAGCACGTCGCCGGGCTGGCCGACCGGGAGCGCGGGCTCACGGCGCGGGGGGAGCGCAACGCCCGGGAAGCGGGCGATCTGATCCGGCCGCTCGAACCGGCGCTCATCGTGTCCTCCCCGGCCGTCCGCACCCGCCGCACGGCCGAACTGCTCGGCCTGGACGCGCCCATCGAGCTCGACGGCGGGATCTACGAGGCCTACCCCGACGAGCTGCTCGAACTGCTCCGCCGTACGGACCCGGAGGTGGACACCCTCGTGCTCGTGGGGCACAACCCCGGAGTCCACGAGCTCGTCCTGAGTCTGACCGGCACGCAAGACGATCGTTTCCCCCCAGGAGCCTTCGCCGTGATCGAGCTCGCGGCGCCCTGGGAGGAGGTCGTCCCCCGGACGGGACGCCTGGTCCGCACGCACCATCCCTGATCCCGGCGGGAGGACGACCTGCGCCTACTGCTCGTCAACACCGTCCGAGCGCTGAGACCCGCGGATCCCCGGCTCGCGCTCGGCTTCGGGTTGACCGGGGCCGCCTCCCTGGTGATCCCTCTGCTCGCCGGCATCGTCACCGGGCACCTGATCGGCGGCGCCACCGTCGGGCTGGGCGCGTGGCTGGTGGCCAGCAGAGCCCTCCTCGATCCGGCGCGGGTGAGCAGGACGTTCATGCTCGGCGTGGTGGTGTCGCTCGCGGTGGGCACCGTCCTCGGCATCGTCATCTCGGGTGAGAGCTGGCTGATCGTGCCCGCCGCCTCGGCGCTCGGCGGGCTCGGCGTGCTGGTGCGGCCCATCGGCATCACGCCCGCGCTCACCTTCCTGCTCACGGCGGCCAACCCGCTGCCCATCGACCCCCTCGCGCACACGGGCCTGCAACTGCTCGGCGGGCTGCTCGCCAGCGCGCTGCTCACCCTTCCCTGGCCGTGGCGGCGGACCCGCCCGCTGGCCCTGCTGCTGTCCCAGACGGCCGAGGCGGTGGCCGACCTGGTGGAGGCCGCCGCCGATCCGCAGCGCGACTCCCACGAATGGGACGTTCTCCGCCGCAAGGCAGGCGACTCGCTCGTCGAGGCGCTGATGGCCTATGTTCGCCACCGGTGGCAACGCCGATCACGGGACGCCGAGAAGGTGGCCGTGGCGCTCCGGCGGGTGTTCTACGAGGCGGTGGCCTTGCACGGCATGTACGTCGCGGTCCATGGGCGGGCCCCGGCCGCCGCGGAAAGGGCCGGTGCCGGCGACCTGACGCACTCCCTGGCCCAGGCCCTGCGCTCCTTCATCGGAGAAGGCCCCGCCACGACCGAGGACCCGCTTCCCGCCTATGAGGCCCGGGTGAACGAGGTGCGCGCGGACCGCCCGCACGAGGAACGGGAACTGCTGGTCCTGGTCCTGTTGCGGCAGATCGGGCACTGCGCCGAGCGTATCGGGCAGGCCCTGACGAAGGCGGGGGGCGCCGCGCGGGCGCTCCATGCCACCCGCAACGTGCTCCCCACCCTCACGGCACGGCCCAAGACGCCTCCGGAGCTCCGCCTGTCGTTCGCCTTCGACAATCCCCGGGTCAGGCACGCGTTGCGCGTCCTGCTCGGTACGGCGTTCGCCTCCACGATCATCGTGCTGTTCAAGCCGCCCCACCCGCACTGGCTGGTGATCGCCGTCCTCGTGACGGTTCAGCCGACGTACGGCGAGACGCGTGCCAGGGTGTGGGCGCGTATCGGAGGCAGCACGGTGGGCGGGCTCGTCACAGTGGCGATCCTCCATTTCGACCCCGGCTACTGGTGGCTCGGACTGCTGATCGGTGTGTCAGCGGCGCTCGCCTTCGGCATGGCGTCGGTCCATCAGGCCTACTGGTCGACGTTCATGACCATGTGCGTGCTGCTGCTCATCGACTTCCAGCTGCCGGCGGGCACCGGGGTCGTGGAGTCGCGGATCCTGCTGACCATCCTCGGCGGGCTCATCGCCGTGGCCTGCACACGCCTGTTGTGGCCCCGCGGGGAGACCGTCAGGCTCGCCGACCGGGTCGCCCGGATGTTGACGACCCATGCCGGAGCCGCCCGCACACTTGCGGGGGTGGCCCGGGGGAAGTCGTCCGTGGAGAAGGCGGAGGCCAAGATCAAGCAGTCCGAGCAGGACGCGGACGCGGTGGCCCTGTCCCTGGACTACATCGCGCACGAGCCCGGTGGGACGGTACCCCACGCCGTCGAAGAGGCCGTGGAGGCCGCTCAGCGGGTGCGGGACGATCTGATATCCGTCACCTCGGTCCTACGGGACGAGCCGGGCGATCCGGGCCATTTGCCCGAGGTGCTCGAGACGGTCGCGCGGCGGCTGGAGACGACGGCGCAAGCCGTACAGGCCGGTGAGCCGTTCGAGTTCACGGGTGACGTGGACTGCGAGCTGGCGGTGGTGGCCGCTTCGGTGGGGCGCCTCGCGGGGCGGCGTCTCGCGGAGCTGGACGCCGACCCGCGCGACACGCGTACGGAGGTGCGGCGGGCCCTCATCCGCACGGCCGTGGTCGACCAGGCCCTCCGGTCCCTGAGCGTGGACACCGTCCGCCTGTGCGACGCCGCCACGTCCGCCTTCGCCTACGCGACGCCCGAGGCGGAGGCCGCCTGAAATTCAGTCCCAGCGGGAGACCATGCCGTCCTCGGCGTCGGCTGCCTCCACCTCGTCGCGGGAGATCCCGAGGAGGTAGAGGATCGAGTCCAGGTAGGGCACGTTGAGCGCGGTGTCGGCGGCCTGCCGTACGACCGGCTTGGCGTTGAAGGCGATGCCGAGGCCGGCGGCGGCGAGCATGTCGAGATCGTTGGCGCCGTCGCCGACCGCCACGGTCTGGCTGAGGGGCACGCCCGCCTGGGCGGCGAAGCGCTCCAGCGCACGCGCCTTCCCCGGCCGGTCGACGATCTCGCCGATCACCCTGCCCGTGAGCCTGCCGTCCACGACCTCCAGCGTGTTCGCGGCCGAGTAGTCGATGCCCAGATCGGCGACCAGGGCGTCGGTGATCTGGGTGAAGCCGCCGCTGACGATGGCGAAGCGGTAGTCGAGGCGCTTGAGCGTCCGGACCAGTGTGCGCGCCCCGGGCGTGAGGACGACCTCCTTGACGACCTTCTCGAAGATCTGCTCGGACAGCCCTTCGAGCAACGCCACGCGCCTGACCAGCGACTCGGCGAAGTCGAGCTCGCCCTGCATGGCCTGCTCGGTGACGCGCGCGACCTCGTCGAGGCAGCCCGCGTGCCGGGCGAGCAACTCGATGACCTCGCCCTGGATCAGGGTGGAGTCGACGTCCATGACGATGAGCCGCTTGGCCCGGCGGCTGAGGCCGCTGCGCTGGACGGCCACGTCGACCTTCTGCAGCGCCGCCTCGGCGGCGAGTTCCGCCCGCATGGCCTGCGGATCGGCGCCGGAGACCGCCATCTCGATGCATGTGACGGGGTAGGTGGACAACCGTTCGATGCGGTCGATGTTGGCCCCGCTGGCCGCGACCCTCCCGGCGATGCCGGCCATGGCGGCGGGTAGCAGGGGCGCGCCGAGAACGGTGACGTGCAGCCGGCCGCGCCGCCGTTTCTCCTGCGACGCCGTGCCGGTCGCGATCTCCAGGTCCATGTCGAGATCGGCGGCCACCTGCTCGACGGCGGTCCAGAGCCCGCCGATCGTGCCGCCGGTGCCCGTGGGCGGGCCGCCGGCGTAGGCGACCAGGACGCCGAGCGTCAGACGTCCGCGGATGACGACCTGTTCGACGTCGGCGACGGTCACGGGAAACCCGGCCAGGACGGTGAAAAGGCGAGAGGTGACGCCTGGGCGATCCGGACCGGTAAGCGTGATCAGGAGCGTGCGCTGGTTCACGTTGTTTGAGGTTACTGGGCGAAGCCTCCTTACTGTGCACGAGGTTCACCATGCGGACGCCTCACTGCCGCACGTGTGAGAGATCACAGTCATTTCCGCATGACGTCATGGTCACGGAGACCTTGAGGAAGGACGCGCCCATGACGATCTCCCTTGACACCGGTCGTTACACCGTCGGGCTCGCAGAGAGCGCCGCCGATGTCAGAGCCGCCCAGCGACTGCGGTATGAGGTGTTCGCCCAGGAGATGGGCGCCGTCCTCGACTCCCCGGTGAGCGGGCTCGACGTCGACGGATTCGACGCGTACTGCGACCACCTGCTGGTCCGCGAGGGTGACACCGTCGTGGGGACCTACCGGCTTCTGCCGCCGGGACGTTCGGACCGGCTGTACTCGGACGCCGAGTTCGATCTCAGCCGGCTCGCGGGCATCCGGAACAACCTCGTCGAGGTGGGCCGCACGTGCGTGCATCCGGACCACCGCGCGGGTGCGGTCGTCGGCCTCATGTGGGCGGGGATCGCCAACTACATGGTGAACGGCGGGTACGGCTACCTGACCGGATGTTGCTCGGTTCCGCTCGACGACGGCGGCGCGGTCGCCGGCGGCGTCGTCGACCGGGTGCCGCTCGGCCCGGAGGAGTACCGCGTCACGCCCCGTAAGCCGTGGACGAGCACCGGGGCGCCCCTGCCGGACCGGTTCGTGCTGCCGTCCCTGCTGCGCGGCTACATGCGCCTCGGCTCCTGGGTCTGCGGGGCTCCCGCTCACGACCCCGACTTCCGCAGCGCGGACTTCCTCGTCCTGCTGTCGATGGCCAACGTCGACATGCGCTACCTGCGGCACTTCCTGGGAGACATGTTGTGAGCACGATCATCCATCTGCCGGTGACCACGTCACCGTGGTTCCCCGTCTCCCCGTGCATGCCGGCCGAGTGCATGGAGGAGCCTCTCGCGATGGCGGGGCCCCTTCGGCGTGCCGCCCGGGTCCTGGGCGCTCTGGCCGTCGTCGTCTCGGGCATCCCGCTCGCCTTCGTGGCCCGCCTGAGCAGTACGGCGCAGCGCAAGCGGTTCACCATGATGTGGTCGCGGATGTTGATCAGGGCGCTGGGGATCAAGATCGAGGCCCGGCGGGGATTCGCCTTCGTCGGCGGCTCCCTGGAGGCCCGTGCCGTACCCGAGGGGGAGGGCGGGACGCTCCTCGTCGGCAACCACATCTCCTGGCTCGACCCGATCGTGGTCGCCGCCATCACCCCCTGCCGGCTGCTCGCGAAGAGCGAGATCGCCGAGTGGCCGGTGATCCGGACCCTCGCGACGGGCGGCGGTGCGCTGTTCATCGACAGGAACCGCCTGTCCGCCCTGCCCAAGGCGATCGACGACGTCGCCGCCGCCCTGCGGGACGGGGACACAGTGGTCGCCTTCCCCGAGGGGACCACCTGGTGTGGTCGCGAGATGGGCCCGTTCCGGCCGGCCGTGTTCCAGGCCGCCATCGACGCGGGCGTGCCCGTCCGGCCGATGGCGCTGCGGTTCCGGCAGGGTGAGGAGTTGTCGACCGGGCCGTCGTACGTGGGCGACGACTCGCTCGTGGCGTCCATCATGCGGGTCGTCGCCATCAGGGATCTGGTTGCCGAGGTCACCTTCTTCCCCGGCGTGCAGGTGCCCCGCGGCGGAGATCCGCGCCGTGCTCGGAAGACTCTCGCGAGGATCGCCGAGGCCCAGGTCCGCGCGGGCGTCGTGGAGACGCACCGGCAGCCGGTGGCCGCGTAGCGTCTCGGGGGGATCAGAGGATCAGGTGGGTGTCCCCGAACTCGTGCCACAGGTAGCCCTCTTCCAGGGCCGCCGCGTACGAGCGCGAGAGCAGCGGTTCGCCCGCGATCGCCGACAACATCATCAGATGGCTCGACCGCGGCTCGTGCAGGCCGGTGATCAGGCCGTCGACCGCCCGGACGCCCCCGGCCGGGGTCACGATGTGTGACGTCCAGCCGTCGGCCGCCCGGACGGGGCCGTCCAGCGCGGCGGATTCCAGCGCTCTGACGACGGTGGTCCCGACGGCGACGACCCGACCGCCGGTCTCCCGCGTGAGACGCACCAGGTCCGCCGTCCGTCGCGGGACGGAGAACCACTCGGGGTAGGGCGGTTCGTCCTTCTCCGGCGAGGCCACGCCCGTATGGAGGGTGATGGGCGCGACGGCGATCCCCCGGGAGACGAGGCCCGCCACCAGTTCGGCCGTGAACGGCCGGCCCGCGCTCGGCATCTCCGCGCTGCCCGGCTCCACGGCGAACACCGTCTGGTAGTCCGAGAGCGGCCAGTCCCGCCTGACGTAGGAGTAGCGGATGGGCACGCCGTGCTCGCGCAGGTACGCCGGGACGTCGCGATCGAGAGTGGCCCGCCACAGTCGCGGCGTCTGCCGTGCGACCAGCCGCAGGGTGGCGCCGCCGGGAAGCGGCAGCCATTCCCCGGGAGCCCCGCCGGAGTAGGGCTCGGTGGAAGCGGCCGTCAGGCGCCGGAGTTCGACCAGCCAGTCACCGGACGGCGACGTGCCGGAGAAGTGGACGGCGAGCCGGTCGAGCCGCACGGCCGCGGCCAGGGTCGCGGAGTTGTTGACCACGAGCAGATCACCGGGGGAGAGGATCGCCGGCAGGTCCGCGAAGGTGTGATGGGTGATCTCCCCGGTGTCGCGGCGGGAGACGAGCAGCCGCACCTCGTCCCGCCGCAGGCCCCGCGCCTCCGGTGGCTCGTGTGCCTCCCGGACGGGCGGAAGGGCGAAATCGACGCCTCCTGGATTCATTCGCGTGCTCCTGTCGCGATGGCGAGCGCCTCGCGCGTGAAGCGGCCGCTCTGGGGACGGATCGTGACGAGCCGGGTCAGCGCGGAGGCGACCGCGTCGGGGGAGGGAGCCGAGGCGGCCTCCCCGGGGCCGACGGCGTCGGCGAGCATGCGGGTGTTCATCTCGCCCGGATCGACCCACCAGACCGCGAGATCCCGCTCCTCGGCGGCGAGCACGTGGGACAACTGGTCGAGGGCCGCCTTCGTGGCGCCGTAGCCGCCCCAGCCCTCGTAGGCCTCGACGGCGGCGTCCGAGGAGATGCCGAGCACCGCCCCCTTCCGCTTTCGCAGGGCGGGCAGCGTCGCCTGCACCAGAGCTAGAGGGGCGATCACGTTGGTCTCCAGGAGCCGGCGGAGCGCGGCGAGCGGGAGGCCCGCGAGCGGGGGCAGGGGGACCGGTCCGAGGTCACTGGCATTGTTGACCAGCAGGTCCAGCTCCGGCGCGGCTTCCGCGAGCCTGGCGACGTGCGCGGGGTCGGTGACGTCCCCGGCGATCGCCTCGGCGTTGAGGTCGAAGGCCGCGGAGAACAGGTCCTCCTCGCCTCTCGCGGTGAGGAGCAGGGACCAGCCGTCGTCGGCGAGAGCCTTGGCGAGGGCCAGTCCCAGCCCTCGGGAGGCCCCGGTGATGAGTGCCTTCTTCATGGGCTCACGCTAAGAAGAGAGCGCGGGCCGTACATCGGGCCGTGGACCGGGCCCCGGGTCGGCAGTTCGGCCTAGGGCCGACGGCTGAGGCCCGCCGCCGTTCCACCGCCTAGGGTGAAGTCCGTGTCGGAGGAAACGAGCGAGCCCGGTCGTGACGCCGTGCTGCACGCCGTCAGCTCGGCCGTGCTGGCCGTCACCCGGCATCTGTCCGTCCGTGAGGTGCTCCAGGTCATCGTGCGGTCGGCGGCGCGACTTCTCGACGCCCGCTATGCGGCGCTGGGAGTGCCGGACGATCAGGGCGCGTTCGCCGAGTTCGTCGCCGAAGGCATCACGGACGAGCAGTGGGAGGCCATCGGCCCGACGCCGCGGCAACACGGCATGCTCGGGGCGATGCTCCGCGAGGGCACGCCCGTCCGGCTCGCCGACATCCGCAGGGACCCCCGGTTCGAGTGGTGGCCGCGGGCCCACCCCGTTCTCAAGGACTTCCTCGGCGTGCCGATCCAGGACGGCGAAGAGGTGCTGGGGATCATCTTCCTGTCCAACAAGAAGACGCCCGGAGGGTTCACCGAGGCGGACGAGGACCTGCTCACGATGTTCGCCGCCCACGCCGCGATCGCTCTCACGAACGCCCGCCTGTACGAACGCGGCAGGGAGCTGACGGTCGTCGAGGAGCGGACGCGGATGGCCCGCGACCTCCACGACTCCGTCAGCCAGAAGCTGTTCTCGCTCCGTCTCACGGCGAGGGCGGCCGCGTCGCTGATGCGGTCCGACCCCGAGCGCGCCGCGAGGGAGATCGATCAGGTGGAGCGGATGGCCGGGGAGGCGCTGGCCGAGTTGCGCGCGGTGATCGTCGAACTCCGCCCGGCCGAGCTGGCTCGGCACGGGCTCGTCGAGACCCTCCGCAAGCACGCCGACCTGCTCGATCGCCTGCATCCCTCCTCGGTCACGTTCACCTTCGACGGTGACCCGCCCGGCGACCTGCCGGCGCTGGCCGAGATCGCCGTCTTCCGGGTCGCGCAGGAGGCGTTGCACAACGCTCTGCGGCACGCCTGCGCCCCCAATGTCGCCGTACGGGTCTCGCACGACCCGCCGAGGCTGGTGCTCGAGGTGAGCGACGACGGGATGGGGTTCGACGAGGCCGGCGGGCGCGGGCTGGGCCTCGCCTCGATGAACGACCGGGCCGAGGCCGCGGGCGGGTCGCTCACGGTGGTCTCACGGCCGGGCCACGGCACGATGATCCGTTTGGAGGTTCCCGCATGATCCGGGTGCTGATCGCCGACGACCATCCCGTCGTACGGCAGGGCCTGCGCACGTTCCTGGACGTCCAGGACGATCTGACCGTGATCGGCGAGGCCGCCGACGGCGAGGAGGCGGTGGCGCTGGCCGAGTCCCTCACGCCCGACGTGCTGCTGCTCGACCTCAGGATGCCCGTCCTCGACGGGCTCGGGGCGCTCGGCCGGTTGGAGGGCCTCGGTGTGCGGGTGATCGTCCTGACGTCGGTGAGCGACCCCGTCGACGTGGCCCCGGCGATGCGGGCGGGCGCCGCGGGCTTCCTCTACAAGGACGTCGACCCGGCCGCGCTGGTCCAGGCCATCAGGGCCGTCCACGGCGGCCAGGTCCTGCTGGCCCCGGACGCCGCCGTCGCCATGCTGACCGGGCCGGGCCCCGCGCCGGACGCCACGGCCGTCCTGACGGAGCGGGAACTCGAGGTGCTGCGGCTGATCGCGACCGGCTGTTCCAACCGGGAGATCGCCCGTGAGCTCCTCGTGGCCGAGAAGACCGTGAAGACCCACGTGTCCAACGTCCTGATGAAGCTCGGTGTCCAGGACAGGACCCAGGCCGCCCTCTACGCCGTCAGGCACGGCCTCGCGTGACCGGCTAGATCTGCGGCTGGCCGGACTCGACGATGGCGTGATGGGCGGCCACACGGGCCCGCCGTACGGCTCTGTCGAGGTCGCGGAGGGCCTCGCCGCGCGTCGCGAGCTGCCCCGACGTGAGGCCGCGCTCGTCGGCCAGGCGCAGGGCGAGGGCGAGCCGTGCGGCGAGGGCGCCGACGCGGTGCGCCCGGCCGGGATACCCGGGGGCGAGGGCGTCGTCGACCGTGTCGAGCGCGGGGAATCCCTGGGCCGGCCCCTCGACGCCGAGCAGCGCCTCGGTGGCCGCCCGCATCGCCGCCGACAACACCTGCTCGGCCTCGGCGAGTGAGGGGAGGCTCGGCACGGCGGTCGAGGCCTCGCACGCGGTCCAGAGGATGCCCTGATAGGACGATCCCCTTCTGTCGTCGGCGGGCACGAGACCGAGGCAGCGCCCCGGCAGGACGGCCACCGCGGCCTGGCCGGCGTCGATGGCGGCGCCGTTGAACGCGGGGGGTCCTGTCAGCCCGAGGGGATCGCCGGGGATCGGGAGGGCCAGCCGGAACGAGCTGAGCCCTTCGATCCGCTGGTCCACGAGAAAGGCGCGGAGCGTTGTCTCGCCCGCTTCGGTTGCCACCACTTGGGGGCCCGCCGCCCGCTCGACGCGGTCGACGGCCTCGTCGAGGCCGACGTGCCCGGCCAGCCAGGCGTTGCCCCACGAGACGAGGGTGGCGGAGATCGGTGAATCGATGCGCACCCGATCCACGATAAGTGTTCGGGCCTGTCATAGTTGGTGGAGCATTCACGGGAGGGGGACCACATGGGCGGTCAGGTGCTTCGGTTTCAAGACGTGGCCGTCCGCAGGGACGGCGCGGCGCTGCTGCGCGGCATCGACTGGACCGTGCGCGAGGACGAGCGCTGGGTGATCATCGGCCCCAACGGCGCGGGCAAGACCACGCTGCTCCAGGTGGCGGGCGCGCTGATGTATCCCACCGAGGGCGCGGTGGACGTTCTCGGCGAACGGCTCGGCCAGGTGGACGTCTTCGAACTGCGGACGAGGATCGGCCTGGCCAGCTCCGCGCTCGCCGAGCGGGTGCCGCCGGACGAGAAGGTCATCGACCTCGTGCTCACGGCCTCCTACGCCATCCTCGGGCGGTGGACGGAGGAGTACGACTCCCACGACGTGACCCGCGCGGTCGAGCTCATCGACCAGCTCGGTTGCGCCCACCTGATCCGCCGGCGCTTCTCGACCCTCTCCGAGGGGGAACGCAAGCGTGTCCAGATCGCCAGGGCCCTGATGCCCGACCCCGAGTTACTGCTCCTGGACGAGCCCGCCGCCGGGCTCGACGTGGCCGGCAGGGAGGACCTCGTACGCCGCCTCGGCACGCTGGCCCAGGACTCCAAGGCCCCCACGATGGTCCTGGTCACCCACCATGTCGAGGAGATCCCCGCCGGGTTCACCCACGCGATGTTGCTCCGCCACGGCTCCGCGGTCGCCCAGGGCCCGATCGAGTCGGTGATGACCTCCGACAACCTCTCCCACACGTTCGGCGTGCCCCTGGCGCTCGACCGGAGCGCGACTGGGCGCTGGTACGCCCGGCCGTACTGAGATCCCCAACTCTCCGACATCAACGCTTAATCCGCGCGTAAAGCCGAAACGGCATATCCTCCAGTCAGGGTTCACAGACTGGAGTGTCGGATGGGTCAGCTCATCGCCGCCGTAGTCGTGGTGGCCGTCGTGGGATTCGCCCTGGCCCGGACGATCCGGATCGTTCCCCAGGCCACCGCCTGCATCGTGGAACGTTTCGGTCGTTACCACCGCACTCTCCACGCCGGTCTCAACATCGTGGTGCCGTTCATCGACCGGATCAAGGTCGAGGTCGATCTGCGCGAGCAGGTCGTCACGTTCCCGCCCCAGCCGGTGATCACCTCGGACAACCTGGTCGTCTCGATCGACACGGTCATCTACTTCCAGGTCACCGACCCGAAGGCGGCGACCTACGAGATCGCCAGCTTCATCGTCGCCGTCGAGCAGCTGACCGTGACGACCCTGCGCAACGTGGTCGGCGGCATGGACCTGGAGCGCACGCTGACCTCACGCGAGGAGATCAACACCGAGTTGCGGGGAGTGCTGGACGACGCCACCGGCAAATGGGGCATCCGGGTCAACCGCGTGGAGCTCAAGGCCATCGACCCGCCCGCCTCGATCCAGGACTCGATGGAGAAGCAGATGCGGGCCGACCGCGACAAGCGGGCCGCGATCCTCGCCGCCGAGGGGCAGAAACAGTCCGCCATCCTCACCGCGCAGGGTCAGCGGGAGTCGGCCGTGCTCAAGGCCAAGGGCGAGGCGGAGGCCGTCGTGCTCCGCGCCCAGGCCGACGCGGAGGCCCAGGCCATGCGGGCCAAGGGCCAGGCCGACGCCATCTCGATGGTCTTCCGCGCCATCCACGAGGGCAAGCCCGATCAGCGGTTGCTGGCCTACCAGTACCTTCAGACGCTTCCCGAGATCGCCAAGGGCGACGCCAACAAGGTCTGGATCGTCCCCTCGGAGATGAACAAGGTCCTCGAGAACCTCGGCGGCCTGTTCTCCGCGCCGAAGGAGCAGTCGCACACCGACCAGAACGGTTCGACCCCCACCCCCTGAACGGTGATCAGGGGGCGCTCGCGGTCCCGTACGGCCCGCCGCCTACGATCAGGCGTTAGCCGTACGAGGGAGTAGCACTTTTGACGCCGTTGGACGCCGCCGCCGTGTTCGCGGCCGGCATTGGAGCCGGTGCGATCAACGCAGTGGTGGGGTCGGGGTCACTCATCACCTTTCCGACACTGCTGGCCGTGGGGATCCCGCCCATCGTGGCCAACGTGTCCAACAACATCGGGCTGGTCCCCGGCGGCATCACCGGCGTGCTGGGCTACCGCGCCGAGTTGAGCGGCCAGCGGGGCCGGCTGCTCCGGCTCGCGATCGCCTCCGTGCTGGGCTCGCTGGCCGGCGGAATCCTGCTCCTCACGTTGCCGGAGGGCGCCTTCCCGGTGATCGTGACCGTACTCATCGCGGTGGCCTGCGTGCTGGTGCTCCTCCAGCCGAAGCTGAGCCGGTGGCTGACCGGCCGGCGGGCGCATCCCCACGGCGGGCCCTGGTTGTGGCTGGGCGTCCTGCTGGCGGGCGTCTACGGGGGCTATTTCGGGGCGGCCCAGGGGATTGTGCTGATCGGCCTGCTCGGGGTGTTCCTCGACGAGCACCTGCAACGGATCAACGCCGCCAAGAATCTGTTGTCCCTGCTGGTCAACAGCACGGCCGCGGTGCTGTTCATTCTGGTGGCGGACGTGGACTGGATCGTCGTACTGCTGGTGGCGGTCGGCTCGGCCGTGGGCGGGTTCTTCGGCGCCCGCGTGGGCCGCAGGCTTCCCCCGGCCCTTCTCCGCGGTTTCATCGTCTGTGTCGGAGTCGCGGCGATAGTGAAGCTGGTGTCGTAAAAGGGTATGTACGCCCTTATGAAGGGCGACTGGGTGGAGATCGTCATTGATGCGGGGGGAACTCCGCGTACCTACGAGGTGATCGCGACGAGGGCGGGCCGTCGCGTCGAGATCAGCACGGGCCGGGGCATCGTCGAGGTCAGCGAGGTGACCAGGACGGGCACGCAGGTACGCACGGCCCGGTTCATGTCCTCGAGGATCCTCGCCCTGGTCGAGCACCCCGCGGACGGTCCGAAACCCGACGAACTCTGAGCACCGGGTCGCGGCGCGGGTGCGTTCAGTCGGCGGGACGGACCTGAACGACGCCGTCCTGCCGTAACCGCGTCCTGAACGCGGGCTGCTTCGCGGTCGCCGGGCCGTGCACGACCGAGCCGTCCGAGATGCGGAAGACGCTGCTGTGCCAGGGGCACACGATGCAGGGGTCGCCGTCCTCGACGGTGACGCGCCCCTGGTGGAGCGGCCCCGCGAGGTGGGAGCAGCCGTCCGCGAGCACGCTCACGCCGTCGCCCAGGCGGAGCACGAACAACTCGATGTAGCCGAGGCGCCTTCTGACCGGACGCCCGTTGGGCAGGTCCTTGAGCGAACAGAGATCGTGCCAGCCGAGCGGCACCAGGTGGCTGACCGACTCGGCGTGGTTCGCCCCTGCGGCCTGGCGGTAGGCCATGTGACCGCCGAGATAGGCGCCCACGGAGACGGCGCCGAGGCCGGTGAACGCCAGCGCCCGGCCGGTCCGCTCGCGGCCCGCCATCCGCATCAGCAGCGAGCCGGTGTACAGACCGGTGGCGGTGACATTCATGATCGCGTGAACGAAGCCCACCCGTTGCTGTTCCCGGTGCAACGTCGACCAGTCGGCCAGGCCGGCGGTCGCCGTGGGCAGGGCCATGCCGACGCCGGTCGCGATCAGGGTCCGCGACGCCCGCGGGTCCGACCTGGTGACGTCGAGAACCGCCGACGCGATCCAGCATCCCGCGCTCACCATCGCCATCGCGGGATGCAGCGGGTGTCCCAGGGGAACCCCGTGCAGGACGTCCCTGAGCCTGCTCGGGCCCAGTCTGCGGCGTATGGCCTTGGACAGCGCGTTGACCGGCCGATCCATGGCGGTCGTCCGTTCCAGCCCGTCGAGGAGGTTCGGCGATGGGACAATTCGTGGCAGCCGGCCCGTCCGTCGCGGCCTTGTCGTCTTCTCCATCATTCGCCCCCTTAACACGGAGCACGTACCCGCCCGCCACGGCCATGAACATGGGGCGGCACGCCGGAACGGACCCTCAGCAGGGCCTCAGTGGGGCCGCGACGGGGTCGTTCGTGGGGTATTCGTGAGGGTGGCGGAGTCTCAGGGGGCGAGGTGGCCGTTGGCCACCGACGACTCGATCAGCCGGGCCGCGAACTCACCCAGAGCCGGCGAACCCTCCGTGATGATCTGCACCTTCTCCAGCACCTGGCGGGCGGTCACCTTGTTCAGAGCCCAGGACCCGCCCTCGTTGTGGTGATTGGCCAGGATGGGCGCGAGCCGGTCGAGCGCCTTGGCGAAGCGCGCCTCACTTGTGCGGCGCTCCTCGAACTCGTCCCAGAGGGCCCGCATCCGCCTGCACTGGTCCTCGGGGAGCATTCCGAAGATCCGGTCGGCCGCCGCCTGCTCCAGTGCGGCCTGGCCTTCGACCGCCACGGTGTCGTAAATGTAGGTGTCCCCCGCGTCGATCTCCACGATGTCGTGCACCAGCAACATGGCGACGACCTTGTCGAGATCGGTTCCCGGCGGGGCGTGCTCGGCCATGACCATGGCCATCATGCCGAGATGCCAGGAATGCTCGGCGTCGTTCTCCCGCCGTGAGCCGTCGATCAGCGTGTTCCGGCGGATGATGCGCTTGAGCTTGTCGATCTCCATGGCGAAGGTGATCTGGGCGTCCAGCCGTTCCTGGAGAGCGATCGTCACTCTCGAAAGCCTAACGCCCTGTGATCACCGCTCGCCCGCTTCTCCGGCGATTGCTCGTATCGGGGACGGCTCAGGGAGCGACGATCACGACCGGACGGCGTTTCCGGAAAGGGGATCCACGACCGTCTCGTCCATGAGGGTGTCGGCGCCGACCCCGGCGTTCCCGGCCGTGACGGGCTGGAGGGAAGCCCTAGAACCGAATGAAATTCTAGGGCTTCCCCGCGCCCTGACGCCCCCGCGGTGCGTCTGGGCGCGTCCGTGGGGCCCGCGGGCGCGGGCACGCCCCCGTCACGCGGTGAAGGCGCGGCCGACTTCCTCGAGTTCGCGCACGAGATCGAACCGCGGATCGCGGTAGTGCCGGGCGCCGAAGCCGGTCCGGTTGACCGTCCAGCGAAGTTCGTACGCCCAGTCGTCCTGGTCGGCGCAGAGCGCTCGATCCGCCATGTTCATGTGGGTCTTGATTAGTAATAACCAATTGGTACCGTGGGGATGCATGGAGACTCCTTTTCGGGTGGCTTCGAGATGGAGTTCTCGTTTCTGCTCGCCGGGTCGGCAGGTGGCAGCCTTTCGGCCCGGCTTTAACAAAGCCCGCGAACGGGCATGTCGCGATGCGAGCGACCTGGTCGCCGTCGCTAGGCACGTGATGATTCCCGGTGGCCGGACGCCTCCCCGTCGTCGCGATATCCGCGAAGGGCGACACCGTCGTCGGATACGGGTGTTGCCCATGTGAAGGAAGCGGTCCGCCGAGCCGTTCGCCGCATTTTCATCGGCGCCTCCCCGAAATTCCGGGAACCCCTCCCGCATCGATCGTGACCCAGGAGGGATATCGCTGCAATACTTGGCGAAAGGAAACTTGCAAGGATCTTTTAGGCGTGCGGTGCATGTGTCGGTGCAATTTGCACTATGCTCCGCGAAGCGGCCCGACGAAGGCGCGCGCCCGCTTGGCGTGACCAAGGAGGTCGGCGGGTGCCGGATCATGGCAGTCCCACCGTTCGCCGGCGAAGGCTCGGTCAGGAGCTTCGCCGGCTGAGAGAGCGCGCCGAGTTCACCGGCGACCAGGTCGCCGCGCAGCTGGGCTGGTCGGCGGCGAAGGTGAGCCGGATCGAGACGGCCAGAACCTCGCCGCGCGAGGGCGACATCGAGGCCCTGCTATCGATCTACGTGGTAGATTCGCGCCAGCGCCATGAGCTGCTTGCCCTGCACCGGGATGCGACCCGAAAGGGCTGGTGGGAGGAGTATCGGGACTCTCTGCCGAAGGAATACACCACTTTCCTGGGGCTGGAGGCCGAAGCCACGGCGGCACGAGACTGGGAACCCCAGGTGGTGCCGGGCCTGTTCCAGACGGAGACATACGTCCGAGCCATGATGGAAAGCGGACAGCGGAGCACTCTCGAAGCGCCAGGTGGGGTCCGGAGCCGGATCGAGGTCCGGATGGCCAGGCAAGAGTCCGTCCTTCGCACCCAGAGTCCGGTGAACCTCTCCGTCGTGATCGAGGAGTCCGTGCTGCTGCGTCGTTTCGGGGACGACGAAGTGATGAGCGAGCAACTCGGACGGCTGATCGAAGTCTCGGAACTCCCCAACGTCCAGTTGAGGATCCTCCCTCTGGATGCCGAGCATCCGATCAACACGGGAGCCTTCAGTCATCTCAAGGTGCCCGAATTCCATGACGTGGTGTATCTGGAGGCGCTCCTCGGCGGACGCCTGGTCGAGGACGAGGCCGTCGTGTACCGCTACGAGGTCGCTTTCGATTACCTGGAAAGCAAGGCATTGGACGTCGAGGCTTCTCGGAAATGCGTAGAAAAACGTCTTAGCCACTGGCGATGAGCCATCCTGAGCCGCCTCGGAAGCCCCGACGAGGGATCACCCCGGGGGGAGAGACCAATAAATGAACTCTACGGATCTGCCGGGCGCTGCCTGGTGGAAGAGCACTCGCAGTGCCAACAACTGCGCCTGCGTTGAAATAGCCGTTTTGTCGGACGGCCAGGTCGGCGTTCGTGACAGTAAGAACCAGGAGGGTCCCGTCCTCGTTTTCACCCCGGTGGAATGGGACGCCTTCATCGGTGGAGTCAAGGACGGCGAGTTCGACATCTAGGTTCGGCATCTAGGTTCGGCATCTAGGTGAGCCGCCGCTCGACGTCCTGAGAATGCGGCGGATCACCACGCGTGCGACACGCGCGTGCGGCTTGCGCCCAAGGAGACAGGCACAAGCCGCACGCTGTGAGGGGACGGGGGTCAGGCGAGACCCAGACCCTGGGCGACGCCCTGGCCGAGGTCCTTGTGCACGTTGGTCCAGTAGTCGACCACGCGCTTCCGCATGTCGCCCGTGACCTCGGGAGCCGAGGCATGGCCGACGATGTTGCTCACCAGGTGGGCCCGGTCGGTGTCCGACAGGACGTTCTCCCACAGGGCGCGCGGCTGAACGAAGTCGTCGTCCTCCGCATGCTTCACGTACGCGCTGCGGATGATCTCGCCGGCGACCTGGTAGCTTTCGCCCGCGAAGATCGACGGGTCGGCGGCCGGGCCACCGACGGAGTTCGGCGCGTACACCGGGTCGCTCGAGTTGCTGAAACGCATCGAGCCGTCCTTGTTGTAGCTGTGGACGGGCGACTTCGGCGCGTTGACGGGCAACTGCAGGTAGTTGGTCCCGATGCGGTAGCGGTGGGCGTCCGGGTAGGAGAACAGCCGGCCCTGGAGCATCTTGTCCGGGGAGGGGCCGATGCCGGGGACGAGGTTGGCCGGCTCGAAGCCTGCCTGCTCGACCTCGGCGAAGTAGTTCTCCGGGTTCCGGTTGAGCGTGAACTTGCCGATCGTGATCTCGGGATAGTCGCTGTGCGGCCACACCTTGGTCAGGTCGAACGGGTTGAAGCGGTAGTCCGCCGCGGCCTCGAACGGCATGATCTGCACGTTCACCGTCCAGGACGGGTGGTCGCCGTTCTTGATCGCGGTGTGCAGGTCGCGGATGTGGTGGTCGGCGTCCTGCGCGACCAGCGCGCCCGCCTCGGCGGCGGTGAAGTTCTCGATGCCCTGATCGGTCTTGAAGTGGTACTTCACCCAGAACTTCTCGCCGGCGGCGTTGTACCAGAGGAACGTGTGCGAGCCGAAACCGTGCATGTGCCGCCAGCTCTTCGGCGTGCCGCGGTCGGTCATCAGGAAGGTGACCTGGTGCGCCGACTCCGGCGAAAGCGTCCAGAAGTCCCACTGCATGTTGTTGTCACGCAGGTGGGTGTCCGCGCGGCGCTTCTGGCTGTGGATGAAGTCGGAGAACTTCGAGGGGTCGCGGATGAAGAAGATCGGCGTGTTGTTGCCGACGATGTCGTAGTTGCCCTCTTCGGTGTAGAACTTGATCGCGAATCCGCGCGGGTCACGGGCGGTGTCCGCACTGCCGAGCTCGCCCGCCACCGTGGAGAAGCGCAGGAAGAGGTCGGTCTCCTTGCCCTTCTGGAAGAGGTCGGCCTTGGTGAACTGGCTGACGTCCTCGGTGATCTGCAGGATGCCGTGGGCGCCGCCGCCCTTGGCGTGCACGACCCGCTCGGGCACGCGTTCACGGTTGAACTGGGCCATCTTCTGAATGACGTAGTGGTCCTGCATCAGCAGGGGCCCGTTGGGGCCGACGGACAGCGAGAACTCGTCGCTGGGAGCGGGGATCCCTGCGTCTGTGGTGGTCATCGGCCTGTCGGTCATGGGGTTCCCTCCGAGATTTGCTCTTCAAAAGATGTGGATCCAGACGCGAGCCGGCCTTAAACGGGGCCCGCGACTTCGGCGGTGACGCTGCGGCAGCCGGGACAGATCCCCCAGTAGATGACGTCCGCCTCGTCGACCAGGAAGCCGGCGTTGGACACGGGTTCCAGGCAGGGGGCGTGCCCGACGGCACAGTCGACGTCTGTGACCCTTCCGCACTCGCGGCAGACGAGGTGGTGGTGGTTGTCGCCCACCCTGGCCTCGTAGCGAGTGGGGCTTCCCGCGGGCTCGATGCGGCGGAGCAGTCCGCCGCGCTGGAGCGCGTTCAGTGAGTCGTAGACGGCTTGCAGGGAGACCTGGCCGACGCGATCGCAGACACCCCGGTGGATGGTCTCCACGTCGAGATGGTCGCCGTTCCTCACGGTCTGCAAGATGGCAAGCCGGGCTGCGGTTACCCGCAGTCCCGCCTGGCGAAGTCGGATGGCGTCCCCCACACCCATCACGCTAGCTCACTAAAGCTGAATTATTCAAGTAAAGGAACTCTCCCAGTCTTCCTGGCGAAACCTTTGCACAGCGACTCTGTCGGGCAGAGGTGGCATGCTCTGGAGTCGTGAGACGACGAGCCCTCCTCCCCGTCCTCCTCCTTCTTTTCGTCGCCGCATGCTCGGCAGCGGAAGGCCAGCCGGTGCCCAGCCCGGTGGAACAGGAGGCGAGCGCCAGCCCTTCTAAGCCGCCGCCTGCCAAGCCGGTGCGCCGGCCGTACACGATCTCCTTCGCCGGGGACGTGCATTTCGAGGGCGTGCTCCGCGGCCGCCTCGACAGCAATCCGCGTACGGCCCTCGGCCCGATCGCGAGCGTGCTGAGCAAGGCCGACCTCACCGCGCTCAACCTGGAGACGGCCATCACCACCGGTGGGACGCCCGCCCCGGGCAAGCAATACACCTTCCGGGCGCCTGCCTCGGCCTTCACGGCCCTGAAGGCGGCCGGGGTCGACGTGGTCACGATGGCCAACAACCACGGCATGGACTACATGGAGAGCGGCCTGCGGGACACGCTCGGCGCGATCAAGCAGAGCAAGTTCCCCGTGGTCGGCATCGGCAAGGACGAGGCGGCGGCCTACCGTCCGTACCGGGTCACCGTCAAGGGGAACCGGGTGTCCCTGATCGGTGCGACGCAGGTCCTCGACGACGAGTTCGTCCAGGCATGGACGGCCACCGCGGGCAAGGGAGGCCTCGCGTCGGCGAAGAACGAGCCGCGTCTGGTCCAGGCCGTACGGCAGGCCCGGAAGAACTCCGACACCGTGATCGTTTTCCTGCACTGGGGCACGGAACTCGCCGCCTGCCCCACCTCCGTCCAGCGGTCCCTGGCGGACGAGCTCCAGGCGGCGGGCGCCGACGTCATCGTCGGCAGCCATGCGCACGTCCTGCTCGGCGGCGGCTATCACGACGGCGCCTACGTGCATTACGGCCTGGGCAATTTCGCGTTCTACAACTCCGGTCCCGAGACCGGCAAGACGGGCGTGCTGACGTTGACGATCAACGGCAGGAAGGTCCTCAAGGACCAGTGGACCCCCGCGCGGATCAGCGGCGGCATCCCCATCCCGGAGACCGGAGCGGCCAAGCAACGGGGCATCGCGAACTACCGGAACCTGCGCGGCTGTGCGGGTCTCGACGCCAGACCATGAGGGAACGTCACGGCATTTCCATGCGACTCATGAGTAAGACCTGACCTCGGCGGCATCCGCGTGCAAGATGGGTATGTGTCCAGCCAGCGCGTACAGGATGTGGAACGTTCTTCTGTCGGTGGGCAGGAGCCGTCGGTCCCCGCCGGACCCCTGCGCCGGCGTCCGTCGCAACGCAGGAGCGCCCGCAGGGTCGAACGGATGCTCGACGCCTGTGCCGAGTTGCTGGACGAGGGCGGATACGAGGCGCTCTCGACCACCCGGGTCGCCGAGCGCGCCGGTGTCGCGATCGGATCCGTCTACCAGTTCTTCCCGGACAAGCGGGCCCTGAGCCAGGCGCTGACCCGGAGGAACCTCGAGTTGTTCGTGACCAGGGTCGGCCGCCGCTTCATCACCGACGACTACAGCGGTTGGTGGGAGGCGGTGGACGCGATCATTGACGAGTACGTCGATCTCCACCGAACGGTCCCCGGGTTCCGCTCGCTTCACTTCGGCGACGTCGAGGGGCTCGACGTGCCCGACTCGGTGGCGGACAACAACACTGTGATAGCCGGGCGCCTGCGTGCGCTGCTGCTGGAGGAGTTCGGGCTGCTGGACAGCGAAGATGTGGACCGTGCCATCCTCGTGGCCGCCGAGGCGGGTGACGCCGTGCTCAAGCTCGCCTTCCGGCACGACCCCTCGGGGGCGCCGGAGATCGTCACCGAGGCGAGACACCTCGTCCGCGGTTACCTCTCGCGCCAGTTGCGATCGTCCCAGCCGGAATGATCGTGGGGCCACTCGCGGGGCGCCCTGACGCTCCGCTCGAAGCGGAACGGCTGGTGGGCCAGCTCGCGAGGCCAGGGGGAGACCGCCGGGCGTGCGATGTTCGGCACCTCCAGCGAACTCCATATCGAGGGCGGCACCGCTTCCATGTAGGCCGAGTTGTGCCAGGGTCTGACATGCGTGTGCCGGGGGACCTGCAGTTCCCGCATGTTGTCGTCCGAGGACGTCCCGGGACCGCATGGCACGGCCGCGGCGGGCTCGACGTTCAACTCGACCATGCGGAGCTGGGACTGGAGCCGCGCGAGTTCCTTGCGCGCCTGGTCGAGCGCCTCGAACTGCGCGGTCACATAGCCGGCGATACCGGGAACGACTGCGGACAGCACTGCGGCGGAAGCAAGAGTCACCATCACCCGCTTGGACATGACCTGTCAGCCCTCCGCCAGCTCCGATTAGCACAGCGCGGGCAATATGCCCGGTCAGCTGTACTGAGACACGATTCGTGTGCGAACGTGTACTAATCGTTGCTTCGTGAATGCCTGCCGTTGTCCCTGCAAAGACGGGCCGAGATCGGTAGCCTCGGCTCTGTGGCACATGTGACGCATGAGCAGCTGGATCGACTGCTCGAACAGGCGCTCCTGCTCGATGACCACGGTGCCCTCGCATCTCAACTCGATGCGCTGGCCCAGGGCTACGAGTCCGGCGAGGTGTCGAGGGCGGCGATTCTCGTGCTGGCCGCGGAGGAGTGGCGGCAGGCGGGTCAGCCCGTGACCGCTCTCGAGCGGTTCCAGAGCGCGGTCGACGACGGCGGCGAGGTGCTGATCGATCCCCGGTCGGGCATCGCCGACACGCTCTTCGAGCTAGAACGGTCCGACGAGGCGCGGGACGTCATCGCGGACATCAAGGCCGGGCCGTGGAATCCCGCCACGGCGCTCACCGTCGCCGAGACGCTGGTCGCGTACGGAGATCTGCAGGGCGCCCACGAGTGGGCGACCGAAGGGGTCGGCGCCTGCGCGTCGGGCTCCACCATGCGGGAGGTGCTGCTGCGCACCCGCTACCGCATCCGGGTCGACCTGGGACTGCCTGAGGACGATCTCGACGCGTTGCTCGACGTCACCCGCTGAGCCGGTGCGGGCTGAAGGACGGCGATGAAAAAGGGGCCGCGCGGCATACGGCCCCTTCCGTCCCGGCCGGTACGAAGTCGTACGGCCGGGATCGTCCTCAGTCCTTCTGCTCAGGGCAGGATCGTGCTGTCGGTCGCGTTGTTCGCGAGCCTGGTCACCGAGTGCGTGTCCGCGGCCTTGGCCAGAGCGGGAGCGGTGAGGTCGTTCGGTACGGCGCCGTTCGGGTGTGCCGGCGCCTTCGGGTGCACCACGCCGGTCCGTGTGTTGGCGCCTTCCGCGGACCGGGTCTTGGCGTCCGCGTTGTGGCTCCGGTGGCCCTGTGCACCACGTCCCTGATCAGCCTGCTTGGCCTTGGTTCCAGCGGCCTCCTGGGTGCCGGAGTTCGGGTGAGCCGGACGGCCTGGGCCGGCGGGCGTCACCGCGTTCTGTCCGCCGTGCTGCTTGTCCCCCGGCTGGACGACGGCCGACGGCACCTTGTGGTGGGGACGGCCGTGGGGATGAGCCGGAAGGAACTCGGCGCCCGAACGGGATGACGACTTGTCGTTCTTTCCACGTCCCGCCGCGGCCGAGTTCCGGCCCTTGGGGTTGTGCTCGTTCCCGGCCTTCGCCGCCGCCGGAGTGCACGCCTGGCGCATCACGCCCGGCCGTGCCGGAGCGATGGCCATGAGGGGAACCATGGGAACCGTCGTCGACGGCTGGGCCGCCTCAGCCGCGGAGGAGGCCCCCGTCGCGGCCTGCTTGGCCACGGACTGTGCCGCGTCCACCGCCGGAGCCGGGTTCGGCATCTCGGCGGGCACTGCCTTGGACACGGCCTGAGGCGCCATCTGCGCTCCCGCCGGAGCCGCCTTCTTGGCGTTCGGCAGCGCGGGCAGCACCGTCGACGCGTCGGGCGCGGGGGCCGGAAGCGTCCTCGGGCGGCCTGCGGCGGACTTGCCCGGGGCGCCCTGAGCACCCTGCGCCGCGCCGCCCTTGGCCGCGCCGCCCTTGGGTGCACCGCCCTTGGGTGTGTCGCCCTTGGGTATGCCGCCCTGCGCCGTGCCGCCCGTGGTCGTGGTGGCCGGCCGTCCGGGCATGGAGGGCAACCCGTGCGCGGCTGCGGCCCCGGCGGTGTCGGCGATGCTGAGCACTCCGCTCGGCGGAGTGAGAGTGTTCAGGTTCGCCGGCGAGTTCTGGTTATGCGGCTTGCAGGCGTCGGTCATGGTCGTGCCGTCCGCCATCGCGTGACCGGTCGCGAGCCAGCTCACCCCAGCGGTGACCGCCGCCAGAACGACGCACCGCCCCCGCATACTTCGTGATGTCCTGGACATCCACGTCCCCCTGGTTGCTTACGGTATTCCGACGAACGCCGAACGTAGCAGCGAGGGAAAACACGGGGGTCGGCTTGCCTCAATGGTGGCGAAGACCTTACCGAGCAGGCCGAATGCTTAGCGTGTCACCGGCTTCGTCAAGGTCGACGATTACCTCTTCCCCGTCGCGGATCTCGCCGGACAGCAGCTCCTTGGCGAGCTTGTCACCGATCGCCGACTGCACCAGCCGCCGGAGCGGACGGGCGCCGTACAGCGGGTCGTAGCCGGTGAGCGCCAGCCAGTCGCGTGCAGCGGGAGACACCGTGAGCGTCAGGCGGCGGTCGGCCAGCCTTCTGGCGAGCCGGGAGACCTGCAGGTCGACGATCTGCGAGAGCTCCTCCGTGCCGAGGGCGTCGAAGACGATGACGTCGTCGAGCCGGTTGAGGAACTCCGGCTTGAACGCCCCCCTCACCGCGTTCAGCACGGCCTCCCGCTTGGCGTCACTCTCCAGCTTCGGGTCGACCAGGAACTGCGAGCCGATGTTGGAGGTGAGGATGAGGATCGTGTTGCGGAAGTCGACCGTACGGCCCTGGCCGTCGGTGAGCCGGCCGTCGTCGAGCACCTGCAGCAGGATGTCGAAGACCTCGGGATGCGCCTTCTCCACCTCGTCGAGGAGCACCACGGTGTACGGCCGGCGGCGCACGGCCTCGGTGAGCTGGCCGCCCTCCTCGTAGCCGACGTAACCGGGAGGCGCTCCCACCAGCCGGGCCACGCTGTGCTTCTCGCTGTACTCGCTCATGTCGATGCGGGTCATGGCGCGCTCGTCGTCGAACAGGAACTCCGCGAGGGCCTTGGCCAGCTCGGTCTTGCCGACGCCCGTCGGGCCGAGGAACAGGAACGAGCCGGTGGGCCGGTCGGGGTCGGCGATGCCGGCTCGGGCCCGCCGTACCGCGTCGGAGACGGCCTGGACGGCCTGACGCTGGCCGATGAGGCGCCTGCCCAGCTCGTCCTCCATCCGGAGGAGCTTGGCCGTCTCGCCCTCCAGCAGCCGCCCGGCGGGGATGCCGGTCCAGGAGGAGATGACCTCGGCGATGTCGTCGGGGCCGACCTCTTCCTTGACCATCGGCTCGACCTCGGCCTCCTCCGCGGCCCGGGTGGCCTCGGCGAGGTCCTTCTCCAGCCGGGGCACGTCGCCGTACATCACGCGGGAGGCGGCCTCGAAGTCTCCGTCACGCTGAGCCCGCTCCGCGGCGCCGCGCGCCTCGTCGAGCTGCTTCTTCAGCTCGCCGACCCTGTTGAGCCCGGCCTTCTCGCGCTCCCAGCGCCCGACCAGGGCGCTCAGCTCCTCCTGGCGGTTGGCGAGCTCCTCGCGGAGCTTGTCCAGGCGCTGGCGGCTCGCCTCATCGGTCTCCTTGGCGAGCGCGAGCTCCTCCATCTTCAGGCGGTCGACGATGCGCTGGAGCTCGTCGATCTCCACGGGCCTGGAGTCGATCTCCATGCGGAGGCGGGACATCGACTCGTCGACCAGGTCGATGGCCTTGTCGGGGAGGAAACGGGCCGTGATGTACCGGTCGGACAGGGTCGCGGCGGCGACGAGCGCACTGTCGGAGATCTGCACCTTGTGGTGGGCCTCGTAGCGGCCCTTCAGCCCGCGCAGGATCGCGATCGTGTCCTCGACCGTCGGCTCGCCGACGTAGACCTGCTGGAAGCGGCGCTCCAGCGCGGGGTCCTTCTCGATGCGCTCGCGATACTCGTCGAGGGTGGTGGCGCCGATCATCCGCAGCTCGCCGCGGGCGAGCATGGGCTTGAGCATGTTACCCGCGTCCATCGCACCCTCGGCGGCCCCGGCGCCGACCATGGTGTGCAGTTCGTCGATGAACGTGACGATCTGGCCGTTGCTCTCCTTGATCTCGTTGAGCACGGCCTTGAGGCGTTCCTCGAACTCGCCGCGGTATTTCGCGCCCGCGACCATCGCGCCGAGGTCGAGGGCGACCAGGCGCTTGTTCTTGAGGCTCTCCGGCACGTCGCCGGCGATGATCCGCTGGGCCAGCCCCTCGACGACGGCGGTCTTGCCGACGCCGGGCTCGCCGATCAGCACGGGGTTGTTCTTGGTGCGGCGGGAGAGCACCTGGACCACTCGCCGGATCTCGGTGTCCCTCCCGATGACGGGATCGAGCTTGCCGGCGCGCGCCCGCTCCGTGAGGTCGACGCCGTACTTCTCGAGCGCCTGAAAGGTGTCCTCAGGCGTCTCGCTCGTCACCCGGGCGTGCCCGCGGACCTTCTCGAAGACGTCGAGAAGTGCGTTGGGGGTGGCGCCCTCCGCCTTGAGCAGGTCGGCCACCTGGCCGCCGTCCGCCGCGAGACCGACGAGCAGGTGCTCGGTCGAGACGTAGTCGTCCTCGAGCCGCTTGGCCCGCTGCGCGGCGGTGTTCAGCACGGTGAGCAGCTGCCGGGAGGTGGAAGGCGCGCTCACCGTGGAGCCCTGTGCCTTGGGAAGCCGGTCGAGCAGCTCCTCGGCCTGCGTCCGGAGCCGCTTCCAGTCCGCGCCGACCGCCTCCAGGAGCGGTACGGCGGTGCCCCCCGTCTGGGCCAGCAAAGTGGTGAAGAGGTGGGCGGGAGAGACCTCGGGGTTCCCCTCGGTGGCCGCCCGCCGGACCGCCCCGGACAGGGCTTCCTGGCTCTTCTGAGTCAGCTTGTAGTCCATATGTGTTCGATGCCCTCGCTTCGGAAGATCAGGCAGGAGGCAGTTCGTAGCGGATCAGAGCCCGCATCATGGCCAGCTCTCCCCGGAGCCGGGACACCTCGTCGCGCAGGCGCATGGTCTCGGTTTCGAGTTCGAGGATGCGCTTGATGCCGGCCAGGTTGATGCCGTCTTCCTGGGAGAGCCTCTGGACCTCGCGCAGCAGCACGATGTCCCTCGTGGAGTAGAGCCGTCCGCGCCCCGCCGAGCGGCCCGGGCTCACGAGCCCGAGCCGGTCGTACTGGCGCAGGGTCTGCGGATGCAACCCCGACAGCTGGGCGGCCACTGAGATCACATAGACCGGAGTGTCGTCGGACAGATTGAAGAAGTTCGCATCCATCGGCTCACTCGCTTCTGGACTGCTTGATCAACTCTTCACGGAGGTCGGCGCCCTCCGTCGCGTTCCGGAACTCCTCGAGCGCCGCGCGGGCCTTGTCGTCGAGGTCCTGCGGCACCGCCACCTGGACGGTGACCAGCAGGTCGCCCTTGGTGCCGTCCTTGCGGGCCGCTCCACGGCCGCGGACGCGGAACGTGCGGCCGTTGGGCGTGCCCTCCGGGATACGGAGAGTGACCGGCATGCCGCGAAGGGTCGGAACCTTGATCTCGGCTCCGAGCGCGGCCTCCGGGAAGGTGACGGGCACATTGATCGTGAGGTTCTCTCCGCTGCGCCCGAAGACGGCGTGCGGCTTCACGTGGACCTGCACGTAGAGGTCGCCCGCGGGGCCGCCGTTCTCGCCCGGCGCGCCCTTTCCCTTGAGCCGGATCCGCTGGGCGTCCCCGACGCCCGCGGGGATGCGGGCCTGGATGGTGCGGGTGCTCTTGCCGCGCCCGCTTCCCTCGCAGACCGGGCAGGGGTCGTCGACCAGAAGCCCCCGGCCGCGGCAGTCGCGGCAGGGCTCGGAGAAGGCGAAGTTGCCGAGGTTGCGGCTGGCCGCCCCGGTGCCCTCACACGTGGGGCACACCCGGGGGGTGGTGCCCGCCTTGGCTCCGGTTCCGCCGCACGCCGTGCAGGCCGACGAACTGGTCAGCCTGAGGGACACCGTCGTGCCGTCGACCGCCTCGCTGAAGGAGAGGGTGACCTCCGACTCGATGTCCTGGCCGCGGCGGGGGCGCTGCGTGGCCGTACGCGTGGCGCCGCCGCCACGGTTGAACAGGCCGCCGAACAGGTCGCCCAGCCGGTCGCCGGCGCCCGGCTGCTGGCCCTGACCGGAGCCGCTGCCGGAGAACAGGTCGCCGAAGTCGAAGTTGAAGCCGCCCCGCTGGCCGCCCGCGCCCGTGTAACCGCCGACGCCCGAGCCGAACAGGGTGCGGGCCTCGTCGTACTCCTTGCGCCGCTTGGTGTCGGACAGGACGTCGTAGGCCTCGGAGACCTCCTTGAACTTCTCCTCGGTCTGGGTGTCGCCCTGGTTGGCGTCGGGGTGGTATTTGCGGGCGAGCTTCCGGTAGGCCTTCTTGATGTCCTCGCCGGTCGCGCTCTTGGGCACACCAAGGACGGCGTAGTAGTCCTTCTCCAAGTAGTCCTTGGTGCTCATCTATCGCTTCCTTCGTACGAAAAGGGAAATCACTGGTCGCCTCTCCCGATCTTGCCCGATCGGGAGAGGCTTCCGGTTGTTCAGTTGTCGCCGGATTCGTCGGATCCGCCGTCGGCGTCGATCCGATCGTCCCCGCCGGTGAACTCCACCCGCTCCTCGTCCTCCGCGGGCTCGGCGACCGCCACCCGGGCGGGGCGCAGGATGCGCTCGCCGATCCGGTAGCCGGGCTGGAGGATCTCGATGCAGGTGGGCTCGGTCACATCGGGTGAATAGCTGTGCAGGAGGGCCTCGTGCACGGTCGGGTCGAACGCGTCGCCCTTCGCGCCGTAGGTGCTCAGGCCCAGCTTGCCGACGGCCGCCTCGAGCGACTCGCTCACCTTGGCGAAACCGCCGGTCAGCTCACCGTGGTCACGCGCCCGGCCGATGTCGTCGAGCACGGGCAGGAACTCTGACAGCACGCTGGCCACGGCGTGCTCCTTGACGGCGATCCGGTCGCGCTCGACCCGCTTGCGGTAGTTGCTGTACTCGGCCTGGAGACGCTGCAGGTCGGCCGTGCGCTCCGCGAGCAGGTCAGCCGCGGAGCCCTCGGCCGGGGCCTGTGACGTCCCCGTGCCGCCGGGAGCGGTGCCGTCCGCCGGCTCGCCGCCGGCGTTCTGACGGACCGTCCCGGTGTCAGGGTCGATCTTGCGATTGTCGCGGATCACCGGCTCCTCCTCGGAACCGTTCTCGCGCGGGGTCACTTGTTGCCGCCCTCCTGCTTCGGCTCGTCGTCGACGATCTCGGCCTCGACGACGTCGTCATCGGCCTTGGCCTGCTGCTCGGCTCCAGGGGCCGCCGCACCGGCGGCGTCACCCTGCGACTGGGCGTAGATCGCCGAGCCCATCTTCTGGCTGACCGTGGCCAGCTTCTCCGCGGAGTCGCGGATGACCGCCGTGTCGGTGCCCTCGAGGGCCTTCTTCAGCTCGGTGAGCGCCTCTTCGACCTCGGTCTTGACCTCGGCCGGGACCTTGTCCTCGTTCTCCCTGAGGAACTTCTCGGTCTGGTAGGCCAGCGAGTCGGCGTTGTTGCGGACCTCGGCCTCCTCGCGGCGCTGCTTGTCCTCCTCGGCGTAGGAGTCCGCCTCGCGCATCATGCGCTCGATGTCGTCCTTCGCCAGCGCGGAGCCGCCGGTGATGGTCATCGACTGCTCCTTACCGGTGCCGAGGTCCTTGGCGCCGACGTTGACGATGCCGTTCGCGTCGATGTCGAAGGTGACCTCGATCTGCGGGACGCCGCGCGGCGCCGGAGCGATGCCGGTCAGCTCGAACGTGGCCAGCCGCTTGTTGTAGGCCGCGATCTCACGCTCACCCTGGTAGACCTGGATCTGCACCGACGGCTGGTTGTCCTCGGCCGTGGTGAAGACCTCCGACCGCTTGGTCGGGATCGTGGTGTTGCGCTCGATGATCTTGGTGAAGATGCCGCCCTTGGTCTCGATGCCGAGGCTGAGCGGGGTCACGTCGAGCAGCAGGACGTCCTTGACCTCGCCCTTGAGCACGCCGGCCTGGAGCGCGGCGCCGATCGCCACGACCTCGTCCGGGTTGACGCCCTTGTTCGGCTCCTTGCCGCCGGTCAGCTCCTTGACCAGGTCGGACACGGCCGGCATACGGGTCGAGCCGCCGACGAGCACCACGTGGGCGATGTCCGCGACCTTGACTCCGGCGTCCTTGATGACCTGGTGGAACGGGCCCTTGCAGCGCTCGAGCAGGTCAGAGGTGATCCGCTGGAACTCCGAGCGGGTCAGCTTCTCCTCGAGGTGGAGCGGACCCTCGGCGGACGCCGTGATGTAGGGCAGGTTGATCGAGGTCTCGGTCTGGCTGGAGAGCTCGATCTTGGCCTTCTCCGCCGCCTCACGCAGGCGCTGGAGGGCCATCTTGTCCTTGGACAGGTCGACGCCGTGCGCGTTCTTGAACCGCGTCGCCAGCTCGTCGACGACGCGCTGGTCCCAGTCGTCGCCGCCCAGGTGGTTGTCACCGCTGGTCGCCTTGACCTCGACGAAGCCGTGGCCGTCCTCCTGGCCGACGTCGAGCAGGGACACGTCGAACGTGCCGCCGCCGAGGTCGAAGACCAGGATCGTCTGGTCCTTCTCCTTGTCGAGGCCGTAGGCCAGGGCAGCGGAGGTGGGCTCGTTGATGATGCGGAGCACGTTGAGGCCCGCGATCTGGCCGGCCTCCTTGGTGGCCTGCCGCTGGGCGTCGTTGAAGTACGCCGGGACGGTGATGACCGCGTCCGCGATCTTCTCGCCGAGGTAGGCCTCGGCGTCCTGCTTGAGCTTCTGGAGGATGAAGGCGCTGATCTGCTGCGGGGTGAACTTCTTGCCGTCGATCTCGACGGTCCAGTCGGTGCCCATCTCGCGCTTGACCGAGCGGATGGTCCGGTCGACGTTGGTCACGGCCTGCCGCTTGGCGACCTCGCCGACGAGGACCTCACCGTTCTTGGCGAAGGCGACCACGGACGGCGTGGTCCGCGAGCCCTGTGCATTGGCGATGACGGTGGGCTCACCGCCCTCGAGGATCGAGACGACGGAGTTGGTCGTCCCCAGGTCGATACCTACCGCACGTGCCATGAGTACGTCCTTGTAGTCAAAGTTGAGTTTGTTGGACTCAATAGTGAGTCAGCCGTCGAGGCTTTGTCAAACGTCTTGAGTCTAGGAGGCTCAACCCGGCCACGCGCGGAATTCTTCCCGATCCAGGCAAGGATTCATCAAGACCCCCACTGCCTGTACGGCGGGGCCGTACAGGCAGGTCGGAGGAGGTTTCGGGAACGGCGTCAGCGGGCGCCGTCGACCACCTTGCGGTCTCCGAGAGGGGCGGGGAGCCGGACCCGCGTCTGCTTCTGGATCGCGATCTCGATGCACATCGCGTCAGGCTGGCGCCGGTCGTGGCCTTCCCAGAGCGTGACCGTGACCGTGTCGGCGGTCTCCGCCACCTCGACCCGGTCGAGCACGTTGCACGGTTCGACGCCCGACCACCAGACGACGTTCAGCGCGGTGCCGTCGTCCGTGGGCTTCGCGCTGATCCAGGGGACCTTGCGCGGATTGATCGTGTTGCCCACGGGCGTGACCGTGGACGGCGAGGGCGTCGCACCGCCGGAGTTCGCGGGAACGCCGACCGGCTGTCCCGGCGAGGCCGACGACGACGGCGTCTCTCCGCAGGCCACCGCCATGAACACGAGTGCCACGAGCCAGAGCTTTCCCATACCCCGACAACGGATGAGCGGCCGCCCGCGTTCACCCGGAGGACCGACCTGCCCGGCTGTTGACGGTCGGCGGGTGAAGCCTTAATTTCAACGCATGATGAATTTATCGGAGCCCGCGATCGCCGTACGGGACCTGAGGGTCGAGCGCGGCGGCGTCGAGGTCCTGCACGGGCTCACCTTCGAGGTGCCGCGCGGCCAGGTGACAGGGCTGCTCGGCCCCAGCGGTTGCGGGAAGACCACGTTGATGCGCGCGATCGTGGGCGTGCAGATCGTGACCGGGGGAGAGGTCGCCGTGCTCGGCAGGCCCGCCGGTGACCCCTCCCTCAGGCGCATGATCGGCTACTCGACCCAGAACCCGGCCGTCTACCGGGACCTGTCGGTGGTGGAGAACCTCCGCTACTTCGCGGCCGTGCTGAACGCGCCGAAATCGGACGTGGACCGGGTTATCGAGGAGGTCGGCCTGTCCAGCGTCGCCGGCCAGCTCGGCGGAACACTCTCCGGCGGCCAGCTCAACCGGGCCAGCCTCGCCGTGGCGCTGCTCGGCTGCCCCGAACTCGTCGTGCTCGACGAGCCGACCGTCGGGCTCGACCCCGTCCTGCGCCAGGAGTTGTGGCGGCTGTTCCAGAGCCTGGCGGACCGCGGCGTGACACTCATCGTCTCCAGCCACGTGATGGACGAGGCCGCCCGGTGCCAGCGGCTCATCGTGATGCGCGAGGGGGAGATCCTCGCCGACGACACCCCACACGAGCTGCGCGAGCACACGCGCACGACGGATCTGGAAGAGGCGTTCCTGCGGCTCATCGAGGAGAGGACGGCGGCATGAACCTCGCGATCACCCTTGCCACGGCGCGGCGGATCCTGACCCAGCTGCGCCACGATCACCGCACGGTCGCGCTGATGGCGCTGGTGCCCACACTCGTGATCATCCTGCTCTACTACGTGATCGACGATCAGCGCTCCTTCGGCGCGTGGGCGCCGATCCTGCTGTGCGTCTTCCCCTTCCTCGTGATGTTCCTGGTCACCTCCATCGCCACCCTGAGGGAACGGACGTCCGGCACGCTGGAGCGGCTGATGGCCACGCCGCTGGGCAAGCTCGACCTGCTCCTCGGGTACGGCATCGCGTTCGGCCTGATGGCCTGCGCCCAGGTGGCCATCGCGCTGGCCGTCTCGCTGACGTGGCTCGGGTTCGACCTGGCCGGGCCGTTGTGGTCGCTGGTCGTGATCGCGCTGCTCAACGCCCTGCTGGGCACGGCGCTCGGGCTGTTCTGCAGCGCCTTCGCCCGCAGTGAGTTCCAGGCCGTGCAGTTCATGCCGGTGGTCATGATCCCCCAGCTCCTGCTCGGCGGGATCCTGGTCCCGCGCGACCAAATGGCCACCGTCCTGGAGTGGATCTCCAACGTCCTGCCGATGTCGTACGCCATCGAGGGGATGAAGGACGTCGTCATCGGCGGTGAGCTGGGTGGCGAGTTCTGGCGTGACGTGGCGGTCGTGGCGGGCTCGGCCCTGCTCGCCCTCGTCCTCGGCGCCGCCACTCTCCGCCGCCGAACCCCCTGACCCCCCAATTGGGCCGTGATCATGCGCAGGTTCGTGGCCGTACCGCATGACCTGCGCGAACGCCCGGCGTGATCATGCACAGATTCGCGCCCATGCCGTACGACAAGGGCATTCTCGGGTCGTGATCATGCACGAGGGGTCATGAGGCCCAGTCGGTCGCGAGAGCCGTACGAGATTTCAGCCGGAGGCGAGCTGGCGACTGCGGTCGCGAGCCGCCTCGATGGCGTCGAGGAACGCGGCGCGCACCTTGTGACGCTCAAGCTCGGCGATGGCGGCGATCGTCGTGCCTCCGGGAGAGGTCACCGCCTCGCGGAGGATCACCGGGTGCTCGCCGGAGTCGCGGAGCATGATCGCGGCGCCGACGATCGACTGGGTGACCATGTCGAGCGCGGCCGCGCGGGGCATGCCCAGCAGGATGCCGGCGTCGACCATGGCCTCCACCAGGTAGAAGAAGTACGCGGGGCCGCTGCCGGAAAGCGCGGTCGCGGCGTCCTGCTGCGACTCGGGAATCCGCAGCACCTTGCCGACCGGGGAGAGCAGGTCCTCGGCTCGCTTGAGGTGGGCCTCCGACGCGTGTTCACCGGCGGAGATGACGCTCATGGCCTCGTCGACCAGAACGGGCGTGTTGGACATGACCCTGACGACGGGCACCTCGCCGCCGAGCCTCGCCTCGACGAAGCCGGTCGTGACGCCCGCCGCCACCGAGATGATCAGGCTGCCTGCAGCGAGGTGGGGAGCGATCTCTGCGAGCAGGCTCGCCATGTCCTGCGGTTTGACCGCGAGGATGATGGTTTCGGCGCTCTTGGCCGCCTCGGCGTTGTCGGTCACCCGCACGCCGTACCGCTCGCGCAGGGCCTCGGCGCGTTCCGGGCGCCGGGCGGTCGCCGTGATCTCGTGCGGCCGGAGGCCGGCCCGCACCAGTCCGGACAGGAGGGCCTCGCCCATCTTGCCTGTTCCGAGAATCGCGATCATGGCATCGTCCTCACCGCTAGAACCCGGTTGGCAGCCTACCGACGCTCATGCCCTGCGAAGGTTCCGGATCGCGGGCACGCTCAGCAGGACGACGACGCCGGCGAGTCCCACGCCGAAACCGAACAGGAGCACGTGATCGGCTCCGACCCGTTCGGAGACGGGGCCGGAGAGCGCCTGGCCGATCGGCATGCTGAGGACCGAGCCCCCGACCTCGTAGGCCGTCACCCGGTTGAGGACGTCCGGGGCGACCTTGGTCTGGATGCTGGTGGCCCACATCACCGACCAGAAGGCCCATGCCGCCCCGCTGAGGGCGAACCCGGCCGCCATCACACCGGCGGGCATCCGGGTGGCGATGACCAGTGGCTCCAGGAAGAACGCGATCATCACGACCGCTCCGGTGGCAAGCGGCCGGGCCGGTCTGACGTACATCGCGACCATGCCGCCGAGGATGGTCCCCGCGCCGACGGCCGACATCATCCAGCCGTAGGCCGACCTGCCCAGATCTTCGGTGACCAGCGCCGCTCCGAGGGGCACGAGCGGGCCGAAGACCACCACGCCGTAGACGGCCCAGACGAGGATGACCGCCCACATCCATGTCCGGGAGCGGAACTCGTCCCAGCCCTCACGCAGGTTCCTGAGCATCGACGAGCCCGCGGCGATCGACGCCACCGGGCGGACGTTCAGCGACAGGATGCAGACGGCGCTCACCGCGAAGGTGCCGGCGTTGACGCCGTAGACGACGCCGGCGCCGCCGAAGACCACCAGAATTCCGGAAAGCGCGGGTCCGAACAGTTGGGCGATGGCGTCGGCGACCCGCAGGGTGGCGTTCGCCCGCTGCACATCTCGGGAGATCTGCGGCACCATGCTGGCCACGCCCGGCTGGAACATCGCGGCGGCGGCGCCGCTCAGCGCCGAGAGCACGATGAGCAGGACGAGTGAGGGCCTGCCGGTCAGGAAGCTGATCGCGATGACGGACTGCGTGACGACTCGCACCAGGTCGGCGCCGATCATCATGCGCCGGGCGGTGAACCGGTCGGCGAAGACTCCGCCGAACAGGATGAGGGTGCCCATGGGCGCCATCCACGCGGCGAGGACGAATCCGACACCGGTGGGCCCGTATCCGGCTCCCAGCACGCCCAGCGAGACGGCCACGGGCAACATCGCGTCGCCGAGGATGGAGATGGCCCGGCCGACGAAGTAGAGCGCGAAGTCCCTCGTCCACAAGGGGGGCCGCTGTTCTTTCTCGACAGCCTGTACGGCCTGCGCCACTTCGCCCCCTGATGTCCGATCCGCCGCGGACATCATGCCAGATTGGAAAGTTTCCTAATCAAAGGGTTTTCCCTGAGTGGTGATCACGCGGCGGCCGTTCGCGTGGCGAACCGATTGCGTGATCACGCGAGGTGTTCACGCTGTTCGTAGTGCGTGAAGCAGAATTTGCGCACGATCACGTCAAGCGTTCGCGCTGGTCGCGCTGGGTGAAACAGAATTTGCGCATGATCACGACCGGTGTTTTCCCTGGCGGGACGGCAAGATTCCGAAAGTGTGCATGATCACGGGCGGGGTTTGCGCTGGTCGGACGGCCTGATCACGAAGGTGTGCATGATCACGCGGGTGGTAAAAAGGGGGGGTTGTTGACCATCCGTTTACGATTGATCGAGTGACGCCACGTCGCGGAATTCCTCCGCTTCTCGCCGTTCTCCTGATCTCCGGGTGCTCGTCCCCGGACACCCCCGCGGTTCAGGTCGCACAGGTCACCCGCGCGCCGGTCAGCGAGGTCGTCGAGGCCCCCGCGACGGTCGGCGCGCGCGCGACGGCGGCGCTGACCACCCCCGCGTCCGGCACGATCTCCAAGCTCTACGTGCAGGACGGCGACACCGTCAAGAAGGGTCAGATCCTCGCGAGGATCAGCTCGCCGCAGGCGAAGGACCAGCTCGACCAGGCACGAAAGGCCGACAAGCAGGCCTCCCGGCCCGTCTCGGCGCGAGGCGTGTCCACGTCGGTACGGCTCCCGCCGCTGAAGGTGCCGGGAAGCCTCGACGCCCGGGTCGCGCGCGACTTCGCCAGAGCCAGGAAGGCGGCGGCGAAGGTCGAGGACCGGGCGATCAGAGCGCAACTCCTGGCCGCCATCGACGCGGCGCAGACCCAGCACAAGGCCCAGCGGCAGGCGCTCGACCAGGTGGTCAGCGGCCTCAACCGGTCGGTCGGCCAGGCGGTCGCGCAGGTGAGCGGCCAGCTCGGCGCGGGGCTCAGCGGCCTCACGGCGTCCATGTCGTCCCTTCAGGCGGCCTCGCGGTCGCAGACCAAGGCGGCGGTGAAGGCGGCCAGGCGAACCGTCGACGGGCTGGTCATCAAGGCGCCCTTCGGCGGAGTGATCACGCTGGGCGGCGCCTCCTCGGGAGGCGGCGCGGGGGACCTGAGCGGCCTCCTCGGGCAACTTCCCGCCGGTCTGGCCGGCCAGGCGGGCGCGGCCGCCCCCGCCTCGAGCGGACGCTCAGGCGGGGTCGTCGCGACCGGCGTCCCGGTGGCGGCGGGGGACACGATCGTGACGGTCACCGACGTCTCGGCGCTCGTCCTGTCCGCCGACGTGGATGAGACCGACGTCCTGCTGGTCCAGAAGGGGACGCCCGCGGAGGCCGAATTCGACGCGGTGACCGGCGGCACCTACACCGCCACGGTGACGGGTGTCGGGGTCACTCCGAAGGAGGGGACCACAGGCGGGGTCAGCTACCCCGTGCGCCTGCGACTCGGCGACGGCGTCTACGACGACCAGAGCCCCGCTCCGGCGCCCAAGCCCGGGATGAGCGCGGTGGTGCGTCTGACCGTACGGCAGGCTCCCGACGCGATAGCCGTACCGGCCTCGGCGATCGTGACGAGCGGCAGGGAGTCGATCGTCTGGGCGGTGCGCGGCGGCAAGGCCGAGCGCCGGGTCGTCAAGCTGGGGGCCCAGGGCGACGCCACCGTTCAGGTCGTCAGCGGGGTGGCGCCCGGCGAACAGGTGGTCGTCAAAGGCGCGGACACCGTCAGGCAGGCGCAGACCCTCCCATGACGACGCAACCCCCCATGACGTCGCCCACGGCGTTCGAGGCGATCGGGCTGACCAGGTCCTACGATCTCGAAGGCGTGTCCGTGGACGCCTTGCGCGGCGTGGACCTGCGCATCGAGCAGGGCGAGTTCGTGGCTCTCCTCGGGCCGTCCGGCTCAGGCAAGTCCACGCTCATGCACCTGCTGGGCTGCCTCGACCGGCCGACGTCGGGCATCCTGCGGGTAGGCGGGGTCGACGTCGCGACCCTCGACGACACCCGCCTGGCCGAGTTGCGCAACCAGACCATCGGCTTCGTCTTCCAGTCCTTCCATCTGCTCGCCCGGACTCCTGCGCTCGACAACGTGGCACTGCCTCTCGTCTACCGGGGCGTCACGAGATCGGAGCGGCGCGCCCGGGCCGAGGCGGCGCTGAAGGCCGTGGGGCTCGGGCACCGGATGGGCCACCGGCCCTCCCAGATGTCCGGCGGCGAGCAGCAGAGGGTCGCCATCGCCCGTGCCCTGGTGGGCGATCCTCAGGTCGTCCTGGCCGACGAGCCGACCGGCAACCTCGACACGCGCAACGGCGAAGAGGTGATGAACCTCCTCGAACGCCTCAACGCCGACAGCGGAGTGGCCGTCGTCCTGGTCACGCACGAGCCGGACGTCGCGGCCCGCGCCCGCCGGCAGATCCATGTCCGCGACGGTCTCATCGAACTGGACTCGCGATCCCGTACGGCACCGGCCGGCGAGACGACCGAGGGGGGGGCGGGATGAGGACGGCGGAGGCGCTGCGGATGGCGCTGGAGGCCCTGCGGGTCAACCGGCTGCGCAGCACGCTGACCATGCTCGGTGTGATCATCGGCGTCCTGGCGGTCGTGATCCTCGTCGCCATCGGAACCGGAGCCAAGAACGCGGTCGAGAAGGAGATCGCCGGGCTCGGCAGCAACATCATTCTCGTCGTCCCCGGACAGGTCGGCCTGGGAGCCGCCCCGACGCAGAGCCGTCTCGACCTGACGGACGTGGCCTACGTCCGGCGCGTCGTCGGAGACCCGTCGAAGGTCACGGTGGCCGTCAACTCGGGCGAGTCGGTACGGGTGGGGCGTAACGAGGTGTTCGCCACGCTCACCGGGACCGACGAGAACATGCAGAACATCTTCGACCGGCCCTTGCGCCGTGGCCGCTACATGACCGCGACCGACGTCGACACCCGCCGCCGGGTGACCGTTCTGGGTTCGGAGGTCGCGGGGAAGCTGTTCGGTGACGTCGACCCCATCGGGCGTCAGGCGACGATCGCGGGCGTCCGGTTCCGGGTGATCGGGGTCTACGAGTCCGTCGGCTCCACCTTCGGCGTCGCGCGGGACCAGGAGGTGCACGTCCCGGTCACCACCGCCCAGCGGCTCATCGGACTGCCGCGGATCAACGGCATCGCGGTCGGCGCGTCCGGTCCCGACGAGATCGAGTCGCTCCAGCACAAGGTCGTGGCGGCCCTGGACGCCCGTTATCCGGACGAGAAGTTCTCCGCCGTGACCCAGACGCAGCTTCTGGGGACCATCGGCACGGTCCTCAGCATGCTGACCGGGGTCCTGGCCGCCATCGCCGGGATCTCGCTGCTGGTCGGAGGAGTGGGAGTCTCCAACATCATGCTCGTCAGCGTGCGGGAGCGGACCAAGGAGATCGGCCTGCGCAAGGCTCTGGGCGCCCGCCAGCGTGACGTTCTGTGGCAGTTCCTGATCGAGGCCGTGCTGCTCACGACGATCGGCGGGTTGATCGGCATCCTTCTCGGCGTCGGCGGCGCCCTGCTGATCCAGGCGCTCTCACCGGTTCCCGCCGCGATCACCTGGTGGTCGATCGCCCTCGCTTTCGGCGTCTCCGTCGGTGTCGGGGTGTTCTTCGGGGTCGCCCCCGCCCGGCGGGCAGGCCGGCTGGACCCCGTGGTCGCCCTCCGCTCCGAGTGATCCGCATGAGGTCCGGCGGACCTTCGTGCGGTAGCGTCGCGGGCATGAGTCAGGCGGTGCGGGTCGTCTGGGACGACGCTCTGATTTCCTATGACTTCGGGCCAGGTCATCCTCTTGCGCCCGTACGGGTCGAGCTGACGATGGCGCTCGCCCGCAGCCTCGGAGTGCTCGACGGCGTCGAGATCACCGGCTGCGCCCCCGCGACCGACGACGAGCTCGCGCTCGTTCACCATCGCGACTACATCGACGGGGTCAAGGGGGTCTCCGGCACCGGTCGCCCGAACCTCCGCTGGGGTCTCGGGACCCCGGACAACCCGGCGTTCGCCGGGGTGCACGAGGCCTCGGCCCTGGTCGCCGGAGCCACCCTGGAGGCCGCCAGAGCCGTCTGGACCGGCGGGGCCGAGCACGCCCTCAACGTGGCAGGAGGGCTCCACCATGCGATGCCCTTCACCGCGAGCGGCTTCTGCGTCTACAACGACCCGGCGATCGCCATCGCGTGGCTGCTCTCCCAGGGCGCCACGAGGGTCGCGTACGTCGACGTGGACGTCCATCACGGCGACGGCGTCCAGGCGGTCTTCTACGACGATCCGCGCGTGTTGACGATCAGCCTCCACGAGAGTCCCACCACGCTCTTCCCGGGGACGGGCTTCCCCCGGGAGACGGGCGCGGACGGCACCTCCGTCAACGTCGCCCTGCCCGCCGGGTGCGGCGACGCGGGCTGGTTGCGCGCCTTCCACGCCGTCGTCCCTCCGCTTCTGCGCGAATTCGCTCCTGAGGTCCTGGTGACCCAGCAGGGCTGCGACAGTCACGCGCTCGACCCTCTCGCCCATCTCATGCTGAGCCTCGACGGGCAGCGCACGGCCTACGCGGAGCTGCACCGGCTGGCGCACGAGACCGCCGGAGGGCGCTGGATCGCCACCGGGGGCGGAGGCTACGAGCTGGTGCAGGTGGTGCCGCGGGCCTGGACCCACCTCATCGCCGAGGCGGCGGGTTCACCCGTCGATCCCGGGACCCCCACACCGCAGGGCTGGCGGGACATGGTGAAGGAGCGGACCGGGGAGACGGCGCCGCTGACCATGACGGACGGCCGCCACCCCGAATACCAGGACATCGCGCGGGGATACGATCCAGCTGATGCCATCGACAGGGCGATCCTCGCGTGCAGGAACGCCGTGTTCCCCCTCCACGGACTCGATCCGATGCCGTAGCTCGACGGCCGGATCCGAGACCCCGCCGGAATCATGACGACACCAGGAGTGCTGTACCGATTGTGACCCGTCAGCCCGCCTCCCCTCCTCCTCCCACCCGCGCCGAGCTCAGCGATCATCTGGTCCGGACGCGCATCGCGGGCGAGGTCGCGACCAGCCGCGAGAACAACCTCGATCATTACCGCTCGCTGGCGCTGCGTGACCCGCACTACATGTTCGGGCTCACGCTGTCCGGTGAATGGACGTTCGCCGACATCCTCGAGCTCATGGCCAAGAAGACGGGCGTGGTCGCCGACCCCCGTCATCGCGAGGGTCAGGACACCATCGATCCGGAACGGACGATCGACGCCGTGGAGGAGATGGGCGATCGCATCGCGGCGGTGCTCCGCCGCGGCGGAGCCCGGGTCATCGTCGCCACCGGGCACCCGACCGGCCTGCTGACCGTCCATCTGGCCCTGGCCCGGTTCGTCGTCGCCCACGGAGCGACGCTGCTGGTTCCCGCCGAGGGGTGGAGCTACACGTACGGCGGGCTCGGCAGGCGCAGGAGGATCCGTTATCTCGACGGCGTGGCCATGCTCGACGACCGGGGCAACCTGGTCCACACGCACGATCCGCACCCCATGCGCGCGATGCTGGCGGAGGAGCGCCCCGACTTCGTGATCGCCGACCACGGCTGGGCGGGCGCGGCGGGAGAGGCCGGCATCGAGACGGTCGGATTCGCCGACTGCAACGACCCCGCCCTCTTCGTCGGAGAGGCCGAGGACAAGATCGCGGTGGCCGTGCCGCTCGACGACAACGTGTTGCCGCGCTATTACAGTCCGCTCACGGCCTACCTTCTGGAACGGATCACTCAGGGGTTGTGACCCCAATCCGGACATCCCATTCGGGCATTTCGCGCCCGCTTTTCCACCAGAGTGTCCACCGTTTGCCAACTTTTTTGTGATCCTGGGCGACTCTAATGTGAGGGAAGTTGGTCCGTTCCAAGGTTGAGGCGAAGGGCACGACCCGGCTGCTGCCAGCGATTTCTCGGTTTTGACGGCATAAGACTCCGGTGGCTGATGAAATGGGGGGTTTGCCTACATGGAGTCCGGACTTACGCTGACAGCAGTACACGTGCGTGAGCGAAGGCACCAGTGGGGATAACCCGGAAACACGTGCGGAAGAGGCGTCCGATGGGTGCAGGCGAAAGACCTCTCAGCGAGGTGAAGTTTCTGACGGTCGCAGAAGTTGCCACCGTCATGCGGGTGTCCAAGATGACGGTGTATCGGCTCGTGCACTCGGGCGAGTTGCCGGCCATCAGGGTCGGCCGATCTTTCCGAGTGCCTGAGCAGGCCGTCCACGACTACTTGAGGGACGCGTTCATCGAGGCTGGATGAGGCGCCCGGCGGCCGAGACCGTCGCTCCGAGGAGCGCACGGTTCGACGCAGGCCACGCGGGACCCCCTTGAGGGGCGATCTACCATGGATCGCCGGTAGGCTGTTGAGCCGGTGTGCGTTCGCGCGCCGGTCTGACACCACCTTCACCTGGGGGTCCCGTGGGCTCTGTGATCAAGAAGCGCCGTAAGCGCATGGCCAAGAAGAAGCACCGCAAGCTGCTCAAGAAGACTCGCATTCAGCGGCGTAACAAGAAGTAGTCGAGACGGAGCGCGCACCGGTCCCGAGGGACCGGGCCACCGTTGAAATGCCCCATACTGCGAGGCGACGTTGACCCACACCGTGCTCGTCACCGGGGTCTCTCGTCATATCGGCGCCCGAGTGGCCAGTGCTCTCGCGGCGGATCCGGGGATCGGGCGGGTCATCGGTGTGGACACGGTGCCGCCGTCCTCTCTCACACGTGACGGCGGAGCATTGCTCGGCCGTACCGAATTCGTCCGGATCGACCTGCGGACCCCCGACATCGCCCAGGTCATCTCGGCGGAGGACGTCGACACCGTCGTGCACATGAGCCTGGTCAGCGAGCCCGCCAAGAGCCGCTCGGCCATGATGGAGCACAACGTCATCGGCACCATGCAGTTGCTGGCCGCCTGCCAGCGATCCGCGATGGTGCGCCGGGTGGTGGTCCGTTCGACCACGGCGGTGTACGGCTCCTCGCCGCATGCCCCGGCCGTGTTCACCGAGGACACCGAGCCCGTCGACGTGCCGCACAGCGGCTACGCCAAGGACGCCATAGAGATCGAAGGCTACGTCCGCGGGTTCGCCCGACGGCGGTCCGACGTGGTGACCTCGACTCTGAGGTTCGCCAACCTCATGGGACCGCGCGTCGACTCGCCCCTCACCAGGTACTTCTCGCAGCCGGTGTTGCCGACCGTCTTCGGCTTCGATCCCCGGCTGCAGTTCGTGCACGAGGACGACGTGGTCGAGGTGATGTGCCGGATGGCGGTCGAGGACCGTCCCGGCGTCTTCAATGTGTCCGGCGACGGGGTTCTGCTGCTGTCCCAGTGCGTCCGGCGGTCCGGCCGGACGGGACTGCCGGTCCCGTCCCCCGCCTTCGGCGTCCTCGGGATGCTGGCGCGGACCACCGGCCTGGTCGACTTCTCTCCGGAGCAACTCGCGCTGATGAGCCACGGCCGGGTCGTCGACACCACCCGGCTGGCCGCCACGCTCGCCTGGAGGCCCAAGTTCACTACGGCTGCCGCGTTCGACGACTTCTTACAGTCGCGCGGCACGGGTGCGGACAGGACGGCCGCCCTGGTCGACTGGCTGTCCGGCCTGGCGACGAGGCGGTGAGCGAGATTCCTGCTTCCGAGACGTCCTCCGAGGAGGGCGCACGGATCATCCCCATTTCCGCGGTCCGTGGGACGCCCCCACCCGGCCCGTCGGACGCCACAGGCCCTGCGGGATCGGTGGACGAACGGCTCGCCGAACTGCTCGCCCTCCTCCGGCGCAGGATCGCCGGGGACTACGAGGTCGACGAGTTCGGCTTCGATCCCGAGCTCAACGACAAGGTCCTGCTCGAGCTGATCCGGCCGCTCTACCGGCACTGGTTCCGGGTGGAGACGCTCGGCGTGGACAACGTCCCCGCCGAGACCGGCGCCCTGGTGGTGGCCAACCATTCGGGCACGCTTCCCATGGACGCACTGATGATGCAGGTGGCGCTGCACGATGAGGCGCACCGGGCGGTCCGGCTGCTCGGCGCCGACCTGGTCTACCAACTGCCGGTCCTCGGCCACCTGTCCCGCAAGACGGGACACACCCTGGCCTCCCGTGAGGACGCCGACAGGCTGCTGCGCAAGGGCGAGCTCGTCGGGGTCTTCCCCGAGGGCTTCAAGGGCGTGGGCAAGCCCTTCTCGGAGCGCTACAAGCTTCAGCGGTTCGGCCGCGGCGGCTTCGTGACCTCGGCCGTCCGCGCCGGCACGCCGATCGTTCCCTGTGCCATCGTCGGCGCCGAGGAGATCTACCCCAAGATCGGCGACTTCTCCACGCTGGCCAGATTGCTCGGCCTGCCGTACCTGCCGATCACGCCGTTCTTCCCCTGGCTGGGCCCGCTGGGCCTGATCCCGCTGCCGTCCAAGTGGCTGATCGAGTTCGGTGAGCCCATCCGCACCGACCAGTTCGACCCTGAGGACGCCGACGACCCCATGCTGGTCTTCAACCTGACCGACCAGGTCCGTGAGGCGATCCAGCAGCAACTCGACGCGCTGCGCCTGCGGCGTGGCCCCGCCTTCCCGCCGTTCTTCTGACCGGGTCTCGCTAGCTCGAGCGGTAGTGCCGGCGCAGCGCGATGCCCGCGGCGACGCCGCCGGCGATGGCGCCCGCCGTCGCCGCGATCGGCAGGCCGATCATCGTGGCCTTCCGCCCGGTACGGAAATCGCGGATCTGCCAATTCTGGTCCCTGGCGTACTCGCGCAACTCGCTGTCGGGGTTGATCGCGTAGGCGTGGCCGACGAGCGACAACATGGGCAGGTCGTTGGCCGAGTCGCTGTAGGCCGAGCAGCGTGACAGGTCGAGCCCCTCGCGCCGGGCCAGCGCCCGGACGGCCTCGGCCTTGGCAGGCCCGTGGAGGAGGTCGCCGACGAGCCTGCCGGTGTAGGCGCCCTCCGCGGTCTCCGCGACCGTCCCGAGCGCTCCGGTCAACCCCAGACGCTGCGCGATCACCCGGGCCAGCTCGACCGGCGTCGCGGTGACCAGCCACACCCGCTGGCCCGCGTCCAGGTGGGCCTGGGCCAGTGCCCGGGTGCCCGCCCACACGCGGTCGGCCATGACCTCGTCGTAGATCTCCTCGCCGAGCCGTACGACGTCGTCGACCTTGAGGCCGGCCACGAAGGCCAGGGCCATCTCCTTGGCCCGGGCGATGTGCTCGGGGTTCTCGTTGCCTCTGACGCGGAACCAGGCCTGGCCGGCGGCGAATCTCATGAGGTCGCTCGTGGTGAACAGGCCGCGCGAGGCCAGGCCCCGCGCGAAGTGGTAGATCGAGGCGCCGCGCATCATCGTGTTGTCGACGTCGAAGAAGGCCGCCGCGGTGGGATCCGGGATCACCGCCGGCGCCGAGACCGCCGCGGCCGCCGCCACTTCACCCGCGATCTCTGCCGCTTCCCGCCGTCGCAATAGCCGCCTCATGGCACATCAGCTTAACCGTCCCGGGTTGCCCCGAATGGGAGCAGCCGCGGACGGCACATGACGTGTCAACGGCCGGGAACCGTGAACATGTCAATATATTTCAGATACTTATTCGCTTTCTTGCGATTTGCGGCATCGAGCTTCGGAAGTAGTGACTCGACGGCTTCGCGCTGCTCTCTCGCGAAGCGCCCTGCCTCGGTGCTCGCGGCCTTCCCGTGCCGTTCGACCCGGCCCAGCGCGGCCCTGGTCGTGGACTCCATGTCCTCAAGGGTCCGTTCGATGAGCTCGTCCCGGCTCGGGTCCGGTGTCGAGTAGGCCGCCAGGGACGCGGTCTCGGCCGCCCTGAGGCGCGCGGCGCCCATCTCCCGATGGGCCCGCTCCTCGCCGGACGCCATGGACAGCAGCGTCGACTCCGCGGCCCGCTTGAGCGGGTAGAGCGGCTCGCCGGGGACGGAGTGGTAGGTCCGGATGCCCGTGCCGTACATGCCGATCAGCAGCACCGCGAACACGAGGGCCGGGCGGAACCGCGCGAACAGCGATCGGCGGCGCACCTTCGGCCGTTCCGCGGGCGGTTCCGATGCGGGCACCCGTTCCGCGGCGTGGGTCCGCAGGAGCTCGTCGCGCAGGCCGGCGCGGAACTCGGGGCTCGGGCCGCTGAGGAAGCCGCTGAGCTCCGAGAGGCGCGCGACGACCTGGCCGCCGCGTGTCGTCCGTCCGCGCAGCCGGCGCGAGGCTCGCCAGCAGCTCATGAGTAATGCTCCCGCCATCCCCCGTTTGATCCACCCCTGCCACATGCCCAACGACGGGACGGGGCGCAGGTTACGGCAGGTGCGCTAACCGAGATCCTTCGGTAGTGACCGGGCGAGCGCCTTGATCGCCCGAAATTGCAGGGCCTTGATCGCACCGCTCTTCTTGCCCATCGCCACAGCCGTCTCGGCCAGTGACATCCCATGGAGGAAGCGAAAGATCACACAGGCCTGCTGCTCGGGCACGAGTTGCTTGATCGCCTGCATCACCCGCTCGTTCACCATGTTCGTGACGACGGCGTTCTCCGGGATGTGCGGTCCGTCCAGCGGCCGGTCGAAGACCTCGGCGGTGGTGACCTCGAGGCGGTTGCGGCCCGACTTGAAATGGTCGGCCACGAGGTTGCGGGCGATGGTGACCAGCCACGCACCGAAGTCCCTGCCCTGCCAGGTGAAGTCCGAGATGCTCCGCAGGGCGCGCAGGAACGTCTCGCTGGTGAGATCCTCCGTCTGCGCGTGCGTGCCGACCCGGAAGTAGATGTAGCGGTACACCAACTCCAGGTAACGGTCGTAGAGCACGCCGAACGCCTCGGTGTCCCCGGTTTTGGCGCGCAGGACCAGCTCTCGCATCTCCTCGTCCTCGCCTGCGGCGGGGTCGATGGAGCGCGCAGGAGGCGATGCTCCGCGGGCGGCTGGAGGGGCCAGCCCGGCCAACGGCCACGTGTTCGGCATCCGGTGTCCCTTGGGGGAAGGGGAGTCCGCGTGCTCGAACACTCTAGAAATCATCGGCAAATAACACAATCCGTCTGAGCGCCGCAGTCACCATACGTGACGGAACTTGTTCCCTGATCGGGGTGGTCCGGGGGTGTTTGTGGGGATCCGGCTACCCGTCAGGCGGCAATGTCCGGCAGCATGGGTTCCACCATGGGAGTCCTTGTCGCTTTCTTAGCCCTCGCCGGCGCCCTGACCGCCGGGATGACCACAGCTGTCCTGATCGGGCGCCTCCGCGAGGAGCCGACGGGTTGGCTGATCGCCTGGAGCGTCGCCGCGGGCGCGCTGACCCTGTCACTCGGGACCATCGGGATCGGCCATCTCGCGGGCTTCGGGGCCGGGACCTTCCGGATATCGCAGATCACGGGGTCCTTACTGGCTCCGCTCTGGCTGGCGGTCGGCGTGTTGCAGCTCCTGGCGGACAAGGGGTCCTCCCGCTTCGGCGGGTGGTTGATCGGCTCGGCGCTGACGGTCGTCGGCGCGGTCATCATGCTGCTCGACCCGATATCGGGAGCCTTCTCCAAGGAGCTTCCCGACGCCGGAGCGCACTGGGACATCTGGCCGGAGTATCTGCTCCACGGAGTCCACGGCCTCGTGATCGTCATGTTGGTGATCTCCCTGGCCGTCTCGCTGCTGAGCTGGCGTGACGGTGACGACTTCGACATCGACAACATGCAGGCCACAGTCGTGCTGGCCCCCGCGGGCCTGCTGCTGTCGGCGGCGCTGGAGCTGGGCCTGCCCGCCATCCTCGTGGTGGTCCTCATGGCGGTCACCGCCGGAGGCATGTGGTACGCCGTGGCCAGGCCGCTCGCGCCGTACGAGGACGACGACGAGGACGAGGACGACGAGCCCGACGAGTGGACGGGGCGCTCCCGGCGCGCCGCCGACCGTCGCGAGCCTCAGGTCGCCGCCCCGTCGCCTGTCCCGCCTCTTCCGCCGGCGCCCCGGCGATCGGGTCTCGGCGATCTCGTCGCCGAGTACCAGGCGAAGGAGGAGGCCGAGCTCGACTTCGCGAACCGCATGCAATCGGCGGACGGCTTCGGCCCCCGCGCGCGGCCGGACGACTTCGCGGGCCCGGCGACCGGGCAGCTCATCATGCCCGACCCGTACGGCCAGCCCCGCCAGGCCGACTTCGGTGTCCCGGCTCCCGGCGCCCCGCCGGTCGATCCCCACGACATGCCCGCCACCGGCATCATGTTGCCCGTCGTGGACAGCCCGGCGTTCCCTGCGGCCGCCGCGGCGGCATTCGGCTCGGCCTTCGGCGCGGCGTCCGGTCAAGGCGTGTCCGCGTCGCGCCAGGACGGCTCGGTCAAGCCCGCGGCCGGCATCTACGGCATCCTCACCGTGTTCACCCTGATGGACGGCTCAGGCGAGGCCTTCGACAAGCTGGCGGAGGAGACCGTCGAGGCCGTCCTGCGGAACGAGCCCGACACGCTGATCTTCATCTGCCACGCCGTCAAGTCGGCGCCGCTCCAGCGCATCGTCTACGAGCTCTACCGCGACGAGGTGGGCTTCTCCGAGCACCAGCGCCAGCCGCACATGGAGCGCTTCGCCACCGAGCGGCAGCCGCTTGTCCTGGCGACCAACGTCATCGAGCTCACTGTGAACGCCGCCAAGGTGGTGCCCCTCCCCGCCGCCTACCGCGTCTGATCGCGCTCGCTCCGCTTTGCCTCGCCGGAGGCGAGGCAAAGCTAAACGTGCAAGGCGGCGCGGAGGCGGGTCTCGTTCACGCGCCAGTAATCATGCTGGACGCCGTCGACGAGGACGACCGGGATCATCTCCCCGTATTCCGCCAGGTCCTCGGGGGACGCGGTGATGTCCCTCTCCTCCCATTCCACACTGAGATCACGCGCCACTCGTTCCACGACCGCGCGGGCGTCGTCGCACAGGTGGCAGCCGGGTTTGCCGAGCAGGGTGATCCGGTGATCCTGAGGGGACATGGCCCCAGGATATGCCGGTCCACGCGGGTCGGATTCGCTACCGGGCCGCTGTCCTGGGACAGTTAACGGACGCTCACTTTGTGCGTAGCTTCACAAAGGCACTAATGTGATGTTCATCCGTCGCATCCGCTCGTGCGGCCGGGGACGCACCGGCCGTCCGTCCCCCTGGAGCACCGGCACGTGACACGCCGTATTCCGCAAGCACGCGATCGTGGCATTCCCGACGCGACCGTCGCGAGACTGCCGCTCTATCTGCGTGCCCTCAACGGGCTGTCCGAGCGCGGAACTCCGACGGTGAGTTCGGAGGACCTGGCGATGGCCGCGGGGGTGAACTCCGCGAAGCTCCGCAAGGACCTGTCCCACCTCGGCTCGTACGGCACGCGTGGCGTCGGTTACGACGTCCAATACTTGATCTACCAGATCTCACGTGAGCTTGGTCTCACCCAGGATTGGGCCGTCGCCATCGTCGGAGTCGGTAACCTCGGTCGGGCCCTCGCCAACTACGGCGGGTTCGCATCCAGGGGATTTCGCATCGCGGGCCTCCTGGACGCCGATCCCGCAGTGGTCGGCGACCGGATCGCCGGTCTCGTCGTGGAGCACACCGACGAACTGGAGTCCGTGATCGCCGGCCGCGCGGTGTCGATCGTGGTGATCGCCACGCCGGCGACCGCGGCGCAACATGTCTGCGATCGGGTCACGGAGGCGGGTGTCACGAGTATTTTGAACTTCGCGCCTGTCGTGCTGAATGTGCCTGAGGGCGTAGATGTCCGTAAAGTCGATTTATCTATCGAGCTGCAGATCCTTGCGTTCCACGAGCAGCGCAAGGCCAATGGAGGGCCCATCATGGCCGAGGAGTGGCCAGGCGGGGTTGAACAAGTGAATGAGCGATCGATCGGAGCGAGCTCATGAGCCTCCTCGTCGTCGGGCTGAGCCATCGGTCCGCTCCCGTGGCGCTTCTTGAGCGCGTCACGGTCAGCGGCGATGCGCTCGAAAAGCTCCTGCACGGCGTCAGCCAGAGCGAGCACGTGGCCGAGGCCCTGGTGGTCTCCACCTGCAACCGGGTCGAGGTCTACGCCGACGTCGATCGATTCCACGGTGGTGTGACCGCCATCAGCGATCTGCTGAGCGCGCACTCCGGCATGCCTCAGGAGCAGCTCGGCAGGCACCTCTACGTGCACTACGAGGACCGGGCGGTCCAGCATCTGTTCAACGTGACCTGCGGGCTCGACTCGATGGTGGTCGGCGAGGGGCAGATCCTCGGGCAGTTCCGCTCCGCCCTGCGGCTCGCGCAGAACCAGGGCACGGCGGGGTCCTCGCTCAACGAGCTCGCGCAGCACGCTCTGCGCGTCGGCAAGCGCGCGCACACCGACACCGACATCGACCGGGCCGGCGCGTCGCTGGTGGGAGTCGGCCTGACCCTGGCCGAGCGGGTGATCGGCCCGATCGCCGGCAGGCGGGCCCTGGTCGTCGGCGCCGGTTCGATGAGCGCCCTGTCCGCCGCAACGCTGTCCCGCGCCGGCGTGACGGACATCGTCATCGCCAACCGCACGCACGCCCGTGCCGTACGGCTGGCTGAGACGGTCGGCGGGAGGGCCGCCCACCTGGCGGATCTTCCCGCGGAGCTCGCCCAGGCCGATCTGGTGATCTCCTGTGTCGGGGCCGGCTCCCGCGCGGTCACGGCGGAGATGGTCATGGCCGCGATGGAGACACGCGAGCCCGGCGGGCTCTTCCTCCTCGACCTCGCGCTCCCGCACGACATCGACCCGGGCGTGCGCGCCATCCCCGGCGTGACGCTCGTCGACCTGGAGTCGATGCAGCAGGCCGGTCTGGGAGAGGGCACCGGTGACGGCGGTCATGCCGAGGCGATCACCGCGGTCAAGCGGATCATCGCCGAGGAGGTCACGGCCTACCTCGACTCCGAGCGGGCCGCCAAGGTGACCCCGACGGTGGTCGCGCTGCGGAGCAAGGCCGCGCAGGTGGTCGAGGCGGAGATCGGCCGGCTGATGTCGCGGCTGCCGACCTTGGACGCGCGAATGCGCGACGAGGTCACCCAGACCGTCAGGAGGGTCGTCGACAAGCTGCTCCACGAGCCCACGGTGCGGGTGAAGCAGCTGGCCACCTCGCCTGGGGGCGATCACTACGCCGAGGCGCTCCGCGAGCTGTTCGACCTCGATCCGAAGGCGCCCGACGCCGTCTCCGGCATCGAGCTCGCCACTCTCGAGGCCGACCGCCGCGAATCCGATGGCAGGGGAGCCGAGCAGTGAGCGCCGCCCTGCGTCTCGGGACGCGCAAGAGCCTGATGGCGACCACGCAGTCGCAGTCCGTCGCCGACCGGCTGACCGGCCTGACGGGCCGGGAGGTGGAACTGGTCGGCATCACCACCTTCGGGGACGTCACCAAGGCCCAGCTGACCCAGCTCGGCGGCACCGGCGTCTTCGTCAGCGAGTTGCGTGCCAAGCTGGCCGAGGGTGCGATCGACTTCGCGGTCCACTCGCTGAAGGATCTCCCCACGACGCCCGACGAGCAGATCGTGATCGCGGCCATCCTGCCCCGCGACGACCCGCGTGACGCGCTGGTCAGCAACGCCAAGCTGGCGGACCTGCCGCCGGGGGCGCGGATCGGCACCGGTTCGCCGCGTCGCGTGGCCCAGCTCCGCTCGCTCCGGCCGGACCTCGACTACCAGCCCATTCGCGGCAACGCGGACACGCGCATCGGGAAGATAGCCTCGGGTGAGTTCGACGGTGTCGTGCTCGCCGCCGCCGGCCTGGAAAGGATCGGGCGCGACAGGGAGATCTCGGAGATCTTCGATGTCGATGCCATGGTCCCGGCCCCCGGGCAGGGCGCCCTCGCCGTCGAGTGCCTGGCCTCCCGCACAGACCTGATCGAGTTGCTCGGCGCCCTCGACGACCCGCGTACGCGGGCCGCCGTGACGGCCGAGCGCTCGGTCCTCGCAGCCCTCGAGGCCGGTTGCGCGGCACCAGTAGGTGCTTTCGCGTCCGGTGACGGGCACATTCTCAATCTGACCGCAGTCGTCGTCGCCGCCGACGGCGCGCGGTCGGTGCGCAAGTCCGCCTCCGGACCTCCTCCGGCGGCCATGGACCTCGGCCGTGATCTCGCGGCCGCCATGATCGCTGAAGGGGCCGATACGTTGATGGGGGAGCAGACCCATTGAGCTCCGCGAACCGCAGTCCGCAGGCCCGTTCCGGGTTCGTCGCCTTCGTGGGCGCCGGACCGGGTGACGCGAACCTGCTCACATTGCGCGGCGCCGACCTGCTGGGCAGGGCCGACGTCGTCGTTCTCGATCAGGAGGCGTACGGCTCGCTGCTGCGCCATTGCCGCGCGGGCGTGGAGGTCATGGACATCTCCCCGGACGCCGCGGAGAACTCGGTCTCGCTGAGGACGATCCAGCACGCGAAGGCAGGGCGGACCGTGGTCCGGCTGTGCCCGGGAGACCCGTCGTTCTTCTCCTCGGTCGGTGACGAGGTCGCGGCGTGCGCCAAGGCGGACATCGAGTTCGAGATCGTTCCAGGCGTGCCGCCCGCCACGGCGGTGCTGACCTACGCGGGCATCCCGCCGGCGCCGGGTGTTCCCGAGTTCCGCGTCGTGGACGCGGCACAGGTCGACGACTGGGCGCCGCACGCCGCCTGCACGGGCACCCTGGTCATCTACAACGGGGTCACGGACGCCGTACCGATCGGCAAGGCCCTGATCGCGGGAGGAAAGCCGGACTCGACCCCGGTCGCGGTCACCAGCGACGGAACGACGACCGAGCAGTACACGGTCGTGTCGTCGCTCGGCCGCCTCGGCCCTGATCTCAAGCACGCGGGCATGACCGAGCCGGCGGTGATCGTCGTGGGTGACGTCGTCGCCGCGCGCGACAAGTTGTCGTGGTTCGAGACCAAGGCGCTCTTCGGCTGGCGGGTGCTCGTCCCGCGTACCAAGGAGCAGGCGGAGGGCCTCTCGGAGCAACTGCGGTCGTACGGCGCGGTGCCGGAGGAGGTCCCGACCATCTCGGTGGAGCCGCCGCGCACCCCGCAGCAGATGGACCGGGCGATCAAGGGCCTGGTCACGGGCCGCTACGAGTGGGTGGCCTTCACCAGCGCGAACGCGGTCAAGGCCGTCCGGGAGAAGTTCGAGGAGTACGGCCTGGACGCCCGGGCCTTCGCCGGGCTGAAGGTCGCCGCCGTGGGCGACCCCACCGCCCAGGCCCTCGTGGAGTTCGGCGTGAAACCCGACCTCATGCCCACGGGCGAGCAGTCGTCGGAGGGGCTGCTGGCGGAGTGGCCTCCGTACGACTCGATGCTGGACCCGATCAACCGCGTCCTGCTGCCCAGGGCCGACATCGCGACCGAGACGCTGGTCGCCGGGCTCACCGAGCTCGGCTGGGAGTGCGACGACGTCACGGCGTACCGGACGGTCCGCGCCGCGCCCCCGCCCGCGCCCATCCGTGAGGCGATCAAGGGCGGCGGTTTCGACGCGGTGCTGTTCACCTCGTCCTCGACGGTGCGGAACCTGGTGGGCATCGCGGGCAAGCCGCACAACGTCACGGTCATCGCCGTGATCGGCCCGCAGACCGCCAAGACGGCCGAGGAGTTCGGCCTGCGCGTGGACGTGATGGCGGACAAACCATCGGCTTCCGCTCTGGCGGCCGCCCTCGCGGACTATGGTGCCAAGCAGCGGCACGCGGCGATCTCCGCGGGCGAGGTGCCTCGCAGGCCCTCCCAGACTCGCAGGGGCGCCCGGCGTCGTGTGAAGTGAGTGAGCGGGATGACGCGCCCGGATCGGATGCGTTGAACCGCATGAGGGCCTCGACGTCGTCGTGGGGCCTTCCGAACCCGAGCGGAGAGTCCACAGTGAACGCGCGTTCCCGTAATCTCCCGCCGGCGACTGACCTGGCTCAGTTCCCGGTGGCCCGGCCACGCCGGCTGCGCCGTACGGCACCGCTCCGCCGAATGGTCGCGGGGACGCGGCTGGATCCGGCCGAGCTGATCCTGCCGTTGTTCGTCAAGGAGGGCATCGACGAGCCGCAGCCCGTGAGGTCGATGCCAGGTGTGTTCCAGCACACCCGCGACTCGCTCCGCAAGGCCGTCCACGAGGCGGCGGAGGCCGGGGTGGGCGGCGTCATCCTGTTCGGCGTGCCGGTCCACAAGGACGCCAGAGGCTCGGCCGCGGACGATCCCGAGGGCATCGTCCAGGTCGCGCTGCGCGATCTCGCGGCGGACATGGGCGACCAACTGGTCCTGATGACCGACACCTGCCTGGACGAGTACACCGACCACGGCCACTGTGGCCTGCTCACCGCGGCGGGCGAGGTGGACAACGACGCCACCCTGGAGCGGTACGCCTCGGCCGCGGTCGCGCAGGCGGCCGCCGGATCGCAGGTGATCGCGCCGAGCGGCATGATGGACGGGCAGGTCGGAGCCATCCGCGCGGCGCTGGACGCCGAGGGCTTCGCCGAGATCCCGATCCTGGCCTACTCCGCGAAGTACGCCTCCGGTTTCTACGGGCCCTTCCGCGACGCCGCCGAGTGCGCGCCGCAGTTCGGCGACCGCAACGCCTACCAGCAGGACCCGGCCGGGCCGATCGGCGAGGCGTTGCGAGAGGTGCGGCTCGACCTCGCCGAGGGCGCGGACGCCGTGATGGTCAAGCCGGCCCTGGCCTACCTGGACATCCTGAGCCAGGTGCGCGCGATGGTGGAGGTGCCGGTCGCGGCCTACCAGGTGAGCGGCGAGTACGCCATGGTCGAGGCGGCGGCCGCCAACGGCTGGATCGACCGGGAACGGATCATCATGGAGTCGCTCATCGCCATCCGGCGGGCCGGAGCCGACCTGATCTTGACCTACTGGGCCACAGAAGTCGCCCGCACACTATCCTGACCGTCCATCACGGGGGGTCGCCCTACACCGGTGTGGGGCGACAGGGCATTATCGGGAGCACGTTCCTTGTGGGGAGGGGCACCATGGTGGGGGTACCGCTGGCTCGTCGCACGAAACGGCGTGCGCACCGAGCGCCGCGGAAGATCACATCGGTGCTCGAATACGCCCAACTCGGCTGGCCCGTTTGCATGGGCGCCTATCCGCTCGACGAGGGCGGCCGTGCCTGTTCCTGCGACCGCATCGGATGTCCCGAGCCAGGCATGCACCCGCTGTCGCCTGCCTGGCAGATGCAGGCCACGACGGACACCGCGCTCCTGACCCGGTGGTGGGAGCTGGAACCCCAAACCAACGTGATTCTTCCCACAGGCAGGGTGTTCGACGTCTTCGACGTACCGGCGGCGGCAGGCCTGCCCGCCCTCGCCGCGATGGACGCAGCAGGCTTCGAGACCGGCCCGGTCGCCGCCAACGGCGACCGGGTTCTTTTTTTCGTCGCCACCCGTGGCGCCCCCGACGACGAGGACGAATGGTGGTCCTGCCACCTCGACGCCGATCCTGAGACCATCGACAACACGCCGGGCCTGCGCTGGCACTGTCGTGACAGCTACGTCCTCGCGCCGTCGTCGACGTTGCCCACCGGAGAGGCGGTGACCTGGATCAGGCCTCCTGACGGGCGGCCGCTGCCCGATCCGCTCCGCGTCCTCGACCTGCTGGCCGACGCTCTCGAGTGATCCGGTACGGCCGCCGGCGGCCCCGGCCCCTAATCTGGGGGACGTGACTCGAACGCAATCCTCCGAGGCCCTGTTCGCCCGCGCGCGTGAGGTCGTCCCCGGCGGCGTGAACTCGCCGGTGCGCGCCTTCGGCGCCGTCGGCGGCACTCCCCGGTTCATGGCCGCAGGTCAGGGACCGTACATCACCGACGTGGACGGCAACCGCTATGTCGACCTCGTGTGCTCCTGGGGCCCGATGATCCTCGGGCACCGGCATCCCGCCGTCGTGGAGGCCGTGGAGGAGGCGTTGTCGCGGGGGTTCTCCTACGGCACCGCCACCGAGGGCGAGGTCCTGCTGGCCGAGGAGATCGTCTCCAGGATCGAGCCGGTGGAGAAGGTCCGCCTGGTCAGCTCGGGCACCGAGGCCACGATGTCGGCCGTACGGCTCGCGCGGGGCTTCACCGGACGATCGAAGATCATCAAGTTCGCCGGCTGCTACCACGGGCACGTGGACGCGCTGCTCGCCTCGGCGGGCTCCGGAGTGGTCACCTTCGGCCTGCCCGACACCCCGGGAGTGACCGGAGCGTCGGCGGCCGACACGATCGTCCTGCCGTACAACTCGGTGGAGGCCGTGGAGGAGGCGTTCCGGGCATTCGAGATCGCCTGTGTGATCACCGAGGCCTGCCCGGCGAACATGGGCGTGGTACCGCCGGCGGAGGGGTTCAACCGGCGCCTGCGCGAGTTGTGCACAGAGAACGGCGCCCTGCTCATCATGGACGAGGTCCTGACGGGGTTCCGGGTCTCCGCGGAGGGCTGGTACGGCATCGACCCCGTCGAGGCCGACCTGATGACCTTCGGGAAGGTGATGGGCGGCGGTCTGCCCGCGGCGGCCTTCGGCGGCCGGGCCGACGTGATGGCCGCTCTCGCGCCCGAGGGGCCCGTCTACCAGGCCGGGACGTTGTCGGGCAATCCGCTCGCCTGCGCCGCCGGGCTGGCCACGCTGCAGGCCTGTGACGAGGACGTGTACGACCGGGTGGACGCCTCCGCCCTGGTGATCGGCCGGGCCGCGTCCGACGCGCTGGCCGCGGCGGGCGTCCCCCACCGGCTCCAGCGGGCGGGCAACCTGTTCTCGATCTTCTTCACCGACCGGCCCGTCACGGACTTCGATTCGGCCCGGGAGCAGAACACCGACGCCTATCGGGCCTTCTTCCACAGCATGCTCGACCAGGGGGTCTACCTGCCTCCGTCGGCCTACGAGGCGTGGTTCCTGTCGGCCGCCCACGACGACGAGGCGCTCACCCGCGTCGCGGAGGCCCTTCCGATCGCCGCCAAGGCGGCCGCGCAGGCCTGAGCGTCATTTGACCAGCGCGGCGAGATCGATGTCGATGGGGAAGGGCACGGACACGGCCAGCCGTTCGTGATGGATGCCGGTCAGGCCGTAGTGGCCGGTGGCCGGATCGATCTCGTAGACGTACACGACCGGCCGTCCGTCGTCCTCCTCGACCCGCCAGAAATGCGGGATGCCCGCCTCGCCGTACCGCTGGGGCTTGGTCTTGCGATCACGGTCGACGGAGTCAGGAGAGACGACCTCGACGACCAGACGGACTTCCGAGGGGTTGTAGAACGTCCGCTCATCGTCGGCCGCCGCCTCCGCGGTGACCACGAGAACGTCGGGGCACGGGCGCATCCGAGGCCCGAGCTTCACATCCATCTGGTCGACGGTCGCGAGCCGGTCGGGGGCCTGGGCGTCGAGTCGCTCCGTCAGCCCGCGGATCAGGCGCTGGTGGAACCGTCGCTGGGGTGACCTGAAGACAAGGGCTCCATCGATCAGCTCGACGCGCTTGAAGAAGTCAGGCTCGCCGTTCGGGCCTTCAGACGGCGGGCAATCGAGATCGTCAGCGGTCCAGCCCCAGGGAGGCGGCGCCGGCCAGTACTCGAGTCCGCTGCTCATGTCGCCGAACGTAGCATCGTCACTGTTACTGAACGTGGTCATTCCAATCGCCTCCGTGTTCTTCGTCCATCTCTCCTTGTCGAGGGAGAAAGGGGCGGCTGAGTCACGGGGTGAGGCGGTCGCTCGGCTCGGCTGAGGGTGGCAGCAGCACCGTGTCGGGCCTGGAGGCGGCGCGGCGGGCCCAGGCGCGGACGACGAGTGTGCGCAGGTAATCGGTGCCGGGTGCGACGGCCGGTGCCGGTCGCCTGCCGGCGTAGAGCAGGCCGGCCACGATCAGCACGCCCGCCGCGACGGTGACGGGAGAGATCGGCTCGCCGGTGAACAACGCGGCCGACGACAGGCCGAAGATCGGGACGAGCAGCGCGTACGGCGCGACCACCGAGGCGTCGTACCGGGCGAGGAGCAGGCCCCACACGCCGAACCCGCCCAGGGTCGAGATGAGAGCGGTGTACAGCACGGCGCCCACGCCCTCGGCGGTGACGACGCCAAGTGAGGAGGGCCCCTCGACCAGCACGGCCAGCACGAGCAGCGGCACCGAGGAGACGGCGCTCACCCAGACCATGAACCGGAGCGAGTCCGGGGAGACGCCTTCCGCATGAACACGTTGCCGAGGCCCCACGCCACGGCGGCGCCCACACAGAGCAGGAACGCGCCGAGGGGGACGGCGCCGGTCAGTTCGATCGTGAGCAGGGCTAGGCCGCCGAAGGCGATCGCCGTGCCGTACACGCGGCGGATCCCGGGCCGCTCACCGAGCAGCGGCACCGCGAAGGCCGCGGTGAAGATCGCCTGAACCTGGATCACCAGGGACGCCAATCCTGGGGGCATTCCGGCGCGCATGCCCAGCAGGAGCAGGCCGTACTGGGCGACCCCGAGGGTGGCTCCCGTCGCGAGCACCCAGCGCCAGGGAGTCCGCGGCTTTCCGACGAACAGCACCGCGGGGAAGGCGGCCAGAAGGAAGCGGAGTGCCGCGTACATGAGCGGCGGATAGTGCCTGAGTCCCGCGTCCATGACGACGAAGTTGAAGCCCCAGACGGCCGCGAGGCCGACCGCCAGGGCTACGTGACGAGCGCGCATGCGCTGGTGGGGGGATGCGGGGCGTCAGCGGGCGGTGGTGGGGCGACCGGTCCGGCTGTGCCGCGCGTTGGTCGCCAGCGCCTCCAGATACGACACCTCGGAGTGGGACGGACGGGTCGGCTTAGTGAAGAGCTTGTTGAGGATTCTCATGGCAATATCTTCGCAGTGCTTAATAGTTGAGCACAAGCAAGATTTTCTAAGGCGGATGCTTTAGACTGGCTTACATGTTGGATCTCAATCGGCTGAAGGCCCTGCACGCGGTGGCCGTCTACGGTTCCGTGGGAGCCGCCGCCGACGCTCTGATGGTCACGCCCTCGGCCATCTCCCAGCAGCTCGCCAAGCTGGAGCGGGAGACCGGCACGGTCCTCGTGGAGCGCAACGGGCGAGGCGTGAAGCTGACGGACGCGGCGGGGCTGCTGGCGGACCACGCCGAGAGGATCCTCGCTCTGGTCGAGACCGCGGAGGCCGACTTCGAGGCCCTGCGCGGCTCCGTGGTGGGAAAGCTGACGATGGCGGCCTTTCCCACAGCAGCCCGCGGCATCCTTCCGCGTGCCCTCACCCGGCTGAAGAAGGACCATCCCGACCTCGCCCTGCTGGTCCACGAGCGGGAGCCCGAGCGGCAACTCCGGGACGTCTCGCGCGGAGAGATCGATCTCGCCGTCGTCCAGGACTGGCTCAACCGGCCGATGGCGATGCCCGACGGCCTGTCACGCGCGGCGCTGATGGACGACATCGCGGACGTCATCGTCCCGGCCGATCACCCGCTGGCCGGCAGGCGCGAGGCGCAACTCGCCGACCTCCCCGGTGACAGCTGGATCAGCTCCTCCCCGGGCACGGTGTGTCACGACTTCCTGAGCTTCCTGCTCCGCTCGGTCGAGAGGGAGCCGGAGATCGTCTGCATGGCGGACGAGTACCCCACCCAGATCGCCCTGGTGGCCGAAGGGCACGGATGCGCGCTGATCCCGCGCCTCGGGCGCGGCCCGCTGCCCGAGAACGTCGGCGTGGTGGCGATCCAGCCCCGGCCGGTCCGGCGGCTCTACGCGGTCTGGCGCACCGACGCGGCCCGTCGCCCCGCCATCCGCGCCGCGGTCGAGGCCCTGCGTGCATCGTGCGCCGATCTCGATGCCGGGTAGTCTGTCTTCGCCATGACTGAGAGCACGATCGTTCACCTCCTGCGCCACGGTGAAGTCCACAACCCCGCGGGCGTCCTGTACGGCAGGTTGCCGGGTTATCCGCTGTCGGCCAACGGCAGGCAGATGGCCGAATTGGTCGCCAAGGCGGTCGGCGGCAGGGACATCGTGGAGATCCGCAGCTCGCCGATGGAGCGGGCCCAGGAGACCGCGGCCCCGTCGGCCGAGGCGCTGGACCTCACGGTCAAGATCGATGATCGCCTGATCGAGGCGTCCAACGTCTTCGAGGGCATGCGGGTGGCGGGTGGCGACGGCGTCTTCCGCGACCCGCGCTACTACCGCCACTTCAGAAACCCGTTCAAGCCCTCATGGGGCGAGCCGTACGGCGAGGTCGTCGCCCGCATGAAGGCGGTCATCGACGACGTGCGCGAGCAGGCGAGGGGGCACGAGGCGCTGCTCGTCAGCCACCAGTTGCCCATCTGGGTGACACGCCTCGCGGCCGAGGGCCGGCGGCTGTGGCACGACCCGCGCCGCCGCCAGTGCGCGCTGGCCAGCCTCACGAGTTTCACCTTCGAGAACGGCCGTCTCATCAGTGTCGGCTACAGCGAGCCCGCGGGTTCGCTGCTCAAGGGCAATCCCGTTCCGGGAGCCTGACCCGACGGTCCCAGCGACCGGTGTGGTCGGTAGAGTGACAGCTCTACCGGCTGTAGTGCAAGGAGATCGCCTCCCGTGACCGCCAAGAGCCTGCCCGTGATCGCCGCTCTGGCCGTGACAGCCCTCGCAGGCTGCGCGGGCGGTCAGTCGTCCTCCGACCCCGGTGGCACGCGTTTCGTCGCGGGCGACGGCAAGGTCCAGGTGTTCTCCGCCGCCGAACGGCACCAGGCCCCCGCGATCGAGGGCGCGACGATCGACGGCACGACGGAGAAGCTCGCCACGGGCAAGGTCTACGTCCTGAACTTCTGGGCGTCGTGGTGCGCCCCCTGCCGGGCCGAGGCGCCGGTGCTCAAGGACATCGCGGCCAAGACGAAGGCCGCGGGCGTGCAGTTCGTCGGGATCAACTTCAAGGACCTGCAAGCCTCCGCCCAGGCCTACGACCGCAGGGTCCAGCCCGGCTATCCCAGCATCTTCGACAAGACGGGCAAGGTGCTGCTGTCGTTCCAGGGCACCGTGCCGCCGGCGGCCATCCCCTCCACGCTGATCATCGACAGCCAGGGCCGCATCGCCGGTCGCGCGCTCGGCGCGGTCAAGTACAACGAACTGCTCAGCGCGATCACCAAGGTGAGCGATGAGTGATCTCGGCAGCACCGTCGCGACGGGTTCGCTGGTGCTGGCCCTCCCGATCGCGCTGCTGGCCGGCCTGGTGTCGTTCGTGTCCCCGTGCGTGCTCCCGCTGGTTCCCGGCTACCTGTCGTACGTGACGGGCATGAGCGGCGACCCGAAGCGGAGCAGGATGGTTCTCGGCAGCGCCCTGTTCGTGCTCGGTTTCGCGGCCGTGTTCGTGCTCGGCGGGGCTCTGTTCGGCGGCGTCGGCGGGGTCCTGCTGGGGAACTCCCAAGTGATCACCCGCGTGCTGGGTGTGCTGACCATCGTCCTCGGCCTCGCCTTCATCGGCCTCATCCCCGGTCTGGAGCGCGAGGTGCGGATCCGCCGCTTCCCCGCGGCGGGCCTCGCCGGGGCTCCGCTGCTCGGTGTGGTGTTCGGGCTCGGCTGGACGCCGTGCATCGGGCCCACGCTGGCCGTGGTCCTCACCCTCTCCGTCGACCAGGGCAGCGCCGCCAGAGGCGCCGCCCTCGCCTTCGTCTACGCCCTCGGACTCGGACTGCCCTTCGTGCTGGCCGGCCTCGCCTACCGCAAGGCCCTGCACGCGTTCGCGGCCGTGCGCCGCCACACCGTGGTCATCACGCGGGTGGGCGGGGCCATGCTGGTCTGCGTGGGCCTGCTCCTCGTGACCGGGCTCTGGGGCGACCTCATCGCCGGCCTGCAGGGCTGGGTCGGCGGATTCGAACCGGTGATCTGATGACTGTTCCACCCGACACCGAGACGACCGGAACCCCCGAGGCGTCCGTCACGATCGAGTCCGCCCCCAAGGAGCCCGCGCGGCCCGTGGGCCTGGGGGTGATCGGCTGGCTCCGCTGGGGCTGGCGGACGCTCACCTCGATGCGCACGGCGCTCATCCTGCTGTTCCTGTTCGCGCTCGGCTCCGTGCCTGGCTCGATCTTCCCCCAGCGTGGCGTCGACCCGGACAAGGTGGCGCAGTACTTCGCGAACTCGCCCACCGAGGCGAAGTGGCTGGACCGGTTCCAGCTGTTCGACGTGTTCACCGCGCCGTGGTACGCCGCCGTCTACCTACTGCTGTTCGTCTCGCTCGCCGGGTGCGTGCTTCCCCGCGCGCTGTCCCACGTCAAGGAGATCCGCCGCAAGCCGCCGGCCGCGCCGCGCAACCTCCTGCGCCTGCCGTACGGCGAGGCCTTCGAGGGCGGGCTGACCGTCGAGGAGGCCGCCGCGAAACTGCGCAGGAAGCGCTTCCGCGTCGTCACGGGCCCGGACTGGGTCGCGGCGGAGAAGGGCTACCTGCGCGAGACCGGCAACCTCCTGTTCCACGTCGCGCTGCTCGCGCTGCTTTTCGCCGTCGGCGCCGGAGGCCTGTACGGCTATCGCGGCAACGTGCTGGTGGTCGAGGGCGACGGCTTCGCCAACACGGTCGCGGCCTACGACCGGTTCATGCCGGGGCAGCGGGTGTCGGCCGAGTCGCTGACGCCGTTCTCCTTCACCCTCAAGGACTTCCAGGCCTCTTACGTCGGGTCCGGGGAGAAGATGGGCCAGCCGCTGGACTACAGCGCGAAGCTCTCCGTGCAGGACACGCCGTCGTCCGCCCCGCGTGACGTCGACCTGAAGGTCAACGACCCGCTCGACGTCAACGGCACGCTGACCTATCTCATCGGGCACGGCTACGCTCCCACGTTCAAGGTGACGGATGGGAAGGGCCAGGTGGCCTTCGACGGGCCCGTGCCGTGCCTCGTCGACGACCAGGCGACCTACACCTCCGAATGCACCATCAAGGTGCCCGACGCGCAGCCGACCCAACTCGGGTTCGTGGCGCGCTTCCTGCCGAGCACGGTGCCGAACGGGAACGCCTGGGTGTCGGTCTTCCCCGCCGCGGTCAATCCCACGGTGCAGATCATCGGCTCCTTCAAGGGTGACCTCGGCCTCGACTCGGGCCAGCCGCAGTCGGTCTACGTGCTCGACTCCGACAAGCTGAAGCCCCTGGGCAAGATGTCCGCGCAGCCGGCGGCGCCGCTCGCCCTCGGCGAGACGCGTGACCTGCCCGACGGCGCCGGGAAGATCCAGTTCACCGGCGTCAAGGAATGGATCACCCTTCAGACCACTCGCGACCCCGGCCGCATCCCCGCCCTGGGCGCCGCCGCGGCCGCGGTGCTCGGCCTCGTGCTCTCCCTCATGATCCGCCGGCGCAGGGTCTGGGTCCGGATGACGGACCGAAAAGTCACAGTGGGAGGATTGACCCGCACGGAAGGCGATAGCGGCGCATTCTCCGAGGAGTTCGCCGAACTCGTCTCCCTTCTCCGTGACTCTCAGGATTCTCCGGACTCTCAGGCTCCTCAGGCCGGGGACCGGCCCGCCGCCGCACCAGTTGAGCCGAGCACAGGCCCCGACGAGGAGTAGAGATGTCGTCCCAGGTCAACACGGGACTCGCCACCCTGAGCGATCAGCTCATCCTGGCGACCGTCCTCCTCTATCTCGCCGCCATGATCGGCTATGCCCTGGAACTGGCCTTCGGCCGGGTGCGCACGGTCACCGCCGAGAAGCGCCAGCCGGTGGCCGTGGGCGCGGCCTCGGCCGACGTCCTGCCGTCGGCCGAGACTCCGCGCGAGCCGGAGCCCGAGGCGTGGGCGGTCAGAGCGGGCGGCATCGCGGTCGTCCTCACGTGGATCGCATGGGCGGGAAACCTCGCCGGCATCCTCACCCGCGGCATCGCCGTGGACCGCTGGCCCTGGGCCAACATGTACGAGTTCGTGGTGGCCATCTGCTTCGCCGCCGTGACGGCCTTCCTGGTGCTCATGACCCGTCAGCCGATCCGGTTCCTCGGTGCGTTCGTCACCGTGACGGCGGCGCTCGGGCTCGGGTTCGCGGTGCTCTTCCTGCACGTCCAGGCGGGCCCGGTGATGCCGGCGCTGCACTCCTACTGGATCGCCATCCACGTCACGGCCGCCATCGTCGCCAGCGGCCTGTTCATCCTCGCCGGCGTCTGCGCCATCCTCTACCTGATCCGGCGCGACGACCGGGCGTCGGTCCTGCCCAGCCGTAAGGACCTGGAGCGCATCACGCATCGCGCGATCGTGATCTCCTTCCCGATCTGGACGTTCGCCGTCATCGCCGGAGCGATGTGGGCCGACCGGGCCTGGGGCCGTTACTGGGGCTGGGACCCCAAGGAGGTCTGGGCATTCATCACCTGGGTGGCGTACGCCGCCTACCTGCACGCCCGCGCGACGGCCGGATGGCGGGGCAAGGCCGCGATCATCGTGTCGCTGATCGCCTTCGCCTGCCTGCTCTTCAACCTGATCGGCGTGAACATCTTCTTCAGCGGCCTCCACTCCTACGCCGACGTCCCCAGCTAACCCCTCCCCCGCCGCCTCTCCGCCGTGATCATGCACAGATTCGTGATCATGGGCTCCAACGTGCGCCTCAATTGCGCGTGATCATGCACAGGTTCGGTCGCGGGGTGCCTGAGGTGTGCAAACGCATATCGTGATCATGCACAAGTTCGCGGATATGCCCGCTGACGTGCGCCAAGGATCGTCGTGATCATGCGCAGGGCCGTCCCGTGCCTTTGCTTGCCGGTTCACACCGCTGCGCCGTACGGCAGGCAAGCGGGGAAATGCATGATCACGAACGAGGTTTCCGCAGTTCGGCGGCACAATCACCGAAAGTGCGCATGATCACGTGCGATGGACGACGAGGTCGGCAGGGGTATCGCCGAATGCGTGCATGATCACGAATGGTGACAGGGCAGGTCGGTGGGGGTTTCACAGAATCTGTGCATGATCACGCGTGATGTATGTGCACGTCAAAGGTAATGATCACGAACTTGTGCATGATCACGGCAAGGGGTCACGGGCAAGGGGGTCACGGGCAGGGGGGCGCGGGGGGTCAGTCTTCGTCGCGGAGGCGGCGTTCTAGGTGGCGGAGGAACTCGGGGTCGTCGTCGGGACCTCTCGGGGCCTCGGGACGGGGGGCCGGCGGAGGCATCGTGGAGGGCGGCGCTCCATAGAGGCCACCCACTCCCGGGACCGTGTCGCCGACCCTGGGCCGCCCGAGCAGCACCCAGAGCAGGCCGCCCAGCGCGGCGAGCAGCACCACGATGATGACCCAGAGGATCTTCGGCAGTCTCCGGACATCCTGCTCCGGACTCGTGATCACGTCGAAAAGGCAGTAGAGCCAGAAGGCCAGCAGCGCTAGACCGATAATCACGCTAGGCATGTCCACACGTTAAGCCATGTCGCCATGTGATCGTGTTTGCGGGCCGATAGCCGTACATCATTCCGGGTGACGTGGCCAGGACGGCAACGTACGGTGGACCGGTAGAAAGGCGAGCGCGCGACAGCGACGTGACACATGAGAGGTGCGATGTCGGAGCCGGGCGACAGGGGACGCCACCGGCGGGGACCGCGGTGGTGGCAGCGCGGGCCGTACGTGTCGTCGCACCGGGAGGCCCGCGAGACCCGGGAGACCCGCGAGGTCCGGGAAGCCCGTGAGACTCGGGAAACCCGTGAGACTCGGGAAGCGCGGGAGTCCCATGACGTCGACGTGCCGGGGCGATTCATCGAGCGTTCCATCGAGAAGGTCCACGCGGTGACCGCTCCCGTCGTGGACGACAGGCCGCAGTACACGTGGCGCGACTTCGAACTGGACGACCAGCCCGCGCGCGCCGAGCCGCACCGGCCGGACGCGCCCGACCTGAGGGACGGCCGGCGCCACTGCGGCCCCCTGGAGCGCGTCCTGTTCCGTCAGTGGGACGCCATGGACGGGCCGCCGTCCGCCGACGCCGTCAGGGCGGTGGACGGCCTCGCGCGCCTCCCTGAGGGCCTCAAGGCGAAGCTGGCGATCGGGCTCGACGGCATCTACATCGGCCGCGGGGGCGTCCCCGACCTCGACGACATGGGGTACCTGCGCGGGGCGCCGCTTCCGTCCGGACGGGCCACCTGGGACATCTGCGCCGGCGCGTACGGCGACCGCAAGATCGTCGTCGGCGATCGGCCGTCGCCGACGCCTGACGTGATGATGCACGAAGTCGGGCATGCACTGGACGACGTGGACGCGAGTCCGGGACAGTGGGTCTCGGACTCTCCGGAGTTCGCCGCGCTCTACGACGACTGCATGCCGATGTTCGCCTCGGCGTTCCACCGGCAGCCCGGCGGTCTCGGCCGCAAGGAGTTCTTCGCCGACGCGTTCGCGGCGATCGCGTCGCGGCAGCGTCCGGCTCTGGTGGACATGCTCGGCGGCGACACCCGGACAGCGCTCAACGTCATGCTGTTCTTCAACAGGCGCTACGGAATCTAGGTGAAACGGGATGTACGTGATCCGGCTCGGTGACGGGACACTGCGTGTGCCCCAATCACTGACCAGCGATGACGGGCGCCTGATCGGCAACGCGTACGTCGAGATCGCTCCGGGGGAGCCCGACTACGACCGATGGGCGGCCGAGTCGATCACCGAAGCGGAGGAGGCCGAACGGCGCCGCCGCTGGCAGGAGGAGAACGATCAGTTGGAACAGGAGTTCCTGGCCTTCAAGGCCGAGCAGGACTGAGTCCGATGCGCGCCCGGGGCAGGACAGGCCGGGCTGACTCGGTGATCCTGCGCTATCCGGGTAGCGCGCAGGATCACCCGGTGCTGGTACTTGCGTCAGATCCGCGGTGATTCGCCATTCGGCCGATCGGCCGTGAGGACGTCCTCCCCGCGAAGGAGGGCGTGCACTTCCGACTCGCGGAACCGCCTGTGCCCACCGGGCGTACGGATGCTGCTGATTCGTCCCGCCGCGGCCCAGCGTGTCACGGTCTTCGGGTCGACCCGGAAGAGGGCGGCAACCTCTCCAGGGGTCAGCAGTCGCTCGCTGCTACTCTCCACAATCTCTCCCCCTCGCATCCCGCGTCCTGCAGCGGGGCGGACAGGTAACCAGTGTGCCGAGCGAAGCCTGATTTATCCGTGGTTTTCGTAGAAGATCACGGGTTGTTACCGGCTCAGTGCCCGATTGTTATATGATAGAGCCTCTTTGGGACGCTCATGGGTGTTTCTTTACAAAAGCGCCTTGTTGTGAACACTAGCAGTGCTCGCGCCCGATGCGAAGAGAGACCTACATCTCGGGAAGGTGACGTAACCTCGACGCTGTGCATCCGGTACTCGTTTACACCCTTTCGCGCATCGGCTTGTTCGCCGCCGCCCTCGCCGTCCTGTATCTCGTCGGGCTCCGCACGTACCTGCTGCTCGCCGTGGCTTTTCTGGTCAGCGGCGTCATCAGCTACGTGCTGCTGTCGAAACAGCGTGATGCCCTCAGTGAGCGGATCACCAGGAAACGCGGAGGGGTCGAGGAGAACTAGGTCGTCGGGAACATGCCGATCCGGGCATGGTACTCATGTCCAAGGGTGGTCGTGTCGCTTCCCACCAAAAGACCCTTCTTTACTGTCAGGAACGCCTTTACCCCGATTCCCCTTTCTCGCGTGGGGTTCCAACTTTGCGCCTTGCCGGTCACCGGGTTGATCGCTCCGATGCCCTCCCGGCTGACCGAGCCGGGCCCGGCGGTGTCGGCGCCCCGGGGGTTGTCGAGCCAGCGCTGGTGGCCGCCGACGTACACGGCCGAGCCGCTGACCGCCACCGCGTAGAGGGAGTCGCCTCCGGTCAGGTTCACCCAGGTCGGGCGCACCTGATCGCCTTTGGCGTACGTCTCGAACCGGGCGGCCGAGTCGCACAGTTTCGTGGTGCCGGGGAAGGGGCCACCGGTCGTGACGACCACGAAGTACTGCCCGTCGGGTGAGACGTCCAGCCCGCGGACGTAGGAGGGGAAGTTCGGCTTGCACGCCTGGGCGTACACCTCGGTGTGCCAGTTGGCGACCTTGCCGGTCGTGAGGTCGATCACGCCGAGCTGGGGCCGGCGCAGGCCGTCGAGGGCCGCGAAGGACCCGTCGACCACGAGGCGGTCACGGGTGGCCGCCATGGCGTAGATCCTCGGGCCGCCGGGACCGCCCTCCGGCGTGACGGTGAAGGAGGGGTCGACGGCCCCGGTCTCCACGTCGATCCGGGCCAGGGCCGTACGGAGACTCCACCCGATCTTGATGAAGGCGCCGCCGACGTAGAGCTTCGAACCCTGCCGCACGAGGCTGGAGACGCCGCCGCCGTAGACGGGTGCGTAGAAGGTCTCCACCGGTGAGCCGTCGGCCACCCGCAGCCGGACGAGTGCGGGCTGGGGGCCGCTGAACGAGCCGCCGACGAAGACGCTGCCGTCGGGGCCGGCGGCCAATGAGGTCACGGGCCCGTCGAGATCGGGGGCGAAGCCGCCCGAGACCCGGCCGGAGTCGAGGTCGAAGGCGAAGATGTTGGCCCGGGGGATCTCCTCCGTGCCGCGGGCCTCTTGCACGGCGCTGAAGTCGCCTCCGACGACCACCGTGTTCCCGACGACGGCGAAGGCGTTGACGATGCCGTCGAGCACGTGCGGGGTCGTGTCGACGGGGTTCGCCGACACCACATGGGGCTGCCGCATGCCGGCCTGGGCGGGGACCGCGGACAGGACGACGAGCGCCGCCGCCGCGATCAGTGTGGTTCTGGCGAACATTCCCAAAGTTCTAGCAGACGCAGCGTAATCAATGAACTACGTTCCGCTCACCGCGCAATGGTGGTGAGGGCCCTCCCGGCGCGCCGCCTAGGCTTGCGTGCATGACGCGCGCATCGCTGGACAAGCAGCCGCACGAGGTCGCCGCGATGTTCGATCGCACGGCCCGGCGGTACGACCTGGTCAACGACGTTCTCTCGCTGGGCCAGGACCGCCTGTGGCGTAAGGCGACCGCCGACGCGATCGACGCGGGGCCCGGTGAGCTGGTGCTCGACCTCGCGGCGGGCACCGGCACGTCGACGGACGCCTTCACGATGCTGGGCGCGCGGGCGATCGCCTGCGACTTCTCGCTCGGCATGCTGAGGACCGGGGTCGCCAGGCGCGGCGGTTCCGGCATGTACGGCGGAGGGGTGAGGGGGGTCAGCTTCGTCGCCGGCGACGCCCTGCACCTGCCCTTCGCCAATGACGTGTTCGACGCCGCGACCATCTCCTTCGGGCTGCGGAACGTGGCCGACACGACGCAGGCGCTGCGCGAGATGCTCAGGGTCGTCCGGCCCGGCGGGCGCCTGGTGATCTGTGAGTTCTCCCGGCCGCCGATCAAGTCGTTCGACCTCGTGTACTCGCAGTACCTGATGAAGCTGCTGCCGCCCGTGGCCCGGGCGGTCAGCTCGAATCCGGACTCCTACGAGTACCTGGCGGAGTCGATCCGGGCCTGGCCCGATCAGGCGACGCTGGCGGCCATCATCCAGAAGGCGGGGTGGGAGAGAGTCGCCTGGCGCAACCTTTCCTTCGGCATCGTCGCGCTCCATCGCGCGGTCAAGCCGGACGCCGTCAATCCTTAGCCTCACCCCCTCTGACATTGTCCGGGGGATAAGGGTTAGACTTCGGCGCGACAAGTTTGTGAAGTGGTTCACAAAGGCACGAAGGTCCCAAACCCTCGGACCTTCCTTCCTCTGACAGGACAGGTCCCCGTGAGCGAGCAGGTCCGCGCACAGCGGAGAACAGCGGAAGCCGACGTCATCGTCGTCGGTGCCGGCCCCTCGGGGGCGACGGCCGCCTTCTACCTCGCCAAGGCCGGGTTGGACGTCCTGCTTCTGGAGAAGACCCGGTTCCCCCGCGAGAAGGTGTGCGGCGACGGGCTGACGCCCCGGGCCGTCAAGGAACTCATCGGGATGGGCGTCGACATCGACGGCCCCGGCTGGATCAGGAACAAGGGCCTGCGGGTCGTCGGCGGCGGCATGCGCCTGGAGCTCGACTGGCCGGACCTGCACAGCTTTCCCGACTTCGGGCTCGTCCGCACCCGGATGGACTTCGACCAGATTCTGGCGGAACACGCGCAGAGGAACGGCGTCACCCTCATCCAGGAGGTCAACGTCACCGGGCCGGTGATCGACGAGCGCAGCGGCCACATCGTCGGCGTGACCGCCCGCAAGGACGGCGAGGACGTCACCTACGGGGCCCTGCTGGTGGTCGCCGCCGACGGCAACTCGTCGCGGCTGTCCCTGGCCATGGGCCTGCACAAGCGTGAGGACCGCCCGATGGGCGTCGCCGTGCGGACCTACTACACGAGCCCCCGGCACGACGACGACTACCTCGAGACGTGGCTGGAACTCTGGGACGGCGACCGTCTGCTGCCGGGCTACGGCTGGATCTTCCCCGTCGGCGACGGCACGTCCAACGTGGGGCTCGGCCTGCTGAACACCAGTGCGGCCTTCAAGAACATCGACTACCGCGACCTGCTCAAGCGCTGGGTGAAGGGCATGCCCTCCGAGTGGGGCTACGCCGAAGAGAACATGGTCGGGCAGATCAGGGGCGCGGCCCTGCCGATGGCCTTCAACCGGCAGCCCCACTACACCCGCGGTCTCGTGCTCGTCGGCGACGCCGGCGGTTCGATCAACCCCTTCAACGGCGAGGGCATCGCGTACGCCATGGAGACCGGTCGTACGGCGGCCGACGTGATCGTCCAGGCGCTGTCCCGCACCACTCCGGCCCAGCGTGAGCGTGTGCTGCGGGAATACCCGCGTATCCTCAAAGACGTCTATGGCGGATACTTCACTCTTGGGCGGCTCTTCGTTGAGGCGATCGGCAAGCCCGGGGTGATGAAGTTCGTCACGCGGCACGGGCTTCCACACCCGACCCTGATGAGATTCGCTCTGAAACTCCTCGGTAATCTCACAGATCGTCGGGGCGATGCCTCCGACCGCATCATCAACGCCCTGTCCAAGGTGGCTCCGCCCGCATGAACTCCGTCACAGCAGCACTCTCCGGCGATCTCGTGCCGACTCGTGAGACCGCTGCCACATCCGGTGTTCTCATGCCGGGCCAGGGGCCTGTGCCTGGGCTCGTCGTGACAGTCCCATTCCACCGACCAAGCGAGGACATGTAGCCATGGAGCTGTATGTGCCGATTCTGGTGCTCGCGGTCCTCGCGGCGGGATTCGCCGTGTTCTCCGTGGGTATCGCGCCTTTCACCGGGCCGAAACGCTGGAACCGCGCCAAGCTGGACGCCTATGAGTGCGGCATCGAGCCCACTCCTCAGCCGGTCGGCGGTGGGCGTTTCCCCCTGAAGTACATGATCACGGCGATGCTGTTCATCGTGTTCGACATCGAGATCATCTTCCTTTATCCGTGGGCGGTGGCCTTCGACAGGCTCGGCGTGTTCGGGCTGGTCGAGATGGTGCTGTTCATCGTCACCGTCCTCGTGGCGTACGCCTACGTGTGGCGCCGTCGCGGCCTCGATTGGGATTAGCCATGGGTCTTGAAGAGAAACTTCCGAGCGGGTTCGTCCTGACCACCGTCGAACAGGTGGCGGGCTGGGCCCGGAAGAACTCCGTCTGGCCGGCGACCTTCGGCCTCGCGTGCTGCGCGATCGAGTTGATGGCGACGGGTGGGCCCACGCACGACCTGGCGCGGTTCGGCATGGAGCGCGCCTCGGCGTCGCCCCGCCAGGCCGACCTGATGATCGTGGCCGGCCGGCTGTCGCAGAAGATGGCGCCCGTGCTCCGCCAGATCTATGACCAGATGGCCGAGCCCAAGTGGGTCATCGCGATGGGCGTCTGCGCGTCCAGTGGCGGCATGTTCAACAACTACGCCATCGTGCAGGGCGTGGACCACGTCGTGCCCGTCGACATCTACCTGCCCGGCTGCCCGCCGCGGCCGGAGATGCTGATGGACGCCATCGTGAAGCTGCACGACAAGATTCAGAACATGAAGTTCGGCGCGCACCGGGCCAAGCAGATCGACGAGCTCGAGCTCCAGGCGCTGCGGACGCTGCCGCTGATCGACCAGGGGGCGAACAAGTGAGCACCGACAACCTCCCTGGCGTGCCGGCTGGCGGGGCGGGGGAAGAGCCTCGCCCGGTCGCCCGCACGGGCATGTTCGGCGCCAGCGGCAGCGGAGACACCTCCGGATACGGCCGCCTGGTCGTCCGACGTCCCCCGAAGGTCTTCTCGTCCCGGCCGTACGGGTCGTACTTCGACGAGGTGGCCGACGCGCTGGAGCCCGTCTTCGGTGAAGCGATCGAGCGCGTGGTCGTGGATCGTGACGAGGTCACCTTCCACGTGGCCCGCGAGCGCCTGGTGGAGGTGCTGCGGCATCTCCGCGACGACCCCGCGCTGCGGTTCGAGCTGTCCCTCGGCGTCTCCGGTGTCCACTACCCGGAGGAGACCGGCAGCGAGTTGCACGCGGTCTACCACCTCTGCTCCATCACGCACAACCGGCGGGTCAGGGTCGAAGCCGCCTGCCCCGACGACGACCGGCACATTCCTTCCACCGTTCCGGTCTACCCGACGCACGACTGGCACGAGCGCGAGACGTACGACTTCTTCGGAATCATCTTCGACGGGCACCCGGGGCTGACCAGGATCGAGATGCCGGACGACTGGGAGGGTCACCCCCAGCGCAAGGACTACCCCCTCGGCGGAATCCCGGTCGAATACCGCGGCGCCGAGATCCCCGCGCCGGACCAGAGGAGGTCGTACTCGTGAGGGAGCACATCACTGCCGCCTGTCAGGAGCCGGCGATCGCAGCGAGGAGAGCGTCGTGACGAGCACCACTGAGACCGAAGGCCGGATCTACGACGTCGCCGGTCAGGACTGGGACGAGCTGGTCGAGACCGTCACGGACTCGTCCGAGGAGCGCCTGGTCATCAACATGGGGCCGCAGCACCCCTCGACCCACGGCGTGCTCCGCCTCGTGCTGACGCTCGACGGCGAGACGGTGACCGAGGCCCGCACGGTGATCGGTTACCTGCACACCGGCATCGAGAAGAACATGGAGTTCCGCACGTGGACCCAGGGGGTCACGTTCGTCACTCGCATGGACTACCTGTCGCCGATCTTCAACGAGACGGCGTACTGCATGGGTGTGGAGAAGCTCCTCGGGATCACCGACAGGATCCCGGACCGGGCGCAGGCCATCCGGGTCATGATGATGGAGCTCAACCGGATCTCCTCGCACCTCGTGGCCATCGCCACGTTCGGCCTGGAGTTGGGTGCGACCACGCCGATGCTCTTCGGCTTCCGCGAGCGCGAGATGGTCCTCGACCTGTTTGAGTACATCACCGGCCTCCGCATGAACATGGCCTACGTACGGCCGGGCGGCGTGAGCGTCGACCTGCCCGCGGGCGCGGTGGACAAGATCGGCGAGTTCCTCAAGGTGATGCCGTCGCGGATTAAGGAGATGCGCAAGCTCCTCGACGCCAACCCGGTCTACACCCGCAGGACCAAGGACGTGGCCTACCTCGACCTGACCGGCTGCATGGCGCTCGGGATCACCGGGCCCATGTTGCGGGCGGCGGGCCTGCCCTGGGACATGCGCAAGTCCCAGCCGTACTCGGGCTACGAGACCTACGAGTTCGACGTGCCGACGGAGACCAGCTGCGACGTGTACGGCCGCTATCTCGTCCGCGTGGCCGAGATGGAGGAGTCCCTCAAGATCATCGAGCAGGCGCTCGACCGGCTGCAGGGCCCGTTGAAGAACGGCCCGGTGATGATCGAGGACAAGAAGATCGGCTGGCCCGCGCAGCTCGCGCTCGGCCCGGACGGCTTCGGCAACTCGCCCGACCACATCGCCCACATCATGGGCAGCTCGATGGAGGCTCTGATCCATCACTTCAAGCTGGTGACCGAGGGTTTCCGGGTCCCGGCCGGGCAGGTGTACGCATCGGTCGAGTCGCCCCGCGGCGAGCTCGGCGCGCACGTGGTGAGCGACGGCGGTACGCGCCCCTTCCGGGTGCACTTCCGCGACCCGTCGTTCACGAACCTGCAGGCGGTGCCCGCGACCTGCGAGGGCGGCATGATCGCCGACGTCATCTCGGCTGTCGCCTCGATCGACCCAGTCATGGGAGGTGTGGACCGGTGACTTACGCACCTGAGGTCCGCGAGCGTCTGGAGACGGACGCCAAGGAGATCATCGGCCGCTACCCCAAGCCGCGGTCGGCGCTGCTGCCGCTGCTGCACCTGGTGCAGAGCGAGGACGGCTACGTCTCCGACGACGGTCAGGAGTTCTGCGCGGAGATGCTGGGCCTGTCCAAGGCCGAGGTCGTCGGCGTGGCGACCTTCTACACGATGTACAAGCGCAAGCCGTCCGGCGAGTACAACGTCGGCGTCTGCATCAACGCCCTGTGCGCCGTCATGGGCGGGGACCAGATCTGGTCCGAGCTCAGCGAGCACGCCGGCGTCGGCCACAACGAGACCACCGAGGACGGCAAGATCACGCTGGAGCGGCTGGAGTGCAACGCCGCCTGCGACTTCGCGCCCGTGATGATGGTCAACTGGGAGTTCTTCGACAACCAGACGCCGGACTCGGCCAAGCAGCTCGTCGACGACCTGCGAGCGGGCAAGGAGGTCGTCCCCACCCGCGGGCCGGGACGGCTGTGCTCGTTCAAGGATGCGTCCCGGGTTCTGGCGGGGTTCCCCGACGGTCTGGCCGGTGACGGTCCGGCGGCGTCGGGTCCCTCGCTGGAGGGCCTGAAGATAGCCAAGGCCAACGGCTGGGAGGCGCCCGCCGGCGACGAGGGTTCGGTGAACGACCGATGACACAGCTGACGCCGGTTCTGACGAGGAACTGGGACCTGCCGAACGCCTTCACGGTGGACGGGTACGGCGAGTACGCGGCGGCCAAGAAGGCGCTGAGCACCGACCCGGACGCCATCATCCAGATGGTCAAGGACTCCGGGCTCCGCGGCCGAGGGGGAGCGGGCTTCCCGACCGGCATGAAGTGGGGATTCATCCCGCAGAACGACGGCAAGCCGCACTACCTCGTGGTGAACGCGGACGAGTCGGAGCCCGGGACCTGCAAGGACATCCCGCTGATGATGGCCAACCCGCACTCGCTGGTCGAGGGCGTCATCATCACCGCCTACGCCATCAGGGCCAACTACGCGTTCATCTACGTCCGCGGCGAGGTCCTCCACGTGATCCGCCGCGTCCAGGCCGCGGTCCGCGAGGCGTACGAGAAGGGCTATCTCGGCAGCGACATCTTCGGCTCGGGCTACGACCTCGAAGTGGTGGTCCACAGCGGCGCGGGCGCGTACATCTGCGGCGAGGAGACGGCGCTGCTCGACTCGCTGGAGGGGTACCGCGGCCAGCCGAGGCTCAAGCCGCCGTTCCCCGCGGTCGCCGGCCTGTACGCCTCCCCGACCGTGGTCAACAACGTCGAGTCGATCGCCAGCGTCCCGAGCATCGTGACCAACGGCGCCGACTGGTTCGCCGGGATGGGCACGGAGAAGTCCAAGGGCTTCGGCATCTTCTCGCTGTCCGGCCACGTGACCAGGCCCGGCCAGTACGAGGCGCCGCTCGGCATCACCCTGCGCGAACTGCTCGACATGGCGGGCGGCATCCGCGCGGGTCACGAGCTGAAGTTCTGGACGCCGGGCGGGTCCTCGACGCCGATCTTCACAGCGGAGCACCTCGACGTGCCCCTCGACTTCGAGTCGGTCGGGGCGAAGGGCTCGATGCTCGGCACCCGGGCGTTGCAGATCTTCGACGACACGACGTGCGTGGTCAGGGCCGTGCTGCGCTGGACCGAGTTCTACGCGCACGAGTCGTGCGGCAAGTGCACGCCGTGCCGTGAGGGCACCTTCTGGCTCAAGCAGGTGCTCAAGCGGCTGGAGAAGGGTCAGGGCACCGAGGACGACCTGACCACGATCACCGACATCGCCGACAACATCCTGGGCCGCTCGTTCTGCGCCCTGGGCGACGGCGCGACGAGCCCGATCCACTCGTCGGTGAAGCACTTCCGCGAGGAGTACCTCAAGCACTTCGAGATCGGCGGCTGCCCGTTCGATCCCGCCGCGTCAACTGTGTGGGGTAAGGCATGACAGTACAGACAACCTCGGCGGGGGCGGTCGAGCAGCCGGTCGACCTGGTGACGCTCACCATCGACGGTTTCCAGATCAGCGTGCCGAAGGGGACCCTGATCATCCGGGCGGCGGAACTGCTGGGCATCCAGATCCCGCGGTTCTGCGACCACCCGCTGCTCGAGCCGGCGGCCAACTGCCGCCAGTGCCTGGTGGACATCCCCGACGCGGGCAACGGCCGCGGCTTCCCCAAGCCCCAGCCGTCCTGTGCCATCGAGGTCGCCCAGGGCATGGTCATCCAGACCCAGCTCACCTCTCCGGTCGCGGAGAAGGCGCAGCGGGGCGTGATGGAGATGCTGCTGCTCAACCACCCGCTCGACTGCCCGGTCTGCGACAAGGGCGGCGAGTGCCCCCTGCAGAACCAGGCGATGTCGAGCGGCCAGGGCGAGAGCCGCTTCATCGAGGAGAAGCGCACCTTCGAGAAGCCGATCGCGCTGTCGACCGAGGTCCTGCTCGACCGTGAGCGCTGCATCCAGTGCGCGCGGTGCATCCGGTTCTCCGACCAGATCGCCGGCGACCCGCTGATCGACTTCTTCGACCGCGGGGCCAAGGAGCAGGTGGGCGTCGCCGACGGCGAGCCGTTCGAGTCCTACTTCTCCGGCAACACCGTGCAGATCTGCCCGGTCGGCGCGCTGACCGGCGCCGCCTACCGGTTCCAGTCCCGGCCGTTCGACCTGGTGTCGACGCCGAGCGCCTGCGAGCACTGCGCCTCCGGTTGCGCCCAGCGCACCGACCACCGGCGCGGCAAGGTCACCCGCCGCCTGGCCGGCGACGACCCGCAGGTGAACGAGGAGTGGAACTGCGACAAGGGCCGCTGGGCCTTCCAGTACGCCACCCAGCCCGACCGGCTCAGGACGCCGCTGATCCGCGACGAGTCCGGCAAGCTGGTCCCGGCCTCCTGGCCGGAGGCGCTGAGCGTGGCGGCGGACGGCCTGGCCAGGGCCCGCGGCAAGGCCGGTGTGCTCGTCGGCGGCCGGTTGACGGTCGAGGACGCCTACGCCTACAGCAAGTTCGCCAGGGTCGCCCTGGACACCAACGACATCGACTTCCGGGCCCGCCCGCACTCCGAGGAGGAGGCGAGGTTCCTGGCCCACGTCATCGCGGGCAAGGGCATCGAGGTCTCCTACGCCGACCTGGAGAAGGCCCCGGCCGTGCTCCTCGCGGGGTTCGAGCCCGAGGAGGAGTCGCCCATCGTCTTCCTGCGCCTGCGCAAGGCCGCACGGAAGAACGGCCTCAAGGTCCACGCGCTCGCGCCGTTCGCGTCGCCGGGGCTGGCCAAGATGAACGGGACGCTCATCCGCACGGCTCCCGGCGCCGAGGCCGAGGCGCTCGGCGACCTGGTCGCCTCCGCCGGTGAGCGGCTGCCCGCCGGTTCGATCATCCTCGCCGGTGAGCGGCTGGCCACCTCCCGAGGCGCCTTCTCCGCTCTCGTACGGCTGTCGCAGGCGACCGGCGCGAGGATCGCGTGGGTGCCGAGGCGGGCGGGCGAGCGCGGCGCGCTCGAGGCGGGCGCCCTGCCGGGCCTGCTGCCGATCGGCCGCCCGGTCGACGACGAGACCGCCCGTGGCGAGGTCGCCAGGGCGTGGGACGTCGCGGCCCTGCCGGGCACCCCCGGCCGGGACACCGCCGGGATCGTCGATGCGGCGCTGAACAACGAGATCGACGCACTGGTGGTCGCGGGCGTCGACCCGTACGACCTTCCCGATCCCGCCAAGGCGCTGGCCGCGCTGGAGAACACGCCGTTCATCGTCAGCCTGGAGATCCGGGCCAGCGCCGTCACCGACAGGGCCGACGTGGTCCTGCCGGTCGCCGCCGTGGCCGAGAAGGCCGGGACGTTCGTCGACTGGGAGGGCAGGGGCCGCTCGTTCGGTGTGGCCACGCCCGTCACCGGCGTCATGAGCGATCTGCGGGCCATCGTCTCGATCGCCGACCAGATGGACGTCCACCTGGGCCTGCCGGATGCCGAGGCCGCCCGGCGCGAACTCGCCGCGCTCGGCGCGTGGCGGGGCTCCCGCCCGGCCGCCCCGAGCGTGACCGGCGGTCCGGTCGGGCGCACGGGCGGTGAGCCCGAGGCCGGCCAGGCCGTACTGGCCACCTGGCACCTGCTGCTCGACGAGGGCCGGCTCCAGGACGGCGAGCCGTACCTGGCCGGGACCGCGCGAACGGCGGAGGCGCTGATCTCCGAGTCCACGGCCGCGGAGATCGGGGCGTTCGACGGCGGGAAGATCGTCATCGGTGACGGGGCGATCCTGCCGGTGCGCATCGCGGACCTGCCCGATCGCGTCGTGTGGGTGCCGTCGAACTCGGCCGGCCTGTCCGTGACACGCGACCTGCGTGCCGTGGCGGGCGACGTCGTAACCATCGGGAGCGTCTCGTGAACAACCCCGCGCCCAACTTGAGCGACTTCGGTCACGATCCACTGTGGCTGTCGATCATCAAGGCCCTCTTCATCTTCGTGTTCCTGATGGTGGGCGTGCTGCTCGGCGTGTGGACCGAGCGCAAGCTCATCTCGCGCATGCAGCACCGCTACGGCCCCAACAGGGCGGGCAAGTTCGGCCTGCTCCAGTCGGTGGCCGACGGCCTGAAGATGGGCCTGAAGGAAGACCTCATGCCACGCACCGTGGACAAGGTCATCTACTTCCTGGCCCCGGTCATCATCGCCGTCCCGGCGTTCCTGGCCTTCTCGGTCGTGCCGTTCGGGCCGATGGTCTCGATCTTCGGCGTCCGGACCCCCCTGCAGCTCACCGACCTGCCGGTCGCGGTGCTGCTGGTGCTGGCCACGGCCTCGATCGGCGTCTACGGCATCGTCCTCGCCGGCTGGGGGTCGCGCTCGCCGTACGCCATCCTGGGCGGTCTGCGCTCCAGCGCCCAGGTGGTCTCCTACGAGATCGCGATGGGCCTGTCGTTCGTCGCGGTGTTCCTGCAGGCGGGCACGCTGTCCACCTCGGAGATCGTCGCGAAGCAGGCGGGCGGCGGGACCTGGGACATCCTCGGGATGCACATCCCGACGCCGTCCTGGTACGTCTTCTCGCTGCTCCCGTCGTTCCTGATCTACGCGATCACGATGCTGGGCGAGACCAACCGCGTGCCGTTCGACCTCCCCGAGGGTGAGGGCGAACTGGTCGGCGGCTTCCACACCGAGTACTCCTCGTCGCTGAAGTTCGCCATGTTCATGCTCGCCGAGTACGTGAACGTGTTCACGGTCTCCGCGATCGCGATCACGCTGTTCCTCGGCGGCTGGCACGCGCCGTGGCCCATCTCGATCTGGGACGGGGCCAACACCGGCTGGTGGCCGATGCTCTGGTTCTTCGGCAAGCTCGTGCTGGCCTTCTGCTTCTTCGTCTGGGTGCGCGCGTCACTGCCCCGCGTCCGGTACGACCAGCTGATGGCCTTCGGCTGGAAGGTGCTCATCCCGCTCAACCTCGCCTGGATCCTGCTCGCCGCCACGTTCAGGGCGCTGCGTCTTCCCGAGGTCGACCGCGGGGGCATCCTGGCTCTGGGCGCGGTGATCGTCATCGGGGCGTTCGCCATATGGCTACGCTTCGACACGACGAACCAGCGGCGCAGAGAGCGCAAGGCCGCTGAGGTCGAGGAGGAGTTCGAGCAGCTTCGCGAGGAGCCGACGGCCGGAGGATTCCCCGTGCCGCCACTCGACCTGCCGCACTACCACGGAGTCGTGCCGGCGGCGCGCCTTCACCACGAGGCCAAGGAGGTGACCAGTGGGAGCAACTGATTGGCTGAACCCGATCAAGGGATTCGGCGTCACCTTCCACCACATGTTCAAGAAGCCGGTGACCGTCAACTATCCGGAGGAGAAGCGGCCCACCGCGCCGCGTTTCCACGGGCGGCACCAGCTGAACCGGTGGCCGGACGGTCTGGAGAAGTGCGTCGGCTGCGAGTTGTGCGCGTGGGCCTGTCCCGCGGACGCCATCTTTGTCGAGGGCGCGGACAACACCGACGCGGAGCGGTTCTCGCCCGGCGAGCGGTACGGCCGCACCTACCAGATCAACTATCTGCGATGCATCTTGTGCGGCCTCTGCATCGAGGCGTGCCCCACCCGGGCGCTCACGATGACCAACGAGTACGAACTGGCCGACTCGAGCCGCGAATCGCTGATCTTCACCAAGGAGATGCTCCTCGCTCCGCTGGGGCCGGGAATGGAGCAGCCGCCCCACCCGATGCGCCTCGGTGAGACCGAGGAGGACTACTACCGGTTGGGTCGTAGCAATGGGTGAATCCATCACGTTCTGGGTGCTGGCGGTCGTCTCGGTGATCGCCGCGCTCGGGCTCGTCTTCAGCCGAAGGGCCGTCTACTCGGCCCTGATGCTCGGCGTCGTCATGTTCTCGCTCGCGGTGCTGTACGCGGTGCAGGACGCTCCGTTCCTGGCCGCGGTGCAGATCATCGTCTACACCGGCGCGGTCATGATGTTGTTCCTGTTCGTGCTCATGCTCGTGGGTGTGGACTCGTCGGACTCGCTGGTCGAGACGATCAGGGGGCAGCGGTTCTGGGCCGTCCTGGCCGGGCTGGCCTTCGCCGCCCTGCTCGGGCTCGGCATCGGGAACGCGGTCCTGTCGCCTCCCAAGGGCCTGGCCGCCGCCAACCGGGCGGGCAACGTGCCGTCCCTGGCCGAGCTGATCTTCACGCGGCACGTGTTCGCGTTCGAGGTGACCTCGGCGCTGCTGATCACCGCCGCGCTCGGCGCGATGGTGCTGGCGCACCGGGAGCGCGCGGAGCCCAAGCAGACGCAGAAGGACCTTTCGCGGGCCCGCTTCGTCCGCTTCGGCCAGCTGGGTCGGAACCCCGGCCCGCTGCCCGGGCCTGGCACCTACGCCCGGCACAACGCCATCGACATGCCGGCGCTGCTGCCTGACGGCTCGGTGTCGCCGCTGTCGGTCAACCGCGTCGTCGCCCGGTACGAGGCCGCGGAGGGCACGCTGCCTCCCGAGGTCGAGCGGATCCTCCAGGAGGAGGCCCTGAGCGAGCGGGCCAACGGGCACGTGGCCCGGCCGCTCGGTGAGGAGGACGGCAAGTGACAACCCATTACCTGGTGCTCTCCGCGCTGCTGTTCGCGATCGGCGGCGTCGGCGTGCTCGTACGGCGCAACGCCATCGTCGTGTTCATGTGCGTCGAGCTCATGCTCAACGCCTGCAACCTGGCGTTCGTCACCTTCGCCCGGCAGAACGGCAACCTCGACGGCCAGATCATCGCGTTCTTCGTGATGATCGTCGCCGCCGCGGAGGTCGTGATCGGCCTGGCCATCATTGTGACGATCTTCCGAACCCGCAGGTCCGCGTCCGTCGACGACGCCAGCCTGCTGAAGTACTAAGAGGTGGCCGTGGAACCCGCTGAGATCATCCAGCACTCCGGTGGAGTGATCGGGGCCTCCTGGCTGATGATCGCTCTGCCCCTGTTGGGAGCGGCCGTTCTCCTGCTGGGCGGGCGGAAGACCGACAAGTTCGGTCATCTGCTCGGCGTAGCCATGGCCGTCGCGTCGTTCGTCGTGGCGGCACTGGCCTTCATCCAGCTGCTGGGCTTCGCGCCCGGCGAGCGCCGCAGGGGAGTCGAGCTCTACGACCTCATCCCCGGCATCGCCAAGGTGGGACTGCTGGTCGACCCTCTGTCGATCTCGTTCTGCCTGCTGATCACGTTCGTCGGATCGTTGATCCACATCTACTCGATCGGCTACATGGCCCACGATCCGGCGCGGCGGAGGTTCTTCGCCTACCTGAACCTGTTCGTGGCGGCGATGCTCGTGCTCGTGCTGGCCGACAACTACCTCGGCCTGTACGTCGGGTGGGAGGGCGTGGGCCTCGCGTCGTACCTGCTCATCGGGTTCTGGCAGCACAAGCCCACGGCGGCGACGGCGGCCAAGAAGGCCTTCATCGTCAACCGCGTCGGCGACTTCGGCCTGTCGATCGGCATCTTCACGATCTTCGCGACCTTCCACTCCCTGTCGTACCAGGGCGTGGCCGAGGGAATGGCGAAGGGCGGGTCGATCCCGGCCACGGCCATCGGCCTCCTGCTCCTGCTCGGCGCCTGCGGCAAGTCGGCTCAGCTCCCGCTGCAGTCCTGGCTTCTGGACGCGATGGAGGGCCCGACCCCGGTCTCGGCCCTCATCCACGCGGCCACGATGGTCACCGCCGGCGTCTACCTGGTGGTCCGGTCCGGCCCGATCTTCCAGGCCACCGACACCGCGCAACTCGTCGTCACGATCGTCGGCGTGGCCACGCTCCTCGCCGGTGCGATCATCGGTACCGCCAAGGACGACATCAAGAAGGCCCTCGCCGGCTCGACGATGTCGCAGATCGGCTACATGATGCTCGCCGCGGGCATCGGCCCGGCGGGCTACGCCTTCGCGATCGCCCACCTGATCACGCACGGCTTCTTCAAGGCCGACATGTTCCTCGGCGCCGGATCGGTCATGCACGGCATGAACGACGAGGTGAACATGAGGAAGTACGGCGGCCTGAGAAAGGTCATGCCGATCACCTTCGTGACGTTCTTCATCGGCTACCTGGCGATCATCGGGTTCCCGCTGCTGTCCGGCTACTTCACCAAGGACGGCATCATCGAGACCGCGATGGAGCACAACGCGATCCTGGGCTGGCTCGCCGTCCTGGGTGCGGGCATCACCGGCTTCTACATGTCGCGCCTGGTCTTCATGACCTTCTTCGGCAAGAAGCGCTGGGAGGCCGACGCCCACCCGCACGAGTCGCCGGCCGTCATGACGTGGCCGCTGATCATCTTGTCGATCGGCGCGATCGTCCTGGGTGCGTTCCTGATCCTGGGCAACCGATTCATGCTCTTCCTGTCGCCCGCGGTCGGACGGCCGGAGGAACTGCCCTCGTTCCACCCGTTCAGCACGACCGGGCTGGCCACGCTCGCGCTGGTCGCCGTCGGCGTGGTGTTCGCCTGGTACAGGTACGGCTCCGCCGAGGTGCCCGGAGTGGCCCCTCGCGGCTCGTTCCTCACCGCGTTCGCCCGTCGTGACCTGTACGGCGACGCGCTCAACGAGGCGCTGCTCATGCGGCCGGGTCAGTGGCTCACCCGCCTGGCGGTCTACTTCGACAACCGTGGGGTCGACGGGCTGGTCAACAGCCTGGCCGCCCTCATCGGCGGCTCGTCCGGCCGGTTGCGCAGGATCCAGACCGGTTACGTCCGGTCGTACGCGTTGTCGATATTCGTTGGTGCCGCCGTCCTGGTCGGCGCCTGGTTCGTCGTAGGGAACCTGTGATGCCCTGGCTCTCAATCCTGATGGGCGTGTCCGTGCTGGGCGCGCTGGGCGTGACTCTTGTCCGCAACGACAAGCTCGCCAAGCAGTTCACGCTCGGGGTGTCGCTCATCGTGCTGGCTCTCGCCATCGCGATGGCCGTCCAGTTCAGCCCGAACGGCGACAAGTTCCAGTTCACCGAGAAGTACGACTGGATCCCCGCTCTCGGGGTGCACTACGCGGTGGGGGTCGACGGCATCGCCCTGGTGCTGATCCTGCTCTCGGTCGTGCTGGTGCCGATCGTGGTGCTGGCCTCCTGGCATGACGCCGAGGCCGGCAAGCGGTCGGTCCGGACGTACTTCTCGTTGATGCTCGTGCTCGAGGCCATGATGATCGGCGTCTTCGCGGCAACCGACGTCTTCCTCTTCTACGTCTTCTTCGAAGCCATGCTGATCCCGATGTACTTCATGATCGGGTCGTACGGCGGCGCCCAGCGGTCCTACGCGGCCGTGAAGTTCCTGCTGTACTCGCTGTTCGGCGGCCTCCTGATGCTGGTCGCGGTGATCGCGCTCTACACGATCGCCGGGAAGGGCACGTTCATGTTCCCCGACCTCGTCGGGACCATCCAGGACGTGAACACGCAGAAGTGGCTGTTCCTCGGGTTCTTCATCGCCTTCGCGATCAAGGCGCCGCTCTGGCCGTTCCACACCTGGCTGCCCGACGCGGCGGCCCAGGCACCGGCCGGCGCCGCGGTGCTGCTGGTCGGCGTGCTGGACAAGGTCGGCACGTACGGCATGTTGCGCTTCTGCCTCGAACTGTTCCCGGACGCGTCGAAGTTCTTCACGCCGATGGTGATCACACTGTCGGTGATCGGCATCGTCTACGGCGCGATCGTGGCGATCGGGCAGACCGACATGAAGCGGCTCATCGCCTACACGTCGGTCTCGCACTTCGGCTTCATCGCGCTGGGCGTGTTCGCCATGACGACGAACGCGGGCGCGGGGGCGACCCTCTACATGGTCAACCACGGCTTCTCGACCGGCGCGCTCTTCCTGATCGCCGGCTTCCTGATCCAGCGCCGGGGCTCCCAGTTCATCGCCGACTACGGAGGCGTGCAGAAGGTCGCGCCGGTGCTCGCGGGGACGTTCCTCGTGGCGGGGCTGTCCAGCCTGTCGCTGCCCGGCCTCAGCACCTTCGTGAGCGAGTTCATGGTGCTGGTCGGCACGTACGAGAAGTATCTCGTGCCCGCCGCCATCGCCACGACCGGCGTCATCCTGGCCGCGATCTACATCCTGTGGATGTACCAGCGGACGATGAACGGCCCGACCGCCGAGTCCGTCAAGCATCTGCCTGACCTCAACGCGCGCGAGAAGTGGGTCGTCGCGCCCCTCATCGCGTTGCTCCTGGTGTTCGGGTTCTATCCCAAGCCCCTGCTCGACGTGATCCATCCTGCGGTCAAGAACACCCTGTCCAGTGTTCCGGCGACCGATCCGGCCCCTGCCGTACAAGTTGCCAAGGAGGCTCAGTGAACGGCACCATCCAAGCGCCGACTCTTGAGTACGCCCAGCTCGCACCGATGCTGGTCGTCTTCGGCGCGGCGATCGTGGGCGTGCTCGTGGAGGCGTTCGCCCCGCGTTATCTGCGCTCGGCGATCCACGTGCCGATCACCCTGCTGTCGCTGGCCGGCGCGTTCGCGCTGACCATCTGGCAAGTGGTCAAGGGCGTCCCGACCAAGCCCGCGGCCATGGGCGCGGTCGCCGTGGACGGGCCGTCGTTGTTCATCTGGGGCACCATTTTGGTGCTCGCCTTCGTGAGCGTTCTGCTGATCAACGACGAGGACCACTTCGTCGCCGCGGCCGCGGCCGTGCCGGGATCGGCGGAGGAGGAGCAGGCCCTGCACGAGGGGGCCGGCCACACCGAGGTCTACCCGCTGGCGCTCTTCGCGGTCGGCGGAATGTTGCTCTTCCCGGCGTCCAACGACCTGCTGGTCATGTTCGTGGCCCTGGAGGTCATGTCCCTGCCGCTGTACCTGCTGTGCGGGCTGGCGCGTCGTCGCCGCCTGCTCTCGCAGGAGGCCGCGGTCAAGTACTTCCTGCTCGGCGCGTTCTCGTCCGCCTTCTTCCTGTACGGCACGGCCCTGCTGTACGGGTACGCCGGGTCGATCGACCTCGCGAAGATCAGCGCTGCTCTGGGCGTGGTCGGCGGGCAGGAGACGCTGCTCTACATCGGCGTCGCCATGCTGGGCGTCGGCCTGCTCTTCAAGATCGGCGCTGCGCCGTTCCAGGCCTGGAAGCCGGACGTCTACCAGGGCGCGCCGACTCCCATCACGGCGCTGATGGCGTCGGGCACCCTGGTCGCCGCCTTCGGCGCGCTGCTGCGGGTGTTCTGGGTCGCCCTGGGCGGGCTCGACTGGAACTGGAGCCCGGTCCTGTGGGCTGTGGCGATTCTCACAATGGTCGTGGGCGCCATCCTCGCGATCACGCAGACCGACATCAAGCGGATGCTGGCCTACTCGTCGATCGCTCACGGTGGATTCCTGCTGGTCGGCGTGGTCGCGACCGGTGCGGCGGCCGGGCAGAACTCCAAGGCCCTGTCGGCGATCCTCTTCTACCTCGTGGCGTACGGCTTCACGACTGTGGGCGCCTTCGCGGTGGTCACCATGGTCCGTGACGCCGGTGGCGAGGCCTGGCACCTGTCCCGCTGGGCGGGTCTCGGCAAGCGGTCGCCGTTGCTCGCGGGCATCTTCGCCTTCTTCCTGCTCGCCTTCGCCGGAATTCCGCTGACCAGCGGTTTCTTCGGGAAGTACGCCGTCTTCCAGGCGGCCGTGGCGGGAGGCGCGACACCTCTGGTGATCGTCGGCGTGGTGGCGTCCGCGGTGGCGGCGTTCTTCTACGTCCGTGTCATCGTGCTCATGTTCTTCAGCGACCCCGCCGCTGATGGCCCGTCGGTCGTCCTGCCGTCGCGGGGGACCGCGGCTGTGGTCGGCGTGGCGGTATTGGCTACCGTATTCCTGGGGGTCTTCCCGCAGCCTGTGCTCCACCTGGCGCAGAACGCTGCTCAGTCGTTGTTCATCCGTTAGGAGCCTTGTTCTATGGCCGCGCCGCCCGTTGTGGACATCCCTCAGATCGACGAGCAGCTGGCCGTGGACCTTGCTAACGGGCTGGCGGCGGTGGAGAAGATGCTCCGGTCGTCCGTCGAGAGCGAGGACGCCTTCGTCACGGAGGCGTCCAAGCATCTCCTCGAGGCGGGCGGCAAGCGTTTCCGTGCCACGTTGATGCTCCTGGCCGCTCAGTTCGGCAATCCCGATGCCCCCGGCGTGGTCGCGGGGGCCGTCGTGATCGAGCTGACCCACTTGGCGACTCTGTACCACGATGACGTGATGGACGAGGCGCCCGTACGGCGTGGCACACCCTCGGCCAACGCCCGGTGGGACAACACCATCGCGATCTTGACCGGCGACTATCTCTTCGCCCAGGCGTCGGAGATCCTCGCCGACCTGGGAACCGAGCTCATCCGGATCCAGGCCCGCACCTTCTCGCGGCTGGTCCGCGGGCAGATCAGGGAGACCATGGGCCCCGCGGAAGGGGCCGACGCCGTCGCGCACTACATCCAGGTGCTGACCGACAAGACCGGGTCGCTGATCGCCACCTCCGGCCAGTTCGGCGCCCTGTTGTCCGGCGCCCCGCCGGAGGTCGTCGAGCGGGTCACCGACGCCTGTGAGGCCATCGGCGTGGCCTGGCAGCTCGGGGACGACCTCATCGACGTGGCGGCGCCGACCTCCGACTCGGGCAAGACCCCGGGCACCGACCTGCGCGAGGGCGTTCACACGCTTCCCGTCCTCTACGCGCTGGCCTCCGAGGACCCGGATGACGCCAGGCTGCGCGCGCTGCTGTCCGGCCCGGTGCCGGAGGAGGACGTCGAGGAGACGCTGACGCTGCTGCGCGCCAACCCCGCCATGGAGCAGGCCCGCAAGGAGCTCATCCGGTGGACCGATCGCGCCAAGGCCGCCCTGGCCGGCTTGCCTGACATCCCGGCGCGGGCGGCCCTGCTGGCCCTCTGCGACTACGTGGTCGAGCGTTCCGGCTGATCGCCTCGGATCCGGCCGTCAGCGGCCGGCGAGGATCTCGACGACCGGCGCGAACGCCTCGGCGAACACGCCGTTGACGGTGATGTAGGAGATTCCCAGCTCGTCCCGGCGGCGCAGGAGCGTGTCCGCCATCTGGCGGGGCGACCCGTCGAGCACGGACAGGGAGCCGGGCCCCGCGCCGTGGAGCAGCCGTTCCAGCCATGGCGGCGGATCGGTGCCGATCAGGTGGAGGTTGCTGCTCAGCTCGATCTGGCCGAATCTGGCCCCCGCCTTCTCCTCGAGGACGGCGAGCGGCCGGTGGAGGGAGTGGGGCGTGCTCGCCGGATGGACGGCGAAGGTGACGATGTCGGCCTGCTCGGCGGCGACGGTGAGCATGCGTTCCCCGGACGCCGCGAGCAGGATCGGCGGTCCCTCCTTCTGCACGGCCCCGGTGAACCGTCCGGAGCCGCCGAACACCGTGCGGACCTCGGTGATCAGCTCCTCCACCTGGGAGACGCGTTCGCCTGCCGTGCCGTACGGCATGCCGAGGAACTCGGCCTCAGGCCGGGCGTCGGCGCGTCCGGTGCCGATCCCGAGATCGAGCCTGCCTCCGGAGAGGAAGTCGAGCCCGGCGAGTTCCCACGCCAGTTGTCGCGGGCGGCGGTAGGGCACGCTCAGCACGAACGTGCTCAGCCGCAGCGTCGTGGTCGCGGTCGCCGCCGCGGTGAGGGCGAGGAGGGGCGGCAGCGTGCCGAGTGTGTCGGGCACGAGGAGGGTCGAATACCCCCGGTCCTCGGCCTGGCGTGCGAGAGCCGTCCAGCTCCCGGCGTCCGGCGCGAAGCCCGCCACGACGCCGAAACGGAAATGCTTGGTCATGCCGCCGATCCTCGCGGGATGCGGCCGTGCCGTCGTCGGTCCGGGGGAGACGGAATCCCTACTCCCCGGGGCGTAGCGCGTCAGACGGCTTCGAGCGCGGGAGCCGTACGCGCCTGCCTGCGGGTGGCACGGGCGGAGCGGAAGCCGTCCCACGTGAAGACGGCGAGCGCGAGCCACACGACGGTGAATCCGATCCACCTGCTCGCGGGCATGGTCTCGTGGACGACCAGCACGCCGCAGAGGAACTGCAGGACGGGTGCGATGTACTGCAGGACGCCGATGACGGTGAGCGGCACGCGGATCGCCGAGGCGGTGAAGGCGAGCAGCGGGACCGCGGTGACGATGCCCGCGCCCACGAGGAGCGCCGAGTGCCCCAGGCCGTGATGGCCGAACGTGGCGGTGCCGTTCACCTCGAGGACGGTGAGGTAGACGAGCGCGGGGACGAGCAGCACGAGCGTCTCGACGGTGAGGCTCTCCGCGCTGCCGACCTGCGCCGACTTCTTGACCATGCCGTACGTGCCGAAGCTCATCGCGAGGACGACGGCGATCCAGGGCAGGCGGCCGTAGTCGAGGGCGAGGATGAGCACGGACGTCGCCCCGAGCCCCACGGCGACCCACTGCCACGGGCGCAGGCGCTCACGGAAGACGACGACGCCGAAGAGCACGCTGACGAGGGGGTTGATGAAGTAGCCGAGCGCGCCTTCCACGACGTGGCCGCTGTTGACGGCGTAGATGTAGGTGCCCCAGTTGATCGAGATCGTGACGGCGGACACGGTGAGCAGGACGAACTGGCGGCGCGTCAGCGTGCGGAACCACGACCAGTGCCGCCTGACGGCCAGCACCGCGACCACGGCGACGAGGGACCAGACCATCCGATGGGCGAGAATCTCCACAGCGCCGGACGGCTTGAGCAGCGGCCAGTAGAGCGGGAACAGGCCCCACATGACGTAGGCGGCGATCCCGTACAAGATCCCCCGGCGCGTTTCAGGCATGTCCAAATTTTTGCTGATTCTAGGATTTAATACAAATAAGTATTGCTATGTCCGGATATTAAGGACCGCTTACGTCAGGAACAACCCGCTCCCCCGTCTGGTTGGGACAGTCAGAGCGGATGGAGGTTCGAGATGGGCTGGCTCTTCGGCCGGAACAAGACATCGATGGTGGACCCCTCGGAGGCGCTGCCGGGTCGTTCCGCGGCAATGGCGGTGGCCGGTCGTCACGTGGTGCTGGACACGCCGTTGGCGGCGCCGTACGCGGACGGCACGGAGATCGCGGAGTTCGGGCTGGGCTGCTTCTGGGGAGCGGAGCGCAAGTTCTGGCAGACGCCGGGTGTCGTCTCCACGTCCGTCGGATACGAGGGTGGATACACCACGAATCCGACCTACGAGGAGGTCTGTACCGGCATGACCGGGCACGCCGAGGTCGTCCGGGTGGTGTTCGATCCGAACAAGGTGTCCTACGAGGAGCTCCTCAAGGTCTTCTGGGAGGAGCACGACCCGACCCAGGGGATGCGCCAGGGCAACGACATCGGCACGCAGTATCGGTCGGCGATCTACACCCACGGTCCTCAGCAGGCGAAGGTGGCCCAGGCGTCCAAGGACGCGTACCAGGACGTCCTGACCAAGGCCGGGTACGGCCAGATCACCACCGAGATCACTCCTGCCGGCGAGTTCTACTTCGCCGAGGACTACCACCAGCAGTACCTGTACAAGGTCCCTAACGGCTACTGCGGGATCGGCGGAACGGGCGTCGCCTGCCCGGTCGGCCTGACCACCGGCGAGGCGTGACCTCTCCGAAAATCACTGGCCCTTGATCGCCCGGCCTGCCGGTCTCCGATCGAGGGCCAGAGCCGTTTTCGGCGATGACTGATCAGTCAGCAGGCAAGATCGTGAGTCGTTGCCCCTTGGGTAGGTGGCGAGGGGCAACGACCAGGTAGTCCCGCTGATCGAGCGTTGCGACTTCGCGAAGATCGAGGCGCTCGGCCAGAGCGATCACGCATGCGTCCACGGCTTGGAGCCGCAGAGACGCATATGCCGCGAGTAACTCGGAGATTCGACGGTAGTCGTGAGGTGTTACTTCGATAACCCGGAGTTCGTCGTCGGCGATCGCCGCGCAGAACTCGGCGGCAAGAGCAGAACTGCCACGCCGAACCGGGTCAGATAGCAGGTGGCATATTTCTGTCACGGCGAGCGAGGGGACAACCAGCCGGGTCCAGTTTCGCGCCAGGAACCGCACACAGCGCCCGTGATCTTTATCCGCCCTGTTGAATGCCGCAACGAGGGGTCCCGTGTCGCACAAGATCACGCCGTGACCGCTTCGCCGGGCTCCTCGTGGTGAGGATAGGTGAGGTAGTGGTCGTGGCGGGCACCGAGGTCCGGCGGCCCTTGGAGCGCGCCGACCAGTGCGGCGAGGTGCCGAGGAAGCTGCACCTCGTCAAGTGCCTCTGACTCGCTCGGGGTCTCGTCGTCGAATGCCATGCTCCAAGTGTAAGGGCCGGTCAGTCAGGAGGCCCGGCTCTTCAACAGCTCGGGTGAGTAGGAATTATGGCCTGGAGTGAACGGCTACCACCAGCGGTATTTGTACAAGGTCCCCAACGGATATTGCGGGATCGGGGGCACCAGCGTCAAGCTATGTGACCCTTCGGCATGACGCCCGGAAGGAGTGATCTTTCGCAGGAGCTGAGTGGCTCATTGCGCTGGAAGTCCCGGGTCGTGGGTTCTCCTGTCAGCAGTGGCCATCTGGCTAGACTCGATGCATGAGCGTGATGCGCGAGGAACTCCACCATCTGGTGGATCAGTTGCCCGAGGAGAAGGTCGCTCCTCTCCTGCGCCTCGTTCGTGATCAGCTCAACGAGGAGCCGGCGATTCGCGATCTGCCCTTCATCGGCATGCTGGAAGCAGAACCCGATTTCGCGGAACGGTCAGAGGAGATCCTCCGCTCGGAGGACAATCACTCTTCGTGATCGTCATTGACTCGGGGCCATTGGTAGCAGCGATCAACGTCCGGGATGACCACCACGCCACCTGCGCCCACCTGCTTCGCTCCCATCCCGCCCACTGTTGGTTCCCGCGACGGTCGTCACCGAGGTTTGCCAACTGGTCGAGAAACGACAAGGGAGCAAGGCGGAAGCCGCCTTCTTGAATTCGTTCGGGAACGGGTTGGTACTGGTCGACCTGACCGACGAGGATCTATCCCGCATGGGTGATCTCGTGGCTATGTACGCCAGCCTTCCGTTGGGTGCGGTCGATGCGTCTGTGATCTCCATTGCCGAGCGTCTCGGCCTGTCTGAGGTGGCAACCCTTGATCGCCGCCATTTCACCGTCGTTCGCCCCCGCCACCTCGACGCGCTCACCCTGCTTCCTGGACAGCTCTGAAAGATCGAGTCGTTCGATGGGGGCATTGCGTACTGATGGGCACCAACGTCAAGCTATGTGACCCATCTAGCGGCGCTCATGGCAGGAGGATCTGTGTCTACCGTCGCGATCACTCCTGGGAGTGTGGACCTTTGGACTCGGGCTGATCCCGGTTCATGGCAGCTCCAACATGAGTGGCATGCGATGGCCGAGGAACAGCTCCTACGAGTCCCGGTCATCAGAATGTGTTCTGACTTATGCTGGCGTTGTGAGCACCAGCAATGCCGACGCCGTCACTTTCTCGGACCTGTCGAGGAACCCTCGAGCTGTCGCCGAACGCGCCGCGCGCCTCGGCCGAGTACGTGTCACTCACCGTGATGCCCCAGATTTCTACCTGACCGCCGCCGACCGCGAGGATCAGCGCGGGCAGACGCTCGCTACGGCATCCCGACTGTTCCTCGCCCTCATCAAGCATGATCCGACCGCCCGAGCGCTGGTCATCGCCATGCCTGAGGTCTTTCCTTGGGTTCGCCACCTGACCTCCGATGAGCTGCGTGCCTTCACTCTCGAACTGGTGGAGGCGCTCTCCGATGCCGCCGAACTGGAAGTCGATGTCACCACGCAGGAAGTGATCGCAGGCTGGCGGGCAACCGCCCGAATCAAGGCTGACCCCGTGGACTACGCCCAGGCTCGCAAGGCTACGAGCGGCGACTTTGGACCGGTAGAGGTTTCAGCGTGAGTCCGAAGCGTGGAGACCGGGTCACGGTTCCACCTCCTGATGGTGCATGGGACATCCGGTTCGGTACCAGTGACGCGGTCAAGGGGTGGGAGGAACTGTGCCGTCACGCCTTGGCCAACACGCGTCGATGTTTCGAGGCACTGCGCGCGGATCCACGCTCACGGGCAGATAACGAGCGTCAACACCGCCTGCGCGGTGACCTTGCGACTCATCGCCATAATGGCCATGACCTGGAGCAATGGGAATTCGAGGTAACCAGCGGCGGGCGAGTCCGCTACGTCATAGATGACGACGCCCGTACTGTCTGGGTTGTCTACGCCTCGCCGCGACACCCGAAAGACACCGACGCATGAGCCGGAGACGTGAGCTGTATGAGCGAACAGGAGAACTGGCGAGAGCTCAGGGATCGCCGGTTGGCCGAGCCGGGTGCGGCTGAGGTGTATGAGGCGACGCGTCTCGCCTACGAACTGGGCAAGACGGTTCGGGCGATGCGTGAAGGGCGAGGCTGGAGTCAGAACGTTCTGGCACGCGAGGCCGGCATGACGCAATCGGCGGTGGCGCGGTTCGAGGTCGGCGGGACGATCCCCACGTTGCCGGTTCTGGAACGCCTGGCACGCGTTTTGGACGCGGATGTCGAGGTCCGTCTGACACCACGGGCTTCCGCCGCTTGAGCTGAGCCAATGTCGGGGACCATTGCGGCCTTGTTGGGACGGGCGTCGTCTGCCCGGTCGGCCTGACCACCGGCGAGGCGTAAGGGCTCCTTACCCCATGGAGGAACCGGCGTCAGAGATGACGCCGGTTCCTCGCCATCATGGATCGGCGCCTCTTGGCCCCTTGCGGCGGGTGTGATCCACTCGTTCGGGTGAGCGCTGTTCTCGGAAGCTTGATCGCCGTGCTCGGGACTCTATTCGGATCCTTCAGCACGTACCTGTTCCAGCAGCGCACTGCCAGGCGAGCCGAGGCAGGCGCCCGGCAGGAATGGCTACGCCGGGAGCGCGTAGCCGCCTACAGCGAATTCGCTGCTGCGTTGACCGAACTCAAGCGCGCCATCGTCGCCGTATGGCTGAACCAGTCGGATGCGGCCGCACACAAGCAACTTCTCGCTGACGCTGATCGCGTAGGTGCTCTCGCCGAGACGGCACGGTTTCGGTTGCGGCTGCTGTCGGGCAGGCCGGAGCCGCTCGCCGATACCGCGTTCACACATATAGACGCGCTGCGTCACGCTTCCGGCGCGGATGAACTCAAGATCCGTGAGACTGAATTCGAGTCCGCCGTGTCCGCGTTCGTCACCGCTGCTTCTGAGCGTCTCCTGGGCGGAGAGTAGACACGCTGCCGGGTCGGCCCGGGTGATGGCGAACAATCATGACATCCAGCCCCAGCCTGGTGCCCCAGGGTCAGACGTCGGGGCGCACGGCGGAGACGAAGCTGCTGCTCCAGTAACCGTTGAGACTGTCGATCCTGACCACCGCGCCGGTATGGGGGGCGGCGATCACCTTGTCGTGTCCTATGTACATGCCCACGTGGCCGCCGCCGTCGGTGAAGATGAGGTCGCCCGGCTTGAGATGCGCCAGGGAGACCTTCTTCTTGACGGCGCTGAGCATCGACCACGTCGTGCGCGGGAGCATGACGCCGGCCTTGCGCCAGGCGAACTGGACCAGCCCCGAGCAGTCGAACGCCCCTGGGCCCGTGGCGCCCCACACGTAGGGATCGCCGAGGTGATTTGTCGCCATCTCAATGGCGCGCTTGGCCTTCGCCTGCTGGAGAGCGGACTTGGTGACCTTCATGCTCGCGGAGGCTTCCGCCCTTAACGTCACGAGAATCTCATCGGTGTACGGGGCGGCCCCCGCAACGGGTCGTGCGGCGGGCTCGGGTGGGATGACCGTCGATGCCGGGGGTGTGACTGTCAATGTCCCCGAATCGGCGGCCGCAGGCACCGCACTGAAGGCTCCTATTGAGGCAGTGAGCGCGGCGCCGCTGAGCGTGACACAGGCAATGCGGAACAGAGTGGTGGGGTTGGCAGGCAAGGGGGGCTCCTAGGGTCTTCCGCTTGCGCCTACCGGGTTAGCTGACGGATTCGGGCAGGGAAGTTGCCCTACGGCGCTTGGCGCGCCGATTCACCCCAGACCTTCATCGAAGGTCGACTGGTTCCCCGGCTCCGTACCTCCTTGCGGCACGGATTCGGCAGATCACCGACGCCCAGGGGGGCGGAGAGGACATGGCGGCGGTGACAGTGGATGTTCGTTTCGGACACGGCCGGCCGTCCGTGTCCGCGACGGCGGCGCCATTGAGGGTGCCGCTGTAAGGCAAGGAACGTACCAATTGGTGCAGATAGCCGTAAAGGGCATGAAACGGTAAATAATGCCTAAAGAGGATCAAAACACGAATAACCGCAGATCAGGGGCCTACTGGATGGCAATGTGATGCTCGTCACACATACTCGAAGGGCTTCTTCCTCGCCTCGAGACCTGGCTGCTGTTGCCTGAACTGAACCGCCGCCACCAAGCAGTATCTGTTCAAGATCCCCAACGGATACCGCGGGATCGGCGAGTGGCTCGACCCAAGAACGCGAGTTCCCGCACGTAGACCGTGCAACTTGCGTAAGCTGCAAGCTATGTTTCAGTTTATGAAACAGCCGCCTTCTGTCTTGCTGCCCCTGCTGCGTTCTCCCTTTCAGGGAGAGCTCCTGGCATGGCTCTTTCTGCACCCTGGCGAGGAGTACGCCCAGATTGAGTTGGCGAAGAGGTTCGACGTTTCGGCTTCGACCGTCACCCGCGAGGTCGATCGTCTCTCGGCGGCGGGCCTGATCGTCGAACGAAGAGTGGGCAACTTGCGGATGGTCAGCGCTGACACCGATGTGGTCGTGGCTCGGCCACTCACTGAGTTGCTCGCTCTGACGTATGGGCCCTCGGCCGTTCTCGGCGAGCGACTGTCCGACGTTGCCGCTGTCGAGCAGGCCTACATCTACGGCTCCTGGGCTGCGCGCTACTCAGGCGAGCCGGGCCGAGTGCCACGGGACGTAGACGTTCTGGTCGTCGGCGACGTTGATGAAGATGATCTCTATGACGTGGCTAGAGCCGCGGAGCGTCAACTTGGCCGGGAGGTCAACATGCGGCGGGTGAGTCGTGTGGCCTGGGAGGCATCGGCCGGCGATCCCTTCCTGGACACGGTCAGGTCCCGGCCACTGGTGCAGCTCAAGATTGATAGGGGGCATGGTCGGTGAGGTGGGAACAGGGGCGCGCCATCGTTGAGGGCATGCTTGCCCGTGGTGAGGTCGAAAGGGTCGCGGCTAGCCGTGCCCAGGCTGATGAGCTGCTCGACCAGGCTCGGAAGCATATGGCGACGGCTCGACTTGCGATGGAGTCGGATCCGATTGGCGCCTACCAGTTGCTCTATGACGCATCGCGTAAGGCGCTATGCGCCGTTCTGGAGAACCAAGGTCTACGGACCAGCAGTCGCGGTGGGCACATCGCGGTATACGAGGCGGTCAGCGCACAGCTTGATCCACCGCTTGGCCAGAACTTGCGTCCCTTTGATCGGATGCGGCGACGACGGAACGAAGCGGAGTATCCGCGTCTGGAATCTCCACGTTTCAGCGCCGATGATGTCCGGGCAGACATGGTCAAAGTCGAAACGATCGTGGAGATCGCAGCGAACGTTCTCGACCAGATGCAGCCCTTCTGAGATGCACGGGTGCCACTGCAGCGAGCGGAGGGTCTGACACCACGGGCTCCTGCCGCTTGAGCTGAGCCGATGCTGGGGGACGCTGCGGCCTCGGTGACACCAGCGTCAAGCCATGTGACCCTTCACGGCATGCTCCTCGACAGGGCGGTCGCCCTCGCCGGAGGAGTAGCCGTGGCATTGATGAGATCTCCCGGCGGTGGTTAGGCCTGCTCGGAGGTCTCCTGCGATGAGATTCAGCACGCATTTGGCACAGCAGGTGGCTGGAGTGACCGTGGACGTCACCGTTGGCGTTCGGCGGCGCAGGGGCTCAGGAGTGACCGCAGGTCGCGGGGCAGAACTTGACCTCGGGGTAGCGGGATGACGGCCCTTCCAGGAGGGGCTGTCGCAGCGACTTCAGGTGCTGGTCGAGGAAGGCTGCCACGTAGGTGCGGGTGAGCTCTGCGCCACGGGCCGCGGGCAGCATGCCAGGGAGAGGTTGGAGGCCGAGGACGTCCGCCACCAGCGAGATGTCGGTGAAGGACTGGTGTTCGGCGTCCGACAGCACGAGCCAGCGCTTCCACCCGGTCAGCAGCTTCCAGTCACGGTCCCACGAATTGTCGCCGCCGCCCGGGACATGCTCTTGTGAACCCAGGAACATGAACGGCCGGGAGAGGCCGCTCTGGGGGATCCGAGCGTAGGTGGTGCCGTCCATATCGATTCCGGCGCGTATGCGTGGGTCTTTGACCATGGCCGCCACGGTGCCGGCCCCGCCGATCGACTGGCCTACCATCGCGATCCTTTTGCGGTCGATCAGGTCGGAATGCTTCCACTTGGAGGTCAGCTGGTCGAGGACGAAGGAAACGTCGGCGGCTCGACCCTGGACCAGTCCTGCGCCGAAGCCCGGGTCGCTGCTGCTGTCGCAGGCGAGGCATTCGGCGACTCGGCCGTCGGAGAGGGTGGTGGCGTAGCTTTCGTAGGTGTGGTCGATGCCGGCCACGACGTACCCTCGGCTGGCCAGGTCCTCGGCCAGGGATGTGAGGGTGCTCATCGGTTTGGTGAAGCCGGGTGAGAGCACCACCAGCGGAAGCTTCCGGCCGGAGGGGGCGGCGTCCTTGACGGCGTTGGTTCGTGTCTTGCTCAGCGTGTCGTACGGCGTGCTCGCGATCCCCGAGCCTTTCAAGAACAGCTCCGACTCCTTCGGTGTCATGTAGGGCGAGCGTTGCCCGTCGCGCTGCTCGGTCGGGTACCACAGGGTGACCTTGAGCTCCCTGGCTTGGACGTCGGGGTCCCAGGGATCGGGGCGGGAGGTGTCCTTGAGGTAGAGGGCGGTGGTGCCGACCGGATGGCCTCCGGTGGGCGCGGGCAGGGTGGCCGGGCCGGTGGGCGTGGCCCGCGGGGCGTCGGACCGGGGCGGCGCGGGGGCGGAGCAGGCGGATGCGGCCAGGACGACCAGTCCTAGGGCGACGGCCAGGATCTGTCTCATGGAGAGGTCCGTTCACTTGTGCAGCAGGGTCAGGCCCTCGGCCAGCGCGGGGTCGCGCCCGGCGGCGGCGTTCTCGGGGGTGAGGGGCACGTAGTGGTCGGGCGGCACGCCGATCCGGTCGATGACCTCGCGATCGGGCCCGAGGTGGTGCCTGGCGGGGAAGCTCAGGACGGTGTTGTTGGCGAGCAGGTAGGACTGCGCCGGGCCGGAGATCACGCCGGCGGTTCTGGTCCCGACCAACTGGCCGAGGTGCAGGTCCTGGACCGCCGAGCTGAAGTGCTCGCACGCCGAGGCGCAGCCGTGGTCGATGAGCACGACCAGCGGCAGGTTGAGCAGTTCGACGGTGTCGTCGGTCCGCGCGGTCGCACATCTGTTGTCCACGGTGCACTGGTAGGCGGTGACCTTGCCGTGGACGAACGCGCTCACCAGGCGGGCCGCCTCGACAGGGCTGCCGCCGCCGTTGCCGCGCAGATCCAGCACGACGCCGACCGGCGTGCGGCTGGCGCGCAGCCTGGAGATCGCCTTGAACACCCGGTTCGCGGAGTCGGGCGCGAATCCGGTCATCCGTACATAGGCGATGTCGTCGTCCAGCAGCTTCGACCTCACCACTTGCAGGGCGGCCAGGTCCCGCTGGTAGAGGCCGGGCTTGAGCGTGACCGTCCAGCGGCGGCCGGTGGTCTGCCGCAGGAGCCGCAACTCGATCGGGCGCGCCTCGGGATACGTCGGATAGAGCGCGGCGATCGCGGGGGTGACCTTGCCGTCGACGAAGGGCGCCGAGCCGTTGACCGCTTCGATGACGTCCCCCGGGCGCAGTCCCGCAGCCCGCGCCGCGCCGCCGAGCACGGTGGTGACGAACAGCGGAGCGAGGGCGACGCGGGGGGTGCTGCCGTCCATCTGCGAGCTGCTGACGTTCGCCTGGAGACCCAGGCCGTAGCCGTCGCCGTCGTAGTAGTCGAGCGGCCGTGCGACATCGTGCGTCCAGCGGGCGTGGTTGTCGCCGAGGGCGGCCACGATGGCCTCGAGGGTGACGACGGCCAGCTTGTCGCGCAGGTCGGGGACCTGATCGGTGGTCTTCCGGTAGGCGGTCTCGAAGGCGGCCCAGTCGGCTTTCCGGTCACCGGTCAGCGCCGGCATGGTCGCGTCGGGCACGTCGCGCCCGTCGCGGTTGAGTTCCTGGGTCAGGGCGAGGAATCCGGCGGTCAGCAGCGAGCGGGCGTCCAGCGTCGGGCCGCTGTAGTAGTTGCCGAGGATGCAGAAGTACGCCTGCTCGATGACGTCGATCGTGGTGCCCGTCTCCGCCCCGAGCGGTCCCTGGGGGTGCGCGCAGGCTGTCGCGCCCGCCGTGCTCGCCTGGGTGCGCGGTGGCGTCGGCGCCGTGCAGGCCGCCGCCAGGAGGAGGGCGAGTACGGCGGCCGCAGTCCTGTTGATGGTCATGACAGGCGCCTCCGGAGCCACCAGAAGGAGAACCATGTGAGCCCGAGGGTGAGCAGGGCGTAGATCCCGGTCTCGATCCACTGGAAGGCCCAGAAGCGCTCAAGGGGCTGGTAGGTCGCGTGCTGGCGGTAGCCGAGGCTGTTGATCTCGAGCCAGCACGCGTCCAAGCCGTGTGGTCCCGCCTCCTGCGGCGAGCAGGGGCCCGACGTCACCGAGACGGGGACGGGCGCTTCTTCGCCGCCGCCGGCGATCCTACGTCCGGACGAATCGAGGAGGTCGCTGGACAGGACCCAGGAGCCCGCGTGGCCGGGAACCGCCAGTCTCGTGGAAATCCGCACAGGTCCGCCCTGTCCTTCTACGCGGATGCCGCCCATGTTCACCTGGCTGAGCTCGAAGGTCGCGGTGACCGGGGGCATCAGGTGGGGACGGACCAGTTGCGGCATGGCGAACTGGACCGCGGCGAAGACGACCAGGGTGATGGCCATGGCGGGCAACGTGCGGCGCACCAGAATGCCCACGGTGACGCCGAGAACGAAGGCGAAGGCCGCGTACCCCATCGGTGCGATGCCACGCGCGCCGAACACCAGGGGAGCCATCAAGGCCAGGTCTGGAACAGCCGACTTGTCCAGGGGATCGGACCACCACGTCACCGCGAGGCCGCATACGCAGGCGGCGGTCATGGCCGCCAGGCCGATGAGCCCGAGCTTGACTGCCAGCCAGCGGCCACGGGTGACGCTCTGGTTCCACACCAGCAGGTGCGTGCCCGCCTCCAGTTCGCGGGTGATCAACGGTGCCCCCCAGAAGAGCCCGACCAGAGCGGGCAGCGCCAGCACGACGAAGCTGACGGCGACGAAGGGGAGCTGATGTTCGTCGAAGAAGCGGTCGAAGAACTGGTCGCAGGTGTCGTCCGGAGTGCAGCCGGCGAGTCCGGCGGTGTAGCGGGAGGCCAGGTCCGGGCCGGTCAGGGCCAGCACGACGGTGAGGACGAGGAGTACGGCGGCCGTCATCACGGCCGAGCCGCGGAACTGGCGCCAGGTCAGCCAGATCATTGCTGCACCTCCAGGGGGGCTCGCCGGTTCTCCGTGGACTTGTCCATGTAGGCGAGGACGAGGTCTTCCAGGCTGAGCCGGCTGACCGTCCAGGCGGGGTCGTGGATCGGTGGGTCGGTACGGATGACGACGGTGCTCTGCCGATCGGTGTGGCTGACGGAGATCACTCGCTGGTCGGAGGGGAACCGATCGAAGGCGTGGCGGGCGCCGGTGAGGCGGTGGTGGGTGGCCAGTAACCGGTCGACTTCCCCGGCTACCCGGACGCGCGAGTCGACGAGGACGATCAGGTAGTCGCAGACCTTTTCCAGGTCGGAGACCAGGTGGGAGGAGAGCACCACGCTCAGCTTGTGGTCGGCGGTGGCCTCCGTCAGCCCCTGGAGAAACTCGCGGCGGGCGAGCGGGTCGAGCGAAGCCACCGGCTCGTCCATGATCAGTAGTTCGGGCCGCTTGGCCAGTCCCAGGGTGAGGGCGAGTTGGGCGCGCTGGCCGCCCGACAGCTTGCCTGCCCGGTGCGAGGGATCGAGCCCGAGATGTCCGCTGCGCTCCCGCGCGAGCGCGGCGTCCCAGCGGGGGTTGAGCCGGGCGCCCAACCGCAGGTGTTCGGCAACGGTCAATGCCGCGTAGAGCGGGGTGTCCTGGGCGACGAACCCGACCCTGGCCAGCTGCGCGGGCGTGCTCCCGGGCCGCTCGCCGAGCACCGTGATGTCGCCCGTCGTCGGTTGGAGCTGGCCGCCGGCCAGCTTCAGCAGTGTGGTCTTGCCGGCTCCGTTGGGGCCCACGAGCCCGACGACGTGGCCGGCCGGGATGTCGATGGTGCAGTCGCTCAGTGCCCAGCGCTTGCCGTACCTCTTGCCCAGTGCCTGGGCTTGCAGGACAGAAGTCACGCGATGTCCTCCTGATAGGTGATCCGAAAGGCGGTCATGAACAGCGCCTCGACGCCTTCGGCGAGGCCGCGGCTCCAGAGCGGCGTGATTGGCGGGAACGAAACTAGGCGCTGCCCTTGCCGGTGCGCGTCGGCCGTCATACCGAGATCGCGTACTGCCTGAGAACGAGGGGCCGCCAGGTCATCCCTGCGATGTACTCCCGAAGACCATGAGTCCCGTCACAACGGCCGATGCGGGACGGGCAGGCAGGCGGTGACAATGTGCCGGTGGAAACCGGTGAACGACCACCGTGGTGGCGGCATGTGCTCGATCTGGGCAGCCGGCTGGACGAGGACTACCCGGACGGGCGGGGCGTCCGGGGCACGCAAGGGCTGAGTGGCGACGGACCCCCAAGGCCGTCTCGCAGAGCACTCGCCGTCGACGTGGTGGTCGCGATCGTCCTGATGGTCATCGCGGTGACCGTATCGGCGAAACATCCAGTGATCGCGGATCACTCCGAAGTGAGGGAGTACTTGCGGCTCCGACCTGTCGCTCCGCCCGCACCGCCGGTTCCTGATCTCCCGCCGGTTCCTGATCCCCCGACCGGCTACCCACCACCTCCTGGCGTCCCGTCCAACGGCCTGCCCCCACCTTTTGGCGACCCGTCAGGCAACGCGCCTGCCAAGCCTCAGCCCTACGACCCGCCCGCGTTCCTGGTGGCGCTGACGGCGTTACCGCTGGCGGCGCGGCGCCGGTACCCGCTCATCACCTTCTGGGTGGTGCTGGCGGCGGCGCTGGCCACCCACGCGGCTGCCACCTGGATCACCGTGCTGACCTGCGCTGTCGCGGCGTACGGTGCCGTCGCCTACAGCCGTAACCGGTTCCTGGCCATAGGTGGCCTGGTGGTCGCGGCCGGGCTGGCCGGTGGCGCCTTCCGGGATGTCGCGCCTGGGCTGCCGAATTGGATGGGGCCGTTCGTCGTCCTGCTGAGCGTCGGCGTCTTCGGAAGCTCCGTCCGTTTCTGGCGGCGACAGCTGGGAGCCAGCCGGAATCGGCTCGCCGAGTTGCAGCAGGCGCAGGCAGACGCCATGCGCAGGGCTGTCGAGGAGGAGCGCTCCCGCATTGCGGCCGAGCTTCACGATGTGGTGACCCACAATGTCAGCGTGATGGTGATCCAGGCCGGCGCGGCCCGCAAGGTCATGGACATGGAGCCGGAGCAGTCGAAACAGGCTCTGCTCGCGATCGAGTCCGGCGGCCGGGCCGCCATGGCCGAACTGCGCAACGTCATGGGCCTGCTCGCCGGCCCGGGTGGCGAGCGTCTCGACGGGCCTTCCGACGGCCTCGAACCCCAACCCGGGCTCGACCAGCTCGACGCTCTGGTGGAACGGGTCCGCGCCGCCGGCGTGCCGGTGAGCGTCGAGGTGTCGCCGCCGGGGCCGCTGCCTCCCGGGATCGACCTCGCCGCCTACCGCGTCGTACAGGAGGCCCTCACCAACACGATCAAGCACGCGGCCGGGGCCGCCGCGTTCGTGACGATCGGTCAGGACGGCGACTGGCTGGAGATCGAGGTGACAGACACCGGCGGGACACGGAGTGCCTGGCCGCGGGCCGGCGACGGCAGGGGGCTGATCGGGTTGCGCGAGCGGCTCGCCGTCTACGGCGGGACTCTGGACGCCGGACGGACTCTCGGGGGCGGATTCCGGATCAAGGCCCGCGTCCCGTGGAGGACGACATGACCGAGCGGTTGCGCGCCGTCATCGCCGACGACCAGGCACTGGTACGCACGGGATTCCGCATGATCCTCGCCGCCGACGGCATCGAAGTGGCGGCAGAGGCCGCCGATGGGGACGAAGCCGTCGCCGCGGTCCGCCGTACCAGGCCCGACGTCGTGCTCATGGACATCCGGATGCCGCGGATGGACGGCCTCGAAGCCACCCGGCGGATCCTCGCGGGCGGCGCCGAGGACACCCGCGTGCTGATCCTGACCACCTACGACCTCGACCACTATGTGTACGCCGCGCTCGCCGCGGGGGCGAGCGGGTTCCTGCTCAAGGACGTCACACCCGAACACCTGGTGGCCGCGGTACGCCTGGTGCGCTCCGGCGACGCCCTGCTCGCGCCCACCATCACCCGCCGCCTGGTTGAACGTTTCGCCCGCCGCGACAACGTGAAGCCCACCCTCCACCGCGATCTGTCCCAGCTGACGCCTCGGGAACTGGACGTGCTGCGCCTGCTCGCGACCGGCCTGAGCAACGCCGAACTCGCCGACCGGCTGACCCTCAGCGTGGCCACGGTGAAGACTCACGTCGCGCGCATCCTGGCCAAGCTCGGCCTGCGTGACCGTGTCCAAGCCGTGGTGGTCGCCTACGAGACCGGCCTGATCTCCCCCGGCGGCACCGGTTGACCTGAATCCACTGGACAACGGCGCCAAGCGGCAAGTACCTGAAGTGTGGACTTGCCACAACAGTGTTCGGGAGGCTTTCGGCATGCCGGTCGCGTCAGGTGCTCCCGGAGGGATCTGAGGCCTGCCCGCCGTTCTCCTCGTGCGAGGCCTTGTGTTGTGAGGCCGCTACCACGATCTGTTCGGTGTCCTTGTTGCGCGTCACCCAGAGATAGACCAGCGCGCCGACGAACAGCACGATCGAGGTCCACTGGTTGATCCGCAGCCCCAGGAGCGTCACCGCGTGGTCCACTCCGCCCACCGGGTCGATCCGCAGCCCCTCGATCCAGAACCGCCCGAACGTGTAGCCGGCGACGTAGAGGGCGAACAGGCGGCCGTGGCGCAGCGTGAACCGCCTGCCGGCCAGGATCAGTCCGAAACCGAGCGCCGCGTCCCACAGCGACTCGTACAGGAACGTCGGGTGGTAGAGCACGCCTGCCTCGCCGCCGTGCGCCTGGTCGATCTCCAGGCCCCACGGCAACGTGGTCGGACTGCCGTAAAGCTCCTGGTTGAACCAGTTGCCCCAGCGGGCGATCGCCTGCCCGAACGCGATGCCGGGCGCGACCGTGTCGGCCACGGCGCCCAGAGACAGCCCCCGGCGGCGGCAGGCCAGCCACATGCCCACGCCTCCCAGGGCGATCGCGCCCCAGATGCTGAGCCCGCCTTCCCAGATGAACAGCGCCCGGTAGGGCTCCTTGATCGCGCGCGGGCCGAAGTAGGTCTGCCAGTCGGTGATGACGTGGTAGAGGCGAGCGCCGATCAGACCGAAGATCACTGCGGGGACCGCGATGTCGCTGATCGCGCCCTTCTCGCCGCCGCGGGCGCGCCAGCGGCGCTCGCTAAGCCAGATGCCGAAGGCGATCGCGAGGACGAAGCACAATGCGTAGGCCCGGATCGGGATGAATCCGAGATGCCAGACCCCTTCGGCAGGGCTCGGAATCGAGGCGAGGGGCATGCCGGTGAGGCTAGTCAACGTGAGGCCGCTCGGCCGCCTTCGTGACCTGATCGCAAACCTTCTACGACGTGACGTGGCATAGACGAGCCGGTGCAGCGTTCGACGGCGGCCTTGATACGGTCTTCGGCCGTGCTGGGCGTCTGGGTCGCGCGGCACGCACCTGCATGGCGAGTTTTCTACGCGTTCAGGTCGGCCGGGCCGCCCGTGGTCACGCCCTCCAGGGGGGCGTCCGTCGCCTCCGCCGACTCGCGCTGGGTGCGGACGTCGGCCAGTCGGGCGTTCAGGGCGTGTTCGATGGCCTGGTAGGCGTCGCTGCCCAAGACCAAGCGGCGGGGTGCCGGGTTCTGGTCGACGGCGGCGATCATCGCGGTGGCCATCCGGGCCGGGTCGCCTATGGCTTCGGTCGTGCGTTCGGTGAGGATGCGGCGGATTCCCGCGGCGGGCGTGCCGTCGTAGGCCTCGATGCGGTCGGCCAGCACCGAACTGCCGTAGCGGAAGTTGGTGCGGGCGCCGCCTGGCTCGACGATGGTGACGCCGATGCCGAACGGGGCCACCTCGCCGGTCAGCGCATCCGCGAATCCTTCCACGCCCCACTTCGTGGCGTGGTACAGGGACCCGCCCGGCCACGCCGCCTGGCCGCCGACCGAGGAGAGTTGCAGGATCCGGCCGCCGCCCTGCCGGCGCAGGTGCGGCAGCGCGGCGCGGATCAGCCGGATCGAGCCGGTCAGATTGGTCGCGATCTGATGCACCACCTGCTCGTCGGTGAACTCCTCGGCCGCGCCCATCAGGCCGTACCCGGCATTGCTGACCACGACGTCGATCCGGCCCAGGGCGGCCCATGCTTCGTCGACCACCGCGGTGATCTCGGCCGGGTCGGTGACGTCGAGGTGGGCCGCGCGGAAGGCGTCCGGCCAGCGGGCCGACAGATCGTCGACGCTGCCGAGAGCGCGGAAGGTGCCGACGACGCGGTCGCCACCGGACAGGAGTTGCTCGCTGAGGTGCCGGCCGAAACCGCTGTTGGCTCCGGTGATGAGCCAGGTTCGTGAAGTCATGCCGGTAGCGTGCGCCGAACCCGGCAAATCAACTATTCCCCTGTTGAGAGGGGTGCTGCCAGGGCTACCCAGTGGGGGCCCTGACCGGCTTAGGGTCGAGAGCGTGAACCTGATCGGCGAATACCTGCGGGCCCGGCGCGAGCTGATCCGGCCCGAGGATGTCGGGCTGCCCCACAACGGCCATCGGCGGGTGCCGGGGCTGCGACGGGACGAACTGGCCATGCTCGCCGGGATCAGCACCGAGTACTACACGCGGCTCGAGCAGGGCCGCGACCGACGTCCCTCACCCCAGGTGATCGATGCGATCGCCCGCGCGCTCGGCCTCGACGAGGACGCGACCGCACACCTGCACGCGCTCGGCGCCCCGGAGGAACCTCGGCGGCGGCGCCCCGAGCGGGTCCGACCAGGCGTGCAATCTGTGCTCGACGTCTGGCACAACACCCCCGCGTACGTCCAGGGGCCGTTCCAGGACGTCCTGGCGGCCAACCGTCTCGCCATGGCGTTGTCGCCGATCTTCACCCCGGGCACCAACGTTCTCCGCTCGGTGCTGCTCGACCCTGCCGTGCAGGAGTTTCTGCCCGGCTGGCAGAACCGGATCAGCAGTCTGGTCGCCGCCCTGCGGGTGATGGTCGGCCCGGACGTCGACAACCCGCGCTTGACCGACCTGGTCGGCGAACTGTCGGTGAAGAGCGACCTGTTCCGCCGGCTCTGGTCGCGCCACGACGCCAAGCCGCATCCGGGCGGCGGTGTGCACCGCCTGCGGCACCCGATCGTCGGCGATCTCGAGCTGCGCTATGAGAAGTTCGCCGTCACCGGCGTCGACGGGCAACTGCTCGTCGTCTACCACGCCGAGCCGGGCTCACCGAGTGCCGACGCCCTCACCCTGCTGGGGTCGCTGCCGGAGGAATCCGCGTCGCGCCCTCCCCAAACCGTGTCTCGAAGTCACGCGCGTCCCGCTCGCTGACCGTCATAGGAGGCTTCGGAGAAGGTCCGGTGGAGGTGGGCCAAACCGGCGTCCGCGTACTGCCGGGCGCCGGTGCGCAGGCCGTACGCGATGTCTTCCAGCAGCGAGCACCGGGCGTAGAAGACGGCCCGCTCGTGCCCGGCGACGTCGAAAGGGCCCTCGTAGTGCGTCAGCGTCAGGTCGAAGATCTCCGGACCGAGGTCCCGGTAGATCAGGGCGAGGTCGTAGGCGGGATCGGCGAGGGCCGCGTCGGTCCAGTCGATGACCCCCGTGACGGTGCTCGTCTCGACGTTCACGAGGATGTGCTCGCTGCCCAGGTCGTTGTGGCAGAAGGCAAGCGTGTCGGGCCCCTGTGGAGCCGTGTGGGCGAGGAAGTCCTCGACGAGGCGGCGAGAAGGCACCGGAATGTGCGGCACGATGTCTCGGTAGTCCCGCTCGGCATCCTCCCGTAGGTCTCCCAGCGGATAGGCGTCGCGCGGCACCAGCGCCGCCATCCGCTCTGCCGGGGCCGTGTGGAGCCGACTGAGGAAGGCCCCCAGAGGTGCCGCCAGTCGCACGGGCTCCGGGACCGGATGCAGGTTCAGCGGAAGGCCTGGGAGCTTTGCGTATGCGAGGATGCCCGCACCGTCCTCCACGAAGATCGGCTGAGGTACGGGCAGTGGGGACAGTTCGCTCACGACGGCCAGAAGGGCCGCCTCGCGCCGAGTCGCCTCGCGCCGGGAGGTCGGGTCGTCGTCCCTTCTCTGCCGTACGACGATCTCACCGTTGACCTCGTACGCGATGTTGTCCGATCCGCCGCCCAGGCCGGTGATGGTCCTGATCTCGTACCCGGGCAGATGCCGGGCCAGTAACCGGAGGATGTGGTCGGTCATCCCCGCACTCCAAACCTCGCTACCAGGACTTGAACCTCGGATCTGTTCCTTGTCAGGCACGCGTCGGTGTCCAATGTGACGACCCGTTCCCGCACCCGGCGTTCGGACTCCGCGCCGGAACGCTACCGCCGGATGATCCGCCGGTCACAAATGTCGGAGATATGCCGCTTGATCGTCAAGGACGATTCACCGGTGGGTTCGGCAACACCGAAATGCTCGACACATTACTGGGATTTGTCGAGAGGGTCGGACATGAGGTTCCCCACTGCGCGCCGAGCAGTGCGGTCGCTCGTCGCCGCCGCCGTGATCACTGCGGGCCTGGTTGCGGGCAATGCCGGCGCCCACGCAGAGGACGACCCTCGGGTCGAGCAGGTCCGGCAGGTGATAGCCGCGCTGAAGCCGCTGGTGAAGCAGCCGGTGTGCGACCAGGTTCCGGAGCCGGATCGTTGGGTCGACGCGGGAATCCCGGACAAGGGCTCCGCCAATGTGTTGATCTCGGCGCATCGGGGAGCCAACACGCTCGCTCCCGAGAACACCTTGAAGTCGTATGAGTACGCGTTCGCGTACGGGGTCGACATGGTCGAGGTCGACGTCCAGCAGACCAAGGACGGGCGCTTCGTCGCGCTGCACGACTCCACGGTCGACCGCACGACCAACGGCACCGGCAACATCGCGGACCTGACCTACGACGAGGTGCGCGCCCTCAACGCCGCCGACTACGAGCCCTGGAAGGGCGGCGAGTACGACCCGGCGCAGATCGCCTCGCTGGAAGAGATCCTCGCCCTCGCCCAGCGGGTCGGCCGCGGCGTCGAACTCGACGTCAAGGGGTCGGTGACCGAGGAAGGCAAGCTCGCCGAGTTGGTGGGCAAGTACGGTCTCATCGAAAAGTCGATCTGGAATTCGGGCGACCCGCGGATCCTGGTCGCCGAGCCCGGCGCCCGGATCATCTACAACCGTGACTCGTGGGAGCCTGGCTTCTTGATCTACGAGATCGGGCAGGTCGCCAAGGTCTACGGTTCCACCCTGGCCGAGTACTCGCCTGAGTCCATCGCCGCGGCCCATGACGCGTGCGCAGTCGTCATGCCGCACGCCTACGACGCCGGGGCCGAGCAGGAAGTGGCCCAGTTCCAGCTCGCTCGTTCGATGGGCGCCGACGGAGTCCAGACCAACCAGCCCGCCCTCATCGTGGCCGCGGCGGGGGAGGCGGTCCACTCCCGGCTCGTCGTCCACCGTCAGCAGAAGGCGCATGGCGACGACGTGTGCCTGGTCAACGCCGAGAACGGCCTGGGCTTCCCCGGCAAGACGGTGCACCTGGTCAAGGGCAAAGGCAAGAAGTCGATCAACCTGACCACCGGTCATGACGGCTGCGTGACCGTGCCAGGCGTGAACTGGCGTGGTTCGTCGGTGTCGTTCGCCGGCGACGGCGCCGTACACGCTTCCACTGCGCGGCTCGTGCCCAGCAAGGGCTGAGTCAATCTTGAGAGCGGGGTGTGTTCACCGGCATGGTGCGCACGCCCCGCCGTTCTTCGGCGTGGGCCCTGGACGCAAATCTCGAGATCCGATACGGGTGCCACTGCGGTAAGCGGCGGGACCTTTCTGCCAGGAGATCTTGTCTCCTCGTGGCATGATCGCCCTCCGTCTTGATTGGTCGTCGCGGTCTCGGCGGCGCCAGCGTCAAACGAAGTGACACCTTGTGTGCTCTCGCCCGCAAGGCTTGATGTCGCATCGTGTTCATGTAAAAGCACGAAGTGACAGAGTTTCAGCTCATAGCATCAACGCTATGAGCTGGGGTACCGTGGAACTGGAACCAGAGGTCCGGAAGTGGCTTGAAGATCTACCTGCGGAGGCGTTCGCGAGGGCGGCCTTCTACGTTGATCTGCTGGCTGCGGAGGGCCCTTTGCTGGGTGAGCCGCATACGAAGCAGCTTGACGGCAAGCTCCGAGAACTGCGGTTTCACCTCGACGAGTTCGCTGTACGTATCACCTACTGGATTGCAACGGGCCGCAGGATCGTGCTCTTGACGGTGTTCCACAAGACGCGGCCACGCGAGGACCGTGAGGTCGAACGGGCTCGGCGAGCTATGCGTCGCTGTGTCGAACTGGCGCACACCGTCGATGGGGAAGAAGAGGCGATATGAGCGAGCAGGAGAGCTGGCGAGAGCTCAGGGATCGCCGGTTGACCGAGCCGGGTGCGGTTGAGGCCTATGAGGCGACGCGTCTCGCCTACGAACTGGGCAAGACGGTTCGGGCGATGCGTGAAGGGCGAGGCTGGAGTCAGAACGACCTGGCACGCAAGACCGGCATGACGCAGTCGGCGGTGGCGCGGTTCGAGGCCGGCGGGACGATCCCCACGTTGCCGGTTCTGGAACGCCTGGCACGCGCCTTGGACGCGGATGTCGAGGTCCGTCTGACACCACGGGCTCCTGCCGCTTGAGCTGAGCCGGCCCGAGCTCATGCGTTCGCCGAATGAGGACTACGGCAAGGCAAGATCGTCCTAACCGCTCCCTAGATCCTGTCGACGCTGGTCTGCTCAGCCGACGGCGCTCTAGGGCAGAGGTGAGCCTGGTGAGACCGCGCGCAGCGAGTACAGGATGGGCAGGTGGGAGTCGCCGAAGGGGAGGCGGTACAGGCCGTCCTCGCCCTGCTTGAGGATGCTGCGAGGGTCGAGGTCTGTCGCGATGTGTTCGCCCAGGTGCTTGATCGTGAGGCCCGCGTCGGCGGCCGCGGTCACGATCTCACCGAGCGAGTGCGGATACTGGATCGTTTCCTGCGCCGGCATCGTGCGGCCGGGCTCGGCGTATGTCCCGGTGACCATCTCGCGCTGAGATTCCCCACCGCCGTACGGCCAGTCGGCGATCAGCGGATCGACGGCGGCCACCGTTTGAAAGGCCGGATGCATGTCCACCAGGACAAGGCTTCCGCCCGGCTTCAGCGCCATCGCCGCACTCCGCATCCAGGCGTCGACGTCGGCGATCCAACAGAGGACTCCGTAGGTGGCGACCACCAGGTCGAAGCCGTGCGCCAGGTTCGAGGGCAATCGCTGGGTGTCGGCCTCGATGAAAGTGGCCGCAAGACTGGCCCGCTCCGCCAGCAGACGCGCTCGCTCGACCGCCACAGGGGAGAAGTCGACGCCGGTTACCCGGGCTCCCATGCGAGCCCAGTTCAGGGTGTCCATTCCGAAATGGCACTGCAGGTGAAGCAGATCCTTGCCGGCCACGTCGCCCGCCAGTTCACGTTCGAGCGTGTATAGCGTCTGGCGCCCATCGAGGAACGACTCGACATCGTAAAACCGGTCAGTGGCCGTCGAGCCATGGATACGGGCACGTACGTCCCAAAGTGCACGATTCAGCGCGAGCCCGTCTTCGTCGCTCGGCGTGGTCTCGGGCATGCGCCAAGAATGGCACACAGCCTCGCCTCTACGGCATCGCGATCTTTCCGGGGCCGAGGGGATCGTTAGAGGAGGGCGAACCGCTCGGCGAACGCGGACATCTCATCGCGTTGCAGATCCGGTTCGGCGGTGGTGGGACTCACGACGACGCGGGTCACGCCTTGCGCGGCGAATGTCGCGACTTGTTCGACGGTCATGCCGATCGACCCCCAGCGCGTGTACTCGAGTGCCTCCGGGCTACGGCCGGCTTCGGCGGCGGTCGATCGGGCGAGTTCGATCTGGACGGCGCGCTCGTCCTGGTCAAGCGCACCGCCGGGAAAGTAGCCGTCGCCGCGCCGCCCGGCTCGGCGTGCGGCCGCCCGGCTCGATCCGCCGATGTGGATCGGCAGGTGAGTGACCCCGTACGGCTTGGGGAAGCTGGACAGATTGTCGAAGGAGAAGAACTCCCCGTCGAAGCCGACGCCGTCCTCGCCGCCGGCCCAGAGCAGTCGCATCACGTCGATCGCCTCGTCGGCGCGGCGGCCGCGGGTGCTGAAGTCGACGCCCACCGCTCGGGCCTGACCCGGCAGCATGCCAAGCCCCACGGTCAGCAGCCGCATCCGCCCTTTGGACAGCACGTCGATGGTGGCCAGGCGCTTGGCGAGGATGACCGGGTGGTGGTACGGCAGCAGCAGCACGCCCGTTCCGAGCAGGATCCGCTGTGTGGCCGCGGCGACGAAGCTCAAGCAGTCGAGCGGATCGGCGTACGGAAGTGACGGCGGGATCTCATGGGCCCCGAACATCGCGCCGGGATACAGCACGATGTGCTCCGGCAGGTACAGGGACTCGAAGCCGCAGTCCTCGGCGTGCCGCGCGAAGGCCGTGATCCTGTCGGGGTCCACGCCGTAGAAGGCCGTGTTGTAGCTGATCGCGAACTTCATGTGGTTCCTTCGGTGAGCCGATGCGACGCCTGCGCAGTCGTGGGCCGGCGCGGCCGATCGTGGCCATGTCACGTCGCCCCACCGGTCTGCCGTGGCCCAGGCTAGAACCTTGTCGTTGGCGTCAAGGCAACCGGGAACCGGTCGATCGAGGTGCGCCCACGACCTACTCGTCCCCGCCGCTCACGTCGGCACGAATGGCGACGGATACGCTGCGCACGTGACCCTGATCGGCCGTCGCAGCGTTCTAGCTGCGGTGGAACAGCTGCTCGACCGGGCCGCGGCCGGGATCGGCGGACACCTCGTCGTCACGGGGCCACCCGGTTCCGGCAAGACGGCGCTGACCGGCGCCGCCGCGGAACTGGCCCGCGCCCGTGGGATGCCGGTGGTCCGTGCGGCGGGGACGGGCCTCGACTCCGGTCTGCTGATCTGGGATCGATTGCTGGGCGATCTCGAAGCGGACGGACCTCCGCCCGGCGACGGGCCCCGAGACCTCGATCGCGTCGCCAGGATGACCGTCCGCGGCGGACCGCGCCTCCTCCTGGTCGACGACGTCGACCGGGCCGGTCCGGCGGCCGTGGAATTCCTTGCTCTGCTCGCCTCCCGCCTCGGGGCCGGCGCGACCGTGCTGCTCGCGACGGCGGAGGATCCCCTCGGGCTGACGCCGGAGATTCGCCTGCGCGGCCTGACGGAGCCGGAACTCGCCATGCTGACCGCGGACCTGCCCGCCGAGGCGGTCCACGCGGTGTGGCTGGCATCGTGCGGACTGCCAGGAGCCGCCATCGATCTCGTCGGTGAGCTGGCCGGTCTCGACGCCTCCGCCGATGCGGTGATCCACCTGGCGCTGACGACGCCGTCGCGGGCGGAGTTCCTCGACCTCGATGTCGGTCTGATCCGCCTGCTGGAGGCCGCGGCGGGGCGCCCGCTGCCTCCCCCGACCCGGGCGCGGGTGCTGGCCAGGCTCGCCCGTGAACTGCTGGGCGACCCGTCGGCCGGGGCACGCCGGCGCGAGCTGATCGATGAGGCGGTCACCTTGGCCCGGACGACAGGCAGCCCCGGCACGATCGCCGAAGTCCTCGACTGCCGGCTGCACGCCCTGTGGGATCCGGCCGCCGCCCATGAACGCCTGACCACCGCATCGGAGATCGTCGAGCAGGCTCGACGGGCGGGCGACGCCGTGGCCGAGCGGCGCGGACTGTTCTGGCGCTTCATCGCCCTGACGGAGCTGGGTGAGCTGGGAGACGCCGAGGCCGCGCTCACGGCTTACGCCCGGGCCGGTGAGCTGGCCGGCGACGCCGAAGCGGCGGTGGTGGTGCTGGCGCGCCAGGCGATGCTGGCGACGGTTCGCGGACGGTTCGACGTGGCGGCGGCGCTCGCGGCCGAGGTCGCCGCGCGTGGCCGGCGGGCGGGGATCACCGACACCGACCGCCTGGCCGGGTCGCTGCGCGGATCACTTGCCGCGATGCGGGGCGAGTTCGCGTCGCTCGTGGACCCCTGGCAGGACCTCGCCCGGCGGTTGCCCGGCCACTTCTTCGAGGCGACCGCTGCAAGGACCCTGGCCGAGTCCGGTCGCGACGTCGAGGCGGGTCTCGAGCTGGAACGGCTGCTGCCGGCCGTGCTCGCCGGGTCCGGGCCGCGCTGGCTGGGAGTAGTGGCCGACCTGGCGATCGTGGCGTCGCGGGTCGGGGAACCGGCGGACGCGCAGGCCTTGTACGACGCGCTGCTTCCCTACCGGGGGCGTCTGGTCGTCTGGGGCGGCGCCAACACGATCACCGGGCCGGTGGACGACTACCTGGGCCGGTTGGCCGCCCGGTTGGGCCGGCTCGACCAAGCGGTGTCCCACCTGGATGGCGCGGCGGCGCTGGAGCAACGGATCGGAGCCCTGCCCTGGCTCGCGTACACCCTGGCCGCCCGAGGCCGCGCCCTGTCCGCACGTGACGGTGCGGGAGACAGGCCCCGAGCCGGCGACGATCTCGGCCGGGCCCGTTCGATCGCGGAGCGTCTCGGCATGGCGGGGGTTCTCGCCGCGCTCGCCCCGCCTGCCGACGAGTGGCGGCTGAGCCGCGACGGCGACGACTGGCGTCTCGACGCAGGCGCGGAAACGGTCCGGCTACGCGACGGGCGTGGGCTGGGGTACCTGCGGGCGCTGCTGGCCGCGCCCGGGCAGGAGATCGCCGCGCTGGATCTCGTGGCGGGAGGCGCGGGCCTGCGGGTGCCCGACGGTGACCCGGTTCTCGACGAGGTCGCCCGCACGTCCTACCGGCGCAGACTGGCGGCGCTCGACGAGCAGTTCGACGCGGCCGACCGGACCGGCGACGCCGAACGGGCGGCTGCCGTCCAGGAGGAACGGACCGCCCTGCTGGCCGAACTGCGGCGGGCCAGTGGTCTCGGTGGCCGGCCGCGAGTACAGGTCGGCGAAGCCGAACGGGCCCGTGTCAATGCGACCCGTGCGTTGTGGGCGACCGTCAAACGGGTGGAGTCGGCCGCGCCGCTGGCGGGGGCTCATCTTCGGGCGTCTCTGCACACCGGCAGGCTCTTCCGGTATCAACCGGCCCCGGGCGGCCCGGCCCGCTGGAACGTGTGACCCGCACCACGTACAGGTTGTGCACTCCGGAGTTACGCCTCCTCGGTGAAGCCTCGGGGACGGGAGACGGACATGCGTGACACACATCGGGTCCACTTCGGTGATCTTGCCGCCGACAGCCACGGCACAGCCGATGATCGGCCGCCACTGGTCTTCCTGCACGGCCTCTCCTATGACCGGCGCCAGTGGGGGCCGGCTCTGAACGCGTTGGCGACCGCCGACCCGGACCGGCGGGTGCTGGCCTTCGACCTGCCCGGGCACGGGGACTCGGCGCGGCGCGTCTCCTACGACCTCGACGAGGTCGTCGAGGTCCTGCACCAGGCGGTGACCGACGCCGGACTCGACGCGCCGATCGTCGTAGGACACTCACTCGGCGGCGTGCTGGCGACGATCTACGCCGCGACGTACCCGGCCAGAGGCGTCGTCAATGTGGATCAGCCGTTGCTGGTGGGCGGCTTCGGGGAGGTGCTGCGCCGGGCCGAGCCGGTGCTGCGGAGCCCGGCCTATGCGGAGGTCTGGGACTCCATGCTTGCCGGGATGCACATCGAACTGCTGCCACCGACCGCGCAGGAACTCGTCCGTACGGCCACGACCCCCCGGCAGGACCTTCTCCTCGGCTACTGGCACGAGGTCATGGTCACGCCCGCGGAGGACCTCGCTGAACGCCGGACGCGCGACCTGGAGACCATCCGCTCACGCGGCGTCGCGTACCACCACGTGACCGGGAACGAGCCGAATCCGATGTACCGGCGTTGGCTGGAGTCGGCTCTGCCCGACGTCACCATCACCGTCCTCCCCGGTAGCGGCCACTTCCCGCACCTGGCCCATCCGGTCGAATTCGCCGAGATCCTCGCCGGAGGTCAGCCTGCGGACAATGCCTCGAAGTAGCCCTTCATCGAGGGGTAGTAGTCCGTGAAGTCGGGCCGGGGCGAACCTTCGCGCGCGGCCACGAACATGTCGAGGTAGTACTCCCAGCCGGCGCCGATCTCTCCGATGCCGTCCTCGCCGACGAGGTGGTGCACGAACCGCAGTTCGGTCGCACCGTCCGCCTCGGACAAAGACAACTCCACTTTCCAGGCCCCGAACTCGTCGGTCGTCGACAGGGCGAGGCGTCGCGGCGGGTCGCAGGCGTCGATCCGCATCTCACACCACGGCGCCTGCTCCTCATACGTCATCTGCACCTTGATCGTCCGGCCTGGCGCGGCCTCGCCCTCCCAGGGGCCGAACCAGCGGGCGGTGCGGTCGGGTTCGGTGAGACTGGCCCACACATCCTCGGCGGGCGCGCGGAAGGTACGAGTGAGGATCAGATCGCTTCCGGCGCCGGTGCGGAGCAATCGGCCGGTGGGCGTGAGGCTCATGCGGTGTTCTCCCTTCCCCGGTCCGCGACGCCGCGCTCCCGGCGTTCGCGGCGGGTTCTATAGACCTCTGTCTCGAGTGCGTCGAGATGGTGTTCCCAACCGGAGGGACGGGCGAACAGCGCGAGCCACTCGGCGAGTTCGGTGAACCGCCCGGTGTCGAGCACGTAGAACCGCCGGCGGCCGACGAGTTCGTCGTGAACCAGCCCGCTCTCCCTGAGCACGCGCAGATGCCTGCTCACGGCAGGCCTGCTGACCGCGAAACGCTCGGCGATCTCCCCCGCGGAGAGCCGTTCCTCCCGGAGCATCAGCAGGATCTCTCGCCGCACGGGGTCGGCGATCGCTCCTGCCACCTCGTCCACCCATGAAGCGTAACCTGTCGGTTACGCGTCCGCGAGGTTTCGGCGGGAAACGCGGCCGCGGCTAGGCGCCGGTGGTGCCGTCGACCAGTTCCCGCACGACGTCGAGATGTCCGTTGTGCCGTGCGATCTCTTCGATCAGATGGAGCAGGATCCAGCGCAGATTCGGATGCCGGCCGTCCCCGATCGGACGCTTGGCCGGAGCCTCGAGGTCGTGTTCGGTCACAAGTTGCCGGTAGCGGGCGCTCTGGGCCTCGTACTCCGCCAGCAGATCCGCGAGAGGGATGTCGACCGCGATGCGCATCTCCCGGTCGGGATCCTCGTCCGTCCACGGCCCTTCGTTCTCCGCGCCGAGGAACATCACCTCGAACCAGTAGTACTCGACCCAGCGGAGATGGTTGATGAGTCCGCACAAGGTCATCAAGGGTGAGCCGGGCAGCGGGGCCCTGCGCGCGTCCTCCGGCGAGACGCCGTCGCATTTCATGCGGGCGGTGTCCCGGACGTAGGCGAGAAAGGTGGTGAGCGAGGCGCGCTCATCCCAGGTCGGGGGTGTATCGGTTCGTGTCATTGTGTAGATGGTGTCCGGTCCCCGCTCTCATGTCGAACGGTTAAGTGCTCGACCGCGCCGCCACGCAAGGGGATTCCTCGGCGCCTCGGCTGACATCGAGGCCGATGGCCGCGTCGTGTCAGGGCGATCCGCGTCAGGCGGCGCCGACATAGGATTCAGGCTCAGCACGGTCCCTCCGACCTCGAGCCGAAGGTTCCACGGTCATCGACACCATCAGCGTACGGCCGCTCGCGGGACGGGTCTGGCTCGTTCCCGGCGACCCCGATCCAGACAACATTCGAGGCAGTGTCGCCATCGTCGCCGACGATGCGGGCAGCGTGATCGTCGACGCGGGCCACAGCCCCGCGCACGCCCGTGAGATCCAGTCCGCCATGGATGCGGCGGGGTTGCCGGCCGCCCGGTGGCTGGTCTACACGCATCACCATTGGGACCACGTCTGGGGTGCGTGCGCCTGGCCCGACGTGGAGATCATCGGCCATATCGCCGGACAGGAGATCCTCCAGCGCGAGGCGGCCCGGCCGTGGAGCCACCGCTATCTGCGCGACGAGGTCCGTACGAATCCGCTCCTGGGGCCGAGCTTCCGCGCCCGCGCGCTGGCCATGGAGACCTGGGACGGTTTCACCATCCTGCCGCCACAGTGCACCTTCACCGATGAGCTGGTCCTTCCCGCCGGTGTGCGCCTGCGCCACGTCGGAGGCGCACACGCGCCCGACTCGACCATCGTGCTCGTGCCCGATTCGGCCGTCGCGCTGCTGGGCGACTGCTACTACCCGCCACCGGCACATCTGCGCGCCCCCGATGACGCCCCCGATCTGACGATGGTGGCCGGCCTCGTCAGCGACGAGTACGACTGGTACGTCGACAGTCACAGTGAGCCCTGGACCCTGGAGCAGGCACGGTCGTACGGAGCCTGACCCTGGCGGGGCCGTTGAGCCGCCGCCGCGCGAACGCCCCGCGCCGCCTCTTGAGAGAGGAGGCGCGAGGCGTTCCCGGTCAGAACGGCCAGTCGGCCGACCTGCCCGCCTCGAGCAGCGGGATCAGCCTGAACGACGCGTCGGAGAACCCGCCGAACTCGTGACGGTTTCCCTGACCCGTCGGCATCGCCGCCGCGCGGTACCCCTGCAGGTTGAAGCCGTACAGGGGCACGCTCGCCGGCACCGCGTCGGTGACGCCGCCCGCGTAGTGGCCGGTCACGGTCTGCATGTCCGACAGGATCACCACCCGGTCATGGCCCTTCCACGAGCGCCGCAACGAGTCGGCGATCCGTGTTCCGTGGCCGACCTCGCCGATCCGGCCGCAGAACCGGTCGACCTCGCGCAGCACCGAGGCGCCGGACCGGATCTCGTGCCGGAACGTCCCGTCGGCGAAGCCGACGAGGTCGACCTGGTCGCCGCGCGCCGCGAGCGTCACGCCGAACAGCGCGGCCGCCTGGACCGGCGTGACCGTCGACCGAGCCGAGACCGCCCCGGACGACATGGACGCCGAGGTGTCCACCAGGACCAGCGTCCGGCCCTTGAAGGACGGCACGTTGCCGGTGGCGAGCGTCAGCGCCTTGTCCAGCGCGTGGCCCCACCGCAGCGACGGCGCGTTGCGGTACGCCGAGTAGAACCGGAACGGCAGCTGCCGGGACCTGGAGACCTCCTCCGGGTCGGCCAGCTTGGCCAGGATCTGCCCGGCGACCTCGTCGCCGATGCCCGCCTGGTCGAAGTTCCGCAGGTTCCGCAGCAGCGCCATGTAGCCCATCGACGGGATCACCGTCGACCAGGCCTGCGCGTCCATCGGGCCCTGCGACCATCCGGCGAGCGCCTCCCATGTCATGCCCGCGGAACGCAGACGGCCGGGGTCGGCGGCCATGACCGTGCGCCGCTCCGCCACCGGCAGCGCCAGCAACTCGGCGCGTCGGCGCAACATCCACAGCGACTCCGGAATCGGCTTGTCCCGGCCGTGGCGCCGGTCGAGCGCGTGCGTGAACAGGTCGCCCTGCGCGGGCTTGTCGTCGGCCGCCGTGGGGTGGACGAGGTCGATCACGTCGCCGAAGCGGAAACCGCTGGTCCCGCTGTCGTACTTGGCCAGCGACCGCTCGGTGTACAGGCGCTGGACGGCGTCGGCGACGCCGCGCTTGACCGGCTTCGGGATCGCCCGGCCGTACCGGGAGGTCCAGTAGGCGAGAGCCTCGCCGGGCTCGTCGGCGCGCTGCAAGACGGACGCGACCAGGTCGCGGTTGCCGCCGTGCAGGCCGGCCGCGAGACGGGCCCTGACCGCCTCGAGCGCGGCGACGACGGGCGCGGACCGCATGTTGGCCTCGCCGCGCAGCCACGGGAGGAAACGGGCCATCCAGTCGAGGTCCTCGACGGCGACCTGGTGGACGAGCGCGCGGAAGCGCGCGTCGCGGTCACCGGCCTTCTCGTAGAAGGTGTTCTCGCCGACCATGTTGGAGACCGCGAGGAGGAAGAGCTCGCCCTTCGCGTCGCGGATGTACCCGGGCGCGCCCTCGTGGGTGCGGATGCCGGGGGTGGCCCCGGTCGTGACCGGGCTCGTGGTGGCCGGGCGCGCGGCGGTCGTGTTGAACTTCGACATGGGAACGGGCCCCTTCCTGTGTGGGAGGAGCCCGCGTTCAGAGTTCGTGCCCGAGATCGAGATCGGCGACGGAGCCAAGTGCTCTATCCAGCTGAGCTACCGGCCGGACACGCCGGCCGGGCAGGACTCGAACCTGCGACCGCTCGATCCCCTATCGAAGTAACCGTCACCTGCGCACCGGGCACATTCTGAAGTCGTTTCTCCTCCCGAGATCAAAGGTCGGCGGCAGTGTGCGGGTATCGAAACCCGCCACCCGAAGGTGTTCGACCAATGAAGTAACTGCTGCCAATCGCACCGGGAGGTGCATATTAAGTTGTGTCTCCCCGAGATCAGAGGTGGTACCGGACGGTTTCTTTTGGAGAGAAGTAGCCGGGACCTTCGCACCGGGGAGGTGCAATATCAAGTTGTGTCCCACCCGAGGTCAGGGCGGCGACGGTAGGTGTCCTGGGCCACTGGACGACACTGGCCGAGGCCAGTGGCGGGATTCGAACCCGCGTTGCCGCTTTGAAAGAGCGAAGTAACCGTTGCCTGCGCACCGGGAGGTACAAGATCAGACGATATCCGGTGAGATATCAGGCGCGCATTCTATTTTTCGCGGCGATGGGCGCATTATGACGGTGGGCGCATTTTGCCGATGGGCTGGAAGTCGGCGCGCCCTTCTTCAATGTGCTTCGCCCGACTGGAGGCGCGGCGTCTCCGTGAGGTCAGATGCTGCGGTGGGTGCTGACGGCGGCCCGGCGTTCGGCGAGCCTCGGCGCGAGGGCGGCGTCCACGGCGAGCGGATCCCGCGTGTTGAGCTCCTGCAACGCGCGGCGTTCGGGCAGTTGCGTGTCGATGTCGACGTGGCGGGCCTCCAGGCCGGCCACGATCTCGGCGACCACCTCGTCGACGGGACGGAGTCCGTACCCCAGGTCCGGGCCCGCCTGGGACGAGGCCATCATCGGCGTGTCGACCGGGCCGGGGTAGACCGTGGCCACGTGGACGCCGCTGCCGATCAACTCGCGGCGCAGTGCTTCGTCGAATCGGGTGAGACCGGCCTTGGTCGCCGCGTAGGTGGCGTAGTAGGGCAGGCCGACCAGGGCGGAGGCCGAGGCGATGCCGACCAGGGCGGCGTGTCCGTGCCGTGTGCCCGCGGCGCGCAGGTGCGGCAGCGCCGCCTTGGCCGCGAGTATGGGGGCGACCAGATTGAGCTCGACCATGGCGCGTATGTCGGACACGTCGATGTCGTCGAGCGCGCCGGCCCGCACGTTCCCCGCGTTGTTGACGAGGATGTCGAGGCCGCCGAGCGCGGCGACGGTCTCCGCGATCACGCGTTCGGGCTCCCCGTCGACGGCGAGATCGGCGGTGATCGTGTGGGCGGTGCCGCCACGCTCGGCGACCAGCGCAGCGGTCTCGGCGAGAGGTCCGGGACGTCGGCCGGCCAGGGCGAGCACACCGTGACGGGAGGCCAGTTCCAGGGCCAGGGCACGGCCGATCCCGCTGCCCGCACCGGTGATGAGGGTGCGGCGTGCGTGTAGATCAAGGTGAGAGCTGTTCATCGAAGGGACCTTTCGAGATCGAGAAGAGCGCGAAGACCGCTGGTGAGTACGGGATCGCCCGGCGTCGCCATTCGCCCGAAGGGTGTCGAGGCATCATTTTTGACACCCTTGTCATCTTTGACAGGCTTGCATACATTGACAGCTCTGTCAAAGATGATTAGGGTCGCCACATGGCTGGACAACGTCAATTCGATGAGCGGCGGGCTCTGGAGAGCGCCCGGGACGTGTTCTGGCTCAAGGGCTACGGCGCGACCTCGATGCAGGACCTCGCGACGGCTTCAGGCGTTCTTCGCGGGTCGCTCTACAACGCCTACGGCGACAAGGAGGCGCTGTTCCTGCGTGTCTATGCGGACTACGCCGACCAGTTCGCGGCCGAGGCGGCCGGAGCGCTCGCCCATCCGAGCGTCGATCAGGCTCTCCGCGACTTCTTCGACTTCACGATCACATCCATGACCACGGGAGCCCCCACCCGCGGATGCCTGACGACGAAGACGGCGATCGACACGAAGGCCGACGGCGAGCGCATCCGCGCCGCGCTTCGCGGCCTGCTCGACGACATGGAGCGTCTGCTGGAACAGCGTCTCTCCACCGACGAGGCCCGCTCGCGGCTCGCCATCCCTCCGGCGGAGGCGGCGCGAGTCCTGATCACCATGACCCGGGGGATCGTCGTCATGGAACGCGTCTACCAGGACGCCCAGCGCCTCAGGGCCACGGCTGACTCGCTGATCGACGCGTTGGTCTCGCCTGAGCGGCAGGGGGACGAGGGCCTGCCGACTACGCCCTGACTCCCCTGGGCGGAGAGCTGAGGCGGGCCCGTAGTTCGGCCATTCCAGGGCCGGACAGTTGGGACAGCGCGACGTCTCGGCAGGTCAGCAACAGCAGGATCGCGGAGATCGTGCCTTCGACTCGGTGACCCCGGCCTGTGGACCAGGAGCAGTCGGTGGCCACGAACTCGAACCCGGTCAACCTCGCTGCGCGTGGAAGGGCCGTCCCATCGTCCAGACGCGGGTCGCGGCCGCCGCCCCGGCCCGCACCGGCATGGGCCGATCCCGTCCGAGCGGGATCGCGATGTCCTGTCCGTGCACGAGGACGTCGGCTGAGCGGCTCGAAGTCGGTGATCCCGGGGGCCTTCCTACGTGAGCCCACCATGCCGCGCAGCCGGGCGCCGTAGTGCCGGACCGGCGACTCGGCCTGCCGTACGGCGCTGTCGTGAATCATGCGGTTCACGTTCCCGCGAGCCATCAGCACGCCCGCGCCCGGCTGGTGCGGATCGCCGCCCGCGGCGAGGCCGGCGTCGCACCACCCCGGCGGTGCGACGGTCGGTCGTCCGGCCGGCAGGTCCGCTGATCGAGTCAGGACGTCAGCAGGGTGGGCAGGTCCGCCACGCCGGGCAGCAGGTGAGTGTGCCGCTCGGCGCCCAGGCCGATGGCGTCCAGCTTTCCGGTGAGGACGCCGACGACGTATCCGGCGCCGGCGTTGGTCCCGGCCTGCAGGTCGCGGATGGTGTCTCCCGCGACGAGGACCCGTGCGACGTCGTGAACGCCGGTGGCCTCCATCGCCCGGAAGATCATGTATGGGGCCGGCCGGCCCGCCGGGACGTCGTCCACGCACACCACCGCGTCGACCACCTCGTCGTCCCAGCCGAGGGTGTTCAGCAGGGATTCGGTGACCTCGCGGTCGAACCCGGTCGTCAGCGCCACCTTCACGCCGGCTGCGCGGATGCGGGCGAGCGCCTCGGGAACGCCGGGCAGCGGCACGGCCGGCCGGTCGCGGTAGGCCTTGTCGAGACGGGCGCGGAAGTCGGCGAACGCGGCGTCGACCGTCGCCTCCTCGACTTCGTGGCCGAGGTGTTCTTCGAGCAGATGCTGAATCGCCTCGCGCTTGCCCGCGCCCATCCAGCGCTGGATGTCCGCCTCCGACGGCTTCCCGCCCGCCGCGGTCACGGATTCGGCCAGCGCCTCGTAGACGGCGCCGTATTCCTCGATCGTCGTACCGGCCATGTCCAGGACCATCAGTTCGATGGGCATGAGTTCCTCACTTGGGGTGTGTCTGGGTGCTGTCGGCAGGGGTCGGCCGCCAGGCGCGTCCGACGGAGGGATGCGCCTGCTCGGCGTTCTCGATGGTGAAGGTGACGATGTCCGGTCGATAGCGGTCGTCGGAGTACTCGTACGGCTCTCCGGACGCGCTGCCGGCACGCCGCCGCTCCCGCAGCAGGGGTGCGCCCTCGGGGACCTCGAGAAGCGAGGCGTCCGTCGGGTCGGCGGCGACCGCGTCGAACACGTGCCGGGCGACGCTGAGATCGACTCCCTGGCCCGCCAGGTACGCGTAGATCGAGCGGGAGTCCGGATCGAAGGCGAAGTCGAAGAGCAGGCGCCCCACGGATTCCACGAAGGTCGTCCGCTCGATCATCGTGGGCCGCCCGTCCAGCAGGCGTAGCCGTACCAGGTCGACGACGGGATCGCCCTCGTCGATCTCCAGTGCGTCGGCCACCTCCTGGCGTGCGGGCCTGCGCGCGATCTCCAGCGTGCGCTGACCGGGTGTGCGGCCCAGGCTGCGGGCCCAGTGGGAGAAGGACAACAGGGTCTCGAACGGCTGCGGGACCTGGCTCGTCCGCACGACCGGCGAACGGCCGCGGCCGCCGCCGATGAGCCCCTCGGCACGCAGCGCGCTGAGCGCCTGGCGCACCGGCCCGCGCGAGGCCGCCCACTGCTCGCAGAGTTGCGACTCGGACGGCAGCGCGGATCCGACGGGCAGGTCGCCGCGGGAGATGCGGCGGCGCAGATCGTCGGCGATGCGCTGGTAGAGGGGCTCGTCCACGGAACTTGACTATACAGATACTCCCTGTCGGCACAAGTGGGCGCTGGCGGCACTTCACCTGTAATGATCAGCGGAAATGAATCCTGCGAGAACATGGTTCAACGGATTTCATCCCCACGTTGACTCCTGTTCGATCCTGAGCGAGGCTACTTGTCATGACAAGTGGACCTCTGCTCGCCCGCTCCTCCGACAGCGCCGACCTGGTCATCGTCGGGGCCGGGATCGTCGGCCTCGCGCACGCCGTGGAGGCCGTCCGCCGCGGTCTCTCGGTGGTGGTGGTCGAACGCGACGATCGGGCCGTCGGAGCGTCGGTCCGGAACTTCGGCCACGGGTGCTTCACCGCGCAGGGCGGCCAGGCGCTGCAGTACGCCATGGCGGCCCGTCCCGCGTGGATCCGGCTGGCGAAGGAGGCGGGTTTCTGGCTGCGTGAGAGCGGAACCGTCGTCGTCGCCCGCGCCGAGGACGAGCGGGCCGTGCTGGAGGAGCTCCGCGAGTCCCGCGGCGATCAGGTGGAGATGCTCGACAGGGACGACGTCGAGGCCCGCCTGCCGATCGGCGCGGACGTCATCGGCGGTGCGTGGCTCCCGCAGGACATCCGGGTCGATCCCCGCGAAGCCGTCCACATGATCGCGGCCTGGCTGCGCGCCCAGGGCGTCCGGTTCCGGTGGGCCACGACCGCCCTGGCGATCGAGCCGGGTCTCGTCCGGACCAGCCGCGGCGACGTCTCGGCGGATCATGTCATCGTGGCCGTCGGGCACGACGTGGACCGCCACTTCCCCGGTCTCGCCGACGAGGCCGGTGTCGTCCGGTGCGCCCTGCAGATGTTGCGCGTGGCGGCTCCCGGGGATCGGGTCATCGACCCGGCCGTGCTCAGCGGCTTCTCCTTGCTGCGATACGGGGGCTTCGAGGAGTGCCCCTCGCTGCCGGCGGTCAAGGAACGCCTCGCGGCCGACCACCCCGACCTGGTGGCCGCCGGACTGAACCTCATGTTCACCCAGCGCCCGGACGGCGACCTGACCATCGGGGACACGCACACCTACGGCCGTACGGTCGACCCCTTCACCTTCGAGTCCCTCGATCAGGCCATCCTGGGGCAGATCGCGTCCCTGCTCGGTTGCGGGCCGCTGACCGTCCGAGAGCGGTGGCAGGGCGTCTACGCCTCGTCGCCGGATCGCGACTTCCTCATCGAGGCCGCCGGCCCCGGTGTCCGGGTCGTCTCGGTCACCTCCGGCGTCGGCATGACCACCGCATTGGGGCTCGCGCAGGACGTCCTCGGCGGGCTGCTCGGCTGATCGGTTCCGTACGGCAGGCGGTGCGGAGTCGTTTCCCGCTGGACAGGGCATCGAAAATCCCCATCGCCGGCTATCGATCGGGTCTGCGTACGGTACCCGTCGCGTGCGGCCGGGCGATCGGGGGATCTACTTCCGGGTGCCGCGCACCCGCTGTCGGTAGGTGTCCGTTCCGGGACTGATCGATTTTCGGGTGGAGAAGGTGAAGATCGAGGAGACGGCCGGCCGGCCGCCGGCGCTCGGCGAGGCGCTCGACGGCGCCCGCATGTCGCGGCTGCACAAGCGCATCTGGCTGCTCGCGGCGATGGGCATCCTGCTGGACGGGTTCGATTTCTTCATCATCGGCGTGGCGAACCCGCTGATCTCGCAGGACTTCTCGGTGACCCCGGCGCAGAAGGGGCTGGTCTCGGCCGCGGCGATCGTAGGGGCGACCTTCGGGGCGGGTGTGCTCGGGCCGCTCGGCGACCGGTTCGGGCGCAGCCGCATCTTCCGCATCGACCTGTGGCTGTTCGTGGTGTTCTCTGTGTTCTGCGCGCTGGCCTGGGACATCTGGTCGCTGATCGCGTTCCGGTTCGTGCTGGGGGTGGCGATCGGGCTGGACTATCCGATCGCGGCCGGGTACCTGGCCGAGATCCTGCCGACCCGGAACCGGGGGCGCTGGCTGGTCAGCGCGTTCAGCCTGCAGGCGGCTGGGATCCTGCTCGGCGCGGTGGTCGCGGTGGTGATCCTGGTTCTGCTGCCGGCGATCGGCTCGTGGCGGCTCATGCTGGCATTCGGCGTGCTGCCCGCGCTGTGGATCATCTGGCTGCGCCGGAACGTGCCGGAGAGCCCGCGCTGGCTCGCCCAGAACGGCCATCCGGACGAGGCGGCCCGGGTCGCCCAGGCGCTCACCGGGCGAGCGGTGCGGGTGTCCGACGCCGACCGGGAACGGCACGAGCGGCCGCCGGAAGGGCTGAAGGCGTTCCTGCAGCCGCAACTGTTCGCCCGGAAGTGGATCCGGCGCACGGTCTTCACCGCGGTGCCGTGGTTCCTGATGGACATCGCCACCTACGGGGTGGGCATCTTCACCCCGACGCTCCTCGCCGCGCTCGCGCTGGGCGGCGCGAACGCGACGTTCATCGCCGACGACATCGTGTCGACCGCGGGAACCGCGCTGCTCGACGTCTTCCTGGTGGTCGGGTTCGTGCTCGCCATCTTCCTGGTGGACCGGGTCGGCCGGGTGCCGCTGCAACTGAGCGGCTTCGCCGTGATGACGGTCGCGCTCAGCCTGCTCGGCCTGGCCGGGCTGCTGACCGGCGGCGCCGAGGCGCACCTGTGGCTGATCGTGCTGGGCTTCGCCCTGTTCAACACGTTCATGAACATGGGGCCGAACGCGACCACGTTCGTGCTGCCCGCCGAGGTGTTCCCGTCCGAGATGCGCGCCGCCGGGCACGGCTTCGCCACCGGTTGCGGCAAGCTCGGGGCGGCCCTCGGCACCTTCCTGTTCCCGGTGCTGCTCGCCGTGATCGGGGAGAGCGCGCTGCTCTTCGGCATCGCCGGGATCTGCGCGGTGGCGCTGGTCATCACGTACCTGTTCCGGATGGAGCCGCGCGGGCGGTCGCTGGACGAATTGTCCGGCGCGGAGGCCGCGGCGGTGGCGCCGCGCATCACCCCGCCCTGACCGGCCCCGAGCGGGAGTACGGGCGGGCATCGATACCAGATGTTCATCGGCAGATAATCTGTCACGGATCGAATTGCTAGACTTGGCGGCATGACCGCCATGGCACCTGGCCGGACCCAACCGGACCTGTCATTCCTGCTCGACCACACCGGCCATGTCCTGAGGACCCGGATGGCGGCGGCGCTCGCCGAGATCGGGCTTACGGCGCGAATGCACTGCGTCCTGGTTCACGCGCTGGAAGAGGAACGGACCCAGATCCAGCTCGCCGAGCTCGGCGACATGGACAAGACCACCATGGTGGTGACGGTCGACGCGCTGGAGGAGGCCGGTCTCGCCGAGCGCCGCCCCTCCACCACGGACCGGCGGGCCCGGATCATCGCCGTCACCGACGAAGGCGCCCGCGTCGCCGAGCAGAGCCAGAAGATCGTGGACGGCGTGCACCGTGATGCCCTGGCGTCGCTTCCCGAAGACGAACGCGAGGTCCTCCTCCGGGCCATGAACCGTCTGGTCGCAGGGCATCTGGCCGTTCCCGACGCCAATCCGCAGCCGATCCGCCGGGCGCGGCAGCGAGCGAAATAGGTCTGTAGAGGATCGTCTACTACAGATCTATCTGCTACGGTCTCTCTTGTCGCCCATTCGACAGGAGTCGCCGACATGCCCTCTACCTTTGCCACCGGACCCCGGTCTCGCTGGCTCGCCCTCATAGTGCTCTGCGCCGGGATGCTCATGGTCGTCCTGGACGGCAGCATCGTCACCGTCGCGCTGCCGGCCATCCAGCGAGACCTGAACTTCTCCCCGTCCAGCCTGACCTGGACCGTCAACGCGTACATGATCGCCTTCGGGGGTCTGCTGCTCCTCGCGGGGCGGCTCGGCGACCTGATCGGCCGCAAGCGCATGCTCCTCGCCGGCCTCGCGGTCTTCGTCGTCGCCTCGCTGCTGTGCGGGCTGGCGGGCAGCGCCGAGATGCTGATCGCGACCCGGTTCCTGCAGGGAGTCGGCGGAGCGATGTTCTCGGCGGTGAGCCTCGGCATGATCGTGACGCTGTTCACCGAGCCGAGCGAGCGAGCCAGGGCGATCGGCGCGTTCGCCTTCACCGGAGCCGTCGGCGCCTCGATCGGCCAGGTCCTCGGTGGAGTGCTCACCGACGCGCTCGGCTGGCACTGGGTGTTCCTCATCAATTTGCCGATCGGTGTCGCCGCGGCACTGCTGGCCGTACCTCTCCTGGAGAACGATCGCGGGCTCGGGCTCGGCAAGGGCGCCGACGCGCTCGGCGCGGCGCTGGTCACCAGTGGTGTGATGCTCGGCGTCTACGCCATCGTCCAGGCGGAGCAGTACGGCTGGACGTCGGGGCGGACCCTCGGCCTGGTCGCTCTCGCCCTGGCCCTGATCGCGGGGTTCGTCGTACGCCAGGCCACCGCGGCGCGTCCTCTGCTGCCGCTTCGCGTGTTCCGCGCACGCAACGTCTGGGGATCCAACCTGATCCAGATGTTGGTGCTGGGAGCCCTGTTCAGTTTCCAGATCCACATCGCCCTCTACATGCAGGGCGTCCTCGAGTACGGCGCGACCGCCACCGGCCTGGCGATGCTCCCGGCGGCTCTCGCCATCGGTGCGGTCTCGCTCGGCTTCTCGGCCCGCCTCATCTCCCGATTCGGCGAGCGCGCGATCCTGCTGTGCGGTCTGGTGTTGCTGCTGGCGGCGCGCCTGCTGCTCATCCGCCTGCCGGTGGACGGCACGTACGTCGTGGACCTGCTCCCCGTGATGTTGCTGACCGCCGGCGGCGGCCTGGTGTTGCCCGCGCTGACCGCGCTGGGCATGTCGGGAGCCAGGCCCGAGGACGCCGGAGTGACCTCCGGCCTGTTCAACACCACCCAGCAGATCGGCGCCGCGCTCGGTGTGGCGGCCCTGTCCACCCTGGCCGCGTCTCGCGCGGAGCACCTGGCGGCCGAAGGCGCCCAGGCGGCGTCGGCGCTCACCGGCGGCTACCACCTGGCGTTCGTCGTCGGGGCCGGCCTGCTGGCCGCCGGGGTCGCCCTCACCGCCCTGGTGCTCAAGAAGCCGGCGCCCGGGAAGCCCGGGAAGGTGACGGCGACGTCTCCCGCGACGGCGACGCCACCCGCGACGGCGACGACCGTCTGAATTCCGGCGAGACCGGCGAGATCGGGTGGCCTCGGACGTCCGAGGCCACCCGACCGGGTCGGCGCAGGCGGTGGCCTTATTGCTACATCAAGTAGTAAACTCGCCGCATGGGTGAGCCTGAAGAGGACTTCGCTCCGGGGGAGGGCCCGGCCGCCAAGGTCAGCGTCTCTTTGCGGGCCGGCAACATCCGTGCCATCAAAGAGCGTGTCGGAGCTCGCGGGTTCTCCGCCTACGTGGATGCCGCCGTTGAGCGTCAGATCGAGCGAGATCTGCTGGAAGAGGCGTTGCAGGCCAATGAGGCGGAGAGCGGTCCGGTCCCGCAGGTCTTCCGTGATGAGGCGGCGGAGCTGTTCCGCCAGGTGAAGTCCGCACCCGAGTTGCAGGGAGACGGTGGATGGCACGCGCACGAAGCAAGCTGAGCGCGGGCACCGTCGTCCTCGACTCCGAAGGTCTCTCCCGGTGGTGTGCGGCCGACCAGCGAGTCACGGCGATCATGCGTGAGGCTCAAAGCAACGATTTCCGCGTCGTCGTCAGCGCTGTGACGCCCATCGAGGCATTCGATGGCCGGGTGAAGAGCGATCGGCTGCGATGGCATTTGTCCAGGCTTCGGGTCGAGCCGGTGACCGAAGAGGTCTCTCTTCGGGCGCTCGAACTGCTCCGCGCCAGTGGCCTCCACGGACATAAGTACGCCATCGACGCGGTCGTGGCGGCCACGGCTCTTCACTCCGTGAGGCCGGTGGTCGTGTTGACGTCCGACGAGGACGACATGAGGAAACTCTGCGGAAAGACGGTTCGCCTCGTCAGGGTCTGACGGCCCGCGTGCCAGGACGGCATCGCCGAGTTTCCTCCGGCGTCCGCATGCCCGCTCCCCGAGGGTGAGCGGCGTCGCACAGTGGCCGAGTGTGGTCTCGGCGGCTTCCCCGCATCGAGAGCCGAGGCTGCGCGGTTCCGAAGAGGAACGCGGGCGTTTCCCGGAAGGGCCTTGACAGGGGGAGACGTGCGGACGCATATTTAACCTACTCGTTTTGAAACAAGGTGGTTATGAATGGCGACCGACCAGCTCAGTCTCGTGTTCCAGGCGCTCGCGGACCCCATCCGCCGCGCGATCCTGACACGACTGACGAACGGTGACGCGACCGTCGCCGAGCTCGCGGAGCCGTTCAACGTCACACAGCCCGCGATCTCGCGGCATCTCAAGGTGCTGGAGACCGCGGGGCTGATCTCGCGCAGCCGGCGCGCGACCGCTCGGCTCAGTCATCTGGAGGCCGAGCCGCTCCGCGATGTGACCACCTGGCTGGCTCGCTACCAGCGGTTCTGGGACGAGAGTCATGAGCGGCTCGACGAGCTGCTGGCAGCGCTGCAGAACAACCGGCAAGACGATCCCGACCGCGCTGAGGCGGTCTCCATGAAGGGAAACGAAGATGGTTAAGACGCAGATCACCGCGGAGCCCGGCACCTCGCAGATCATCATCGAGCGGGAGTTCGACGCGCCCCGCGACCTGGTCTTCCGTGCCTACACCGACCCGGAGCTGCTCGTGCAGTGGATGGGACCACGCGACCTGACCATGAAGATCGAGGAGTTCGACGTGCGTGACGGCGGGAAGTGGCGCTACATCAGCACGGATGCCGACGGCAACGACTACGGCTTCCACGGGGTCTTCCACGGGACCCCGTCGCCGGACGCCACCGTGCAGACCTTCGAGTTCGAGGGTGTCCCCGGCCACGTCGCCCTGGAGAAGCTCACCCTCGAGGAGCGGGACGGGAGGACCCACGTGCGCACGGTGTCCAGCTTCCAGTCGGTCGAGGACCGCGACGGGATGGTCGCCTCCGGGATGGAGCGAGGCGTCCGCGACTCCGACGAGCGGCTGGAGGAGCTGCTGGCGAGGCTGCAGAACGATTGAAGCACTTCGTGCGGGGCGGCGGGCCGGAGCCGGTCCGCCGCCCCCGGACGGAGACCGACCTCCGCGGCGCGGTCCTGTGGGCCCGTCGTGGGGTAGCGGCTCCGCCCCGATCGAACAGTGAGGTAATCATGGGAAAGGTCATCACGCAGCTCTCCATGTCCCTGGACGGCTTCGTCGCCAGCCCCACCGACGGCGTGGAGCACCTGTTCGACTGGTATTCCAACGGCCCGGTGCGCATCGAGACGCCTGGTACCGGAGGCCCGGCCGCGTTCCTGGTATCGGAGGCGAGCGCGGACCATGTCCGGGAAATGATCGACGGCTCGGCCGCCCTGGTCGTCGGGCGGAGGCTGTTCGACCACACCGGCGGCTGGGGTGGCAGCCATCCGTTGGACGCGCCGGTCTTCGTGGTCACCCACTCCGTCCCCGATGGCTGGCCGCGCGAGGACACGCCCTTCACCTTCGTCACCGACGGAGTCGAAAGCGCCATCGCGCAGGCCTCGGCCGTGGCGGGCGACAAGGCCGTCGGCGTCGCCGGGCCGAACATCGCGCAACAGGCGATCAACGCCGGCCTGGTCGACGAGATCAGGGTGGACCTGGTGCCCGTGCTCCTCGGCGCGGGGATCCGCTTCTTCGACAACCTCTCCGGCGCTCCCGTGAAGCTCGACAATCCGCGGATCATCGAAGGCGACCGCGTCACGCACCTCTACTACAGGGTCGTCCGCTGATTCCGGCCGCTACAAGCGGTAGTCCCACGTGATCTCGTCCGTACGGAGATCCTCCACGAGTCCCCGGACGTACTCGAGTTCGGCCTTGACCGCGGCCAGCTGGTATTCGGACTCGACGAGGAAGATGCGGGGCAGGAACCTCGCCCCGTCGGTCAACTCGGTCTGCAGGGCGGCCACCCGAGTCTCCAGCGCGGCGACCCTCGACTCCAGCGCCGCCCTGGCGTCTTCCGGCTCCAGCACGGGGAGGAAGGCCAGCGCCGCGGGGAACTCGGGGAACTCGCGAGACGGAGTGGAGAGCATCGTCCGCATCCACTGCCGCAACGTCTCGCGGCCCTCGTCCGTGAGCTCGTAGACGGTCCGCTCCGGCCGGTTCTCCTCGCGGGAGGTCTCCAGCACCGCGATGAGCCCGTCGCGCAGCAGCCGTTCGATGGTCTGGTACACGCTGTTGCGCTGCGCGACGTTGACCACGTCGTCCTTGTGCCGTTCCTTGATCAGCTGCTGCATCCGGTACGCGTGCATCGGCGCCTCGCCGGCCAGGGAGAGCAAGGCCATGGCCAGGGGAGATCGCCGTGTCGACATGCGGTCCAGCATAAGGGGTTGCCCGATCTTAGTCATAATATGTATAGTTAGTTCATGACTAAACGAGCTCTGATCATCGGCGGGGGCATCGCCGGGCCGATCACCGCCATCGCGCTCCGGCGCGCCGGCATCGACAGCGAGGTCTTCGAGGCCTACGACCGCGGGTCGGAAGGTGTGGGCGCCTTCCTCACGCTCGCGGTCAACGGTCTGGAGGCTCTACGCGTCCTCGACCTGCACGACCTCGTGTGCGACCTGGGCATGGACTCGTCGCTGATGCGGATGAGCAACGGCCGGGGCAAGCAGTTGGCGACGCTGGCCCAGCCCAGCAGGACCCTGAAGCGCGCCGACCTCTATCAGGTGCTGCGCGACGAGGCCGTACGGCGCGGCGCGCACATCCATTACGGCAGGCGTCTGACCGACGCCTCGATCAGCGGGGGACGGGTGCGGGCGGACTTCGCCGACGGCACCTCGGCGGAGGGCGACCTGCTGATCGGGGCCGACGGGCTGCGCTCCCGCACGCGCACGCTCATCGACCCCGGGGCGCCCCGCGCACGTCACGTCGGCCTGCTCAACACAGGCGGATTCGCGCGCGGCGTCACGGTGCCCGGCGAACCGGGCACGAGCTACTTCATCTTCGGGAAGAGGTGCTTCTTCGGCTACCTGATCCATCCGAGTGGGGAGGTGTGGTGGTTCGCGAACCCGCCGAGCCCCGATGAGCCGACCCCCGCGGAACTCGCGGCGATCACCCCCGGCCAGTGGCGGGCCGAGTTGCTGGAGCTGTTCAGGGACGACGCCGGGCCCATGATCGACATCATCCGTGCGACCGACCACATCATCCCCGGATGGAACACCTACGACTTCCCGACGGTCCCGAAGTGGTTCAACGAGCGGATGGTGATCGTGGGCGACGCCGCGCACGCGACCTCGCCCTCGGCGGGCCAGGGGGCGTCCATGGCGATCGAGGACGCGGTCGTGCTGGCGAGGTGTCTGCGCGACGTCCCCGGCACTCGCGACGCCTTCGCCGCCTACGAACGGCTACGGCGAGGGCGGGTGGAGCGCGTCGTGAAGCAGGGCAGGCGCAACGGAAGCGGCAAGGCCCCGGGTGCCTTCGGCGCATTCGTCCGGGACCTGGGCATGCCGCTGATCATGCGGCAGATCGAGAAGAGAGACCTGATGGCGTGGATCCGCGACTACCGGATCTCCTGGGACGACCAGGTGGCCGCGCCGCGCCGCTGAGCCGTCCCACAAGGGGACGGTCAACTCGGGCGCATGTCCTCCACATGGACGACGGCGGGCTCACGCCCGTCGCGATCGCGCTTGTCCCGGCCGAGCAGGCCGACGTGGAGGTGCCCGTGCTCCTCCAGCTCGTCGGGCGCGACGTAGGTGAGGACGTCGGGATGATGGCCGGTCACCGCCCAGCCGGGGACGTCGTCGAGCGTGATGACGTCGAAGTCCCCGGCCGGACTGCCCACGTGAACGGGGCCGTACTCCCGGAGGATGGTGGTCGCCTGCTGGGCCAGGTCGCCGGCGGGCTCCATGAGGATCACGCAGGTTCCATGCGTGAACAGCACCCACGACTTGGCGGGATCCAGCAGCCGGCGCCAGGTCTCGATCACGATCTCGTGGTTCATGCCGGGCAGGCTACCGACCGGCCACGACAAGAACCACCGGACCGAGGGCGGCGGAATTCCTCGCGGCCGCCTTCTTCTCTCGAGCGTGTCAGGCCGGCTTGCGGGCCTCGATGAGGAACCGCGTCGCATGGGCGACGAACGGCCCTTCAGCCTGGATCCGGTCGTGCAGGACCTTCAGCTCCGCGCGGTAACGGTCGACGGTGAAGCCGGGGACGATCCAGATGACCTTCCGCAGGAAGTAGATCACCGCCCCGACGTCGTGGAACACGGTGCGCAGGCTCTCCATGCGGAGGTCGACGACCTCGAGGCCGGCCGCCTCGGCCTCCCGCCTGGCCACCTCGGGGTCGCGATGCGAGTTCGGCCGCTGGGGGCCGAGGAAGACCTCCGTGAGCTCCACGACACTCCGCGGCCCCACCTGTTGCGACAGATAGGTTCCGCCCGGCCGCAGGACGCGGGAGATCTCATTCCACCAGGTGACCACCGGATGTCGGCTGATCACCAGGTCGAAGACATCGTCGCCGAACGGGAGCCGAGGCTCGTCGTCGTCGGCGATGACGGCGACGCCGCGCGGGCGCAGCCGCTGGCTGGCACGCACGATGTTCGGCGGCCACGACTCGGTCGCCACCGTCAGGGCGGGGAGCCACGGCACGCCCGCGAGCACCTCACCGCCCCCTGTCTGGATGTCAAGCGCGGCCGAGGCATGGGGCATCCGCTCCGCGATGAGCCGCGAGTAACGCCATGACGGGCGCTCCTCCGTCGCACGGCCGTTCAGCCAGGAGAAGTCCCAGCCCTCGACCGGGACGGACTCGGCGTCGGCCACGAGTTCGTCAAATGTCCATGTATTCGTCACGTCCCCAGGCTGACAGTGGCCCTCATGAAACGTCCAAGGGATTTCCGGCGGCGGGGGATCGGCCCGTCACCAGCAGGGTCTTGCCGACGGTCGCCCGGGACTGGATCGCGGCATGGGCGTCGGCCGCCCGCTCCAGGGGGAAGCGCTGCCCGATCGACGGCCGCAACCGCCCCGCCGCCGCCTCCGCCAGCGCGTCCGCGGTGAACGCCCGCGACGCCTCGGGCGTGAGCTGGGCGCCCCGGAGAAGGGTCGCGTCGCGATCAGCCGCTTCCTCCTCCGAGACGCCGGCCCAGTGGCCGCTCGCCATGCCGAAACTCAGCATCCGGCCGCCGCGTCCGAGCAGGTCGAACGCCGACCGTCCGATTTCGCCCCCGACCCCGTCGAAGACGACGTCGACCCCGCCCCCGGCTTCGCGCACCCGGTCCGTCCAGTCCGGCAGCAGGTAGTCCACGGCCACGTCGGCGCCCAGGTCACGGGCCACCCCGGTCTTGTGGGCGCCGCCGGCCGCCGCGACGACGGTCGCCCCGGCGGCACGTGCGAGTTGCACCAGCAGGCTGCCCACGCCACCCGCCGCCGCCTCGACCAGCACACGTTCTCCGGGGCGCAACGCCGCCGTCTGGAGGAGCCACATCGCCGTACGGCCGTCGGCCAGCAGCGCCACCGCGCTGTCGAGTCCCACGCCGTCCGGCACCTCGATCAGCCCGGCGGCGTCCACCGCGGCGAGCTCGGCGTAGCCCCCCGAGCCGCCGGTGCCGCTGACCACGCTCCTGCCGACCAGGCGGTCGTCGGCGCCGTCGCCCACGGAGACGACCACGCCGCCGACGCCGTTGCCCGGGATCATCGGGAGGTCCGCCTTGAACGGCCCGAAACCGCCCGCGCGGAACTGGGTCTCGACGAAGGTGATGTTGGCGAACGCCACCTCGACGAGTGCCTGTCCCGGACCTGCCACGGGGTCGGGCGTGTCGGACGCGACCAGAACCTCGGGTCCGCCGAACTCCTTCAACCACACCGCACGCACGTGATCCCCTCCGGCCGATCGGGTGTCGGGATCGCAGTCTGCAACTTCAACTTAAGTTGAAGTCAAGTCGTGCTCACGGGACGAGGACGATCTTCACGCTGGTACGGCCGGAGGCGACGCGTACGACGTCCGTGCCGCTCGCGAACCCCAGCCCGTCCCGATGGGCTAAAGCCGGATATATCCGGAAAGTGACAAAGGGTCGGGATTTCTATGTGGCGGGTACGTCTCCTCGTGGGGGGGACGCCATGAAGAAGATCGTCGCTGTCGCCGTGCTCGCTGCGATGACCATGCTCGGAGCGGTCGCCGCCGCATACGCGGATGGCCGGCACCGGGTGGACGGCCGCCAACAAGAAGAGGTCAGCAGCGCGCAGTACCACATCCTGCTCGGACAGTGCCGCTTCGGGGACACGGCCGGCGCGCGGGCCCAATGCCGGACGGACGTCAAGCGGAACTATCGCATCGGCGCACGTAACCCCGATCTCGACTGCCGCACCTACTCCAGCGTGTCGGTCTGCGGCGAGCTGACCCTCAGCCCGCGAGAGCAGGCCTGCGTGAGCGAATCCGTCGGAGGAGGCCTCACCTTCCGCCGCGCCGAGGTGGAGTGTTACGCCTTCGGGTGACGCACGACGAGGAGGAAGCCCCGCCACATCGATGATTCGTCCGATCACCGCCTCTAAGTGATCTAACCTGCCGGAGTGGACGCCAACAGTCAGGGCGCCGCCGGACTTCTGCGAGCTCTGCTGCGTACGGCGGCGCTATTCACGGAGACGGGCCGAGCCGTCTCCCAGGACCATTTCCCCCACGTCCGCTGGACGCCCGTCTCGGATCTGGGCGGCCACGCCGTACGGCTCGGCCTTGAACTGGCGGTGCTCGGTCACGAGGTCGTCTTCGAGATCCGGGCCTGGCTGGAGGAGGACCGGTTCACAATCGAGGGTGACATGGTGCTGGACGGCGAGGCGGTCCAGCTGGCGCTTCCCCCGGCGGCGACCTCCGACGTGGAGCGGTTCACGGCCGTGCTCGACCGGTATGCCGAGGAGCTGACGGCCCCCGCCAGGGGACACGTCGGCATGCTGATCGAATCCTTCGCCCGGGGATCGTGACGAAAGGTCAGGTCGTGACGAAGGCCAGATCGTGACGGAGGGCCGGTCGTGACGGAGGGTCAGAGCGCCTGGAGTCCCTGGATGACCTCGCGCAGGAGACGCTCCTCGGGAAGCTGCGCGACGGTCGCCTGCGGCCGGGCCGTGATGAGGCCCTGATCGCGCAGGTCGCTGAGGAGGATGCGCATGACGTTGAGCGACATGCCCATGTCCGACGCGATGTCGGCGACCGAGGCGGGGGCCAGGCACATCTGGAGGATCCGCAGGTGCTCGGGAGGCAGCCCCGCCGCCCGCGTGTGGGCGGACGGAGCCGTTCTGATCATGGTCATCAGGTCGAGGTCCGGCCCGCTGGGCCGGGTCCGGCCCCGCGTCAGCGTGTAGGGCCGTAGGAGGGGGCCGAACTCCTGCTCTGTCATGACTCCTCCTGGGCGCGCTGCCAGCCGGCCTGGAAGGAGCTGAAGACGTCGCGAGGTTCCTCGCGGAGCTGGGGTGCCAGATTTGCCTGCCGTACGCGCTTGGGCAGGGAGTCCTCGTCACGGTCCGCGGCGGTGCCGGGGGCCGGCGGCGTGAGCGCGAGCACCGGCGGGACCGGTGGCCGCGGCGGGATCAGCCGCTCGACGGAGTGCTCGTCGCCGGCGTTCTCCACCACGATCTCCTTGGGCAGGAGCACGACCGCGCTGGTCCCGCCGTACGGAGAGGTCCGGAGAGACACGCGGACGCCGTGGCGCCGGGCGAGCAGGCCCACCACGAACAGGCCCAGCCTGTCGCTGTCGGCCAGGTCGAACTCCGGCGGGTCGGCCAGCCGCTCGTTGAGCTGCGCCAGCTCCTCCGGGCTGATGCCGAGACCGCGGTCCTCGATCTCCACCGCGAATCCGCGGGCCACCACCTCGCCGCGGACGATGACCTGGGTGTGCGGCGGCGAGAAGATCGTGGCGTTCTCCACCAGTTCGGCCAGGAGGTGGACCAGGTCGGTGACGCTGCCGCCGATGACCGCGGGGCCCTGCGGCACGACCACGCTCACCCGCAGGTAGTCCTCGACCTCCTCGACGGCCGCGCGGGCCACGTCGAAGAGGCTGACGGGGTTGCGCCACCCGCGGCCGGGGTGGGCGCCGGACAAGATGATCAGGCCTTCCGCGTGGCGGCGCATGCGGGTGGTCAGGTGATCGACCGCGAAGAGCTTCTCCATCATGTCGGGGTCGGCGACCTGCTGTTCGAGCCCGTCGAGCAGGGCCAGCTGGCGCTGCAGGAGCGACTGGCTGCGACGGGCCAGGTTGAGGAACACGTTGCCGACGCCCTTGCGCAGCTCCGCCTGACCGACCGCGGCCTCCACGGCGGTGTGCTGCACCGAGGTGAAGGCGTTCCCCACCTCGACGACCTCGGCCGTGTCCCCCCGGGTGACCAGCGGAGGCGTCTCCGTGGCCACGTCGACGTCCTCGCCGCGGCGCAGGCGCTGGACGATGGCGGGCAGGCGCCGGTCGGCCAGTTCGAGCGCGGCCCGCTGGAGACCGATGAGCTCTGCCGCGAGCCCGCGGGCGAACCTGACGGAGATGAACAGAGTGGCGATCACCGCGAGCAGGCCCAGGGCTCCGGCGATGCCGATGCGGTAGAGCACGCCCTTGGCCAGGGGAAGGGCGCGGTCCGCGATCGCCTTGCTGCCGTCGCCGCTGATCTGCGAGAGGGTGCCGACCATTCCTTCCGCGGTGGTGTGCCAGGTGTTCGCGTCGCGGGGCAGCCGCGTGTTGGGCTGCACGCCGACCATGATCTCGTTCTCCATGGACATGAACGAGGCGTAGGCGGGCGAGGCGTTCACCGCCGCGAACCCCTTGATCAGCTCGGCGTCGAGCTGGCTGTTGCCGAGCTGGTAGAGGAGGCGGCGCTGGCCGACCATCTTGGCGAAGGCGTCGCGCTCGTCGGGCGAGATCCTGCCGATGGCGAGCACGCCCGTGATCAGCGCGGACTCCTGGCTCATGACCTCGCGGCTGCGGCCGATCAGGATGATGGCCTTGGTCTGCTCGATGAGGTCCATGTCAGGGGAGATCATCAGGCGGTCGTACGCCTGGAAGCCGACCTCCGCGACGGTGCTGTAGTCCTCGATGGCCTCCAGCCGCGACAGGCTGTGGCCGTCGACGCGCCCGCGCAGGCCGTCGAACCTGCGGACCTGGTCGATGAGCTCCTGGATGCGTTGCCACATGGCCGGCGGCGTCTCGTCCCGAGCCTTCTGCGAGACGCGGACCAGTTCCTCGAGCGAGGCGTCCGTGCGCTTGCGCTGCGCCTCGAGGTCGTCGCGCGTGGACGACTTCCTGCCGAGATAGGCGGCGGACAGCAGCCGTTCCTGCTGTATCTCACCAAGGAGCGAGCGCGTGGGAACCACGACGTTGTCGTACACCGTCTGGATCTTGAGCAGCTCGAGTCCGCTCTGGACGGTGAGGGTGGCGGCGAACCCCCAGATCACCGCGAGGGCGGTCAACGGAACCAGCAGGATCGCGAAAATCTTGAAACGAATGGAACGTTTCCGTCCAGCCATGAGCCCCGCCCGTTCCGAAGACACATGTGTCAATAGTGGCGAAACCCTAGCAATGGGTGAGCAGGGAAACCAAGTATTTGTCCTAACAAGTTCCGACATTTCACGAGGGCGCACTGGCTTTTGTGATCATGGTCGGGGAAGCCCATGGAGGAAGTGCGGCGCGGTGCTGCCGTGCGGGCGGTCCGGCGTAATCCGTTCCCCGGTTTTATCGCGGGGGTTCCCGTCCTTTCCCGGGGGTTGTTTTCCTTATTTCCCGATTGAGTTCTGGGACGCCCTGGGCCTTGTCGTAGCTGTCTAGTTGTCAGACAATCTGTGCATGGCTCTGCGATCCGGTCCCCTCGTCGTCGTGGCCGCGGCGGTCCTGTGGGGCACGGCGGGCACGGCGGGCGCCGTGGCCGCCGCCGACCCCGTGCCCCTCGCGGCGGCCCGGCTGGTCCTCGGAGGGGCGGTGCTCGCCTCGGTGGCCGCCTTCACGCGGTCGCGACGCGCGAATCCGCAGGTCGCAGCACGAGGGAGGGGAGTTGTGCCCTGGGGGCAGGTCCTGGCGGCCGGAGCCGTCGCGGGCTACCAGTTGTGCTTCTTCGCCGCCGTTCAGCGCACCGGTGTGGCCATCGGCACCGTGGTGGCCATCGGCAGCGGGCCGGTGTTCACGGGACTCCTGTCCTGGCTCATCGGCCGTGAGCCGCCGAGCCGCCGCTGGACGTTCGCCACCGCCGCGGCCATCGCCGGCTGCGCCGTCCTGGTCTGGGGAGGTGTCTCCGGCGGCGTGACGGGCGGGGCCGACCCCTGGGGGATCGCCCTCGCCCTGTTCGGCGGCCTGCTCTACGCCTTCTACGCGGTCGTCGCCTCCCAGGCGATCGGACGCGGCACGGAGTCCGCGATCGTCATGGGCGTCCTGTTCGGCGGAGCCGCCGTCGTCATGCTGCCCGTCCTCCTTGTGACCGGCGCCGGCTGGCTGGCGCACCCCCGCGGCCTGCTCGCCACGCTTTATCTCGGCTGCGCGACGACGGCCCTCGCCTATCTCCTCTACGGCAGGGGCCTTCGGACGACTCCGGTGGCGACCGCGGCGACCCTCGCCCTCGCGGAGCCCGCGGTGGCGGCGCTGCTCGGACTGGTCGTGCTGCACGAGCATCTGTCCCCGCTCTCCTGGGGCGGCCTCGCGCTGCTCGGCCTGAGCCTCGCCGTCGTCGCCCTTCCCGGCGGAACCGCTTCCGGCCCCGCGGAGCGGGTGCCCGCACGTCTAGGCTCGGTGCCGTGACCACGCTCAGGCCCGTCTCCACCGTAGAGGCGCTCGCCGCGGCCCTGCGGGAGCGCGTGCTCTCCGGGGACATCGGGCCGGGCGAGGCGCTGCCCGAGCAGGAGCTGTCCGCCCGGTACGGCGTCGCCCGGCCGACGGTGCGGGAGGCGCTCGCCGTCCTCGTCCACGAAGGGCTGCTGCGGCGCGAGCGCAACCGCAGCGCGTACGTCCCCGAGGTCACGGCCGACGACCTCGCCGACCTGATGTACGTCCGGTTGCCGCTCGAGGAACTGATGGCGCGAGCGCTCGCGGGCCGCCGCACTCCCGGGGCGGAGACCGCGCTGGACCGGCTCGGCGGCCTGCCCGCCGACGCTCCGTGGTCCGCGGTGGTGGCCGAGCACATGGCCCTGCACGAGGCGCTGATCGCCGCCGTCGGCAGCCCGCGCCTGGACCGTCTCTACGGCTCGCTCGCGGCGGAGACGCGTCTCGGTCTCGTGCGGTTGCGTGACGTGTACGGGGACCGTCACGATCTGGTGGCCGAGCACCGGGAGTTGTTGCGGATGATCGCGCGAGGTCCCGAGGACGCCGCCCGGCGGGCGGTCAGGGGCCATCTGCGGTGGCGCGAATCCTGACGTCTCTTGCACGGAGCGCCCCCCAGTCGTCACAATCGCGCCCATGCACGGCAACGCAGTGCCGGATTCCTATGTCTACGTCACCGAAGAGGGCGTCACCCGTCACTACTCCGACGGCAGCGTCGAGGCCCTCGCATGGGAGGACGTCGTGGAGGTCCGGGTCGGCGGGCTGGCAGCGGGCGAGGGGCGGCCCGACGTGCTCATCGTCCTTCTCGACCGTGACGGAGAGGGCTGTGTCGTCCCCCGGTCGGCGACCGATGCCGGCTTCCTCGCGCGACTGAGATACCTGCCCGACTTCGACCTCGAGCGGCTGAACATGGCCGTGGAGACGGCCAACGACGGATATGTCGTCGTATGGCGGAGTCCCGATCCGCCTTCGCCGTTACCCGATCTCGAATACGACTGAGACGGTCTTCTCTGCCAGACGCCGTTTCTCCGTCAGACGCCGTGCCGGCCCGCTCCGGTGCGGAACCTCTCCACCCCCGCCAGGCCCTCCGCCCGCATGGCGTCCAACGACACGAGTCCGTGCCGGAACTCGGCGGCCATGGCCTCATCCTCCGGCAACCCCTCCTGCTCCAACGCCGCGAGCCGGTCCTCGCGCAGGCACGCCTGGGGAAGCGCGGCGAGTTGCGCGGCCAGCGCCTCCGCGGCCTCGCGTGTGCTGCCGGCCGGGACCAGGCGGTTGACCAGGCCGATGTCCAGCGCCTCACGGGCAGGTACGGCACGGCCGGTGAGGATCAGGTCGAGCGCCCGTCCCGATCCGATGAGGCGCGGCAGCCGTACCGTGCCGCCGTCGATCAGCGGGACTCCCCATCTGCGGCAGAAGACGCCGAACGTCGCGTCGTCGGCCGCCACACGGAGGTCGCACCACAGGGCCAGTTCCAGACCTCCCGCGACGGCGAAGCCCTCCACCGCGGCGATGACGGGCTTGGACAGGCGCATCCGGGTGGGACCCATGGGACCGTCTCCGCCGGTCTCGACCCGGTTGCCGCGCTCGGTGCCCATCGCGTGGAGGTCGGCGCCTGAACAGAACGTGCCTCCGTCACCCCACAACACGGCGACGGACGCGCTCTCGTCGGCGTCGAACGCGCGGAACGCGTCGGCGAGGGCGGTCGCCGTGGCCCGGTCGACCGCGTTGCGGACGTCGGGCCTGTGCAGGATCACGGTCGTCACCGGGCCACGCCGGTCGATGCGTACGGACACGTCTGGAATATAGTTCGGTGGCGCCGTCAGGGGATGGTCATTGGATGAAGGAGCCGTCGTTGACGACGCCTCCGTGGGCGAAATAGTCGTCCAGCGCGTCGTTCCTGACGGCCTCGGTCATGCTCGCGACCTCATCGTCGTCCAACCGGACGATGCTCGCTCCCCCGACCATCCCGGTGCCGGCGACGGGGATGGTGGTCGACACCAAATCGGTGCCCCGGATATCGCGCAGTTCGAGCGCCAGATCACGCAGGGTGCCGATGGAGACGCCCGAGTCCACCGTTATGGACTTGGTCATCGCCTGCAGGAACTCGTCGAGCTTGAAGGGGTTCGTGAGCGTGCCCTTGCTGATCGCCTTCTGGGCCATCGCCTGGAGGAACGCCTGCTGGCGCTTGATCCGGTCGAAGTCGCCGTCCGGCAGACCGTACCGTTGCCGGACGAACAGCAGTGCCTTCTCGCCTTCGAGGCGAACCGTCCCCTGCTTCCAGGTGACCTTGTTGGCAGGGTCGACGGTGTCGCGTGCGATGTAGAGGTCGACGCCCCCCAGCGCCTTGCTCATCGTGATGAAGCCGTTGAAGTCCAGGGCGGCGAAGTGGTCGATCCGCACCTTGGTGAGGTTCTCCACGGTCTTGATCAGTAGCCGTGGGCCTCCGTAGGCGTACGCCGCGTTGATCTTGTCTCTGCCGTGGCCGGGGATCGGGACGTAGGAGTCTCGCGGAATGGAGATCAGGAAGATCCGCTTTCTGTCCGCGGGCACGTGGACGATCATGAGACTGTCCGACCGCTGGAAACCGGACTCGCCGGGTCGCCGGTCGGCCCCGATGACCACCCAGTTCTGCGCGGCGCCGATCACCTTCGCCGGCCGCTCCCGTTCTTCGGGGAAGACCTGCTGCACCCGCTCGATGTTGTTGTCGTAGACGTACTGGCGCTGCATGAGAAGAGCGAAGATCCCCGCGATCGGCAGCAGCACGATCAGCGACACGATGATCGCCACCCTGCGTCGCCGGGGGGGCGGCCGTACGGCGTCGGCGTCGAGGAGGTCTTCTATGGAGGTCATCGCAGGCCACCTGGGGGGAGAGGCGCGGAAGCAGATCCGCCGGAACGTTAGTCCATTCCGACATCCGTCTCGGTCCCCGTCATTTCCGGGCAGGTGAACTTCTGTTGTATTTCGCGGGAATGCGGCACCTTTGGACCGTTCCGTCAAGCGATAACGGTCGCTTCACCGCGGCCGATTGTGGACAGTGATCACCGTTCCATCCCGTCCGGTCGCTCTTTAGTATCGATCTGGGTACCCGTCCCTGGAACGCCTGAGTTCCATGTGAACCGTTGGGATGCTTTACGCGTCAATCTCCTGCACACTCCAGCGACTAAAGGGCGTGGTGAGATGGAAGCTCGTGCGGGGCTGCCCCAGCCGCCGGTGGTTCCCATGGACGTCGTTGTGCGGTCTTCGCCCAGCTTGTGGACCACTTCATACCGGAAGGTCCTGGTAGCGGGTGACCTGTTTTCCGCCGTCATCGCCTTCTCCGCGGTCGAGTTGACACGCTTGCGACTGGGGACCTTCATTCCCCTCTACGACCTCTACTTCGGACTGTTGCTCACGGCGATCTGGCCCGTGGTCATGGCGATGTCCGGCGGGTACCGCAAGCGCGCCCATGGAGAGGGCACCGCGGAGTTCCGCGCCGTCACCGAGGGCGGTGTGAGCCTCATCGCCGCCGTGGCCATCGGCGCCTACGCCACCCAGACGATGATCGCCAGAAGCTATGTCATGGCGATGTTGCCGCTCGCCATCTTCATCACGCTGTTGTTCAGGCACAGGATGCGCAAGCGTCTGCACCGTGCGCGCAGCAACGGCGAATACATGCGACGCGTCGTCGCCGTGGGGCATCGGGCCTCGGTCATCGACCTCGTGATGCAGTTCAGGCGCCAGCCGTACCACGGCATGCGGGTCGTGGCCGCGTGCCTGCCGTACAGGCCGGGCAAGGACCAGGTGCTCGACGTCGACGGCGTGCCGGTGCTCGGCGACTTCGGCGAGGTTCCCGTGGTCGTCGACCTGGCCGCGGCCGACGCGGTCGCCGTGCTCGCGTGCCCGGAACTGGACGGCACCGCCCTTCGCCGGCTCGCCTGGGGGATCGAGTCCCGGGGGGCCGACCTGTTCGTCGCTCCCGCGCTCATGGACGTCGCCGGCCCCCGGATCAGTGTCAGGCCCGTCGCGGGCATGCCGCTGCTGCACGTGGAACACCCGGACATCGACGGCATCCACCAACTCGTCAAGAGTGCGTTCGACAAGCTGGTGGCGTGCCTCGCGCTGTTGATCCTGGCCGTGCCCATGCTGGCCATCGGCATCGTCATCCGGGCGACGAGCCCAGGTGGAGCGTTGTTCCGGCAGACCAGGGTGGGGCGCCACGGTCGCGAATTCCAGGTCCTGAAGTTCCGGACGATGGTCGCCGACGCGGAACGCCTCAAGGGCGTTCTTCTTGAAGAGAACGACTCGGACGGCGTGCTGTTCAAGATGAGGAACGATCCAAGGATCACCCGGGTGGGCGGTCTGCTGCGCCGTTACTCCCTCGACGAGCTTCCCCAGCTTCTCAACGTGCTGCGCGGGGAGATGTCGCTCGTCGGCCCCCGGCCGCCGCTCCCCGCCGAGGTCGCCAAGTACGGCACCGACGTCCGCCGCCGTCTGGTGGTGAAGCCGGGGATGACGGGGCTGTGGCAGGTGAGCGGCAGGTCCGATCTGTCCTGGGAAGAGTCGGTACGTCTCGACCTTCGGTACGTGGAGAATTGGTCCCTAATGTTGGATCTCCAGGTTTTATGGAAGACCTGGTCGGCGGTCACCCGCGGAGAAGGGGCTTACTAACTTGAAAGCGCTCGTCCTGGCTGGTGGTTCCGGCACCCGGCTCAGGCCCATCACGCACACCCAGGCGAAACAACTGGTACCGGTCGCCAACAAGCCGGTGCTGTTCTACGGTCTGGAGGCCATCGCCTCGGCCGGTATCGAGGACGTCGGCATCGTCGTGGGGGACACCCACGCCGAGATCGAGTCGGCGGTCGGCGACGGCTCCGCCTTCGGGCTCAACGTCACCTACCTCCGGCAGGAGGCGCCGCTCGGCCTGGCGCACGCCGTCCTGATCGCCCGTGAGTATCTGGGTGACGACGACTTCGTGATGTACCTCGGGGACAACTTCATCGTGGGCGGGATCGACGGGCTCGTGGAGCGCTTCCGCGCGGAACGGCCGAGCGCGCAGATCATGCTCACGAAGGTCCTGGACCCGGGGCAGTTCGGCGTGGCGGAACTCGATGCGGACGGCAGGGTCGTCGGCCTGGAGGAGAAGCCGCGCGAGCCCAAGAGCGATCTGGCCCTCGTCGGCGTCTACTTGTTCACCCCGCTCGTGCACGAGGCGGTCAGCGCGCTCAAACCGTCGTGGCGTGGCGAGCTGGAGATCACCGACGCCATCCAGTGGCTGATCGACGCGGGACATCAGGTCCAGCCGACCCAGATCTCCGGCTACTGGAAGGACACCGGCAACGTCACGGACATGCTGGAGGTCAATCGCCTCGTGCTGGAGTCGCTGGAGCCGCGTGTGGAGGGGGACGTCCACGACTCCGAGCTCATCGGCCGTGTGATCGTGGAGGAGGGCGCCTCGGTGCGCGGCTCCCGGGTCGTCGGCCCGGTCGTCATCGGGCAGGGGAGCGTCATCGAAGACTCCTACATCGGCCCCTTCACCTCGATCGCGAGGGACTGCCGCGTGAGCCGCAGCGAGATCGAGTATTCGATCCTCCTGTCCCGCTCCTCGATCGACGGCGTCCGGCGGATCGAGGCCTCCCTCATCGGGCACGATGTCGAGGTGACCCCCGCTCTCAACGCGCCCAAAGCCCATCGTCTGGTGCTCGGCGATCACAGTAAGGTGCAGATCAGCTCATGAAAGTCTTGGTAACGGGGGGTGCCGGCTTCATCGGCTCGCACTTCGTCCGCATGCTGGCGGGCGATGCGAGCGTGACGGTGCTGGACAAGCTCACCTATGCCGGTAACCGTGCCAACCTCGCCGACGTCTCCCACACGTTCGTGCACGGTGACATCTGTGACGCCGCGTTGCTGGCCGACGTGGTGCCGGGCCACGACCTGGTCGTCAACTTCGCGGCGGAGTCCCATGTGGACAGGTCGATCGACGGCGCGGCCGAGTTCGTGCGGACCAACGTGCTGGGGACCCAGACGCTGATGCAGGCGTGCCTGGATGCCGGAACGCCCCGCGTGGTCCAGGTTTCGACCGACGAGGTCTACGGGTCGATCGACGTCGGCTCCTGGGCGGAGGAGGCGCCGCTGCGTCCGCGCTCGCCGTACTCGGCGGCCAAGGCGGGCGGCGACATGATCGCGCAGGCCTACGCCGTGACCCACGGCCTGCCGGTGTCGATCACGCGCTGCGGCAACAACTACGGCCCCTGCCAGTACCCCGAGAAGTTCATCCCGCTGTCCGTCACCAACCTCCACAGCGGCAGGAAGATCCCCGTCTACGGCGACGGCGGCAACGTCCGTGACTGGATCCACGTGGCGGACCACTGCGCGGGGATCCGGCTGGTCGCAGAGGCGGGCACGCCCGGTGAGGTCTACCACATCGCCGGTACGGCGGAGCTGACCAATCTCGAGCTGACCGGCCACCTGCTGGAGTTGTGCGGGGTGGGCTGGGACATGGTGGAGTTCGTCGAGGACCGGAAGGGCCACGACCGCCGCTACTCCCTCGACGACTCCAAGCTCCGCGCGCTGGGCTACCAGGCGGAGATCTCATTCGACCAGGGACTGAAGGACACCGTCCGCTGGTACGTCGACCATCCGGGTTGGTGGGCGTGAGCGGATGGCTGATCACGGGCGGCGCCGGGATGCTGGCCGCCGACGTGTCGGCGCGGGCCGGCGCGACCGGCGAGCCGGTCCTCGCCCTCGGCCGGGCGGACCTCGACCTGTGTGACGCGCGGGCTGTGCGCGATCTCGTGGCGGCTCACCGCCCCTCCGTCGTCGTCAACTGCGCGGCGTGGACCGCGGTGGACGACGCCGAGGAACACGAGGACGAGGCCATGGAGATCAACGGGCTCGCGGTCGCGACCCTGGCGGAGGCCTGCTCCCTCGCCGGTGCGCGGCTGGTGCACGTCTCCACGGACTACGTCTTCGACGGGTCCGCGCGCGAGCCGTACGGAGAGGACGCGCCGACCGCCCCGGTGAACGCCTACGGCAGGACCAAGCTGGCCGGCGAGCGCGCCGCGCTCGAACACGGGCACCATGTGGTCCGCACCGCCTGGCTGTACGGCGTGGCCGGACCGAGCTTCGCCCGGACCATGATCCGGCTGGCCGCCGAGCGCGAGACCGTGGACGTGGTGGACGACCAGCGAGGCCAGCCGACGTGGGCGGCCGATCTGGCGGACCTGCTGGTTCGGTTGGCCCAGTCGGACGCGCCCGCCGGCGTCTACCACGGCACGAGCTCGGGCGAGACGACGTGGTACGGCTTCGCCAGGGAGATATTCACGCTGCTCGGAACCGACCCCGACCGGGTCAGGCCGGTGCCGAGCGCCGCCTTCCCCCGCCCCGCGGCGCGCCCGGCCAACAGCGTGCTCGGGCACGGCCGCTGGGCGGACACGGGAATCGCGCCGATCCGCGACTGGCGTGAGGCGCTGCGCGCGGCCTGGCCGGCGCTGGCGCCCGTCGCATCGGGGCCGGCGTCGAGGTCGGCTCAGTGAAGCCCGTCATAGAAGTCCAGGCAGGCGCGGTAGTCGGGCAGAAGCCCGGCGTCCAGCGCCTCCTTGAGCGTGGGCGCTTCCGCGTCCTTCTCGGACAGGAGGGGCAAGGTCTCGAGCGGCCAATCGATGTCGAGCGTCGAGTCGAGAGGGTGGATCCCGTGTTCGCGACCCGGCGCGTACGGCGCGGAGCAGAGGTAGACGATCGTGGCCTGCTCGCTCAGCGCGAGGAAGGCGTGGCCGAGGCCCTCCGCTATGTAGAGGCCCTGCCGGGACTCGTCGTCGAGACGCACCGCCTCCCAGTCGCCGAAGGTCGGCGAGCCGACGCGGATGTCCACCACGACGTCGAGGATCGCCCCGGAAACGCAGGTGACGTATTTGGCCTGGCCCGGCGGCAGGTCGGCGAAGTGGATCCCGCGCAGCACACCGCGCTGGGAGACCGAGCAGTTCATCTGGGCGACGTCCAGTCGGTGCCCGATCGCCTCCCCCAGGTCGGATCCTCGGAATGCCTCCAGGAATGCGCCACGCGGGTCGGCGTGAATCCGAGGGGTATAGCGCCAAGCGCCGTCGATGTTAAGGCGATCCATGTTTCGAAGCATGCCACAACAGATGATTTAGCTGCCTGAAAGCCAACAAACGACTCAGAAGGTGATTTTTCATGACGGCCCCCTGCCGGCTGTGTGGTTCTGCGAACCTCGTCGGTGTCGTGGATCTCGGGGCGACGCCGCCCTGCGAGCTGTTCCTCACAGCGGACCAACTCGACCTGCCCGAGGTCACCTATCCGCTGCACCTGCGGGTGTGCACCGAGTGCTGGCTGGCTCAGATCCCGCCTCTGATCACGCCTGAGGAGACGTTCACCGAGTACGCCTACTTCTCCTCGTTCTCGACCTTCTGGGTGGAGCACGCGCGGGAGTTCGTGGCGGCCAGAGACCTCGGAGACGACGCCTTCGTCGTGGAGGTGGCCAGCAACGACGGCTACCTGCTGCAGCATGTGGTGGCGCAGGGGATCAGGTGCCTGGGCATCGAGCCTTCCGCGAACGTGGGCCAGGCCGCCAGGGACAAGGGCGTGCCGACGCTCACCGCGTTCCTCACGCCGGAGACGGGCGCCGCCGTGCGGGAGGAGCACGGCCCCGCCGATCTGGTGGTGGCCAACAACGTCTACGCGCACATTCCCGACGTCATCGGATTCACCAAGGGCCTGCGTGCTCTCGTGGCCGACGACGGCCTGGTCTCCATCGAGGTCCAGCACCTGCTCACGCTGATCGAGCTCAACCAGTACGACACGATCTACCACGAGCACTTCCAGTACTACACGGTCGCTTCCGCGCAGCGGGCCCTGGCGAGCGGCGGGCTGACGCTGGTGGACGTGGAGTTGCTGCCGACCCACGGCGGCTCGATCCGGTTGTGGGCCAGGCCGAACGGCGAGCCGTCCGAGCGGGTGACCGAGGTCCTCGCCAGGGAGAAGGCCGCCGGACTGCACGAGCTGTCCGGTTACGCCGACTTCGGCGCCCGGGTGGCGCGGGTGCGCCGGGACCTGTTGCGCTTCCTGGTCGACGCCTCGGCCGAGGGCAAGACCGTGGTGGGCTACGGCGCTCCGGGCAAGGGCAACACGCTGCTCAACCACTGCGGCATCCGGCCGGACCTGCTGGCGTACACGGTCGACCGCAACCCGTACAAGCACGGCAGGTTCACGCCCGGCACCCGGATCCCCATCCTGGCGCCCGAGCGGATCGCCGAAGATCGCCCCGACTACGTGCTCGTCCTTCCCTGGAACCTCCGCGACGAGCTCACCGAGCAGCTGTCCTACGTACGCGACTGGGGGGGAAAGCTCGTCTTCCCCATTCCGAGTTTGGAGATCGTGTAGTGAAGGTGGTCCTTTTCTGCGGCGGGCGCGGCACTCGGATGCGCAGCGAGCTCCCCGGCGGAGACATGCCCAAGCCGATGCAGATCGTCGGGCCCAGACCGTTGGTCTGGCATGTCATGCGCTACTACGCGCACTTCGGGCACAACGAGTTCATCTTGTGCCTGGGATACGGTGCCCAGCACATCAAGGACTTCTTCCTGAACTACCGGGAGACCGCCTCCAACGACTTCGTGCTGCGCGACGGCAAGGTCGAGCTGCTGTCCACCGACATCTCGGACTGGTCCATCTCCCTGGTCGACACCGGGCTCGACTCGCCGATCGGCGAGCGGCTGCGCCGGGTCCGCGACCACCTCGACGGTGAGGAGATGTTCCTGGCCAACTACGCCGACGTGCTCACCGACGCGCCGCTGTCCGAGATGATCGACCGCTTCGCCGCGACCGACGCCGGTGCGTCGATGATGGTCGTCCCGCCGAACAACACCTTCCACGTCGTCGAACTCGGCGAGGGCAGCATGGTCGGCGGGATCACCCCGGTGAGCGAGCTGCCGTTATGGATGAACGGCGGCTTCTTCGTGCTCCGCCAGGAGATCTTCGATCACATCCCCGAGGGCGGAGACCTCGTCGCGGACGGCTGTGCGGAGCTCGCGAAGCACGGCAGGCTGCTGGCCTATCCGCACAGCGGATACTGGCGGCCGAGCGACACGTTCAACCAGCGGCTCGAGCTCGACCGGGCGTGGGCGCGCGGCGATCGGCCCTGGGCCCTCTGGGAGAGCCGCCAATGATCAAACTGAGCCCCGAGCGCTGCCGGGAGATCCTCCTCCTCGGGGCGCACTGCGACGACCTCGCCATCGGGGCCGGCGGCACGCTGCTCGAGCTCTGCCGGGCCAATCCGGGCGTACGGGTTACCGCGCTCGTGCTGTCCGGCGGCGGTACGCCGAGGGAGAGCGAGGAGCGATCCGCGCTCGCCGCCTTCTGCGTCAAGGCGGAGCTCGAACTGACCATCCTGGACGTGCCCGACGGCCGGCTGCCTGTGCACTGGGAGCGGGCCAAGGAGGCGCTGGAGGAGGTGCGTCGGCGGTGCGAGCCCGATGTGATCTTCGCGCCCGCGCCGCACGACGCGCATCAGGACCATCGCGCGCTGGCCAAGCTGGTACCTACGGCGTTTCGGGACCATCTGGTACTCGGATACGAGATCCTCAAGTGGGAATCCGATCTGGAACAGCCGAACGTCTTCACCCCGCTGTCCGAGACGGCGCTGCGGGAGAAGATCGATCTGTTGCATGAGCACTACCCGTCCCAGCACATCAGGAGCTGGTTCGACGAAGAGACGTTCCGCGGCCTTGCCCGGGTGCGCGGAGTTCAGTGTCAGAGCCGCTACGCAGAGGCGTTCCACGCGGCGAAAATCATCGTGGGTTACTAGGGAGACATATCCGTGCGCGTTCTACTGACCGGCCACCAGGGGTACCTCGGCACGGTGATGGCTCCGGTCCTCGCCGCCGCCGGCCATGACGTGGTCGGCCTGGACTCCGGGCTCTTCGCCGACTGCGTGCTGGGGCCGTCTCCGGTCGAGCCCAAGGGGATCGCGGTGGACCTGCGGGACGTCGGGCCGGAGCACCTCGCGGGCTTCGACGCGGTCGTCCACCTCGCCGCGCTGTCCAACGATCCCCTCGGTTCGCTCGCGCCCGAGCTGACCTACGACATCAACCACCACGCGTCGGTACGGCTGGCACGCCTGGCCAAGGACGCGGGCGTGCGACGGTTCCTCTACGCGTCCACCTGCTCGGTGTACGGTGCCGCGGGCGGCGACGACCTGGTGGGCGAAGAGGCGCCGTTGCGGCCGGTCACGCCGTACGCCGTGTCGAAGGTGCGGGTCGAGGATGACGTGGTCGGCATGGCCGACTCCGACTTCAGCCCGGTGTTCCTGCGCAACGCCACTGCGTTCGGCTTCTCACCGCGGCTCCGCGCGGACATCGTGCTCAACAATCTCGTCGGGCACGCGCTGCTCACCGGCACGGTGAAGGTTCTGTCCGACGGGACTCCCTGGCGGCCGCTGGTGCACGCTCGCGACATCGCCGAGGCGTTCGCCGCGGTGCTCGAGGCGGACCGCGAGAGCGTGCACGCCACCGCGTTCAACGTCGGCACCGAGCGCAACAACGTGCGGGTGTCGGACATCGCGCAGTCCGTGGTGGAGGCCGTGCCGGGATCGGAGCTGCTCATCACCGGCGAGAACGGTGCCGACCCGCGGTCCTACCGCGTCGACTTCTCGCGGATCAGGGCGGCGCTACCCGGCTTCGACTGCGCGTGGAGTGTGCCCGCCGGCGCTCAGGAACTGGCCGCGGCCTACACCGAGCACAAGCTCAGCCAGGAGGCCTTCGACGCGCGTTTCACCCGATTGGCGTGGCTGTCGGCGCGGCAGCGCGCGGGCACACTCGACGATGTCATGAAGCCGGTGTCCGTGTGAGTTCAGCTCTTCAGATCAGCCCAGGACCCTGCGGCGGCGTCGCGGGGGCTGACGTGCGCCGCCGGGAGAGGCCAGGCGACGCCGAGGTCTGGATCGTCGAAGCGGACCGTCAGGTCCTCGCTCGGATCGTGTGGCCGGTCGATGCGGTAACAGATGTCGGCCACCTCGGTCAGCACCTGGAACCCGTGGAGGAAACCCCGGGGCACGTACAGGCAGGCGAAGCTTTCGTCGTCCAGCCGGAACGCGCGGTGCCTGCCGTACGTGGGGGAATCCGGCCGGGCGTCGACGATCACGTCGTGCACGGCGCCGCGCGCGCAGCGGACCAGTTTTCCCTCGCCGTCGCCCGATCGGCCGTGCAGTCCGCGCAGGACTCCCCGTTCCGAACGCGACTGGGAGTCCTGGACGAAGGAGTGGGGGTCGAGACCCGCGGCGGCGGCCACGTCCGCGTCGAACGTCCGGGTGAAGAACCCCCGGTCGTCCCGATGAGGTGTGGGAACGAAAAGCAGGACCCCGGGGAGTTCGCAGTGCTCTACTCGCATGCGTTCATCTTGTCCCAGCTGGGGGTCTCGTGGTGATCGAATGCCGTTGGTGCCGGTCCGGTGAGGGCGTCGTGGTGCTGGACCTGGGCGCGCAGCCCGCCAGCGACCACTTCCCCGCCCTGCACGACGCCGGCCCGGATCCGGTCTATCCGCTGCGCATGTGGGTGTGCGGGTCGTGTGGCCTGGCTCAGCTCGCCGAGGACGCGACCACGCCCGAGGAGCCCAGGGGGGTCGAGCCGGCGGCGCTGGTGGAGCAGGCGGCCGACGCGGTGAGCCGTGTCGCCGCGGCGGGCCTGCTGCCCGTGGGCGGAACCGTGTTCGAGTACGGAAGTCCGCACGGCGGCTCCTGGCTCGGCCTGCTCGCCGATCGCGGGCTCACTGCGACGGACGGTCAGGCGGATGTCATCGTCGACTGCTTCGGCATGATGCACGAGCCCGACCAGGCCGCCGCGCTGCGTGCGCGAGTGGAGCGGCTCGCGCCCGGCGGCGTCCTGCTGCTGCAGTATCATTCGCTCGCGGCGATCTTGGGCGGAGCCCAGTGGAATTCTCTGCGGCACGGGCACTATGCGTACTATTCGACCCCGGCGCTCGCCACGATGCTCCAGCAGTGCGGCCTGGTCGTCCGCACCGCCTTTCGGTTCGATCTGTACGGAGGTACCGTGCTCCTCGTGGTCGCGCGCGAGGGCGCCCCTGACGGCTCGGTGGCGGAGCTCGTCGTCGAGGAGGAGAGCGCGGGGGTCTTACGGCCCGAAGTGCTCTCCGGGCTGCAGACCACCGTTGGCCGAAGCGCGGGCGCGCTGGCGGATTGGTTGCACGAGCGCGCCGGCACCGGCGAGACCGTGCTCGGTTACGGAGCGGCCTCCAGGTCGGTGGCCCTGCTCTGCCAGGCGGGCGTGGATCAGAAACTGCTCCCCGCGATCGCGGACGCGTCCGAGGCCAAGCAGGGCCGGCGGATGCCGGGAAGCGCGATCCCCGTGATCTCGCCGGTCGAGCTGATGGCCGCTCGGCCGGACGTCGTCCTGCTCTTCCTGCCCGACCTGCTCGAGGAGGTGCGGTCCCGCCTGCCCGGGGTGGGCACGTGGGTGTCCGTGGAAGACCTGGGGCGGGGGACTCCGGAGGAATGAACGAGTCAGCGCAGGGTGCCGGCCACCCTCAGCACGTCATCGGCGACGCGGGACCAGCTGTAGTAGCTGATCACGTCTTCCGCGGCCGCCTCGGTCTTGGCGTACACGTCGTCATCGGAGAGCAGCCGGGTGATGATCTCGGCGAGCGCGGCGGGATCGTCGGAGTCCACCAGGTCGCCGTTGACGCCTGGGCGGACGATCTCCGGCATGGCGCAGTCTCGGCGCGCCACGCAGGGCAGGCCGTGAGCGAGGGCTTCCACGAACACGATGCCGTATCCCTCGAAGCGGCTGGGCATGACGAACAGGTCGTGCTCGGCGTAGAGCGGACGCACCTGGTCCAGCGGTATCCGGCCCAGGAAGCGCACGCCGTCCGGGATCGGTCCAGGAAGGGGCCAGTCGACAGGACCTGCCACAGTGAGCTCGATCTGCGGGTCGACCTCACGACGGAGGATCTCCAGGGCCTTCAGGACGAGGTCGCCGCCCTTCCCCACGAAGTCCTTGCCGACGAACAGCAGCCGTCTGCGCGGCGTCTCCCGCCGTATGCTCCTGGCCGCCTCGGGGCCGCAGTTGGCGGCGGGCGGAACCACATGCACGCGCTCGGCGGGCAGCCCGCTCACGCGCACCAGATGCTCGGCCAGCCAGTTGCTCATCGTCAGGACGCCCGCCGCCTTGGCGTAGATCTCATGCTGGCGGTCGCGGAGTCGCTGCACCTCGGACGGGTTCAGGCCGCGGCCCTGGCTGAGGTGGGGGCGCTCGAGCACCACGTCGAAGCTGACGTCCTGGTAGAGCATGAACGGACCCTTGAGCAGGGCGAGGTCACCGATCTGCAGGGTCACGTCCGGCTTGAGCCGGCGCTCGGCCGCGCGGAGCTTGGTGGCGGTGAGCGCCATGGTCACGGGGCGGTGCGTCCAGTTCGTGCGCCAGCGGCCGTCCCTGCGATAGGCGCCGAGAACGCGCAGAGCCGACCGGCTCAACGTCGTCCACGTCAGGCCGAGGTCCGCCACCTCGGTTCGTTCGCGCAGTGCGCCACGGAGATTCCACGGGGTGTGCGACCACGTGCCCTCCGGCGGACGGTCCCACGCACAGGCGAATCCGATCGACGGGAGAGCAGCCACATTCGCCTCCAGAATAACGATTTATCGACACGTGTCGATCCGTCCGCGGATTTTCTCTATCTTAAACATTACGAGTTTACGGGGAAGGGTGCTAAATGGACCTGATCGCGGTATTTCAGATCGCATTCCGACGATGGAAGATCCTAGTACCCCTTCTCCTCCTCTTCGCCGGAATCGGCACGGTCGCCGCCCTTAACGTGGCGCTGACTTACGAGGTGAACGGGGCCCTCCGGGTCACCTATCCCTTCGCGTCGAGCCTCGACGCGTCCGGTCGTCTCGAGCGAAACCCGTATTACGACACCGAGGGAACCGCGGCCGTACTCAGCGTGATCGCTCTGTCCCCCGACGTCGAGAAAGTGGTCAACGCGGCGGGCGGCACGGCGAAGTTCGTGACCAGCAACGAGGGCAACTCGGTAATCAGCATCACGACGACCGACCCCAACCAGGCCAAGGCGTTGCTCACCTACCGGACCCTCATCAACGAGTTGGGGGTCAGGCTGGACGATCTTCAGACGCAGAAGCACATCCCGCGGGACTACTGGGTCGCGGTGGACGACGTGGTCCAGCCTCAGGCGGCGGCGCCGTCCTACACCGGGAAGCTCAAAGTGGGGTTGGCCGCCACCGTGCTCGGCCTCATCATCTCGATCGGCGTCTGCCTGATCGTCGACTACCGGATGCGCAAGCGTTCGGGCACGCCGGCGTCCTCGCCGGAGCCTTCCGCTCCTGTCACGTACGACACGGTGATCGAGTCCCGGACCACTCCGGCCGCCATCGAGTCGTGGGAATCGGAGGAGAACGCCGATTTCAATGAGCAGTTCGTCGTCGTGCAGCTTTCGAATCCGGAGGCGAACGGCGCGCGATCGACCACGGGCACTCCGCCGGGCCAAGGGTCATGAGTCTCGGTCTACAAAACGCACGAACCGAAAAGGGCGTTGCTCGCCTCGACGCGTACCTGGACCGCCAGGCGTCGGTCGCTCTCCCTCTCGTGGCGGCGTACCTCGTCATGCTGGCGGTGTTCGTCGCCCTGGGAGTGTCGGTCGCGCTGCCCGACGTCGGCGTGGTCGTCCTGGTCGCCGTCGTGCTCGCCGTTCTGGGGCTTCGCTCCCGGCCGGACGAGCAGACGCTGTTCAGCTGGCTGATCGTTATCACGTTCCTCATTCCACAATCTCTGATCATCAAACCCCTCGGCCAGGTGGGGCAGCCCGTCCTCCTGGTCGCGGGTCTGTGCATGCTGTTCTGGGTCTTCGGCAGGTGCGACCTGAGGCTCGGCCTCGACCTGGGACGGCAACCGATCCGATTCGTCGTGCTCCTGTACGTGCTGGCGACACTGTGCGCCTACATCGCCGGACAGGTGCGCGGCATGTCGCCGCTCGAGGCTTCGGGGGCGGACGCCGCGATGCTCTCGTTGCCGTGCTTCTGCGGCATCCTGCTCTTCGTCGTCGACGGCGTCCGCACCGTCGAGGGCGTCATCAAGATCATGAAGCTGCTCGTCGCGGGCGCGGTCACCCTGGTCATCACCGCGTTCCTGCAGTACTTCTCGGTCGCCGACCTCTACAGGACGATGCGGCTGCCCGGACTGACCTTCCACGACACGGAGGACGTCGACGCGCTTCACCGCTCGGGCTTCTACCGTGTGCAGGGTCTGGCGGGACACCCCATCGAGTACGGCGTGATCGTCGGCATGGTCCTGCCCATCGCACTCCACCTCGCCCTGCACATCGACCGGCCCCGCAAGGACAGGTGGTGGCTCGCCACCGCGCTCCTGGCCATCGGCCTGCCGCTCGCGGTGTCGCGTTCGGGCGTCCTGACGGCGATCGTGTCGCTCACCATCTACCTGGTGAGCGTGAACATCCGCTGGGTGCTGAACATGTTGCCCCTGGCGGTGGGTGGCCTGCTCGCGCTGGGTGCCGCGTTCCCCGGCCTGCTCGGCAGCATCCGGAGCCTGTTCTTCGTCAGCAACCTTCAGAGCGACCCGAGCATCGCCGGCCGTACCGACGACCTGCCGGCGGTCCTCGCGACCTGGGCCGAGCATCCGTTCTTCGGCATCGGCCCCGGCACCTACATTCCGAAGCTCTATCGGATCCTCGACAACGAGTACTTGTACACGCTCGCGACCATGGGTGCGCTCGGCGTGCTGGCCCTTCTTTCGATCTTCGTGGTCGGCTACCTTCTGGCCCGGCGGGTCCAGCGGGTGGCCGTGGATCCCAAGGTGCGTGGAATGGGGCAGGCGCTGGCCGCGTCGATCGCCGGTGCGGCGGTCGCGTCGTTCACCTTCGACGCGTTCGGCTACAAGATCATGTTTGTCACGACCTTGACCATCGTCGCCTGTACGGGTGCGTTGTGGCGGCTAGCAGTACGAGATCAGGAGACCGCACGTGTCCATATCGGTTCCACCGCTCTCCATCGGCCTACCGGTCAGGAACGGCGCCCGGTACCTAGCCGGGGCGCTGGACTGCCTGCTGGGGCAGACCTACAGTGACTTCGACCTGCTTGTGGCCGACAACAGTTCGACTGACGGCACCGCGGACATCGCCCAGGAGTACGCGCGCCGCGACAGCCGTGTGAGCTACGTGCGGCACACGGAGGACTTGGGCGCCACCGGCAACTTCAACTACGTCTTCGACAACACCCGCGCCCCCCTGTTCAAGTGGGCCGCGGCGGACGACCTGCACGACCCGACGTTCCTGCAGCGCTGCATGGAGGTCCACGCGGCGGATCCCGACGTCGTCACCGTGTGCTCGGCGATCGAGTACATCGACGAGGAGGGCCGGAGCCTGCGGACCGAGCGCGACTTCGCGTCGGCCGGCTCGCCCGATCCCGTGGCCCGGTTCAACGACTTCGTCGGCTACGACTACTCATGCTCGGTCAACTTCGGCGTTCACCGGCGCGAGGCGATCGCCGACACCCGGAAGTTCCTGCCCTTCTGGGGCAGTGACCGGGTCTTCCTCGCCGAGCTCGCGCTGCGCGGACGGATCGTCGTCATTCCGGAGCCGCTTTTCAAGGAGCGTGAGCACGGCGACCGGGTGACCTCCCGCGTCGCCGGTCGTGACGTGCGCCGCTTCCAGCGCTCGGGCAAGGGCTCGAAGTTCCTCACCTGGCGGCACGCCAGCGAGCTGGTCCGCGCGGTCCGTGCCGCGGACCTGGACCCCGAACAGCGGCGCCGCGCGTACGGCGTGCTGTCCCACTGGGCGGTGCGCGAGCGGAGAAAGTTCGCCCGGAGCCTGGCCCGTGGCGTAGTGGAGTCGGTCCGTCGGTGACACGGCACATCACTGAGATGGCTGATGTAACACGCGTGCCTCCGCGGTTCGATGAATAGGAGATCGTCAGTGGGACAGGGGTCGAACACGGAGACCACGCTGCCAGTCGAGAAGAAGGCCGCAGCCGGGCACGCCACCACCGCCGAATCGGCGGCGCACGGCGCCCGGTGGACTGTCGCGGCCATGATCGCTCGGCAGTTCGGCCGGCTCGGATTCGCCGTGGTGCTGGCCAGGATGCTCGGTCCGGTCGACTTCGCGATCGTCGGTGCGGCCACCATCTACATCACGCTCACCGCGGTTCTGCTGGAAACGGGAATCGCGACCGGCATCGTGCAGAAGGAGGACCTGCGCAAGGCCGACGAGGGCACGGCGTTCTGGACCGTCACGGGGATCGGCGCCCTGGTCTCCGTGCTCACCGTGGTGCTCGCGATGCCGATCAGCAACTTCCTCGGTATTCCCGCGCTGCAACCCGTGCTCACCGTGCTCGCCGTCGGGCCGCTGCTCAAGGGACTCATCATCGTCTCGGCCGCCCGGCTGCAGCGGGACCTGCGCTTCCGCGCGCTCGGCCTCGGTGAGATCGTCGCGACACTGGTGGGCGGCGCGCTCGGCGTCGCCGCGGCCGAACTGGGCGCCCAGTATTGGGCCCTCGTGTGGCAGCAGGTCGCCACGGACCTGCTGTGCCTGATCATCTGGGCCGCGGCGGCCGGCCTGCCCGGACTGGTGATGGACCGCGAGGCCTTCCGCCACGTCCGCAAGTTCGGGGTGCCCCTGATGGGGTCGCAGATGTTCGGCTATGTCAGCCGCAACGCCGACACCATCATCGTCAGCCACTACCTGGGCCAGGCGGCGCTCTCCTTCTACATGATCCCGTACCGGATCATGCTCGTGCCGGTCAGCCTGCTCGGCAACGTGGCGAACCGGGTGGCTTTCCCCATCATCGCCAGAATTCAGGACCAACCCCAACAGGTGCGGCGGATCTACCTGAAGATCACGCAGGTGATCGCCGTGGCCGTCGTTCCGGGCATGCTCGCGGTCGCGGTGCTCTCCCCCCAAGTGGTGGAAACCGTGTTCGGTCCCGAATGGATGCCGGCCGTCCCCGTGCTGATCGCACTGACGACGACCGGAATCCTGGAGTCACTCACGACCACTGGTGGTTCGGTCTTCATGGGGACCGGCCGCGCCGACCTCGCCCTCCGCTGGTCGTGGATTCCCCTCCTCGTGTGCCTGCCGGCCTTCTTCCTGGGCCTGCCCTGGGGGGCGACGGGTGTCGCCGCCGCCTATTCCGTCGCCGTACTCGTGATCACGCCATTCCAGGTACACGCGATCGGCAAGCTCGCGGCGTTCTCGCTTCTCGACTGGGGGCGGGCCATCCTGCCGACCGTGCTGGCCAGCGTGCCCGCGGTCGGGGCGGGCTACCTGCTCACGCTCTGGTTTGAAGGGTTCGGGATACCGGTCCCGGCGGTCGCGGTCATCGGCCTGCTGGTCATCGCGGTCCTGTACATGGCGTTTTTGAGGATTGTCGCCGTCGAGTTGTTCCGCGACTCCCTGACCACCGCCCGGCTGCTGGTTCGCGGCAAGCTCGGCGCGGAGACGGAGGAGGTCTGAGGTGGCGCCCATCGCGAGCGTGGTGATTCCCGCGCACAACGAGGAGCGATCGTTGCCCCGGCTGCTCCGCGCGCTCGAGGAAGGTGCGGAGCCGGGCGAGTTAGACGTGGTCGTCGTGGCGAACGCCTGTGACGACCGCACCGCAGAGGTCGCAGCCCAAGCCGGCGTCCGTGTCATCGAGACCGAGGTCGCCGGTAAACCGCATGCTCTCCGGTTGGGCGACGACACCTGCCACACCTTCCCCCGGGTCTACGTCGACGGGGATGTCGTCCTTCCGGTGGCCGGGATCCGGGCACTGGTGGATGCGGTATCGCGCCCCGGAACCCTGATGGCCGCGCCCCGGCCCGTTCTCGACCTCGAGGGGGTCTCGGCATTGGCCCGCCGGGTCCACCGTGTCTGGTCGGCGCTTCCCACGGTGCGCGCGACCGGCGTGGGTTCCGGAGTGTTCGTGCTCAACGAGGCGGGGCACGCCGCGGCGTTCCCGGTTCCAGATGTGCTGACCGACGACGCCTGGGTGCACCGCAGTGTGCGCCCGGAGGAGAAGACAGTGGTGGAAGGGGCACGCTCGATCGTGCGCCCCGCCGCCACCGTGCCCGCGCTCCTGCGCCGCAGAGCCCGGGTACGGCTCGGCCATCGTGAGCTCGACCGACTCGGCAAGACCGCTCCCGCGGGTGCCGCCGCCGGCATCGGCACGATCGTCGCGCTCGCACGCTCAGGAGAGATCTCGAAGGTCGACGGCGCCTGCTTCGCCGTGGTCGCGGTCCTCGACCGCGCCCTCGCTGTATTCCGCAAGTTCAGAGGTGACGAGAAGAACTGGTCAACCGACAACACCAGCAGGTTCACGCCTGTTACATGACAATGTTGGAGGCAATCAATGCCCGGAGTTCTGGAATTCGCCTTCCGGCGGGAAGAGTTGTTCCCCCTCGCCGACAAGGTGCGTGAGGATTTCCTGAACGCATCCCCCTTCCGGCACGTGGTTATCGACGACTTCCTTCCGGCCGAGGTGCTCGAGGCGGTTCTCGAAGAGTTCCCTGAGCCCAGGGACGTCGAGTGGCAGAGGTTCGACACCTCTCAGGAGGTGAAGCTGGCTCTGTCCGACACCGAGCAGATGGGGCCCGCGACGCGGCACCTGCTCGCCGAGTTCAACGGCCAGGTGTTCACGAGCTTCCTCGAGCGGCTCTCCGGCATCGACAAGCTCATCCCGGACCCGCACTACGACGGCGGGGGCCTCCACCAGATTCGCGCGGGCGGCTTCCTCAAGGTGCACGCGGACTTCAACCTCAACAAGCGACTCAACGTCGATCGACGGCTCAACGGGCTCGTGTACCTCAACAAGGACTGGGAGGAAGGCTACGGCGGCCACCTCCAGCTCTGGAACAAGGACATGAGCACGTGCGAGCACAAGATCCTCCCAGTGTTCAACCGTTTTGTCCTGTTCGCCACGACCGACGACGCCAATCACGGTCACCCGGATCCGCTGACCTGTCCCGACGACCGGGCCCGCCGCTCGATGGCGCTGTACTACTACAGCAACGGCCGGCCGGACGAAGAGGTCGGCGAGGACCACACCACGCTGTTCAAGCAGCGTCCGGGCGAGCAGTGGAAGAGCAACCTCCGCCAGGTGGCCAAGCGCTGGGTGCCGCCTGTGCTGGTCGACCTCGCCTCGCGCAATGGAGCCAAATAAAGTGCGCTCGCCGCATGTGCTGATCATCGTCCAGAACCTGCCTGTCCCCCTGGACAGGCGGGTCTGGCTAGAGTGCCAGACGCTGACGGCGGCTGGTTACGAGGTCTCGGTCATCTGCCCGAAGGGGCCGGGAGATCCCGGTTACGAAGTCCTGGAGGGCGTCCACCTCTACAAGTACCGGCCGCCACCGCAGGCGGACGGCGCCGTGGGCTACGCCTGGGAGTTCGTCTACTGCTGGATCCGGACGGCCTGGCTGTCGATGCGGGTACGGCTGCGGCGGCGCTTCGACGTGCTGCAGGCGTGCAACCCGCCGGACACCTACTGGGCCCTCGCCCTCCTGTGGCGCGTGTTCGGCGTGCGGTTCGTCTTCGACCACCACGACCTCAATCCCGAGGTGTTCCTGTCGCGCTTCGGCCGGCCCAAGGGCCTCCTGGGCCGGCTTCAGCTCGGCTTCCTGAAGTTCCTGGAGCGGCGGACCTTCCGTACCGCGGACCGGGTCATCTCCACGAACGCGTCGTATCAGCGCATCGCCTGGGAGCGCGGCGGAGTGGCTCCGGAGCGCACGTCGATCGTCAGGTCGGGCCCGGACACGTCGGTGATGCGCCCGGTCGACGGGGTGGACTCGCTCCGCAGGGGGGGCTCCCACCTGGTGGTCTACCTCGGGATCATGGGGCCGCAGGACGGCGTGGACGGGGTCCTGGACGTGGCCGAGCGGGTGGTCCACGGGCTGGCCCGTACGGATGTGCGGTTCGCCCTCCTCGGATTCGGCGACTGTCTCGAAGACCTCAAGCGCCGGGCGTCCGAGGACGGGCTCGACGACTATGTGGAGTTCACCGGACGGGTCGGCCCCGAGCAGATCACGCGCTATCTGTCGACCGCCTCCGCGGGCCTGTCGCCGGACCCCCTCAGCCCGCTCAACGACGTGTCCACGATGAACAAGACCATGGAATACATGGCCTACGCGCTCCCCGTGGTCGCCTACCGGCTCACCGAGACGGTGGTCTCCGCCGGCGACTGCGCGGTGTACGTCGAGCCCGGCGACTCTGACGGGCTCGCCGACGCGCTGGTGGCGCTCCTCGACGACCCCGAGCGGCGCGCCCGCCTCGGTGCGGCGGGACGGCGCCGGGCGGAGCGTGAGCTGGACTGGGTTCCCCAGTCCGAGGCGTATCTGAACGTCTACGACGAGTTGCTCGGCAGGCAGTCGCCGAAGGTCCCGCACGGCTCCGCGGCCCCGAAGGAAACGCTCGACCGCTGGGGTAACCGGCTGGTCGACCTCGGCGACGAACGCGCGCTGCGCGAGTTCGCCGGCAGTAGAAAAGTGCCCGCCCAGGCGGAGTTGAAGGGCTGAGACGGTGTTCATACGGAGAATCGCCGTGGTCGGGACCGGTTATGTGGGCCTGACCACGGGAGCCTGCCTCGCATCGCTGGGGCACCACGTGGTCTGCGCGGACGTGGACGAGGAGAAGGTCAAGCGGCTCTCCGCGGGCGACGTCGACATCCTCGAGCCACGGCTGGCCGATCTGGTCGCCGAAGGCCTGGCGTCGGGCCGATTGTCCTTCGTACGTGGTGCGACCGCCGCGGTGACCGGCGCGGAGGTCGTGTTCCTCTGCGTGCCCACCCCGATGGGCGTCGGCGGGGTGGCCGACCTCGCGGCGGTGGAGTCGGTCATCGAGGAGGTGCGCGAGCTGCTCGGCGACGGATGCGTGATGGTGAACAAGTCGACGGTTCCGGTCGGCACCGCCGCGCGGACCGCCGAGTTGCTGGGCCGCGACGACGTGGCGGTGGTGAGCAACCCCGAGTTCCTCCGCGAGGGTTCGGCCGTCGACGACTTCCTCCGCCCGGACCGGATCGTCGTCGGTTGCGACCAGCAGGACGCCGCGGAGAAGGTGGCGGCGCTCTACTCCAAGCTGGGCGCGCCGACCGTGCTCACCGACGCCGCCAGCGCCGAGCTGGTGAAGTACGCGGCCAACTGCTTCCTGGCGATGAAGTTGTCCTACGTCAACGCGCTGGCCGAGTTGTGCGAGCGGCTCGGCGCGACCATCAGCGACGTCACCGAAGGCATCGGCTACGACCGCAGGATCGGTCAGGCGTTCCTGTCACCCGGACCCGGGTGGGGCGGATCCTGTCTGCCGAAGGACACCGCTGCGATGCTCCAGGTCGCGGATGCCGTGGACTTCGAGTTCCGCCTCCTGCGGGCCACGATCGACACCAACACCCGGCAGCGGCAGCGGATGGTGGACAAGGTGCGGCTGGCCGTGACCGGCAGGCGTACAGGCTCACTCTCCCAGGTCCGCATCGCCATCCTCGGCCTCACCTTCAAGGCCGGAACCGACGACCTGCGCGATTCGCCCGCCCTCGCGGTGGCCGCTCTGCTGCGCCAGGCGGGCGCCGACATCGTCGCCTACGATCCGGCGCTGGCGAACAGGACACGTCCCGAGTTGGACGGCGTCAAGGTCGTCGACGATCCGTACGAGGCCGCGGCGGACGCCCAGGCTCTGGTCGTGCTGACCGAGTGGCCGGAGTTCCGCACGCTCGACTGGGTGCGGGTCGGTGAGGCGGTGAGCCGTCCGATCGTGGTCGACACCCGGAACCTGCTCGACCCGGATGTGCTGCGCCGGGCCGGATTCGACTGGGTGGGCCTGGGGCACGGAGGGTGAGCTTCCACCGGGGCGCGGCTCGGCATCCGAGCAGCGCCCCGGGAGGGACGCCCTACGGTTCGCGGATCATCTGGCCGGTGTCGCCGTAGGCGTTGTCGGTCCATTCCTTGGTGACGGCGCGGCTGTCGACGGGGCCCCAGAGGTAGGAGCCGCGGACGAATT
>NZ_BOOQ01000011.1 GCF_016863315.1 Planotetraspora silvatica
CCAGTCCCTCGATGACCTGGCCCGATCTCGCGGTGATGGATCCCGACCGCTTCAACTCGACGCCCGGCTGCACGCCGTAACTCTTCGATGTCGAGGAGGATGTCGAGGAGTTCGCGCGGGGTTTGGGCGTGGGGGACTTGGTCGGACTACGCGTCGGCTTGGGCGTGGGTGTCGGCGTGGGTGAGGGGGACGGGGTGCCGCTCGGAGGCGTCGACGGCTGCTGCGGGTCCCAGCGGAAGATCACGTCGACCCAGTAGTTGTAGCGCCGGGCGTTGGCCCGCGTGGGGAAGGCTCGCTTGCCGTACCCGAGGACGCCGCCTCGGGAGGTCGTGGTGAGCGGTCCGGCGCTGACCGGCGTGAAGCCGGCGGTCCGGACGTAGGTGCCGTTCTCGCTGTGGTAGGAGACCGTGTAGTCCTGCCCGCCCCAGACGAACACGGGCTTGGAGAAGGAGACCTCCTGCCAGCCGGAGCCGCTCTGGTCGGGGAAGGTGGCCGTCGACAGCAGGCGACCCTGGGCGTCCCACAGGTTTCCCGTGTAGTCGCCGCCCTCTCCGGACTTGTAGAACCGGACCCCGGCCACCCAGCCGTTCCGGTCCGGCGTGAAGCGCATGCCCAGCTCGACGGGCGCCTTGTCGGAGTGCGATCGGTCCCTGACCTTGGTCGTCTTGGACCAGAAGCTGACCTGCTGGATCTGCGAGAGGGGCACCGGGTTCGCGGTTCCGGGCTCGATGGATTTGCCGCCGGAGACGACCAGGACGGCGGAGACGGCCACCGTCAGCAGGCCCGTGACCGCCACAGGCAGGAGCGATGGCCGTAATCGGCGGTCGCCATTCCTTCTGCCGCGACCGCTGGAATGCTTGCCGGCCATCGATCCACCTCCACGCCGATGCACGCTGATGCCAGCTTCTTGATCCTGCGCCAACCGGCATTATTGCGGTTGAGGCACGACCGCGCATCGGCTTCACCGATAGTGCTATCAAATGCCGCTAAGTTAGGAATTTCGGGCTTGTAGGAAGGGGGCTCTGCCTCCGAGTTACGGTCCTGCGGGGGAAGGGATCGTCTGGCCGGTGTCGCCGTAGGCGTTGTCGGTCCATTCCTTGGTGACGGCGCGGCTGTCGACGGGGCCCCAGAGGTAGGAGCCGCGGACGAATTCGTTGTCGGTGAAGTGGGTGTCGCCGGGGACGTCGAAGTAGACGGTCCATCCGCCGCCGCCGAGGGTGTTGCCTTCGACGGTGATGCGTCCGGCGGTGCCTTGGTTGAGGCTTTCGGCGAACATCAGGGCGGCGTTGACGGAGGTGTCCTGGTCGCCGTTTTTGCTCCAGGTGCCGCCGCGGCCGGGGTTGATGATGTTGTTTTTGATGGTGACGTTGGAGACGCGTTCGAAGATTTGCAGTCCGTCGGAGTGGGCGCCTCTGGCGGGTTTGAAGTCGTGGATCCAGGAGTCGGTCATGGTGAAGTTGTCGCCGACTTTGGCGCCGTCGTTGCTCATGCCGTAGATGTCGGCGTGGGAGACGGTGAGGTTGTTGTAGCCGAGTCCGGAGTCGCTGTAGTCGCCGTGGATGGTGACGTGTTCGACGGTGGCTGAGCCGTTGCCGGATGTTTGGATGGCCCAGGATTGGCTGCCGTCGCCGTTGAAGCGGCAGTTGCGGATGACGACGTCGTGGACGCCGTTGCCGATGAGTACCTGGCCGGTGATGTCCAGTCCCTCGATGACCTGGCCCGATCTCGCGGTGATGGATCCCGACCGCTTCAACTCGACGCCCGGCTGCACGCCGTAGCCCTCCGCGGCCGG
>NZ_BOOQ01000012.1 GCF_016863315.1 Planotetraspora silvatica
AGGCTCATCAGACGGGGACGTCGGAGTCGCCGGAGGAGTCCCGGGCGCGGTGGGGGTGGTGCTGGGTGCGGGGGACGGGGCGCCGCTCGGAGACGTCCACGAATTCCAGGGGTCCCAGCGGAAGATCACATCGACCCAGTAGTTGTAGCGTCTGGCGTCCCCTTGCGAAGGGAAGCCTCGATCGCCGTACCCGATGACGCCTCCGCGAGAGGTCGTCCTGAGTGGCCCGGCGCTGATCGCCCTGAAGCCGGCCGTGCGGACGTAGGTGCCGTTCTCGCTGTGGTAGGAGACGGTGTAGTCGTGCCCGCCCCAGACGAACACGGGCTTCGCGAAAGAGACCTCCTGCCAGCCGGAACGGCTCTCGCCGGAGAACTCGGCCGACGCCAGCAGACGACCCCGGGCGTCCCAGAGGCTTGCGACGTGCCGGCCCTGCTCTCTCGCCGGCTTGTAAAACCGGACCCCGGCCACCCAGCCGTTGCGGGCCGGAGTGAAGCGCATGCCCAACTCGACGGGGCCGTGGTCGGAATGCGAACGTACAGGGACCTTGGACGTCTTCGACCAGAAGCTGACTTGCTGGAACTTCGGGAGGGAGGCGGGCCGCGCCGTTCCGGTTCCGGATGCCGCGGTGGGATCGTCGTGAGATCCGATCGCCATGGCGGGCGCGACCACCAGCAGGAGGCTCGAGATCGCCACGGGCACGAGCGCCGGTCTCAATCGCCGGTTGCCGCTCCTGACGCCGCCGTCGCGGGAATGCATGCCGGCCATGAAACTACCTCCATGCTGATACAGCCATTTAGTCCCTTTGTCGCAATTATCACGGCCTAAATAAGGATTCACACTGGCGTGGCGGGTATTTTCGTTAAATGCCGATAAGGGATCGCGGAAAATTAACGCGCAGCTTCTGGGCCATCTACCGGTTGTTGTGATAAGGGCACATCGGTCGGCTCCGAGGTAGCCGTCACCTATTAGGCTCTTTCCGCCTCACGGACCTGACGGTGCCCATGAGCCTCAGCGAGCGCCGTCACGCAGTGATCGAGCGCACGTCGGAGATCACCGAGTGGCAGGCACTGAATCGACCGCGCCGGAGGACGTCACTGGCCCTTCGGAAGGGAGATCGGCTCCCCGTTGTCGGCGAAGGTGTTTCCCCGCCATTCCTTGGTGTCGGCTCGGCCGTCCACCGGGCCGTACAGGTAGGAGTCGCGCAGGAACTTGTTGTCGGTGAAGTGGGTGTCCCCGGGGACGTCGAAGTAGACGGTGTAGCCGCCGCCCCCGAGCACGTTGCCGTCCACCACGATCCGGCCCGCGGTCCCCCGGTCGACGCTGTCGGCGAAGATCAGCGCGGAGTTCACGGCCGTGTCGTCGTCACCCTTCCCGTTCCGGGAGCCGCCTCCCAGGCCGGGGTTGACGAGGTTGTTCTTGATGGTGACGCCGGAGACTCTCTCGAAGATCTGCAGCCCGTCCGAGTGGGCGCCGGCGACCGGAGCGAAGTCGCGGATGCGGGAGTCGGCGACGGTGACGTTGTTGCCGACCTTGATGCCGTCATGGGTCATGCCGTAGATGTCGGCGTGGGTGACGGTGACGTTGTGGTAGCTGATCCCGGCGTCCTTGTAGTCGCCGCGGATGGTCACGTGGTCCACGGTGGCCGACCCGTCGCCCGCCGTCTGGATGGCGTACCACTGGCTGCCGTCGCCGTTGAAGCGGCAGTTGCGGATGACGACGTCGTGCACGCCGTCGCCGATGAACACCTGGCCGGTGATGTCCAGGTTTTCGATGACCTGACCGGACTTGGCCTTGAGGGACTCGGACGGCTTCAACGCGATGTTCGGAGGGACGCCGTATTTCACGGTCACCGGAGGAGTCGGAGACGCGGAGGGAGTCGGCTTGGGGTCCGCCGAGCCCGGCGTGCACGCGGTGAGCAGCAAGACGGCGATCGAAGAGACGACGACAGCCAACCGCATCATCGAGCAACCACCAGATCCCGGGCAAATGGACACCGGATCACGCTACTACTTCTCCCCTCCGGAAAGCCGTCCCCGGAGTATCCTGGCGCGCCGCACGCCGGACCGCAGCGCGTCGCTCTTGCGTAAGGTGTCCTTGATCCTGCCGGCCGGCACGCTCTTGGCCCAGTGCAGGGTGGCGCCCACGGACGGCCGGCTGACCCTTCCCTCGGCCACCTGCGTCTCGGTGTTCGCCAGGAAGTCCTTGTAGGTCGCCTGGCTCTTGCCCAGGTGGATGTGGCGGACTCCCCGCTCCGCCGCCTCCCTGGCCATGCCCAGGTGCTGGACGAGGCCGGGCGAATACCGGCCGAACTCCTTGTCGTAGGCGGGGAACCACTGGCAGAGCACCGTTTCCGACACCAGCCCGAAGTGGCCGGCGATCGGCTGATCTCCGGCGTAGAGCATGCTCAGCGCACCGCGGACGCCTTCGCCGGGCTCCTGGTGCAGCCGCTCCACCAACTCCGTGAATCGGGGGTCGGCGAACAGGTCCCGCTGGCCGGTCTCGCGGTACTGCGCGGACTTCCAGCTCAGCAGCGCCCGCAGGTCACCCGGGTCCCGCGAGTCGAAGACATGCCTGATCTGCCCGACGTCACGGCCGAGCTTGCGCTCCCGGTAGGCGACCGTCTTGTAGGTGCTGGTGGACCGGGAGCGGATGAGGGCCACGTAGTCGTCGAACCCGCCGCCGAGATCGATGATGGGCGACCGCTGACGTTCGGTGTGGAACTCCGTGAACTGCCCCGCGAGCAGATGGTCGAACTCCCATACCGCCAGACCGCACGCCCGCAGGAGTTCTCCGGCGTCCACGCGCAGATCGGCGGCGCCCACTAGGCCCTGAGCGTCGTTGAACCCCGCCCCGACCGGTAGCCCGACGCCCAGCGCCTGCCGCTGGAACGGGAAGACGCCGACCACGCCCGTCGCCGACGAGATCACCGCGACATGGACGTTGTCTCGGTAACGGTCGACCGCGAGGGCGAAGTCGGGAGACAGGAACGGGTTGTCCAGTAGCAGGTCGGCACGTTGCAACGCACGCCACGCGGCGATCTCGGCGTCTCCGAGCTCGCCGGGGCGTACGACGGTGATGTTCATTCGGCCGGGCCGGCCACGGGCCGCAGCCAGGTCTCACGCCAGTAGGGATAGATCGCCCTCGGGCAGAAACGATGGTAGATGGCCGTGCAGGTCACGTTCTCCAGGACGTAGCAGTCGCGCAGGCGGATCATCCGCCCCGACTGTTCGTCGATGATCTGCTCGACCCGATGGGAGATCCTCGCCCGTGTGCCGCAGTAGGGCAGCATCTCGACGTCGAACGACATCCCCCGGTTCTTGTTGTTCGGGTGGAGCGTCCGCAGGATCTCCTCCTTGCTCTTCACTTCGACGAGATCGCCCGGTTGCAGCCCCTTCGGCGGGGTCGGGGCGGGCTCGGGTCCGACACCCCGCAGGAACGGGTAGGTCTGACCCCCCCTGATCCGCAGCCACGCGGGGAACTTCATGCTCTGGAACTGATACCTGTTGAAGGCCCCGATGAGCACTCCGCGAAGGACCACGCCGAGCTTCTCGTTCCCCGAGCGCACGTCCGCGACGTACTGGCTGGGGGCGTACGAGCTGAGCGGCTTGGACGCGGAGAGCAGTTCGGTGGCCTGGCAGCGGTAGAGCGGGTTGCCCTCCTCGTCCGTGCCCGCCTGGGCGTCGGCTTCCAGCGTTTCGACCGAGGCGGCGGATCCGGCGGGACCCGCGCCGTCGGAGTGCTCGGCGAGTGGGGTGCCGTCCGCCTGCTCCAGCCAATCGGTGCGGAAGAACAGCATGCAGCGCGCCTGGCAGCCGCCGTGTGCGCTGCCGTCGCAACGGGCCCCGACCAGGTGGACGGTGTTGTCCATCTTCCTGAGATGGGCGCTGGGGGTGACCGTGTCGCAGGTCTTGTCGGCGCGTTTGAAGACGCGCATCTCCTGACCGGCGAACGCGAGCATCTCCGGCATGAACGGAAGACCGTCGATCCTGCCGTCGGCGTCGAGCGACGCGAGGATCTCCTCCTTCCCCCGGACTCGCACCACATCACCGGCTCGCAGGCCGAAGTCGGCCTTGCTCGTAGCCACAATTAACCTTTCGTCGTTCAGCGGTAGTGGGGCGAGCGTCAGCCCGGGAGGGCGCGTAATCGTCGGGACGGGCGCAGCAGCGCCACGAGCGACGCACGGGCCGTGGGGCGGCCGGCGGCGGCGCGAACGGCCTCACCGACGACGACGGCGAGGAAGTAGATCGCACCGACGAAGGGCCCCTTGCGGCGCCGGTACAGCCGCACGCGATTCACCGTGACCAGTGCCGCGAGCATCGGGCTGGTCCGCGACTCGCCTCCGATGTGCTCGACCAGCGCGGTCGGTTCGTACCACAGCGTCCAGCCCAGGTCGCCGGCTCGCAGCGCGTAGTCGGTCTCCTCGCTGTAGAGCAGGTAGGACTCGTCCCAGGGGCCGATCTCCCGCATCGCGGCGGCGGAGATGAGCATGGCGGCCCCGGTCGCCCAAGCCGCGGCCTGTGCGTGCTCGTACTGGCGGGGACTCCTGATCATCTCGCCGAGCGTTCCGATCCGGCCTGCGAGGTTGCCCCCGATGGCCGACTGGACCACGGCGCGGAACACGGTGGGCATCCTGCGCAGCGAGGGCTGGAGGCTGCCGTCCGGATTGATCAGGCGTGGTACGGCGATGCCCCGCCCCGGCTCCCGCAGCGCGCGCGCGAGCACGGAGAGCGCACCCGGGCGCAGTCTGCAGTCCGGATTGAGCACGAGGACCGCGTCGAAACCGTCGGGGTCCAGAGCGTCTGTACCCGCGTTGATGGCCGCGGCGTATCCGGCGTTCCTGCCGACCTGGACGGTCGTGACAGGGATATGAGCGGTTCCCTTGGCGATCGCCAGGGAATCGTCCTTTGAAGCGTTGTCGGCCACGACGACGTCGGTGAGCCGGACGTCTTGGTCGCCGTCCGTGAGCGAGCGCAGGCAGTCCTCGAGGACGTCCGCGCTGTTGTATGTCACGACCACGACAGCGACCCGTAAGGCAGCAAAATTCACATGGGGGTCATCGTGCGCCATTGGCGTGTTGTTACCTTTCCCCGAGCATAAGGTAGCGGGTCAGCCGCGAAGGCGTTTGACCGTTCGTGCAGCGAGTGAGCGGGCGCGCCGAACGGCAGGCGGGCTGCGGTCCAGCACATTGGTGATCCAGATGGCGTCGAGGTCGCGGCTGAGGCTGTTGCGCGCCTGAAGCCAGGCATGCCTCCTGGCCCGGCCGCGGTCACTGGTGAACGCGCGGGTCACGCCCGCCCTGCGGAGGCGGCGCAGCACGTGCCTGTCGTAGGACCCGAAGGGAATGGCCACTCGCGTCACCTCGTTGCCGGTCACCTCCGTCAGAACACGGTGAGCGTCGATGAGTTCCTCGACCGCCTGTTTCTCGTCGATCCGGCGCCAGTCGCGATGCGCCCAACCATGGGAACCGACAGCCATGCCGGCCTGCACCAGTTCCCGCACGCTGTTGGCGCAGAGCCTGCCCGGCTCGCCGAGCCGTCCGGCCAACACGAAGAACTCCGCCTTCAGGCCACGCTTGAGCAGCCGAGGAAGAGCGATCTCGACATCCGATAGGTTTCCGTCGTCAAAAGTGATCACAACGTCGGGACGTCCTGTCGCCGCATCGAGCACCTGCTCGAATTGGTCGACCTCCACCCAGGTGGCGTCCTCGCCGGTATCCAGCTCACGGTGCGTCGGGCCGATGCCGTGCACGGTGAGATTGACGACCGAATCCATCAGCCCTTGCCCTCGTAGGACAGCGCCACGTCCTCGGGCATTCGGTCCAGGTCCCGGACACGGATGAAGTCGCGAAGCGTCGTGCCCGTGCACGCGCAGTCGAAGTTGGGAGCCTCACGCCGGTTGACGACGTCGTCCACGTGCACCGTGCGGAAGTCGATGCTGTAGCGCGTCTTGCCGGAGTTGTTGGGGACCGAGGAGTGCAACTGGTTGCCAGAGAAGATCATGACACCGCCGGGCTCCGGAACGAGGGTCACCCGCGGTTCCAACTCGACCGGCTCTTCGGCCTTGGGCTGCTCCCTGGTGTCGGTGCCGATGTGCTGGGCGGCGTTGAACCGGCTGGTGCGGTTCCACTCGTAGTAGTCGTAGCGACCGGAGCTGTTCTTCACCGGTCCCCAGCCCTGCGGGTGGAACGTCATCACGTTCTCCGGAACCACTTCGAAGACCGGGATCCACCAGTTCACCTGGGACAACGGGGCGGAGTACCACGTGTCGCGGTGCGGGTGGAAGGCATAGGCGATGCCGGTGGTGAGGTAGTCGTTCGACGTGGACGAGCGCAGCCGGGGGACGTCGAAGTAGGTCTTGTCCACGTCGCAGTCGAAGGAGGCGAGCAGCGCCTGGAGCAGTTCCTTCGACTGGGGGTGGTGGATGAACTTCGGCTTGAGCTCCGACAGGATGCCCGCGAACTTCTCGACGGGCAGGTCGTGCTGCGCGGTCTCGGGATCGAGAGCGCCGAACGCCTCGGTGACCAGCGTCTGAGCGAACTCGATCAGCGCCACCGATTCCGGGCGGCTCGGGTAGATCAGTACCTGGCCCTCATACAGGCGGGTACGCCGCTCCTCGTCGCTGAATTGGGGGTTCGAATACGTGACAGTCACGACCAAATTATCGGGCATCCGGAGGCGCCTGTTACTTGAATCGCTCCAAAAAGCCCAGTGAACATCCCCTGAGAGTCGTCCTCAACGTCGGCGACGGGATGCCCGGGAGGACGCCGGACACGGCGACAGGCCGTACGACCTGCGATGGCGGAATCAGACCGGCCGCCCATACGTGAATGCCTCCGTCCCCTTGGCGGGGACGGAGGCATTCCGGGCTTTCTTCAGGCGATGCGCCAGGTGTCTCCGCCGTGGAGCAGTGCGTCGAGCCGTCCCTCGCCCTTCTCGGCGGTCGCGGCCTCCAACTGCTCGGCCATGAGCTGGTCGTAGGCCGGCCGGTCGATCGAACGGAAGATCCCGATCGGCACGTGCTCGAAGGCCGGGTCGTCCAGTCGCGACAGCGCGAACGCCAGCGACGGGTCGGGGCTGTGCATGTCGTGCACGAGGATCTCGCTGTCCGCGACCTCGGAGCGCCGCACGACCTCGACCCCTCCGTACGGCGAGAGCCGCACGGCCTTCTCGTTCTCGCCGGTGCCGAAGACGATCGGCCGGCCGTGCTCGAGCTTGACCGTGATGTCGTCGCGTACGGCGGGGTCCTTCAGCGCCTCGAAGGCGTTGTCGTTGAAGATGTTGCAGTTCTGGTAGATCTCGACGAGCGAGGTCCCCCGGTGAGCGGCGGCCTCCCGCAGGACGCCCTGGAGGTGCTTGCGGTCGGAGTCGATGGTCCGGGCGACGAACCCGGCCTCCGCCCCGAGCGCGAGCGAGATCGGGTTGAACGGCTTGTCGAGCGAGCCCATCGGCGTCGACTTGGTGATCTTGCCGATCTCCGAGGTGGGGGAGTACTGCCCCTTGGTCAGGCCGTAGATCCTGTTGTTGAACAGCAGGATGTTGAGGTTGACGTTGCGGCGCAGCGCGTGGATCAGGTGGTTGCCGCCGATCGAGAGGCCGTCGCCGTCACCGGTGACGACCCACACCGACAGGTCGGGCCGGGAGGCCGCCAGCCCGGTCGCGATGGCCGGGGCACGGCCGTGGATCGAGTGGAAGCCGTAGGTGTTGAGGTAGTAGGGAAACCTCGACGAGCAGCCGATGCCCGAGACGAACACGGTGTTCTCGCGGCGCAGGCCCAGTTCGGGCAGGAAGCTCTGGACCGCGGCCAGGATGGCGTAGTCGCCACAGCCGGGGCACCAGCGGACCTCCTGGTCGGACTTGAAGTCCTTCATGGTCTGCGGGCCGTCGGCCCTGGGGACCAGGGCGAGGCCCTTGCCGTTGAGCGATTCCGAACTACTCACTGTCGATCACGTCCTGGATGACGGCGGCCAGTTCCTCGGCCTTGAACGGAAGCCCGCGCACCCGGTTGTACCCGATCACGTCGATCAGGTAGCGGGCGCGGAGCAGCAGAGCCAGCTGACCGAGGTTGATCTCGGGCAGCAGCACCTTGTCGTAGGAGCGCAGCACGTCGCCGGTGTTCGCGGGAAGCGGGTTGAGGTGGCGCAGGTGCGTCTGGGCGACCTTGGCCCCGGTCTTGCGGACCCGCCGGACGGCCGCCGCGATGGGGCCATAGGTGGAGCCCCAGCCCAGGACCAGGACACGGGCGTCGCCGTCCGGATCGTCCACCTCCAGATCGGGGACGTCGATACCGTCGATCTTGGCTTGGCGCAGCCGGACCATCTTGTCGTGGTTGTCGGGGTCGTAGGAGATGTTGCCGGTGCCGTCCGCCTTCTCGATGCCGCCGATGCGGTGCTCGAGGCCGGCCGTCCCGGGCACGGCCCACGGGCGGGCCAGCGTCTCGGGGTCCCGCTTGAACGGCAGGTAGGCGCCGTCGTCGCCGTTCGGCTCGGTGGTGAAGTCCACCGAGATGTCCGGCAGGTCGTCCACCTCGGGCACCCGCCACGGCTCGGAGCCGTTGGCCAGGTAGCCGTCCGACAGCAACATGACCGGCGTGCGGTACTTCAACGCGATCCGCGCGGCCTCGATGGCGGCGTGGAAGCAGTCCGACGGGGTGGCCGGAGCCACGACCGGGACCGGCGACTCGCCGTTGCGGCCGTAGAGCGCCATCAGCAGGTCGGTCTGCTCGGTCTTGGTCGGCATGCCGGTCGAAGGGCCGGCGCGCTGGACGTCCACGACGATCAGCGGCAACTCGGTCGTCACGGCCAGGCCGACGGTCTCGGCCTTGAGGGCGACACCCGGGCCCGAGGTCGTGGTCACGCCGAGTGCACCGCCGAAGGCCGCGCCCAGCGCGGCGCCCACGCCCGCGATCTCGTCCTCGGCCTGGAACGTCCGTACGCCGAACCGCTTGTGCTTGGACAGTTCGTGGAGGATGTCCGAGGCCGGGGTGATCGGATAGGACCCCAGGAACAGCGGCAGACCCGACTGCACGGAGGCCGCGATCAGGCCGTAGGCGAGAGCCTGGTTGCCCGAGATGTTCCGGTAGACGCCGGGAGCGAGCCGCGCCGGCTTGATCTCGTAGGAGACGGAGAACGACTCGGTCGTCTCGCCGTAGTTCCAGCCCGCCTGGAAGGCCGCGACGTTCGCCTTGGCGATGTCGGGCTTCTTCGCGAACTTCACCTCGAGGAACTTGACGGTCGCGTCGGTGGGCCGGTTGTACAGCCAGGACAGCAGCCCGAGCGCGAACATGTTCTTGGCCCGCTCGGCGTCCTTCTTGGAGATCTCGAAGCCCTCGAGCGCCCCGACCGTCAGCGACGTCAGCGGCACCGCGTGCACGCGCCACTCGGCGAGCGATTCGTCCTCGAGCGGGTTGGCCGCGTAGCCCACCTTCTGGAGGTTGCGCTTGGTGAATTCGTCGGTGTTGGCGATGATGTCGGCGCCTCGGGGCAGGTCGCCGAGGTTGGCCTTCAGCGCGGCCGGGTTCATCGCGACGAGCACGTTGGGCGCGTCACCCGGCGTAAGGATGTCATGGTCGGCGAAGTGCAGCTGGAAGCTGGACACTCCGGGCAGAGTCCCCGCAGGGGCGCGGATCTCCGCGGGGAAGTTGGGGAGGGTCGACAGGTCGTTGCCGAACTGCGCCGTCTCCGCCGTGAACCGGTCGCCGGTGAGCTGCATGCCGTCGCCGGAGTCGCCGGCGAAACGGATGATCACACGATCGAGTTGCTGCACCTGCTTGGTCACAGCTGCTCAGTCCTCCTCGACGGCCCCAGGCTTGTCTGTCCGAGGCACGTTCTTATATCCATGCTAGATCCATCGAGACCACGATGCGTTCGTGGTGCGAATTATTGACGTGCGGACTACCGGCACTCGTCGCGTGCGCCAAGAGCGGGGCGGGGCCCCGCCGAGGGATCGATGGCTGCGAGAAGTGACGGGGTGGTCACTCGGGTGAACGGTCTGAACGACACAGTCCCCCCGCGAGCCGACACAGGTCCACGTGCAGGCGGGCGAAGAGAAAGGTAAGGCTCACAAGGCCCAACTATACGTGCAGCCGTAGACCCGGCCCGCTACCGCTACGGGAACGGCGCTCCGCTCCATCTCGCGGGCGTTGCGCCGGACCTCCTGATGTCTCGCTGGATGTGGCTTTGCCGTCGCTTTGTGTGGCGCGTGACGAGGCGAATCCCTATTCTCGGGAAAATGGTTGATCAGGATGACCGGCCTCGCTTCGCGCGATCCGAGCAGTTGCAACGTCGCCTCCACGAGGTGGTGCCCGGAGGGGCGCACACGTACGCCCGCGGTTCTGATCAGTACCCGGAGGGCATGGCCCCCGTTCTGGTGCGCGGTGAGGGAGCCCGGGTCTGGGACGCCGACGGCAACTGCTTCGTCGAATACAACATGGGCCTGCGGTCCGTCACGCTCGGCCACGCCTACCGGCCGGTCCTGGACGCGGTCCGCGCCGTCCTGGACGGCGGGCTCAGCTTCACCCGCCCGACCGAGCTGGAGCTCACGGCGGCGGAGGAGTTCCTGGCGCTGGTGCCGGGCGCGGACATGGTGAAGTTCGGCAAGGGCGGATCGGACGCCACCTCGGCGGCCATTCGGCTGTCGAGGGCGGCGACCGGCCGGGATCTCGTCGCGGTATGCGAGCAGCCTTTCTTCTCCGTCAATGACTGGTTCATCGGCGCCCTGGAGATGAATGCCGGGATCCCCGCGGCGATACAGGAGCTGACCGTCCGCTTCCGCTACAACGACCTCGACTCGCTGCGAGAGGTGCTCGAGCAGAACGAGGTCGCATGCGTGATCATGGAGGCGGCCACCGCGGCCGCCGAACCGGCTCCCGGATTCCTGGAGGGCGTCCGCGACCTGTGCGACAGGCACGGAACGGTGCTCGTCTTCGACGAGATGATCACAGGGTTGCGCTGGGCGGCGGGCGGGGCCCAGGCGGTGTACGGCGTCCGGCCGGACCTGTCGTGCTGGGGCAAGGCGCTCGGCAACGGCTTCCCGATCTCCGCGCTCGCCGGCCGCAGGGAGATCATGGAGCTGGGCGGCCTGCGCACCGATGAGCCGCGGGTCTTCCTGATGTCCACCACACACGGTGCGGAGAGCGTGTCCCTGGCGGCGCTTCGCGCGGTGCTGCGGGCCTACGCCGAGGGCGACCCGATCGGCACGATGGAGGAGCGCGGCCGTGAACTCGCCGAAGGGGTCAACGCCGCCGCGAGAGAAGTGGGCGTGGACCGTCACGTGACGGTCACCGGGAGGCCGTCCTGCCTGCTGTTCGCGACGAAGGACGGGTCGGGCTCGCCGTCCCAGCCGTTCCGCACCCTCTTCCTGCAGGAACTGCTGAGGCGAGGGGTGCTCGGTCAGAACTTCGTGGTCTCGGCGGCGCACACGCGCGAGGACGTCGAGCAGACGATCACGGCGGCGCGGGAGGCGATGCTGGTCTACCGCAAGGCGCTGGAGGCGGGCAGCGCGGACGGCTTCCTCCAGGGCCGTCCGGTCGCACCCGCTCTGCGGCGATACGCGGCGCCGCGACGCATTCACTAATCGGAGGGCGGGATTACGATGGCGTCCATGGACGGGTATTTCGGCTCGTACGTCGTCGTTGTCGTCCTCCTGCTCATCGGTGTCGGGATCTTCGCGGGTGGCCTGTTCGTCAACCGGATGTTGCGGCCGGACCGGCCGACGCCCGAGAAGCTGATGACCTACGAATGCGGCGTCGACCCCGTCGGCGAGGGCTGGGCGCAGTCGCAGATCCGCTACTACGTCTTCACGTATCTCTATGTCGTCTTCGCCGTGGACGCGGTCTTCCTCTTCCCGTGGGCGACCGTCTTCGCGGCGCCCGGCTTCGGCATGACCACACTGGCCGAGATGTTCGTCTTCCTGGCCTTCATCGCCCTCGGCATCCTCTACGCCTGGCGCAAGCGGGTGCTCGCCTGGACGTGAGGGCCGTGGAGAGGAGAATGGCCCTATGCCTGTGAGCGATCTCCCGATGCCCACGGTGGGCCCGGCGTCCCGCCTGGCGCCCAAACCGATGAAGTTCGTCCTCAACTGGGGCCGGCGCTACTCGCTCTGGGTGTTCAACTTCGGGCTGGCCTGTTGCGCGATCGAGTTCATCGCGACCTCGATGAGCAGGCACGACTTCATCCGGTTCGGGGTGATCCCGTTCGCGAACGGGCCGCGGCAGGCTGACCTGATGATCGTCAGCGGCACCGTGACCGACAAGATGGCGCCCGCGGTGAAGCGGCTCTACGAGCAGATGCCCGACCCCAAGTACGTCATCTCGTTCGGGGCCTGCTCCAACTCCGGCGGTCCTTACTGGGACTCCTACTGTGTGACCAAGGGGGTCGACCAGATCATCCCCGTCGACGTCTACGTCCCCGGTTGCCCGCCGCGCCCCGAGGCGCTGCTCCACGGCATCATGAAGCTTCAGGAGAAGATCGCCGGTGAGACGCTGAGCGACCGTTACCTGCCCGGCGGGCGCCCATGAGCATCGGCGCCGCGATCGAGGCGCGGTACGGCTCGCGCGCCCGGATATCCGACTCGTTCGGGGACGTCGTGGCCGACGTGGAGCCGGGCGACTGGCTCGACGCGCTGGCCTTCGCCCGGTCGGAGGGCTTCGAGTTCTTCGACTGGCTGACCGGGGTCGACGAGCCGCCGGACGAGTTCGCGGTCGTCGCCCACGTCGTCGACATCGGCGCCGTCGCGCACCTGCTCGTCAGGACCCGGGTGCCGCGTGCCGATCCCCGGCTGCCCAGTGCGACGGGCGTGTTCCGCGGGGCCGACTGGCACGAGCGCGAGACCTTCGAGATGTTCGGTGTGATCTTCGACGGGCACCCGGGGCTGCGGTCGTTGCTGCTGCCCGAGGGTTTCGAGGGCAATCCCCTGCGCAAGGACTTCGTGCTCGCCGCCCGGGTGGCCAAGGCGTGGCCCGGCGCGAAGGAGCCGGGCGAGTCCGACCACGGGTCCCCGAGCCGCCGCAAGATGCTTCCGCCGGGCGTCCCCGCCGACTGGGCGAGGCCCCCGGGTGCGCCGGCCGTGCCGGAGGGGGAGGACGGCGATGGCTGAGGTGCTCGACATCGCGGTCCGGTTGATCGTGATCGTGGCGGCCTTCCTGGTGCTGCCCCTGATCGTCGGGCAGATGGAGCACAAGGCCATGGCGCACATGCAGTCGCGCCTGGGGCCGATGTACGCGGGCGGGTTCCACGGGTGGGCGCAGCTCATCGCCGACGGCGTCAAGTTCGCCCAGAAGGAGGACGTGATCCCGGCCGCGGCCGACCGTCGCGTCTTCGCCATCGCCCCGGCCGTCGCGCTCGTGCCGTACCTCGTGGTGATGGTCGTCATCCCCGTGGGGCCCGGACTGGTGGGCGCGGACCTCGACGCGGGGCTGTTCTTCGTTCTCGCCGTGATGGGCATCGGCGTGCTCGGCTCGATCATGGCCGGGTGGGCGTCGGCCAACAAGTACAGCGTGCTGGGCGGCATGCGGGCGGCCGCCCAGCTCATGTCCTACGAGCTGCCGCTGGTCCTGGCCGCCTCCAGCGTGGCGATGGCCGCCGGGACCCTGTCGCTGGAGGGCATCGCCGAGCAGTGGCGGTGGTGGTGGCTCCCGTGGCAGGCGATCGGGGCCGTGGTGTTCTTCGTCGCCGGGCTGGCGGAGTTGCGCAGGCCGCCGTTCGACATGCCGATAGCCGACTCCGAGATCATCATGGGTCCGATGACGGAGTACACCGGGATCCGGTTCGCGCTGTTCATGCTGGCGGAGTACGCCGGCATCGTGGTGCTCTCCGCGCTGACGGCCGTGTTGTTCCTGGGCGGCTGGCAGGGTCCGATCCTCCCCGGCCCCGTGTGGACGCTCATCAAGATCTTCGTCCTGGCGTTCGTGGTGATCTGGGTCCGCGTGAGCTTCCCCCGGCTCCGTGAGGACCAGCTCCAGAAGCTCGCCTGGATCGGCCTCGTGCCGCTCGCTCTGCTGCAACTCGCGCTCACGGGGGTCGTCAGAGTCCTGCTGGCCTGATCAGGTGGCACCCGGAGGACGCGAACCCCTTCGCCGTACGGCACGGCATCACCTTCGAGATCCGCGACCTGTCCAGGCGCGAGTACGCGGTCCTCGCGGCCGCCGCCCGCGACGGCTGTCCCTACGGTCTATCGCAGTCGATTTCCGCCAGGACGGTTGCTACACCTGTAGCAACCGTCCTACGATTGGCGTATGACGGCGATTCCGGCGCGTGAGCTGCGCAACAACACCGCCGACGTGCTCCGGCGCGTCGAGGCGGGTGAAGAGATCGAAGTGCTGAAGGACAATCGGCCGGTCGCCAGGATCATTCCCTTCTCTCTCAGGCGCCGCTGGCTGGCCGTCTCGGTGCTCGCAGGGGAATTGAGCCGTTTGGAGCCTGATGTGACGGGGCTCGCGGACGAGTTGCGCGAGACACTTACCGAAACAACGGATGATCTTTCGTGGTGAGGCGTGCAATCGCTGACACATCCGTTTTCATCGGGTTTGAAGGGCAGCGGTTTGATGCGGAGCGCTTCGCCGACTTCGAGTGGGGAGTCTCCGCAGTGACCCTCGGCGAGCTTCGGCTCGGGGTTCTTCAAGCTCGCGATCCCGTCGCGGCCTCGCGTCGCCTGTCCACCTATCAACTGGCTCAGCGGTTCGAGCCGATCCCTGTTGACGAGGCGGTCTCGGAGGCGTGGGCGTTGCTGGTCTCACGCCTGCGGGCGCTGGGACGCAAGGCGCCCATCAACGACAGTTGGATCGCCGCCACCGCCATTGCCTTTGGTGTTCCGGTCGTAACGCAGGACGCCGACTACGACCAGATGCCGGGCGTCGAAGTCATCAGGCTCTGAGGATCTGGCGGCGACCCTGTGGATCGCTCCGCCTGGTTCGGCTGATCCTTCCGCACGTATCTGTGGATAAGTCGGCCGGATGCCTGTGGAAATTGTGGATAACCGATATGGTCGCGCCACTGGATTCACCTGTCGGCGCTTGTACGTCATGATGTCGAATATGGCGCGCATACCAGGAGAAGGGCTGGCCAAGGGGCTGGCGGTGACTCTGAGGCACATGCTGCGCAAATCAGAGACGCAGCAGTATCCCGAGGTCAAACCCGACCTGCCGCCCCGCAGCCGGGGCGTGATCGCACTGGTCGAGGAGAACTGCACGGTGTGCATGTTGTGCGCCCGTGAGTGCCCCGACTGGTGCATCTACATCGATTCGCACAAGGAGACGCTCCCGGCCCCCGAGGGGGGCAGGCCCCGGGCGCGGAACATGCTCGACCGGTTCGCGATCGACTTCTCCCTGTGCATGTACTGCGGCATCTGCATCGAGGTCTGCCCGTTCGACGCGTTGTTCTGGACGCCCGAGTTCGAATACACGGAATACGACATTCGCGATCTTCTCCATGAGAAGGACCGGCTGGGCGAGTGGGCGGCGACCGTGCCCCCGCCGCCGCCCCACGAGGCCGGCGCCGAGCCGCCGAAGGAGATCTCCGCCGGCTCGCGTCCCGCACGCACGCCCGACACGGCACGACGGCCCGCCCCGGCCGGCCGTACGGACCGGGGAGTCGCCGGCCGCGCGGGCGAGAAGGCGGCCGAGACGGTGGCGGAGAAGGCGGGAGACGGCGCGGGCGACGGGACCGAACCCGCCACGCCGGCCGAATCCGGGCCCGGGCCGCGCACCCCGCGCGCGGCCGCCGGACCGGCGGTGACGCCGGAAACGTCCTCCGGCGAGAGCACCCCGTCAGACCAGGGCTCCCCGTCAGACAAGATCGTGACGTCGGAACAGGGCGCGCCGCGCCGGGAGCCGCCGCGGCCGATGCGGGACATCCGCTCCATCCGGCCGCCCGGCGCGCTGCCGAAGAAGCCGAGCGCCCCGGAGAACCCCGAAGGCCCCGGAAACCCCGCGAAGGACGGGCCAGGGGAGGACGCGTGACATTCGAGGCGCCGGGGTTCTGGCCGCCCAGCGGGCCTGAGGTGGTGTTCCTGCTGCTCGGCGTCGTCGCGGTCGGATCCGCGCTGCTGGTGGTCACGACGAGGCAACTCGTCCACGCGGCGTTGTGGCTCGTCCTGTGCTTCGGCGCGTTGGCCGGAGGCTATCTCGTGTTGACGGCGGAGTTCGTCGCATGGGTTCAGGTGCTCATCTACGTGGGCGCGATCGTCGTGCTGCTGCTGTTCGGGATCATGCTGACCCGGGCGCCCATCGGACGCTCGGCCGATCTCGACTCCGGCAACCGATGGGCCGCCGTCCTGGTCGCCCTCGCCACGGCGGGGGTGCTCGTGAGCGTCGTCGTCGCGGGGTTCGGCACGGCCTACGCCCCGCTGGAGCCCGGTCAGGGGGCGGCCAAGCCGCTCGGGTCGAGCATCTTCAGGACCTGGGTGTTGCCGTTCGAGGCGCTGTCGGTGCTCCTGCTGGCCGCTCTGATCGGGGCCATCGTCCTGTCCCGCACCGACATCAGGGGGCGGGAATGACTCCGATCACCTGCGACGGGGCGGTGGGCTGAGGTGCACATCGTCTATCCCGTCGTCGTCTCCGCCCTGCTCTTCTCGATCGGCGTGTACGGCGTGCTGGCCCGGCGCAACGCGATCCTCGTGCTGATGTCGGTCGAGCTCATGCTCAACGCGGTCAACCTCAACCTCGTCGCCTTCGACGTGTGGCTGAGGGACCGGCTGCACGGCGGCCAGGTGCTCACCCTGTTCGTCATCGTGATCGCGGCCGCCGAGATCGGCCTGGGGCTGGCCATCGTGCTGGCCGTCTATCGCAACCGGCAGAGCATCGACGTCGACCGCCTCCGCGACCTGTCGGAGACCGGGGCGTCGGAGGAGGCAGGCCCGCCGGAGGAGCCGGTGGGCGTGGGCGAAGACGCCGACAGGGAGGCCCGGCCGTGATCTCTGTGGTCGTCCTGATCGTCCTATTACCCTTCGTCGCCGCCGTGGCGGGGCTGCTCGGTTCGCGGTGGCCGCGGGGCGGGAGCCGTACGAAGGAGAACGACCGCGCCGCCGCACGCAGGGCGGCGTGGTTCGCGATCGCGCCCGTCACGGGGTCACTGCTGCTGACGTTGTGGCTGGCGTCGTGGTCGGCCCGCGCGCTGCCAAGGGGTTCGGCGTCCTATACGGGTGCGCGATTTTGGGCGGGGCTTCTGCCGGGGAGCACCGAGGGCACGCTCACGATGGTCGAGACCGGGTCGGTTCCCATCTCGTTCACGCTGCGGGCCGACGGGCTGTCGATCCTGATCGGCGTGCTCGTGGTCGTCGTGGCGCTCGCCGTGCAGGTCTACTCGGTCGGATACATGCGCGACGATCCGCGCCATCCGTCCTACAGCGCCTTCATCAGCCTGTTCACCAGCGCGATGTTGCTGGTGGTCTACGCGGGGGACCTGATCGTCCTCTACGCCGGCTGGGAGATCATGGGCCTGTGCTCCTACCTCCTGATCGGGCACTGGTGGGAGGACCGTGCGAACTCCCGGGCCGCGGTCAAGGCCTTCCTCGTCACCCGGCTCGGTGACGTCGGCTTCCTGTTCGGGATCTTCACGCTGGGGTTCGCGGCCGGCAGCTTCCGGATCGACGACGTGCTGAGCGCCGACATCCCCAGGGGCACCCTGATCACGGCGACGATGTTGCTGCTCGCCGGCGTCGCGGGCAAGAGCGCCCAGGTGCCGCTGCAGACCTGGCTGCCGGACGCCATGGCCGGCCCCACTCCGATCAGCGCGCTCATCCACGCGGCCACGATGGTCGCGGCCGGAATCTTCATCGTCGCCCGGCTCTACCCGGCCTTCCTCGGCGCCCAGCCGACGCTCGACGTGCTGGCCGTCGTCGCCGCCATCGGCATGCTGGGTGCGGCGCTGGCCGCCCTCGCGCAGGACGACCTCAAACGTGTCCTCGCCTACTCGACGATCAGCCAGCTCGCGTACATGGCCGCGGGGCTCGCCGCGGGATCGGACAAGGCGGCGATCTTCCACTTGCTGACGCACGGCGCGTTCAAGGCGCTGCTGTTCCTGGGGGCTGGCGCGGTGATCCACCATGTCGGATCCAACCTGATGACCCACATGGGCGGGCTGCGCACCTCGATTCCGATCACGTTCGCGGCGATGACGGTCGGCTTCGCCGCCCTGATGGGGTTGCCCCCGGCGAGCGGATTCTTCAGCAAGGACGCGGTGATCGCCGCCATCGAGCACTCGCACTCTCCGGCCCAGCCGTTCCTGTACGGCGCGGCGCTGCTGACCGTCGGGGTGACCGGTGCGTACGCGATGCGCGCCTGGCTGCGGACCTTCTTCGGCCCCGCGAGGGTCGAGGCGCTGCCGGAGCCGCCGCCGGGGACGGCCCACGTCTTCGACGGCCGCGAGGCGCCGAGGTCGATGCTCTGGCCGATCGGCGTGCTCGCCGTGCCCGCCCTGCTCCTGGGATTCGCCGGGGTCACCGAGGTCGACTGGGGGTCCGCGCTGGTGAGCCTTATCGTCGCCCTGCTGGGCGCGGGTGTCGTCTACGCCTTCTGGCGCGGTGCCCCCCACCAGGACCCGGCCCGGATGCTCGGCCCGTTCCGCACGGCGTGCGAGCGGGCGTTCTACGTGGACGAGGCGTACCGCGCGGTGTTCGCGCGACCGGTCCTCCGCCTGGCTCGCGGGGTCGTCAGGACCGACGGCCAGGTGGTCGACGGCGCCGTCCGGGGCGCGGGCCGGCTGACGATGAGCCTGTCCGGGTTCGTGCGCCTGGCCCAGAACGGCAATGCCCAGCTCTACGTGACGGGCCTGCTGGCGGGACTCCTGCTGATCACGGTGGCGGCGGTGGTGCTGGGATGAGCTGGCTTCTCCTCGCGCTGCTCGCGGTGCCTCTGGCCGGCGCCGCGAGCCTGACCGCGCCGGCGTTCAGGGGGCGGGCGGTGAGCCTGCACGGGATCGCCGTCTCGGCGGTGACCTTCGTGCTCGCGGTCGTCGTCGCCGCGGTCTTCGACTACGGGGACGCGGGCCGCATGCGGCTCCAGACCGACTGGTCGTGGATCCCGGGGCTCGACCTGCGGTTCCACCTCGGAGTGGACGGCATCTCGCTGCCGCTGGTCGTGCTGACCGCGTTGCTGAGCCTGTTGTGCTTCGTCCACCTCGCCGGGCATCCACCGGACGGCGGGCGCCTCCGGGCCCTGGTGTTCACGCTGCTCGTCCTCGAAGTCGGGATGATCGGCACCTTCCTCGCCCTCGATCTGCTGCTGTTCTTCGTGTTCTTCGAGGTCGTGCTGATCCCGATGTACTTCGTGATCGCGATCTGGGGCGGCCGTCACCGGCGTGCGGCCGCGGTGAAGTTCATCCTCTACACGCTGCTCGGCTCGGCCGTGCTCCTGCTCGGCCTGCTGGTGATCTGGACCCAGACGGGCACCCTCGACATGGTCGAGCTGACCGCTCGGCACGGGGCGGGGATCGCGAGGTCCGTGCAGATCGTGGCGTTCCTGGCCGTCGGGATCGGCCTCGCGGTCAAGACGCCGATGTGGCCCCTCCACACCTGGCTGCCCGACGCCCACACCGAGGCGCCGACGGTCGGCTCGGTCCTGCTGGCGGGCGTGCTGCTGAAGATGGGCTCGTACGGCTTCGCCAGGATCGCGATCCCGATCCTGCCCGAGGGCGCCGCCGCCCTCGCTCCCTGGCTGGGGGCGCTCGCCGTGGTCGGGATCATCTACGGATCGCTGGCCTGTCTCGCCCAGCGCGACCTCAAGCGCATGATCGCCTACTCCTCGGTCGGCCACATGGGCTTCGTGCTGCTCGGCTTCGCGACGCTCACCCCGGTGGGCATGAACGCCGCGCTCTTCGGCAACATCGCGCACGGTCTGATCACCGGTCTGCTGTTCTTCGTCGCCGGAGGGATCAAGGAACGGTACGGCACGGCGGACATGGTCAGGCTCGGCGGCGGCATGTTGCGCCGCCTGCCGTACATCGGCTCGCTGCTCACCTTCGCCTGCGTCGCCTCGCTCGGCCTGCCGGGGCTGGCCGGGTTCTGGGGCGAGATGCTCGCCCTGCTGGGGGCGTTCCGGCCCGCCGCCGGGCTGTCCCGGCCGCTCTTCCTCGTGTTCATGGCCGTCGGCGGCGTCGGCACGGTGCTCACGGCCGCGTACTTCCTGGTGATGTTGTCGAGGGTCACCCACGGCAGGGCGCGGGAGATCGTCCCCGTCGGCCCGCCGCTCGCCTCGTCGGAGGAGGTCCGTGTCGTGCTCGGTCCCGGCGAGCCGGTCGAGCCCGTCGCCACGGGGACGGCCGTCGCCGACGTCGAGGACTCCGGGCCCGCGCCTTCCGGCGCCCGTCTGCCCCGGGCCGACGCGCCCGCGCCTTCCGGCGCCCGTCTGCCGCGGGCCGGCCGCCTGGCGGATGTGACGGCCGGTGAACTGGCCGCGTGGGTGCCGCTCGTGGCGCTGACCATCCTGTTCGGCGTCTGGCCCAAGGCGCTGCTCGCCCTCACGGGACCCGCCGTGCAGGCGATCTTCGGTCTCGGAGGCGGCGCCGGATGATCCAGTCGATCGACTACTCCGCCGTCGCCGTCCCGCTGATCCTCGCGCTGACGGCCGGGCTGGTCCTGCTGCTGGACGCCTTCCTGCCCGCGCGGCCCGGTGGCGGGCGCCTGCTGGGCGTCGTCGCGCTCGGCGGCGTCGCCGTGGCGCTCGCCGTCCTCGTGGCGCAGGCCGTACGAGGAGGGGAGCGGCGCACCTTCTGCGTGCCTCCCTCGCTCGGATCCGCAGCGTCGTGTTCGTTCGTCCTCGACCGGTTCACGCTCGTCTTCATGGCGCTCGTGCTCGCCGCCGGGGTCGTCGTCGTGCTGTTGTCCATGGCGGAGACGTCCGGTGGGCGCGTTCCGGTCGGCGAATGGTATTTCCTGCTGCTCGGAACGCTCACCGGAGCGGTGCTGCTGGCGGCCTCACGTGACCTGATCATGCTCGTCGTCTCGCTGGAACTCGTGTCCCTGCCGGTGTTCGCGCTGACGGCGATGCGGCGCTACGACGGCCGTGCCTCCGAGGCGGCCCTCAAGCTGTTCCTCGTGTCCGTGGTCTCCACCGCGATCATGCTGTTCGGCGTCTCGTTGTTGTACGGCGTGACCGGCTCGGTGCATCTGGACCGCATCGCCGCCTTCTACGCGTCCGGGCAGAGCGCCGCGCCGGCCGGGGTCGGCCAGGGGGTCACGACCGTCGCGATCGTGCTGGTGCTGGCCGGATTCGGATTCAAGGTCGCCGCCGTGCCGTTCCACTTCTGGGCGGCCGACGTCTACCAGGGCGCGCCGATCCCGGTGGCGGCGCTGCTGTCGGTCATCTCCAAGGCCGCGGGGTTCGCCGGGCTGGTCCTGATCCTGACGACCGCGCTGGCGAGCCAGGCCGCCGTGTGGGCGCCCGTCGTCGCCGTCATCGCCGCCCTGACCATGACCGCCGGCAACGTGCTGGCGATGCGGCAACGCCATGCCGTACGGCTGCTCGCCTGGTCGTCGGTCGCCCAGTCCGGTTACATCCTCGCCCCGCTGGCCGCCTTCGCCGGCGTCCCGCGGGACGCCGTGGGCGCGTCCGTGGCCTACCTGGCGTTCTACGCGGCGATGAACCTCGTGGCGTTCGGCGTCGTCATGCTGGTGTCCCGGGCCCGGGAGCGGAACGACCTGGACGACTACCAGGGTCTGGCCTTCCACAGCCCGGTCGCGGCGCTGTCCCTCGCCTTCTCGCTCATCTGCCTGGCGGGGCTTCCCCCCGGGCTCGCGGGGCTGTTCGCCAAGGTGGTCGTCTTCCGCGCGATCGTCGACGGAGGGCTCGGCTGGCTCGCCGTCGTGATGGCCGTCAACACGGTCATCGGGCTCTACTACTACATCGCCTGGACGGCCCGGCTCTTCACCCCGCTGTCCACGGGCACTCACCGATCCGGGTCCGCGCCCGTCGCGGTGGCCGTGGGACTGGCCGTGATCGTCACGCTGGTCTTCTCCGTCGCCCCCCAGGTGGTGCTGTCGGCGGTGGGCTGAGATCACAGCCCCTGTTCAGCGGGGAACGTTCAGCCAGGCAGTAGGCGTTAGTAAGGCTGAACACACCGAACCGTGAGGAGGAGGCGTGCACCACAACAGCCTGCGGACCGCGGTCCTTCTGGGAGCGCTGTCCGCGTTGATCCTGGTGGTGGGGGCCTGGGTCGGGGATGGCGCGGGCATGCGGTTCGCGCTGGTGGTCGCGCTCTTCGCGAACGGTCTCGCGTACTTCTTCTCCGACAAGATCGCACTGTCCGCCATGCGGGCCCGGCCGGTCGCCGAGGTCGAGCAGCCGGTGTTGTACCGGATCGTGCGGGAACTGTCCTACGACGCCCGCCAGCCCATGCCCCGGCTGTACGTGTCGCCGACCATGCAGCCCAACGCGTTCGCCACGGGCCGCAACCCGCGCAACGCGGCCGTCTGCGTGACCCACGGCATCCTCGGCATCCTCAACGAGCGCGAACTCAAGGGGGTCATCGGGCACGAGTTGTCGCACGTGTACAACCGCGACATCCTGATCTCCTCGATCGCCGGCGCGCTGGCCACGATGATCACCTACTTCGGTTACATCGGCCTGTTCTTCGGCTCGGACGACGACGAGGGCCCGGGAATCCTGGGCGCCCTCCTCGTCATGATCCTCGGGCCCGTCGCCGCGTCGATGATCCAGATGGCGATCTCCCGGTCGCGGGAGTTCGCGGCCGACGAGTCCGGGGCCCGGCTGACGGGCGACCCGCTCGCGCTGGCCTCCGCGCTGCGGAAGATCGAGATGGGCATCCGCCAGCTGCCGCTCCCCGAGAACGGACGGCTGGCGTCGGCGAGTCACATGATGATCGCGAACCCGTTCCGCCAGGCCGGGATCGGCAGGCTGTTCTCCACGCACCCGCCGATCGCCGAGCGGATCTCCCGTCTGGAGCGGATGGCGGGCTATCGCCGCTGACGCGGTCAGGAGCGCAGGGTCGCCGGGTCGGTCTCCTCGGCCCGCAGTCCGGGCAGGCCGTCGATGCTCTCGCGGTTGTTCCTGGCCCGGTAGTCCCGCTTCTGCTGGACGTCCTTGCGCCCGGCCCACTCGTCGAGCAGGGTCCGGTCCTGGTCGTAGCTCATGAAGGGGACGGAGAACCCACACGAGTCGGAGATACGGTCGCAGTCGACGACGATGATCGACCTGACCCCCGGATGCGGGCCGAAGAGCTTGATCAGGCCGTCGAACTCCGTGTCGTGCGGCGTGACGACGCGGCCCGTGCCGTACAGGCGGACGATGGTGGGCGGCCCGCTGAAGGCGCAGAACATCACGGTGATGCGGCCGTTGTCGCGCAGGTGGGCGATCGTCTCGACGCCGCTTCCGTCCAGATCGAGATAGGCGACGGTGACGTCGTCGATGACGGCGAAGGTGTCGGCGTACCCCTTGGGGGACACGTTCACGTGGCCGCCGCTCTGTGGCGCCGTCGCGACGAAGTAGACCGGCTGGGCGGAGATGAAGTCGCGCAACCTGTCGGTGAGCCGCTCATAGATCTTCCCCATGTCGCGACCATATCCCGAGGGTGCATATCGGGAAATCCCCGGCAATTTCCGCGAAGGAGGTCAGACGTCCTCCGCCGCCGCGAGGCGGTCCATGAGTTCGCCGGCCAGGTAGAGCAGGTGGCGCTCGGCGGGCGAAAGGTGCCGGGCGATCGCGGTCCCTAGCCAATCGTCTCGGTGCGACATGTCCTCGATGAGCGCGGCCTCGCCGGCCGGCGTGAGGGTCAGCAGCGACTGCCGTCCGTCGGAGGGGTCGCGGTCGCGCGCCACGAGCCCGTGCCGTTCCAGGTCGGCCAGCACGCGCGTCATCGACTGGGCTCGCACGTGGTCCGCCGCGGCGATCTCCTTCGGCGTCATGCCCCGGTTCCGGTAGAGATGCGCGAGCACGCTCAGCTTGGCGCCGCTGAGGCTCTCCGCCGGTCTCTCCGCGCGCAGTCGTCTGGCGAGCCGCATCGCGCCTCGCCGTACCGCGGCTGTCCCTTCGTGCTCCTCCACGCTCAAGATCCTACGTTGTGCCTTGCTAGTAGGCCTTATCCGGGGCGAAAATCGTACGCATATGCTTACGAATATTCCCCGGTCCTTCGTCGCGGCGGTGGGCACCGCCGCGACGCTGGGCGTGCTCTGCTCGGTCGCGGGAGAGCGGCAACCGCTGGGCGCCGTCATTCTCGGCGTCGTCCTGGCGATCTCACTGGAACGCACGAAGGCCGGTCGCCGCTCTCTGCTGGTCGTGCCCGTGGTCGCCGCGACCGGCCTGATCGGCGCCCTGATGCACTGGTCGCCGCTGCTGGGAGAGGCCGTCTTCGTGGCCGCGGTCTTCGTGTCGATCCACCTGCGCCGGTACGGTTCCCGGGCCTCCGCGATCGGCCGCATGATGCTGTTTCCGCTGGTCGGGCTCTTCATCGCGCCGGTTCCCGTGGGACACGATCCGTGGAGCGCCCTGGTGTGGGCGGTCGTGGCGAGCGCCGTCGCGGTCGGATGGACCGCCCTCACCTCGATCCGCGCCACCTCGATCCGCACCCCGGCCGGGGAGCGAATCCAGGAGGGAACCGCCGGATCGGTTCACACGAGATTCGCCGCGCAGTCGGCGACCGCGCTGGCCCTGGCCTTCGCCATCGGCCACCTGCTCTTCCCCGGCCACTGGCCCTGGGTGGTGATCAGCGCGTTCACCGTGTCGGTGGGGGCGCGGTCCCGAGGTCACGTCGTGCACCGGAGCGTCCAGCGCACTGGTGGCGCCCTCCTCGGAACGGCCACCTCCACCCTCGTCGGCGTCCTGGTCCTCGGCCACGGATGGCTCGTGGCCGTGACGATCTTCGGATACCTTCTGGCCGGGCTCATCCTGCGCGACCGCGACTACGCCTACTGGTCCTTCTGCGTGACCAGCATCCTCGCGCTGCTGTACGGGCTCGCCGCTCCGGCAGGGGTCTCGGGGATCGAGGTCCTCGGGGAGAGGCTGGCCGCCGTCGTCGCCGGGTGCCTGTGCGGGGTCCTGGCGGCCTGGGTCCTCGTCCCGGTCAGGACCGAGGCGGTCATGCGGAAGAACCTCGCGCGGACCCTGGCCGCGCTGGGGGCGCTGCTCGAGAAGCCCGGCGAGGACAGCCGGCGCGAGTTCGACAAGAACGTGGCGGCGCTCCGCGTGGCCGCCGAACCCGCCCTGGCCTGGCGGCGGATCATCCGGCGGCCCGGCCTGGCGGACTGCGTCGAGCCGCTGGCGTCCTGCGGAGCCCTGGCCGAGGACACGGACGCCGGCGGTGGGCCGGCCGGACGGGTGGCCCGCGGAGCGCTGCGGCGCAACATCGGAGCCACCCGGCTGGCCCTCGCCCGGCGGCCCGTCCCCGAACTGGTGCCGGTGGCGGTGCCCGACGCGGGGTCGCCGCTCGCGACGCTCGACCGGACTCTCAGGCAGGTCCACGCGACCGTCTCCGCAGCGCTCGTCCTGGCGCCGAGCCTGCCGGGCTCGCCCGCATCCGGCGCCGGGACGGCGTCCGGCTAGTCCCCCGGATGCAGGACGCGGTGGAGGAACTCGCGTGTCCTGTTGTGCTGAGGCGCGGCGATGACCTGCGCCGGCGGCCCGTCCTCGACGATCACGCCCTGGTCCATGAAGACCACCCGGTCGGCCACCTCGCGGGCGAAGCCCATCTCGTGGGTGACCACCAGCATGGTCATGCCGTCCTCGGCGAGACGCCGCATGACCTGGAGGACGTCGCCGACGAGTTCGGGGTCGAGCGCCGAGGTCGGCTCGTCGAACAACATCAGCGACGGGTTCATCGCCAGCGCCCGGGCGATGGCCACCCGCTGCTGCTGTCCGCCGGACAGCTGAGCGGGGTAGGACTCCGCCTTCTCGCTGAGCCCGACCTTCTCCAGGTTCTCCCGCGCGATCCGTACGGCCTCCGCCCGCGGGCGCTTGAGCACCCGCTCCTGGGCGATGGTGACGTTGCGCAGCACGGTGAGGTGCGCGAAGAGGTTGAACTGCTGGAAGACCATGCCGAGCCGCCGCCTGGCGGCGTCGATGTCCACATCGGGGTGGGTGAGCTCGATGCCGTCGACGAACACTTGGCCGGAGGTGGGCTGCTCCAGCAGGTTGACGCAGCGCAGCAGCGTCGACTTGCCCGAGCCCGATGGTCCGATGACGCAGACGACCTGGCCGGTCTCGACGCTGAAGTCGATGCCCTTGAGCACTTCGAGCTTGCCGAAGGACTTGTGCAGATTCCTGATCTCGACGGTGCTCATCGGCTCGCTCCCTGGCGTGCTTCCATCCGGCGGGCCGCATACCCCAACGGGATCGTGATCAGCAGGTAGGTCAAGCCGGTGACCAGGAGCGGTGTCGGGTTGGCGAACGTCGAGGACTGGTCGTTGCCGAACTTCGCGAGCTCGACCTGGGTGGCCGTCACTCCGAGGATCAGTACCAGCGACGAGTCCTTCAGAAGAGCGACGAGCTGGTTGGTGAGCGGTGGTACGACGATCCGGATCGCCTGCGGGATGACGATCGACACCATTGCGCGTCCGTGCGGCATGCCCAAAGAGCGCGCCGCCTCCATCTGCCCCTTGGGCACCGCCTGGATGCCGGCCCGGAAGTTCTCCGCCATGTAGGCCGCAGAGACCATGCCGAGCCCCAGCGCCGCCTGGCCATACACGCCACCGGGCAGTTCGAAGCCGGGGAAGGCCAGCGGGACACTGATGATCATCAGGAAGACGACCAGGATCGGCAGCCCGCGGAAGATCTCGATGTAGATGGCCGACAACCACCGGTAGGGTGCGACCCGGGACAGCCGCATCAGGGCCAGCACCAGGCCGAAGGCGAAGCCGAGTACGAAGCCGGACACGGTGTAGATCACGGTGTTCCGGAGGGCCACCGTGAACAGCTCGGGCAGGCCCTCCTTCGCGACATCGAGGTTAAGGAACGACTGCTGGATGGCCGACCAGTCGGCCAGCGCAGCGAGCAGGACGGCGACCGCGATCAGCACGGCGTACTGCATGCCCCGGCTGGCCCGCTGTCGCTGCCGGAGGGTGAGCCGCCTCCCGGAGGAGGCGGGCGTCTGTTGGTCGGCCATCACGTCACGAAGTCGGGGTCGCGGACGGGGTGGCGCCGGGCTCGGTGCCGAACCACTTCTTGTAGATCGCGTCGTAGGTGCCGTCGGCCTTGGCCGCCGTGATGGCGTCGTTGATGACCGTGGCCAGGGCGGTGTTGCCCTTCTTCATGCCGATGCCGTACTGCTCACCGGTGTCGAGGCTAGCCACCTGTGCGAACTTGGCGCCGATCTCCGGCTTCTTCAGCCACGTCTGCACGACGGGGAGGTCCTGGACGATCACGTCGGCCTGACCGGTCTGCAGGGCGAGGAGCTCCTTGGGCGAGTCGGCGTACTCGACCGGGTTGAAGCCCTGCTTCTTGACGTAGTCGAGACCCGTCGTGGACGCCTGGGCGCCCAGCTTGAGGTTCTTGGCCTTGACGTCGGCGAGGGAGGTGATCCCGCTGTCCTTCTTCGCCATGAGCGACTGGGTCGCGTCGAAGTACGGCACGGAGAACAGGATGTTCTGCTTGCGCTCGTCGGTGATCGTCATGCCGGCGGCGGCGACGTCGCACTTGCCGGAGTTCATGGCCGCGCCGCTCTTGATGGCGGCGAAGTCGATGTCGACGATGTCCTGCGTCACCCCGAGCTTCTTGGCCGCCAGGTTGACGATGTCCACGTCGAACCCGACGACGTCACTGCCCTGGTTGAACTCGAACGGCTCGTAGGGGATGTTCGTGCAGGTCGTGATCTTTCCTGCGTTGACGAGCTTGACTCCCCCCGCAGCCGGGGCGGCGGTGGAATCCCCGCCGGAGTCTCCGCCGCAGGCCGCGGCGGCGAGCGTGATCGCCAGCGCAGTCGTGCCGATCGCGGCCGCTCGCGGGATGGTGGACCAGAGAGCCACGCAGGCCTCCTCATTGTGGTACAAACCGAACTTCCTGCATGCGCAGTTTAGGGGCTGATTGCAACAGGCCGTCTTCGGGCTGAACTTTAGGGTCGAATCCCCATATATAACAACAGACCCAACAAAAACGACAGTTGTTTAGAGACTGTGGCGTTACACGGGCGGGTCCTCTTGCTGGAAACACCGAAGCCCCTGTTGAGGGGCAGTAGAGACGTGCGTTGCCCGGCCGTCCCCCTCGCCCCTGTGTCTCGTAGCCGCCGCCGACCGGCGAGTCTATCGGTCCACGTATCGTGACCGATCAGTTCCGGACAGTCTTCTCGGCCGCCAGGGAGGCCAGCTTGGCGAAGGCGTTTCGCGATCCCCCGTACGGCTCCGCCTGGCCGACGACGAGCTGCTGGCCGGGGGCGCTGCCGATGTGGAACACCTCAAAGTGGAGGGTCATCTCGCCGACTTCGCCGTGCCGATAGCGGATCGACCTGTGCGTTCTGGATCGGATGTCGTGGCGGTTCCACAGGCGCCGGAAGTCTTCGCTGCCGCGTGACAGCTCCTCGACCAGTTCCCGTACGGACGGGTCGTCGACATCCGTCCCCACTGTGGCTCGGAGGTGGGCCGCCAAATCTCGGGCCTGCTCGGGCCAGTCCATGTAGAAGTCCCGTGCCAGGGGATTGAGGAAGGTCAGCCGTATCAGGTTGTCGCAGTGGTCCAACCCCGCGTAAAGAGCTGTGGCCAGCGGGTTCTTGGCGAGAATGTCCAGCCGGATGTTCATCACCAACATCACGGCGTGATCGCAGCCGAGGATGAACCGCAAAGCCTTCGGGCACACCTGCTCGGCTCCTGGAGCATGCGGGCGCCTGGCCCGGGGGCGCGCGAGATCGTAAAGATGTTCGGTCGCCTCGGCGTCGAGCTGGAAGACCCGTGCCAGGGCTTCCAGCACCTGAGCCGAGGGATTGCGTTCCCGTCCCTGTTCCAGCCGCACGTAATAGTCGGCGCTGACATCCGCCAGCATCGCGACCTCGTCGCGACGGAGCCCGGGGGTGCGGCGGCGGCCGATACTCGGCAGCCCGACCTGGTCGACGGTCGTGGCCTGGCGCCGAGCGCGAAGGAAGTCCCCGAGCGCGCTCCTGCCTTCCATTCCGTCACGTTACGACGCGATGCCTGCGGCAGGGTAGGTGTGTCACTCCCCGGTATGGCGCCTTCCGCCCGGCCCACCGGCGGATCGGCGCGACCCCGCTGACCCGCCGGGCGTTCACGGCGCGGCCTCCACGCGGCGCCGTCGAGCGTCGAGTCCAGCCGTCGTACGCCGGGTGCAACCGGCGAGCGGTCTTCGGGATAGAGGACGTTGTCAGCACCTTGGACACGGAGGAGGCACCCATGAAGGGACACACCGGCCGATGGCTACGGCGAGAGTGGTGAGTCAACCTGCGGAGAAGCTCGACGATTCGGGAATCGTCGCCGCTTCTCTGGAGGACCCGGAGGCGTTCGGTGAATTGTTCCGCCGCCACGCGCCACGACTCCACGCCTACATCAAGCGGCGCCTCGGGAGCACTCTCGCCGATGACGTCGTGGCGGAGACGTTCGCCACCGCGTTCCGGCAGCGGGGGAGATTCGACGGGCGAGCGGAGTTCGCCGCGTGGCTGTGGGGCATCGCCGGCCATTTGATCGCCAGGCACCATCGGCAGGAGACCCGCATGTACAGGGCGTTCGCCCGGACAGGCGTGGACCCCGCCGAGGACGGTATCGCCGACCTGGCCGGCGATCGCGCGGACGCGGCGGCGCGCAGCCCTCAGCTGGCCAAGGCCCTCGCCTCACTGAGCGCGCAGGACCGCAGCGCCGTTCTGTTGCTCGCCTGGGGCGAGCTGTCGTACGCCGAGATCGCAGCGACTTTGGACCTGCCCCTCGGCACCGTCAAGGCCAAGATCCACCGGGCTCGGACAAAGCTCCGCAAGGCCCTCCCCGAGGAGAAGAACGATGGATGAACTCGACGCGCTGCGGCAGATGCGGACGGCACTTGCCCGTGAGGAGAGCCCGGACCGGCTCGCCCTGCGTACCAACTGGCGGTCCGGCACTCCACCACGCCGCCGCCGTAGCTTCAAGGTTCCGATCGTGAGCGTGATCTCGACGGCCGCTCTGGTCGCCGGGGCCGTCGTCGTCATCTCTGTGACGTCCTCTCCGGCACCGGACGGGGTCCCGCCGGTCCGTCTGGGCGAGAAGGGCGGTGCTCACGAGCCGGGCAACGCGCTGCTGGTGGCCGCCACGAACGTGCAGAAGGGGCCGACCCGCGAGTACTGGCACACCACGCGCATCACCGGGGAGATCTACGCGATCGGCAAGAGCGCGGCGGACCACTACAAGCTCGAGTCGAGGTGGCAGTACGACGAGTGGACCGACCAGAGCGGCAAACAGTGTGTCGTCAATCAAGACTTGAACGCCCGCCCGTGGACCGCCCTCGACAAACAGAAGTGGGAGAAGGCGGGGGCTCCTACGACGGTGGAGTTCCCCGTCCCAGAAGGGGGGATGGGCGTTCTGTTCCTGAAACCCACGAGAACAGGGGGACCCTGCCGCAACATCGGTGATCGGCAATTCCTCGGCATGACGGTGAAGCAGCTGGCCGCGCTGCCCACCCAGCCTGAGCAGTTGAAGAACGCCCTGTTGGACATCAAGGGCAACTGGGAGGCGGTCAGCGCGAAGCCCGGCGAGCGGCCGATTCGGGCCCTGAAGGGCGAGAAGCGGGTCCGGGCGCTGAGCGATGTCGCCGGCACCCTGCTGGGCGTCGCGCCCGCCCCTCCGGCGGTGCGGGCGGCGGCGTTCCGGATGCTCGCCACCCTCCCCGGCGTCAAAGCGGAGGGCGAGGCGACCGACCCCCTGGGCCGCCCGGGAACGGTGATCTCCCTGCCGGTGGAGACGACGGTCCCTCTCGGCATCTACACAGCGCCCAAGCAACTCGGCACCTACCGGCGACAGTGGATCATCGATCCGGGCAGCGGGACGCTGCTGGCCGTACGGGATCTCGTGGCGACGCCGCCGCACGGCTCCCGGAAACTCCCCCCGGGAGACGACGGCAAGCCCCGCCGCCTGACGGTCGACACCCAGCCCGACCGGTTCCACAAGCCCGGAGAGGTGTCCCAGTACGAGGTGTACGCGGTCGCGGAATGGACCGACGCGACACCGAACTGACGCGATAGGACCCAGGTCAGCCCGGGCTCTCCTGGCCGGTGTTTTCAGCGGATGGTCGGCGTGGTGGCGCGGCTGCCGTGCCGACGCGGCGCTCGTAGACCGCCGCGATGCCGAAGGCCATGCCACTCCCACGATCACGCCGGATGGCGGCGTATGGGAGTGGCCTGAGCCTCATGCACCGCGTCGTCGACGGTGCTCCGGGGCTGTGTGCCCTGAGACCGCCCGTCGATGAAACGCCAGGTCTCTTCTAGCGGTAGTTCGTGAACTGCAGGGCGATGTCGAGGTCCTTGCCCTTGAGCAGGGAGATGACCTCTTGGAGATCGTCCTTCTTCTTGCTGCTGACCCGGAGCTCGTCGCCCTGGATCTGCGCCTTGATGCCCTTGGGGCCCTCGTCGCGGATCAGCTTCGAGATCTTCTTCGCGTTCTCCTGGTCGATGCCCTCCTTGAGGGCGACCGCCAGCCGGTATTCCTTGCCGGACAGCCTCGGGTCGTCCGCGTCGAGGACCTTCAGCGAAAGGCCTCGCTTGACGATCTTCTCCTTGAACACGTCGAGGACGGCGTTCGCGCGCTCCTCGCTGTTCGCCTTGATCTCGATGCTCTCGCCTGACCAGGAGATCTCCGCCCCGGTGCCCTTGAAGTCGAATCGGTGTCCGACCTCCTTGGCCGTCTGATTCAGGGCGTTGTCGACCTCCTGCCGGTCGATCTTGCTGACCACGTCGAAACTACTGTCGGCCATCGGTGTCCGTGTCCTCTCCTCGTTGCCTTCTGAGATTAGTGGCCCAGGCGTGATCAGAGGGCTTTGCGCATGACAACACGGGGTTCCACGTCGATGCCCAGCGCGTGCTCCTGCCGTACGAGTGCGGTCAGCTCGGGACCCCACGCTTCGGGAGGCAGTACGGCGAAGCCGCGGACGGCGTACCAAGGGGCGTTCCACGGGACATCGCGGAACGTCGTCAATGTCATCGCCGCCGCACCGGCCGCCACCGCCGCGTCGCAGGCGGCGGTGAGTAGGTCCGTGCCGATGCCGCGTCTGCCATGATCAGGGTGTACGGCGAGCTGTTCGAGGTGAGCCAGCCCGTCGACTGTCCCGAGCATGGCGAACCCCAACGGCGGCCGGCCCGCGACGATCACGCTCTCCGGGTCGTCGCATTCCTCGATCATCGTGGTCCCGGGAGGGAAGAAGATGCCCATAGGCGCGAACATCCCGTCGGCCGCGAACTCCACCGTCACCAGCGTTTCGAGGTCACCGGTCTCGGCCCATCTGATCATGCTTCTACTATGGCGCGCGTCGGCGGCCGGGCGGCGAAATCTCCAGTTCGCCGGAGTCCTTCCCTGAGAAAACGGGCGTCACGTGCACCCTGGAAGTCCGCTATTCTTCTTGCTGTCGCTGCGATGAGCAGCTGACACGGCAGGTTGCCCGAGTGGCCAAAGGGAGCGGTCTGTAAAACCGTCGGCTCAGCCTACGCAAGTTCGAACCTTGCACCTGCCACCAGGGATTTTCCCAGCTCAGAGACCCTACGGGGTCTCTTTTGCTTTTCAGGGACATGCAGCCGCAGGCCACTCTAGGCCGCCGTTTGTCGCCAATCGCGCAATATCCGCACAATGATCTTGGTGGGGGGATCGAGGGTGCGGCGGCTCGTGTCCCGGCCTTGATGGGAGCGTGCTCGGAGGATCGTGCCGAGATGTTCGCGGCCATCAGGAACTTTCCGGGGCACCGCCGACCCTGGAAATGAAAAAGTCCCGAGCCTGTGAACCGCAGAGATTCGGGACCGAGGTTGGTGTCCGAGGGGCGATCGCAACCATACGTCCATGGCGCGCCCCGCTCGGCGGGATCACGGTCCTCCTACGGCCCCCCGGCCTCAGTGGAGCTCTCAGCTTCGGTTAGAGGAGGGTGGCGGTGCGGACGAGGGCGGCGAGGGCCTGGGAGCGGCTGTGGGGAGGCCAGGCGATCACCGTGGTCACCTTCGGAGCGTCGAGGACGGGGACGGCGGCCAGGTCGCTGCGCAGGTGGGTCCGGCAGGACTCCGGAAGGACCGCCGCGGCCCGGCCGAGGGCGATCAGTTGGTACAGCTGCGCGGTGTCGCGGACCTTCGGGCCGGGGCCGTCGGTGTAGACGCCGACGCGGTCGGGCCAGCGGGGTAGCGGCAGGCCGGGCAGGTCGGTGACGTCGGCCATCTTCACATGAGGCCGGCTGAGGAGCTCGTGGCCGCGGGGCAGGATCGCGAGTTGGTTCTCGGTGTGCAGCTCCTCGGTGTCGAAGCCGAGCGTCGAGTCGAACGGGAGGTGCAGCAGCGCGACGTCGGCACGTCCGTCACGGAGCATGCGTTCCTGCTCGCCGACGCCGCAGAGCTGCACGTCGACGGTAACCGCGGAAGGGTCGGCGGCGTAGGCGTCGAGCAGCCTGGCCAGCAGTTCGCCGGCCGATCCGGCCTTGGTGACCAGGACCAGGCCTGGGTGGGGTTTCGCGGCGCGGCGGGTGCGGCGGTCGGCCGCCTCGACCGCGTCCAGGGCCGCCCGGCCCTCGCGGAGCAGGACGGATCCTGCCTCGGTCAGCGTGACGGCGCGGCTCGTCCGTTCCAGCAAGTCCACTCCGAGACGTCGCTCGAGCTGCTGGATCGCCCGCGACAGCGGCGGCTGGGCGATCCCCAGCCGTTCGGCGGCGCGCCCGAAGTGCAGTTCCTCGGCGACGGCGACGAAGTACCGCAATTCCCTCGACTCCATGCCACCAGGCTATCCGGGATCGATACCTGTGAGGTATCGATCCCCATCCAAACGGTGTTGGAACCCTCGCCGGGACGCGAAGCAGGATCGGAACATGACCGGACAGAAGATCGCGCTTGTCACCGGCGCGAACAAGGGGATCGGGTTTGAGATCGCTGCAGGCTTGGGCCGTCTCGGCTGGATCGTCGGCGTCGGCGCGCGCGACGCGGCGCGCCGACAAACCGCCGTGGAGAAGCTGAGCGCGGGCGGCGCCGACGTCTTCGGCGTCCCGCTGGACGTGACGGACGACGCAAGTGTGGCCGCCGCGGCAGCAATGCTGGAGGAGCGCTTCGAACGCCTCGACGTACTCGTCAACAACGCAGCCGTCACCGGCGGCATGCCCCAAGAACCCACCAACGTCGACATCGCGACGGTACTAACAGCCGTGGAGACCAACGTGATCGGCGTCATCCGCGTCACCAACACGATGCTGCCGCTGCTCCGCCGCTCGCCGTCACCCCGCATCGTGAACATGTCCAGCAGCGTCGGCTCCCTGACCCGCCAGACCTCCTCTACCGACCAGGGCTCCACAGGCCCCCTGTCAGCCGCCTACGCCCCCTCCAAGACCTTCCTCAACGCCCTCACCATCCAGTACGCCAAGGAACTACGCGACACCAACATCTTGATCAACGCCGCCTGCCCCGGCTTCGTCGCAACCGACCTCAACGCCTTCCGCGGCCACCGCACCCCAGAACAAGGCGCCGCAATCGGAATCCACCTTGCGACCCTCCCCGACAACGGCCCCACCGGCGGCTACTTCGAAGACGCCGGCGCAATCCCCTGGTGACACGCCTGGCGCGACCCCGGAGAGGCCAGGGCGAAGAGGCCCCTGACCAGCGGAAACGTGGTCAGGGACCTCTTGCTGCATGTCCGGGCTACGCACCCGCCGATCCGTGGACTACGCACCCGCCGACCGTGCGCAACTCTCCGCCAACCTCGCCCGATCATGACAAAGTACTACGAGGCCAGGGTCACGATCTGGATCAGGTTCCCGCAGGTGTCGTCGAAGACCGCCATGGTCACCGGCCCTGCCTCCATCGGCTCCTGTGTGAACGTCACCCCCAGCCCGCGCAGCCGCTCGTACTCCGTCTGCACGTCCGCGACCTGGAACGAGGCGGCCGGAATGCCGTCGGCAACCAGCGCCTCCTTGTACGGCTTGACCGCGGGGTGCCCGTCCGGCTCCAGCAGCAACTCCGTGCCCCCGGGGTCCTCCGGTGAGACGACCGTCAGCCACCGGGCCTCACCCAGCGGGATGTCGTGCTTCTTGGTGAAGCCGAGCACCTCGGTGTAGAAGTCGAGGGCCTTTTGCTGGTCGTCAACGAACACGCTGGTGACGTAGATCTTCACGGTGCCTGTCCTTTCCTGGTGACCGGCCACCGCTCGAAGATGGCGGCCAGGGGAGTGGTGTCGAGGTGGTGGAACTTGTACCGCCCCTGCTTGCGCGTCGTGATCAGCCCGGCCTCCTCCAGCACCGCCAGATGCTGGGATACGGCCTGCCGGGTCAGGCTCAGCTGATGTCGACTCGTCAGGCGGACACAGATCTCGAAGAGGGTCTGGCCGTCGCGCTCGGTCAGCTCGTCGAGGATGGTTCGCCGGGTGGGGTCGGCGAGGGCCTTGAAGACATCGCCCATGCGGGCGAGGATAGGCAAGCCGTCACTTGCCTGTCAATCCATCCTCCGGCGGGGGCACTCCGGCTCCGGGATGATCGCCAAGACAGGGGAGGGTCCGTAGGCGGCTGAGGTAGAGCCGCGCATCCCTCCACCCATCGACCCAGGCGGAGCCCAGCAGACTCCGCGTGGTTGGTGCGTACGGTTTCGATCAGCGCCGTCGGCGACGCAAGTCGATCAGGCATGCGTGTGCCATGGCCGCGAACTCCGGGTGTCGTGTCGCGATGACCCGCTCGAATGCGGCTTCGGCGTCCGCGACCCGGCCCGTGGCGAACCAGAGGGCACCAAGCTGGGTCAGGGCTCCCGGCGACTCGTCGGGATGACCTGAATCCACCGCGCGCTGCAACGCGCGCATCGCCTCTTCGGTATGGCCCTCTCTGGAGAGCAGGCCACCCAGATTGAAAGCCCCTTTCGGCGAGGCCTCCGGGTGTCCCGACTCCATGGCGATGGTCAGGAGGGCTCGGGCCTGCTCGGTGTCGCCTTCGTGAAACAGGATGATCCCCAGGTTCAACGCGGCCATCGCCGCCGCATCGGAATTGGGAAAATCCATGGCCATCCGGTACGCGTGCTGGGCACCGCGCGCATCACCGCGGGATTCCAACACCAAGCCCAGATCGAAGGCTGCCATCCCGGCGGCCGATGACCTGCCCTCGACCGCGATCACGCGCAGCATTTCCTCCGCCGCGGCGATGTCGCCTTTCTCGTAGGTGTTCCTCGCCACTGCGATCGCGAGGACCTCGACGTCGGAACTGCTCACCCGCTCAGCGGGGACACCCCGTTCCCGCGCCGCCGCCAGCAAGGAGTCAGAGAAAGAATCAGATGTGGCGGCCCGTCGTCGCCAACGTCCCGGCCACCACCGCATCCCTTGTCCACCCCTTCGGCTAAGGGCCCTGTCCCATCCTTCAGTCACTCCCTCTGCGGGTCAACACAAACCGGGAGTGGCCGAAGACCGATGGACAAACACATGAACGGATGTCCTGGAGTCCAGGTTGCGCGCAAGCTCACCGGTCTCCTGTGGGGCGTACGTCACGAGACGACTCGGACCCGCACCGCTCGTGGGCAGAGGGGGCCCGCGGGGACGGGAGTGCGAGTCGCTGCACGGCCGCTCGCTCTATCTACCGGCGACCCGTGGGCGGGTGCCGACATGCGGGCCTTCTCATGGATGCGGAGCCTGGGGGAGCGTTCGCACTCTCTCGGCGTAGCCAGCGACCAGTACGGATACCACCTCGACCGGTGTCTGGAGTCGATGTTCCCTAGCCGTGGTCAACTCCGTCTCGGCCCAGGCTGACCCAACTATCGTCACATCGATGCATTGACCAGTTACCGGCCACAAGGACACAAGTCGGCGCGTCTCCTCCCAATGCGCAATGCGTGCAGGCATACAACCGGGCCTGTCATCGTCGATCGACTTGGGAGATCCGCATGCTTGCGCGGTGGAAGAGAAATATGGCGCAGAATCGTTGTCCAGAGCTGCCCGGCGGGCGCCATGAGCGCGGGCGGGGATTCCGAATCCGGCCAGTGGTGGCCGCGGCCGCCATCGCGATGGGGCTGGCGCCGCTGGCGGCAGTGGCCGGTCCCGCTCTGGCTGGGCCGAGGCCCGTGCCGGGAGAATTCGCCTACGTCAACAACAACGGCAACAGCACCGTGTCGCGGCTCAACACCACGACCAACACCATCGTCGCCACCATCCCCCTGCCTGCCGGGGCCAATACGATCGGGTCGGAGGTCACGCCGAACGGCGCCTTCTACTACGTGGCCAACGCCGGCATCGACAACGTCACGAAGATCAACACCGTGACCAACAGAATCGTCGCCGTCATCCACCTCCCAGCGGGAGCCGCTCCCAACGGGGTGGGGATCACGCCCGACAGCGCCTTCATCTACTCCACCAACAAGGGCAACAACACCGTCTCGAAGATCAGCGTCGCCACCAACACCGTCGTCGCCACCATCCCCCTCCCCCCGGGGTCCGCTTCCGAGTCAGTGGCGGTCACGCCGAACGGTGCCTTCGCCTACGTCTCCAACAGCGGCACCAGCACCGTCTCGAAGATCAGCGTCGCCACCAACACCGTCGTCGCCACCATCCCCCTCCCCGCCGGGAGCGCTCCTCGGGGGGTGAAGATCACGCCGAACGGTGCCTTCGTCTACATCGCCGACAACGGCAACGCCACCGTGTCGAAGATCAGCACCGCGACCGACACCGTCGTCGCCAACATCTCCGTCGGAACCGGTCCGACCTGGCTGGGGATCACGCCGGACAGCGCCTTCACCTACGTCTCCAACAACGGCAGCAACACCGTCTCGAAGATCAGAGTCGCCGACGACATGGTCGTCGCCACCATCCCCGTCGGGATCGGTCCCAGGGGAATGTGGATCAACATCGGCGGCACCCAGGTCTACGTGGCCAATCATGACAGCGACTCGGTGTCGGTGATCAATGTCGCCACCAACGCCATCGACGCGACCATCAACTTCCCCGCTGGGGCCGGTCCCGAAGGAGTGGCGTTCGGGCGCCACCCCGTTCCTGTGAAGGCGACCAAGACTCACAGCTCAACCTCCGGCGGCATCGTCAGAAGCAAGCACACGAACTTCACCGGCATCGTCGCCACCGGGGGCAGCGGGGACAAGGTCAGCAAGAAACTGGCCGGCGTCGACTCCTTCGTGCAGCAGTTGAAGCAACGCCACCTCAACAACCCTGCCCTCACCAAGCATGTGATGGGCGCCGGGCAACACGGCTGACGCCGTCAGGGACAAACCATCACCAAGCGCCCCCTGACCTCTTTGCGGGAAGGGGGCGTCCTCTTTCGCATCTGCTGTGTGTGGACGACCGGTAGCCGATCCCGATCGAACCCGGCTCTTCCGGTCTCGGCCGGGGACGGAGGGGATGGTCAGGTGAACGTGCGACCGTGTTACTTGGCCCCCGCGATGGTGCTGCGGCGTTCGATGAAGACGACGTCGCGCCAGCGGTCGTGATGGCGGCCGATGCGCTGGCGGGTGCCGACGGTGCGGAATCCGGCCCTTTCGTGGAGGCGGAGACTCACGGCGTTCTCGGGGAAGATGCCGGATTGGATGGTCCAGATGCCTACGGTCTCGGTGGACTGAACAAGGGCCTTCAGCAGCGCGGTGGCGATTCCGCGGCCCCCGTGATCAGGGTGAACGTAGACAGAGTGCTCGACCACTCCGGCGTAGACGCATCGGTCGGATACGGCGCTTGCGGCGATCCAGCCCACTACCTGTCCAGTCGAACTGTCGGCGGCGACATGGCGGTGTTCGGGCAGCTTCGCCCGATCGAACGCCTGCCAGCTCGGCGCGGTGGTCTCGAAGCTGGCGTTGCCGCTGTCGAGTCCGGCTTGGTAGATGTCGAGCACCTGTCCGGCGTCGTCGGCGCTCATGGGACGGATGATGATCCCGGGCGGTGCCGTCGGCTTGCTAGCCCGGATGATCGCTGAGTGGAGACCGTCGGCTGCCGGCTGGGTGCGTGTGATCGTGTAGGTGGTGAACCCGGCGGCTGCCAGCAGAGCGCGGTATTCCGCTTCGGCCAGGGTGCCGACCGAGCAGCCGACGAGGTGTTCGGCTTCTGCGCGCTGTGCGGGGTCGAGTCCGTCGTCCGCGATGACGTCACTGATGCCGAGTCTGCCGCCGGGCTTGAGTACGCGGAATGCTTCAGCCAGGACACGGGGTTTGTCGGCGGACAGGTTGATCACGCAGTTGGAGATGATCACGTCGATGCCGGCGTCGGGGAGAGGAATGTCCTCGATGTGGCCGTGCAAGAACTCGACGTTGGTGGCTCCGGCTTCGGCGGCGTTGGCTCTGGCCAGGGTGAGCATGTCCGGGGTGGCATCCAAGCCGTACGCCTTACCGGCGGGGCCGACTCTGCGGGCCGAGAGCAGGACGTCGATGCCTCCGCCTGAGCCTAGATCGAGGACGGTTTCCCCTGGTTGGAGGTCGGCGACGGCGACGGGGTTTCCGCATCCCAGGCTGGCGCGGACGGCTCCCTCGGGGAGCTCCCCGGTGTCGCTGTAGGCGGCGGCCCCGAATCCGCCGTCGTTGAACTGCTGTGGTTCGCAGTCGACGATCTGGAGTTGGGCTTGGGCGGCGCGGGCGAGCCGGCCGTAGCGTTCGATGATGGTTGCTCGGACCTTGTCGGCGTCTTCGGGCATGTGTCCTCCGGTCAACAGGCGCAGCCTGGCGGGGAAACGGGATGGCCCATGACCACGTCGGCGGCCGTGGGGAAGGCCCCGATGCACGCCTTGTTGATCTCATACAGGCTGGACGTGCCGCGACGCTCGACCAGGACGAATCCCACCTCGGCCAGCACCTTCAAATGCGCGGACACGGTCGACTGCCCGACGTCGACCGCCGCGACGATCTCCTTGACCGACATGGGTGTCTGGCGGCGGGCGAGCAGGGTGACGATCTGGATGCGCGTGGCGTCCGCCAATGCCTTGAACCACGAGGCGTACGTCGCTGCGGTCGCCCGGTCAAGCGGTCCTGTTCCCTCGTTCATCGTTCATCGACGATAAACGATGAAGCCGGCCTCGGGAAGGGGGTCGACTGATTGCCTTCACCAACCTGATCCGTGGCCAGGCCGGTGGCCTTCTTCGTGGCGATGCGTCGGTGTCAGTGGGCGGGGACGAGTTCGGCGAGGAGTTCCGTGACGCGCTTGTCGATCTCGTCGCGGATGGGGCGGACCTGGTCGACCGGCTTGCCGGCGGGGTCGTCGAGTGCCCAGTCCAGGTATCGCTTTCCGGGGAAGATCGGGCAGGCGTCTCCGCATCCCATGGTGATGACGACGTCGGCGGCCTGGACCGCTTCGGTGGTGAGCGGCTTGGGGAACTCCTTGGTCAGGTCGAGGCCGAGTTCCTCCATGACCTGGATGACAGCGGGGTTGATGGTGTCGGCGGGGGCTGAGCCGGCGGAACGGACGCGGACCTTGCCTTGGGCGTGGTGATCGAGCAGGGCGGCGGCCATCTGGGAGCGTCCCGCGTTGTGCACACAGACGAACAGCACCTCGGGGATATCGGACACAAGTGCTCCTTGAGCTTGGCCTGTGGCGCGTAGCCGGTCGTCGGCGAGCCGCACGGCCAGGGTGGGCAGGTGAGTGTGGATGCGGGCTGGGGCATCGGAAGGCTCGTGGGAGGAGATGGGGAGTGCAGGGTTCTGCGTGACCGGTTCACGGTCGGTGGCCCGTCGCGTCGGATGGAGGCTGGTGACGAGGACGGCACCAAGCGCAGCGCCGACGAGTTGGGCGGCGATGAATGCCGGGATGGATGCGGGGGCGATCCCGGCGAAGGTGTCGGAGAATCCGCGGGCGATCGTCACGGCGGGGTTGGCGAAGCTGGTCGAGCTGGTGAACCAGTACGCGGCCCCGATGTAGGCGCCGATGACCGGCGGGGCCAGATGCGCGCGCCCTTGTCGCGGCAAGGCGACAACGAGGGCGACGAGGCCGGCCGTCGCGACGACCTCTCCCACCCACAAACCAAGCGATGACCGGTCATGGGTTGAGACACTCACGGCGGGCAGGTCGAACATCGCATTGGCGAGCATCGTGCCGGCGATCCCGCCGATGGTCTGCGCGGGCAGGTAGGCGGCCACATCCCGTGCGGTGAGTCCGACGCGGTCTCGGCGGCCGAGCAACCAGTCCACCAGGGACACCACCGGGTTCAGATGCGCCCCGGAGACCGGACCAACCAGCACGATGATGACCGGCAGGGCGGCGGCCGTGGCCGCGCTGTTGGCGAGCAGTTGCACACCGACGTCAGGCGACAGGCGCGCGGCCATGATTCCGGACCCGACTACGACTGCGACCAGCAGGCCCGTGCCGAGAGACTCGGCGAAGGCGCGCCGGATGAGGCTGGGAGCCTCGCACGTGCTCATGCCGGGGCGCCGGCCAGAGCGGACGTGGGGCTGAGCAGGGCGGACATCCGGGCCAGGACATTCGGGTTGATCCAGTAGTAGACCCAGGTGCCCCGGCGTTCGGAGTCGATCAGCCCGGCCTGCTTGAGCACCTTGAGATGGTGGCTGATCGTCGGCGCGGTCAGATCGAACGCGACGGTCAGATCACACACGCACGCCTCGCCGCCCTCATGGCAGGCGATCAGCGACAGCAAGCGCAGCCGTACCGGGTCGGCGATCGCCTTGAACAGCGGAGCAAGCTCCGTCGCCTCGGCCTCGTTCAGCGGTTCACAGACCAAGGGCGCGCAGCACGCCTCGGCCGATACCTGAACACCCACGTCCACGATCGGCAACTCTTGCTTCGACATGTCTCTAATTTGACAGATATCTATGTACGAGTGCAAGCTGAGCCCAGCATGCTACTTAGACATCTATCAAATCAGGAGAGTGTGATGGCCTATCGACTTTCCGCCCTGATGCGCAGGACCACCGGCAAGGCCGGTCGAGTTCGCGGTCCGGTGATCTTCAACGAGGCCACCGGAGAAGTCTGCGACGGTGCCTGCCGCAGTGACGCCCGACTCGATCGGGCCCGCACGTTCGCCATCTCGGCCACCCTCGGCTACCGCCGTTGACCTGGCCCACCCATCCGATCCGCCTCACCTTCAGGAGGAACGCCATGTCCCGTGTTCAGCTCGCCCTCCGTGTCGCCGACCTGGAAGGCTCCGTCGCCTTCTACTCCAAGCTGTTCGGCGTCGAGCCGGCCAAGCGTCGGCCCGGCTACGCCAACTTCGCCATCACCGAGCCCCCGCTGAAGCTCGTGCTTCTGGAAGGTGAGGACGGAGAGCCGACCCGCATGGATCACCTCGGCGTCGAAGTCGAAGACACCAGTCAGGTCACCGCCGCGACCGACCGACTCAAGGAAGCCGGCCTCGCGACGTTCGAGGAGAACGACACCACCTGTTGTTACGCAGTCCAGGACAAGGTGTGGGTCACCGGTCCCGGCAGTGAGCCGTGGGAGGTCTACGTGGTCAAGGCCGACGCCGACAGCTTGACCAAGGAAACAGCCACCGTCTGCTGCACTCCCGCAGGCGCCACCCACGAGGCCCCGACGGCCGCCGCGTCCTCCTGCTGCTGACAAGGCACCAGCCGGCGATCACCTGTTCCCCGCGGGTGATCGCCGGACCTCACTCCTGCCTGTCCTCGACCGCGTCTCGGGTTGGGCCGGTGTGCTGGGCCAGCGGAAAGTGAGCAAGACCATTGACGTGGGGTCATCGTGAATACCGAATTCCGAAATCACGCCAATCGAGGATGCAACGACGCCCCGATGCAGGGAATGTCCCGTAGCGTCAGGTGACAAAAGCGCATTGGACCCGAGCAGCGAGAGAAAAGGTGCTGCCGCCGTTGTTGAATGCCTGCACCGACCATATATCCGCTGTCAAGTTTGATTGGTTCTCTGAGACTGAGATGCTGGTGACTGTACCGGATGTGCCGTAACCACCGCCGAGTACTCGTTTCCCTGCAGGGCAGAATGCCGTAGCAGAACAGAATCCCCCAGCAGGGCACGATGCCTGCGTCCCAGTTATGAGTTGGTAGCCCGAGACTCCTGGCGGGCCCGTGGCGCCTTGCGGACCTCGCGGACCTGTGGCGCCTGGATCGCCTTGCGGACCCTGCTCGCCGGCGGGGCCTGAATCGCCTTGCGGTCCCTGTGCACCTGTGGCACCCCGGAACGCCCTGCGGACCCCGCGCGCCTGCGGGGCCTGGAACGCCTTGCGGGCCCCGTTCGCCTCGGGGACCTTGGGGACCTTGAGACGGTTGCATCGCCTCCGGGCCCGTCGCGCCCTTCTGGAGCGGCGTCACAACGTCAGTGAAGTCGCGCAGTAGATGCTGATCCTGGCGCTCATGCTGGCGCCCGTGTTGACGCTGTTTGTGCCTGTTGTGGTTCTTGTTCGAGTTCCTGGTCGAACCTGGCGTGGAAACGACTGAGTGATCCGGGGCGCTTTCGACGGCCGCACTGGCGGAGGTGGCAGCGATGGTGCCCCCCAGGGCGACGGCACCTGTGCTCAATACGGCACTGATCGCAAAGGCACTGAGAAGGCTGCTGGGCTTGGGCAACTGAATTTCCCCTTGAAAGGACATGTCGTCCTGGACTTCCAGCGTGCTCCAGATTCACAGGGAAGCTATCGGCATTGACCGTCCAGTACGATGCGTCTCGCATTGCCTTGGTTGCCGCGCAGTCGAGCAGTAAACGCCTGCTGGTGACTCCACCTTTTCTTTGGTGTTTTCTTAATGGCAGCCGATCGCTTCGTCCTTTTTGTTCCCGATTACCACCGTGGCCCCATGTCTACTGGTCCTCGGCGGACGCCCGAGAGAGAGTGAGAGGCGGGGAAGTGCCGGGAAGACCTCGGGGCGCTCAAGCTCCGAGAGAGGGACGCCCGCGCAGCATGGCGGGGCCGTAGCCGGCTGAGGTGGAGGTCCTGATCGCTCGCCTGTCATCGACCCAGGCAGAGCCCGGCAGACCGGAGATCAGGGCAGGGGAAGAGTGTGCGAGTCCGCGCATGACGGTGAGCGCTGGTATTGGCACGCCTCCTCCAGATCAATACGATCGGCCGCATGGCCGGTATAGGTGCGCCTGAGCTCGTAATCATTGCTTTAGTCCTCGTGCTAGCCGGCTGTTTCATCGGCTTCGTCATCTTCGTGAGTGGGAGGGTCGCGAGAGCGCGCAGACCGTTCGACGGCAGCGTTTCGCACGGCTCTTTCGATCTTGCAACGAAGGTTCGCGGTCTGAAATCTCAGGGACGGTACGAGCAGGCTGTGCTTCTCGTTCGGGGTGAAACCGGCTTTGGTGAAGAGGAGGCGCGCTCGTTCGTGGACCGCGCATGATCGGACGCCTCGGCCGGTCTCAAGTTCGAACCTTGCACCTGCCACCAGGGATTTTGCCAGCTCAGAGGCCCTACGGGGTGCTTTTACCTTCCAGGGGAATGCGGCCGTAGGTCACCGCGAGCCGCCGTTTGTCGCTGGTCCCGGAATATGTCCGGAATGGATCATGGCCTGTTTCCCCAGGTCGCGAACCATGATCCGGAAGGGTTGCGGAAGCTCATGGAACGACGAAGGGGCCCCGGGAGCAGTCTCCCAGAGCCCCATGTCCAACTCGCGATCACACCACCAGGGCGCCCACGCGAGCGTGGCGGCGTGGCAGTGCCTAGCCGACGGGGGGCGGCCCGGCGACTCGCACGTGGTAGGACTCGGCAGAGGCGATGATCGCCTCGATGTCGAAGGGGGCCGGGGCCTCAGCGACGCCGGTGACGGGTGAACCGTTGGCCGTGAACCAGTCTTCGACGCGAGAGGGGGAGAAGACGGCGGCGAGGCGGGCGGTCTTGGTGCGGACCAGGTAGCTGTGTGCGACGCCGCGCGGGCCGTGTGCCGCCTGGCCGGGTTCCAGATCGAACCGCTGGTCGCCGACGAAGAAGGTCACCTTTCCGTCCAGGACGATCCAGACCTCCTCCTCGTCCTCGTGGATGTGGAGCGGCGGCGCGTGGCCGGCCGCGTCCGTGAACTCCATGACCGAGAGGGAGCCGTTCGTGGCGTGTCCGGGCACCAAGACGCGGGCCTGTCCGCCGAGGAACCAGAACGGCTCCGTGGCGTTGCGTGGGGTGATCATGAGGACCTCAGGAAGTCGAGGAGGATGTGGGTCATCTTGGCCGGTTGCTCCTCGTAGAGCCAGTGGCCGGAATCGGGGACGACGACGCCGGTGACGTTCTTCGCGTACCGCTTCACCTGGTCGGGCACGGAGGAACCGAGGCTGCCGGAAGCGCCGATCGCGAGCACGGGCATGGTGAGCTTGTGCTTGCGGTAGACGGCGTTATCCACCATGTCCTGCGGCAACGTACGGAACCACGCGAGGCTCGCCTTCAGGTGCGCCTTGTCCCGCAGGTAGCCGGCGAAGACCGAAACATCGTCCGGCGTGACGGCGCCCCGCTTGACCTCGAGATTCTCGATGAATTTGCCGGTCCACACGGTCTCGCGGCCACTGATGAGGTCTTCGGGCAGGCCGTTGGCGAGTGCGAAGAAGCCGAAGTGCCACGCGCCGGGACCGTCCGCGGTCAGTGACGGGAAGGAGTAGATGCCGGGATCGGGGATCGGCGCCTCGCTGAGTACCAGTTTCCGCACGTCCGCCGGATGCGCGGCGGCATAGGAGTACGCGACCATCGTGCCGATGTCGTGCCCGACGATGCGGAGATCCTTGTCCCGTCCGAGTCGGACCAGCAGCGCGTGCAGTTCCGCGGCCATCGTCTTCTTGTCGTAGCCGGCCGCCGGGGCGTCGCTGCGTCCGGCGCCGGGCAGGTCGGGGGCGATGACCGTGTAATGCTCGGCCAGGGCCGGCATGATGTGCCGCCACTCGTACCAGGTCTGCGGGTATCCGTGGATCAGGACCAGAGTCGGTCCGTGGCCGCCGATCACGTAGTCGATGCCGACCGAGCCGGCCTGCACCTTGTGTTCTGAGAATCCGGCGGGCATCTGCTCCTTCACGGAGCGGGCGGACGTCGGCGAAGCGGCGCTCACCGGCCCGGTGACGACGACGGATGCCAGTCCGACGGCCGCGGCCACGGCGAGCAGCGCCAGACCGCGCGGTCTGGACAAGCTGAGGGAGGGAAGCATCGATGGCTCCAGGGTGAAGAGATGGTGAGCGGTCGACGTCAGAGCGTGCTGACGAGACCGCCGTCGATGGTGAAGCCGGCGCCGGTGACGATCACGGTCCTGCCGGTCAGTCCAAGATCCATGGCGGATCCTCTTGAAGGAGCGGGACGGTCCTACAGGGACTGCCGGCGCAGCCAGGTCAGCGTGGTGTCGGCGACGTCGCGCCAGCCCGCGTCGATGGTCAGCGAGTGACCCCGGTCGGGGAATGCGGTGATGTCGGTGACGGCGTCAGAGTGCCGGTACTGCTTGAGTGTCGCGCGGACGACGGTCTCCGGGACGGTGTGGTCCTTGCCGCCGGTCATCAGCAGCAGCGGGCCGCGTCCCTGGTTGGCGGTGTCGACCTTGGCTGGTGAGTGCGGGTTGAAGTTGGCGGCGGCCGCCTCGAACAGCGGCTTGCCAGGTGCGGGGATCGTCCATCTCTCGTACAGCGTGTCCGACTCGGCCTCGGAGATGGCGTTGCCGAACGCGAACCGGAACTGCTCAGCGGTCAGTGAGACCGCACGGTGCTTGTTGGCGGGGTTCTTGAACACCGGCAGCGTGGCGCGCAGCGCGGACAGCGGGAGCGGCAGGACGCCCTTGATCTGCGCGGCGTCGATCGCAACGGCGGCGCGGGCCAGGTCCTGTCCGAGCAGCTTCTGCGCGATCATTCCACCGAAGGAGTGGCCGACGAGGATCGGCGGGGTGTCCAGAGTGCGAATGATCCCGGCGAAGTGTTCCACGACGTCGTCGATGCCATGGTCGGCGATGCTTTCGGGGTTCTCGCGTGCCTCGGCCACCGTATCGGGGTCGCCCGGCCAGCCAGGGGCGGACGGCGCGTAGCCCGCGTCGCCGAACATCTCGATCCAGGGGGTCCACGACGTGGCGTGCAGCCACAGGCCGTGGATGAAGATGACGGGGATCGGTGTCGTCATGGTGCCTCCAAATGTGTTCTTGTCTGTCGCAGCAGGAGAACACCGGCACCGGAGGCTTCGTATCAGGGAAAGACCACAGTCCCCCCACGTCGCTTGCCAGAGGCGATGTGGTTTCCTAACTTCGGAGCGCATGAGGTCTTCCGCCCGGTTTCCGGCGGAATGCTCATGTCGGAGGTGACAAGCAGCGCTCCGTGACGACTGGCACTGGGGGGTTCGGGCACGTGGACCCTGATGCGGTGGACGAGTTGTTCGTCGGGCGTGCGCGTGAGTCCGACCGGCTTCGGTACTGTGCGGGCAAGGTCAGGGCAGGTGACTCCTGGCTGGCCGTCATCGAGGGTGAGGCGGGGATCGGCAAGAGCGCCCTCGTGCGCAGGTTCGCCGCGTCACTGGACGACTTCACGGTCCTCCGGGCGATCGGCGACCCATCGGAGGCCGACCTGCCCTACGGCGTGATCGGACAGCTGACCCGGCATGTGGAACGAGCGGTGCTGAAACAGTTCCCCTTGCTGGCCGAGAGTCCGCCCGCGGGGACGAATCCGCACGTGGTCGGCGGGCAGTTGCTGCTCCTGCTGGGCGCGTTGCAGGAGTCCGGGAACCCCGTCGCTGTGATCGTGGACGACGTCCAGTGGGCGGACCGGTTGTCGGTCCAGCTGCTGGGCTTCGTTCTGCGCCGTCTCTGGGCGGACCGGGTTCTGACGATTCTGGTGATCCGGCCGGAAGCGGAAGCGTCCGGCGAAACGCTGGAGAGGCTGCTGCGGTCGTCGGAGCGGACGGTGAAGGTCGATCTGGGCGGTCTCGGCGGCGGCGAGATCGCGCAGCTGGCGCAGGCCCTGATCGAAGGCCGGTTGGCGCCGGGCCTGGCCGACCGGCTGTACGCCTACACCCGGGGGCACCCGCTGTACGTCCGGACGGTGCTGGCGGAGATTCCCGCCGACGTGCTGCGCGACGGCGTGCTGGAGCGCTGGCCCGTCCCGCGATCGCTTCAGGTCGGGATCAGGGCGCAACTGGACCGTCTCCCACAGGAGTCCCGTGATCTCCTGGAGGCGATGGCGGTGCTGGACGCGCAGGTTCCGCTGTCGGCTGTCGGTCGGCTCGCCGACCTCCCGGACCCGGCGCGCGCGCTCGGGCCTGCTCTGGCCGCCGGGCTCGCGCTGTGGTGGCCCAAGGAACCTCAGAGCCCCGTCGCCCTGGTGCACGCGCTCCAGCGCGACACGATCTATGACTCGCTCGCCCCTGAACGGCGTCGCTCCCTGCATGCCGGGGCGGCTGCGCTCGTGGGGACGGCCGCCAGTTGGGCCCATCGGGTCGCGGCTGCCGCGACCACCGACGCCCGGCTCTCCGACGAGCTCGACCGGTCCGGAATGGAAGAGGCGGCGAGCGGACGCAACGCCGTGGCCGCCACCCGCCTGCTGTGGGCCTCGTCTCTGTCGGCCGACCGCGCGGATCGCGAACGACGGCTCCTCACCGCCTGTGCCCAGTCGCTGCTCACCATGCAGCCCGGGTGGGCCGCGAACCTGCGGCAGCAGGTCGAGGACTGCTCGCCGGGGCCGCTGCGCAGCTGCGTCCTGGGGACCCTGGACATGATGGCGGGCCGGTTCGCCACCGCCGAGGCGCACCTCACCCAGGCATGGCAGGAGGCCCTGTCGCTCCCGAAGCCCGGATGGGTCGCCGTACTGGCCGGCACCTTCCTGACCAACATCATGCTCTGGCGCGGGCGGGGCGCCGAGACGGTGGAGATCGCCCGCCGCACCCTGGCGATAGGCGATCTCGACCCGGCGACGACCGACTTCACCCGCGCGGCCCTGGCGACCGGCCGGCTCTGGCACGAAGGTCCGCGCGCGGCATTGCGGGACCTCGCGTATCTGCCGGTCCAGGGCACCACGGTGGGCAACCACAATCTCGACACGCTGGCCACGCGCGGCGTCCTGCGTCTGTTCCTGGGCGAGCTCTCCGCGGCGCGCGCTGATCTCCAGATCGTGGCGCAACGCGACCAGCAGGGGGCCGGATCCAAGTTCGGCCCGCTGACGATCTCCCTTCTGTCCGTCGTCCACTACGTCGCCGGCGACTGGGACGAGAGCGAGTCCACCGCGGAGCGGGCCCTGGCCGTCGCGTCGTCCCAAGACCAGCTGGCGGGCGAGGCCCCGGCCCGTTTCGCGGCCGTCTGCGTCAAGGCCGGCCGGGGCGAGTGGGACATCGCACAGCGACACCTCGACGACCTGGCGCGGATCGCGCAGTCCCTCGACTCGGCAGCCGAGATCGTCTACTCGTCCCTGGCGGCTGCGACCGTGGCACAGGCCAGGGCCGACTACCCGGCCTTGCTGCGCTCGCTCCGGCCGCTGCTCGACGGGACGGCCGAAGACGGCGGGTTCCGCCTGCGGGACAAGCCCTTCTGGCTGTGGCAGCAGTCGCTGCTCATCGAGGCGCTGACCGGCACCGGGAGGGTGGACGCCGCAGCGGTGGCACTGCGTGAACTGCGGGCGGCCTACGACGGCGATGGCTATCTCGGGGTCGTCGTCGCCAGACTCGGCGGTCAGCTCGCCGAAGCCCAGGGCCGTCCGCACGACGCCCTCGCGATCTATGAGCAGGCCGTCGCCGCCGACGCGGACACCGACACCGCGCCCCTTTACCGGGCCATCGTGGAACAGGCCTACGGAAGGCTTCTCCTGGCCACCGGTTCCACGTCGCGACGGGAAGCGGCAGCGTGGCTCCACAAGGCTCACGGCCGTTTCAGCACGCTGCGCGCCGTGCCGTTCGTCCGGCGGTGCGAAGCCGATATGTCTGCGAGCGGGCTCACGGCCTTCGAAAGGGATCCCAGCCGGCTGTCGGCGCTGACGGAACGCGAGCTCTCTGTGGCACACATCATCGCGAGCGGACGGACGAACCAGGAAGCCGCAGCGGAGCTCTACGTCAGCCAGAAGACGGTCGAATACCACCTGTCCCGTATCTACGCCAAGCTCGGTATCTCCTCCCGCCGCCAGCTCTCCGAAGCCCTTCGCTCTCCGTGAGCCTCGCCCGGCGCAACCCTGGGACCGACGACTAGGGATCGTCCCTAGTGTCCAGGTCGGGCGCCGGGTGCTTCGATTGATCGAGGATTGTCGGTTCACGCGACCGGCCGCTGCGCTATGCGATGTCGGTGTTGCACAAGCTGTCGGCGCCGGCGCACGACTCGCCTGTGGTGCTCGTGGTTGATCGACGCCTCCGTGATGGCCTTCGTGGGTCATGGACCCACAGCTGAGAAGGAGTGGTCCCCATCACCGATCCACTCAGCTTCGCGGAGGTGCTGCGCCGCCATCGGCACGCGGCGCGTCTCACGTTGGAACAGCTCTCCGAAGCCTCGGGGGTCAGTGCCCGAAGTCTCTCCAACATGGAGCGGGGACGCAGCAGAGGACCTCAGCACCGGACCGTCACCGCCATCGCGGACGCACTCGCTCTCGATGAGAGCTTCCGTGAACAGCTCGTCGAACTGGCGCGGGACGGCCGCCTCCGGGATCACTGGACGCGCCCGGCCGGTCTGTGCGCGCTCCCCCGATCCGTCGGCGACTTCACTGGCCGGGCCGCGGAGCTGGCCTGGACGAACGATCTCGTTCACGCCGACAACTCGCCGGGGACGGCCGGCGTCGGGCTGCTCACCGGATCTGCCGGTCTGGGGAAGACCACGTTCGCCGTTCGTGCCGCCCATGCCCTGCGGACCGATTTCCCGGACGGGGTGTTCTTCCTCGATCTGTTCGGCATGTCCCCGCACCCCGTCGCCGCCGGGGAGGCTCTGGCGCTGCTGCTTCGTGCGCTCGGCGTCGCGGATCACGAAGTACCCAATGACGTCCCCGATCGTGCCTCCTTGTACCGGTCGTTGCTTGAGGGGAAGCGCGTTCTGGTCGTGCTCGACAACGCCGCCTCCGAGGAGCAGATCCGGCCATTGCTGCCGAGTGGCGGCCACGGCCGGGTCCTGATCACCAGCCGCCGACTGCTGGCCGGCCTGGAGGGGGTGCGCAGGCTCAGCCTGGGACCCCTGCCCGTGGCGGAGGCCACCGAACTGCTGACCGGGATTCTGGGCGACCGCTCCGCATCGGACGGCGAACCGGCGCTGACGCAGCTCGCGCAGCTGTGCGGCGGCTTGCCTCTGGCGTTGCGGATCATCGGGAACCGGCTGGTCAGCCGTCCCGGCTGGAGCGCCGCCGAGCTCGTCGCCCGGCTGGCGAACGAGGAGCGCCGTCTTGAGCAGCTCAGCGCGGGCGATCTGAAGATCGCTAATGCGTTCGGGATGTCGTATGAGCAGCTCGCGGCGTCCGCGCGGCGGGTCTTCCGCCGGCTCGCTCTGGTGCCGGGCCGGGACTTCGACGCCGCTCTGGCCGCGGTCGCCGGCGGGATTTCGGTCGAGGATGCCTGGGATGCCCTTGACGAGCTCGTCGACCTCGGTCTGCTGCAGGACGGCGCGTCGGGCCGGTACCGCTTCCATGACCTGGTCCGGCTGTTCGCCCGCGACCGGTTTCGGGAGGAGGACACCTCGGCCGAGCGTGATGCGCTCAGCGGCAGGATGACGTCGTGGCTGTTGCGGATGGCCACCACCGCAGGGCGGTGGTTCGAACCCGCCTACGGGCGTCCGTCCCGGCCCGACGCCGATCTCGCCGAACTTTCCTCCCCGGAGCAGGCCGACCACTGGCTGCGCGTGAACGTGGACAACTGGCTGGGCGCGCTGCGCCACGCGGCGAGCAGCGGCCTGCACTCCGCCGTTCTCGACTGCGCCGAGTCGATGTACTGGTTCTCCGACCGGTGGATGCACGTGCCGTACTGGCAGGAGGTCTTCACCTTCGGTGCGGAGGCCGCCGCCGCCCTGGGCGATCCGGCCCGCCAGGCCACGCAGATGAACTTGCTGGCCTGGGCCCATCTGGTGCCGCGAGACGACCCGGAGACCGCACTGCGGTACACAGCCCGGGCGATCGACCTGGCGACCCGCAGTGGCGCCACGACGCAGATCGCCTCGGCCCACCACCACGCGGGAGGCGCGCTCCGACGGCTCGGCCGGCTCGATGAGGCCATCGCGGCGGAAACCCAGGCGGCGCAGATCCACAAGGCCAACGGCGACATGGACCGGTACTGCCACTGTCTCGGCAGTCTCGGCACCTGCCTTCTCGACGCCGGAGATCACACCAAGGCACTGGAGCAGTACCTCGACGTGCTGGCCCTGATGAACGACGACCGCTCGGGGATAACGCCGAGCGTCGCGGCGTTCAACCGGCCGATCGTGCTTGCCCGCATCGGCGAATGTCTGGGACTGCTCGGCTACCTGGCCGAAGCGATCACCAAGCTCACCGAGGCGATCGGCCTCATGGAGCAGGCTCAGCTGCCCGTCCCGCAGGCACGCTCCCTGGAGACACTGGCGGCCCTGCTGGCCGACGAGGGCCGGACCGGCGAGAGCCGCCATGCCTACGCGCGGGCGGCCGAGGTGTACGAGGCCATCGACGACGCCGAGGCGAGCAGCCGCTGCCGCGACCTTGCGGCCGCTTCTCCTCAGCCGCCGAAAGCCGGTTGAGTGTGGAACTTCTTCCTGCTGTTGTGCATGGTCTGGTTCCTTCCGCGCGACTTGGATTGAACGCACAGGACAGGCGTCAAGCCTGTCCGTCCATCCACGTCAGGAGCGACCATGACGACAATCAAGAACGTCGTGCTCGTGCACGGCGCCTTCGTGGACGGATCCGGTTGGCAGGGCGTCTACGACGAGCTCGCCACGGACGGTTTCCGCGTCCGGATGGTGCAGAACCCGACGCTGTCGCTCGACGGTGACGTCGCAGCGACCCGCCAAGTGCTCGACGCGCTCGACGGCCCGGCCGTCCTGGTCGGCCACTCCTACGGCGGGGCCGTCATCAGCGAAGCCGGTACGCACCCCAACGTGGCGGCGCTGGTCTACATCGCCGCATTCGCCCCCGACAAGGGCGAGTCGGTCGGCACCCTCATCGCCGACCCGCCGCCCGGGGCGCCGGTGCCGCCGATCCTGCCTCCGCGCGACGGCTTCCTCTATCTCGACCGTGACAAGTTCCACGGCGCGTTCGCCGCAGATCTGCCCGCACAACTGGCCGCGTTCATGGCCGACACGCAGGTCCCCTGGGGCGTGGACGCCCTCGCCGGGGTGGTCAACGAGCCGGCCTGGCGGCACAGGCCCAGCTGGTACCTCGTCGCCACCGAGGACCGCATGATTCCGCCGCCGGTCCAGCGCGTCATGGCCGAACGCGCCGGATCGTTCGTCGTGGAGGCGATCGGCAGCCACGCCGTCCACGTCTCCCAGCCCGCCGCGGTCGCCGACCTCATCCGCCAGGCAGCCGCCTGATGACGGCCGTCATGAGCCTGGGCCTGCCGGTCGGCGCCCGCGACCGGCCGCTCATCGGCCGCATCGAGGAACAACACGTCCTGACTGGCCTTGTGGCCGGCGTCCGGGAAGGGCTGAGTGGCGTGCTGGTACTGGTCGGCGAACCTGGGACCGGCAAGACCCGGCTCCTCGACCAGGCCGCGACGGGTTGTCCGGACGTCCGCGTCGTCAGGATCGCCGGTGTGGAGTCCGAGGTGCATCTCGGCTTCGCCGCGTTGCACCGCCTCCTGCGCCCCTGGTCGCCTCGTATCGAGAGCCTTCCCACCCCGCAGCGCGACGCGTTGCGCTCGGCGTTCGGCCAGGTGGCCGGAGTCGCGGCCGACCGGTACCTCGTCGGCATGGCGGCTCTCACGCTTCTCGCCGATGCCGCCTCGGTCCAGCCCCTGCTGTGCGTGGTGGACGACGTGCAGTGGCTGGACCGGGAATCGGCCGGAGCCTTGGCGTTCGTCGCTCGCCGCCTCCATGCCGAAGCCGTGGGGCTCCTGTTCGCCACCCGCCCCCGCTCTGACGGTTCGGCCCTCTTCGACGGGCTACCCGTCATGGCGGTGTCCGGGCTGCCCGATCGCGATGCCGGGAGGCTGCTGTCGACGAGCGTCGCCGGACGTCTCGACGACGCGGTGGCCGCGAAGATCGTCACCGGCACCGGCGGCAACCCGCTGGCGTTGATCGAGCTCGCCCGCACGCTCACCGCTGAGCAGTTGTCGGGCCGTGCCCCCTTGCCCAGCCCTCTCCCGGTCGGCCCGCTCCTCGAAACACATTTCCTGCAGCAGATCCAGTCCCTCCCCGCGGATACCCGGACCCTGCTCCTCGTCGTCGCCGCCGCGCCGCCCGGAGACCAGTCGCTGCTCTGGCGGGCCGCCGGTCACCTGGGGATCGCCGCGAGCGCGGCGGACACCGCGCTGTCCGCGGGCGTTCTAACCCACCACGACTCCCTGGACTTCCGGCATCCGTTGATCCGCTCCGCCGTCTACCGGGGCGCCGACGCGGTGGAGCGGCGTAGCATCCACGCCGCCCTCGCCGCCGTGAGCGATCCGGATCGCGACCGGGACCACCGCGCGTGGCATCGCGCGCACGCCACGATCGGCCTCGACGAAGAGGTCGCGGCGGAGCTCGAAAGAGCCTCGGAGCACGCACGTTCCCGCGGCGGCCACGCGGAACAGGCCGCCTTCCTGTCCCGCGCGGCGGAGCTCACTCCCGATGCCCGCGATCAGGCCGCGCGGCTCGTCGCAGCCGCACACGCCTACGTCGTGGTCGGAGAGTCGGTCGCGGCGCGGGAGATGCTCGGCCGTGCCGAGCCCGGTCTGGACCGTCCCGTGCTGCGCGCCCGTGCGCGGCAGATAAGGGCGACGGCCGAGCTGTACCTCGGCCGGGTCGCCGCCGCCCCTGCGATTCTCCTGGAGGCCGCCGAGTCGATCGCCGACCTGGATCCTCGTCTGTCGCGGAAAATGATGTTCGAAGCACTCCAGGTGGCTCTGATCACATACGACCGCTCCGTCGGAGTCACCCCGCAGGGCCTCGCTCGCGCGGTGCTGGCGTCACCTGCGATGGAGTCGACGGAGCCGACCTTCTCCGACCTCCTGCTCAACGCCTACGCCACACGCATCGCCGTCGGCCACCGGCCCGCCGTGCCGTTGCTGCGCGGCGCGCTGGAAGCCCTGCACACGGACGGAAGCCTCGCGGAGGACGGCCTGCCGCTGGCGGCGGTCAGCATGTTCGCGTCCGAAGACGTGTGGGACGACGAGGGAGGATGGCGGGCGTGGAAGCGGCTCGAAGCCTTCGATCGCGAGAACGGAGCGCTGGGCGCTCTGCGGACCACACTCATGGTCGGATCCATGTGGGAGCTGCGCGCGGGCCGGTTCTCAGCGGCGGGCGCGCTGCAGGACGAGCTCGCTGATCTCTCCAGCATGATCGGACAGCCGTCCTCCGGAGACATCCAGCGGATCGAGCTCCTGGCATGGAGCGGTAGAGAGGCCGAGACACGGGCGCTGGCGGTCGCCGCGCGGACCGGCTCGACCGTCGGTCTCGTCGACTTCGCCAGTAACTGCATGGCAGTGCTGGAGCTGAGCCTCGGCCGCTACGCCGAAGCACTGGCCTGCGTCCTTCCGTCATTCGAGGCCGACAGGCCGGGCACCGGCACCAGATCGTTGCACGAGATCGTCGAGGCAGGAGTACGGAGCGGCGACCACGTCGCCGCGAAGGCGGCCCTCACCCGTCTGGAGGAGCGCGCCCTGGCCGCTGACACCGCCTGGGGCCTCGGCCTGCTCACCCGCTGCAGGGCGCTGATGGTCGACGACGAGCACGCCGAGCGGCTCTACCGCGAGTCGATCGAGCTGCTCGGCCACACGCGGATCACGACCGAAACCGCGCGAAGCCACCTCCTGTTCGGCGAGTGGCTCCTGCGGCGCAAGCGCCGCAGCGACGCGCGCCCGGAGCTGCGAACTGCCTACGAGATGTTCACGGGAATGGGCGCCGCGGCGTTCGCCGAACGAGCCCGAGCCGAACTGTCGGCGACCGGCGAACACCCCCGCAAACGAACCGCCCCCAACGCCAATGCCCTGACCCCCCGTGAAAAGCAGATCGCGACCCTCGCCGCTTCCGGCGCCACCAACAGCGAAATCGCCGCCCGCCTGTTCCTCAGCACCTCGACCATCGAATACCACCTCAACAAGATCTTCCGAAAACTCGACATCACCTCCCGCCGAAAACTCGCTCCCCTCCTGCAAAACGCGCCCTGACCAAAGCAGACCAGGAATGTCCACCTCGCCTGAACGCCCCCGCACGTTCCTCGATCGGGACCCGGGTGACGCTCCGGGAGGCGATGGAGACCGCCATGGTCGCGCTGGAGCACACGGTCGGCACGCCCCCGCCATGACGGGCCGGCTGGATCCTGCCCGCGCAGACAGCCGTCACCAGAGCGAGAAGAAGCTGCGCAGCGGGTGGGGATGGTACGAGTCGAACAGCGCGAAGTTGATGAAGGGGGTAGAAGCCACTGCGAGCAGGGCGAAGGCGCGGTTGAGCTCGGTCATCGATTGCGGATGACGGCGGTTGCCCTCGGTGTCGATGGCCGCATCAGCGGATGCGTGCCCCTCCCCGGGGACGGACCGGTCGGCCGGGGATTCGCGTCGCGAGAGCACCTTGCCGACCAAGGCCGCGGCGCCGGTGAGAACCGTACAGGCGACGAGCACGTCCTTGGCGGTCACCATGACTCTCACGTCTTTGTCCAGGGACCGACCGTAAAGAGTTCTTCGCTCACTCAGCCATCCCACCGCGATGGCGGCGTTGACGAGCAGATCGTAGATGGAGTCGCTCATGCCGGGCCGAGCGTCAGTAGTCGTCTCAGCGGGCCCACCGGCGGCTTCGGGCCGCTCACCGGTACGGCCGGGCGTAGGTTTGCCGAACGCGGCGGCGGCCAGGCCGAGGCGGCCGATCGAAGCGGTCGCGGTCTGCGCGATCGTCACGGTCCTCACCGCCGGTTTCGTCAGGTGAACAGCCGGAAGATCGTGCCGGGCCGGTAGGAGCGCAAGATGTTGAAGTTCACGCTGGGAGTGAGACCGATCGCACCGGCCGCGAATACTCGGTTCAGCATCTTCATCGCCGTGAAGCAGCGGTAGTAGCGTCTCCCGCGCCGGGAGGAGTCGGACGTGAGGTTGCCCTCCGCGTCCAGCGGCAGCCCCTGTGGGAACTCATGCTTTACGAGTCGGCCGGCGGCGATGGTGGCGATGTTCGTGAGCGCGGATCCGAGGACGGCGAGATCCTTGAGCCTGACCGCGTCGTCCGTCGCTTGATCGAGGTGGTGCTGCGTCCTCAGGGTGTGCTGCTCGATCAGCCAGCCCCCGGCGAGCATCGTGTTCGCCGCGACGTCGTACCTGCTCCACAGCTCCCTGGCCCCAGCATCACCTGTCTTGCTGGGGCGCAGTCCCTATGGGCCGCCGACGAGAGCAGCGGCGGCGCCCAGTTGGTGGATGGACGCCGCAGAAGTCGTGAGCAAACTCATCGTGACCCCCGCGTTGAATGCGGCTCACAAGGCTTCTCATGGCGACCCGCGAGATGACGGGTCAGTGCTACGTCCTCTAACCAAGACTGTGACCTGCCGTTTCTCATGTCAAGCGCACGTCCGGAGGCCCACCGATGCCCTCTGGCGTACGGGCGCGAGTCTGCAGCCGGGCGATCGACGCCGCCACGCGGAGTCGGGATCTCGAAGTCCATCGCAGGCGTCCGCGGTCGGCCTGGTATGCGACAGGGCCGCCTTCGATCTGCATCGGAAGGCGGCCCCATCTCCATCGGACTCCGGTCAGCTGATGGGCTGCCAGGGGCCGTACTGCTGGCCGGGCGCCTGGTTACGGGTCCACCACTGCGCCTTGTACTTCTTGTCCTTGTAGACGACGACGTCGCCGGAGTTGAAGACCCGGGACGGGGTCCAGATGGCGGTGCCGTCGGCCGCGGTCTCCATCTGCTCCCATGGGCCGTTGGGGTCGCCCGGCTTCTGGTTCTGCGTCCACCACATGGCCAGCCAGGTCGAGCCCTGGTAGGTCACCGTGTCGCCGTTGTTGTACACCTTCGAGGCGTTCCAGGCCGGCGCGACGGGCGTGACCGGAAGGTTCAGCCCGACGATGACCGGGTCGTGGTCGGAGGCCGCGAACGGGTCGGTGCCGTTGAACAGTTGAGCGGCGTTGTAGTTGTAGCGGCTGTAGCCGTAGGCCACGGACTCCTGCGCGTTGATCTGCCACACGTCCGCGCCGGTCGCCATCGCCTTCGCGGCCGCGTTGGCCAGCACGTGGTCGAGGGAGCCCTGCAGGCCGTTGAAGGAGTACGTCGACTCCGACGGGTCGAACGTGCTGCCCAGGTCGGTGTAGCCGGCGGCGTACAGGACCTGCATCGGGTCCTCGTGCGTGTAAGCGTTGAAGTCGCCGAGCAGGAAGATCCGGTCGGTGCCGAGGCCCGACGCCGCCTGCGACGCGAACACCGAGAGATCCTGCGCCTGGCGGACCCGGGTCGCGTTGAACGCGCCCTGGTCGACCGCCGGGGAGGAGGTGTCCTCGAGGTCGCCGTCGTAGAGCGGAGTGCCGGCGCCCTTCGACTTCAGGTGGTTGGCCACGACGAGGAACGCGTCCTTGTCGGTGGCGCCGGCCTTCTTGAAGCCCTGGGCCAGCGGCTGGCGGGCGATCGAGAACGGCTGGCCGGGGCCGGAGTCGCCGGTCAGCACGGTCGACGCTCCGACCAGGGTGACGTCGGCCGGCTTGTAGATGAAGGCGGTACGGATGACGTCCTGCTGGGACAGCGGCGGCAGCTTGTCGGTGGACGGCGTCGGCGCGTAGGCCCAGACGTTCGAGCCGGCGGCCGCGTTGAGCGCGTCGACGAGGCCGGCCAGCGCGGTGTCACGCGGCTCACCGAACTTGGCGGAGTTCTCGACCTCCTCCAGCGACACGATGCTCGCGCCGAGCCGGTTGATACCGGTGACGATCTTCGCCTGCTGGCGGGCGAAGTTGACGTCGTCGGCCGCGCCGCGCGGGCCGGAGCCGCCGTCGGTGCCGGTGCACGTGTTGACCGCGATCCGGTTGCCCTGCCGGTCCGTGTAGTACGTGCAGCTGCCCAGTCCCTTGGCGACGTAGTCCTCGCCGGTCATGGGGAAGTAGTTCTGGACGTTGAACGTGGCCAGGCGGATGTCGCCACTGACGGCCGCCGGCCGCTGGTTGCCGGTACGGAGGTCGCTGAAGGTGGCGACGGCCGAACCGTCGTCGGTGACCTGCTGCCTCGGCTGGAAGTTCCACAGCGAGAACCGGTACTCGAGGACCACCGGCTCGTGGAAGGTGACCTTCGAGCCCACCGTGACCGGGTGGGTCGTGGTCAGCCACGGCAGAGGAGTGTTGCGGGCGCTGCTGGTGCTGTAGTTCGTGCTGGAGCCGTCGTCGAGCGTCACCATCCGGGCGGCGTTGTCGGCCGCGACGGCCTTCGCCTCGGTGCTGCCCGCGGTTCCGGCGTCGGTCGGCTGGCGCAGCGGCTTGTCGCCCGCGGCCAGCGTGAAGGAGCCGTAGAAGTTCGCGTCGTAGTTGTCCGACACCGTGAAGTCGCCCTGCGGGGTGATCAGCTCACCCTCGTGCGCCTCCTTCGCGGCGTCGGTCGCCAGGTCCGACCACGCGATCTGGTCCGGGACGACGGCCGGCAGCGCGGTGGCGAGCTTGGTCACCGTCGGGGACTGGATCTCGGTCTCGCCCTGGAACTCGGTGACCTCGCCGGTCACCTGGACGCTGTCGCCGATCGTGACCTGGCCGGCCGACGCCGACCCGTAGACGAACACCGCGTCGGAGGCGTCCGGGGTCTTGTCGTCGGCCTTGGTGCCGCCGGCGCCACCGGTCTCCAGGAAGAAGCCGTTGAAGCCGCCGGTCGCGTAGACAGCGGTCACGACACCCTCGGTCGTGACGGTCTGCCCCTTGTACGGCGAGGTGTCGGTGTTCGTGCCCTGGATCGACGCGATCGGGGTGATGGTCGAAGCGGCCTCGGTGACCTTGAAGGTGAAGGTCGCCGAACCGGTCGCACCGGTCGAGTCGGCGGCGGTCACCGTCACCGACGACGTGCCGGGCGAGGTGGGAGTACCCGAGACGGTGCCGTCCGAGGAGATCGTCAGCCCGGCGGGCAGTCCGGTCGCCGTCCAGGTGTACGGCGCGGTGCCGCCGGAGGCCTGCAGGTCGATCGGTGTGATCGCCGTGCCGGAGACGGCGCTCTGCGCGCCGGGGCTCGTGACCGTGATCGTCCCGGTGCCGCCACCGGGGTTCCCGGCGTCGGAGGCGGCGTTCTGGGGGTTCGGAGCGGCGACGTGGAAGTCGGCCGCGTTGTCATCGGTGTCCGCGCCGTCCGCGGCGCGCTGGTAGCTCAGGGTCAGCGAGTTACCCGTCGGAGCGTTCGCCTCCGGAGAGTTGCTGGTTCCCCAGCCGATCTTGTCGATCACCGTGCCGTCGGTGGGAAGCACACCCGAGGTGCTGGCCGCGATGAACAGCGTGCCGCCTCCCGCGCCCGGGTTGACGCTCCCGCCTGTGCTCAGATCGGGGGTCGGCAGCGGCGAGCCCGGGTTGGTGCTCGCGTTGTTGCTCGGCAACTGGATGAGGAAGTGGCCGTGGCCGGCGACCGTCCCGGAAAGCGGGAACACCTGCGAACCGCTCGGGACCACGGTGCTCGTGGGCGCGCGGTACTGGAGGGTGTCGCCGGTGAGGGAGACGGCGTTCGGCGTCGGGTTGTAGAGCTCGACGAACTTGTTGAGGTAGCTCGCGCCGGACGAGCCTCCGTTGACGTACGCCTCGCTGATGATCAGGCCGGTCCCGGCCGGGCTGGCGGACGCCGGGGCGGCGAACAACGAGCAGGCGACGCCTGCTGTGGATAGTGTCAATGCGGCGATGGTGACTCGCCGGAAAAGCGGCGCAGACAAAGACCGCACCTCCAAATGGGGTCGCTGGCTTGCTGTGGCCCGGTGTCTCATTTGGGCCGACGTTGCAGGCTATGCGGCGATCTTGGATCGCGTGCGGACGGAAGCTGAACAGCGTGTTACGGGGTGCTGGGGATCTGGGTGGAGAACACCCGAGGGGGAATGCCCGCCCGGCCTCAGGAGCCGAGCGCGTGCCCAGTCGTCGCGTCGATGTGGTCAGGGATCTCGGCGTGGCGGTCGCCGACCGTCGGTGTCCCGGTGGGTTCGAACATGAGGATCGCGGCTCCGATGGGAGCGGACGGCCTGTGCTCAGTGCCGCGGGGGACGGTGAACACCGTGCCCTGGGGAAGCCGGACCGTGCGCTCCCCGCCGGGCTCGCGCAAGGAGATGTGCAGCTCCCCGTCGAGCACCAGGAAGAACTCGTCGGTGTCGTCGTGGACGTGCCAGATGTGCTCGCCCTCGACCTTGGCAACGCGTACGTCGTAGTCGTTGACGCGCGTGACGATGCGCGGGCTCCACAGGGCGTCGAAGGAGGCCAGGGCCTTGCCGAGGGGGATGGGTTCGTTGCTCACAAGTGGATCCTGGCCCATTGGGCATGAGCGGCGTGAGTGCTAGGAATGGCACATGGCGCAAGAATCCTCGCACGTCGCTCGTACGGCAGGCCCGCACCGGGTCGTCGTGATCGTGGACCAGAACTCCAACCCCTTCGAGCTGGGCTGCGCGACCGAGATCTTCGGCCTGCGCAGGCCCGAGATCGGGCGCGATCTCTACGACTTCCGCCTGTGCTCCCCTGAGCCGCGCACGCTGATGCGGGACGGGTTCTTCACGCTCACGGGCGTCGCCGACCTGGAGGCGGCCGAATCGGCGGACACGTTGATCGTCCCCAACCGTCCCGACGTCGAGGTGCCCCGCCGCCCCGCCGTACTCGACGCCATCCGGCGGGCGCATGCGCGCGGCGCCCGCCTGGTCGGCTTCTGCAGCGGTGCTTTCACCTTGGCCGAGGCCGGGGTCCTCGACGGGCGCCGGGCCACCGCGCACTGGCAGTGGGCGGATTCCTTCCGGGCCCGCTTCCCGTCCGTCCGGCTCGAAACAGACGTGTTGTTCGTGGACGACGGTGACATCCTCACGGCCGCGGGGAGCGCTGCCGCGCTCGACCTCGGCCTGTACATCGTCGGCCGCGACCACGGCGCGGAGGTCGCCAACTCCGTGAGCCGACGGCTCGTCTTCGCCGCGCACCGCGATGGCGGACAGCAGCAGTTCGTGGAGCGGCCCGTGCCGGACATTCCGGATGAGTCCTTGGCGCCCGTCCTCGCCTGGGCCCAGGAGCGGCTGGACGCCCCGATCACGGTGTCCGACCTCGCGGCGCGCGCGTCGGTCAGTCCGGCGACCCTGCATCGCCGCTTCCGGACGCAGCTGGGCACCACACCGCTGGCGTGGCTCACAGGTGAACGGCTTGCCCTGGCATGCCGGTTGATCGAGCGGGGCGAGTCGCGCTTCGAGATGGTCGCACGGCACAGTGGACTGGGCACCGCCGCCAACCTGCGTGCGCTGATGCGCCGCAAGATCGGGCTCACTCCGTTGGAGTATCGGCACCGATTCGGCCTCGGGATCTCATACGTCGCCGGTGAGCCGGCCGGCACGCGCTTGATCCGGGCCGGCCGGGATCAGGCCAGACGGGTGGAGGAGATCCCGCCGTCTACGTAGCGCGTCGAGCGTGAGAAGCGGATCAAGCCCTGGCCCGGTTGAACAGGGCGCCCCAGTTGTGGATCTGCTCGAGCAGTTCGGGTGGGTCGAGGACGCGGAAATCGGCGCCGAGCACGCCCAGTGCCATGGTCGGCCAGTCGAGGGAGTCGGCGGTCATGCGCACCCGGCAGTGCTCGGCGTCGACCTCTTCGACGGTGCTCCACCTGCCGATCCGTTCGCGCACGGTCGTGGCCGGGGCGTCGACCAGGACCTCCACCCTGTACGGGCGGGGCAGGTTGTCCAGGCCGGCACGGACGAACTCGGCGGCGTCGGCGGCAGGCAGGTCGCGGGGCCGGAACCGGGAACCGGTGCCGTGCGGCGCGGTGAGCCGGTCGACTCGGAAGCTGCGCCAGTCGTGCCGGGTGAGGTCGTAGGCGACCAGGTACCAGCGGCGGCCGAGACAGACCAGCCGATGGGGTTCGACGTGCCGGTCGGTGTGCCGGCCGTCGGCGGCGGTGTAGGAGAACTGGAGGTGTTCGCTGTCCCGGCAGGCCAGCGCGACCGCGGTGAGCACGCCCGGCTCGACGCCCGCCCTGGCTGAGCCGTCCCAGCCGGCGGGCACGGTCATCGCGCGCAGCGCCTCGACCCGGCGCCGCAGCCGGGCCGGCATCACCTGCACCACCTTGGCCAGCACCCGCACCGAGGACTCGGCGATGCCCTCCACCGCGCCCTGCGCGGCGGCCTGCAGCCCCACGGCCAGGGCGACCGCCTCCTCGTCGTCGATCACCAGCGGCGGCAGTGCCGCGCCCGCGGCAAGCTCGTACCCGCCGTCCACGCCGCGCTGCGCCTCAACCGGATAGCCCAGCTCGCGCAGCCGGTCGATGTCCCGGCGCAGGGTGCGGACCGAGACCCCCAGCCGCTCGGCCAGTTCGGTGCCCGGCCAGTACCGGTGGTTCTGCAGCAGGGACAGCAGTCGCAGCGTCCGGGTGCTGGTGTTCGCCATGTTTCGATTCTTCCGCGATTCAGGTCAGAAAGTGACCGCTATGCGGCCTAGCGTGGGTCCTGACCGACGGAACAGAAACAAACGGAGGGCGGAGACCATGAGCGAGACCACGACCGTCAACGAGCTGACCACCCGCGACATCACCGATGCGCCCGCCCCCACCGGCGAGCGCGCCGACCTGCTGGCGATGCTGGCCAAGCACCGGCACTTCTTGCGCTTCACCACCCGCGACCTCACCGACGAGCAGGCGGGGCGGCGGACCACCGCCAGCGAGCTGTGCCTGGGCGGATTGATCAAGCACGTCGCAGCGGTCGAACGGACCTGGGCGGACTTCATCCTGGACGGCCCGTCGGTGATGGGCGACTTCACCACCATGACCGAGGCCGACTGGACCCGAAGGGCCGACGAGTTCCGGCTGCTACCCGGCGAGACACTGGCCGGTGTGCTGGCCGACTACGCCGAGGTCGCTCACCGGACCGACGAACTGGTCGCCGCCCTGCCCGAACTGGACGCCACCCAGCCGCTGCCGAAGGCCCCGTGGTTCGAGCCCGACGCGCGGTGGTCGGCCCGCAGGGTGCTGATACACATCATCGCCGAGACCGCTCAGCACGCCGGCCACGCCGACATCATCCGCGAATCCCTCGACGGCGCCAAAAGCATGGGCTGACACCTCCCAGATCAGACGCTGCCGACAAACGTCCGCCATTGCGGCAGCCGGGGCTGGTGATCTTCCAGGGCTTTAAAGGGGATGAACCTCTCCAGGTTCGGTGCGAGGCTGGGCTCGTGAGCGACACGCACACTGTGGTCCTGGTCGAGGGAGCCAGTGATAAGTCGGCCATCGAAGCGTTGGCCGAGCGCCGTGGCCGGAACCTGGCGGCGGAAGGCATCGCCCTTGTGGCGATGGGCGGCGCCACGAACATCGGGACGTATATCGGCAGGTTCGGCCCTTCCGGTCGCAACCTCCGGCTGGCCGGTCTGTGCGACGTCGGAGAGGAAGGCGACTTCCGGAGAGGTCTCGAGCGCGCCGGCCTTGGATCCGATCTCAGCCGAAGCGATCTGGAGGCGCTCGGATTCTTCGCGTGCGTCGCCGACCTGGAAGACGAGCTGATCCGCGCGCTCGGCACCGCCACGGTTGAACGCGTTGTCGATGCCGAGGGCGAGCTCCGCTCATTTCGCACGCTTCAGAATCAACCCGCATGGCGCGGAGGCACCACTCACGACCAGCTGCGTCGGTTCATGGGAGCAGGGAGTGGCCGCAAGATCCGCTACTCCGGCCCGCTCGTCGCGGCACTCGATCTCGATCGCGTGCCGCGGCCACTGGACATGCTGCTGGCCCACCTGTCAGGCAGCCGGAGATGGTGAGGCGCATGCCTCGTTCACCTGCGGGCCCACCACCTGCGAGTGACGAGCGCCGCTAGAACGGCACCTGCCGCGTTCAGGATCACGTCGTCCACGGAGCTCACCCGCCCGAGCCGCAAGACGTACTGGAGCACCTCGACGGTGAGCGAGGCCGCGGCCGCGACGGCCGCGACCGCCCTGAGCGAGGCGAAGCGCGCCGAGCGGACCGGGAGCATCGCACCCAGCGCCGAGAAGACCAGGAGATTGCCGGCGATCTGTACGAACGCGGCTCCCGGTGACATCAGCGTGATCTGGTCCGCCAGGTCGACCAGGGGCACGAGGTGCACAAGCTGCAAGGTCCCGGGCGTGAGAATCATCCAGATCCACGGAGCGGTTCCGGCCACGACGGCGACGTCCGCGACGGCCGTGCGGCGGGGAGCGGGATGCCCCCGGCGGCTGCGGACGTGCGCGAGGAGCAACGCGACCAGAGCCGCGGCGGGAAGGGCCAGGACAGCCGCGATGACTACGTATCCCCATGCGTTCCATGCCTGGTGCACCGGATCATGATGTCAGGCTGCCTTCAGCCATCCCAGATCCCCGGCGATCGGTCCAGAACAAAAACAGATGGTCCTCATGGATGGGCATCCTCATGATGGAGACATGCGCCTTGTGTTCTTGCGAGCCGAGGGCGATCGCTGCCGGATCGTCGTGCACCGCCGCGACGGCGTGACGTTGGAGATGCGCTCATACGACCGAAAATTCCGAGTTGACGCCCAGACCTTGCTGGAGCCCAGCAGGCGCACTGTGCGGATAAGGATCACGCCCGCGCCGAACCCGAACGTCACCGTGGACGTCGACGTCAATGACGGTGGCGGCTTTCAGCAGGTCCTGTCCTTCGCCGCACCTCAACCGGTGCCCGCCTCCTATTCCTTCGGGTTCGCCGCCTCCACCGGGCTGTTCACGGACGTGCACCTGATCCGGCAGGTCAGGATCTCCTCGCTTGAGCCGTTCCCGCCCAACCCCGCTCCTCGCCCCTCGGCGAAGCAGAAGGAGCCGAGCAGCGCGTCGGCCTCCGGCAAGCAACAGTCCGGCGGCATCGTCAGGAGCAAGAACGAGAACTTCACCGGCGTCGTCGCCACGACCAACGGAGGCAAGGTCCGCAAGAAGCTCCGCGACATCGACGCCTTCATCGAGCACGTGAAGCACCGGCATCTCGATTCGGCGCTCACCAAGCACTCGAAGACCACAGGACCGCGTGGCTGAGCGTTAGGACGCGGCGCTCAGCGGAGGGCGCTCAGCGTCGTGCGCACGTCGTCCTCGTTGTTGAAGTAATGGAAACCGAAACGCACGCGGTCGCCGAGCGCGGTCGCTCGTACGCCGTGCTCGCGGAGCCGCACGGAGATACGGTCGGCGTGATCGCTGCGCAGCACGACGATCTGGGAGAGCGGGCCGCTGACCACTCGCCGCAGGCCGACGTCGCCCGCCTGCTCGGTGAGGTGGCGGGCGAGGTCGAGGCAGTGCCGCTCCACGCGCAGGGCGTCCAGCGAGCCGAGCAGTCGCAGCGCCGCGCAGGCCCCGATCCAGGAGAACCAGGCGGGGGACGCGTCGCACCGGCTCGCATCGCCTGCCAGCCGCATGGGACCACCGAAGTAGCCGTGCGGCGGGCCGGTCGACTTCCAGTTCGGCGCCAGCGGTGTCAGCTCGTCGAGCAGGTCGGGCCTGGTGACGAGCCAGGCGGCGCCGCGTGGGCACAGCAACCACTTGTAGCCGTGGACGGCGAGGTGATCGGGACGCACCGCGGCCATGTCGAAGCGCAGCGCGCCCAGTGACTGCGTCAGGTTGACGAACAGCCGTGCGCCCACCCGGTCGGTCGCGTCCCGCAAAGCCGGCAGGTCGAGCCGCTGTCCTTCCCTGCTGGTCACCTCGCTGACGGCGAGCAGCACGGTCCTGTCATCCAGCGCGGCGATCAGGTCTTCCACCTGTGTCCCGCCGTCGCGGGCCGGTATGGTCACCACGTCGTGCCGGGCCAGCCACGGGAACAGGTTGCTGCGGAACTCCTCGGCCGCCACCACGATCCGGCCGGGCGGCAGTGATCCGGCGATCGTGGCGGCCGCCTCGGCGAGCGAGCCGAGGGTCGACACCGTGGCGGGGTCGACCCCGATCAACCGGGCGAACAGGGTGCGGGCCTCGGCGGCAGCCGCGTCCCATTCGAGCCAGTCGAACGCGCCGGTGGACCACGCGGACAGGACCTCGTGCAGGGCCTCGGTCACCGGTTCCGCGCCAGGTGGTGCACCCGGCGTGTCCAGCCACACCGTCGAGCGCAGTGCCGGGAAGAGTTCGCGGAAGTCTTCCGGGTTCATCGGCGCGGCAGGGCGGCCACGCCCTCGATCTCGACGGTCAGCGCCGGATCCGCCAGGGCCACGACCACCGCGAGCGAATGGGCGGGCCAATCACCGCCCGGGTACCACCTCGCGAATGTCTCCTGCCGCGCCGCGCGGCAGCCGTCAAGGTGCTCGACGCCCGCGACCAGGGTGAACAGCTTCATCAGGTGCTCGGGCCCCGCACCGAGCGAGTCGAGCAGCCGCTCGATGTTGGCGAAGATCTGCCGCGTCTGCGTCTCGGAGTCCGAGCCGGCGAGGCTGCCGTTCGGCAGCACGCCGACCTGGCCGGAGATCATCACCAGCTCATGGTCGGCTGGAACCGAGGCGAGGTGGCTGTACTGGCCGATCGGCGGGGCCACGGTGGCGGGGTTCCAGCGGTGGATCAACGGTTGTCTCCTTCGTTCCGGACGGTGTCGTTCAGCACTCTCAGCGTCTCGTCCGTCTCTTCCCCGGCGTCGGTCATCTGCGGCGATCATCCGGTCCCATACCCAGCCCCGAACCTCGCCGATCGGCTGCCGGCGGGCCGGATCCGGGGTGTGCAAACGATAGGCGGGAGAAGCCGGCTCATTCGTCGGCTGGCGTGCTGGATTTCAGATAGTCGAAAAAATGGGTCACGCTGATGCGACACCCCGGGGGTGGAAGCGCACAGTGAGCGGACAGAAGGAGGTGGCCGATGCCGCGGCTACCGAGAGCGGCAGAGGTTCCGTCCCGTGCGAAGGCGGCACGGGACGCGGGATATGAGTGAGCCGGAGGCCGGTAAGAAGACCGTGCTGCACACGCTGGAGCGCGGCCTGCACGTCCTGGAGGCCGTCGCCGCCGCAGACGGCACCGCCACCGCGAAGATGCTGAGCCGCCAGTTGGGCCTCAAGCCCGGCACCTGCTACCACCTGCTGCGCACCCTGCTGGCGGGCGGGTACGTGGTCCGCCTTCCCGGCGGTCGTTACGACGTCGGCCACCGCGCCGCCTCACTGAACAGGCACCTTCAGCGGCGGTCGGGACCGCCACCCGAGCTCGCGGTGATCTTGGCCAGGCTGCACAACAAGATCAATGAGGCGTCCTTCGTCTCCGGCTGGCACCACGGAACGCTCACGCTGCAGCACTACATCTCCGGCCATGACACGCCCGGCGTCGGCGACCTCGATGTCGGCTACACCGGGCACATGCACGCGCGAGCCTCCTGCAAGTCGGTGCTCGCCTTCCTACCCGAGGACCAGGTGGCGGCGATGTTCGAGGGAGTGGAGCTCGCCGCGGTCACCCCACACACGATCGTCGACCATGACGCGCTCATCTTCGAGTTGGCGCAGGTGCGCAGGCAGGGCTACGCGGTGGACCGCGAAGAGTTCACCGGGGGCGTGTGTTGTCTGTCCGCGCCCTTCTTCGATGCGACGGGTTCGCCGGTCGGCTCCTTCACGGTCTCGGTACCGACGGCCCGGTTCCAGGAACGACAGGTCGCGTTGACGATGGCGGTTCGCGAGGCGGCCTCGGTGGCGACCGCTCTGCTGCGCGCCGGGCATCTGACCCTGGTCCCCGCTGAGCGGGGCGCGTCGCGGACCTGACACGGACCCGGCCGGATCTGATATCGGTGGTCCTCCACCTCATCAGATCCGATCAGTCTCCGATACAGATGGGCACACGATGACGGCACGACTCATTCAGCCTTCCGGACGCGGATTCCTGCTGTTCGACTCCCACCCTGACGGGTGCGCGCGGATCGTCACCGACATGGCGGCCAAGGCTCAGCCGGTGACGCGACCGAACGGGGAACGGCCGGTCGCTTTGATCATCGGCTCCAGCGCCGGTTACGGGCTGGCCGCCGCGGTCGCCGGGATCTCCCGGTACGGAGTTCAGGGTGTCGGCCTGTGCTTCGAACGTCCGCCGACGGGGCGCCGGACGGCGACGGCGGGCTGGTATCGCACGATCGCCACGGCGAAGCTCGCGGAGGAGGCCGGGAGCGACTTCGCGTTCCTCAACGGGGACGCCTTCGCCGACACCACCAAGGACGACGTTCTCGATCTGATCGCCAAGCGGTTCGGGGGAATCGACCATCTGATCTACAGCGTGGCCGCGCCGCGCCGTACCGACCCTCGCACGGGCGTGACCCATCAGTCGGTGATCCAGCCGATCGGAGCCGAGCACGTCACCAAGACGCTCGAGTTCGACAAGGACGGGACACCGCGACTGCGGGAGATCGGCGTCCAGCCTGCCGGTGACGAGGAGACGGCGGACACGGTCAAGGTCATGGGTGGTGAGGACTGGTCCCTCTGGATCGACGCGCTGGACGCGCGTGGTCTCATCCGGCAAGGCTTCACCACCGTGGCCCTGTCCTACATCGGCTCGCACCTCACGTCCGCGATCTACCGGGCGGGGACGATCGGCAGGGCCAAGTTGCATTTGGAGAGCACGGCCTCCGCCCTGGGCGACAGGTTGAGCGCTTACGACGGTCGTGCGCTGACCTCGGTCAACGGTGCGGCGGTCACGCAGGCGTCGACGGCCATCCCCGGCATCGCCCTGTACGTCAGCCTGCTCAGGGGCGTCCTCGGGGAGGGGATGCGCTCACCGCTCGCCCAGTCCGTCGACCTGTGGGACCAGCTCACCGGCGCGGCCCCGCTCGGCGTTGACGAGCAGGGCCGTATCCGCCTTGACCGCTGGGAGCTCGAAGAGAAGGTGCAGGCGTCGGTGACCGAACGCTGGAAGACCGCCACTCCCGAAACGATCGGCGACCTCGCCGACATCGATTGGTTCCGGGACGAGGTCAGGCGGCTGTACGGCTTCGACGTGGCCGGCGTGCACTACTCCCAGCCATGCGAGCCCGATCTTCCCTGGCCCGCTGCCTGACCCGTGTGGCCGGGGGCCACCGATCAGCGTCGCGCGTGGCCGCCGATCAGGCCGGACTCCACGACGATCACGGCACCGATCACCATGAAGACCGCGGGGACGAGCCAGTGGCCGAACCGCTCGACGACGGCGATGACCTTGCCGTGTGAGCCGAGCCAGGACCCGGCGGCACACCAGATGGCGACCAGCACCGTGAAGACCGTGACAGTGATGAGGCCCCCGGTCACCCCGATGGTCCGCAATATCGGCGTATAGACGGAGATGTTGTCCGCCCCGTTGGCGATGGTCACCCCCGCCACCGACAGCAGTCCGGTCGCGACGGTTGGGGAGGTGGTCTGACCTGCGTCGATGGTCCGGACGGTGTTGATCATGCCCCACAGCCCCAGTCCGAAGGGGACGAGCCCAAGGAGGCCGACCCATCGGTCGGGGACGATGGTGAGCCCAAGCGCGGCGATGGAGGAGACGGCTACCAATGCGGCGATGCCGGTGTATTGGCCGCCGACGATCTGCCATGGGCGCGGCCTCCCGCTCGCGCGGGAGGATAAGAACAACACCGTCAAGATGATGATGTCATCGACGTTGGTTCCGGCGAAGACGGCCGTACCCGTTCCGATCGTTGCCAGGAGGTCGCCCATGGGCGATCAGCCTAGGCTCGCGGCGAACCCGCCGTACGGCACGGCAGCTGCCCGGCGTGATCCCTTTCGAGGAGCCGGGCGGACCCTCGAACGAGAACGCGCCCGCCGCGGGAGGGATCCCGCGGCGGGCGCGCCCGCTTGGCTGAGGGTCAGCCGAAGAGGTTGTACGACTTGAGGCCGGTCTTGGCCCTCAGGGCGCCACCGAAGGTGCCCTTGCCGTTGCCCTTGTACAGGTACAGGTAGCCGGAGCTGTTCACGGTCACGATGTCGGAGTAGCCGTCGCCGTTCACGTCGCCGGGGGTGACGATGTACTTCGCGGACTTGAAGCCCGTGCTGCTCACCAGCTTGCGGGACGTCATGGTGAACGTCCCCTTCGCGTTGCCGGCGTGCAGGTAGACGGCACCCTTGCCGTTACGGCCCAGCAGGTCGGGCCGGCCGTCGCCGTTGTAGTCACCGTGTCCGATGACCTGGGCGTATCCGAGCCAGCCGGTGCTGAGCCTCTTGGCGCCGCCGAAGGTGCCGTTGCCCTTGCCGGCGTAGACGTACAGGTAGCCGTTGGAGGTCACGGTCATCAGGTCCGGCTTGGAGTCGCCGGTCACGTCACCAGGGGTGATGATCTGCCTGACGGTCTTGTAGCTGGACGAGATCTTGGTGTTGACCGTCTTGGTCCCGACCTTGTGCCGCCAGTAGAGGCCGCCCGCGGTCGTCCGCACGATGTAGTCGTTGATGCCGTCACGGTTGAGGTCCGTCTGCAGGACCTTGTTCCAGCTGCTGAAGCCGCTGCCGGCCGACGAGTACGTGCCGAGCGTCTTGCCCTTGTAGACCCTCGCGGTGCCGCCCTTGGTGGCCCGGGCGAACACGTCAGCGTTGCCGTCACCGGTGTAGTCGGTGTCGTTGGTCCGTGCCTTGGCGACACCGGCGTACGTGCTCACCTTGGTGAAGACCGGGTAGGTCCCCTCCACGCCACAGTTCTTGACCCACTCGCCTGTGCTGGGGTCCTGGATGCCGATGCCCCAGGAGACGATGCCCACGACCTTGCCGCTGACCAGCAGCGGACCACCGGAGTCGCCGGGGCAGGTGGAGGTGGTCGTGGAGTCGTTACCGGTTCCGGGCGGACCGGCGCAGACCATGTGACCGTCGATGAACTGGTCGCCCGCGGACGGGTCGCGGAGCGCCGCGTTGCAGGCGGAGTTCGAGTGGATCGGCAGCGTGGCCTTCTTCAGCACGTTCGACGTGTGGGCGTCCGGGGCGGAGGTGGTGGTACCCCAGCCGAAGACCGTCGCATTGGTGCCCGTCTTGTACAGCGCGGTGTCCGTGCCCATCGCGATCGGGGCGACGCTCAGCGGCAACGCCTTGCTGAGCGTGAGGATGGCGATGTCGTTGTCGAGCGTGTTCTTGTTGTACGACGGGTTGACCCACTGGCGCTTGACGAACGACCACTTGTAGTTGTCGGCGTCCAGGGTGCTGACGCCACCCGCGACCTCACCCTTGTGGACCCAGTCGAGGCCGGAGACGCAGTGAGCGGCCGTCAGCACCTTGTTCGGCGCGATCATCGTTCCGGCGCAGGTGAAGAGCACGAAGCCCGGGTCACGCGGGTCTTGGTACCACAGCTGGACGATGTAGGGCGCCGCACTGATGGTGGTCGTTGACCCGCCGACGATCTGCGGCCTGGGGGCCGGCGTCGAGAGCGCGAACGACTTTTGAGTGGAGCTCGTCTGCGACCCTTGCCTGGCCGACTTCTTGACGATGCCGCGCTTCTCGGCTGCGGCGAGGACCTGCTGGGCCCGGGCTTTGGCTTCCCGGGGAGTATCGGCAACGGGTGCCGACGTGTTCGTGGTGGCTGACGCGGAGGCGGCAGAGACGGTGGTGGCCACGCCGGTGCCGACGAGACCGAGCGCAAGGACCGCAGCGGAGAGGGAACGGCGAACGCCAGTCCTTCTCCCGCCGGGCAGAGCAGGATTCAAGGGGGTCCCCTGTAAGAAGAAGACGCACTCCCCGAGTGCGCCTGACGCCTGACGTCAGACGGCCTCACACGCCTGAGGAACGTGTGTTAGCGCACATCTGACGAGGTAGATGCTAGCGGGATACACCAAGGCAAGGTAGATCATGAGATCGCTTTGTAACTTATTGCCGACATTGCCGACGCAAGTGGACAGCTTCGGACTATTCCTCAAGGCCTAATTTCGAAAAAGACGAAAAGAATTCCGATTCCGTTCCTTTGAGCCTGTGGACCGTGCCATGCCGCCGCGCTGTGTCACGCGCCGTCCCGGGCCTTCGCCGCGCCGCGGACGGGCTCTGGTGGGCTTCGGGCGGGGCTCTGCTGGGGTTCGGGTGGGGTTCGGGTGGGGTTCGGGTGGGGTTCGGGTGGGCTCGGGGGCTCCCGCTTCGAGCCGTCCGGCCGGGGCGTCGACGACTGATCACGATATTTCGCGCTTAAGGATCACCTGTTATCGTCAAGCTGACGATTAAGGAGGCGGTCATGGCGCTCACCGCTCTGCTGGGGCCCTTACTGGAGCCCGCGTTCGCCTTTCGGGGCGTTTCCACGAGTTGGGCGGAAGTGCTCGGCTTCGCGTCGGGCGCTCTCACCGTTTGGCTCGTGGTCCGCCAGCACATCGCGAACTGGCCGATCGGCGTCGCCAACGTCGTCCTGCTGGGACTGGTCTTCCTCTCCGCCGGCCTGTACGCCGACGCCGCCCTGCAGATCGTCTACGTCCTGCTCGGGCTGTACGGCTGGTGGCAGTGGTTGTACGGCGGAGCCGGACGGAGCAGGCTCTCGGTCACCCGAACCGGCCCGGCCGAATGGATCTGGCTCGTGTCGGCCGGTGCCGCGGCGACCGCCGCTCTCACGGCGGTCCTGGCCGTGTGGACCGACTCCGCGGTGCCGTTCTGGGACGCCCTGACCACAGCCCTGTCCCTCATGGCGACCTACGGTCAGTGCCGGAAACTGCTCGAGTCGTGGTGGTTGTGGATCGCCGTCGATGTGATCTACATCCCGCTCTACGCCTACAAGGGGCTCTACCTGACCGGCGCCCTGTACGTGATCTTCCTCGCCCTCTGTGTCGCGGGGCTGCTGTCCTGGCGCAGGGACATGGCCGCCCAGCCGGTGGCGGTGGCGGCATGAACCAGAGATTCGCCCACGGCCTCGTGATCGGCAAGTTCTATCCTCCGCACGCCGGACATCACCACCTGATCGACACCGCGGCCGGACGATGCGCCACGGTCACCGTCGTCGTCGCGGCGTCGAGTGTGGAGAGCATTCCGCTGGCCGGCCGTACGGCATGGCTCAGGGAGGCGCATCCGCAGCCGAACGTCGTGATCGCTCCCGTCGTCGACGACGTCGACATCGACTACGACGACCCGGAGATCTGGACGGCCCACGTCGCCGTGTTCCGGCACGCGCTGGCGATGGCCCACGGCTCGGTTCCGGAGATCGACGCGGTCTTCTCCTCCGAGCCCTACGGCTCCGAACTGGCGCGCAGGTTCGGCGCCGTCCACGTCGACGTCGACCCGGCACGGGAGAGGCATCCGATCAGCGGCACCGAGGTCCGTGACGACCCGGTGGCGGCATGGCACCGGCTCCGCCCCGCGGTGCGGGCCTTCCTCGCCCGCCGTGTCGTGGTCGTGGGAGCCGAGTCGAGCGGTACCACGACACTCGCCAGGGCGCTGGCGGCGGCCTTCGCCGCGCGCGGCGGTGCCTGGGCCGCCACCCGCTGGGTCCCCGAGTACGGCAGGACCTACTGCGAGGAGAAACTGGCGGTGGCCCGCCGTACGGCGAAGAAGAACGGCGAACCCGAGCCATGGCTGGACGATCTGCCGTGGGATTCGGCGGAGTTCACCCTGATCGCCGAGCGCCAACTCGCCTGGGAGGACGCCGCGGCCCGGGTGGGTTCCCCACTGCTCGTCTGCGACACCGACGCCCTGGCCACCTCCGTCTGGCACGAGCGTTATCTCGGCGCCGGATCGCCCGAGGTCATCCGGATGCACGAGCGGGCACGGCACGATCTGTGGATTCACACGTCCGTCGAAGGTGTTCCGTTCGAGCAGGACGGCTGGCGGGACGGCGAGCTCATCCGCGGGCACATGGATCGGCGCATCCGGCGCACCCTGCGGGAAAGGCGCCTGCCGCATGTGATCGTCACGGGTTCGCCGGACGAACGGCTCGCGAGAGCCGTACAGGAGGTCGACGCGCTGCTGGCGAAAGGCTGGGGGTTCACGCGGCCGCTCACCGCCGAGGCGTGAGCCGCTTCTTCCCCGCTTGCCGAAGATCCCGCGATGGACGCACGTGGTCTCCGGATGCGCGTGTCATTTCGAGAAATGGGTGGGAAAAGCGGCTAGCTTGTCCACCTATGAGCAGGCGTTGGGTGGGACCTGACGGTTACGAGATCGTGCCCGCGGATCGCTGCGGACGCCAGGTCCTGCGCGTCCGGCGCGGGGGCATGCTCGTCGCCGACTGCCTGTCCGTCGAGGAGGTGGCCCGATTCGTCGACCTGGCCGACCTCTGCGAAGTGATCCCTCTTCCGCGTGCGGGGGGCGATCTGCGGACCGCCGTCCGCTAGTGGCCGTTGCGTGAGGCGTAACCCCTCTAACGTCAGGGAAACAGAGACCTGAGGGGGAACCAATGCGCCTGTCTGCCGCACCCACGACGGTGTCGATCTCCAAGGCGCGCCGTTTCGCGGCGTTGTGCCTGCTGACCGCGTGCCTGGCGGCGCCGGCCATGACGTCGTGCGGCTCTCCCGGCTCGGCGACCGGTGCGGAGGACGGCGCGGAGACTCCGATCTACGTCCTGAACTTCCACGGCGCGGAGGAGGGCCGGAGCGATCAACGACCCGGCGACCTGACGGTCTCGGAGTTCAGCACGCTCAACCAGGTGGTCTGGCAGAGCTGGGGGCCCACCCGGGCGGCCGGAGCCGGAAAGCTGACCGGGACGTGGTGCCTGCCCGCATGCATGGACAACCCCTACGAGGCCACGGTGACGCTGAGCAACGTCTCGCCGGTCAGGGGCAAGGGCTACTTCACGAAGTACGAGATCACGGCGCGGGTGCCGGAGGACCAGAGGGACCGGGCCGACCTGACCGGCACGCTGCCGACCCCCTGAAACGGACTCCGGCCTGCCCGGAAAGGACTCGGAGATTGATTTCGCATCGGTCGTCGTGGACGTGTAAGGTTGCACCTGTCCGCGGAGCGAAAGCCCTTGCGGACGTGCCCCTATAGCTCAGTCGGCAGAGCGTCTCCATGGTAAGGAGAAGGTCAACGGTTCGATTCCGTTTGGGGGCTCTGGCACAAAAGTCCTATCCGATCCAATTCGGGTGGGGCTTTTGGCTTGGTGGGGGTATCCCCATCTGTGGCACCCGATCATGGTCTGCTCGCGCGTGCGCGGGTGCCGTACAGGTCGGGTATCCTTGCGTGGCCGGTCCCTGTTTTTCCGGTCCAGGCGGAGTAGCTCAGTCAGGCAGAGCAAGCGGCTCATAATCGCTGTGTCGCCGGTTCAAGTCCGGCCTCCGCTACTACCCCAGCCGGGTCCCCTCCTTGAAGGTGATCAGGCCGGGGTTGTCCAGTAGTCCCGAACGCAGAAAGGCACTCCCACGTGGCTGCCACCGACGTTAGGCCTAAGATCACGCTGGCCTGCCAGGAGTGCAAGCACCGCAACTACATCACGCGGAAGAACCGGCGTAACGACCCGGATCGGCTTGAGCTGAAGAAGTACTGCCCCAACTGCAAGTGCCACCAGGCGCACCGCGAGACCCGCTAGGCATCTCTGCGGTAGCCCGGGGGGAAGTACTGCCCACTGTGTCCCTAGGACTGGGCAAGTGCCACCAGGCGCACCGCGAGACCCGCTAGGCATCTCTGCGGTAGCCCGGGGGGAAGTACTGCCCGGCGGTTGGCTGGACGGGGTTGAGGCATCACCTGTGTCCTCGGGACGGGGTGGGTGCCACCGGCCGCACCGAGACTCGTTGAGGCGTACAGCCGATCGGGTTGACGGGCACCTTCAGCGACACTTCAGGACATCTCAATACACACGACCGGCGGTCCCCTCGCGGGATCGCCGGTTTGTCATGTCCACATGATGCACACCGACATTCGCCGGCGACGGTCGATTGATCGCCCGCCCCTGCCCGTCGCTAGGGTTGAGTGGGCCGACGGGGGCCGGTCAGCCGTCCCGCGACAGCCGAACCTTGTTCTGTTAGCGTCGGCCCCGACAGCTCTTCAGCCGCGAAGGAGCCCCACCTCATGGCTTTGAACCGCGATTTCGTCGGGCGGACATTCGAGGCGTCCGCTCCCTACGAGGTCAGTCGCATGAAGATCAGGGAGTTCGCCACCGCGATCGGTGACGACAACCCGATCTACCGGGACAAGGAGGCCGCCGTCGCGGCCGGCCACCCCGACGTGATCGCTCCGCCGACCTTCCCGATCGTGTTCAGCCTCTCGGGCGCGGGCAACGGGATCTCCGACCCCGGTCTCGGGCTCAACTACGCGATGGTCGTCCACGGCGAGCAGCGGTTCGAGTACCGCCGCCCGATCTACGCCGGCGACGAGCTGGTCTGCACGTCGACGATCACCGAGATCCGCAGCGTCGGCCGCAACGAGTTCCTGACCATCCGCAGCGATGTCACCAGCACCACCGGCGAGCTCGTGTGCCAGGCCTACAACACCATCGTGGAGCGGGGAGGGGCGGCGTAACCATGGCTGCGACGATCAAGTACGACGAGGTACAGGTGGGCCAGGAGATCCCGGCCGTCGAGTACCAGGTGCGCCGGGTCAACCTCGTCATGTACGCGGGCGCCTCGGGCGACTTCAACCCCATCCACTGGAACGAGCGGCACGCGAAGTCGGTCGGCCTGCCCGACGTCATCGCGCACGGCATGTTCACCATGGCCGAGGGCGGCCGCTTCGTCACGGACTGGGCGGGCGATCCCGGTGCGGTCGTCGACTACGGCGTGCGCTTCTCGTCGATGGTGGTCGTGCCCGACGACGACCAGGGCGCCACCATCACGATCAGCGGGGTCATCGAGGACAAGCTCGAGGACAAGCGTGTCGTGGTCGCGCTCAACGCGCGGTCCGGCGACGCCCGGGTCCTGTCCAAGGCGCGGGCCGTCGTCCAGCTGTCCTGAGTCGATCATGGGGCCGCCGCGACGTCTCCGGGACGAACGCCGCCCCGCGAGATCGTAAGCTGGCAGGGCCGTGGGATCGCCTCGGCGCTCCGCCCGGTCACGACGGCCGGGCGGTTTCCGATGTCCCTGAGGAATCCCATGGCTGACCGGCTGGCAGAGGTACGGCTCGGGCCGTACACCACCTTGCGGGTGGGCGGACCCGCACGCGCCTTCACCGAGGCCCGTACGCAGGACGAGCTGGTCGAGATCGTCTCTGCGGCCGACAGGGAGGGCGAGCCGGTCCTGGTCCTCGGCGGCGGCAGCAACCTGGTCGTGTCCGACGAGGGCTTCGACGGCCTGGTGGTCCACGTGTCCAGCAAGGGAGTCGACCCCGCGGACACCGGTGATCGGATGGTGGTCACCGTCCAGGCGGGGGAGGACTGGGACGCCCTGGTCGCCCGATGCGTGGCGGAAGGCTGGTCCGGGCTCGAATGCCTGTCCGGCGTGCCCGGACTGGTGGGTTCGACGCCGATCCAGAACGTGGGGGCCTACGGGCAGGACGTCTCGCAGACGATCGTCGGCGTGCGCGTCTACGACCGGATGACCGGCGAGATCAACGACCTCACCTCGGCGGAGTGCGGATTCGCCTACCGGCACAGCGCGTTCAAGGACGATCCGGGCCGTCACGTCGTGCTCGCCGTGACGTACGCGCTGGAGCGGTCGGAGTTGTCCGGCCCCATCGCGTACAAGGAACTCGCCGACCGGCTGGGCGTGGAGATCGGCGCCCGGATGCCGCTCGCCGAGGTGCGGGAGGTCGTGCTCGGGCTGCGCCGTGGCAAGGGCATGGTCCTCGACCCGGCCGACCCCGACACTCGCAGCGCCGGGTCGTTCTTCACCAACCCGATCCTGACCGCGGAGCAGGCGGCAGACCTGGAGTTGCGCGCCCCGGGACATCCCCGATGGGACGTGCCCGGCGGATCCGTCAAGATCCCCGCAGCCTGGCTGATCGAACACGCCGGCTTCCCCAAGGGCTACGAGCGGGGGGTCGTGCGGATCTCGACCAAGCACACGCTGGCCCTGACCAACCCGTCGGGAGAGGCGAGCGCCCAGGACCTGCTCGCCCTGGCGCGTGAGGTCCGTGACGGAGTCGTCGAGAAGTTCGGTGTGACGCTGGTGAACGAGCCCGTGCTGGTCGGGATCACCCTCTGACCGGTACCGGAAGCCGGGCATTTGCCTCCTGCCGGTAGACTCTGCCAGAACCATCCGAAGGGGAGTAGTCCACAATCCACTGATCGACATACTGGCCCGAGCCTTTCCGGCTCGAACGGCCCGGTCGTGGAGCCCATGCGGCGGACGAGACTTTCGGCCCGACAGCCATGCTGCCGGGCCGAAGCCATGCCCGGACTCCCCCGGGTGAGGATCGCCGGCCCGGTCGCGCGTGTGAAGAAAGGCGACCTGTGCAGGCGTTCTGGATCTCTCTGTTCGTGATCTTCGTGGCAGAGCTCGGCGACAAGAGCCAGCTCATGGCCATGACCTTCGCGACCCGATTCAAGCTCTTGCCCGTCCTCACGGGCATCACGATCGCCACGGCGCTGGTCCACCTCGTGAGTGTGGGCCTCGGCGGCCTGATCGGCGACAACCTCCCCACCACCGCGATCTCCATCGCCGCGGGAATCGCGTTCCTGGGCTTCGCGGCGTGGACGCTGCGCGGAGACGAGCTGACCGAAGAGGAGCGCGGCAAAGCCGCCAGGGCACGGCGCACGGCGGTCTTCGCCGTCGGGATCGCGTTCTTCCTCAGCGAACTCGGCGACAAGACCATGCTGGCGACCATCACGCTGGCGACGCAGCACGGCTGGTTCGGCACCTGGATCGGCTCGACCGTCGGCATGGTGGCGGCGGACGCCCTCGCGATCCTCGTGGGGCGCCTGCTCGGCAAGCATCTGCCGGAGAAGTGGATCCGGTACGGCGCGGCCGCCGCGTTCGCCGTCTTCGGCGTGATCCTGCTGGTCGAGCCGTTGTTCGCCTGAGCGGGGGTCAGCCCAGCAGGGAGAGGCGGTGCGCGGCCGCCGCCGCCTCGCCCCGGCTCGAGACGCCGAGCTTCGGCAGGATGTTCGACACGTGCACGCTGGCGGTCTTGGCCGAGATGAACAACTCGGCCGCGATCTCGCGGTTGCTCCGTCCCGCCGCCACGAGCCGCAGGACCTCCACCTCACGTGGTGTCAGCAGGATCTGCTCATCGCGGGCGGCCTGCCGTACGGACTCGGTGAGCGGGTTCCCGACGCGGCGGGCCAGGGCCTCGATCTGCGTCACCAGCGGAGCCGCCCGCAACGAGACGGCGAGAGGGTGAGCCTCGCGGAGCCGTTCGCACGCGCCGTCGCGGTCGCCTGAGGCGGCGGCGTCGCCTGCGGCGTGGAGGAGCGCCTTGCTCCGGGCGTAGGGACGCCCGAGCCGCTTCCACGCCGCCGCCGCGGCATCGAAGTCGCCCTCGTAGATCAGACGGAAGGCGTCGACGACGGGGCCGTCGCTCTTCATGCCACCCGCCAGCACGTCGCCCCCGGCGCGTACGGCGGCGGTTCGGGCGGGGTCGATGGGCGCGACCGCGTCACAGACGAGCCGGATGGAGGCGAGGAGTCGCCAGCCCAGCATGGCCTTCTGTGACAGGGGCGGGTTCGTCAGCGCCACCTCGGCCACTTCGAGGGCTCGCAGCGGTTCGCCCTGGAGGAGGTGCCAGGCCAGGCGCAGGCGGGTGTTGTAGATCCACTCCTGGGTCCACTGGTCGGGAAGCGGAGCCAGTGCGCCCACCTCGGCCAGGAGGTTCTGGGCGAGGTCCTGTTCGCCTCTCGCGATCGCGATGTCCGCCCTGACGCGCAGCAGATGCCACCGGTTCCGGAGCGACGGGCCCATCTTCACGGCGCCGTCGACGAGCTCGATCACCTCGTCCCACCGGCCGAGGGACTCCAGCGCCTCCGCCCGGTTGTTGGCGATGAAGACCCCCTGATGGCGGTACCTGCCGTACTGCCGGGACAGCTTCTCCCCCTCGATGGCGAGCGCGACGGCGTCCTCCGAGCGGCCCAGGTTGTCCAGCGCGTCCACGTTGTTGCCGAGCGCACGGAGTATCACGCGGGCCGACTTCAGCCGCGTGCCGATGGCCAGCGCGCGCTCATTCGTCGCGAACGTCGTCTCGAGATCTCCCGAGATCGAGTGGCCGAGAGCCAGGTTCATCAGCAGGTCGGCCTCCTGCACCTCGTGCCCTCGTTCACGTGCGACGCGCAGCGCCTCTTCGGTGACCGCGGTCCCCTCGGCCACCTGGTTCGACAACATCAGCTCCGAACCCAGCCGGGCGAGCACCAGGGTCCGCATGTCACCGGGAAGCGGGACGAGACTCTCCGCATGCCGGAGATCGTCGAGGGCGCCCGGCTTGCCCCGCTGATGCTTGATGTTGGCCATCCGCACCAGGAGTTCGGCCACACGCTCGGGCGAGTCCCGCTCGTCGAGCTCGGCCAGGGCGCCCCTGACGAACTTCATGCTGCGTTCCATGTCCCCTGACACGTGCGCCGCCTCGGAGGCGCGTTCCAGCACGGTGACGTGGTCCACGCCGATCCGGTCGGCGGCGTCGTGGACCTTGTTCCACAGGGTCAGCACGCGTTCGAGGAGCTGGATCTGCTCGGTGTAGGCGAACGACTTGGCCGCCTTCTGGGCCGCCTCCCACGCGGAGATCAGGGCCCACAGATCGTCGCGGGCGGAGTACCAGTGATGGGCGATCTCGATGGCCGCCCGGCCGTGGGGGACGAGCCTGCGGTCCCGGTCGATCTCCTCGGCGTAGCGCGCGTGCATCCGCGCGTGCTCTCCCGGGAGCAGTTCGTCGTGGACGGCCTCGCGGATCAGGGCGTGCCGGAACACGTAGGCGCCGCCGTCCGCCACCTGGAGCACGTTGGCCGCGATGGCGGGCCGCAACGCGTTCTCGAGGTCGACGTCGGAAAGGCCGCTGACGAGCGCGAGCAGCGGGTGCCCCACCCGGATGCCGCCGGCGGCGGCCGTCCGCAGGACTCGTTGCGTCTCCTCGGGAAGCCGCTCGACGGACCCGATGATCAGGTCGTGCAGCGAGTCGGGGAACGAGCAGTCGTCGGCGTGCTCGAGAAGCGCCTCGACGAAGAGAGGGATGCCCTCGCTGCGCTCGAAGACGTTGTCGACCCTGGCGAACTCGGGGGCGACGCCGAGGATGCCGGCCATCTGCGCGGCGACCTCGTCCTGTGTGAAGCGGGGCAGATCGAGACGGATGACGCCGTCCACCCGGACCAGCTCCGCCAGGACGGGCCGGAGCGGGTGGGTCCGGTGCAGCTCGTCGGACCGGTAGGTCATCACCATGAGGACGGGAGAGGTCCTGAGATTGCGGCTCAGGAACGCGATGAGGTCACGGCTCGACCGGTCCGCCCAGTGGATGTCCTCGATGAGGAGGATCAGCGGCCGCCGTTCCGCCAGCCGTTCCAGCAGGGTGAGGATCAGCTCGAACAGCCGCGCCCTGGCGGACTCGCTCTCCTCGTCACTGCTGGGCTCGCCGAACTCTGGCAGCAGCCTGGCCAGCTCGCGGGCCGCCCCCTCGGGCAGGAGAGCGGCCACCTCGCCCGCACTCGTCTCTCTGACGAGCTGGCGCAGGACCGCGGTGAAAGGGGCGTAGGCGAGGCCCTCCGTGGACAGCTCCACGCAGCCCCCGATGAGCACGTGGGCGCCGTCCTGGGCGGCCTGTTCGGCGAACCGGACGGTCAGACGTGTCTTCCCCACGCCTGCCTCGCCGCCGACGAGGACGGCTGACGTCGCCTGCTTGCGGGCCTGCTCGAACGCCTCGTCCAGGATTCCCAGTTCCTCGCCCCGCCCGACGAAGACAGGGCTCACCGCACGGCGCGTCATGTCATTCAGCATTTCATGCCCTCTGTGATGCTTCCCCTGATTTATCAGGGGGCGAAGCACTTACTCGTTGATGCCCCCGTACGCGACCTCTGTTCATGGTGGCCGCGGAGCCGGCCTCATGGCGGCCGCGGAGCCTCACGGTGGCCTCAAAGCCCGGCCGGGAGGGAGGCTCCGGCCGGGCTTCCGAACGCGTCTCATGAGGTGGTGGTCTTGCCGAACACGCCGCGACGGCGGTGGCCGTCACGCTGGCGCGCCTTCTGGGCCGCCTTCGCCTGGCGGGCGCGGCGGTGATCGGCTGCCTCCACCTGGAGGTCGGCCACCCGGTTGATGATGAGCTGGTACTGAAGCTCGGGACCCATTTCGGTGTCTCCTTGTGTGGTCTCTTCTCTTACAACTCAAGGTTCGGTCTAAGGCCCCCACCCCCACATCGGGCGGATGCCCTATCTCCGGCACGACCTGAGGCGTAGGACGCCTAAGGCATGCGTACGGGCGCCTTAGGCGGGCAGCGGAGATCACTTCCGGCCAGATTTGCCAAAAAAACCAGGGGAGGCTCGGCTGTGGTCAGTTTGGAATCATTCGGACTGGTCGGCGATGCTGGTGCAGTGTCAACT